>NZ_JBXUNG010000021.1:0-1328 GCF_057196925.1 Klebsiella sp. SYXHC3 | reverse complement strand
ATGAGCAGAAGTCGACGATAAGCGCGCTGAGTACGCTGGCGGCGGGACTGATGGGGGGGCTTAGCGGAGGCAGCAGCACGGATGCGGTGGCGGGTGCGCAGGCCGGGAAGAACGCGGTGGAGAATAATTACCTTAGTAGTACAGAAGCCAGACAGCTTGATAAAGAGCTATCCGACTGCAAAGCGTCCGGTAATGACTGCAAGTCAGTTGTTGAGAAATATATCGAAATCAGTAACAAAAATAGCAAAGAACTGGTTGATGCATGTTCTGGTGGTGGCATTGCTTGCGTGACATGGGAAGAGCTTCTTCAAGGGGCGACTAATGTAGCCAATGACGCGAATGCCTCACAGTTCCGGCTGGATGAGAAACTGAAAGATCCTGAGGCTGCGGCGCTGGTGAACTACCTTAATGGCACTGATTTGAAATTCTTACAAGAAAATATCACATCAGGCGATAGATTGCTGTCCGTCATCACCGATCCGACATCATGGCCAGTGCTGGTCATGGGCGGGAAAGCGATTATCACAAATACCGTGACCAATGGAAAAGAACTGTTAATTGCTGCTGGGGCATCAGTGGCTGGGAGTGCAGCTATTCAGTATGGGGTACATGGCGAAGTGAAACTGTCGGATGTGATTGGTGCCGGAGTGATTGGTGCTATTACAGCAGGAAAAGGTTATAACCCAACGGTGACATGGAATGCGGCTGGTGGGTATTACCAGGCAGAGCTTAAAGGTGATGACCCCTTCTTAGGGGCACTCTTGAGTAAAGCAGGTGCTGCAACAGGTTATGCTGCTGGTAATATACTTAAAGTTCCGGCCGATAAGATATTTAATCCGGTATCGAAACAATATGAATGGATTCCTACAGGTGTCTGGACGATAACAAAACCAGCGCCACAAAACTCTCTACCTTCGATCTTAGGTAATACAGGGAATGCAGCTGCTTCCGGAGCATTTACAGAGGGTATGAATGAAGCTCTGAAAAACAATGAGGTGCAACAATGATGAATTTCCGATGTAGATCTTTCATTGTGTTACTTTATCTATGTTTTGCTATTTTTAGCATGTTGTTAATCATCACAATTTCATTCAGTTTGCTTGGTTACTGGATCGGCGGAGGGGAAAATATACTCTCGTTTTTTATTGGTAAATTATTTACATATTTTAAAGTATCTCTTTCTGGAATATTAATAGGTTTTATTCTGTGGTTTTTTTACTATCGGAATATTTAAGTTGAAGTTAAGGTAAATACGATACGGGCGGAAAGTACCAGAAGGTGGCGCAGGCGGTAACGGCGGCGATGCAGGGGCTGGCGGGTGGCAACCT
>NZ_JBXUNG010000020.1:0-1465 GCF_057196925.1 Klebsiella sp. SYXHC3 | reverse complement strand
GTTAAGACAGAAGAGCTGTCGGATGAGCAGAAGTCGACGATAAGCGCGCTGAGTACGCTGGCGGCGGGACTGATGGGTGGGCTTAGCGGAGGCAGCAGCGCGGATGCGGTGGCGGGTGCGCAGGCCGGGAAGAACGCGGTGGAGAATAATGCTTTGAGTCCGATTGATTTCGGTAAAGGCATGGCTGACATGGGTTTATCCCAGCAGTCGCTCGGCGTTCATATGCTCCAGAATGGTGCCACACCAGAAGAACTCACGGCGGCGCTGATCAAGAACTCACAGGGACAGATACCGGACGGACAGAATGCAGCTAAAGGCCTGATGATTGCCTGGGCAGAATTCTTTGGGGTTCCGGTGAGTGCGTTGGCGGCGGATGGGGAAATGACGCCGCAACGAGCTGCGGAAATCTTGGCAAGTGGCGTGCCGACCAGTGAAGCAAAGTTAGTACAATATGTAGCAGCTAAGGCGTTTTTGGTTGTTGCGAAGAACACCTCTTATCCATCTGGAATTAGTTTTAAAATTGACCAACTGGAACATATGGGTTCTGTTGTAAAATACAATCAACAGAAAGGTATTACAGGTGGTCATAATGCTGATGCTTTCTATTCAACAGTAAGTGAGAAAAATGTGAAAATTGTCGGTGAAACTCAAAGCAGCGTGAAGGGTATTACTGAGGTTCAATATAAAATACCCGCTTACGATCGCGCCGGTAATATTACAGGTTATAAGGATAAAATATTTACCAAAACAATCTATGACCCTAAGATCTTTACTGACCAAAAAATGTTAGAATTGGGGCAGCAAGCTGCAAGTAGTGGTTACAAAGCAGCTATTGCATCTGGACAACGAGAATATACGGCAACCGCCGGCGGGATAAAATTCCAAGTTTATTTGGATAAAAAGACAGGAATGGTAGAAAATTTTCATCCGGTGACTAAATAATGAACGAATATATTTTTGAGAACATAGATTATGAAAACGATCCTGAATGGGTTGTTCGGGATTATTTTAATTCAATGTATCTACAGGGTAAATTCATATGGATGTTACCGTATCTTATAAATAAAATAGGCTGCGGTGTTAACGAAACATATTGTTCATTCCCTGATTTTGAAGACCCTGATCCAGAATGTCATTTTGAGGGCATAATGTTTGGGGTATGGGACGGAGAACTTATAGTTCCTGAATTTGTAGGCTTTAAATATGTCCGTCTGGCCTGTGAAAAGTATATTCAGTTACATCCTGAAGATACTGAAAAAGTAAATGAGTTGCTGGCTAAAATTCCAGCCTGAGTAAAGATCTCGGCTAGTGAGCCGGGATCGAGTTATCGGCGGTTATCCGCGACGGCGCGAATCAGCAGCAGGACGTGGCGGGGTTAAGCCGGGATGCGGCGCATGCGAACCAGACGCTGAGTCCGATATTTGATAAGGAGAAAGAGCAGAACCGGCTGGCGACGGCGCAGAAG
>NZ_JBXUNG010000019.1:0-12373 GCF_057196925.1 Klebsiella sp. SYXHC3 | reverse complement strand
TAGCGCTCTGTCGCGAGGTGGCGTATATTACGCTTTCCTCTTTCAGAGTCAACCCTGAATTTCAGAATTTTTCTCTTTAACCGAACCGGCTGTTTGTGTGAAGTGATTCACATCTGCCGTGTCAGTGGGTGCGCATTATAGGGAGCTGCTGAGATATAGCAAGCCTTAAAATACAAAAAACTTATCAAGCGCTCATTAATTACACTTTTCACGTTTATCCTTCTTGATATATAAATGCGAAAACCCAGTGTTCATGCGGCTTGTAGCGTAGTTACAGTCAAAATCGTTTTTTGCGAAAAAGTGATTTTTCTCGCTCTGCCGACGCCCTCACAACGCTAATGGTGAATTAAGCATCACTCTTGACCCATGACAAAGCGCCACGCTTTCCCTCCTTTCTATAATCAGAGCCGTTTCTTCCTACTGGTAATAATCTATGGCTTATCAACTCAACATTAACTGGCCCGAGTTCTTAGAGAAGTACTGGCAAAAGCAGCCGGTCGTATTAAAGAAGGCGTTCCCTAACTTCATCGACCCCATTACGCCAGACGAGCTGGCCGGGTTAGCCATGGAACCGGAAGTCGATAGCCGGCTGGTCAGCCTGGTCAACGGTAAGTGGCAGGCCAGTAACGGTCCTTTTGAACATTTTGATGGGCTGGGCGAAAGCGGCTGGTCATTGCTGGCCCAGGCGGTAAACCACTGGCATATGCCTGCCGCCGAACTGGTACGCCCATTCCGCGTACTCCCGGACTGGCGTTTAGACGACCTGATGATCTCCTTCTCCGTTACTGGCGGCGGCGTTGGCCCACATATCGATCAGTATGACGTCTTTATTATTCAGGGCATGGGGAGCCGCCGCTGGCGCGTGGGTGACAAGCTGCCGATGCGTCAGTTCTGTCCGCATCCGGCGCTGCTGCACGTTGATCCGTTCCCGCCGATTATTGATGAAGATCTGGAGCCGGGCGACATCCTCTATATTCCGCCTGGATTCCCACACGACGGAGTGACCCACGAAACGGCACTGAACTACTCCGTCGGCTTCCGTGGGCCAAACGGCCGCGACCTGATCAGCAGCTTCGCCGACTATGTGCTGGAAAACGACCTCGGCGGGGAACACTACAGCGATCCGGACCTCACCTGCCGCGACCATCCGGGCCGGGTTGAAGAGTATGAACTCGACCGTCTGCGCAACATGATGATCGACATGATTCGCCAACCCGAAGACTTCAAGCAGTGGTTCGGCAGTTTCGTCACCACGCCGCGTCACGAACTGGATATTGCTCCGGCGGAACCGGCATATGAAGAAGAGGAAGTGGTCGATGCGCTGCTGGGCGGGGAAAAGCTTTCTCGCCTGAGCGGCCTGCGCGTTCTGCATATCGGCGACAGCTTCTTCGTGCATAGCGAACAACTCGACACCACCGATGCCAGCGCGCTCGATGCGCTGTGTCGCTATACCTCGTTAGGTCAAGAAGAGCTCGGCAGCGGCCTGAAAAATCCGGCGTTCGTTAGCGAACTGACGCGGCTGATTAATCAGGGCTACTGGTATTTCGAAGAGTAAGAGAACGGCAATACTGCGGGCAGTCGCCTGGCGCTGCCCGCTTGCTTTCAGCCGTTATTGCGCATATTTCGGCAACACGATAATAAAGCGAGTGGAGCGCAGATCGGACTGCACCGCTACGCTGCCGTGGTGAGCGCTGACAATCGATTTTACAATCGCCAGACCGATGCCGCTGCCCTCGCCTTTGCGCTGGCGCGAGGGGTCGACGCGATAGAAACGATCAAACAGGCGTGGCAGATGCGCGGCGGCAATCGGTGCGCCGGGGTTCTCCACCACCAGGCGAATCTTCTCGGCGCTTTCGCTCAACTGAATGGTCACCGCCTGCCCGGCCGGCGTATAGCGAATCGCGTTCGACAGCAGGTTGCTGATTGCCCGCCGCAGCATCAGCGGGTCGCCAATCACCCGGCAATGGCTACCGACAAAACGCAGCGCCACCTCTTTTTCTTCCGCCCACGCTTCAAAGAACTCAAACACCTTATTCACTTCCTCGGCCAGGTCCAGCGCCCGTTGTTCGGGGATCAGTTGGTTATTATCCGCCTGGGCAAGGAACAGCATATCGCTGACCATCCGCGACATGCGCGAGAACTCTTCGAGATTGGAATAGAGCACCTCTTCCAGCTCCTGCTGGCTGCGGCTCTGGCTTAAGGCGATTTCAGTTTGCGTGACCAGGTTGGTAATCGGCGTACGGATTTCATGGGCGATATCGGCGGAAAAGTTCGACTGGCGGGTAAAGACATCCTCTATGCGCTCCAGCATATGGTTAAACGACAGCGCCAGCCGTTCCAGCTCGATGGGCACCGCCTGCGGGTCGAGGCGCACATCGAGATCCCGGGAGGTAATATTCTGGATCTGGCGGCTGATCTGGCGAATCGGCTTATGCCCCTGATAGACCACAAACAGCACGATGGCGATGATCAGCAGGCTGATTATCGACGCCGCGGAAATCAGCTTTGCTTTGAGCTCATTAATATAGTGCAGGTGAAAGTCGATCGATAAGGCCATCAGCAGATGCCAGGCCGGTTTGCCATCTGCCTGCTTGCCCAGCGGCAACATGATTAGCCGCCAGGAGCGGGTCTCCATTTGATGATTATCATGAACCATTTCCCGCGGCTGCGGGTCGGTCCATGAAATCACATTACCGTCGCGCAACTTCATCGCCAGCCCCGGCGTGCTCATAATATGGCTGAGTTCCGGGCCGTCTGGCGACTGAAACAGAATATTGCCCTCGGCATCATCCAGACAGATAAAGACGTTAGCGTAGCCGCCAATCACGTTTTTTAAGATCTCCAGCCGCCGCTCCTGCGGATAGTCGGCGTGGTTGAGCACCGTCTCAAGCGTGGTACTGAGCTGCTTGAGGTCGTGAACGTCGCGCTCTTCAAAGTGAGCCTTCACCGAATGGATCATGATCCAGGTGAAGGCAAAGAATGCAATGATGGTGGCGAGGCTGATAAAGAAGGTCAGCCGGGTGGCCAACGAAAAGGGGCGCTTAGCGGCCATCCGGCACCTCAAGCATATAGCCGACGCCGCGCACGGTCTGGATAAGCTTCGGCTCGAAGTCGTTATCGATTTTGGCGCGCAGCCGCTTCACCGCCACGTCGATAGCGTTAGTGTCGCTGTCGAAATTCATATCCCACACCTGCGACGCGATCAGCGAACGGGGTAGCACCTCGCCCTGATGGCGCAAGAAGAATTCCAGCAGGGTAAACTCTTTGCTGGTCAGGGTGATACGAGTCGCGCCACGCGTCACCTTACGGCTCACCAAATCAACGCTGAGATCGGCCGCCTGAAACTGGCTTTCTACTATTACCGCCGCCCCGCGACGCAGCAGAGTGCGCACCCGCGCCAGCAGTTCCGCAAAAGCAAAGGGCTTCACCAGATAGTCGTCGGCGCCCAGCTCCAGCCCCTTCACCCGATGCTCGATAGTGCCAAGCGCGGTGAGCAGCAGGATCGGCATCCCTTTATTGGCGGCGCGCAGCATGCGCACGATATCCCAGCCGTTGACGTCCGGCAGCATGATGTCGAGGATCAGCAGATCGTAGTCGCTGGTCATCGCCAGGTGATAACCGTTAAGGCCGTTGTCGGCCAGGTCGACGACGAATCCGGCTTCGGTAAGCCCTTTGGTCAGGTACTCCCCGGTTTTCTTCTCATCTTCGACAATCAAAATCTTCACGGTTGGCTCCTTCACGCGCGCTCTGTGCGGGTATTCAATTTTAGAGGAGCCCCTCCGGATAGCAATGAAATATCAGGAAAATGACAGCTTTGTCATTTTCCTGTCACGCGTTGAACAGAGCCCGCTGCGTAAAGTATCCGCCATTGATAAATCGCCGAAAACCGTCTGTCGCCATGCGCCCAATAAAGCTTCTTACTCTCAGCGTGATATTCGCCTTAACCGGCTGTTTGTCACTTGCTCCGGACTACCAGCGCCCCGCCGCGCCGGTACCGCAGCAGTTCTCTCTCAGCCAGAACAAACTGGTTACCGCGACGGCGGGCTACCAGGAGACCGGTTGGCGCACCTTTTTCGTCGACCCGCAGGTGAAAAGCCTGATTAGCACCGCGCTGACCAACAACCGCGATCTACGGATGGCGACGCTGAAAGTGCAGGAAGCCCGCGCCCAGTACCGGGTGACCGACGCCGACCGCTACCCGCAGCTTAACGGCGACGGCAGCACCACCTATGGCGGCAAGCTCAAAGGCGACACCACCACCAGCAGCGATTATGCCGCCGGCTTGAATCTCAGCTACGACCTCGACTTCTTTGGCCGGTTGAAAAACCTTAGCGAGGCCGACCGACAGAACTTCTTCGCCAGCGAAGAGGCGCGGCGCACGGTGCATATCCTGTTGATTGCTAACGTTTCACAAAGCTACTTCAACCAGCGGCTGGCGGCGGCGCAGCTGCAGGTGGCGAACGACACCTTGCAGAACTATCAGCAGTCTTACGCCTTCGTTGAAAAGCAGCTGCTGACCGGCAGCACCACCGTGCTGGCGCTGGAACAGGCGCGCGGGATGATCGAAAGCACCCGCGCCGATATCGCCAAACGGCAAGGTCAACTTGCGCAGGCCAATAACGCCCTGCAGCTACTGCTCGGCAGCTATCAACGGCTGCCGGACGATAACGCCAGCAGCGCGGTAGACCTGAAAGGCGTAACCCTGCCGCCGTCGCTCTCCTCAGAGATCCTGCTGCAGCGGCCGGATATTTTAGAGGCCGAACACAGCCTGCTGGCGGCCAACGCCAATATCGGCGCCGCGCGGGCGGCCTTCTTCCCGTCGATTACCCTGACCAGCTCGCTCTCTGGCAGCAGCAGCGAGCTCTCCAGCCTGTTTAACGCCGGCAGCGCGATGTGGACCTTCATCCCCAAAATTGAACTGCCGATTTTCAACGCCGGGCGCAATCAGGCCAACCTTGACCTGGCGGAGATCCGCCAGCAGCAGCAGGTAGTCAACTATGAACAAAAGATTCAGTCCGCCTTTAAAGAGGTGGCCGACGCGCTGGCCCTGCGCCAGAGCCTGGCCGATCAGACTGCCGCCCAGCAGCGTTATCTCGCTTCACTAAATATCACCCTGCAGCGCGCCACCGCGCTCTATCGTCACGGCGCGGTCAGCTACATCGAAGTCCTGAGCGCCCAGCGCGACATTTTCACCACCCGACAAACCCTGCTGGAACTCAACTATTCCCGTCAGGCGAATGAAATCACCCTGTTCACCGCTCTCGGCGGCGGCTGGATGGAATAACCCGAGGAGTTTTGATTATGAATTCACTGTCTAAAATCGCCCTGTTCACCCTGCTCTCTGGCGCGGTGTTCGCCGCCCAGGCTGCCGAACCGCACGCCGGCATGGCGATGCATGAACAACCCGCCGCCGCGCAGACGCAAAGCATCACTGGTAAAGGCGTCATTAAAGCCATTGATATGGATAGCAAAAAAATCACTATCGCCCACGAGGCCATCCCGGCGGTGAACTGGCCGCCGATGACCATGCGCTTCACCATCACCCCGCAGACGCAGCTCAACAATGTGAAGGACGGTGACAGCGTGGACTTCACCTTCGTTCAGCAGGGCAATCTGTCGCTGTTACAGGATATCCGCGCCCAATAACGGCCCGGCGACGGTAGGCCCCCTCAATAACTGAATGGACGACACATGGCATCCCTGACACTGAAAAATACGGCGCTGATCCTCGGCAGCATGGTAATTGGCGGCGCGCTTACCGCGGCGCTGTATACCCGACTGACGCCGACAATGGATAGCGCTCCGGCAGCCGAGCAGCAGCGTAAAGTACTGTTCTGGTACGACCCGATGTACCCGAATACTCGCTTTGATAAACCGGGTAAATCGCCGTTTATGGATATGGACCTGGTGCCGAAATACGCTGATGAGGAGAGTGCCGTCGCCGGTGCGCCAGGGGTGCGTATCGACCCGACGCAGACCCAAAACCTCGGCGTAAAAACCGCCGCGGTCACCCGCGGGCCGCTGCGCTACGCCCAGACATTCCCGGCCAACATCAGCTATAACGAGTACCAGTACGTGATTATGCAGGCGCGGGCGGCGGGCTTTATTAATAAAGTCTATCCGCTGACCGTCGGCGACAAAGTCAAGCAAGGCACGCCGTTGCTCGAGCTGACCATCCCGGACTGGGTGGAAGCGCAGAGCGAATATCTGTTGTTGCAGGAGACCGGGGGCACCGCCACGCAGGTCGAGGGGATCCTTGAGCGTCTGCGCCTTGCCGGAATGCCGGATGACGATATCCGCCGCCTGAAAACCACGCGTAAAATCCAGACCCGCTTTACTCTCAAAGCACCGATCGATGGCGTTATTACCGCCTTCGATCTGCGCGCCGGAATGAATATCGCCAAAGATAATGTGGTGGCGAAAATTCAGGGCATGGACCCGGTGTGGGTCAGCGTGGCGGTACCGGAATCCATCGCCTGGCTGATTAAAGACGCCTCGCAGTTCGCCATTCAGGTTCCCGCCTGGCCGGGAAAAACCTTCAGTATCAACAAATGGACCATTCTCCCCAGCGTCGATAGCGCCACCCGTACGCTGCAGCTACGCCTGCAGGTCAACAACCCGGATGAAGCGCTGAAGCCGGGGATGAACGCCTATCTGAAACTGACCAGCGAAAGCGCGCCAATGTTGCTGATCCCATCAAAAGCGTTGATCGACAGCGGCAGCGAGCAGCGAGTGATTACCGTGGATAACGAGGGCCGCTTCGTGCCGAAGCTCGTACAGGTATTCCATGAATCCGCCGGCGTTACGGCCATTCGCAGCGGTCTGCAGGAGGGCGAAAAAGTCGTCGCCAGCGGCCTGTTCCTGATCGACTCGGAAGCCAATATCTCCGGCGCGCTGGAGCGCATGCGCGCGCAGGCTCCTGATGTCACGGCTCCTGCCGCCCACGCGCACTGAGGAACGGAACAATGATTGAATGGATTATCCGCCGCTCGGTGGCCAACCGTTTCCTGGTGATGATGGCGGCGCTGTTCCTCAGCATCTGGGGGACCTGGACCATCATCCACACCCCAGTAGACGCCCTGCCGGACCTCTCCGACGTACAGGTAATCGTCAAAACCAGCTATCCGGGGCAGGCGCCGCAGATCGTTGAAAACCAGGTCACCTGGCCGCTGACCACCACCATGCTGTCAGTCCCCGGCGCGAAAACGGTGCGCGGTTTCTCGCAGTTTGGCGCCTCCTACGTGTATGTAATATTTGAAGACGGCACCGATCCTTACTGGGCGCGCTCGCGGGTGCTGGAGTATCTCAATCAGGTGCAGGGCAAACTGCCCGCAGGGGTCAGCGCCGAAATGGGTCCGGACGCCACCGGCGTTGGCTGGGTCTTCGAGTACGCGCTGGTCGACCGTAGCGGCAAACATGACCTCGCCGAACTGCGCTCGTTGCAGGACTGGTTCTTAAAATATGAGCTAAAAACCATTCCTAACGTCTCGGAAGTGGCGTCGGTAGGCGGCGTGGTCAAGGAGTATCAGATTGTCGTCGACCCGATGAAGCTGACCCAGTACGGCATCAGCCTCGGCGAGGTGAAATCGGCGCTGGACGCCTCTAACCAGGAGGCGGGCGGCTCTTCCGTCGAACTGGCGGAAGCCGAATATATGGTGCGCGCCAGCGGCTATTTGCAAACGCTCGACGACTTCAAAAATATCGTACTGAAGACCGGTGACAACGGCGTGCCGGTCTATCTCGGCGACGTCGCGCGAGTGCAGATTGGCCCGGAGATGCGCCGCGGTATCGCCGAGCTTAACGGCGAGGGCGAAGTCGCCGGCGGCGTGGTGATCCTGCGCTCCGGCAAGAACGCCCGCGAGGTGATCTCGGCGGTCAAAGAGAAGCTGGCGTCGCTGCAAAGCAGCCTGCCGGAAGGGGTTGAAGTGGTCACCACCTACGACCGCAGCCAGCTTATCGACCGCGCCATCGACAACCTCAGCCACAAGCTGCTGGAAGAGTTTATCGTCGTCGCGCTGGTCTGCGCCCTGTTCCTGTGGCACGTGCGCTCGGCACTGGTGGCGATTATTTCGCTGCCGCTCGGCCTGTGTTTCGCCTTTATCATGATGCATTTCCAGAGGCTCAACGCCAACATCATGTCGCTGGGCGGGATCGCCATTGCGGTAGGGGCGATGGTCGATGCCGCCATCGTGATGATAGAGAACGCCCATAAGCGGCTGGAGGAGTGGGAACATCAGCACCCGGGAGAGAAGCTAAGCAACGACATCCGCTGGAAAATCATTACCGATGCGTCGGTGGAGGTCGGCCCCGCGCTGTTTATCAGCCTGCTGATCATTACCCTGTCGTTTATCCCGATTTTCACCCTCGAAGGCCAGGAGGGCAAACTGTTCGGCCCGCTGGCCTTCACCAAAACCTGGTCGATGGCCGGGGCGGCGCTGCTGGCGATCGTGGTGATCCCGATCCTGATGGGCTTCTGGATCCGCGGCAAGATCCCGGCGGAGAACAGCAATCCGCTGAACCGCTTTTTGATCCGCATTTATCACCCGCTGCTGCTGAAGGTACTGCACTGGCCGAAGACTACCCTGCTGATCGCGCTCCTGTCGATCCTGACGGTTATCTGGCCGCTTAACCGGGTCGGCGGCGAGTTTCTGCCGCAGATTAACGAAGGCGATTTGCTGTATATGCCGTCAACGCTGCCGGGGATCTCCGCTGCGCAGGCGGCGGATATGCTGCAGAAAACCGATAAGCTGATCATGACGGTGCCGGAAGTGGCGCGGGTGTTCGGCAAAACCGGCAAGGCCGAAACCGCCACCGACTCGGCGCCGCTGGAGATGGTAGAGACCACGATTCAGCTCAAGCCACAGGATCAGTGGCGACCGGGGATGACCATGGAGAAGATCGTCGAGGAGCTGGATAAAACTGTGCGTCTGCCGGGGCTGGCGAACCTGTGGGTGCCGCCGATCCGCAACCGCATCGACATGCTCTCCACCGGCATCAAGAGCCCGATCGGCATTAAAGTTTCCGGCACTAACCTGGCCGATATCGACGCCATCGCCGAACAAATTGAAGTGGTGGCGCGCACCGTGCCGGGGGTCACGTCAGCATTAGCCGAGCGGCTAGTCGGCGGGCGCTACCTCAACATTGATATTCAGCGTGAGAAGGCGGCCCGCTACGGCATGACCGACGGCGACGTGCAGTTGTTCGTCTCGTCCGCCATCGGCGGCGCGATGGTTGGCGAAACGGTAGAGGGCGTCGAGCGATATCCGATCAACATCCGCTACCCGCAGAGCTATCGCGACAGCCCGGAGATCCTCCGCCAGTTGCCGATCCTCACGCCGCTGAAGCAGCAGATCGTGCTCGGCGACGTCGCCGAGGTTAAAGTCGTTACCGGGCCATCGATGCTGAAGACCGAGAACGCCCGCCCGACCAGTTGGATCTACATCGACGCTCGCGACCGCGATATGGTGTCGGTGGTGCGCGATCTGCAGCAGGCCATCGGCAAAGAGGTGAAGCTGAAGCCGGGCATCAGCGTCTCCTACTCCGGGCAGTTTGAGCTGCTGGAGCGCGCCAATCAGAAGCTGAAGCTGATGGTGCCGATGACGCTAATGATTATCTTCGTGCTGCTGTACCTGGCGTTCCGCCGCTTCGGCGAGGCGTTGCTGATTATCACCAGCGTGCCGTTCGCCCTCGTCGGCGGGATCTGGTTCCTCTACTGGATGGGGTTCCATCTGTCGGTGGCCACCGGTACCGGCTTTATCGCCCTCGCCGGGGTGGCGGCAGAATTTGGCGTGGTGATGCTGATGTACCTGCGCCACGCCATTGAGGCGGAGCCATCGCTGGAGAACCCGCAAACCTTCAGCGCCGATAAGCTCGACGAGGCGCTGTATCAGGGCGCGGTACTGCGCGTGCGGCCAAAGGCGATGACCGTGGCGGTGATTATCGCCGGCCTGCTGCCGATTTTATGGGGCACCGGCGCCGGGTCAGAAGTGATGAGCCGTATCGCCGCGCCGATGATTGGCGGGATGATCACTGCGCCGCTGTTGTCGCTGTTTATCATTCCGGCGGCATATAAGCTGATGTGGCTGTATCGGCATCGGGGCAAGCGCGGAGAATAAATAAAGACAAGCCCGTTGGTATTTCACCGGCGGGCTTTTTTATTATTAGCCCCACAAGCAATTACCTCATTTAACCCTCACCCGTTCTCATATTATCTCATCCTCTGCGCCAATCGGCCTTCACTCGACGTTATTCCCTTTAGCTTCATTGATTTTCCTGCTCACCCTGATTGCGTATTTATCACGCGGAGAAAAGGTGGGCCTTAATTCAATGAGCGCTATCGATGAACCTGAATCCTTTTCCACCCTGTTTATTTTTGCTGTTATTACTTTCCACCCTGAGCACGATATCACCCAGCCATGCCGCGACAGTAAAGGTGGATAATTGCGAAGTTGGCTGCCCAACCGGCGGCAGCCAACAGACGCTTTTCCGCGCGGCCTACACGCTGAACAATAACCCCCGCCGTAAGCTGGCCAACTGGGTAGCGTATAAAATCACCCGCGCCAGCGAGGCCAGTAACCGGGAGAGAGTGTGGAAGCAGGACCCCGATTTACCCGCTGCCGATACCCTGGCGCCCGCCGACTATCGCCGGGCCAACACCTTACTGGCGGTCGATCGCGGCCATCAGGCACCGCTGGCGAGCCTCGGCGGCGCGGAGGACTGGCCTGCGCTGAACTATCTGTCGAATATCACTCCGCAGGAAGCGGCGCTGAATCAGGGGGCATGGGCGCGGCTGGAAGACGCGGAGCGCGCGTTGGCCGAGCGCCCGGAGGTGACGGCGGTTTATGCGGTTACCGGGCCGCTGTTCGAGCGGCATATCGCCACCCTGCCCGCCGCGCCGGGCGTGGAGATCCCCAGCGGCTACTGGAAGATTATTTTCCTCGATAGCGGCCCGCAGAGCGGCCAGTACGCAGCATTTGTGCTGGACCAGGCGACGCCGCGCGATGCTAATTTTTGCGACCATCAGGTGACGGTGGCGGAGATCGAGCGCCGCACCAGTCCGCATTTGACGCTGTGGTCGGCACTGCCGGCCTCTGTTTCTACATCGCTAAAGACTCTGCCGGGGACGCTGGCGCGGGAGATGGGTTGCAGGTAGGGAACGGAGGGGTAAAGTTGTCGACCTGTCGCGATTAACAATCGGCGTCTTACCGCCAGCCAACAAACCAGGTATAGTTGCTCTCCCTGCCACCGCTAAGCGCTGTTGATATTGTATGAAGCTCGGTTATTTTTGTTACTTCCTGCTGGCCCTTGCCGCCGTTGGCAGCCTGTTGCTGCCCTATTCCATCGCCATGTGGTTCCTGCTGGCGAACGTGCTGACCTGGCTTATCTACGGCATCGACAAATTAGCCGCCCGTAAAGCCTGGAGCCGGATCCCGGAATCCACCCTGCTGACGTTCGGCTTGCTTGGCGGATGGCCGGGCGCGATTGCCGGGCAGCAGTGTTTTCGCCACAAAACCCAGAAGCAGCCATTCAGAACATATTTCATTATTAGCATCGTGCTGAATGTTGTGGTGCTGGTTGGCGGATATTGGCTGTATCGGGGATATGGGGTGTAGGGTTGATTAGTTGAATCTTGGCTAAGCAAACTATTAACGAGAAAGCAGAAGTAGATCGCGAGGTTTATTGGATGATTGGCAAGAATCGTAACTAAGTGAAGATGAGGGCTGGGACAGTTACTACTTTTAGCCCACCCGCTGATAATCGTTCTCCCTTGATCCCACGGCCACACAGCATGCACTCACCATACTGATGTAATAATGAGAAGGATTAGGAAGTTGTTCCATCAGCCATGGCTGCTCAGTTGAATATTCGCAATCAGTGGTAGCCACCCACCACACCGGCTCGCCATCCAGCATCATCGGCTGGGCTTCATGATAATGTTCATCCCAACCGCGACCACTCGTATCAGCATAGGCTTTAGCTATAGCAATAGCCTGTTCGCGAGAAATCATCGTTGAACTCCGTACCAAACACTATACATTATTCCTCCCACCGTGATTGGCCCTAAAAGCATGCCAGCAGCTTCATGCCTCAATAAAGAGAATGTTATCTCATAAGTATTACCTAGCGGAAATTTAAATCCCTGAATGATGTACTCTCTACTCATACCTCTGGCTCTTAACAAACCAATAGTTTCAGCAAGGGCCTCTTCAAGATAACGTAATATTGAATCGCCACGGATAATCTAGACACTTCCGAGCCGTTGATAATACTGGTTTTCATATTCTGTCGGTGACATCTGATTGCTTGAACCATGCCGACGCTTACTGTTATAAAACATTTCGATGTAATCAAAAATATCGCTGCGGGCTTCTTC
>NZ_JBXUNG010000018.1:0-39536 GCF_057196925.1 Klebsiella sp. SYXHC3 | reverse complement strand
TATTGTCCGAAGACATTAAGAATCCATGTCACTTTGAGTGCCCACACAGATTGTCTGATAAATTGTTAAAGAGCAGTTGCGACGCGCTTTAGCGCTCTGTCGCGAGGTGGCGTATACTACGCTTTCCTCTTTCAGAGTCAACCCTGAATTTCAGAATTTTTCTCTTCAACCGAACCGGCTGTTTGTGTGAAGTGATTCACATCCGCCGTGTCGATGGAGGCGCATTATAGGGAGTTCTCGAACGCTTGCAATAGAAAAATTGCAGAAAAATGACTGACTGCTGCATTCCCCAGCAAAACCCCGCTTTATACCCTTTTACACACAGAATTATCCACAGGAGCATGGCAAAAGAGGGCTCAAACCCCGGTACATCCACTGCCATATAAGGAGAGAATCATCGGCTGAAAGAGAAAGATAAAAATTCGCGAGCGTTGCGCAAACGTTTTCGTTACAATGCCGCGCTATGACACGGATGCCCGGTTGGGTGCGTTAGGTGAGTTTTTAGGCAAAAACTCACCTAACGCTCTCTGTAATGTTCAAATCCTGGGGATTTAATACCATGCAACAACGTCGTCCAGTCCGCCGCGCTCTGCTCAGTGTTTCTGACAAGGCCGGTATCGTCGAATTCGCGCAGGCGCTTTCCGCTCGTGGTGTAGAGCTGCTGTCCACCGGCGGCACCGCTCGCCTGCTGGCAGATAAAGGCCTGCCGGTTACCGAAGTCTCTGACTACACCGGTTTCCCGGAAATGATGGATGGACGCGTGAAGACCCTGCATCCGAAAGTACACGGCGGCATCCTCGGTCGTCGCGGTCAGGATGACGGTATCATGCAGCAACACGGTATCGCGCCTATCGATATGGTTGTCGTTAACCTTTATCCGTTTGCCCAGACCGTCGCTCGTGAAGGATGTTCGCTGGAAGACGCGGTGGAAAACATCGATATCGGCGGCCCGACCATGGTGCGCTCTGCGGCGAAGAACCATAAAGACGTCGCCATCGTGGTTAAGAGCAGCGACTACGACGCCATCATTAATGAGATGGACGCCAACGAAGGTTCCCTCACGCTGGACACCCGCTTCGACCTCGCCATTAAAGCCTTCGAACACACCGCCGCTTACGACAGCATGATCGCTAACTACTTCGGTAGCATGGTTCCGTCCTATCACGGCGAAAGCAAAGAAGCCGCTGGCCGCTTCCCGCGTACCCTGAATCTGAACTTCATTAAGAAGCAGGATATGCGCTACGGCGAAAACAGCCACCAGCAGGCTGCCTTCTATATAGAAGAGAATGTAAAAGAAGCCTCCGTGGCTACCGCCACCCAGCTGCAGGGCAAAGCGCTCTCCTATAACAATATTGCCGATACCGATGCGGCGCTGGAATGCGTGAAAGAGTTTAACGAGCCGGCCTGCGTTATCGTTAAGCATGCCAACCCGTGCGGCGTTGCCGTCAGCGACTCGATCCTCGACGCCTACGATCGCGCATACAAAACCGACCCAACCTCCGCGTTCGGCGGCATCATCGCCTTTAACCGCGAGCTGGATGCTGAAACCGCGCAGGCGATCATCTCTCGCCAGTTCGTCGAAGTGATCATCGCGCCATCCGCTAGCGAAGAAGCGCTGAAAATCACCGCCGCTAAGCAGAACGTCCGCGTACTGGTCTGCGGCCAGTGGGATGCTCGCGTCGCGGGTCTCGATTTCAAACGTGTCAATGGCGGCTTGCTGGTTCAGGACCGCGATCTCGGTATGGTCACCGCGGGCGAACTGCGCGTGGTTAGCAAACGTCAGCCGAGCGAGCAAGAGCTGCGCGATGCGCTGTTCTGCTGGAAAGTGGCGAAATTCGTCAAATCCAACGCCATCGTTTATGCCAAAGATAATATGACCATCGGTATAGGCGCCGGTCAGATGAGCCGCGTCTACTCAGCGAAAATTGCCGGGATTAAAGCCGGTGACGAAGGTCTGGAAGTGAAAGGTTCCGCCATGGCCTCTGACGCTTTCTTCCCGTTCCGCGATGGTATTGATGCCGCAGCCGCAGTAGGCATCACCTGCGTTATCCAACCGGGCGGTTCTATCCGCGACGAAGAAGTAATTGCCGCCGCGGACGAACATGGTATCGCCATGATCTTCACCGACATGCGCCACTTCCGCCATTAATTCACGGAGCAGCAGATGAAAGTATTAGTAATCGGCAACGGCGGGCGCGAACACGCGCTGGCCTGGAAAGCGGCCCAGTCGCCGCTGGTTGATACCGTCTATGTCGCGCCGGGCAATGCGGGTACCGCGCTGGAGCCGGCGCTGCAAAACGTCGCCATCGGCGTCACCGATATTCCGGCCCTGCTACGCTTCGCGCAGGATGAGAAAATCGATCTGACGATCGTGGGTCCGGAAGCGCCTCTGGTCATTGGCGTAGTAGACGCATTCCGTGCCGCAGGGCTCGCCATCTTCGGGCCAACCGAAGGCGCCGCGCAGCTGGAAGGTTCAAAAGCCTTCACCAAAGATTTCCTCGCTCGTCATCATATCCCGACGGCGGAATACCAGAACTTCACCGAAGTTGAGCCTGCGCTGGCTTATCTGCGGGAGAAAGGCGCGCCGATCGTCATCAAAGCCGACGGTCTGGCGGCAGGTAAAGGCGTTATCGTGGCGATGACCCTTGAGGAAGCCGAAGCGGCGGTCAAAGATATGCTGGCCGGTAACGCCTTTGGCGATGCAGGCCACCGCATCGTGATTGAAGAGTTCCTAGATGGCGAAGAAGCCAGCTTTATTGTCATGGTCGACGGCGAGCACGTCCTGCCGATGGCCACCAGCCAGGATCACAAGCGCGTCGGCAACGGCGATACCGGCCCGAACACCGGCGGTATGGGCGCTTACTCCCCGGCGCCGGTGGTTACTGATGAAGTCCATCAGCGCACCATGGAGCGGATTATCTGGCCAACCGTTAAAGGTATGGCCGCTGAAGGTAACACCTATACCGGTTTCCTGTATGCCGGTCTGATGATCGACAAGCAGGGCAATCCGAAGGTTATTGAGTTCAACTGTCGCTTTGGCGATCCGGAAACCCAGCCGATCATGCTGCGCATGAAATCCGATCTGGTAGAGCTGTGCCTCGCCGCCTGCGCGGGCAAGCTGGACGAGAAGACCTCCGAGTGGGATGACCGCGCTTCGCTGGGCGTCGTGGTTGCCGCCGGCGGCTATCCGGGCAACTACAACACGGGCGATGAGATCCACGGCCTGCCGCAGCAGGAAGCGGCAGACGGTAAAGTCTTCCACGCCGGCACCAAACTGGCAGACGACCAGCGCGTGGTCACCAACGGCGGGCGCGTGCTGTGCGTGACCGCGCTGGGTGAAACCGTGGCGCAGGCGCAACAACGCGCCTATGAACTGCTGACCGATATTCACTGGAACGGCAGCTTCAGCCGCAACGATATCGGCTGGCGCGCCATCGCGCGTGAGAAAACTAACGGCTGAGTTTTGCCAGCAGCGTTTTGCGCGTAATGCCTAACTGACGGGCGGCTTCAGTTTTGTTGCCGCCCGTTTTTTCCAGCGCCGAGAGAATGACTTCTTTTTCAACTTCCACTAATGGCTGAATCAGCGCCTCATCGTTGCCAGTGACCGGCAGCGGCGCGCCCGCTATCGCCAACGGCAGTTCACGCTCGGAAATGTAGTCTCCGGTCAGCAGCACCACCGCCCGCTCCACCGCATTTTCCAGTTCGCGGATATTTCCCGGCCAGCCGTAGTGAATCAACAGGTCCATCGCTTGCGGCGTAAATCCCTGCACCGTTTTACGATTGCGTTCGGCATAGCGCTTAAGAAAGTGCTGCGCCAGTTGCGGAATATCTTCACGCCGCTGACGCAGCGGCGGCATATCAATAGTTACGACATTCAGGCGGTAATAGAGATCCTGGCGAAAACGCCCGGCGCTCACCTCCTCCGCCAGATTACGATGGGTGGCGGCGATTAGCCGCACATCGACAGAAAGCGTCTGATTACTGCCCACGCGCTGCACTTCGCGTTCCTGAATCGCCCGCAGCAGACGCACCTGCATCAGCGGCGAAATATCGCCAATTTCATCAAGGAACAGCGTGCCGCCATCCGCCTCGACAAAACGCCCTTCCCGCCGCCGTTCCGCGCCGGTAAAAGCCCCTTTTTCATGGCCGAACAGCTCGGATTCCAGCAGCGACTCATTGAGCGCTGCGCAGTTTAGCGTCACCAGCGGCTTGTCGCGGCGCTCGCTGCAGGCGTGAATGGCGCGCGCCACCAGTTCTTTACCGGTCCCCGATTCGCCGCAGATCAGCACCGTCGCGTCCGAGGGCGCCACCAGCGTAATATTGTTGATAAGCGCCTGCATTGCCGGGCTTTCGCCAATCATGCCCCATTGCGAATCCGTCGCGGCGCTGAAATCGCCCTCGCTCTGCCGGGTGTGCGCCAGCGCCTGAACCAGCGTCTGCTGTAGGGTGTCAAAATCCAGCGGCTTGACCAGATAATCCAGCGCGCCGGACTTAATAGCCTCAACCGCCGTGCCGACGCTGGAGAATGCCGTCATGATTAATACCGGAATCGCCGGGTTATAGGCTTTGATCTCTTTTAATGTCGCGATACCGTCCATCTCCGCCATGCGGATATCGCATAGCACCAGGTCGAAGACCTGCTGATGGATCTGCTCCAGCGCCTGCAGGCCGTTGTGGGCTAACGCCACTTGATAGCCCCAGCCACGCAGTAGCGCCTGCAGAATCGTGCAGTGGCTGACGTCATCATCGACAACCAGAATCTGTACTTTATCGCTGCTCATCTTCCCTCCGTTGAGCATCTACTGGTAGCCAAAGCGTAAATATCGCTCCGGCTCCCGGCTGACTTTCAGCGCGGATTGTCCCGCCATGTTGTTCGATAATATTCTGTACTACCGCCAGCCCCAGCCCTGTGCCGTCCGCCTTGGTGGTGAAATAAGGAGTGAAGATGGCCTGCAGCTCTTCATCGCTCATCCCCTTACCGCTATCCTTGACGACAATTTTCACACGTTGCCGATCGGCTTCGCTTGCCGATACGTGAATGACGCCGTCGCGGCCAATAGCCTGCATCGCATTCAGATACAGATTCAACAGCACCTGGTTCAGACGGTCGGGGTCGGCTTTAATCGAGGTTAATTCAGGGCGCGGAGTAAATTGCAGTTCGATCCCGCGACTCTGCGCATCCTGGCTTACCAGCTGCAATGAGTGATGGATAAGCGCGTTAATATCGACCGGCTGGTAGTTTAAATGGGCAGGGCGAACCAGCTCCAGCAGTTCGCTGACGACCCGGTTCAGGCGGTCGGCCTCTTTCGCCATCACCAGCGCTAACTCCTGCGCCTCGCCGCCCGGCGGCGTACGCTCGGCAAAATACTTTGCCAGTCCTTTAATCGAAGAGAGCGGGTTGCGGATCTCATGCGCGACGCCAGCCGCCAGATGCCCAAGGGCCATCAGTTTTTCTTTGCGGGCCATCGCCTCCTGCAGCTGTTGGCGTGAACGACGGTAGCGGCGGAACCAGAACTGAGCGAGGATCGTCGCGACGATGACCAGCGCCGCGGCCACCAGCATGATCATCATGTTACGCAAGCCGCGAGCCTGCGCCGCATCCAGCTCGCGGCTATCAAAGGCGATAAAAATCACCTGTGGAACATTAGGCTGAGCCAGCGCGCTGTTGCAGCGCTTCATCATTCCCATATGGTGACCACGAGCAGGGTTGAGCGGGCGGAACTGGCGATAAATCTCCAGCGCCGGTTGCGGCTCGGCAAGCCGACGCCAGCGCTCCTGTTCGCCCACCTTGAGTTCACGCATTTGCGCAGGACTGTACAGCGCGGTATCCACCTGTTGCGGGTCGCTGTGGGCGATAATCTTACCGTTTTCATCGGTCACCGCGAACCACAGCACTCCGGGCTGCCATGCCATCTCCTCCAGCAACGCCTGCAGCTGCGCGTGATGCATTCGCATCCCCATGCCGACACGCGTGCCGGACTCCAGGGCGCGGATCAGCACACTCCCCTTTTCTTCGATGTTTTGCCGGGCGGCGGCGGTCTCCCGACCATAATCGCGGACGATCATCGCGGAAAACAGAAGAACTAACAGGACGACCGTGCCGGTCAGTAACCAGCTCAGGGCGTCCCGGAAGCATGAAGTAATGCGCAGCATGGGCGGGTCCTTATCGTGTCCTTATTCGCTATCGAAGGATCCATCAGCAGAAATCATGCCATTTTTCCATACCGTGAAACCTGTCCTCAGACATATCGTCGGTGATTTAGCGAGTAAAAATGACTCGCTGTCGCCAGACGCAACGGGTCATTTTTACTCGCCAGAGTCACGTGTGCCGCGGACCAGCCGGTATTGACGCGCTTTTTCAGGCTGGCATGGAAGATGCAACACAGAGGGAAACCACACAGGAGATCACGCTATGAAACGGAAACCGACTTTATCCCTCATCTTCGCGGCGCTTGCCGCTCTGACCTTTGGCAGTCACGCGGCCTGGGCCGGACATCACTGGGGCTACAATAACGGGATGGGCGCGCAGGGTTACAGCCAGCTCACCCAGGAACAGCAAGCGACCGTGCAGAAGCTACATGACAATTACTATGCGCAAACCAGCGCCCTGCGCCAGCAGTTACAGTCCAAACGCTACGAGTACAATGCGCTGCTTACTGCGCCAAAACCAGAAAGCGGAAAAATTGAGGCCGTGGCGAAGGAAATGGAAACATTAAGCCAGCAGCTGGATCAGCAGCGGGTAAAATTTGATATCGCCCTTGCGGAAGCAGGCGTTCCTCGCGGCGCGGGTATGGGTTACGGCGGCTGCCGCGGTAATGGCGGTGGTCATATGGGCATGAACCACTGGTAAAACTCAGAACGATTTTTCGTTCGGCTGCCAGGTACAGAAGTTTTCGTTAGCCACCAGCAGCAGCTGAGCGCCTTCCGGTGCTTCCAGCCACGCCACGCTCACTTCTACGGAGGAGTGATTCTGGCGGCGTTCAATATGCGCTAATGCCCGCTCATCAAGGTCAGGCTTCACGGTCTGGCCTTCACAGGTAGTCACGGTACGATCGGCATGCCAGCGCCCCTGGCGTAAAACTACCCGTCCCTGACGCAATGCATCGCTGGTTTCACGGATTTGCTGTGCGCGGTAGCGGTACAGCGCAACCTGGTCGCTGGAAAGCTGCTGCTTCTGCCCGTCGACTTCCCGCTGCATAAAGCTCAGCTCGCCCTGGGCGTCAAAGCGGGCGCGAATATGTTCCGGCGGTTTACCGTATACGTTGAGCTCAATAAGCGTTAGTTGGCCATCCTGCCAGCGGTACTCGCTGGTTGAGGTGTCGCCGCGGTTCCACGGACTAAAGGCGGCAAGCAGGTGCACTTCATCGCCGGCATCTTTGCGCCAGATACGCATCGCGCCCTGGTTGTCGGCGTAGCCGCTGGCGGTGAAAGGAGGAAGAGAAGAATCGTGGCTGCAGGCAGTGAGCAATAGCGCACCTGCCAGCGTCAGCGTGCGACGCCAGTTAGACAAAAGGGGCTTAAAAGCCCCTTCGTTAAAACTGGACACTGCCACGCGGTCTTACTTGACTGCGTCTTTCAGCGCTTTGCCAGAAACAAATGCTGGCACGTTAGCTGCAGCGATTTTGATTTCTTTACCGGTCTGCGGGTTGCGGCCAGTACGCTCAGCACGGTGGTTCACTTTGAAGGTACCGAAACCAACCAGTTGAACAGCATCACCTTCTTTCAGAGACTCGGTAATTGCAGCCAGGGTGGATTCCAGGGCAGCTTTTGCCTGTGCTTTAGACAGGTCAGCTTTGTCCGCAATTACATCAATCAGTTGAGTCTTGTTCATAAGTTATCCTTACAATGTGTTTATCGCTTGCTAAGCATCGAGTGCGACGGAAATGCCAGAAAAGCACTCTCCTGCATACACGCACCGATAGCCACTTTTTTTCGCCCCCCAAATGTAGACCAGACAGGGGGCGGAATGGAAGTCTTCAGACGCTACAATTCAGGCGGTAAATCACGTTTTGTGGTCTCATTGCTGAAAATTTATACCAATATTGCTCTCGCCGGCCTCTCGCAGGTCTGCACGCAGCCCTTTAATCAGTTCAATATCGCGTTCTTCGCAGTCGGCCAACAGGCGGAAAATCTCCCACTGAATGTCCCATTCTTGTTCAACCGCCGGGTTGGCTCTGAGCTCTTCATCGGTCATTTCGCGACCTTCCTGAGTCATTTCCAGCATCGCGACGGTAGTAATGGAAGTCTTACTGACCTCGATAGCATGTTCCAGCGTTTCACCGCTCAGGCGTGAGTGGATTAATTCGCTCAGCGCGACGCAGGCATCGATAGCCGGATAGACGCCGTACATGTCGTAGTCATCCGCGGACGGAATCGCTTCTTCCAGCTTTTCCAGCTGACTATCGAAATTCACCTTCGCATCTTTTACCGTCAGCGTTTCCCAGATCAGGTCAAGGATACGACGATATAACTGGCCGTCGCCGAACTCGGTTTGCTTGCAGAACATGGCGTAGTTGGGGTACATACGCTCGCACAGGCAGGCCATAAAGGTGACGTGCTGCCAGCTCTCCAGTTTCTCCAGGCGCAGGTGAATCGGGTTTTGTAACATGATGAATTCTCGAAGTCAGAAATTAGGCGCAGTGTACCTGAATCAGCCGTGATTTGCTTGCCAACGCACAAAGGAAGGCCGACGGGATGCCACGGCATCGGCCCAGCGCGTCGGCTCGGGTAGACGATAGCCCTGCATACAACGTTCCACCCACATTAACGCGCTATCGATACCCACGCGGTGGCCGGTACTGATAAACAGCGGGTTGCAGCGTGCTTTGCTGCGCCAGACCCAGGCCAGCTGATCGCCTTTGTCGATTAATGGCGCCAGCGCGCCGGGCTCGGCGCCAAGCGGTTCAAACTTGCCGCATAAACGTTTTTTCGCTACGCCAATCGTTGGCACATCAACCATCAGGCCAAAATGGCTGGCGACGCCAAGCCGCCGGGGATGTGAAATACCGTGCCCGTCGACGAACAACAGATCGGGCTTTTGCGATAGCTGTTGCCACGCCGCCAGCAGCGCGGGGGTCTCGCGAAAGGAGAGGAAGCCGGGGATGTACGGCATCGTGGTGGCGACGCGCGCCACCTGGTACTCCACCAGCTCAAGCCCCGGATAAGTTAGCAGCACCATCGCAGCCCGGGTAATTTCCCCCTCCTGCTCAAACCCCACATCGGCGCCGCCGATCAGCACCGGCGGGTCGCGATCCAATCGGTCCGCACGTTCTACCGACGCGGCTAAAGATTGCTGTTGGGTCCGTAGCGCAGCTAAATCCATCATGCTTATCTCCTATTGGTGATATTGCGCGGAGAGACGATGCACCGCCTCAACAAAGACTCCTGCATGCTGTGGGTCGACGTCCTGATGGATGCCGTGGCCAAGGTTAAAGACATGGCCTTCGCCCTGGCCGAAGCCGGCGAGAATGTTCGCCACTTCGTCTTCAATGCGGGCGGCAGGGGCATAAAGCATCGACGGGTCCATATTGCCCTGCAGCGCCACTTTGTGGCCTACGCGACGGCGAGCATCGGCAATATCGGTGGTCCAGTCGAGACCCAGCGCATCGCAGCCGGTCTCCGCCATCGCTTCCAGCCATTGTCCGCCGCCTTTGGTGAACAGCGTTACCGGTACGCGACGGCCTTCGTTTTCCCGCAGCAGGCCATCGACGATTTTATGCATGTAGTAGAGCGAGAACTGCTGATAGTCGCGGCCGGTCAACACGCCACCCCAGGTGTCGAAAATCATCACCGACTGCGCGCCCGCTTTGATCTGCGCGTTCAGATACAGGGTGACGCTTTTCGCCAGCTTATCCAGCAGCGCGTGCAGCGCCTGCGGTTCGGCGTACATCATCTTTTTGATGACGGTAAAGGCTTTGCTGCTGCCGCCTTCGACCATATAGGTCGCCAGCGTCCACGGGCTGCCGGAAAAACCAATCAGCGGTACTTCGCCTTTCAGTTCACGGCGAATGGTGCGCACGGCGTTCATCACGTAGCCTAATTCTTGTTCCGGGTCCGGCACCGGCAGTTTGTCGACGTCGGCTTTGCATTTCACCGGCGAGGTGAAGCGCGGGCCTTCGCCAGCTTCAAAGTATAGCCCCAGCCCCATCGCATCCGGAATCGTCAGGATGTCCGAAAAGAGGATCGCCGCATCCAGCGGGTAACGGCGCAGCGGCTGTAGCGTTACTTCGCAGGCCAGCTCGGCATTTTTACACAGCGACATGAAATCGCCCGCTTGCGCGCGGGTGGCTTTGTATTCCGGGAGATAGCGGCCCGCCTGGCGCATCATCCACACCGGGGTGACATCAACCGGCTGGCGCAGCAGCGCACGCAGGTAACGATCGTTTTTCAGTTCGGTCATTTTTACATTCCTTTAGCGTTGATGCGCCCAGTGTAACATGTCACTCGTACTCTGCCCGACACATCGCCACCGTATCTTCGATCAGGCGTCGCGCCACCGTGCCCGGCGGCGGCAGTAGCGGCAAATCGTCATAGCGATACCACTCTGCGCTCAGCAGCTCTTTCTTATCCACGACAATATCGCCGCTATCGTATTCAGCCATAAAGGCGGTCATCAATGATTGCGGGAAGGGCCACGGTTGGGAGGTCACATAGCGCAGGTTTTTCACCTTAATGCCGCTCTCTTCCATCACTTCGCGGGCGACCGCCTGCTCAAGGGTTTCACCCACTTCGACAAACCCGGCCAACACCGTATGGACACCATTACGATGGCGGGTATGCTGCGCCAGCAGAATTGAATCGTCGCGACGAATGGCGACGATAATGCAGGGGGCAATTTGCGGATAATAGCGCTCGCGGCAGTGGCCGCACAGCATCGCCCACTCGGTTTTACTGACATGCATCGGGTGGCCGCAGTAGCCGCAGAATTTATGCGATCGATAAAACTCGGCCAACTGGATCCCGCGCCCTGCTAACTGGAAAAGCCCAGGATCCTGATCCAATACCTGGCGCAGCGATCCCATATCACGGCGACGATCCTGACGCACCAGCCACACCGCTTCGCCTTGCCACTCGCCGAGATGTAGCGCGCGTTCACCGACAAGATCAAAATTTACCGCTTCGCCATGTGGTAATTCCCCTGCGGGAAGCCATAATTTTTGTTCGTGACTGACGATCCACCAGCCGCGATCTAATTTTTCAATAATACGATCCATATCTATTGCGCTACCTTCGTTTTACTGGCACTTTTAACATTATATTTACATTTGCTGAGCAACGTTATTTTTAATCTTGCGGAGTCAATCATGTTAAACCAGCTGGAAAACCTGACGGAACGTGTTGGAGGCAATAACAAACTGGTCGATCGCTGGCTGCTTGTGCGTAAGCATTTGCTCGTGGCTTACTACAACCTGGTTGGCCTGAAACCCGGCAAAGAGTCCTTTATGCGGCTTAATGAAAAGGCGCTGGATGACTTTTGCCAAAGCCTGGTGGATTACCTCTCATCCGGTCATTTTAATATTTATGAACGTATTATCGGAGAAATGGAAGGGAGTACCCCTCTTTTAGCCGCTACCAAAATCTACCCGCAGCTGGAAGCCAATACCCAGCAGATGATGGACTACTACGATACCTGCCTCGAAAACGCCATCGATCATGATAACTATCTCGAATTTCAGCAGGCGCTGTCAGATATCGGCGAATCGCTGGAGGCGCGCTTCGCGCTTGAGGACAAGCTGCTGGCGCTGGTCGTCGCTCACGATCAGAAAGACAACGTTGGCGACAATATCGCGCCGACCGCTTGAGTTGTGAACCGTTAACGAGTAATTTACATACATTATCCCTCTGCGGAGGGATTTCATCTTGTCGGAGTGCCTATTTTCCACGCGAACGCTGAAGTGGAAAAGGCTGAGACCGTTTATTCGGGATCCGCGGAACCTGATCAGGCTAATACCTGCGAAGGGAACAAGAGTAAACTGCTGGTCGCACCTGCCCGTTCCGGGCTGGTCGCATCTGTTACTCCATCCGTCGTCTGACAAGCCATCTCCTTTTTTGTAACTGGAATGCGCTATGTCTACTACCAAACTGACCCGCCGGGAACAACGCGAACACGCGCAGCGATTCATTGATACGCTGGAAGGTACCGCTTTTCCTAATTCTCGCCGCATCTACATTCAAGGCTCACAGGCTGATATCCGTGTCCCGATGCGTGAAATTCAGCTCAGCCCGACGCTCATCGGCGGTGATAACGATAACCCCCAGTACGAAGCCAACGAACCGATACCGGTGTACGACACCTCCGGGCCATACGGCGACCCGGAGATCAACATCGATGTCCGCCAGGGGCTGGCAAAACTACGCCAACCGTGGATCGACGCGCGTAACGACTGCGCGCCGCTCAACGAACGCAGCTCGGCTTACACTAAAGCGCGGCTGGCCGACGATGGCCTTGATGAACTGCGCTTCGGCGGCCTGCTGACGCCTAAACGCGCCGTCGCTGGCAAATGCGTGACGCAACTACACTATGCCCGCCAGGGGATTGTCACCCCGGAGATGGAATTCATCGCCATTCGCGAAAACATGGGCCGCGAGCGTATCCGCAGCGAGGTGCTGCGCCAGCAGCATGCCGGAGAAAGCTTTGGCGCCCGCCTGCCGGACAACATTACCGCCGAGTTCGTCCGCGATGAAGTCGCTGCCGGGCGAGCCATCATCCCGGCCAATATCAACCACCCGGAATCCGAGCCGATGATTATCGGCCGCAACTTCCTGGTGAAAGTGAATGCCAATATCGGCAACTCGGCGGTGACCTCTTCCATTGAAGAAGAGGTCGAGAAGCTGGTCTGGTCAACCCGCTGGGGCGCCGACACGGTAATGGACCTCTCCACCGGCCGCTATATCCACGAGACCCGCGAATGGATCCTGCGCAACAGCCCGGTGCCGATTGGTACCGTCCCGATTTACCAGGCGCTGGAGAAGGTCAACGGCATTGCCGAGAACCTGACCTGGGAAGCCTTCCGCGATACCCTGCTGGAACAGGCCGAACAGGGCGTCGACTACTTCACGATTCACGCCGGGGTGCTGCTGCGTTACGTGCCGATGACCGCGAAGCGGCTGACCGGGATCGTCTCGCGCGGCGGTTCGATCATGGCCAAGTGGTGCCTGTCGCATCATCAGGAAAACTTCCTCTACCAGCACTTCCGCGAAATCTGTGAAATCTGCGCCGCCTATGACGTGTCGCTGTCCCTCGGCGATGGTCTGCGCCCCGGCTCGATTCAGGATGCCAACGACGAGGCTCAGTTCGCCGAGCTGTATACGCTGGGCGAGCTGACTAAAATCGCCTGGGAGTATGACGTTCAGGTGATGATTGAAGGCCCCGGCCACGTGCCGATGCAGATGATTCGCCGCAATATGACCGAAGAGCTGGACCACTGCCACGAAGCGCCGTTCTACACGCTGGGGCCGCTCACCACCGACATCGCGCCGGGCTATGATCATTTCACTTCCGGTATCGGCGCGGCAATGATTGGCTGGTTTGGCTGCGCCATGCTGTGCTACGTCACGCCAAAAGAACATCTCGGCTTGCCCAACAAAGAGGATGTAAAACAGGGGCTGATTACCTACAAAATCGCCGCCCACGCCGCCGACCTCGCTAAAGGCCACCCCGGGGCGCAGATCCGCGACAACGCGATGTCAAAAGCGCGTTTCGAATTCCGCTGGGAAGACCAGTTCAACCTCGCGCTCGATCCCTTTACCGCGCGGGCCTATCACGATGAAACCTTACCGCAGGAATCCGGCAAGGTCGCCCACTTCTGCTCCATGTGCGGGCCGAAATTCTGTTCGATGAAGATCACGCAGGAGGTCCGCGACTACGCCGCGAAGCAAAATATCGAAGCCGGCATGGCCGATATGTCGAATAACTTCCGCGCCCGCGGCGGTGAAATCTACCTGAAAAAGGAAAATGCCTGATGTACCAGCCTGACTTTCCGCCCGTACCGTTTCGTCTCGGGCTTTATCCGGTTGTCGATAGCGTGGCGTGGAATGAGCGCCTGCTGGAAGCCGGCGTACGCACTATTCAATTGCGGATCAAGGACCAGCGCGACAGCGACGTAGAGGATGATGTTATCGCCGCCATCGCGCTTGGCCGCCGCTATCGCGCGCGTCTGTTTATCAATGATTACTGGCAACTGGCGATTAAGCACCGGGCGTATGGCGTACATCTGGGTCAAGAGGACCTGGAAACCACCGACCTGAGCGCCATCCGTAAAGCCGGACTGCGCCTTGGCGTCTCCACTCACGACGACATGGAAATTGACGTCGCGCTGGCGGCGCGCCCTTCCTACATCGCACTGGGACACGTCTTCCCGACACAAACCAAACAGATGCCTTCGGCGCCGCAGGGCCTCGAACAGCTTGCCGGGCATATTCAGCGGCTGGCCGATTATCCGACGGTAGCGATAGGCGGCATCAGTCTGGAAAAAGCACCGGGCGTACTGGCCACCGGCGTTGGCAGCATCGCGGTCGTCAGCGCCATTACCCAGGCAGCAGACTGGCGGGATGCCACTGCACAACTGTTAGCGCTGGCGGGAGCAGGCGATGAATGATCACGATTTCATGCGCTATAGCCGCCAGTTGCTGCTGGAAGATATCGCCATTGAGGGACAGCAGAAACTGTTAGCCAGCCGGGCGCTGATTATTGGCCTGGGCGGCTTAGGTTCGCCGGCGGCGCTATATCTGGCGGGGGCCGGCGTCGGGACGCTGACGCTGGCCGATGACGACGCGGTGCATCTCAGCAACCTGCAGCGGCAAATTCTGTTCACCAGCGACGATATCGACCAGCCAAAAGCCGCGGCGGCAAAGACGCGGCTCAACCAACTCAATCCGCAAATCCGCCTCGTGGCGCTACAGCAGCGTTTAAGCGGCGAGGCGCTGCGCGCTGAAGTGGCGAAAGCCGACGTGGTGCTGGACTGTACCGATAACATGATCGCCCGCCAGGCGATTAACGCCGCCTGCGTCGCCCTTGAGACGCCGCTGGTGACCGCCAGCGCCGTCGGCTTCGGCGGCCAGTTGATGGTGCTGACGCCGCCCTGGGCGCAGGGCTGCTATCGCTGCCTGTGGCCGGACACCGCCGAACCGCAACGTAACTGCCGCACCGCGGGAATCGTCGGTCCGGTCGTCGGCATGATGGGGACGCTGCAGGCGCTGGAGGCCATAAAGCTCCTTAGCGGCATGGCGACGCCGCGCAACACGCTACGGCTGTTTGATGCCCGCACCAGCAACTGGCGCAACCTTGCGCTGCAAAAGGCCCAGGGCTGCCCGGTATGCGGAGGCCATGATGCAAGTCTGGTTTAACGACGAACCGCTGGAGTGCGCGGACAACCTCAGCGTAAGCGCCCTGCTCAGCCAACTGGAACAGCTCCAGCCGGGCGTTGCGCTGGCGCTCAATCAACACATCCTGCCACGCGAACGGTGGGAAGATCATCTCTTGCAGGAAGGCGATCGGGTCCTGCTTTTTCAGGTTATCGCCGGAGGCTGACATGTTACGTATTGCTGATAAGACTTTTGAATCCCACCTTTTTACCGGAACCGGCAAATTTGCCGCCCCGGAGGTGATGGTCGAGGCGATTCGCGCCTCGGGAAGCCAGCTGGTGACGCTGGCGATGAAGCGCGTCGATTTACGCCAGAACAATGACGCGATTCTCGCGCCGCTGTTGGCGGCGGGCGTTAACCTGCTGCCGAATACCTCAGGCGCCAAGACGGCGGAAGAAGCGGTATTTGCCGCCCGCCTGGCGCGGGAAGCCTTAGGCACCCACTGGTTGAAACTGGAGATCCACCCGGACGCCCGCTGGCTGCTGCCTGACCCCATTGAAACCCTGAAGGCGGCGGAATTGCTGGTGCGCGAAGGTTTTGTCGTCCTGCCCTATTGCGGCGCCGACCCGGTCCTGTGCAAACGGCTGGAAGAGGCTGGCTGCGCGGCGGTGATGCCGCTGGGCGCGCCGATAGGCTCCAACCAGGGGCTGGAAACCAGGGCTATGCTGGAGATTATTATCGAACAGGCGACGGTACCGGTGGTGGTTGATGCCGGGATCGGCGTACCGAGCCACGCGGCGCAGGCGCTGGAGATGGGCGCTGATGCGGTGCTGGTCAATACCGCCATTGCCGTCGCCGACGATCCTGTCGCCATGGCTCGCGCCTTCCGCATGGCGGTCGATGCCGGATTACTGGCGCGTCAGGCCGGACCGGGCGCACGCAGTACTCAGGCGCAGGCCACCAGCCCGCTGACCGGCTTTCTGGAGGCGCTGGCATGAAAACTTTTAGCGATCGCTGGCGGCAGCTGGAGTGGGATGACATCCGCCTGCGCATCAACAGCAAAACCGCCGCCGACGTCGAACGAGCGCTGGCGGCAAAGCAGCTCACCCGCGATGACATGATGGCTCTGCTCTCTCCTGCCGCGGCCGATTACCTTGAACCGCTGGCCCAGCGCGCACAGCGCCTCACCCGGCAGCGCTTCGGCAACACCGTCAGCTTTTACGTACCGTTGTATTTGTCCAACCTGTGCGCCAACGACTGTACCTACTGCGGCTTCTCAATGAGTAATCGCATTAAGCGCAAGACGCTGGATGAAGCAGAGATTGCCCGCGAATGCGCCGCAATCCGCGATTTAGGCTTTGAGCATTTGTTACTGGTCACCGGCGAACATCAGAGTAAGGTCGGAATGGATTATTTCCGCCAGCATCTGCCATCCATCCGCCGCCAGTTTGCCTCGCTGCATATGGAAGTGCAGCCGCTGGCGACCGAAGAGTATGCCGAACTAAAAACGCTGGGGCTTGATGGGGTGATGGTCTACCAGGAGACCTACCATGAAGGCATGTATGCCCAGCACCACTTGAAAGGTAAAAAGCAGGATTTCTTCTGGCGCCTTGATACGCCGGATCGCCTGGGCGAAGCGGGGATCGACAAGATCGGCCTCGGCGCGCTCATTGGTCTTTCCGACAGCTGGCGGGTGGACTGCTTTATGGTCGCCGAGCATCTGCTGTGGCTACAGCAGCGCTACTGGCGCAGCCGTTACTCTATCTCCTTCCCGCGTTTACGCCCTTGTGCCGGAGGGATTGCGCCAGCCTCGCTGATGGACGAACGTCAGCTGGTGCAGACCATTTGCGCCTTCCGCCTGCTGGCGCCGGAGGTTGAGCTGTCGCTCTCGACCCGTGAATCACCGTGGTTCCGCGACCGGGTGATCCCGCTGGCGATTAACAACGTCAGCGCGTTCTCCAAAACCCAGCCCGGCGGCTACGCCGACGATCATCCGGAGCTTGAGCAATTTGCGCCACACGACGATCGCCGCCCTGAAGAGGTCGCCAGCGCGCTTGCCGCCCGTGGCCTGCAGCCGGTATGGAAAGACTGGGATAGCTGGCTGGGACGCGCCTCGCAATCATCATGAAGCATGCTGCAAGCAGCTGATTATTTTGCGTGCCTGCACGAGAGATGAAAAACGGAGGCTCGCCGAACTGCCGCCGTTTTTCTATTCTGCCCTGGTCAGCAGCGGACGCTGACCAGGGCGAGCTTTTCTTTCCTCTCTTCGCCCTGCCTCTACCGTCCGCACTGCCGCAAACATATTGCTATTAAATATTAATCACGATGATGAGCGCACTCAGCGTTATAATTTAGCGATAGTTACAGGATTCGCTAAGCAGGCATGCTGGCTTAACCTGCGTCTAAACCCACGGTTTATAAATCCCGGACGATTAACAACTTATGGCACGCCACAACAGAAAGCTCTCTTTTACTACGCCAATCGTAGTGGGGTTTGCGGGGATTTTGCTCAGTTTTTTACTAATCGCAATCTTTGTTACCGCGACGCAGAAGAAAAACTTTCTTGAAGATTATCACCATATTAACCGCAACTTCACCCATAACCTTGCGGTGAACTACACCGAATCGCTGCTGCGCGAAAATGACTACATTCTGGCGCGCGCGACGAAATACTTTGCCCGCGACGATGCGCTCAATAGCGCCGTAAATCTCAATCCGCAAAAGGGTCTGGACGATTTGATGCGTCTGCAGGAGCTGATGCCGACGGTCTCCTCCATTTCGCTTGCCGATACTCTTGGTCATTATCTGCGCGCCCCCGAAGTGATGGAAGGCGATGAGAGCCGCACGTTTGATCCAAAAACGCGCCCCTGGTTTATTCGCCAGGCGGAAGCCAGTACCTTCAGCCTCTATACCACTCCTTACCTTGACTACTTCACCCACCACCCTACCGTTACCGTCTACCGGCCTGTCATTTCACCGCAGGGAAGGCTCAAAGGTAGTCTGGCATTTCATATGGATCTGACCTCAATGGGCTACGCGTTACGGCAGATTGTCTCGCCGGTACAGGGCGAGTTTTTTGTCGTGCAACGCGACGGCAAAGTGGTTATCCATCCCGATACCGGCGCGCTATTTAAAACCTACGTTAGCGCGGAACTGATGGACAAAATGACCAGCGCGGAAGGCCAACTTTATGATGAGGAACATAAGGCCTGGTACTACTACTATTCCTTTACCAACCCTGACTGGTTCGTTATTTTCCGCGTCACCGATGCCACCCTTGATGACCTGACGCGCTATGAAACCGATATTGTCGCCTGGGGGTTCGCCCTCGCCGCCATTGTCATCGTCCTGTTCGGGCTGTATCTGCGCCACGCTTCGCGTACCGTACTGATGAACATCATTAACGCCATTAAGACCGGCGACGTCAAACGCGCGCCGCGGCTGGAAGCCATGCTCAGCAAAGCGATCGAGAGCAATAAACAGCGTGAGCTCACCTATGTCCGCCAGGCCACCATCGATGCGCTAACCGGCTGCAAAAATCGCCGCGCCTTCGACAGCGATATCGCCGCCCTGATGAACGATCACCAGCCTTTCGCCCTCGCGTTGGTCGATATCGACAACTTTAAATCAATTAATGATACCTGGGGCCACCTCAATGGTGACATCGTGCTGCGCAACGTCGCGCGTGAAGGGATACAGATCCTGCAGCCGCAGGAGATCTCGCTTTACCGCTACGGCGGCGAAGAGTTTGCCGTTATCTTCCCTGCCGAACATATCGACAACGCGCTCACCATTCTGGAGAGCTGGCGCCTTAACGTTGCCAGCCGAACCTGGCGCGAAGAAGGATTAACCGTCACCTTTAGCGCCGGCCTCGGGGAATGGAATATGGAGCCGCTGGAAAAACTGGTCGTTAGCGTGGATGAAGCGTTGTATAAGGCCAAACAGCAGGGCAAGAATCGAATCGTTCGCGCCTGAGCACAACTCCCTGATAGCCCGCTTTTGCGGGCTTTTTTATCTCGGCCGCTGCAAAATTGAAACCGGTTTCATTTTTTGTGATGTTTTACACACAATCATGGTGAAGCGGTTGTGCCGCGCCGCCGCCCACGATAAAGATGATGCATCAAGGAACATACATAAGGGCGATGAAACTATGAAGAATATCGTTTTATGCTGTGCCGCAGGAATGTCCACCAGCATGCTGGTGCAACGCATGAAAGAGGCCGCGCAAAAGAAAGGCATCGAAGTCTCGATCAAAGCTGTGCCGGTAGCGGAGTTCAAAGATAACCTGGCCGCGGCGGATATTATCCTGCTCGGCCCACAGGTGAAGTACGAGCAGGCGAAACTACAGGCGCTAGCCGACCCGGTCGGTAAAAAGGTCGCCGTTATTGACATGATGGATTACGGCATGATGAAAGGCGATGCCGTTCTGGATAAAGCCCTGAAGCTGATGGAGTAAGGCATGGAAGATTTAGAGACGATTATCATGGAGCTGCTGGTCAACGCCGGCTCCGCACGCAGTTCTGCCCTCACCGCCCTGCAGCAGGCGCGTAAAGGCGATTTCGCCGCCGCCGAACAGGCTATGGCCGACTCCCACGAATTCGTGAAGCATGCGCATAAAATCCAGACCCAGCTTATTGGCCTGGACGAAGGCAGCGGCAAGCTGCCGGTGAACCTGATTACCGTGCATTCCCAGGATCATCTAATGAACGCGATGGTGATTCAGGATTTAGCAACCGATATGATCGAACTGTATCGCCGCCTGCCGCCCGCACAATAATCCCGCTGATTTATCAGGCGCCGCCAGCGGCGCCTGTCTCACTTACAGAAAACCGTACATCGCTGCGAACACCCAGCCAAAGACGCAAGAAACGCTCACGCCAATTAATCCCGGCAGGATAAAGCTATGGTTTATGACGAAGCGGCCAATATGGGTCGTGCCTGAACGGTCAAACTGAATCGCCGCCAGATCGCTTGGGTAAGTCGGCAGGATGTAATAGCCGTAGCAGGCGGGCGCGGAAGCCACGATATAGGCCGGGTCAACGCCGATCGCCAGCGCTACCGGGACAATCGCCGCCAGCGCCGCCGCCTGAGAGTTGACGAACTTAGATACCAATAACAGCACGATAGCGTAGGCCACGGGTACTCCTTCACCATCTCTCCGAGCACGCCTTTAATCTCGGTCATGTGCGCGCCAAACATGGTTTCCGCCATCCATGCAATGCCGTACACCGCGACGATAGCGATCATCCCCGAGCGGAAAACCTCATTTTTAGAAATCGACGCCGGGTTAGTTTTGGTAATGATGATGATAAGCGCCCCGGAGAGCAGCATGAACATCTGGATCACCAGTACCATTGAGAGAGGCTTACCATCGAACGCCGGGCGCAGTTCGGAAAACGCGCCAAGCAGCGCCACTACGGCGATTGAGGCAAGGAAGATCCACATCGCGATCCAGTTGCTGGTCGGCAGCTTTTTATCCAATAGCGTGGCCGTATCGCCATAAACATAATGACGGTTTTCCGGTACTGCAATAAACGCCTGGAAGGTCTCGTCTTTATCAAGGTCCTTACCGCGGAACCAGCTGAAGATGCCAATCGCCAAAATCCCCAGTAGCGTTGACGGAATGGTTATCGCCAGTAGATCGAGAAACTCAAGGTGCTTACCGTTAAAGGTAAAATTCCCGAGCATCGCCACCAGCGAGACCACCGCCACCGAAACCGGACTGGCAATGATCCCCATCTGAGCGCCAATCGAGCTCGCCGCCATCGGCCGCTCCGGGCGAATATTATTTTTGATAGCTACGTCGTAAATAATTGGCAGGATCGTATACACCACGTGGCCGGTACCGCACAGGATCGTCAGCGTACAGGTGACGAATGGCGCAACGATAGAAACGTATTTGGGGTTGCGCCGCAGGAGCTTCTCGGCAATCTGCAGCATCACGTCTAAACCGCCGGATGCCTGTAGCGTCGCCGAGGCGGCCACCACCGCGATAATCACCAGCATGACATCAACCGGTGGTTTTCCTGGTTTAAGATGAAAGACAAAAACTAAGATAACTAAGCCAATGCCGCCTAAAAGGCCGAGCGCAATGCCACCCTTTTTCGCGCCGTAGAACAGACAAATTAAGATAATGATGAGCTGTATAGCAAATTCCATGCATCCCCCAGAAGCTATCCATTAATAACGACAATACTCTCCGCCTTATTTTTATTTTGCTCACCACCTCCATTGCCTTTTAACAGGCGCAGTGACCCCCTCAGTTGCGGTAAACCGAAAAGGATGGGGAAAAGTAATCACATGATTCTTTGAGTGTTTTGACTATATAGCGTTTGCGGCGCCTATTTTTTGATACATGTAGAATTTTTATCCATCGATTAGTGATGGCATAAAGAAATAGCAAATAGATAATTATCAGACATGTTTAATTTGCTAATTAATTGCGGCAATTACATTAAATAAATGTAATTTATTTTAGGTGAGATAAATCGACAGGTAATAAAAAAGCCAGTCAGGAAACCTGACTGGCTTTTAAGCGCTTAGCGAATCAACGATTAATCGTTGTCAGAACCGCCCAGGCCTGCGTTCAGCAGCTCTGCCAGGTTGGCAGAGGCTTCTTCTACGCTCACCTGCGGCGCAGCTGGCTGTTCGCCCGCTGCGCGACGGCGCATACGATCCTGGTGGTACGCATAACCGGTACCTGCCGGGATCAGACGACCCACGATGACGTTCTCTTTCAGACCGCGCAGTTCGTCGCGTTTGCCCGCAACGGCTGCTTCGGTCAGCACGCGAGTGGTCTCCTGGAACGATGCCGCGGAGATGAAGGACTCGGTTGCCAGAGACGCTTTGGTGATACCCAGCAGGTCGCGGGAATAGGTTGCCGCAACTTTGCCATTCGCTTCAAGCTCGCGGTTAGCGATCTTAACGCGGGAGTATTCAACCTGCTCACCTTCGAGGAAGTCGGAGCTACCAGCACTTTCGATGGTCGCTTTACGCAGCATCTGACGAACGATAACTTCAATGTGCTTATCGTTAATCTTAACGCCTTGCAGACGATAAACGTCCTGCACTTCGTTGGTGATGTAACGCGTTACCGCGTGTACGCCACGAAGACGCAGAATGTCGTGCGGCGCTTCCGGACCGTCGGAAACCACGTCACCACGTTCTACACGTTCACCTTCGAACACGTTCAGCTGACGCCATTTCGGAATCATCTCTTCGTACGGTTCGCTACCGTCTACCGGGGTGATAACCAGACGACGTTTCCCTTTGGTTTCTTTACCGAAGGAAATGATGCCGCTGATTTCAGCCAGGATTGCCGGCTCTTTCGGACGACGTGCTTCGAACAGGTCCGCAACGCGCGGCAGACCACCGGTGATATCCTTGGTACCGCCAGATTCCTGCGGAACACGCGCCAGGGTGTCACCAGAGCTGATCTGTACGCCATCTTCCAGCTGAACAATCGCTTTACCCGGCAGGAAGTACTGAGCAGGCATATCGGTGCCTGGGATCAGAACGTCGTTGCCCTGAGCATCAACAATTTTCAGCGCCGGACGCAGATCTTTACCACCGGAGGTACGTTCCGCGGAATCCAGAACCACCAGCGAAGACAGACCGGTCAGCTCGTCGGTCTGACGAGTAATGGTCTGGCCGTCGATCATGTCAGTGAAGCGGACGAAACCACTCACTTCGGTGATAACCGGCATGGTATGCGGATCCCAGTTTGCAACGGTTTCACCGCCAGCAACCTGTTCGCCGTCGCCTTTAGCCATAACGGAGCCGTAAGGCACTTTATAGCTTTCTTTGGTACGACCGAATTCGTCGATCAGCTTCAGTTCGGTGTTACGCGAGGTGATAACCAGTTTACCGCTGGAGTTCACAACCGACTTCGCATTGCTCAGACGGATGCTACCTTTGTTTTTCACCTGGATGCTGGATTCAGCAGCCGCACGAGATGCCGCACCACCGATGTGGAACGTACGCATCGTCAGCTGTGTACCCGGCTCACCGATGGACTGTGCCGCAATAACGCCGATAGCCTCACCTTTGTTGATGAGGTGGCCACGCGCCAGGTCACGACCGTAGCAGTGCGCACATACACCAAAGTCGGTGTCACAGGATACAACGGAACGAACTTTGACGGAGTCAACGGAGTTCTCTTCCAGCAGGTCACACCAGTGCTCGTGCAGCAGCGTGTTGCGTGGAACCAGGATGTCCGCGGTACCCGGCTTCAGAACGTCTTCAGCAGTCACACGACCCAATACGCGATCGCGCAGCGGCTCTTTAACGTCGCCACCTTCGATAACCGGCGTCATGGTGATGCCTTCCAGGGTGCCACAGTCGTCTTCAGTGACAACCAGGTCCTGCGCAACGTCAACCAGACGACGAGTCAGGTAACCGGAGTTCGCAGTCTTCAGTGCGGTATCCGCCAGACCTTTACGAGCACCGTGGGTGGAGATGAAGTACTGGAGTACGTTCAGACCTTCACGGAAGTTCGCGGTGATCGGCGTTTCGATGATGGAGCCATCCGGCTTCGCCATCAGACCACGCATACCAGCCAGCTGACGAATCTGTGCCGCAGAACCACGCGCACCGGAGTCGGCCATCATGTAGATGCTGTTGAAGGAAACCTGCTGCTCTTCCTGACCGTCACGGTTAATCACGGTTTCGGTTTGCAGGTTATCCATCATCGCTTTGGATACACGATCGTTCGCCGCAGCCCAGATATCGATAACTTTGTTGTAGCGTTCGCCCGCAGTAACCAGACCAGACTGGAACTGTTCCTGAATCTCAGCAACTTCAGCTTCCGCTTCGCTGATGATTTCGTATTTTTTCTCCGGGATGACCATGTCATCGATACCAACGGATGCACCTGAGCGCGCTGCATAAGCAAAGCCGGTGTACATCGTCTGGTCCGCAAAAATAACGGTCGGTTTCAGACCCAGAATACGGTAACAGGTGTTCAGCATCTTAGAGATCGCTTTCTTACCGAGCGCCTGGTTCACGATAGAGAACGGCAGACCTTTCGGCACGATCATCCACAGAATGGCACGGCCGATGGTCGTGTCTTTCAGGCTGGTCTTCGCGACGAATTCACCATTGTCGTCTTTTTCGTATTCGGTGATACGCACTTTAACGCGCGCATGCAGAGAGGCCAGACCGGCGCGATAAATACGCTCCGCTTCTTTCGGGCCAGTCAGCACCATGCCTTCGCCTTTGGCGTTAACACAGTCACGGGTCATGTAGTACAGACCCAGTACAACGTCCTGAGACGGAACGATGATTGGTTCGCCGTTCGCCGGGGACAGGATGTTGTTGGTAGACATCATCAGCGCACGCGCTTCCAGCTGGGCTTCCAGCGTCAGCGGTACGTGAACAGCCATCTGGTCACCATCGAAGTCGGCGTTATATGCCGCACAAACCAGCGGGTGCAGCTGAATGGCTTTACCTTCGATCAGAACCGGTTCAAACGCCTGGATACCCAAACGGTGCAGTGTTGGCGCACGGTTCAGCAGTACCGGGTGTTCGCGGATAACTTCGTCCAGGATATCCCAAACGACAGCTTCTTCGCGCTCAACCATTTTCTTAGCGGCTTTGATGGTGGTGGCCAGGCCACGCAGTTCCAGCTTGCCGTAGATGAACGGTTTGAACAGCTCCAGCGCCATTTTCTTCGGCAGACCGCACTGATGCAGACGCAGGTATGGACCTACGGTGATTACAGAACGACCGGAGTAGTCAACACGCTTACCGAGCAGGTTCTGACGGAAACGACCCTGTTTACCTTTGATCATATCGGCCAAAGATTTCAGAGGACGTTTGTTGGAACCGGTGATCGCACGACCGCGACGACCGTTATCCAGCAGGGCGTCGACCGCTTCCTGCAGCATACGTTTTTCGTTGCGTACGATGATGTCCGGCGCAGCCAGATCCAGCAGACGTTTCAGACGGTTGTTACGGTTAATGACGCGACGATACAGATCGTTCAGGTCAGAAGTCGCAAAACGACCGCCATCCAGCGGAACCAGCGGACGCAGATCTGGCGGCAGAACCGGCAGAACGGTCAGGATCATCCACTCCGGCTTGTTGCCAGACTGAACGAAGGCTTCCAGCAGCTTAATGCGCTTGGTCAGCTTTTTACGCTTGGTTTCAGAGTTGGTTTCGTTCAGCTCTTCACGCAGCTGCTCGCACTCTTGCTCCAGATCCATGCTTTTCAGCAGGGCCTGAATAGCTTCGGCGCCCATCTTCGCGTCGAATTCGTCACCGAACTCTTCCAGCGCGTCCAGGTACTGCTCTTCAGTCAGAATCTGGTTGCGTTCGAGGTTGGTCATGCCACCTTCGATAACAACATAAGATTCAAAGTACAGTACGCGTTCGATATCACGCAGCGGCATATCCAGCAGCAGGCCGATACGGGACGGCAGAGACTTCAGGAACCAGATGTGGGCAGTCGGAGACGCCAGCTCGATGTGGCCCATGCGCTCACGACGCACTTTGGTCTGGGTCACTTCAACGCCGCACTTCTCACAGATAACACCACGGTGTTTCAGGCGCTTGTACTTACCGCACAGGCACTCATAGTCTTTTACTGGCCCGAAAATACGAGCGCAGAACAGACCGTCACGTTCTGGCTTGAACGTACGGTAGTTAATGGTTTCCGGCTTTTTAACTTCACCGAAAGACCATGAACGGATCATGTCTGGCGATGCCAGAGCAATTTTGATCGCATCAAACTCTTCGGTTTTAGTTTGCGCTTTCAGAAACTTTAATAAGTCTTTCACGGATTTGCTCCCGTCGGAGTTAGCACAATCTGGCGCCGGGTTTTACCCCGGCACCAGTGACCTGTTTGAGCGAGAGTTACTCGTCTTCCAGTTCGATGTTGATGCCCAGCGAGCGGATTTCTTTCAACAGTACGTTGAAGGATTCCGGCATGCCCGGTTCCATCTGGTGGTTGCCGTCCACGATGTTTTTATACATCTTGGTACGACCGTTCACGTCATCAGACTTAACGGTGAGCATTTCCTGCAGGGTGTAGGCCGCGCCGTATGCTTCCAGCGCCCACACTTCCATCTCACCGAAGCGCTGACCACCGAACTGCGCCTTACCACCCAGCGGCTGCTGAGTAACCAGGCTGTAAGAACCGGTGGAACGAGCGTGCATTTTGTCGTCGACCAGGTGGTTCAGTTTCAGCATGTACATGTAACCTACGGTTACCGGACGTTCGAACTGTTCACCGGTGCGGCCGTCAAACAGAGTGATCTGACCGGAAGTCGGCAGGTCACCCAGCTGCAGCAGCTCTTTGATTTCAGCTTCTTTCGCACCGTCGAATACCGGCGTTGCGATCGGCATGCCTTTACGCAGGTTTTCAGCCAGACGCAGAACTTCTTCATCGCTGAAGGTATTCAGGTCAACTTTCTGGCGAACGTCAGCGCCCAGATCGTAAGCACGCTGGATGAATTCGCGCAGTTTCGCGACTTCTTGCTGCTGTTTCAGCATGGCGTTGATCTTATCGCCGATGCCTTTCGCAGCCATACCCAGGTGAGTTTCCAGGATCTGACCGATGTTCATACGAGACGGTACGCCCAGCGGGTTCAGTACGATATCTACCGGCGTACCGTTAGCATCGTGCGGCATATCTTCGATCGGGTTGATCTTAGAGATAACACCCTTGTTACCGTGACGACCTGCCATCTTATCACCAGGCTGGATACGGCGTTTAACGGCCAGGTATACCTTAACAATCTTCAGCACGCCCGGTGCCAGATCGTCGCCTTGGGTGATTTTACGGCGTTTCGCTTCGAGTTTTTTCTCGAACTCGTGTTTCAGTTCGTCATACTGCTCAGCCAGTTGCTCCAGCTGATTTTGTTTCTCTTCGTCGGTCAGGCCCAGTTCCAGCCAGCGATCGCGAGGCAGTTTGTCGAGCTTGTCAGCTTCAACGCCACCGGCAACCAGCACAGCGTAAATACGGCTGAACAGACCAGCTTCGAGGATCTGCAGTTCTTCAGACAGGTCTTTTTTAGCCTGCTTCAGCTGCATCTCTTCGATTTCAAGCGCACGCTTGTCTTTTTCTACGCCGTCACGGGTAAAGACCTGAACGTCGATAACGGTACCAGAGACACCGTTCGGTACGCGCAGAGAAGAGTCTTTAACGTCAGACGCTTTCTCACCGAAGATCGCGCGCAGCAGTTTCTCTTCCGGAGTCAGCTGGGTTTCACCTTTCGGCGTTACCTTACCAACCAGAATGTCGCCGCCGGTCACTTCCGCACCGATATAAACGATACCGGATTCATCCAGTTTGGAGAGCGCAGCTTCACCCACGTTCGGGATGTCAGCGGTGATCTCTTCCGGCCCCAGCTTGGTGTCACGGGACACGCACGCCAGTTCCTGAATGTGGATGGTGGTGAAACGGTCTTCCTGGACAACACGCTCGGATACGAGGATGGAGTCTTCGAAGTTGTAGCCGTTCCACGGCATGAACGCTACGCGCATGTTCTGACCCAGCGCCAGTTCACCGAGGTCGGTGGACGGGCCGTCGGCCAGGACGTCGCCGCGTTCAATTGGTTCGCCCAGGGACACGCAAGGCATCTGGTTGATGCAGGTGTTCTGGTTAGAACGGGTGTACTTGGTCAGGTTATAGATGTCGATACCTGCTTCGCCCGGGTACATCTCGTCTTCGTTAACTTTGATAACGATACGGGAAGCATCCACGTACTGAACGGTACCGCCACGTTTAGCTACCGCAGTAACACCGGAGTCGACGGCAACAGCACGTTCCATACCGGTACCAACCAGCGGCTTATCAGCGCGCAGAGTCGGAACCGCCTGACGTTGCATGTTCGCACCCATCAATGCACGGTTGGCGTCATCGTGTTCCAGGAACGGGATCAGGGACGCACCGACGGATACCACCTGCTGGGTGGATACGTCCATGTAGTCAACCTGGTCGCGGCTGAACAAGCTGGATTCGCCTTTACTACGGCAGGTAACCAGATCTTCAACAAAGTGGCCTTCGTCATCCAGGTTGGAGTTCGCCTGAGCAATGACGTAGTTACCTTCTTCGATAGCAGACAGGTAATGAATTTCGTCGGTAACAACACCGTCGGTCACTTTACGGTACGGGGTCTCAAGGAAACCGTATTCGTTAGTCTGTGCGTACACGGACAGGGAGTTGATCAGACCGATGTTCGGACCTTCAGGCGTTTCGATTGGACATACGCGACCGTAGTGAGTCGGGTGTACGTCTCGAACTTCGAAGCCTGCGCGTTCACGGGTCAGACCGCCTGGGCCGAGTGCGGAGATACGACGTTTGTGCGTAATCTCAGACAGCGGGTTGTTCTGGTCCATAAACTGGGACAGCTGGCTGGAACCAAAGAACTCTTTCACTGCTGCGGAAATCGGCTTGGCGTTGATCATATCCTGAGGCATCAGGGTATCCAGATCGCCCAGAGACAGACGCTCTTTAACCGCACGCTCTACACGCACCAGGCCAACGCGGAACTGGTTTTCCGCCATTTCGCCAACGGAACGGATACGACGGTTGCCGAGGTGGTCGATATCATCGACTTCGCCTTTACCGTTACGGATATCGATGAGCTTCTTCATCACTTCGATGATGTCGTCTTTGCTCAGGATACCGGAACCTTCGATTTCGTCGCGCAGCAGAGAACGGTTGAACTTCATACGACCAACCGCGGACAGATCGTAGCGGTCTTCGGAGAAGAACAGGTTCTCAAACAGGCTTTCAGCCGCTTCACGAGTCGGCGGCTCACCCGGGCGCATCATGCGGTAGATTTCTACCAGCGCGCTCAGACGATCGTTGGTCGGGTCGACGCGTACAGTTTCAGAAATGTACGGACCGTGGTCCAGATCGTTGGTGAACAGCGTTTCGATACGCTTGTGGCCGGACTGGCTCAGTTTAGCCAGCAGATCCAGGCTCAGCTCCATGTTCGCCGGGCAGATCAGTTCGCCGGTCGCTTCGTCGATGTAGTCTTTAGAAGCAACTTTACCCGCGATGTACTCAACCGGAACTTCGATATGTTTGATATCGTCTTTTTCCAGCTGGCGAATATGGCGCGCGGTAATACGACGGCCTTTCTCAACGTACACTTTACCGTTGGCTTCGATATCGAAGGAGGCGGTTTCACCGCGCAGACGCTCCGGTACCAGCTCCATCTGCAGCTTGTTGTCGCGAATTTCAAAGACCACTTTCTCGAAGAACAGGTCAAGGATCTGCTCAGTGGTGTAATTCAGCGCGCGCAGAATGATGGTTGCAGGCAGTTTACGACGACGGTCGATACGAACGAACAGGTTGTCTTTCGGGTCGAATTCGAAGTCCAGCCAGGAACCACGGTAAGGGATGATACGTGCGTTATACAGGACCTTACCGGAAGAGTGAGTCTTACCTTTGTCACTGTCAAAGAAGACGCCCGGGCTACGGTGCAGCTGAGAAACGATAACACGCTCGGTACCGTTGATAACGAAGGTACCGTTGTCGGTCATGAGCGGGATTTCGCCCATGTAGACTTCTTGTTCTTTAATGTCTTTAACGGTGCCTTCCGGCGCTTCGCGCTCGTAGATCACCAGACGCAGTTTTACGCGCAGCGGTGCGGAATACGTCACGCCACGGATCTGACATTCTTTAACATCAAAAACAGGTTCGCCCAGACGGTAGCTGACGTACTGCAGCTCTGAATTACCGCTGTAGCTCTGAATCGGGAATACGGAACGGAAGGCTGCTTCCAGACCATACTGCCCTTCAGGATCTTGCTCGATAAACTTCTGGAACGAGTCAAGCTGGATAGAAAGGAGATAAGGCACATCCAGAACTTGTGGACGTTTACCAAAATCCTTACGAATACGTTTTTTCTCGGTATAGGAGTAAACCATAGGGTTCCTCAGCTCGCTGACAAGTCGACCCATCTGCCCGGAAAGGGCAGTTTTTTATGCAACACTATTTTGTTGACCGGAAAATGGAACACTTTCCGCAATGCCTGTTGCTATCACGCTTAAACCATTTCATTGCGATTTACACAGCCCAGGAACCCTAACCTGTCGCAGTATATTAAGTCGTCGATAGAAACAAGCATTGTGAGGCAAACCAGCAGTCAAACAGTGTGAAATGCTACTGGCGCCTTACAGCGCAAAAAGGCTGGTGACTAAAAAGTCACCAGCCTCAGCCTAATTTCTCAGGCTGCAACCGGAAGGGTTGGCTTATTTAACTTCAACTTCAGCGCCAGCTTCTTCCAGAGATTTTTTCAGAGCTTCAGCGTCGTCTTTGCTGATGCCTTCTTTCAGTGCAGCCGGTGCAGATTCTACCAGGTCTTTAGCTTCTTTCAGACCCAGGCCAGTCGCGCCACGTACTGCTTTGATAACAGCAACTTTGTTAGCGCCAGCAGCTTTCAGAATTACGTCGAATTCAGTTTTTTCTTCAGCAGCTTCAGCCGGGCCAGCAGCTACAGCTACAGCAGCAGCAGCGGAAACACCGAATTTTTCTTCCATTGCAGAGATCAGCTCAACAACGTCCATTACGGACATAGCGGATACTGCTTCAATGATTTGATCTTTAGTGATAGACATTTAAATTGTTCCTGAATATCAGAATAAGTTTATACGTAAGCGAGTGCTTTACAAAGATAACTGCGATTAAGCAGCTTCTTTCGCATCGCGTACAGCAGCCAGAGTACGAACCAGTTTGCCAGCCGAAGCTTCTTTCATGGTTGCCATCAGGCGTGCAATTGCTTCTTCGTAGGTCGGCAGAGTTGCCAGGCGGTCGATTTGCGACGCCGGGATCAGCTCACCTTCAAAGGCAGCGGCTTTGACCTCAAATTTTGCATTCGCTTTCGCGAACTCTTTGAACAGACGAGCAGCAGCGCCCGGGTGTTCCATAGAGTATGCAATCAGGGTCGGACCAACAAACGTGTCTTTCAGGCACTCGAACGGAGTACCTTCAACGACGCGGCGCAGCAGGGTGTTACGAACAACACGCATGTAAACGCCAGCTTCACGACCTGCTTTACGCAGTTCAGTCATTTTATCTACAGTTACGCCACGGGAATCCGCAACTACTGCAGACAGCGCGCCTTTGGCTACTTCGCTGACTTCAGCAACAATCGCTTGTTTGTCTTGAAGATTTAAAGCCATTAGCTTTGCTCCTGGATGTTTGCCAGAGCTTATGCTCTGGAACTCACTTCACTCTATTCAACGAATAGAGCGTCTTAATACGGTGAGCAGAAACAAGCCAGAGTATCCAAAAAATAATCTTAGCGTTCTGTCACCGTCTACGCAGGGGATTAAGTTTCTTACGAAACACCTGCGGTCTTCGACGGAGGCCTGGATAGGCCAGGCTCCAACGAACAAATCTGTTAGCCGCTAACTTTCGTTAGCAAACGTGGGGGTAAGATTGTAGACAAAATCACCGCCCACGTAAAGGCATTAGTTTGCAGAAGCGTTCAGGCCAGCCTGATCTACTGCAACACCTGCACCCATGGTGGTGGAGATGCTAACTTTCTTGATGTACACGCCTTTAGCCTGAGTCGGTTTTGCTTTTTTCAGCGCAACCAGCAGAGCTTCCAGGTTTTCTTTCAGTTTGTCAGCGTCAAAGTCCACTTTACCGATGGTGGTGTGGATGATGCCGTTTTTGTCGTTACGATAACGAACCTGACCTGCTTTCGCGTTCTTAACCGCTTCAGCAACGTTAGGAGTTACGGTACCAACTTTCGGGTTTGGCATCAGGCCGCGCGGGCCCAGAACCTGGCCCAGCTGGCCAACAACGCGCATTGCATCCGGGGAAGCAATAACAACGTCAAAGTTCATTTCGCCTTTCTTGATCTGGTCAGCCAGATCTTCCATACCTACCAGCTCGGCGCCTGCAGCTTTAGCAGCTTCAGCGTTCGGGCCCTGTGCAAATACGGCAACGCGAACAGAACGGCCAGTACCGTGCGGCAGTACAGTTGCACCACGTACGTTCTGGTCAGATTTACGAGCATCGATGCCCAGGTTTACAGCAACGTCAACGCTTTCAACGAACTTAGCGGTCGCCAGTTCTTTCAGCAGAGAGATGGCTTCGTTGATGTCATACTGTTTAGTTGCATCAACTTTCTCACGAATCACGGACATGCGCTTGGTCAGTTTAGCCATTTCTTAGTCCTCCACTACCAGGCCCATGGAACGTGCAGTACCTTCGATGGAGCGAGTCATCGCTTCAATGTCGGCACCAGTCATGTCGGCAGCTTTGGTCTGCGCGATTTCCTGCAGCTGAGCGCGGGAAATTTTACCAACTTTATCTTTGTTCGGCTTACCAGAGCCGGACTTGATACCAGCCGCTTTTTTCAGCAGAACTGCTGCCGGCGGAGTTTTGGTAACGAAAGTGAAAGAACGGTCAGCGTAAACGGTGATAACAACCGGGATTGGCAGACCTTTTTCCATGGATTCGGTTTTTGCGTTGAACGCTTTGCAGAATTCCATGATGTTAACGCCCTGCTGACCCAGTGCTGGACCAACCGGCGGACTCGGGTTTGCCATACCAGCTGCAACCTGCAGCTTGACGTAGGCTTGTACTTTCTTAGCCATTCTTAAATCCTCGAATTGGGTATTAACGCTTCAGAGAAGCTCCCCGTGATTAAACATCGTTTTACGGGCCAGGCCCATAAAAACAAAAGGCGCGAAATTGTATTCCAATTTCGCGCCCTATGCAACGATTAAATTGCTGCTTTTTTGATCGCCGGCTTACGCCTTCTCAACCTGGCCGAAGTCCAGTTCTACCGGAGTCGCACGACCGAAGATAGAAACGGAAACTTTCAGGCGAGACTTCTCGTAGTCCACTTCTTCAACAACGCCGTTAAAGTCAGCAAACGGACCATCGTTGACGCGAACCATTTCGCCCGGCTCAAACAGCGTTTTCGGACGCGGCTTATCGCCAACCTGCTGCAGACGGTTCATGATGGCATCGACTTCTTTGTCGCTGATCGGCGCCGGACGGTCGGAAGTACCGCCGATGAAGCCCATCACGCGCGGGACGCTGCGCACCAGGTGCCAGCTCGCGTCGTTCATGACCATCTGAACCAGAACGTAGCCTGGGAAGAATTTGCGTTCGCTTTTGCGACGCTGGCCGCCACGGATTTCAACCACTTCTTCGGTCGGAACCATGACTTCGCCAAACAACTCTTCCATGTTGTGTAATTTGATATGTTCACGCAGCGACGTAGCTACGCGACCTTCAAAACCGGAAAACGCCTGAACGACGTACCAGCGCTTTTTAGGAGCTTCAGACATCTCAGAACCTCAGGCCAGTGATAAAGGATACCAGGCGAACCAGAATACCATCCAGTCCCCACAGGATCAGTGACATTACTGCAGTTACGGCAGCAACAATCAGCGTGGTGTGCAGCGTTTCCTGGCGGGTCGGCCAGATCACTTTGCGGACTTCGGTTCTCGCTTCGCGGGCGAAAGCGACTGTCGCCTTACCTTTTGTCGTTAACAGAGCGACGCCACCGGCAGCAGCGATAAGAATCACCACAGCCAGCGCACGGATCGCCAGCATAATGTCGCGATAAAGGAAGTTGCCTACGATGGCTACAATCAGCAGCACGGCAACGATAACCCACTTCAACGCTTCCAGGCCGCGCCCGCTCCCTTGAGCTTCGGTATTCGCACTCATAAACCAACCTGTCACAAGAATTCAGACAAACATCTTCGCCCCGCATTAAATGCGAGGCGACCAAACCGAAATGCTCTGCTGCGTTTCGGACTTTACGCCCTCTTCAGAGCCTGTCTCAGCAATGATTATGACAAAAAAAATCACTGATGAGCCAGGTTCTGGTGTGAAAGCGTGCAAAAAGGGCATCAAATGATGCCCTTTTATTGCGCATTGCGTCAAATGTTATCAGCGATTAGCCGAGAACTTTAGCAACCACGCCCGCGCCAACGGTACGGCCGCCTTCACGGATTGCGAAACGCAGACCATCGTCCATCGCGATCGGGTGGATCAGGGTAACAACCATTTTGATGTTGTCGCCCGGCATTACCATCTCTACGCCTTCCGGCAGTTCGATGGTACCAGTCACGTCAGTAGTACGGAAGTAGAACTGCGGACGGTAGCCTTTGAAGAACGGAGTATGACGGCCGCCTTCGTCTTTGGACAGGATGTACACTTCAGATTCGAACTTGGTGTGCGGCTTGATGCTGCCCGGCTTAGCCAGTACCTGACCACGTTCGATTTCTTCACGTTTGATACCACGCAGCAGAACGCCTACGTTCTCACCAGCACGGCCTTCGTCCAGCAGTTTGCGGAACATTTCAACGCCAGTACAGGTGGTTTTCGCGGTGTCTTTGATACCAACGATTTCAACTTCTTCACCAACTTTGATGATACCGCGCTCTACACGACCGGTAACAACGGTACCACGACCGGAGATGGAGAATACGTCTTCGATCGGCAGCAGGAACGGCTTGTCAATCGCACGCTCTGGTTCCGGGATGTAAGAATCCAGGAAGCCAGCCAGTTCGATGATTTTCGCTTCCCACTCTGCGTCGCCTTCCAGCGCTTTCAGAGCAGAACCACGAACGATCGGAGTGTCGTCGCCCGGGAAATCGTACTGAGACAGCAGTTCACGAACTTCCATCTCAACCAGTTCCAGCAGCTCTTCGTCATCAACCATGTCGCATTTGTTCAGGAACACGATGATGTACGGAACGCCTACCTGACGACCCAGCAGGATGTGCTCACGAGTCTGCGGCATCGGGCCGTCAGTCGCAGCAACAACCAGGATCGCGCCATCCATCTGAGCAGCACCGGTGATCATGTTTTTAACATAGTCGGCGTGGCCCGGGCAGTCTACGTGCGCGTAGTGGCGAGTCGGGGTGTCATATTCAACGTGGGAAGTGTTGATGGTGATACCACGAGCTTTTTCTTCCGGCGCGTTATCGATCTGATCGAATGCGCGAGCAGCACCGCCGTAGGTTTTAGCCAGTACGGTAGTGATTGCAGCGGTCAGCGTTGTTTTACCATGGTCAACGTGGCCGATAGTACCGACGTTAACGTGCGGTTTTGTACGTTCAAACTTTTCTTTAGACATCGATTGTCCCTCTAAGACACGGATAAATCGGTGATATCACCACATCAACCAGGCAACATGCCCGACTTGTTGAATGCAATAAACAGAGAGAAACAGGGAAGGAGAGATAAAGAAGTGGTGCTGATACCCAGAGTCGAACTGGGGACCTCACCCTTACCAAGGGTGCGCTCTACCAACTGAGCCATATCAGCACGTCTGGAGCGGGCAGCGGGAATCGAACCCGCATCATCAGCTTGGAAGGCTGAGGTAATAGCCATTATACGATGCCCGCATCCTGAAACTCGGCTACCCAGTTCTTTCTGTAACAAAAAAGAGATTGCTCTCTTTAATGTTGAGCTGATTAGTTTACCCAACCAACTCCGGCTACGCAAAGCGTCGCCCGAAAGTGGTGGTGGGGGAAGGATTCGAACCTTCGAAGTCGATGACGGCAGATTTACAGTCTGCTCCCTTTGGCCGCTCGGGAACCCCACCCAAATTGTTATGGTGCCGACTACCGGAATCGAACTGGTGACCTACTGATTACAAGTCAGTTGCTCTACCTACTGAGCTAAGTCGGCATCAAGTAGCGCGCATTCTAGGGAGACCTGCGAGTTCATGCAACTAAAAATTTGCATAAAACGTTCTCTTGCTCACATTTTGTGCTCTTACGCGAAAAAACGGTGTAATTTCAAACAATGGAGTGCAAAAAAAGCGCATTCCTCAACGCAGAATTTGTTTCGCTGCGCCTGTCAGATATAAGAATGACGGTTTTTTCACCTGCAGATCCTGGTAGCAGGCGCGATCGCTAACCTGCAAAGATAGCAGACTCGCTTTCTCCCCTCTTTCTACTTATTCATCACTTGTGATGCTGCTATGAGAAAGCGCCCTTCGATGAGTTTTTTTCTTATTATTCCCGGCATTCTGGTGTTACCCTCCTGCCCATTGTCCTGATTAACTAGTGTGAAGCATCACCGCTACCTCTTTTTCGGTGATAGTAAGAACATGCTTATGAGCAAAAAAGAGCAGACGTTAATGACACCCTATCTACAATTTAACCGCAACCAATGGGCTGCACTTCGTGATTCCGTTCCGATGACGCTGACAGAGGAAGAAATCGCGCGGTTAAAAGGCATCAACGAAGATCTTTCGCTGGAAGAAGTCGCCGAGATCTATTTGCCGCTGTCACGTTTGCTCAATTTCTATATCAGTTCCAACCTCCGTCGCCAGGCGGTGCTTGAGCAATTTCTTGGCACCAACGGCCAGCGTATTCCTTACATCATCAGTATTGCAGGTAGCGTTGCGGTTGGTAAAAGTACTACAGCGCGTGTTTTACAAGCGCTGCTTAGCCGCTGGCCGGAACATCGTCATGTTGAACTGATAACTACCGATGGCTTCTTACATCCTAACTCGGTGTTAAAAGAACGCGGCTTGATGAAGAAAAAGGGCTTCCCGCAGTCCTATGATATGCATCGGTTGGTGAAGTTTGTTTCTGACCTGAAATCTGGCGTACCAAATGCCACCGCGCCGGTCTATTCCCATCTCATTTATGATGTTATTCCTGATGGTGATAAAACCGTTGCTCAACCGGATATTCTTATTCTGGAAGGTTTGAACGTTCTGCAGAGCGGGATGGATTATCCGCACGATCCGCATCATGTATTTGTCTCTGACTTTGTCGACTTCTCTATTTATGTCGATGCGCCGGAAGACTTATTAAAAAACTGGTATATCAACCGCTTCCTGAAATTCCGTGAAGGCGCTTTTACCGATCCGGATTCTTATTTCCATAATTACGCAAAACTCTCAAAAGACGAAGCGGTTAATATCGCCACTTCATTATGGAATGAGATCAACCTACTGAACTTAAAAGAAAATATATTACCAACCCGAGAGCGAGCCAGCTTGATTATGACCAAAAGCGCAAATCATTCGGTCGATCAAGTTCGCCTACGGAAATAAAAAAGGGAGCGCAAGCTCCCTTTTTTCTATTCAGCGCTACGCAGCGATATCTCGCCTCCCACCCATGGTTTAATTACCCCATCCTGCTCGAGTAATAATGCCCCTTGCGCATCAATTCCGCGAGAAATACCAAATATTTCCTTATCACCAATAATCAGCTTCACCGGCCGATTAATAAAGTTATCCAGTTTTTCCCAGCGTGGCAGGTAAGGTGTTAAACCTTCCTGTTCGAATAGTTGCAAACCGGTACGTAATGCTTTCACCAGACGCGCCGTCAGGGTGTTACGGTCAATGAAGACTCCCGCCTCCTGGAGGCTGATCCACCCCTGATTGACAATGTCAGACTCAACGCGGCGCATCACGAGGTTGATACCAGCGCCGCTGACGATTTGCGCGGCATCACCGGTTTTGCCTGTCAGTTCTACCAGGATACCGGACAACTTGCGGTCCTGCAGATAAATATCATTCGGCCATTTGACCCGAACGTTATCCGCCCCCAGGCTCTGCAGTACTTCTGCAATCACAATACCGATCACCAGGCTCAAACCAATCGCAGCAGCAGGGCCTTGTTCCAGACGCCAGTACATGGAGAGATAAAGATTGGCCCCAAACGGTGAGAACCACTTACGCCCGCGGCGGCCACGACCAGCCTGCTGATATTCAGCGACACAGGCATCACCTGACTTCAGTTCATCCAGACGATCCAGCAAATACTGGTTGGTGGAATCAATCACCGGCAGCACGGTAATACGACCTTGTTCAATCTGGCCGGCAATCTTTTGCTCATCCAGCAATTCAATCGGTTCAGGGAGGCTATAGCCCTTCCCTGGTACGGTAAACACATCAACACCCCAGTCGCGGAGCGTCTGCATATGCTTGTTAATTGCCGCGCGGCTCATCCCCAGGCGTTCGCCGAGCTGTTCGCCAGAGTGAAACTCGCCATCCGCCAGAATAGAGATCAGCGTCAGGGGTACGGTATTATCTTTCATGCAATCACCTCTTCCGCATTCACTTCACCGTTCTCTGCGATGAAGCGCACTTCAGGCTGGAGCCAAACATTAAATTTCTCGCCTACCTGCTGGCGGACATAGTGTGCCAACCCAACGACATCATCGCTGGTCGCCTGGTTATCGTTGATCAGCACCAACGCCTGCTGACGGTGAACGGCAGCCCCGCCGATAGTTTTACCTTTTAGCTGGCATTGATCGATAAGCCAACCGGCCGCCAATTTAATGCTGCCGTCAGCCTGTGGATAATGTGGCGCGCCAGGGAATGCAGCCAGCAATTCCTGAGCAACCTGAGCACTGACGACCGGGTTCTTAAAGAAGCTACCGGCATTACCATTCACTTTAGGATCCGGTAACTTGGTCATACGCATGTGACAAACGGCATCGAATACCTGGCGTGGGGTAACAGTTTGCGGATCGAGACGGGTTAAATCCCCGTAGGTCAACACGGGACGCCACGCTTTTTCCAACCGTAGTCCAACAGCCACTATCGCGTAACGATCCTGATATTCATGTTTGAAAATACTGTCGCGATAGCCGAAACGGCACTCTGCGGCAGAAAGGCGCTGCTTGCGACCTGTTTCGAGTTCGATACAGTCTACGTATTCACATACTCGCTGCAGTTCGACGCCATAGGCACCAATATTTTGAATTGGCGAAGATCCCGCGCAGCCAGGAATTAAAGCCAGATTTTCCAGCCCAGGCATTCCATTTTCCAGCGCAAATTGCACCAGTTGATGCCAGTTTTCACCGGCGCCAACGTGCAAACGCCAGGCTTCAGACGTTTCGCTTACCTCGATCCCCATGATGCGGTTGATGATCACCGTGCCGGAATAGTCTTTCAGGAACAGAACGTTGCTTCCTTCTCCAAGGATCAGACAAGGTTGGTGTTCTGCAGCGGCGGCTTGCCAGGCAGCCAGCAACTGTTGTTCATTTTCAGCAAGTACAATTGCTTTGGCAGAATGGCTAATGCCAAAGGTATTCCAGGGTTTGAGGGAGAGGTTCATAGTGGCTTCCTGATGCAAAATCAGCATTAGTTTACCGTATCTGGCGAGGGAAGGCTTGCCTGAATAATATCGGTTCGGGGCCGGGTTCATCTCATCATGGGCGTGAATGAAGGGTGCCGGCAGGCAGGAGCCTTTCCCGGAGGCGGTGCTGCGCACCTTTTCCGGGCTACGGGGTCTGTAGCCCCGGTAAGCGCAGCGCCACCGGGAGAGAT
>NZ_JBXUNG010000017.1:0-40644 GCF_057196925.1 Klebsiella sp. SYXHC3 | reverse complement strand
GGCTCAGGGAACAGACGGGTAACGGCGAGAGACATTCCCCGGATGGCGAAAATGAGCAGCAGCAGAAACGCCAGCACGAAGCCCATGCCGAGGAACATCAGGGTGAAGCCTTCGCCTAACAGAACGGCATCAGTCATAAAATAGCCTTTGGAGGAGCGCAATAATGGCGTGATGAACAACCGCGATAGCCGAGTGGATTTCCCCAGACCACATAGTCAGAAGCCTCTTTATCGCGGAAATTAATTCTCGCCATTACTGCGCAAGATATTTAACCGGGAATTATTTAATGAAACTTACGTGCTGGCAGATTTCATCGGCGACAATTTCTTTGCGCTGATTAAATATCACCTTATTCTGCTCAAACAGGTTATTTCCGTGGGTATCGATCGACACAATAAGTGGGCCGAATTCTTTCACCCGGCAAACCCATAAGGTTTCCGGCATACCCAAATCACGCCACTGGGCGTCTTCAATTTCTTCCACACAGACCGCGGCAACCACCGCGCAGCCGGCCGGGAAGACGCAATGCAGCGCTTTATGTTCGGCACAGCCCTCTTCGGTCCCCTTACCCATACCGCCTTTGCCAACGATTAATTTCACACCGGTCTTAGCAATAAATTCTTTTTCAAATTTCTCCATGCGCATACTGGTGGTTGGCCCAACGGAGACCATTTCAAATTTATCTTCCGTACCTTTAATCGGCCGCACAATGGGCCCGGCATGTAATATCGCGCCGCCGGCAACGTTGACCGGTAATTCACGACCGCCTTCAATTAAACGACGGTGAGCTACATCACGACAGGTAACAATATGACCATTGAGATAAATAATATCGCCCGCTTTAATATCAGCTAAATCTTCATCTTTAATTGGCGTAGTGAGTATTTTTTTAGTCATCAGAAAGCCACTCCTGTGTGAGACGTAATGGTGTAATTCAAATCTTTATCGAAAACGATATGTCCTTTGCGGTGCGACCAGCAGCCAACGTTGACCGCCACGCCGATGGTGGAAGGATGGCGCGCAGTGTTTTCGATATTGACGCCCATCACCGAGGTGTTACCGGACATCCCCTGCGGGCCAAGGCCAATTTTGTTGATGCCGTCTTCGAGCATTTTCTCCAGCGATGTCGCGCGCTCATTCTCATTACGCGACCCCACCGGGCGCATCAGCGCTTTCTTCGACAGCAGCGCCGCGGTTTCAACGGAGGTCGCGACGCCAATGCCAACCAGCAGCGGCGGACAGGCGTTCAGGCCATAGCTGGTCATCACATCCAGTACGAAACGGGTAACGCCTTCGTAACCGGCGCCCGGCATTAGCACCATCGCTTTACCCGGCAGCGAGCAGCCGCCGCCGGCCATATAGGTGTAAATGCTGCACTGGTCGGAATCAGGGACGATCTCCCAGAATACCGTCGGCGTACCTTTACCCACGTTTTTACCGGTGTTGTATTCGTCAAAGGTCTCCACGCTGTTATGGCGCAGCGGAGAATCCACGGTGGCTTTAATCACCGATTCGCGCAGCAGCGCTTCCAGTTCGCCAATCAGCGGGAAGTTGGCGCCGCACTCAACCAAAAACTGAATCACGCCGGTGTCCTGGCAAGAGGGACGATCCAGCTCTTTGGCCAGACGCTGGTTTTCAACCATGGTAGTAAAGATGACGTCAGCCAGCTGGCTGGTCTCTTTTTTATGCAACTCTTTCAGTTTTGCAGTGACGTCATCAGGCAATACTTTGCCGGTATATCCCACGAATTTGGCCATAATATCGGTCATTCGGGATATCTGTTCGCTTTTGCTCATAAAGGCTCCTTAGTCAGAACAGCGTCCGTAAATTACGGGTGAAAAGGGAAAAGAATTGGCAGCAGTACGAGGCTGACAATGGTCGAAACAATAATCAGAGGGAGGCCGGATTTGGCGTAATCGACAAACTTATAGCCGCCGGCTGAGAGCACCATCATGTTGGCGGGCATACCGATCGGCGTCGCGTAGGCGCAGGAACTGCCGATAACGGTCGCCATCAGGACCGCTTTCGGATCGGCGCCCATACCGGCCGCTATCGACAAACTCACCGGTACCAGTAGCGCGACGGTAGCGGTATTGGACATAAAGTTGGTCATGATGACGGACAGTACAAAGACCACCACCATCAACATGAACGGGGAAGAGTTCTGGCCCAGCATGCCGATGACATGATCGGCAACCAGCTTGCCCGCGCCGGTCATTTCCAGCGCTTTTGCCAGCGCCAGCGTGCCGCCAAAAATGAAAATAGTTTGTGAATCAATCGCTTTGTAAGCCTGCTTTTCCGTCAGCACGCCGGTAAACACCAGTACCAACGCACCGATACAGCCTGCAACCGTCAGGCTAATGCCGGTCTGTTTCTCAAAAATCATGCCGAGGATCGTGGCGATCAGCACCACCAGCGACAGGATCTGTTTCCAGCGCGGAACGTCGCTGTAATCACGCTGTTCGCCGACGCCGCCGACTTCGTCGCTATTCCCGGTAGCAGGCAGAAATTTATAGCCAATTGTCAGGAAATAGAGGATGCCGCAGAGCAGCATCGGTAAACCCACTTTCGCATACTCAAAAAAGCCAAAGCCGCTACCAATATTCTGTAACGCCGATTGCGCGATCAGGTTGCCGGGCGCGCCAATCAACGACAGGTTGCCGCCGAGCGCGGCGGCAAATACCAGCGGCATCAGTAAACGAGAGCGGGCAAAACCCGATTTCGCCGCGACGCCAATCACCACCGGGATCAGCACCGCCGCCGTACCGGTGTTGGAAAGAAAGCCCGACATCACGCCGACCACCACCATGATGGTGAAAATCAGCTGTTTTTCGGTTTTGGCAAAGTGAGTGATCACCCCGCCGACTTTATTGGCCATCCCGGTTTCAAATAACGCCCCGCCGACGACGAACATGGCGACAAAAAGAATGACGTTGGAGTCGATAAAACCAGCAAAAGCTTGTTTTAGATCCAACACGCCGGTGAGTACTAACGCCACGCAGACCACCATGGAAGTCACTGCCAAAGGCACCTTCTCCCAGACGAACATGACGATAGCGAACACCAGCAAACATAAGGTGATGGTAATCGGTTCCATATTTATAATTATCCCTATCAATGATATATGATATTGTATCCAATATTGACGAAGGAGAAATTATGCCCATACAAAAAGTAAGTCAATGCGTTTTTGAGGAAAGATCGCGCAGTGCGATCTGCATCAAGATCCTGCGCAGATCGTCACAAGAAGTGATTGATAACGATGATCAATAAGAAAAAAGCCTGCAATTGCTCCACAGGCAATTGGCGTTACGCGGTGGTATCAGGAAGGTAGCGCGTTAACATGTTCTCCATCGAGCGGATAATATGCTTGCGCATACGCTGGCGCGCCAGCTCTTCATTATGCTGCTCAAGTGCCTGTAAAATCTCTTTATGTTCGTGGATGGAGATAGCGGCATACTCCGCTTCGGTCACCTTGTACCCCATCGACAGTCCGTTCCACATATTACAAAGCAGCATCTTCATTTTTTCGTTGCCTGCGGCGTTCCAGATCTCCATATGGAAAGCCTGGTTCAGGTCGGAATATTCAGTGAAGTTATTATCGGCCAGCGCTTTTTCCGCTGAGTAGTGTACCTGGGCAATGCGCGAAATATCCGTGCCGGGACGGGAAGCTTTCGCCACCGCCTCGCTTTCCAGCAGCGCGCGAATTTCATAATGCTCGCGGATCGTCTGCTCGTTGATCCCCAACACCACCGCGCCTTTATTGGGGCGGACTTTAATCAGGCCATCGGCGGCTAAAATCTGAAACGCTTCGCGTACCGGCATGCTGGAAACGCCGACCATACGGGCAATGCCTTCGAGAGTTATCTCCTGCCCTTCCACTAAATCCCGCGAAAGAATCGCTTTGCGTAATACCGCCGCGACCTGCTCTTTCGCCGAAAGAAGCTTAATTTTCCCTAATTTAGGCTTCTGCACTTTCCCAATCCTTCATATGTTGACGCATAATTTCCGCAAGCATGAGGAAATAACGCTGTGTTGCCTGAGCAATATTGCCCGCATCGCCGCGGCTAATGGCTCCGGCCAGTTCATGTAGTATCAGTGCCGATTCCTGGCTATCGTCTTTCAGATACAGGATGACATAAGAGATATATCCATCCAAAAATTGCTGATAAGCCTTCGCCAGATAGCGGTTATCAAGATAGGAAATCAGCAACTGATGAAATTCCAGTTCGCGAGTTTTGTCGCCAGGCTGCGCCAGCGCTTGTGCGCGCCCGAGCAGCAATTCCCCCTGGTTTGCCGGCACCAGAGTGAACAATTCGGCAGCCATCACCGCGATCACGCGAAAAATTTGGCTAACATCATCAGGCACCAGTTTTGATACCTGCATATGGCGGTTAGGCAAGCGCACCAGAAAGCCCTCTTGTTCAAGGGACTGCAACGCTTCTCTAACCGGCATACGTGAAAGCCCTAGCTGCTCGGCAATACTCTCCTGCGCCAGCTCATCTCCCGCTTTCATCGCTCCGGACAGAATTTGATAGCGAATGATTTGCGTAATGTGGTCCCTGGTCTGCTTTCGTTCGATCTTTTTCACAACGTCCTCATTGCTTAGGGCTTAAGACGCGGGGATTTTAGCAGATTTAGCCGCCAGGCGGCGCATTCGGCAGGGATATGAGGCGATAAAAAAGCCGGAACGACGGTTCCGGCTTTTCTGCTAAGTAGACATTACTTATTCACGAAATCTTCGCCGAGGGCGATATCTTTCTTCAGCGTATCCAGCATGCCTTCCAGCGCCTGCTGTTCAAAAACGCTAAGTTTACCGATGGACTGGCGCTCTTCCACGCCATTTTTGCCCAACAGCAGCGGCTGCGAGAAGAAACGGGCATACTGGCCGTCACCTTCGACATAGGCACATTCAACCACGCCTTTTTCACCCTGCATTGCACGCACCAGTGAGAGCCCGAAACGCGCAGCGGCCTGGCCCATCGACAGCGTCGCCGATCCGCCGCCCGCTTTCGCTTCCACGACTTCCGTCCCGGCGTTTTGAATACGTTTGGTGAGATCCGCGACTTCCTGCTCACTAAAGCTGACGCCAGGGATCTGCGACAGTAAAGGCAGAATAGTGACGCCAGAGTGGCCGCCAATGACCGGAACTTCAACCTCTGTTGCCGACTTGCCTTTCAGCTCGGCGACAAAAGTATTAGAACGAATGATATCGAGGGTGGTAACGCCAAACAGTTTGTTTTTATCGTACACACCGGCTTTTTTCAGCACTTCGGCGGCGATAGCGACGGTGGTATTTACCGGGTTGGTGATAATACCGATGCAGGCCTGCGGACAGGTTTTTGCGATCTGCTGCACCAGGTTTTTAACGATACCGGCATTAACATTAAATAAGTCGGAACGATCCATGCCGGGCTTACGCGCGACGCCGGCGGAAATCAGCACCACATCAGCGCCTTCCAGCGCCGGGGTGGCATCTTCACCGGAGAAACCTTTGATTTTTACATCTGTGGGAATATGACTTAGATCTACCGCCACGCCCGGCGTAACCGGAGCGATGTCGTACAACGAGAGCTCTGAACCTGAAGGCAGTTGGGTCTTAAGTAGTAGGGCAAGCGCCTGGCCGATTCCACCAGCGGCGCCGAGGACTGCAACTTTCATCCTAAACTCCTTATTATGGTTAATATAGTCTTTCGTTATTCCGTCGCCTGGACCTTAATTCACAAGATGAACAATTACAATAATTATGGCTGAAGAATGCGGGGTACGCGCAATGATGCAGCAAATTCGCATTTTTCTTCCTGAGACTGGCCATCCAGCAAAGCCGTAGTACCGGATCGACTATTGGTTACAATACACCCAGCTCGCTCGGCAAAACAATATCAATTTCATAACATTTATTTCACTTTTACAGCGATTTACCCGCTGTGATGCAGGCATGTTCCTCATCAGGGTTATTTGCTAAAATATGCGCCTTTCATAACATTATTTACGCTATTCCTTTGCGGATTATTTGCATAAAAATGCACTTGTATGCATAATGATGTTGTTTTTACCACCATAATCTGGGTGACTTATGCGTAGTTCGGCAAAACAAGAAGAACTGGTTAAAGCGTTTAAATCGCTGCTTAAAGAAGAAAAATTCAGCTCGCAAGGCGAAATCGTTCAGGCGCTGCAGGAAGAAGGTTTCGAGAACATCAACCAATCGAAAGTTTCCCGCATGTTGACAAAGTTTGGCGCCGTTCGCACGCGTAACGCCAAAATGGAAATGGTCTACTGTTTGCCTGCCGAACTCGGCGTGCCGACGACCTCCAGCCCGCTGAAAAATCTGGTACTGGACATCGATTATAACGATGCGGTGGTGGTGATTCACACCAGCCCCGGCGCGGCGCAGCTGATCGCACGCCTGCTGGATTCCTTAGGCAAAGCCGAAGGTATTCTGGGTAGTATCGCGGGGGATGACACTATCTTTACCACCCCTGCCCGCGGTTTTTCCGTTAAAGATCTCTACGACGCGATTCTGGTCCTGTTCGAACAGGAACTCTAAGCGCTCCCCCTCTGGTTCCTGCCAGAGGGTTCTTCCCCGCAAAATGCTATCCCCCAAACCTTCAAATAAAGCAGCATTTTTTTAACATTTAGTGTGGTTTTCCACCTCTATACATTCCTTTACCGAATGATAACGGCTAAAGCGCACAAAAGATCAAATCGCAATATCTATTTGATTTAAATATAAATAATTATGACATTCACCCCATGAATGACATTTCTAATTCTTATACGTTATAAAAACGACATTTCTTGGAAATTATTTACACTGAAAACAATTAGCATGGTATTAATATTTTTGGTGATTAGTGTATACTTGATTTTGTGATGAGGGTCACGAAACAAAGCCCCCTAATAATAAAATTCGACGAGGTGAACATCATGAAAATCAAAACCACTGTAGCCGCACTCAGCATGCTATCCGTACTGTCCTTTGGCGCTTTCGCCGCTGATTCAATCAACAGCACTCAAGCGGAAAGCCGCCAGTCACTGGGCACCGTATCTATCGGCGCGGTAGGTTCTTCCCCGATGGATATGCATGAAATGCTGAACAAAAAAGCACAAGAAGAAGGTGCTTCTTCTTATCGCATTATCGAAGCTCGCACCGGCGACCATTGGCACGCCACTGCTGAACTTTATAAATAAGCTTTAACGATTGTCGGTCATTAACTGAAACAGTATCTCTTCAGCGGCCTGGGTTCATACGAAATCTCCCGCCGCTGCACATAAGGTTGGAGTCAAGATTATGAAAAGCGCAATTATCATCGCATCCCTGGGTCTGGCATCAGTTCTCTCTTTCGGCGCAAGCGCAGCCGTACAGCAAGTGAATGCCGATCAAGCACAAAACCTGCAACCAATGGGCACTATCTCTGTATCGCAAGTAGGTAGCGCGCCAATGGATATGCGCCAGGAACTCGCGGCTAAAGCCGAGAAAGAAGGCGCCAGCAGCTACCGCATTATTGAAGCTCGTACCGGCGACAGCTGGCACGCGACTGCTGAGTTGTACAAATAAACCCTCGTCGTCTTATCCGACGACTTGCCCCCGCCTGCCGGGGGCTTTTTTATGCCCAACGGGCATTGAAACGTAGTTGTCCTTCCAGCTCCTCTTCCGCTTCATCGAACAGCAAAATTAACGCGCCAAAGCGACGACGCTGTTTTTCATCCAGATGGACAAATTCAATCTCCAGCGGGAACGGTAAGCGCCCTCCCGTCACCGCGCTCCACAGCGCGTCAAGGTTATCCACCTGCTTATCCGGTAGCGCGAAGGCGCGGGAAAACTCACGATAGAAATCCTGTTGCTCAGCTATTTCATCAAAATCAAAGGTATAAATAGTCATTGCCCGCCGCCCCTTCCGCTCTGTCCCTCTACACCAAATAAGTATAGCGATAAAAAAACCGACGCCGGGGCGTCGGTTCGCAGGTTAGCTATTGGTGAGCACGTGCTGATATTTTTTCAGCATATCCACCAGCCGTCGCACCGGTTCAGTGACCTGGGGCGAAGCCTGCCAGTGAAGGAGTTTTTCCTGATAAACATCAAGCTCTTCCAGCAGACGGGTAAAGTAACGGCGGCGCTTATCGTCGCTGCCGGCGGAGATAACGTGATCGGCGGTTCGCCGCAGCTGGCGGTGGAAGGCCGACAGATCCTCGTTTACCGGTACCGGGGCATCGCGTAGACGCTGGTGCGCGATAATCAGCGTCAACGCTAACCGAAAGCGGGCGATATCGCCGGGAAACTTGTTCAGCAGTAAAAACAGCTGTTGATACAGCGCCGGCAAATGGTTCTCTTTTCGCCTTGCGCTGTTAGTAGTGAGCGAAGAGACCGCCGCCGAGACGAACTGGTTCAATAACACCCGTCCGGTGCGTGCCTGCGAGTTATCACGCACTAACAGAATCACCATCAGCGCGAGGAAACAGCCGACAATCTGCCCCAGGGCGCTATCGAGGAACTGGCTAAACTGGAACTGCATCGGGTTATCCAGCACCAAAATGTTGATGGTGCTCGCTAAAGCCCCCAGCGATCCCAACCGCCGCTTTTGTACCTCAATGCCGATAAAGAACGCCATCGCGGCAAGGCTGATACACAATAGCAGCATGCTCTGTTGCGTCGCAGGCATGACGACAAGGAAGAACAGCGCGCCGAGCGGTAAAGCGGCAAGGGTGCCATAGAGGAAGTCTAAGGCCACCATCCGCGGGTTAGGCAGACGCATCGCCAGCGCGGTCACCACGGCAATCATGACCATCGCCCCGCTACCGGATGTCCAGCCGGTCCATAGCCAGAACAGGGTGCCGAGAATACAGGAAATGGAGGTTCGCCAGAAGTTAACCATCGCGTGGTGACGTTCGGCGGACTCAACCTTCACCACCGTCTCGCCGCGTAGAACTTCATCTTCAATACGGCTGATTTTGGTGTTGCCAACCACGCCGCGCTTGAGCAGCAGGTAACGCGTCGCCGCGCCGACCCAGCTATAAATAGTGACCGGCGTATTGTGTTCACCTTTCCATGTCAGGAAGCGGCGCATACGCTTAAGCTGTTGATGCACATCCTGTACCGTTTCCACTGGCTCAGCGAACAGCTCGCGGTAGTCGTCAGTCACCATCTCCGGGCGTGAGTTCTGGATCAGATAGGTTTCGCAGGCCTGAGTAATCAGCGTCAGCGATAGCGTGTTGATCGCCTTTAGCCGCTGGTTTACCTTCGACCAGCGCGAAGATTCCATGATCAGATTGCCGCGCATTCCTTCCAGTGCGGCAGTACGGCGCACCAGCGCTCCCCAGGCTTTGTCCACCACCTCGCTATCGCCATGGGCGACACAAAGCTGCATCAGGCGATACTGATCCAGTAGCAGGTTATCCAGTTCGAGGTCGATCTCTTTTTTGATGGAGCGCGGGGAAAATAGCAGGTCAGCGACGATGGCGCTGACGATCCCGATGACGATTTCGCTACAGCGCTCAACGGCAAACTGCGGCGCCAGCATCGGGTCGGTATGAATGGTGATGATGATAATCAGCGCCGTATAACCCGCCAGCCCCCAGGCGTAGGAGTTTTCCACCTTCACCAGCGAGGAGATCCAGGTGCAGAAACCGGCCCAGAGACAGCAGACCAGCATCATCAATAGCGGCGCGCGGATCATGAGGATAATGATCGCCAGCGCGGCAATACAGCCGATAAACGTCCCGGCAATACGCAACATTCCACGGTAACGAATCGCCCCGGAATAGGGTTCACCGCCGGCGGCAAATGCCGGGCCGGCGGTCACGATAGCCGCGGTCAGTACGGCCCAGCGCGGCGTCTCAAGCTGAAAATGAAAGCCGACAAACAGCGCCAGCACCACCGCGCATGCAAGCTTAATCGCAAAGCGGAGATGCCGGGGAGCAATGGTATAGGTCCCCATGGCGATTAACCAAACTCACGTAAGCGCATGGCGACTTTCTGGAAGAAGTTGGCCTGGCTGGCGTCGCGATCTTCTTTACCGGTAATGACGACGGTTGCGGTGGTGCCCGACGGCCAGAGGTTGCCCTGCTGCTGGTCAAGACGAATACGTACCGGCACGCGCTGCGCCAGACGCACCCACTCAAGGTTGGAGTCAACAGAGGCCATCCCTTTTGTATCGCTGCTGCTACTGGCGTTAGTCACGCCCGCGGCAACGCTGTCAACGGTACCTTTTATCACCTTACTACTGCCGAGCGGAGTGATTTCGGCGCGATAACCCGGACGCACGCCTTCCAGCTTAGTCTCTTCCAGGTATGCCATCACGTAGAAGGTATTTTGTTTCACCAAAGCGACCGCGGTCGAACCGCGGGTTATGAATTCGCCGGCGTAGACGTTCAGGTTGGTCACCCAGCCGTCGGCCGGCGCGCGAATCACCGTGCGTTCGAGATCCAGTTTGGCTAAATCGCGGCTGGCCACCGCTTTCGCCAGCTGATGCTCTACGGTTTGCAGCACGTTGTTGGCCTGGTCAATCTCTTCGCGCGACATCGCCTGCACGCCGAGCTTGTTACGGCGCCCGGCTTCAACGCGTTTTTCCTGAGCCAGCGTCTGGTAATAGGAGACATCGGCTTGCGCCTCCGCCAGCGCTTTTTGGTAACGAGGTTGGTCAATAACGAACAATACCTGGTCTTTCTTAACCAGTTGGTTATCCTTGACATTCACCTGTGAAATGAGCCCGGACACATCCGGGGCGATGGCGACGATATCGGCGCTAAAGCGCGCATCGCGCGTCCACGGCGACGCGGTGTAGTACACCCATGCGCGAAAAATAGCGATAAACGCCAGAATAACCAGTATCACAGTGATGGCAGTACGCAGGATATTTCTTGTTAGTGTTTTCACATCGACCTCAAACGAACAAGCGCGATATCAGATAAAACAGACAGCAATACAGCGCAGTATTAAACAGTGCAGGGTGCCAGACAAAATCATAAATACCGGTCGGAACCAGCAAACGGTGCACCAGCCAGAAGATGGCTAGCGACAATAGCAGCTCAAAGAAGATCGGCGGAAACGATAAGCCGAAAATCACTATGACAGGAAACAGACTCATGATGACCTTGATAAGAAGCGTACAGGTGGTAGCGTGATGCGTTTATTATGTAGCTAACTATATATTAACGTAACAATTGCAGCCTTATCTATAATATGTGATCTAAATCACTTTTAAGCCAGAGTGAATAATGGAACGACTAAAACGCATGTCGGTGTTCGCCAAAGTGGTTGAGCTGGGCTCTTTCACCGCCGCCGCACGCCAGCTCCAGATGAGCGTTTCATCTATCAGCCAGACCGTTGCTAAACTGGAAGACGAGCTACAGGTAAAGCTGCTCAACCGCAGCACCCGCAGCCTGGGCTTAACAGAAGCGGGTAAAATTTATTACCAGGGCTGCCGAAGAATGCTCTTTGAAGCGCAGGACGTCCATGAACAGCTGTATGCCTTCAACAATACTCCAATCGGCACGCTGCGCATCGGTAGCTCTTCAACTATGGCACAGAATGTGCTGGCGCGCATAACCGCCGACATGCTCAAAGAATATCCGGGTTTATCGATTAATCTGGTGACCGGCATCCCTGCGCCAGACCTGATTGCCGATGGCCTCGACGTGGTAATACGCGTCGGCGCATTGCAGGATTCCAGCCTCTTCTCACGGCGGCTGGGCTCGATGCCGATGGTGCTCTGCGCGGCGAAAAGTTATCTTCAGCACGCGGGATGCCCGGAAAAACCGGCGGATCTCGCCAGCCACTCGTGGCTGGAATATAGCGTACGGCCAGATAATGAGTTCGAAATTATCGCCCCGGAGGGGATCTCAACACGCCTGATCCCACAAGGGCGTTTCGTCACTAACGATCCGATGACGCTGATCCGCTGGCTGACTGCCGGCGTTGGCGTGGCCTACGTTCCGCTGATGTGGGCGATCGACGAGATCAATCGCGGTGAACTGGAGATCCTGCTGCCGAGCTATCAATCGGATCCGCGGCCGGTCTATGCGCTGTATACCGAAAAAGACAAACTGCCGCTGAAGGTGCAGGTATGTATTAACTATCTGACGGATTATTTTGTCGAGGTGGCGAAGATCTATCAGGGAATGCACGGGCGCGGGATGACCCGTTAATTGACATCCCGGCAGCGGCTTCGCGCCGCCGGGACCAGCCGTTATCAGGCGGTGCCGCCAACGGTAAGGTTGTCGACTTTCAGCGTCGGCTGGCCGACGCCGACCGGCACGCTCTGCCCTTCTTTACCGCACACGCCAACGCCGCTATCCAGCTTCAGGTCGTTACCAACCATAGAAATCTGCTGCATCGCTTCGATACCGGAACCGATTAGCGTCGCGCCTTTGACTGCCTTGGTCACTTTGCCTTTTTCAATCAGGTAAGCTTCCGAGGTCGAGAAGACAAATTTACCGGAGGTGATATCCACCTGGCCGCCGCCGAAGTTCGGCGCATAGATACCGTAATCGACCGATTCGATAATCTCCTGCGGCGTCGACTTACCGGCCAGCATATAGGTGTTGGTCATCCGCGGCATCGGCAGATGCGCATAGGATTCACGGCGACCATTACCGGTCGGCGCAACGCCCATTAAACGCGCGTTGAGCTTATCCTGCATATAACCTTTCAGGACACCGTTTTCGATAAGCACATTGTATTGACCCGGCGTACCTTCGTCATCAATCGCGACCGAACCACGGCGATCGGCCATGGTGCCGTCATCCACGACGGTGCACAGTTCAGAGGCGACTAATTCGCCCATGTGACCGCTGAAGACCGAGGTGCCGCGACGGTTAAAGTCACCTTCCAGACCGTGGCCAACGGCTTCATGCAGCAGCACGCCAGGCCAGCCCGCGCCAAGCACCACCGGCAGCATTCCGGCTGGCGCGGCAACCGCGGACAGATTGACTAATGCCATACGTACCGCTTCACGCGCCCAGACATCCGCCCGTACGTCGCCATCCAGCGGCGCAAGGAAATAATCATAGCCAAATCGCCCGCCGCCACCGCTGGCGCCGCGCTCGCGTTTGCCGTCTTCCTCCACCAGCACGCTTACGGAGAGGCGAACCAGAGGACGGACATCAGCGGCCAGCGTCCCGTCCGTTGCCGCCACCAGGATAAGCTCGTAGACGCCGCTCAGGCTGGCGGAAACTTCCTGCACGCGCTTATCGGCAGCACGCGCCACCTTATCAACGCGGCGCAGGATATCCAGTTTCTCTTCGCGGCTCATGCTCTGTAGCGGATCGACGCTGGTATAGAGAGTGCTGTATTCCACCGCGCCGAGCGTCTGCACTTTGCCGTCGCCATGGTCGCGGACGATAGTACGCGCCGCCTGGGCACTCTGTTCAAGCGCCAGTTTGCTGATTTGGTCCGCATAGGCAAAACCGGTTTTCTCGCCGCTTACCGCCCGGACGCCTACGCCCTGGTCAATATTGTACGACCCATCTTTAATGATGCTGTCTTCCAGAACCCAGGATTCGTGATAGCTCGACTGAAAATAAAGATCGCCGTAATCGAGACGGCGCTCAGCCAGTTGGCCAAGAATGGCAAACAGGTCCTGATGGTTCAGGCCATTTGCCGACAGTAATTGTTCACTTACCAGGTTCAAACTCATCGTTACGCTACTCGTTTGTTGCCGCCTGACATAGGGGAATGCCACGCGGCGAAAAAAATGACGGGGATAAAATGCCCTCTATTGAGAGTGCGATAATTCCCCGTACTCGTCAAATCATTGCTTTTTGTTACTGCGCGCCTGGCGCAGCACTTCATTGATTTCCGGCTGATCGATTGGACCCGTAATGCGATAGCGCAGAATCGACACTTTGTTCCACAGCGGCCCAAGCACCTTGCTGGCGGCAAACACCGCCGCGCCGACGATCGGGTTGACGGCGAATGCCGCCGCTACGCCGACGGTGGCCGAAATTTCCGGCGCCACCACCGCTTGTAAATCTAGACGACGACGCACCAGATCGACCGAACCTTTCATCGCGATGTCGGCTTCGAGCCCATCCACCAGCGTATCATCCGTATTCAGCACGCCGTCTTTAATCCACGCCGTACTGCGAATCGAATCAAACCAGAACCCTTCCTGGAAGGTGTCGCTGAAATCGAAGCGTAGCTTACGCAGCAGCGCGTCAACGCTCAATAGCCTTAACAACTGACCGGCATGACCGGTGCTCAGGTCAGTAAACTCGCCTTTGCCGAGGCGGCTTTTGAGGATCCCGTTCAGCGAAGCGACATCAGGCTGCCATGGCGGCGCGCGCCAGTGCAGATCGTAATCGACATCAAACGACGACCCTTTCACCGGCGTCGAGACACCGAAGAAGTTGACGAAGTCGTCCGTTTTATTGCCATGAAGCTTGCCTTTCAGCGAGGTACGTACGCCGCCTGGCGCATTTACCCAGACGCCATCGGTAGTGAGTCGGCCAAATCCGGTATCCACCAGGCCATTACTAAGGGTGAGCGTATCGCCCTTGATATCGAAGTCACCGTCGATTCGTCCATATTTTTGCCCCCACAGCCAGCACTCTTTACAGCGCAGCTGTAAATCCGGCCAGCCGCGGAAATCCAGACGGGTATCAGCCAGCGGGCCGCTCTCTTTTTTCGCCGTGCCGCTGTTATCGCTGGAAGGGTTGTAATAGAGGTAGCGAATAGCTGCCAGCCAGGGGGCATTCTTATGCATCGTCAACGTGGCATTGATTTCACGCCCCTGCGCCTCCACCTTCGAGCCGCTACCGTCAGGCTGAGAGACCAGACTGACGTTATTCCAGTTCTGCCCGGCGAAGGCCAGCGACGGTGTACGAAGCGTCACGCGCTCCGGGAAAGCCATATTACTGCTCACTTCGTTGACAGCGCCTTGCTGGAACAACGCCAGCCATTGCGCGCCATCCATCGCCGGCATGTTGAGCTCGACGCCTGATGCTTCAGGCAGCGACGGAATCGCTTTGCTGTCGGAGGTCAGAATCGCCCGATCGAGCGTCAGCTTGTTATTCAGTAACCAGCGGCTATTGACGTGGTTCTTGCTGCCGATGTTGCCGGTCAAATCGAAGCTGCTTAAGCCGCCGGTCACGTTGATTTTCACCGGCAACGGCTCACCCGCCGATTTATTCACCGGCGCAGGTAAGTGACTACTCACATTTTTCAGATCGCCGTTGATATCGACTTTGTAGCTCGCGCTACCGCGATACGGTAACTCAATGGCCACTTTGCCGTCCCAGGGGATGCTGCCGCTGAGTTCATCATTGACCGCTTTCGGCAGCAGGCCGGTACGCGTCGGCTGCCAGTTAGCGTTCATGCCGACGTCAACGAGGAAGGCTTTCGCCCCTTCAGTGGTGGTGAAATTGAGGTTCAACGGTTGATTAAACCAGGTCGCACTTAGCGGCCCGCTTTTTAAATCTCCGTTTTCAAAGCTGAACTGACCATTGAGATTCTTCAGCGTCGCGTCAATCGGCTTGATAAACAGATCATTATTTTTCAGCCGTACATCGCCTTTGGCGGTGGTCATCTCGCCATCAAGCGGGATAGCAAGATGTAAGCGAGCGCTCACATTACCATCAAGCTGCAGTTCATCCAGCGCCGAGCCGAGCGTATCCTTCAGCGGGGTCTGTTTGAAATAAGGGCCGACCTCTTTACCAGGGCCGTTAACATCGGCATCGATAAACAGTTTTTCATGGGAGTAGTCGGGGATCACCGCGTCAAGGTTGCTGGCAGTAACGTTGCCCAGCATCGCTTTATCCGCCTTCATCCACAGGCCGTTATTGACGAAGTTAAGGTTGATATCCAGTCCGGTCAGCGCCGGCCAGTCCGGCTGGAAGGCGAAAGTCGCGTTCTTCAGCGGTACCGAGACCTGGAATTGGCCTTCGTTATGCTCATAGGGGAACTGATGTGGGTTGCCGCCGTAAACCAGGGTGGCATTGCTGGCCTGGCCGCCCTTAATTGCGCCGCTCAGGTAATCCACCAGCGCTTTGCCCATCAGATTTTCCGGGAAATAGCGCCACGCCTGGCCGCCATCGTTGGTACTGATACCCGCCAGGATGCCTAACCACGGCTCATCGCCTGCTGGCTGCAGATAGCGGAAGCCGCCGCGCGCGCGAACGCCGGTCGCCTGCACGTCGATATCGCGGCCATCCAGCATAAAGCCCTTGCTGTTCTTCTCCCAGCTTAGAGTCGCATCGCCCTGGGCTATCTCCAGCGGTGCGCGAAAGACCGTTTCATAAGGCATTTTCGCCTGGGTCATATGCGCGCGCAGTTCGCCGTTTTCCACGCTGCCGCTCAGGCTGCCGGAGAAGTGCTCGGCTCCCGGCAACAGCTTCCACTGCTTCCACGCCAGATCGCTCCAGTCGGCCTGGAAACGGGTCTTTTCCGTTGCCTGCAGCGGGATATCCAATGCCAACAGGTTGATTTTGCCGCTCGGCTGGGTGGTTCGCCACACTTCGCCAAAGCTCGGCGCCAGCTTATCGGCCATCGGTTGCAGACCGGTTAGCCCGCCAAGCTCGAGATTGCTGGCGCGGATGCGTAGCTCATCGCTGCGCTGATTGTTATTGCCACCCACTTCCTGCGCCGGAATCCACGCCATCGCCAGCTCGCCGCGCGGCCAGGCTTTGCCGTCTATCGAGATCCGCGTATCGGGGATGTGAAATGCCCAGCTTTGATTTTCACGCGTGATATGCCCCGTCAGGTTATCCACCGACAGCTGATGCAGATGCTTATCGCCCTGCCAGCTGGCGCCGCCTTTTTTCAGCCATACATCGCCGCTGGCGACATCGCCTTTATCGATGGTCATCCAGCCTTCGAGACTAAAGCGCGCGCTCTGCAGGGCGATGTTGTCCTGCATCCAGCGCCCGAGCCAGGGTTTAACGTCGATGTCGTCGGCCTGTAACCAGAGGCGCCCCTTGTTAAGCAGGCCGTTCTCATCACGTAAATCCATCCGCACCTGCATGACGCCGTGCTGGCCGGTGAGGCTCGAAAGGCTCAGCTGCCCCTCGGCGCGGTGGCGATTTTTACCGTTAAGCCAGGTCAGCTGTGGGATCGCCAGTTCAGCACGCTGGCCGGAAATCGTCAGGAAGCTCAAATGGCTATCACGGAGAATAAAGTGGTCAAACTGGCGCAGGAACAGATCGCTGATGCGATCGGTCTTCAGGCTGGCGCCGTCGTCGTTAGTCTGGATGGGGGTATTGGTGTGAATTTGCAGTTGCCAGAAGGTCAGGTCGCGGAACTGCCAGCGCATATGTAGCAGACTTTGCCAGACGTCGAGGGCAAGGGTAACCCGTTTGATCGTCATTTCGCCACCGTCTTTCAAGGTGGCTTTAATATCGCGAACGTCCAGCGTCGGGCCGAAGTTTTCCCAGTTGGCGTTGATCTGCGAGGCATCAACCGCGACCCCGGATACCGCGGTAATTTTCTCCAGCAGTTGGGGACGCCAGTTATTTAGCTGCGGCAATGCCAGACGCAGGCCACTCACCAGTAGCGCAACAATCACCACCACGGTTGCCACGGTGAGCAGTAATATCCCGGGCCATCGCCTCAACGCATCTCTCCTTGTCAGCCTGTTACGCTTTATCCTTCAGCCCGCCTGTTTACCGCCCCCGACGCCATCGGGAGCGACAGGCTGAATGATTACATCATTACCACATCGAACTGCTCTTGATTATAGAGCGGCTCAATTTGCACTTTGACCTGCTTGCCGACAAAGATTTCGACTTCCGCCAGCGCGTGGGACTCTTCCCCTTTCAGCGCTTCCGCGACGGCAGGTGAAGCATAGACCAGGAAGCGGTCTGAGTCATACGCATGATGCACACGAACTATTTCGCGCATGATCTCATAGCAGACCGTTTCGACCGACTTTACCGTGCCGCGCCCATGACAGGTAGGACACTCGTTACACAGCACATGTTCCACGCTTTCGCGGGTGCGTTTACGGGTCATCTCGACCAGCCCCAGCTGCGAGAAGCCGTTAATGCTGGTTTTCACCCGGTCTTTACTCAGCGCCTGCTCCAGGGAATGCAGTACCCGACGACGATGATCTTCATTATTCATATCGATAAAATCAATGATGATAATGCCGCCCAGGTTACGCAGACGCAGCTGGCGCGCGATAGCCTGCGTGGCTTCAATATTGGTATTGAAGATGGTGTCGTCGAGATTACGGTGGCCAACAAACGCCCCGGTATTGATATCGATGGTGGTCATCGCTTCGGTCTGATCGATGATCAGATAGCCGCCTGACTTCAGCTCGACTTTACGCTCCAGCGCGCGTTGGATTTCGTTCTCAACGTCAAAGAGATCGAAAATCGGCTGGCGGCCGCTGTAATGTTCCAGCTTGCTGGTCATTTCCGGAATGTATTCCGCGGTGAACTCCAGCAGCGCCTCGTAGGTCAGGCGCGAATCCACGCGAATGCGGTCAAGCTGAGCGTCGGCGAAATCGCGCAGCACGCGCTGGGCCAGCGCCAGCTCGCCATACATCTGATAGCGGGTCTGGTTGCGCTTTTTGCGCTCCATGACTTTGGTCCAGACGCGCTTAAGGTAGGCCGCATCCGCCGCCATCTCTTGCTCATGCACGCCTTCCGCCGCGGTGCGGATAATAAACCCGCCCTGCTCGTCGCAATATTCGGTAACCACGCTTTTCAGACGTTCGCGCTCGGCCTCGCTTTCAATACGCTGTGATACGCCGACGTGCGAAGCGCCCGGCATAAAGACCAGATAGCGGGAAGGTATGGTAATGTCGGTGGTCAGACGCGCGCCTTTGGTACCCAGCGGGTCTTTCACCACCTGCACCATCAGGTCCTGGCCCTGACGCACCAGCTCGGAAATATCGCGAACGGTAAACTGCTTCTGCTCTTCACCCGCCACGCACTCGGTGTGCGGCATGATATCGGAAGCATGCAGAAAGGCGGCCTTATCCAGGCCAATATCTACAAAAGCCGCCTGCATTCCAGGCAACACACGACTGACACGACCTTTGTAGATATTGCCTACGATTCCGCGCCGCGCTTCTCTCTCAATATGAATTTCCTGCAGGATCCCGCCATCGATATACGCGACGCGCGTCTCGGATGGCGTTACGTTAACTAATAATTCAGCCGTCATCTTTATCCCTTTTCTTCACGCAGTGAGTTAAAGTTACTCAGCAACTCATACGTTTCCACCAGCGGTAAGCCGACTACGGCGTGATAGCTGCCATTTATCTTCCTGACAAAACAACCACCCAACCCTTGAATACCGTATGCGCCTGCTTTATCTAAAGGTTCGCCACTGGCTACGTAGGTAGCGATATCCTGCTCGGAGAGCAGACGGAAGGTCACTTCCGTCACCACCAGGCAATCCAGCGTTTGCTGCTTATCCGCCAACGCCACCGCGGTCATCACCTGGTGGGTTTTTCCGGAAAGCATGCGAAGCATTTCTGCGGCGTGCCCGGCGTCGCGCGGCTTTTCCAGCACTTCGCCGTTAAGAATGACAATCGTATCCGCGCCCAACACCGGCAGATCGCGCGGCGCCATCGCCACGCCAGCCAGCGCTTTTTCTCGCGCCAGACGCGCAACGTAATGCGCAGCGCTCTCCTGCGGGCCGCGTCGTTCCTCAATACCCGGAACCAGACGTTCGAAAGAGAGACCAAGCTGAGTTAACAGTTCCTGCCGACGCGGGGAACCAGAAGCCAGATACAGAGTTGTCATATCAACCTTTATTGAACCGCAAATTGCTGACGCACTTTACGCATTAGCAGGAATAGCCACGGCCAGAGCACACCGTTTACTACACTACTCCAGAACACTTCCGGACGGAAAGAGACGTTGATCACTAAAAACTCTGCCCAGAAAACAATGATATCAACGGCAAGAGACAACAGCATGACCACCAGCGCCTGTTGCCAGAGCGCCAGATTACGGAACAGCTGATATTTTAAAGCGACCAGATAGGCAACAATACTTAACGACAGCGCACGTACGCCGAGGGTCGAACCGCTGATGAGGTCGAGAATCGCCCCCATCACAAATCCAGTACCGACGTTAACCCGGTGCGGCAGCGCGAGGATCCAGTACAACAGAATCAACAACACCCAGTTTGGCCGGAAGACGGTGATGTCCTGCGGCCAGGGCATAATCTGCAGCAATAGCGCAATAAGAAACGAGAGCCAGATAACCCAGCGTCCCTGGCTACGATAACTTGCCACTATTGCCCCCCTGCTGGCAGAGGTTGCGCGGACGGCGGCGGCGTCAGGCCTGTCGCCGGCGCCGGCATCTGCGGCCCCATCGCATCAGGCGCAGGCAGCACCTGCGGCATCATTTGCATCAGGCGCTCATTGGCAACGCGGTGCACCTCTTCCGGAGTCATCGGGTTAGCGCCGTTGCGATCGGCGCCCCACAGCAGCAGCAGATAGCGCAAACGCTGCAGTCCGGCGGTCGGACGGGCCTGGATCACCGTGTATGCACGCTGAGTATCCAGACGTACCGAGGAGACTACCCCAACCGGATACCCTTCCGGGAAGCGTCCGCCGAGCCCGGAGGTCACCAGCACATCGCCGACGCGAATATCGGTATTCGCCGGCAGATGTTCAAGCTGTAAATCATCAGTACAACCGTTACCGGCAGCAATGACGCGGATATCGTTACGCAGCACCTGGATCGGCAAGGCATGGGTCGCATCGCAAATGAGCAGCACGCGGCTGGTCATTTTCGCTACCGCCACCACCTGGCCGACAACGCCCTTGTCGCTAATGACCGGTTGGCCTTCATAAACGCCATTGACGCTGCCCTTGTCGATAACGACCTGATCGCTGTAGGGATCGTTAACCGTCGAGATAACCTGGGTCACCATCTTCTGCTCATCCTGACGCAGCGGCGAGCCTAACAGCTCACGTAGACGGGCGTTTTCTTGTTTGTATTGACCCAGCATCAGCAGATCGCTGTTTTTCAACAGCAGTTCCTGACGCAGCGCGCGGTTTTCGAGTTCGAGCTGATCGCGGGTCGCCAGCGATTGCGATACGCTGTCGAGCAGTTCCCGGGGACCATTTGAGATAAAGTAGAAAGGACTGACGGCTGTATCCATGTACGTTCGAATCTGGCTGAACGTACCCAGGCGGCTGTCGGCGATAATGACGCCAAGCGCCACCAAAACCGCCAGAATAAGGCGAATCTGTAGCGACGGGCCACGGCTAAAAATTGGCTTCATAGGCTATGCGTATTCTCGTGTCAGTAAAGACCAGAGGCAGCCCTTAAGCTGCCCCAGACCTTCAGGCTGACTACTCTTCGCTGAACAAGTCGCCGCCGTGCATATCGATCATTTCCAGCGCCTTACCGCCGCCACGAGCGACGCAGGTCAGTGGATCTTCTGCAACTACGACAGGGATCCCTGTCTCTTCCATTAACAGACGGTCAAGGTTACGCAGCAGCGCGCCGCCGCCGGTCAGGACCATACCGCGCTCGGAGATATCGGATGCCAGCTCCGGCGGGCACTGTTCCAGCGCGACCATAACGGCGCTGACGATGCCGGTCAGCGGCTCCTGCAGCGCTTCGAGGATTTCGTTGGAATTGAGGGTGAAGCCGCGTGGAACGCCTTCAGCCAGGTTACGGCCGCGCACTTCGATTTCGCGTACTTCATCACCCGGGTAAGCGGAACCGATTTCGTGTTTGATACGCTCAGCGGTTGCTTCGCCGATCAGGGAACCGTAGTTACGGCGCACGTAATTGATCACGGCTTCGTCGAAACGGTCGCCGCCGATACGTACGGAAGAAGAGTAGACCACGCCGTTCAGGGAGATAACTGCGACTTCGGTAGTACCGCCGCCGATATCAACAACCATAGAACCGGTCGCTTCAGAAACCGGCAAGCCTGCGCCGATCGCGGCCGCCATCGGCTCTTCGATCAGGAAGACTTCACGAGCGCCAGCGCCCTGCGCGGATTCGCGGATAGCACGACGCTCAACCTGGGTCGCGCCAACCGGCACGCACACCAGCACGCGTGGGCTCGGACGCATAAAGCTGTTGCTATGCACCTGTTTAATAAAGTGTTGCAGCATCTTTTCAGTCACGAAGAAGTCGGCGATAACGCCGTCTTTCATCGGGCGAATCGCCGCGATATTGCCCGGCGTACGGCCCAGCATCTGCTTCGCTTCATGACCTACAGCGGCAACGCTTTTCGGCGAACCGGCACGATCCTGACGAATGGCCACAACGGAAGGCTCATTCAATACGATGCCTTGTCCTTTTACATAAATAAGGGTATTCGCGGTACCCAGGTCAATGGACAGGTCATTGGAAAACATGCCACGAAATTTTTTTAACATACTAAGGGATAATCCTGAAAGCTGGGGCGGAAAACAAAATCCGCTTACTTTACCAACCACACGCAGCAGCGACAAGGCGCAAAAATCATCTGCTACGGTGAAAATTAGTGCAGTTCATTTCCTTTGTTACAAACATTTACGAAGTCCCTTCGGCGCTGAATAAATCAGCTGCGCTCCGTGCTCTGTTTGTACCTGTCAAAGGTCAGTCTTGCGTAAGTTGCGACATTCCGGCGGGTAGACAAGCACACCCCCTTTACTATGGCGCGCGTTATTCTACGTGAAATCACGCCAAACGGCAGATCAAACCGAGTATCTTTGCGAATATTTTTTCACATTTGTGTCAAGTGGCTGTGAGGCGGCAAAAAATTCCCCCTGACCGCCGGTCACGCCGCATTGCGACAGCACCTGCCACTCGCTGCGACTGCGTACTCCCGTCGCAAAAACCTGTACCGGCATCCCTTTACAGGCTTCCACCAGACTTTGAACCAGTAACTGGTTCTCGCTGCGTTTTTCAATATTGCGCGATAGCCCTTGATGCAGCTTGATCACTTCTACGTCCAGCTGCTTGATCCAACTGGTGCCAACCAGCGTCAACCCGGCCTGAACCACAGCGACGCGAATGCCCAGCGCGTTTATCAACCGCATAACCGGGTGTAAACGGCCGATATATTGACAAACATCCGCCTCTGCAAGTTCAAAAATAATCCGCCGACGTTGTGATTTTTCGCACTGCATCATGGTATCGCGCAGCCAGCGCTGGAAACGCGGGCGAATCAGCGACTCCACGGTCACCTGCAGGGCCAGCGTTTGATCAGGCCAATAACTTAATAACGGCAGCAAACGCGTAATCTGTAGGCGATCGTACTCTTCCGCTAAGCCAAACTGCTGCACCATTGGCATGTACTCGGCGGCAATCACCTCTTCTTTACCGTCATAGATGCGGCACATGAGCTCGCGATGATGTACCCGCCCATCGCGCATGACCGCCGGTTTCTGATACAAGCGCGGGCCGCCGCGGCTGAGCATCTGCTCGATAAGCGTTCGCCAGCGCACGTTACCGCGCCCCTTCTCCGGCAGCGAATCATCGTAAACCGCCCAGCTATTACTCCCCTGCAGCACGGCGTTGCGGGTGGCGGCTTCGGCGTGCTCCATCACCTGAGAGGTGGACTGGCCGCTGCGGAAGGCGCAGATGCCGATATGCATCGTGTCGTCTTTATCCAGCACCCGCGTTGACGGCAGCGCATCCATCGCCTTCAGTAACTGCCCGGCGATACTATCGGCCTCTTTAAGAGTGCGATGCGGCAATAAGACGGCGAAATCGCTACGGTGATAGCGCGCCAGTAGCGAGCCGGGATAACGCATAATAAAAGTAGACAGCAGATTAATTAGCGTGAAGTAATGCTCTTCCGCCGCCGCCCGTCCCCAGTTGTCGCGCAGCAGATCAAACTCCGGCAGGCGAATCATCATCACGATACCGTGCGCCCCCACTTTTTCCTGATCGTCCAGCAGCGTCGCCAGTTGATTATCAAAGAACAGGCGGTTGTTAAGGCCGGTTTTGGAATCCTGGGCGGCGTAGGAGCGAATCAGGGTATCCATGCGGCTGCGCTGATCGCTGGCGAACTGCAGCTCCGAGAGCAGCATATCCAGCGCGCTGCTGGTACTGGCCGGCCATTCATGAACCGAACCGCGCACCTGCGGCCCGCGCTCGCCGCTGAGAATGCGCCGCGCGCGCAGCTCCAGTAGTTCTTGCCCCGCCAACTGGCGGCGGATCCAGCGAATCGAAAAGAAGATAATCAGCACCATGAAGCCGATGGCGAAGGAGAGCGGCGCGGTGACGTGAAGCGAGCGGAAGTAATTGACCATCGGGTCCATGTAGACCAGACGAATCGAAATTCCGGGATGTTTGAGCGAGGGTACCGTCATTTCACGATACTGATTGTTACTGCCCAGCGGACGGTAACTATCACCGCGGGTATGGCTGTAAAGCGATTTGCCGTTGAGCAGAAAATCAATATGTTCGACTTCTACCGGCGTGAGCAGCTCGTCCATTTGCGGTTCGAGCTTCTCAAAAGAGGTGGTCACCAGGCGGCTATCCAGCATCGTCGCCACCGCCTGTACGCGATTCTCAACCTTAATCTGAATGCCGTTGTAAAAGCTCAGCGACGCGCCGATCAGCGTGACAAAAATCGTCAGGCTGGTGAGCAGCGTAACAAATGCTGAGAATTTCGTCGTTAATCGCATCCCTGTGTTAACTCCGCGTGTGAATAACTACCCGATGGGCATTCGGGCCCCTTTTGAGACTTTTTCTTAAGTAAGTACTAACTTTCTGAAGCGACGCATACTACCAAAGCTGGCGTATCTGGCAATTTATTGCGTTACATCCACGTAATAATGCCGTTAGCGAGTATAGTCTGCAGAATAATTTTTCCAATCTTCAAACCGCGAGGAACCACATATGCAGGCATTAATTTTAGAACAGCAGGATGGCAAAACCCTTTCCTCGGTGCAAAACATCGATGCCAACCTGTTGCCGCCAGGCGATGTGACTGTCGATATTCACTGGTCGAGCCTCAATTATAAAGATGCGTTGGCCATTACCGGCAAAGGAAAAATTATCCGCAACTTTCCGATGATTCCTGGTATCGATTTTGCCGGTACCGTCCACGCCAGCGAAGATCCGCGTTTTCACGTTGGCCAGCAGGTATTACTCACCGGTTGGGGCGTGGGAGAAAATCACTGGGGCGGCCTGGCCGAGCGCGCCCGCGTCAAAGGCGAATGGCTGGTGGCCATGCCTGAAGGTCTCGACGGACGCAAAGCGATGGCGATCGGTACCGCAGGTTTTACCGCCATGCTATGCGTGATGGCGCTGGAAGACGCCGGCGTGCGTCCGCAGGATGGCGAGATCGTCGTAACAGGCGCCAGCGGCGGCGTCGGCAGCACGGCAGTCGCTCTGCTGCATCATCTGGGTTATCAGGTGGCGGCGGTTTCCGGTCGCGAAAGCACCCATGACTATCTGAAAAGCCTCGGCGCGCAGCGTATTCTGGGCCGCGACGAGTTCGCTGAGAGCCGTCCGCTGGAAAAACAAATCTGGGCGGGCGCTATCGATACCGTCGGCGATAAAGTGCTGGCTAAGGTGCTGGCGCAGATGAACTATGGCGGCTGCGTCGCGGCCTGCGGCCTGGCGGGCGGTTTCGCGCTGCCGACCACCGTGATGCCGTTTATCCTGCGCAACGTACGCCTGCAGGGCGTCGATTCGGTAATGACCCCGCCTGCGCGCCGCGCAGAAGCCTGGCGCCGGCTGGTGCGCGATCTGCCGGAGTTTTTTTACGCGCAAAGCGCGACCGAAATCACCCTGGCCGATGCCCCGGCCTTCGCCGACAAAATCATGAACAACCAGATCCAGGGACGTACGCTGGTCAAAATCGGCTAATCTGCAATTTTTCGTGACATATTCGCGATCGCGCTGCGCCTCCGTCATGCTTAGGAAAAAGTATGACGGAGGACGCCATGAAAACCAGAAAACTGACGGAAGCCGACGTAACGGCGGAATCGGTATTTAACCTGCAGCGCCGCCAGGTGCTGAAAATGCTCGGTATCGGCGCGACGGCGATGTCGCTCTCAACGAAGGCCCATGCCGACCTGCTCGATTGGTTTAAAGGCCACGATCGCCCGCCGGCGCCTGCCGGAAAGGCGCTGACCTTTGATAAACCCGCAGCATGGCAAAGTAAGCTCGCCCTCACCCCGGAAGATAAAGTCGCCGGCTACAACAACTTTTATGAATTCGGCCTCGATAAAGCCGATCCGGCCGCTAACGCAGGCAGCCTGCGCACTGACCCCTGGACGCTTACCATCGGCGGCGAAGTCGCCAAACCCCTGACGCTCGATCACGACGACCTGACCCGTCGTTTCCCGCTGGAAGAGCGTATTTATCGGATGCGCTGCGTGGAGGCCTGGTCGATGGTCGTGCCGTGGGTCGGCTTCCCGCTGCATAAACTACTCGCGCTGGTGGAGCCCACCAGCAACGCCCGCTACGTCGCTTTCAAAACGCTGTATGCGCCAGAACAAATGCCTGGACAAAAAGATCGCTTCATCGGCGGCGGCCTGGCCTATCCCTATGTCGAAGGGTTGCGCCTTGATGAAGCGATGCACCCGCTCACGCTGATGAGCGTTGGCGTCTATGGGAAAGCGTTGCCGCCGCAAAACGGCGCCCCCATCCGCCTGACCGTGCCGTGGAAGTACGGCTTTAAAGGGATTAAATCTATCGTGAGCATCGAATTAACCCGCGAGCGGCCGCCGACCACCTGGAATCTGGCGGCGCCGGATGAATACGGTTTCTATGCCAATGTGAACCCGCACGTCGATCATCCGCGCTGGTCGCAGGCCAGCGAGCGGTTTATCGGCGCCGGCGGCGTACTCGACGTAAAACGCCAGCCAACGTTGCTGTTTAATGGCTATGCCGAGGAAGTCGCCTCGCTGTATCGCGGGCTTAACTTACGGGAGAATTTCTAGTGCGTCTGAGCGTTAAACAGATAGGTTGGCTGAAAGTTGCGCTGCATTTAGCCGGTTTTTTACCGCTTGTCTGGCTGTTCTGGGCCGGACATCAGGGCTATTTCAGCGCCGATCCGGCAAAGGATATCCAGCATTTTACCGGACGGATGGCGCTGAAGTTTTTGCTCGCCACCTTGCTTATTACGCCGCTGGCGCGCTACGCTAAACAGCCATTATTGATACGCACCCGCCGGTTATTAGGGTTATGGTGCTTTGCCTGGGCCACGTTGCACCTCACCAGCTATACGCTGCTGGAGCTCGGCATTAACAATCTGGCGCTACTCGGTTCCGAGATAATCAACCGTCCGTATCTCACGCTTGGTTTAATCAGTTGGTTGGTTTTACTGGCGCTGGCGGCGACGTCAACCCAGTACATGCAACGAAAATTAGGCCGTCGTTGGCAAACATTGCACAACTTCGTCTATCTGGTGGCGATCCTCGCCCCTATACATTATCTGTGGTCGGTGAAGATTATATCGCCGCAGCCGCTGATTTATGCCGGGCTGGCAACGGTACTTTTAGCCAGCCGCTACAAGAAGTTTCGCCAGTGGTGGCGCTAATCTCCGGATATGTGCAGTTCCCCGCATAACGTTTATCAACCGCGACTCTTTTTACGATAGCGGTTGATAATCTTCCCTGATAAGACCAGTATTTAGCTGCCAATTGCTACGAAATCGTTATAATGTGCGACTTTGGTTTTCCTGAAGGGGTTTTCGAACCCTGAAAAGGTGACAAGCGCGTATCGAAGGTATATTTTGTCTTTTACCCGAGGTTAGCAGGAGATAGCTGCACAATGGCTGACAAGTTTCGCATTTTGCTTTTGAACGGACCAAACCTTAATATGCTCGGCAGCCGTGAACCCGAGAAGTATGGTTCGCTAACACTGGCAGAAATTGTTAACCGTTTAACCGCAGAAGCGGAAGCGCTAAACGTGACGCTCGACCACCTGCAATCCAATGCGGAGTTCGCGCTCATCGACCGAATTCATCAGGCTAAAGACTCTGTGGACTATATCCTGATCAATCCGGCCGCGTTTACGCATACCAGCGTGGCCATCCGCGACGCGCTGCTTGCCGTGAGTATCCCGTTTATCGAGATCCACCTGAGCAACGTGCATGCGCGCGAGCCGTTCCGTCACCACTCGTATCTGTCTGATGTCGCCTCGGGCGTGATCTGCGGATTAGGTGCGGACGGCTATTCATACGCTTTACAGACGGCGGTAAAACGCCTGTCACAAACACACTAAACAAAGAGTACGGAACCCACTCATGGATATTCGTAAGATTAAAAAACTGATCGAGCTGGTTGAAGAATCAGGCATCTCCGAACTGGAAATTTCTGAAGGCGAAGAGTCTGTACGCATCAGCCGTGCAGCGCCGGCTGCTAGCTATCCGGTAATGCAGCAAGCCTATGCTGCGCCAATCGCCCAGCCTCAGGCGCCAGCCGCCGCAGCGCCGGCAGCAGCACCTGCCGCTGAAGCGAAAGCGGAAATCAGTGGTCACATCGTACGTTCCCCGATGGTCGGTACTTTCTACCGCACCCCGAGCCCGGACGCGAAAGCCTTTGTGGAAGTCGGTCAGAAAGTTAACGTGGGCGACACCCTGTGCATCGTAGAAGCGATGAAAATGATGAACCAGATCGAAGCCGACAAAGCCGGCGTGGTTAAAGCCATTCTGATCGAAAGCGGCCAACCTGTAGAATTCGACGAGCCGCTGGTTGTCATCGAGTAACGAGGCGAACATGCTGGATAAAATTGTCATCGCTAACCGTGGCGAGATCGCACTGCGCATCCTGCGTGCCTGTAAAGAACTGGGCATCAAGACCGTTGCTGTGCACTCCACCGCGGATCGCGATTTAAAACACGTATTATTAGCGGATGAGACGGTCTGCATCGGCCCGGCTCCGTCCGTAAAAAGCTATCTGAACATCCCGGCTATCATCAGCGCGGCGGAAATCACCGGCGCGGTAGCGATTCACCCGGGTTACGGTTTCCTTTCCGAGAACGCTAACTTTGCCGAGCAGGTTGAGCGCTCCGGTTTCATCTTCATCGGCCCGAAAGCCGACACTATCCGCCTGATGGGCGACAAAGTGTCCGCCATCACCGCAATGAAGAAAGCTGGCGTTCCGACCGTTCCAGGTTCTGATGGCCCGCTGGGCGACGACATGGACGCTAACCGCGCGCATGCCAAACGCATCGGCTACCCGGTTATCATCAAAGCCTCCGGCGGCGGCGGCGGTCGCGGCATGCGCGTCGTGCGCAGCGACGCTGAACTGGCGCAATCCATCTCCATGACCAAAGCGGAAGCGAAAGCGGCTTTCAACAACGACATGGTCTATATGGAGAAGTACCTGGAAAATCCTCGTCACATCGAGATTCAGGTGCTGGCGGACGGCCAGGGCAACGCTATCTATCTGGCGGAACGCGACTGCTCCATGCAGCGTCGTCACCAGAAAGTCGTCGAAGAAGCGCCGGCGCCGGGCATTACCCCGGAACTGCGTCGCTACATCGGCGAACGTTGCGCGAAAGCCTGTGTGGATATCGGCTATCGCGGAGCGGGTACCTTTGAGTTCCTGTTTGAAAACGGCGAGTTCTACTTCATTGAGATGAACACCCGTATTCAGGTAGAACACCCGGTTACCGAAATGATCACCGGCGTTGACCTGATCAAAGAACAGCTGCGCATCGCGGCGGGTCAGCCGCTGTCTATCAAGCAAGAAGAAGTGCAGGTTCGCGGCCATGCGGTGGAATGCCGTATCAACGCCGAAGACCCGAATACCTTCCTGCCGAGCCCGGGTAAAATTACCCGCTTCCACGCGCCGGGCGGTTTTGGTGTGCGCTGGGAGTCTCATATCTACGCCGGTTACACCGTACCGCCGTACTATGACTCAATGATCGGTAAACTGATCTGCTACGGCGAAAGCCGTGATGTGGCGATTGCCCGCATGAAGAACGCGCTGCAGGAATTGATCATCGATGGCATCAAAACCAACGTTGAGCTGCAGATGCGCATTATGAGCGACGAGAACTTCCAGCATGGTGGTACCAATATCCACTATCTGGAGAAAAAACTCGGACTGCAGGAAAAATAATCCTGTACTCGCTGCAAAAGGCCGGATAATCCGGCCTTTTTTCTTTTTCTCTCCCCTCGACTTTTCCATGCGGTACAATCCCCGCTTTCTTCATCCTCAAGGGACAAAAAATGGACAAAAGATTTGTTCAGGCCCATAAAGAAGCGCGCTGGGCGCTGTGGCTGACCCTTCTCTATCTTGCCGCGTGGCTGGCTGCGGCCTATCTGCCTGGCGTCGGTATCGGCTTTACCGGCCTGCCGCACTGGTTCGAACTGGCCTGCCTGCTGGTGCCGCTGCTGTTCGTTCTGCTGTGCTGGGCGATGGTGCGCTTTATCTTCCGCGATATCTCTCTGGAGGATAACGATGCAGCTTGAGATTATCGTGGTGCTGATCGCTTATCTGTTTGTCGTTTTCGGTCTGTCTCTTTACGCGATGCGTAAACGCAGTACCGGGAACTTCCTGAGCGAGTATTTCCTCGGCAGCCGATCGATGGGCGGCTTTGTATTAGCCATGACCCTCACCGCCACCTATATTAGCGCCAGCTCGTTTATCGGCGGCCCTGGCGCCGCCTACAAATATGGGCTGGGCTGGGTACTGCTGGCGATGATCCAGGTACCGACGATCTGGCTCTCTCTCGGGATCCTCGGCAAGAAGTTCGCGATCCTGGCGCGCCGCTACAATGCCATTACCCTTAACGATATGCTGCAGGCGCGCTACCAAAGCCGCGCGGTGGTATGGATTGCCAGCGTCAGCTTGCTGGTGGCCTTTGTTGGGGCCATCGCGGTGCAGTTTATCGGCGGCGCACGCCTGCTGGAAACCGCCGCCGGGATCAAGTACGAAACAGGACTATTGATATTTGGTATCACAATTGCGCTCTACACCGCTTTTGGCGGTTTCCGCGCCAGCGTACTCAACGATACCATGCAAGGGATGGTGATGTTGATCGGAACGATCGTCCTGCTGGTTGGTGTAGTGCATGCCGCCGGAGGCCTGCATCAGGCGGTAGAAACACTCCAGCAAATCGACCCGCAGCTGGTGTCGCCCCACGGCGCCGATGATATCCTCACGCCAACCTTTATGACCTCGTTCTGGGTGCTGGTCTGTTTCGGCGTCATCGGCTTGCCGCATACCGCCGTACGCTGTATCTCCTATAAAGACAGCAAGGCCGTACACCGCGGGATCGTTATTGGCACCATCGTCGTGGCGATTCTGATGTTCGGTATGCATCTCGCCGGCGCTCTTGGTCGCGCCGTCCTGCCGGGCCTCACCGTGCCCGATCAGGTGATCCCGACGTTGATGGTTCAGGTGCTGCCGCCGTGGGCCGCAGGGCTGTTTTTAGCGGCGCCGATGGCCGCGATTATGTCTAACGTTAACGCCCATTTACTGCAGGCATCGGCTACGATCATTAAAGATCTGTGGCTCAGCGCTCAGCCAACGAAAAAGCGTAACGAGCAGAAGCTGAAGCGGATCTCAACGATCGCCACCTTAGTGCTCGGCATACTTATGATGCTGGCCGCCTGGCGGCCGCCGGAAATGATTATCTGGCTTAATCTGCTGGCCTTTGGCGGCCTGGAAGCCGTGTTCTTATGGCCGCTGGTATTGGGCCTTTACTGGGAGCGGGCAAACGCTGCCGGCGCGCTCAGCGCGATGTTAGTGGGCGGCATACTGTATGCCGTGCTCGCGACGTTTAACATTCAGTACCTGGGCTTCCACCCTATCGTGCCCTCGCTGCTGCTAAGTTTGTTGGCTTTTGTCGTCGGGAACCGCTTCGGTCAACCCGTACCACCAGCCCCTATTATGACTACTGATAAATAAAGAGTTTTGCCATGCCTTGGATCCAACTAAAACTGAATACGACCGGCGCTCACGCGGAAGAACTGAGCGACGCGCTGATGGAGGCCGGCGCGGTCTCGATTACCTTCCAGGACACCCACGACACGCCGGTGTTCGAACCGCTGCCGGGTGAAACTCGTTTGTGGGGCGATACCGACGTTATCGGTCTGTTCGACGCAGAAAGCGACATGAACGAAGCGGTTGCTATCCTTGAGCAGCATCCGCTGCTCGGCGCCGGCTTCGCGCATAAAATTGAACAACTGGAAGATAAAGACTGGGAACGCGAGTGGATGGATAACTTCCACCCGATGCGTTTCGGCGAACGCCTGTGGATTTGCCCGAGCTGGCGCGATGTTCCTGATGAGAATGCAGTCAATGTGATGCTTGATCCAGGACTGGCCTTTGGTACCGGCACTCACCCAACAACCGCGATGTGTCTGCAATGGCTCGACGGCCTTGACCTGCAGGGCAAAACAGTTATCGATTTTGGCTGCGGTTCCGGCATCCTGGCGATCGCCGCGCTGAAGCTGGGCGCCGCCAAAGCTATCGGTATTGATATCGATCCGCAGGCCATTCAGGCCAGTCGTGATAACGCCCAGCGTAACGGCGTCTCCGAACGCCTTGAACTGTATTTGCCGCAGGATCAGCCAGAAGCCATGAAAGCCGATGTGGTGGTCGCAAACATCCTGGCAGGCCCGTTACGTGAGCTGGCCCCTTTAATCAGCGTCCTGCCGGTTACAGGCGGCCTGCTTGGCCTTTCCGGAATCCTGGCAAGTCAGGCGGAAAGCGTCTGCGAAGCCTACGCCCCGCTCTTCACCCTCGACCCGGTGGTGGAGAAAGAGGAGTGGTGCCGAATTACCGGACAGAAAAACTAAGTAAGACTGCGGCCTACGGGCCGCATTTTTGTTTCCAGTAACCGCCGAATATTGCCAGGAAATGAGAGCCGGATCGCATTACGATGCCCTTTTTTGGCTACAAAAACAGCGTTTTATCCCGTCTCGTATCGCCTTCATCTCAGAAAAATCGAGAAGTTTTGTGATTTTATAATTGGACACAAATTATCCCGTTGGTAATAACATAATGATTAATATGATAATTTATTCATGGCTATTACGTTACTCCTGGATTCATTGATCTGTAACAGAGGATTGGTCAAAGTTTGGCCTTTCATCTCGCGCAAAAAATGCGTAATATACGCCGCCTTGCAGTCACAGTATGGTCATTTCTTAACTCATGCGCATCGGACACCACCAGCTCAGAAATCGCCTGATCGCAGCACCTATGGCTGGCATCACTGACAGACCATTCAGGACGCTGTGTTACGAGATGGGAGCAGGTTTAACCGTCTCCGAGATGATGTCCTCCAACCCGCAGGTATGGGAGAGCGACAAGTCCCGGTTACGGATGGTGCACATTGATGAGCCCGGTATTCGTACCGTGCAAATCGCCGGTAGCGTACCGGAAGAGATGGCCGCAGCCGCCCGTATTAACGTGGAAAGCGGCGCCCAGATTATTGATATCAATATGGGGTGCCCGGCTAAAAAGGTGAATCGTAAGCTTGCTGGTTCAGCCCTCTTGCAGTATCCCGATCAGGTGAAGTCAATCCTGACCGCGGTCGTCAAGGCAGTGGACGTTCCGGTGACTCTCAAGATTCGCACCGGTTGGGAACCGGAACACCGTAACTGTGTAGAGATTGCCCAACTGGCTGAAGAATGTGGCATTCAGGCTCTGACTATTCACGGACGCACTCGCGCCTGCTTGTTTAACGGAGAAGCTGAATACGACAGTATTCGGGCAGTTAAGCAGAAAGTTTCCATTCCGATTATCGCGAATGGCGACATTACTGACCCGCTTAAAGCCAGAGCCGTGCTCGACTACACGGGGGCTGACGCTCTCATGATAGGCCGTGCGGCTCAGGGAAGACCCTGGATCTTTCGGGAAATCCAGCATTATCTGGACACTGGGGAGTTGCTGCCCCCCCTGCCGTTGGCAGAGGTTAAGCGCTTGCTTTGCGCGCACGTTCGGGAACTGCATGACTTTTACGGTCAGGCAAAAGGGTACCGAATCGCGCGTAAACACGTCTCCTGGTATCTCCAGGAGCATGCTCCAAATGACCAGTTTCGGCGCACATTCAACGCCATTGAGGATGCCAGCGAACAGCTGGAGGCGTTGGAGGCATACTTCGAAAATTTTGCGTAATAGAAATAAAGAGCTGACAGAACTATGTTCGAACAACGCGTAAATTCTGACGTACTGACCGTTTCTACCGTTAACTCTCAGGATCAGGTAACTCAAAAGCCCCTGCGTGACTCGGTTAAACAGGCACTGAAGAACTATTTTGCTCAACTGAATGGTCAGGATGTTAATGATCTGTATGAGCTGGTATTGGCTGAAGTTGAACAGCCACTGTTGGACATGGTGATGCAATACACCCGTGGTAACCAGACCCGCGCTGCCCTGATGATGGGTATCAACCGCGGTACTCTGCGTAAGAAACTGAAAAAATACGGCATGAACTGATATTAATCAGTAAATTGCTGAATTAAAAAGGCGCTCTTCGGCATGGGGAAGCGCCTTTTTTTATACCTGATTTTTATACTGAACTACTGCCCCACGGCAGCCATTGGCCACACGCTATGGTCAGGTTGTTGCAGCGATAACGCCGACATAATATTGTCTACCAGCACGGGCGCCTGCTGATAGAGATTGAATTGTTCAGGATCCATTAACCAGTTTTTGATAATTCCTGTAAAAGCGCCGTGTAATATTATCAACGTAATTTCGATATTTGTTTCCGCCGGCAATAATCTATTTCTTACGCAACACTGCAGGACGTCACGGATTATGGCGTAATTGAAGCCAATTCGTTTGCGGATTTCGCTTTCCGGCAGCATGTCACTAGTAAACTCGCATTTATGATAAAGAATTTGTAGCAGTGCCTGCTGTCGGGAATTCTCAGCGATATATTGTAATCCGGTAATAAATTTTTTACGTAACCCAGTTAACGGATTTTTGTTATCCAGCTCCCACTGTTGATGGGGCAGTAGCTCTCTGAGCGGCGGCTGCTGCTGCCACATCTCATTAAATAACTCCGCCTTGCTGGAAAAATGCCAGTACACCGCTCCACGCGTGACGCCCGCGGCGTCAGCGATATCGGTCAGCGTGGTATTGGTAACGCCGCGCTGCGCGAACTGCTGAATGGCGGACTCAATCAGGAGTTGACGCGTTCTTAAGGCGTCCTCTTTGGTTTTTCTGGCCATAACCTTTTCCCACTCGCTACCTAACGGTGAATACAGAATTGACTGATACACAAGCCAATTTAGCATTCCATAAAAAATATTATTTAGCAAAAATGCAGATACTGACATTTAATTACACGATAATTTAATACATGCGATAAATATAAAATAAGAATACATTCACAAAATAAATATTAAAGAAGACGCAACGAAACCAACCTCCTTTTTTTTGTTTTTACGTGCCTTGTTTATTGCGCAAAAATAACTATTCCTTACATCCACCGATGTTTATTTGTAGGATAACGAACCGCTTTAATATTCATTATTTCTTCGCAGATTCGCCGCCCTATCCGGCCCGTAATCTATAAGGAACAGCAATGACGAGTCATGCCAGAGTTTCTCTTTTATCCAGCCTAATTATCTCCGCCGTGTTGCTTACCGGTTGCGATAATTCAGGCAACCAGCAGGCACAACCGCAGGCGCCACAGGTTAGCGTACATGTAGTGCACAGCGAACCGCTTTCCGTCACCACTGAACTCCCAGGGCGAACGTCGGCCTTCCGTGTCGCTGAAGTTCGCCCTCAGGTCAGCGGTATTATCCTGAAACGCAACTTTGTCGAGGGCAGCGATATCAAGGCCGGTGAATCGCTCTATCAAATCGACCCCGCCACTTACCAGGCGGCCTGGAACAGCGCCAAAGGCGACGAGGCAAAAGCCGAAGCCGCAGCGGCTATCGCCCATCTGACGGTGAAACGTTATGTTCCTCTGCTTGGGACGCAGTACATCAGTCAGCAGGAATACGATCAGGCCGTCGCTACCGCGCGTCAGGCCGATGCCGATGTCGTGGCGGCTAAGGCCGCGGTCGAAAACGCCCGTATCAATCTGGCTTACACCAAGGTGACCTCGCCCATCGACGGGCGGATTGGTAAATCCAGCGTAACCGAAGGCGCACTGGTGACCAACGGCCAGGCGGACGCCATGGCGACGGTGCAGCAACTCGATCCGATCTATGTCGACGTAACCGAATCCAGCAACGATTTTATGCGCCTGAAACAGGAAAGCCTGCAGCGCGGTGATGACAGTAAAAGCGTGCAGCTGATTATGGAAAATGGCCAACCCTATTCCCTGAAGGGATCGCTGCAATTTTCTGACGTGACCGTCGATGAAAGCACCGGATCCATTACGCTGCGCGCGGTATTCCCTAATCCGCAACACACTCTTCTGCCGGGCATGTTTGTCCGCGCCCGTATCGATGAAGGCGTCAATCCGCAGGCGATTCTGGTACCGCAGCAGGGGGTTACCCGCACGCCGCGCGGCGATGCCACTGTGTTAATCGTTAATGCGCAGAACCAGGTGGAAAACCGAGAAGTCACCGCCGCCCAGGCGATAGGCGATAAATGGTTAATCACCAGCGGCCTGCAAAACGGCGACAAAGTCATCGTTAGTGGGTTACAGAAGGTTCGCCCAGGCGTCACCGTGAAGGCGACGGAAGATACCGCTGCCTCCGCCGCACAATAAGGTATGAATCGCTATGTCTAAGTTCTTCATTCATCGACCGGTGTTTGCATGGGTGCTGGCGATCATCATGATGATTGCCGGCGGCCTCGCCATCATGCAGCTTCCTATCGCGCAATATCCCACGATTGCGCCGCCCGCGGTAGCCATCTCGGCAACCTACCCGGGTGCAGATGCGCAAACCGTGCAGGACACCGTCACCCAGGTTATCGAACAGAACATGAATGGTATCGATAATCTGATGTACATGTCCTCTACCAGTGATTCATCCGGTAGCGTGACCATCACGCTCACTTTTCAATCCGGCACCGATCCGGATATCGCCCAGGTGCAGGTGCAGAACAAACTGCAACTGGCGACGCCGCTGCTGCCACAGGAAGTACAGCAGCAAGGTATTAGCGTTGAGAAATCCAGTAGCAGCTTCCTGCTGGTTGCCGGATTTATCTCTGATAATCCAAGCACTACCCAGGATGATATTTCCGACTACGTTGCCTCTAACATCAAAGACCCTATCAGCCGCCTTAACGGCGTGGGCGATGTACAATTGTTCGGCGCGCAATATGCCATGCGTATCTGGCTCGACGGCAACCTGCTGAATAAATATAACCTCACGCCGGTTGATGTTATCAACCAACTGAAGGTGCAAAACGATCAGATCGCCGCCGGACAGCTTGGCGGTACACCATCGGTTAAAGGTCAACAGCTTAATGCCTCGATCATTGCTCAGACTCGCCTGAAAGATCCTAAGGAATTCGGTAAAGTCACGCTGCGGGTGAACGCCGATGGTTCCGTGGTTCGCCTGAAGGATGTCGCGCGCATTGAACTGGGCGGCGAGAACTATAACGTTGTCGCGCGCATTAATGGCAAACCCGCCTCTGGTTTGGGGATCAAGCTGGCGACCGGCGCCAATGCGTTAGATACCGCTACGGCGATCAAAGCGAAACTTGCCGAGCTGCAGCCCTTCTTCCCGCAAGGGATGAAGGTTGTTTATCCCTACGACACCACGCCGTTCGTTAAAATCTCCATTCACGAAGTGGTCAAAACGCTGTTTGAAGCCATTATCCTCGTCTTCCTCGTGATGTATCTGTTCCTGCAGAACATTCGCGCAACGCTTATCCCGACGATCGCTGTGCCGGTCGTCTTGCTGGGTACCTTTGCGGTGCTGGCGATGTTCGGCTACTCCATCAACACGCTAACCATGTTTGGCATGGTGCTGGCGATAGGGCTACTGGTCGACGATGCCATCGTGGTGGTAGAGAACGTTGAGCGCGTCATGGTCGAGGACAAGCTTTCCCCCGTTGAAGCCACAGAGAAATCAATGGAGCAGATTCAGGGGGCGCTGGTTGGTATCGCCATGGTGCTCTCGGCGGTATTCGTCCCGATGGCCTTTTTTGGCGGCTCGACCGGGGCGATTTATCGTCAGTTCTCCATCACTATCGTTTCCGCGATGGCGCTGTCTGTACTGGTCGCGCTGGTACTGACCCCGGCGCTGTGCGCAACCATGTTAAAACCAGCATCCGCAGACCATCATGGCAAAAAGGGGTTCTTCGGCTGGTTTAATGCCAGGTTTGACCAAAGCGTTAACCATTACACCAACAGCGTCAGCGGGATCCTGCGCAGCACCGGGCGCTACCTGGTTATCTATCTGCTGATCGTTATCGGCATGGCGATGCTGTTTGTCCGCTTGCCAACGTCCTTCCTGCCTGATGAAGACCAGGGCGTATTCCTGACCATGGTTCAGTTGCCCGCTGGCGCTACGCAAGAGCGGACGCAAAAGGTGCTCGACTCCGTCAGCGACTACTATCTGCAGAAAGAGAAAGCTAACGTTGAAAGCGTATTCACCGTTAACGGCTTTAGCTTCAGCGGACAAGGACAAAACTCCGGTATGGCGTTCGTCAGTCTGAAACCATGGGAAGAACGCAGCGGTTCGCAAAACGGGGTTGAAGCCATTATCAAGCGCGCGACCGCTGCATTTGGTCAGATTAAAGATGCGATGGTCTTTCCGTTCAACATGCCGGCCATCATCGAGTTAGGTACCGCGACCGGTTTCGACTTCGAGTTGATTGACCAGGGCGGCTTAGGTCACACACAGCTAACTCAGGCCCGAAACCAGCTTCTGGGGATGGTCAAACAGCATCCGGAACAGCTAGTCCGTGTTCGTCCTAATGGTCTTGAGGATACGCCGCAGTTCAAACTCGACGTCGATCAAGAGAAAGCGCAGGCGCTTGGCGTCTCGTTATCCGACATAAACGAAACGATATCAGCGGCGCTAGGTGGCTATTATGTGAATGACTTTATTGACCGCGGCCGCGTGAAGAAAGTCTACGTTCAGGCCGATGCCAGTTTCCGTATGCTGCCGGGTGATATCAATAACATGTATGTCCGCAGTTCTAACGGTGAAATGGTGCCGTTCTCGGCATTTGTTACTTCACGTTGGGTATATGGTTCTCCGCGTCTCGAACGTTACAACGGCCTGCCTTCAATGGAAATCCTCGGCGAAGCGGCTCCGGGTAAGAGTACCGGGGAAGCCATGGCCTTGATGGAACAACTGGCCAGTAAACTCCCTGCGGGTATTGGTTATGACTGGACGGGCTTGTCATATCAGGAACGTTTATCAGGCAACCAGGCACCAGCGCTATATGCTATTTCGCTGATAGTCGTCTTCCTTTGCCTGGCTGCACTCTATGAAAGCTGGTCTATTCCATTCTCAGTTATGCTGGTTGTGCCATTAGGGGTGATTGGCGCATTATTAGCAGCCTCACTTAGAGGATTGAATAATGACGTTTATTTCCAGGTTGGCCTGTTAACGACTATTGGTTTATCTGCAAAGAACGCCATTCTTATTGTTGAGTTCGCCAAAGACCTTATGGATAAAGAAGGCAAAGGTATTATTGAGGCGACCCTGGAAGCATCCCGTATGCGTCTGCGCCCTATATTAATGACTTCATTAGCCTTTATTCTCGGGGTCATGCCGTTAGTGATTAGCCACGGCGCTGGTAGCGGCGCGCAAAACGCTGTCGGTACCGGTGTGATGGGCGGTATGCTTACCGCAACGCTGCTGGCCATCTTCTTCGTGCCGGTGTTCTTTGTGGTTGTAAGGCGTCGCTTTACCCGCCACGCAGAATAATCGACTATGATTATCAAGGCGCCACGCGGCGCCTTTTTTTATATTTATCAGAACAATAAGTTAGTAGAAATATTAATTCCCATCCCCGACTGACGCATTGAAATATCCCTTTCTACATATTTTCTTCATTATTTCTCATTTCTCTTCACGATATTTACTCTGCTCATAATTTGAGATTATTTCCCCTTCCGGGCCTGGGTCATTGCGGTGGTAAAATAAGCTATTCCGTTATGTGTTGACATCGTTGACTGCAAACGGTTATTTAGAGGTAATACCATGAAAAAATTAATATTAGTGACATTGTTAGCAACGTTGCTTGCTGGCTGTGCCCATGATTCCCCGTGCGTGCCGGTCTATGACTCGCAGGGCCGACTGGTGCATACCAATACCTGTGTAAAAGGCACAACTCAGGATAACTGGGAAACCGCTGGCGCAATCGCCGGTGGGGCCGCAGCGGTTGCCGGTCTCACGTTAGGAATCGTGGCGCTTACGCGTTAGTGATACCTCTCCACAAACGCTACAGCCGGGATGCGTTCCCTTTGGCTTAGCCGCCAGAAAGACAAAAGGCCCAGTCTCACGACTGGGCCTTTCATTTATATTGATATGGTCATTTTCCCGGGGGCGGCGCGATGCGCCTTTCCCGGGCTACGGGTCTGTAGCCCGGGAAAGCGCAGCGCCACCGGGGAAGATGGCGGCGCGTCTGGCCGCAAAACACAAAAACAAAAGGCCCAGTCTTTCGACTGAGCCTTTCGTTTTATTTGATGCCTGGCAATGATGGCGGGCGTCCTGCCCGCCACCCTCCGGGCCGTTGCTGCGCAACGTTCAAATCCGCTCCCGGCGGATTTGTCCTGCTCCGGAGAGCACTCACCGACAAACAACAGATAAAACAAAAGGCCCAGTCTTTCGACTGAGCCTTTTGTTTTATTTGATGCCTGGCAATTCCCTACTCTCACATGGGGAGACCCCACACTACCATCGGCGCTACGGCGTTTCACTTCTGAGTTCGGCATGGGGTC
>NZ_JBXUNG010000016.1:0-63544 GCF_057196925.1 Klebsiella sp. SYXHC3 | reverse complement strand
AAGTGAAACGCCGTAGCGCCGATGGTAGTGTGGGGTCTCCCCATGTGAGAGTAGGGAACTGCCAGGCATCAAATAAAACGAAAGGCTCAGTCGGAAGACTGGGCCTTTTGTTTTTGTGTTTTGCGGCCAGACGCGCCGCCATCTTCCCCGGTGGCGCTGCGCTTACCGGGGCTACAGACCCCGTAGCCCGGAAAAGGTGCGCAGCACCGCCTCCGGGAAAACATCCGGCCCGGTCGCCTGGTTCGTTAACATCAGTAATACCTATCACACTAATAGCTCTCAGTATAATTGTCCTTATTAATTATATGGATTATCTTTCCTGCGTTGATGACATCAACGCATCACTTCTCCTGAGGGAGAAAAATAGAAAGCAAATCGCTTATTTCTCATCCTGTTAACTGGTTATAAATTCAATGAAAAAACCGCTAATTGGGATTCTGACATTAGCTTATGGATTGAGCTTGCCTGCATTCGCTGCTGATACCGCTACATTAACGATCTCCGGGCGTGTGGCTACACCTACCTGCAGCACCAATATCATTAACGAAAAAGCTCAACAGCGTTGTGGGCAAAATACTTACCTCATTAACACGCAAAATATGGCAGTCCCATCTCATGGGGTGATTACCCAAACGGTGAATTTACCGAATGATGCAAACAGGAAAATAATTATCAGCAGCTACGATTAATCACCCACTTATATTTCCGCGCCATTATATTGCCCAGCGGCGAAATAATGGCGCGCTGCTATCAGCCATAAAAATCAGCCAGTTGTGGGCTTGAAAATTTATTCCCGTCGCTTAATACTCTCCTCCCGCTTATTTCCACCAACGACAGGGTAATCCACTCTTTTTGGTGTTGATGTGATACATCATTAACACTTTGTTAACTTGATCTGGTTTAAGTGACGGTAAATTTGATATACAAATAGGGTAGATTGCCTGTATGGATGCTGCCCGGAATGCCTTGCGATGAATGTTGCAGGTCATCGGCTGGCAATATGAGAATATAAATGAAAATCCTGCTTAACTGGCCGCCGCTGCGCCAGATCGTTACTTACATTCAGGAGCGCTTTACCTTTCTGGTTCTGCTCTGTTGGCCGGCGATTATCTGGCTGTTCTGCCGGGTTGGCGTGTGGCTTACCGATAGCGCCTATCAACTGCTGGGAAAATCGCCTGCCCACTCTTTCACCGTTTATCTTCAGCCATTTATGACGCCCGGCACGTTGCTACGCATTTCTATCAGCTGGATTGTGCTGTTATTCATCCTTTTCAGTATGGCGATGGCCTTCACCTGGGGTCTGCGCCGCTTTATGAATCGTCAAAAATAAGCCATCGGCGCAGCGCCTGCTCCAGGTTTTATGCCATCTCACCAATTGTCTTGCGAAAACGCAGCAGCGCAATGGTAAAGAAAGCGCCGCCGATAGCGAACAAAATTAAAAACTGCGGCCAGACGATGGTAAAGCTGGCGCCGCGGTAAAGTATCGCCTGCGCGAGGCTGACGAAATGGGTGGTCGGCATGGTCAACATAATGTCCTGAACCAGCTGCGGCATACTCTCCCGTGGCGTGGATCCGCCGGAGAGCATCTGCAGCGGCAGCAGCACCAGGATCATCAGTAGCCCCAGTTGCGGCATAGAACGGGCGAGCGTGCCCATAAAAATGCCAATGGAGGTGGTGGCGAACAGGCTGAGCGCAACCCCCAGCATGAACAGCGGAATCGACCCCTCAATCGGTACCTGCAAAACTCCCTGTACCATCAGCAGTAGCGACAGCCCGGAGACAACCAGTACCACCAGACCCATCGACCAGATCTTGGCCATCATTATCTCAAACGGCGTTACCGGCATCACAAGCAGGTGCTCAATGGTGCCGTGCTCTCGCTCGCGGATAAGCGCTGAGCCGGTGAGGACAATTGCCAGCATGGTGATGTTGTTAATAATCGCCATCACCGCACCGAAGCGCTCTTGCTCAAGGTTAGGGTTAAAGCGCATCCTCACCGCCAGCTCTACCGGAAGCGCACTGTTGTCGCGATAACGGGCGACAAAGCTGTTCACTTCACCGCTGATAATATTCTGGATATAGCCGTTGCCGGTGAAGGCCTGGCTCATTCGCGTGGCGTCGACGTTGACCTGCACCTCCGGCTGACGACCGGCCAGCACATCGCGCTGGAAGTTTGGCGGAATATTGATGGCGAATGTGTATCGTCCCGCATCCAGCCCGGCATCCATTTCATCGGCGCTGATCAACTCCGGCGTTAAAAACCACGGCCGATAAAAGCCGTTAATGATCCGCGATGAGAGCTGTGATTTATCCATATCGGCAATGGCGATAGGCGCCAGGTGCAGAGAGCCGGGCATTACCGTGGCCGAGGAGTAAACCGACACGGTAAAAGCAAACACAATCAGCGCCAGCATCGCTTTATCGCCGAGCAGGCTGCGCAGTTCTTTGATACCGAGGTTATAAATATTGCGTAATCCGCGCATCATCCCTCCTGTTTTTTCAGCAGCCACACGCTCAGCCCGAGCACCAGCGGCACCGCAATCAATAGTGGAATGAACGAAACCCACAAATCGCTAATATTCAGCGCCTTGGAGAAGGTGCCGCGGGCGATGGTCAGGAAATGACTGGTCGGGTAGATTTGTCCGATCCAGCGACCTGGCCCCTCCAGAGATGCCACCGGATCGATCATCCCGGAGAACTGGGTGGCCGGAATCAGCGTAATAATCGCGGTACCGAAAATAGCGGCGATTTGGCTCTTCATAAATGTCGAGATCAGCAATCCCAGCCCGGTAGCGATGGTGACATACAGCAGAGCCGCCAGGGTGAGGGTCAGGAAACTGCCCTTATGCGCGACGCCAAATACGAAGACCGACAACGCGCATAGTAGAAAGAAGTTAAACATCCCCAACACGATGTAAGGCAGCTGTTTGCCGAGCAGGAACTCGCTGCGGGTGGTCGGCGTCACGTACAGGTTGATGATCGAACCGAGCTCTTTTTCACGCACTACGCTCAGCGCGCTGAGCATCGCCGGGATCATCATCAGCAGCAGCGGGATCACCGCCGGGACGATGGCCGGCAGGCTCTTTACGTCCGGGTTATAGCGATAGCGGGTCTCGATGGAAATAATCGAGGTATCACGATTCGGGCTACTTTGCTGCCCGGCCATCTCCTGCAGCCAGGCCAGATGCATCGCCTGTACGTATCCGCGCACCGTTTCCGCGCGATTTGGCATTGCGCCGTCCACCCAAACACCTATTTGCACCGGCGTTCCGCGGGCGATATCGCGGCCAAAGTTCGGCGGGATTTCTATCGCTACCGCCAGCTCGCCGTTACGCATTCGACGATCCAATTCGTCATAACTCTGCAGTGGCGCCTGCTCGATAAAGTAGCGTGAGCCCGCGATATTCTGCGACCAGTTCTGGCTGCTGATCGTTTGATCGCGGTCGAGGACGGCAAAACGCAGATCCTCGACATCCATACTGATCCCATAACCCATGATAAACATCAGGATCACCGTTCCCAGCAGCGCCAGCGTCGATCGTACCGGATCGCGGCGCAGTTCCAGCGCTTCGCGGCGGCTATAGCTAAACAGGCGGCGCAGGCTGAATGACTGGCGTGGGGACGCGTTCTTGTGGTGTGATGCGACAGCAGACGGCGCGGGCGTGGTAGAGACAGAAACGGTCGGTTGCGCGGCATCCGCCGCTTCCTGCAGCCAGGCGATAAACGCCTCTTCGAGGCTGGCGGAGCCACGTTGCTCAACCAGCGCCTGCGGCGTATCGCTGGCCAGCACCTTGCCGGCGTGCATCAGCGAGATGCGATCGCAGCGTTCGGCCTCATTCATAAAGTGGGTAGAGATGAAGATGGTGACACGATCCTGCCGCGCCAGGTCGACCATCAGCTGCCAGAACATATCGCGCGCCACCGGGTCAACGCCGGAGGTGGGTTCATCGAGGATCAGCATCTCCGGGCGATGGATTACCGCGACCGCTAATGACAGGCGCTGGCGGATCCCCAGCGGCAAGTCAGCGGGAAGCGCGTCTTCAACCTCGGTCAGCATAAAGCGTTTGCTCATTTCTGCGACCCGGCCAGCTATTTCATGGTCCGGAATGTGAAACAAGCGGGCGTGCAGCTCCAGGTTTTGCCGTACGCTCAGTTCGCTATAGAGCGAGAAAGCCTGCGACATATAACCCACTCGTTGGCGGGTGGCAATATCTTTCGGGTCGACCGGCTGGCCGAACAGCCAGGCCTCGCCTTCGCTGGCGGGCAACAGGCCGGTGAGCATCTTCATGGTGGTGGATTTGCCGCAGCCGTTAGAGCCGAGGAAGCCAAAAATTTCGCCACGGGCGATACGAAAGTTAACGTGGTCGACGGCGACAAAGTTGCCGAAGCGCATGGTCAGGCCGCGCGCTTCAATAGCGATCTCTTCCTCACTGCTGTCGCGCGGCGGGATGACCACGTCTTTATGCGCCAGGCGCTGCGCTTCCGGCAGCAGGGCGATAAATGCCTGTTCCAGTGTCTGGCTGCCGGTCTGTTTTTTGAGCGCCGCCGCGCTACCGGTCGCCAGAATCTCGCCGGCGTTCATCGCCACCAGCCAGTCGAAGCGCTCGGCCTCTTCCATGTAGGCGGTGGCGACCAGCACGCTCATTTCCGGCTGGCGCTGACGAATGCTGTCGATTAGATCCCAGAACTGCGCGCGGGAGAGCGGGTCGACGCCGGTTGTCGGTTCATCAAGGATGAGTAGCTGCGGGTCGTGGATCAGTGCACAGCACAGGCCGAGCTTTTGTTTCATTCCACCGGAGAGTTTACCGGCAGGGCGATCGCGAAACGGCGCCAGCCCGGTGCTCTGCAGCAGTTCGTTGATACGAAGTTCACGCTCGGCTTTATCGTGACCAAACAGGCGGGCGAAGAAGTCGACGTTTTCATAGACCGATAGTGTATGGTAGAGGTTTTTCCCCAGGCCCTGCGGCATCCAGGCGATTTTCGGGCATACCTGTTGGCGGTGACGAACGTCGCGCATATCGCCGCCGAGCACCATCACGTTACCCTGCTCGATGGCCCGCGCCCCGGCGATAAGCGAGAGCAGGCTTGATTTGCCGACCCCATCCGGGCCAATCAGGCCAACCATACGCCGCGCCGGGATCGCCAGGTTGATATCGCGCAACGCGATGGTGGCGCCAAACTGCTGGCCAACGTTTTCCAGCAGGGCGACGGGGGGCGAAGTATCCTGCGGCGTCAGTTTCATTGCGGCAACCTCACCGTCAGCGCTTCAGGCCAGCTTTTCTGCTTATCCAGTCGTACCCAGGCCATCCCAGGCAGGCCGGTTTTGACATATTCCAGATGCTGCTCCAGTAGCTCTGGCGGAATGCGCGCCTTGACGCGGAACATCAGCTTGAGCCGCTCGTCGCTGGTTTCTACCGTTTTTGGCGTGAATTGTGCGACGCTGGCGACAAAGCTGATATTTGCCGGGATCACCAGCTCTGGAGCGGCATCAAGGATCAATCGCGCTTCACTGCCGAGCGCCAACAGGCCCGCCTGCTCCGTTGGCAGGAAGAAGGTCATATAGACGTCAGCCAGGTCGACCATGTTCAATACCCGCCCTCCGGCGGCCAGCACTTCGCCTGGCTCAGCAACGCGATACTGGATGCGGCCGTCGCGCGGCGCTTTCAGTTGGCTATCGTCAATATCGGCGAGGATCCGCCGATGGGTCGCTTCGGCGGCTTCAACGCGGGTTTTAGCCTGAATAATGCTGGTACGAGCGGCTTCAATGGCGGCGCGGGCGGCAGAGACCTGCGCTTTCGCCGATTCCAGCGCCGCGCGGGCGCTTTCAGCGGCCGCGCGATCGTCATCCAGTTGCTGAGCGGAGACGGCGCCTCGTTGCGAAAGGGTACTGGAACGGACGTGGCGTTTAGCGGTGGAATCGAGCTCCGCCTGGCGCTGCTTCACCACCGCTTTGGTGGCCCGCATTTCGCTCTGCCGCTGGTCGAGTAACGCATTGGCGGCGGCAACCGCGCTTTGCGCTTCTTTGATTTGCGCGGCGGCTTCGAGGCGCTGCTCATTGAGTACCCGCGTATCCATCCGCGCCAGCACATCGCCTTTATGGACGAACTGCCCCTCTTTGACCAGAATCGTCTCGATACGCCCGGCAATTTTGGTGGCGATATCGACTTCCGTCGCCTCGATGCGGCCATTACTGGCGGCGAAGCCCGGCGGGAGCCCGGCCGGGCGCAACATCCACCATGCTGCGGCGATAACCACCGCTGCAACTACGATATACCCGGTCCAACGTCGTTTGTTCTTATCCATACGCGACTCGCTCTGTTCCATATTGCTGAGTGGTGCGCGTTTCGCTATTTCGCCCGGCGGGACGATAAAAAAGGGGAGATAAGGCCGTCCGGCGCAAAATCCTGTTACGTTGCCAACCGGTGGGGAAGATGTGCTTTTAGAGTGGTCATCATCAGCAATCCTGGCCTTAAATGAAACACGCATATTTATAATCTGGATACTAACATCGGTAGCGGCAAAGTCCATATATAAACTATGGAATTGCGAACCCATCATTGTAATGGCTGAGAACTACGCTATCCCTATGATTTTCTTCGTCTGGTTGACCTGCGGCAACTCATGTATGATCGGCAACCCCGAAATAGACTAACGCCCGGCGAGCGCTTTATTCATGAACGATGAAAGCAAAAAATATATCTCTGTTATTTTTAAGGAGTGGCTACCGCTGTATGACAGCCTGACGCCAGCCGTTAAGGAGGTACTTAAAAATATCGCAGAGGAGCAATCGGAAGCGTTAGCGGCCCGGTTTTATGATTTTATTTTTCAGGATCCGGATATTGCCCGCCACCTGACTTATGATTTAGTTCAGGAGCGACTGAGCCGCTCGCTGGCGCTATGGGTGAAGGAGATCCTGACCAGCGACAAAGCGCAGTTGCCGGCGTTGGCGGAACGGCAATATCAGATTGGCAGCATCCACGCGCGGATCGGCATCCCGGCGGAGGCGGTGCTGCGCGGCGCCCGGCAGATTAAGGCCGGGCTTATCGAGTATATCCGCAGCCACGTAAACGACCGCCCGATTGCCGTCGATGCCATTTATTACGCTATTATGGCGATTAATATGGCCGTTGAGATGATGTGCCATGCCTATACCTTATCGCACTATCGGGCGACCAAAAACGAAGAGGCGTATCGCCTGTATAGTTTGATGGACAATGTTCCGATGGAATATGGCAAACAGCAGGCGGCGCTTTCCGGTTGGGAAAATACGGCGATTTTTAATATTGTTAGCGAAAATAAAGCAAATACTAACGCTACGTTATTATCTGAATCGGAATTTGGTCTATGGTTCCGCCATAAATGCGTACGCTATTTTAACAAAAATAGCCAGATGGACGAAATCGCCGCATTAATTTCGCAGGTCGACGACTTATTAATAGGTTGGCGAGCATCCGCCTCTGTCATGGATTATAAAAATACACAAAACCTGATTCAGGGGATCCATATTCATTGCCAGCAAATAGGCAGCCAACTGGGGGTGATTTTTAGCAGCTTGTCGCAGATGCAAAATGGCAAAGATGCGTTAACCAGCCTACTTAACCGCCGCTATTTGCCGGTAGTGCTGAAGCATGAAGTGACGCTGGCAATGGAGCATGAGCTGCCAATGACGGTAGCGATCGTAGATATCGATCATTTCAAAGGCATTAACGATAACTGGGGCCATATGGTCGGCGACCGGGCGATTAAACATGTCGCGGAACTGCTCAGCGATAATATCCGTTCCAGCGACTATATCTTCCGCTACGGCGGGGAAGAGTTTCTGCTGGTGCTGGTGGAGACCGGCGTGTCAGAGGCGTTTACCATCCTCGACCGCCTGCGCAAGAAAATTAGCCAACTGGCGTTTAACGTTGGCGGCGACACGCAGATCCCGATCACCGCCAGCATTGGCTATGCCGTGCACTCCGGCCATCCTGATTACAACCTGCTGTTGCGCGATGCCGATAATGCGCTGTACGCCGCCAAACGCGAGGGGCGCAACTGCGTGAAAATGCACAAAGGCAGGGTATAAAACCGAGCCCCGGTAAACGTAGCGCGACCGGGGCAGGGCTCTGAAGCTCAGAACAGTATCGGCAGCCCCAGCCCGCGCTTCACTTCATGCAGCGTCTGCTGCGTGAGCTGGTGGGCGCGTTCGCTACCCTGGCGCAACAATTCCAGCAGCATTCCTTTATCCTGACTGTAGGTAGCCCGGCGTTCGCGGATCGGCGCCAGTAGTTCCTGCAAGCAGGTTTCCAGTTCATTCTTACACTGGCGATCGCCCAGCCCGCCGCGCTGATAGTGGGCTTTCATCTCGGCAACCAGCGCCTTATTGCTATGGAAAGCGTCGAGATAGGTGAATACCACGTTGCCGTCGACATTCCCCGGATCGCTGACTCTCAGGTGTGTCGGGTCGGTATACATCGCGCTGACCGCGCGGTGAATCTCCTCTTCACTGGCCGATAACGTCAGCGTATTGCCCAGCGATTTCGACATTTTGGCATTACCGTCGACGCCCGGCAGGCGGCTCACTTCGCTGAGTAGCGCTTTGCAGTGGCGCAGTACCGGTTCGCCGGTGAGGCTATTCATTTTGTGGACGATTTCATTGGTCTGCTCAATCATCGGTAGCTGATCGTCGCCCACCGGCACCAGCTCGGCTTTGAAGGCGGTGATATCGGCGGCCTGGCTAATCGGATAGGCGAGGAAGCCAACCGGCAGCGAGCGGGCGAATCCCTTCTGGGCAATCTCATTTTTTACCGTCGGATTACGTTCCACGCGAGCGACGGTGACGATATTCATATACAGCGCGCTGAGCTCCGCCAGCGCGGGCAGAGCGGACTGCAGGCAAATAGTGGTGAGCCTGGGGTCGATGCCGACGGCCAGATAATCGGCCATGACTTCGAGGATATGGTGGCTGATTTTTTGCGGGTTGCTGCCGTTATCGGTGAGCCCTTGCAGGTCGGCGATCAGGATAAACTGCTGGTGGTCGTGCTGCAGCGTGACGCGCTGGCGCAGCGAGCCGACGTAGTGGCCAAGATGTAGTTGGCCGGTCGGGCGGTCGCCGGTGAGGATGGTTTGTGGATGGTTCATCAGGGACTCCTTATCAGACTGTTCAGCCGAAAGACGTCCTGGAAATAACAAAGCCGCCTTCCGGCGGCTTTGAAAATGGAAACGTGTATCGTGCCGCCTGTTATGCAGGCAGCCACCAACGACGGGGGTAGGTAACGATAACGTTTCTGTTCATCTTTTTATCCTGCCACGAAATCACGGCGGGGTAAACCTGTTGCGTATAAAGTATTACTCAGCAATCTGCAATCCTGCTCGTAAGCAGGTTTTTCTGAATTTGGTACCTCTGACTGGGGGGATCATATGTGCTGTTCTTCTATTTTCAATTGTTTTCGCCATACGCGGTTATGTAACGTCAAGACGATTGACTGATAAAATGATGATGAATTCATCCACATGATATTCAGGCAGAAAAACATCAAACCTAAAGCAGATGTTATCTGCGGCGTATAATTATCTACCGCGCCGAATAAAAATGAAAACCAGGAGCAGATAAAATAGATAATGCTAGTTATTCCTGTCAGCGTGATAATAATCAAATGTAATTTATATCCGTTTAAAGAGCCTCGAGCAGTCAGTAAGGTTGTAGTCATGATGACTACGCAATATACAATCGCTGCAAAAAATACGCCCATCAGTACTTTGTATTCAGGTATTCCTAACCAGCGAAAGAGTAGCATCCATACATAAACCTGGGGCATCGCGTAGCAAAAGATAGCAAGTATCATGCTGATCGCGATAGGAATACCGGCCATGTGTATACCAGGCGCCGCGCCGAATCGGCTTTTTAACCGATCCTTTAGTTGTTCCAGGTGTTGCAGATCGCTGGTTGCCAGTTTTTTCTTGATGATAGCGCTCAACACGAGGCTCTTCTTAATATATTTCATCATTGTCGGATCAATGGGGTCCAGTGAATGAAAACGACTGAATTAAGCCAAAAATATACTTCCCAGATTGTGTCATATTCTGAGGGTTCCTGATGGTGCCCGAGATCGCGCTACCAACAAATGCCGAAGAGTTGGTAATGGCATTCATTAATTCTCGTTGCAAGAGCATCTGTAATGCTTCCGAAGGATAACGCTTGGGGTAGATGCCAGCTTTCATTGCCACTTTGATACCAGAATTAGAGATTCCTGGGTTTCTAATTCGAATAATTTCCTCCGTCAATCGTGTACGGTCGGCTCGGTTCATTTTTTTTAATAAAGAAAGTAAACTTTCCGACGTAGACCGATTAAGTAATCGATATGTTAGCATGGCGCTTTTTAAACCAGCACCTGCCCCGGCAAGCGAGATCATATCAAGTGCGGTATTGGTTGCCGTATACCACTCATGAGAGTCAAGCCATGCTACATAGTCATCATGGTTCATGGCAATTAATGAAAGGCGCCCGAGGCCATTTGCACATTGGATTCCTGTTGCTACGCCACCAGCGATAATTACAGCAGCAACTGCACTTGAGGTGCCTGCGGTGAGAGGAATCGCCATGTTTGCACCAACAGAAAGTATGATAGTGAGAATTGCTGCTCCGCAGGAAATGGCTGTTGAACCGATTTCAGTAACTAAGGAAGATGACTGAATTGCATTCGTCGTTAGCTGGGCTGGATTATTTGCTGAAGTGGTTACTTTCGTTACAACAACGTGGCTTACCGAGCTTTCATTTGGCGTTGCGATCCGTCTTGATGGCCTGACTAACCACTGACGAGAACCATCTGAATAAATAATCCCAACTTGGCTAAAGTTTCGATAACAGTCCAACTGGTTAGCAAGAGCTTTGAAATCAATTTCAGCGCCGCTGACAAGGCCTAAACTTCGGGCAAAGCCATAATCAGGTAGAGCTTTTGAAAATTGTCCGGGAAATGTCATCCTTTTTCTCCATGCACTTAATGCTCTTAAGATGAGGGATCAAGAGTAATGCTCTTAAGATAGTAATAAATTAGGAATATTCTGGATGACGCCTGCAAAATAACCTACCGGCGTAAGTAAGAAAAGAGTGGGTATAGTGTGGATTTCTTGCGAGAGCGTCTCAGCGATTTTGAGGTCACCAACACTGGCGGTTTTACCCAGCATGGTGAATAAATTTACGGTAGGCCGGGCAAGGCGTAGCCGCCGCCCGGCAAGATAAAAAAACCGTTATTACATAGTCGAGAAGACGTTCATGATCACGCCGCCAGAAATAATCAGCGCCATGGCGATAATGGCCGCCAGGTCCGGCTTCTGTTTATAGAGGATCATGGAGCAGATGGTGACGCCGACGATACCGAAGCCGCACCACAGCGAGTAGGCTACGCCCACCGGAATGGTGCTCATCGCGCGGGTGAGGGCGAAGTAGCACAGGCCATAGGCGCAGACCACCAGCACCGAAGGCGCCAGTTTGCTGAAGCCGTTGGTTTTTTTGATCATCGAGGTGCCGGTGATTTCGGAGCCGATAGACAGCGCCAGCCATAAAAATCCGAGATTAAACATAGGGTATTCCTTTCCTGTTAGTTGGCGATTTTCTTATCCATAGACGCGATTGGCGCGGCGGGCGCGGGCTCTTCGCTCTCTTCGGAACCCATTTTCGAGAACAGGTTCATGATAACGATGCCGCTGGCGATCACCGCCATGCCGATGATGGCGGCGGTATCCGGATGCTGGCCGTAGAATGCCATTCCCAGCGTCGAGACCACCAGGATACCGGTACCGGACCAGGTGGCGTACGCCAGGCCGACCGGGATATCTTTCACCGCTCTTGAGAGCGAGTAATAGCAGGTGCAATAGAGCGCAATCAGCAATACGAGCAGCAGCATTTTTGTGCTGCCTTCGCTGCTACCGAACATTTTTAACGTCGAGGTTGCCGAGGTTTCGGAGAGGATAACCAGCAGCATCCATAACCAGCATTTTGTTTTCGAAGACATCGTTAAGCTCCAGGTTCATAGTTGGGTAAGGTCATATCTTTCTGTTTTTTAAATAATCAATGGCCGCATCGGTCAGCTGCGCGTGCGGGGCCGCCGCCAGCGCCGGATTATTCACCACGTCTGTGACGGTGAGATAACGGCGCGGTTCGCTGCTGGCGGCGGCAGGCGCGGTGGGCGCGTCCAGCGTCGCCAGCAGCTCATTCATGGTGCCGAGGAAGACGCCGCAGGCTTCCAGACGAGCCAGCGTGGCTTGCAGATGCCCGGCATAGGCGCTGTCGGCCTGCGCCCCGCGCAGTTGGTTGAGTTCGCTGAGCGGATCGCAGTGGTAGCGCAGCGCCAGCACGGGAATACCCGCCAGCAGCGCCTCGTGTGCGCAGCGGGCGAGCGGGCTGCTGAGCGTGCCGTTCAGCAGGTCTGAAGCCAGCGGATAATCGAGAAACGGCAGCAGTACCGCCCGCCACGGTGCTGACGGCAGGGCATCCTGCCAGGCAGAAGAGGGAATTATCTCCCCGACCTCCCGCCACGCGGCGGCGTCAGCGAGGCCATCCTCCAGCGCGAGGCGTAGCGGATAGCCGCTTCCCGCCAGGCGTTGGCGGATAGCCGCGCGATAGCCGTCAGCGGCGGTCACCATCACCAGTACCGGCGGTTGCAGGCGCTGTAAAATCCGCGCGACTAAACCTTCAATCTGTTCGTCGGTCATGGCGAGCCTCCGTTAGCCGATGAGCGTCACCTGCGCGCCGTTTTTCAACCCGGCGGCATTGGCTTCTTCGGTGTCAATATGAAACTCCAGCGCGAAGTCATCGCGCACCCGCACCACCACTTCATCGAAAGTCAGCTGGCGCTCGCCGTTGCTGCGCACGCTGACCTTCTGGCCATTGCTAACGTTGAGTCGGCGCGCGTCCTGCGGCGACATGTGAATATGCCGCCAGGCGCAGATCACCTGCGAATGGAGTTCAACGTGACCAGCGGGCCCAATCAGCAGCGCGCTACCGGCATTCTCCAGCTGGCCGGACTCACGAACTGGCGCCTTAATCCCGAGCGTGAAACAGTCGGCGCGCGATACTTCCAGTTGCGAAACCGGGCGGGTCGGCCCGAGGACACGGACGTTGGTCAGCGAGCCCTTCGGCCCGACAACGGTCACGCACTCCTGGGCGGCAAACTGCCCCGGCTGGCGCAGCGGTTTAAACGGCGTCAGGCTGTAGCCTTTGCCGAACAACGCCTCGACGTCCTGTTGCGAGAGATGGACGTGGCGGTTGGAGATCCCCACCGGGATCGCCGGCGCCGTTGCGCTCAGGCGGGCGGCGATTTTTTCGCGAACCAGGGTGTCGATCATGACTTCTTCCCTTTCTTCAGCGCCGGATGTTTATCTTCCGTTTCGTTCTGGGCTGCAGGGGGGACGATAGGTTCCGGGGCGGGGATAACCACCGGTTCGGCCGTTTTTTGCTCGCGCGGCGGGTTGCCTTTGAGGTTGCTTAACGCTTCAACCACGCAGCGCTCCGGGCGGGCAATCACCAGCGACTTCACGGTGTGCTCGGCGCCTGCGACCGCCACGCCGCGTTCAATGGCGGTGTGGATGGCGCTGATCTCCCCTTCAAAGCAGACGCTCACCAGCCCGGAGCCTGGTTTGCGATAGCCAATGCAGGTCACTCCCGCAGCTTTACAGGCGGCGTCGACGGCCTGAATGGCGGCGACCCATCCTCGCGTTTCAATTACGCCTAAACTTTTCATGGTCGGCTCCTGTTAATGGCGGACTAAGCGAATATCAAAATCAAATTGCTGGAAGAAGGTTTCCAGCCGGTCCAGTTCGTCCGGTGTATAAGACGGGTCCTGGGTAATCGGGTAGGGCATATCCAGGCGTTCGTACTTTTTGCGCCCCAACTGGTGGTACGGCAGCATGTCGATGCGGCGGATATTTCCACGCTTCGCCAGCTTCTGTACGTAATCAATGGCGCCGGTAATGGCGTCGAATGAGTCGTTGTAGCCGCGAATGAGCGGCATACGCACAATGACGTTGGCACCGGAATCCACCAGCCATTCGAGATTGCGGCGGATCCCTTCGTTGCCGATACCGAGCATCGCTTTGTGGTGTTCGCTGTTAATCTGCTTAAGGTCGAACAAGAAGGTGTCGGTGACCGGCGCCAGCTTCTGGTAGTTGGCAAGCGGGGTGGTGCCCTGGGTTTCGACAGCGGTGTTAATCATCATCTTTTTGCATTCGCTGAATAAGGCGACGGCAAAATCGGTCTGCAGGCTCATCTCGCCGCCGCCGATGGTGACGCCGCCGCCGGAGGAGATGTAGAAGTCGTAGTCCTGCATGATGATCTCCATCAGCTCGCTGACGGTGACGTCCTTGCCCATAATGTCCAGCGCGTTCTGGGTGCAAATCTCTTCGCATTTGCGGCAGCCGATGCAGTCTTTATTGCGGTCGACGAAGTGCTTCATTTCGCCGTTCTCTTCCGCCCGATAATGAATACCCGCCGGACAGACGCTGACGCAGTCGCCGCAGTTAATGCATTTGTCGTGCGAGAACATCACCTGGAACTGGCTGTTCAGCCCTTCCGGGTTGGCGCACCACGGGCAGCGAATGTTGCAGCCCTTAAAAAACACCAGCGTGCGAATGCCATCGCCGTCATAGATCGAATATTTCTGGATATTGAAAATTCGGCCCGTTAATTCTTGTTTTGCGATCACGCTTGCCTCCCGCTCCGTCCCGTTACGGGACGGAGAACTTCCGGTTATTTCTCAAATACAGCTCATTTAATTCTCTTTAAGAGAACTAGAACTTCTCAATCACCGTACGGCTGATGATCTCGTCCTGGACCTCTTTGCACAGCTCAACGAAGTAGGCGCTGTAGCCGGCGACGCGAACGATCAGGTCGCGGTATTTCTCCGGCTCCTGCTGCGCCTTCTTCAGTACTTCGTTATCGACGTAGCTGAACTGCATCTGGCCGTTGCCGAGAATCGAGGCGGTACGCAGCAGGGTAATCAAGCCGTGGCGACCTTCCGGGGTATCCAGCAGCCCTTTGAGGAACTTGAAGTTGTGCACCATACCGATGTTCATGGTTTCCACGTTCATCTTGCTGACCGACTTGATAATCGCCGTCGGGCCTTGTTTATCCGCGCCCTGGGTTGGGCTGATGCCGTCGGAGAGCGGCATCCACGCCAGGCGGCCGTTCGGCGTGGCGTTGGTCAACTCGCCGATTGGCGTGTTGTTGGAGATAGACAGGGTGCCGTGGCTGAGGGTCGAGTAGAGCATCTTGTACTTACGGCACTCTTTCTCGGTCCATTCGGTAATATCCAGCGCGTACTGGTCGACGTAGTTATCGTCGTTACCGTATTTCGGCGCGTTCAGGCAGTCGCGGCGCAGCGCTTCGTAACCTTCAAAGTTGGCCAGCAGCGCATCGCGGATCTGCTCAAGGGTGTATTTCTTCTCTTCAAACACCAGCTTGCGGATCGCCGCCATCGAATCGACGTAGGTCGCCAGACCGGAGAAAATCAGCCCCGGACCGTGGTTGACCATCGCGCCGCCGGCGGCGACATCTTTGCCGCTCTCCATGCAGCCCTCGACCAGCAGCGACATCAGCGGCTTCGGCGCCACATCGCGGTGGACGCGCTGGCTGATGACGGTGCCGATGGCCGACAGGCGCACGATATGGGCGATCTGCTGTTTCACCGCCGCGTCGAAATCGTCGAAGGTGCGCAGGTCGCGCAGGTCGCCGGTATCCAGCCCCTGATAGCTATCGAACAGCACCATCCGCCCGCGGTTGAGCACGAACTCGATAGCGATAGGCCACTGGGTGTAGCCGGTGGAGGTCCACTGGTAGATTCGCCCGGATTTCTGCGGCTCAACGCAGCCCATCAGGCAGTAATCGCGGGCGTCTTCAAAATCGAAGCCTTTGCGCAGCATCATCTTGATGTGGGAGTCATCGAAGTGGCAGGCCGGGAAGCCCATTCCCGCTTTCACCACGTCGACGATTTTTTCCATGTATTTCTGCGGCGACTGGTTGTGGATACGGCAGGCCAGCGACGGCTGGTAAACCTTCACGAAGCGCACGGCGTCCATAATTAGATAGGTCAGGTCGTTACAGGCATCGCCGCCGCTACGTTTCTGGCCGCCAACGGTGAGGTTGATAAACGGCTGATAACCCGCGAAATATTTCGCTCCCAGCTCGCTCGACATCCACATCAGTTCGGCGCATTTGATGATGAACGCCTGCAGCAGCTCCAGCGCGGTGTCGTGGGTCAGGCGGCCTTCGCGGATATCGGCTTCGAACATCGGGTAGCAGTACTGGTCGACGCGCCCCAGCGACAGTCCGGTCTGGTTTTCTTCGATTTCAAACAGTGATTCGACGGTCCAGATACTCTGCAGCGCTTCCTGCAAGGTCTTCGGCGGATTGGCCGGCACGTTTTCGTTGACGTCGGCGATGGTCAGCAACTCGGCGCGGCGCTGGGCATTTTGCTCTTTAGCCGCCAGTTCGCGGGCGTGGGCGGCGATGCGGCGGGCGTAGTTGACCACCCCTTCACAGGTTTCAATCGCCGCTTTGTAGTAGTAGATACGGTCGATATCTTCCGGGTTTTCCATGCTCAGGCTGGCCAGATGCGCTTCGGCATCGGCTTTAATGCCGTTCATCCCTTTGGTGAATAGCAGCACGTCGTAGCCCGGACAGGTATCGCCGCCGCCGTTAATCTGGTGATAGGAGAGATCGCTGACGAAGGTCTCGCCGCTGAAGGCCCAGACGCCGGCCTCACGGTATTGCGCTTCGCAAATCTCGTCCAGCGAACGCCCTTCCCAGAACGGGACGATCTCTTCGCGAATGGTTTTTTTATCTGCTTCGCTGATTTCAAACGGATCCTGCGGGCGGGTGCTCATGGTGTCGAGCTCGTCGCGCACCCAGCGCCAGGCGATATCCGGCGAGAAGGCGCCCGCGCGCGGCTTGCCGCACGGATGGCCGACGATCAGCTCATCGTCCTGAATCAGAATCGGCGCGGTTTCGCAGGCGTGGCGGAAGGCTTTCGCCCGTAGCAGAATAGTCGGCATGCCAGGGTTGGCTTTGACCACTTCGGTAAAGGCCAGCGCGCGATAGATAGAGACGCTCGGGCGCACCGTCAGGTAGTGGTTACGCAGGCGCTGCATACGCGGGGTTAAGCCTTCCATCGCCGGCGTGTCGGCGCAGGCGGCGAACGGCGCGTGGCTGACCTGCTGTACGCCGCGAAACAGACGCACCGGCAGATTCAGCGCGCAGAGGTTGCGCTGGGCGCTGATAAACATCGCCGAGAGTTCGTTCACTTCAGCATGGTCAAAAGCGGCGCCGCGCAGCATGGCGTCGAGCATCGGATAGCCGTCAATGGCGCAGGCGGCGCGGACTTCGCTCAGTTCCGCCAGCTTGAACCACAGGCACTCCACGATTTCATAGGCCTGCTGGGTATTTAGCGCGCCGCTGTTGATATCGCGTTGGAAGTAAGGCAGTAGCGCGATATCCGCCCCTTGCGGGTTAACCGCATAGCTGCCGTTGTCCAGCTGTAGCGCCAGCTGGAACAGATAGAATGCCTGGCAGGCTTCTTTGAAATTACGCGCCGGATGGGCCGGAACGTGGTGCAGAATGGCCGCGCTATCGAGCAGCTCGGCTTTGCGATAAGCATTGGTTTCCGCGGCCGCCAGCTGTTCGGCGCTGTTGGCCAGATTTTGCGCCAGCGCTAACAGGGCGTCGCAGGCGTAGATGGCGGCGCGGCAGCCGTTGACTTCATCCATACCGCTGCGGCTAACGGCGCTGCCGAGGGCGCGGGTTTTCTCTTCCAACTGGTGCTTAATCGCCAGCACGCCTTTTTCGACAACCAGGTTGTAGTCCGGTGAATCGAGATCGCTGTTGAGGTTGAGGAACTGGAATACGGATGGGCGATGCGCGGCGCTTTCATCATGGAAAATAGCCCCGTGCGGTTTACGGGTCTGGTTACCGACAATCAGTTCGTCGGCGCTGATGGTCAGCGGCAGCTGGCGCATCAGTTCATAGAAACGGCGAGCCGGTTTGACGGCGGCGGGAATGCCCGCGATATCGCTATCCAGCGCGCTGAGGATCGCGGCGTGCTCGGTGCACAGGGTGCTAGCCTGCGCGCGTAAACGGTCTGCCAGCACTTTGACGCGCGGCGTTAAGCTGTAGTGTGCCATGGGTAAGGTTCTCCAAATCTTGTTATCAGTGGCCCTGTACGGGATGACCGGACCAGGCCCGGCGATAAAGCTCGGTTAACGTGTTAGCGTCCGGCGCGCGTGGGTTGGTTGGGGTACAGCTGTCGCGCAGCGCCTGGCCGACCATCTCCGGCAAACGGCGTTCGAATTCAGCCGCCTCAATGCCGGTGTCGCTAATGCCGGAGGGCATGCTCATCTCTTCTTTTAAAGCCTGAATGGCGACCAGCAGGCTGGCGACGCCCTGGCGCGGCGAGGCGGCTGGCAGATCCAGTAGATGCGCCAGACGGGCATATTTCGTTGCCGCAAGGGTGTCGCACTGACCGTCGAAATCGGCGTTCCAGGCGACGACTTGCGCCATCAACAGGGCGTTGGCGCGGCCATGGGGCACGCGGAAGACGCCGCCGAGGGCGTGGGCCAGGCTGTGGGTTATCCCAAGCGAGGCGTTGGTGAAGGCCATCCCCGCCATGCAGGAGGCGTTATGCATCTTTTCGCGCGCCTGCAGGTTGTCGCCGCTGCGCCAGCAGGTCGGCAGATAGCGAAATACCTGCTGCACCACTTTCTCCGCCAGCGCGTCGGAAAAGTCGCTGGCGGCGCGGGAGACGTAGGCCTCAAGGGCGTGACACAGCACGTCCATGCCGGTGTCGGCGGTAATAGCCGGCGGCACCGAAGCCACCAGCGACGGGTCAAGAATGGCGATATCCGGCAGCAGCGACGCATCCACCAGTACCAGCTTTTCCGCGTTGGCTTTCACCACCGAAAAGGCGGTGACTTCCGAGCCGGTACCGCTGGTGGTTGGGATAGCGACAAAGCATGGACGCGGGCGGTCAGTCTGCGGACGGGTTTGCGCCAGGGAGAAAATAACCGCTTTGGCGGCATCGATTACCGAACCGCCGCCGAGCGCGATAACCAGATCCGGATAGTGGTTATCCATTAACTTCATGCCGCGCACCACGGTGGCGATATCCGGATCCGCTACTACGTCGTCCCACATCTGCCAGGCGATCCCGCGCTGGCGCAACAGGGCGGTGACGCGCTCGGCGAGACCAAACTTGACCATCGCTTTATCGGTCACCAGCAGCACGCTGCGGGCGGAAAGTTCGTTCAGCACCGAGAGGGCGTCCTGACCGAAGCAAATCCGCGGTTTCAGTAAAAATTCACTCATTGGGCTACTTACTCCTGTTAGGCGTCCCGAAACACGTTCTCGACAATGGCGACCACCGACATCGCTTTGTAGCGGTCTTTATTGAGCGCGAAGTACTCTTCCGCCAGCACGATGTCGTGCATGCCGGCGCCGACGTTATCGACGGCAACCCAGGTCTGGTTTTTCATCGGCTGCTGTTTGTCATCTAAGCGGGTGATCAACAGCAGGTTGCTGCCGCGTAGCTCATCGCATTTCTGCGTGGCGACGACATGGCCGGTTACCTTTGCGAGAATCATCGTTTATCGCCTTATATCAGTGCGTTACTTAGCGAGGCGCTCCAGCACCTGGCGAATAACGCGTTCCACGTTTTGTTCGTTGATTTCACCTTCCATACTGGCGGCGCCTGCGCTGGCGAAACGGTCATCGTTGCCTGCGGTGCGCGCTGGCGCGGCGCTGGCCGGGGCGTTGAAACGCACGTCATCAAGAATGCTGCGCTGCGGATCGCTCGCCGGAGTAACGATGGTCGGCTGGGGCTCAGGGCGGCTGCCCGGCGCGCGAAGCTCGTCAATCGAACGCACGCCATAGCCGACTTTGCGGATATTGAGCAGGTTCATCGGGCCGACGTTGTCGGAGCTGGAGCCGCCGCCGACCGCGCCGCAGCCGAGAGTCAGCGCCGGAGAGATGTTGGTGGTCGCGCCGATCCCGCCGAGCGCCGCCGGAGTATTAATCAGAATGCGGTTGACCGGTTTTTCGAGGCTGAACTGGCGGATGACGTCCTGATTACGGGTGTGGATCACCAGCGTATGGCCGAGTCCTTCGTTGGTCAGTAGCTCCACCACGCGGTGGCAGGCGGCTTTCCAGTCCTCTTCCACGTACAGGCCGAGTGCCGGGCACAGTTTTTCGCGCGAGTAGGGGTTTTTCGGCGATACGGTGGTCTGCTCGGCGATCAGTACTTTAGTGCTGGCCGGGACGCAGAATCCCGCCATCTGGCTGAGGTACAGCGCGGTTTTGCCGACCACTTTCGGGTTGATGGTGCCGTTCGGACGCAGCAACAGCGCCGCCATTTTCGCCGCCTCATCTTCATTCATGAAGTAGACGCCCTGCGCTTCCAGCTCGCGGTGGACCTCGTCGTAAATGCAGCGTTCGACGATAATCGACTGTTCGGAGGCGCAGATCACGCCATTATCGAAGGTTTTACTGGTGACGATATCTTTCACCGCGTGGTGGATATCGGCGCTGCGTTCGATAAACGCCGGGCCGTTACCCGGGCCGCCGCTGATGGTCGGGGTGCCGGAGGCGTAGGCCGCGCGCACCATGCCTTCGCCGCCGGTGGCGAGGATCAGCGACACGTCTTTGCTGTGCATCAGTTCGGAGGTGGCTTCGAGCGTTAACTGGGTGATGCCGTCGACGCTGCCTGCCGGCGCGCCGGCCGCTTCTGCCGCGCGTTTGACGATTTCAATCGCCTTCCAGCTGCACTGACGCGCGCCCGGATGAGGGGAGAAGATAATGGCGTTACCGGCCTTGAGGGCGATCAGCGCTTTGTAGATAACCGTAGAGGTTGGGTTAGTTGAGGGGACCAGTGCGCAAATCACGCCGAGCGGCACGCCCACGTCCATCACTTTTTTTACCGGGTCGTCATGAATGATGCCAACGGTCTTCATATCTTTGATGGCGTCGTAGACGCGCAGCGAGGCGAAACGGTTTTTCAGCACTTTGTCCTGCCAGTTGCCAAAACCGGTCTCTTCCGCGGCCATTTTCGCCAGCGCTTCGGCGTGGTGCGCTGCTTCCTGGGCCACGTTTTTCACGATGGCGTCGATTTGCTGTTGCGAAAAGGTGGCCAGAATCGCCTGCGCCTTTTTGGCGTTGCGCACCAGTTCCCGCGCGTTCTGCCGGGATTGCAAATCGTTATCCAGTTCAATCATGAGTCTATCCTTCATCAGACGAAAAGAGTGGAGACGGGGCGCGCCCTGTCAGGTCATGCTTTGTGCTGCGCCGCGATTTTTTCGATGTCGTTATGTGGACGCGCAATGACGCGAGAGCTGACGACTTCGCCGATGCGTTTCGCCGCTTCCACGCCGGAGTCGACCGCCGCGTTGACCGCGCCGACGTCGCCTTTCACCATTGCGGTGACGAGGCCGGAACCGACGTTTTCATAGCCGATAAGCTCGACGTTGGCGGCTTTACACATCGCGTCCGCGGCTTCAATGCAGGCCACCAGACCTTTGGTTTCGATAAGACCAAGCGCTTCTTTCATCAGGTTTCTCCGTTAGTCCGCAATTTTGTAATGCGAGACGATTTTGTTGATGTCGTTATGCGGACGGGCGATAACCAACGAGGTCACCACTTCGCCGATGCGCTGCGCCGATTCCACACCGGAATCCACCGCTGCTTTCACCGCGCCGACGTCGCCTTTCACCATCGCGGTGACCAGACCGGAGCCGACGTTTTCATAGCCGATAAGCTCGACGTTGGCGGCTTTACACATCGCATCCGCCGCTTCAATGCAGGCCACCAGACCTTTGGTTTCAATCAGACCTAATGCATCACCCATTTGTGTTCTCCTGGCCTTCAGGCCTTGTGTTTAATGACGATTTTGTTGATGTCGTTATGTGGACGCGCGATGACCAGCGAGGTCACCACTTCGCCGATGCGCTGCGCGGATTCCACACCGGAATCCACCGCCGCTTTTACCGCGCCGACGTCGCCTTTCACCATCACGGTGACAAGGCCAGAGCCGACGTTTTCATAGCCGATCAGTTCGACGTTGGCGGCTTTACACATCGCGTCCGCTGCTTCAATACAGGCCACCAGACCTTTGGTTTCGATAAGCCCCAATGCATCACCCATCGTGATTTCCTCCAGAACAGGTTTTGTTATTCGGGAAAACCGTCCGCGTAACGGCATCAACACGCGGAAGCGGCGTTCGGGGTTCACTATAGGGAATGGGGAAAGAAGTGAAATTTAAATCCGTGAGGATGAATATTTTAGGTTTTTACTCTGTGATTTAGCCTTATTTAGCCTTCTGTTTATCTGTTCGTTCTGTTTTATGCGTATTGATTTTTATGATGATATGGCGCTTTTTTAGGCTATTTATCGGCGGGAGATGAATGTTAATAAGATGCTAATTACTTGCCAGCGGTTAGTAATATAGCCATGGGATAATTGTGGGTATGCTCATGTTTTGGCGTCGAAGCTAAATGCAAAACGTGCGCTTTTAGCATCGTGGAAAGAGGGGGCAATAATGGCGCGTGAGCGAGGGCGCATTTTCCTCGCGGCGGTACAGGGGGGGGATGGGTTAGTTAAGCGCGCTGCCGGACTTCAGCGTGCAGATGTAGAGCGGCGAGTTGATAGAACTCAGCAGGATAGCTTTGTCGTTAAGCTTCTGCGCGTTGAGGAACAGGCCATCGTGGCTGTCGGACATCTCGCGCATGAAGTAGTCGAAGATGACATTCGGCGATTCGTCGATGGATGAGGCGCTGGATTCCCATTTTTTAATGCGGTAGTGGCGTTCGGTTGCCGAGATGCGTTGGCTGGTGTAGCTGAATTTGACGTAGCGCTGCAGGTAGAGCCAGCCGGCGGCGGAATCGGTATAGCCTTCCACCACCATCGAACCGTTGCCGTTGGCGGCAAAATTAAAATGAATATTGCCGTTCACATTCTCTTTTTCCATGTTCTCAAAACGCATGATTGCTTTGGTGGAACAGCTCATCACGCCGTCGTTGGCATCCGGCAGCAGGCGCCAGGCGCTAAAACCGGCGGCGGCGATAAACGCGATGGCGGAGAGGGCGAAAAAGGGGCGGGGCGCGAGTCTCATTGCGGCTTCCAGGAGTAGTAAAAGTAGTTATCGCAATAGCTAAATGGGGTGTCTTCGTGCATCGCGCAGTGGGCGAGAAATACCCGGCCCAGGCCGTTAGTCTCCAGCCGGTCGCCGTAGAAGAAAACGAAACGCTCCCCCGGCTTGCAGCTGAGCTTCAGCCGCTGACGCACCTCATCAAAATTCTTACCGTAGGCCGTGGCGGAAACCGAACGCAGCATTTCATCGCTGGCCAGCAGTTCGCACTGGCTGTGGCTCATCAGCGTCAGATTGATTGGCCGGGCGACGTGGGTGCCGGCGAGACTAAATGCCACCAGCAGCAGGGCGATGAGCAGCAGACAGCCGCCGGCCAGATACCAGCACATACCGCGCGCATGTAGAGAAGCGGCGGGCGGCGTCGGCGCCGCAGCGGGGGCGGCTTCATCAGGCGTAGCGCATGTGAGAACGGCATCGGCGGGCGTCGGCTCGGCATCGAGCAGTTCGATGCTGAGATCCTGATTCAGCTGCAGCATGCCGCGCGACACGGTGACAATAATGTTATCGATATCGTAGTGGCGAAAGGTTTTGCGCAGCATGCTCAGGTATTGATTGAGATTGCTGTTGGATGAGGTTAAGCCGTTATCGTCCCAGACCTTTTTCAACACTTCATCGCGACTGACAACGCCGGTATGGCGAAGAAAAAAATAGAGCAGCGCGTTGGCGGTAATGGATAGCTGGCTATCCGGCTCATTGCCGCCCGGTAATGTTAGGGTGCCGTCCGTTGCGTCATAAATGAGACGGGCATTGATGTTGTAGCGCATCGCGGCCTCACTCTACTCGCTTCACGCGGGAAGCGTCATTTTTGTCAGATCGTTTACCAGCGCCTGGCGGTGTTCGCTGCTCATGGTGCGCCCTTCGGTCAGTTCCGATAACCAGATGCCGTCGGCGGCATAGCGCACCAGCGTGCCGGTCGGGCCGTTATCGAGCGCATCGCCCTGCGCCAGATGATCCAGCATCCAGTCGCGCCAGCACTTTCGCAGCACCGGTTCGTCGGGCATCGCCAGAGACAGCACCATCAGTTGCCGGCTTTCGTGGGTATCCGTCAGCTCCGGGTTGGACAGATAGCGCAAATAGGCGCGGGTAAAGCGCCCGTAAGCGATGTTATCGGCGGCCATCAGCTCGCTAATCGCCTTTTCCATAATCGCCAACAGCCGGGCGAACAGGGCGAAAATTAGCGCCTGTTTATTGGGAAAATGGTGCATGAGCCCGCCTTTGCTGACGCCAGCTTCGCGGGCGACGGCGTTCAGCGACAGGGCGGCGATACCGTCCCGGCCGGCAATCATCGCCGCCGATTCAAGCAGTTGACGATGCAAACGGACGGGGTCTTTTTTACGATGCTGGGCTTCCATGTTCATGGCCCGGATCATACCGACCAGACGGTATGATTATTCTTGATCGCTATCAATATGAGAGGGCGCTTTGCACGGCGGGATGCGGTTATTGCGTGGAGGCTCACAGATTGACAGTGACCTTCAGCAGATCAGGCAGTTAGTGCGTGCGGTAATAGTGGCCTACACCGCACGCGCGGGGGGATTAATCGACCAGTTCCTTGACGATGTTCATCAGAGCATGGACATCTTGCGGGCGGGTATTGCCGCTTTGCGGATCGATAATGGAGCTGTACACGTGTGGCATGATCTGCGCGACGCCGGCCTGCAGGCAGGTTTGCAGAATCAGCGCAAAGTTATCGAGATCGATGCCCCCGGTGGGCTCAATCAGCGTCATACCGTTTTCTGCCGCGCTTTGGGCGAGCGCTTTCAGCTCCGCCAGCGACTTTTCGCCCCCCATCGGGAAAAATTTAGCCGCGTGCGCGCCCATATCCTGCATCATTCTGACCGCCGCATCGCAGGAAACCTGGGCCGGGATGCCCTTGGCGCTGCGCACGCCGGTGGAGATACGTACTTCACCGGGCGTGCCGCTGGGGCTGACCAGCGCATTAATAAAGGTTTGCTGGCCTCCGGTCGCCGCCAGCGCCCCGGCGGCAAAGCCGCTGCCGGTGAAGGTCTGGTTGACGTGAGCGGGGTGGAGCTTTGCGGCGATCATTGCCGCTTTGTAAAACTGCGCCGGATCGCCGGCGCCGAGACCGACGGAAATAGAAGGCACTTCCGCCATCCAGCGGCGCACTTCTGCAATGCCTTGTTCGACGCTGGTAAATTGCGCTGAGAGTACGCCAATCACCGCGTGTCCTTCAGCGGCGTCATAGATTTCCCGGGCGTTGGCGATATCCTTCGCCAGCACGTTAATCGCCACCCGCTGGCGATAAAAGTTAATCCGCTGCATGCTGCGTAATCTCCTGTAAGCGCGCGACGATGAGCGACATTTCTCCTTCGCCGACGGTGCGGGGGTCAAGGCTAAAATGGCCCTCATGCAGATAGTAGCGGCGGGCGTAAATAGCGATATCGCCGCCGCGTAGCTGAGCTTCAACCTCACGGGCGCTGAGTCCCAGTTCATTGGCGTCGACGCTGACCCGAATGCGCCAGATGGCGCGACCGGCTTCATCCTGCTCGATATCGGCGCACAGGCCGGGTAGCGCGGAAATCGCCTCGGCGAATGGACGCAGCGCGGCGGCGTCAGGCGCCGGCGCCGCTGTCCGGTAACGGTCCAGCGCGTAGACGAGACCGACCATATTCTCTTTGCCGATTTTCATCGCCCGCGCGATACCGTGGTGCTGGGCTTTACAGGCGGCGATCCAGGTGCGCTTGCCGCTAATAAAGCCTGAGGTTGGAGCATTAAAAGCTTTCGCCCCGCTGTAGATAACCATGTCCGCGCCGCTGGCAACCCACTGGCGCAAGTCTTCTTCGGCGGCGGCGTCGACGATCAGCGGCAGATTATGCTGGCGGGCAACCTGCACGAAATCGTCAATACCGAGCATGCCTTTCTGCACGCAGTGGTGCGATTTCACATACAGAAGCGCCGCCGTGCGTGCGTTCACCGCGCTCTCCAGCTGCCAGCGTGCCGCCAGATTGCTGGAGCCGACTTCGACAATGCGCCCGCCGCCGAGGCGGATGGCGCTGGTGATTGGCGCGCCGTAATCGACATTATGCCCGCGCAGTATCACTATCTCGTTCGGCCACTGGCTGCTGTCCGGCATCTGCGCCACCTTTTCCGGCTCGCCGCGGGTGATCGCCGCCGCGACGGCGATAGCGATACCGGCGGAGGCGCAGGAGGTGATATAGCTGTCTTCCGCGCCGGTGTGGGCGGAAATCAGCTCGCCCGCACGGTCGGTTAATTTATCGATTTCGACGAAGGCCCCCGCCGCCTGCGCGGTGGCCTGCATCACTTGCGGGTCGACGGCGGACACGCCGAGGATGGTCATTTTACCGCAGGCGTTAATCACCCGTTTTAAGCCCAGTTGCTGGTATATATTGCCGTTCATGATTTACAGCACTCCCAACAGCGAGCAGACGATGCTGATAGCAACGATTGACAGTAAAATGGTGGTGTAGCGCGGCCCTTTTTTCAGTAAGTAGAAATAGATAGCGAACACCGCCGCCAGCGGCAGCAGGCCGGGGGCAATCGAGTCGAGGATCTGCTGGACCACCACTTCCGAGCCTTTAAGCGCGCTGATTTTCAGCGGGGTGGTGATTTTGACGTAGCTTGCCGACAGCGCGCCCATCATGATGAGACCCAGCACGTTGGCGCCGTAAATCAATTCTTTAATTCGCCCCCCTTGCAGCAGGCCGATAATGGAGTCACGGCCCAGAGTGTAGCCTTTATGCACCAGTCCGTAGCTTATCGCCATGGTGATCGCCGGGTAGAGGATCAGCGGGGCGATCCCGCCGAACGCGCTGCCGCTGGCGGCGAAGGGGATGAAAATGGCAATCAGCAACGGCATCACCGCGGCCCAGATAATCGAGTCGCCCATCCCGGCCAGCGGCCCCATCAGGCCGGTTTTGATCCCGGTGATTGAAGCATCGCTGATCGGCTCGCCGCGGGTTTTCTGCTCTTCCATGGCGATGGAGATACCCTGGATAACCGAGCCGAAAGTCTGTTCCGAGTTAAAGAAGTTCAGGTGACGTTTGAGCGCCTCGGTCTGCTCCTCTTTTTCCGGGTACAGCTTTTTGATAATGGGCGTCATTGAGGCGCAGAAAATCAGGCTCTGCAGACGTTCGTAGGAGCTGGATACCTCCGCCCCCAGCCAGTAAATCAGCCAGGCCTTGGTGATATCGGCTTTGCTCAGCGCCTGGGTTTCGCGGGCGCGTTCAACCAGTTCATGTTCCATTACATCGCTACTCATCATGCAGCTCCTTCATTTTTGGCCAGGCCTTTAATCAGGAAGGCGACGCAGGTGCCGAAAATCGCCATCGCCATGATGTCCACCTTCAGGTAGAGCACCGCGAAAAATCCGCCGATAAACCACGGCAGCAGGCTCTTTTTGCCGATCACCATGATGGTGATGGCAAAGCCCAGCGCCGGCAGGATACCGCCCATAATTTCAAACGAGTGGGTCAGCCAGTGCGGCATCAGTTTGAGGAATTTTTCCACTACGCTTTGGCCAAAGTAGTTGGCGGCGAAGACCACCGGGAAACGCAGCACCAGCCCCAGCAGCGCCGGATAGATAAAGGCGCAGCGCATGATGCCCGCCATGTTGGCGCTTTCGGCGTGTTTGTCGGCCATATGCACCCACGCGGCGTTGAGCGTGCGGCGCAACTGATCGAGGAATACCCCGATGACGCCAAACGGGATTGCCAGCGCGATCGCCAGGTTGGGCTCCATCCCGGCCTTCACGGCGATCGGAATGGCGATACAGGCGGCCAGCGCCGGGTCCGACGGCACGTTGCCGCCCGGCGTGGAGGTCACTCCAAGATAGACCAGCTGCATACCCGCGCCGATGATCATCGCGGTTTTCATATCGCCCAGCAGCAGGCCGACGAATACGGCGATCACCACGGGCTGCAGCAACATGGCGGAGAAGGTATAGCCTAAACGTAATCGGGCGAACCAGTAATACAACCCCATCAGGCTCGCAAAGAGTAAGGTATCCATAGTTTTTACCTTTTTATCAACTGGTTAGAATTTTTTCAGGATGTCGTCCAGTGACTGTGGTTTATCTTCCGGGATGGTCTGAAAGAACACCTGAATGCCGCTATCTTTCAGAGCGCCGAGGATGCCGACGTCTTTTTCATCAAGGGTGATGTTCTGGAACACGGCCTTGCGGTTCGGCCCGCCGCCCAGCCCGCCAACCTGAATCGTCTGCACGTCAAAGCCCAACTGGACGGCTTCCTGAACGGCCGACAGTGACGGGAACAGCACCAGCACATTGCCATCGCCGAGCTGATTCTCTTTCCAGGCGGCGGCGAAGCTGGCGTTGCCGTAACAGTCGACTTTGATGTTCGGCGGCGCGGCCATTAAATAGATATTTTTCATAAACGGATCGGCATCCAGCTCGTCGCTGACCACGGCGATACGATTGGCCTGCGACTGGCCGACCCATTTGGTGACGACCTGACCGTGGATCAGACGGCTATCGATACGACATAAAACGATTTTTGCCATGATGGGCTCCTTAAGAAGTTAACTGGTTCACGTGAGCGACAACGTCGCGGCAGCTGCTGCGTCCTGCTTCGACCAGCGCATCAACGCAGCCGGTGAGCGGACCCTGTTCGCGCAGATCCAACGCCTCCAGCAGCAGCGAGGCGTTGAGCCCGCAGACGACGGCGATGGGGTAATCCGCGCTCAGGCGCGCGGCGACGTTGGAGGTGGTGCCGCCGAGAAAATCGGTCAAAATCAGCGATCCTGCCGGCATCGCCTGCACGGCCGCTTCGACGCGCTGATAAAACTCGCCGAGGGTATCGACCGGCATAAGCGCGATTTCGCTGACGCCGGCGATTTCGCCGGTCACCATGCGTAGACTGTCGCAAAGTTGCGTGCCCCAGCCGCCGTGCGTCAGCAGCAGAATCTGGGGTAACTGGGTGGTAGGTTCAGTGGATGACAAAGTGGCCTCCTGGCGCCGAATCGTTGACGCACTAATAAGAGCAAAGCGCGTGCCACAATTTGTGTCATCTACCAAAGAGGAAAGGGCTGGCGGGCCGCAAAGCCGCGCCAGAACAGGAGTTAACTAAATAATAATTCGTAGATATAAATGTATTCGGCATCGGATAAACGGATGGCGTAGGCCTCTTCAACCGGATGGAAAGCCGATTTGATGACACTAAATGCCTGAGCGTCCATATCCGGCCGCGTTTCCAGCGCCATCTGTAACGGTTTACGGTTAATCACGATACGCTCGACCATACAGCAGCAGTGGATCAGAAAGCGTAGTGTCACCTGGCGGTTAGGCGCGATGGCCAGTGTGTTCCTGAGCTGATTCAGGATCCCTTCCATTTCTTTTAATATGCGCTGCGGATTGAGCACCGAAATATGGTTGATAATGCTTTCCATGGTCAGGGCGCTGATAAACCGTGAAGCGCTGCGCTCCATCTCCAGACGACGTTCACTGCTGGACAAATCGGGGGTCAGCAGGCTGAGCACCAGCTCCGGCCCCTGCTCGGAAAACAGCTCCTCCAGCGAGATAAACGGGATATCGGGCAGCCCCGGCTGGAATGTCCCGACAATACCCGCCAGCCGTTCATGCGCCCTGATCGCCTGCTGCAGGCGCTCCGGGCTGCGAACTTCGTTGTAATCGAGGATAACCATCCGGGTATCCTGCGACATCAGCTCGCCAAAGCTCTCCTCCAGCACCTTTTTGATTTTTTCCGCCGTGCCCATGCCGGTAATGCAGGAGATAACCAGCACCTTGCCGGCGTTCTCCTGCTGCGGCGTGCATAGCTGGCTGGCGATACCTTTTTCCTGCATCAGATTGACCAACCGCGGCAGGTCGCCGGTTTCGTAGCTGAGATCGAGACCGATCTCCAGTAGGCTGGTCAGGGTGATATTCGGCATCAGCAGGACATCGATCTGGAACAGTTTGCTGATGGTGCTACCGAAATGGACCAGCGATCCGATGTCTACCATCAGGATCAGCCGCTGCCAGCCTTTGCTGTGGATCAACTGGATCAGCTTTTCCAGCGTATCGTGCACCGATTGTTCGAACGGCATGTCGATAGCGTTGAACAATTCGCGCTCCAGCACCCGATTGACGTATTGCGCCATGCTGGTGGCCGTGGTGGCGCCATGGGCAATGAGGATCGCCCCGCAGTCAGGGCTGGCGGTGATGCGCTGGCGGTAATGGCGGCACTCTTTGAGGAACAGGCACAGCCAGACCACCTCGGTGGCCGGACACTGGATATGCAGCAGATCGTTGATCTTCTTGCACAACAGAGTGGCGTTATCGTATTCATCTTTGCAGCGATCGAGGATCAGGCTCGAAGAGTATAACTGCGGGATCAGGCCGCGTTGTACGTAGCTGATGAGAGCGAGAAAGTGTTTACGCAGCGGGTTGACCAGGTTTTCCGGCAGGGCGAAGCCGAGTACCTGCTCAACGTAACCGATCAGCAGATCCACCCGCTCTTCAATCCGATCGCCATAGCGCGGGGCATGGCTGGCGTTATCGCGGCTATAGAGGCCATATTCAAAAATCGAGCTGAGCTTATTTTTAAGGATCGCCAGCGTCTCGGCGGGCGGCACGTTGCTGTTGCGCAGGTTAACGTACTCGCGAGTCAGGAAGCTGTAGAACAGGTCGCTCTCCTCGACGCTGTCATCGGCCGCTGAACTTTTCAACTGCGGAAGAGTACGGGCATCGATGTTTAGCAGGGGACGGCCGTTAAACAGCGCATCGACCAGCTGTCGCTGCTCCGGCGTGGCATTGATTGGGCCGTCCGCCAGTTTGCTATCCAGTAGCAATACTTCGTTATGGGCCGCCATCCCCGAGGCCCATGCCTGGGCGCACAAAAACTGGATATCGCTTTTGAGCTGGCCGATATTGCCCTCCAGCGGCTTATTCAGCAGCCATAGCAGCAAGGTTTTATCGATACTCACCGTGCGTTCGATCTTGCGGCTTTCACGTTGTAAAAAGCCGATGATCAGTTCAATCTGCTCCTCAACCGAACGCTGGCGGATACCTGGCAAATCGATAGCCACCTGGATACGCCGCTGGAAGGTACGTAAGAGCGATGAGCTGACGGGCTCGGTGGTGGCGCAAATCAGACGTACGGCGATATTGCGCGCCGGGCCGCTGGCGCCGAGCGGGCGATATTCGCCTTTATCCAGTAGCGAGAAGAGCTTTTCCTGCCCTTCATAGGGCAGGCGATGCACTTCATCCAGCAGCAGATAGCCGCCGTCGGCCTGTTCGATCAGCCCGCTTTTGTTTTCCGTCGCCCCGGTAAAGGCGCCCTGGCGGTGGCCAAAGAGATGCGATGACAGCAGTTCCGGGTTGTTGGCGTATTCCGCGCAGTTGAAGTAGACCAGCGGCGGCCGTTTTTCACCGGCATGCTCGCAGGCGTATCGGTGCATCAGTTCGGCAAAAAAGGTTTTACCCACGCCGGAAGGGCCGGTCAGCAGGACGTGCAGGCCGTGGGGATACAGCACCGCGGCTTTACCCTTTTCCACGGCATCGTGCAGGCTGCGATCGTGGCCGATCAGCATGGCGAACGGGTCGACAGCCTCATTGTTATCTTGTGGCTGCGGCAGGAGATCGGCGAGCGTTGCCGGCTCGCGTTCGCTTTCCGTCAGCGTACGGTCGAGCAGCGTTTCCGTCGTCCGGCGATGTAAAAAGAACACCGGGCGGCCGCGCGTTTTAATCACCAGCCCGTCGCTCCATAGCTGATTGAGATCTTTACTCACCGAGTTGCGCGCCAGCCCGAGGTTAAAGCCGATTTGCTCTGCGGTGAAGGCGTTCGAGCCCCTGGCTAAATCCTCCAGCGTCACGGCCTGGCTCAGCCTCTCCAGCTCCCGCAGTACTATCTCAATACGTCTCATCTCGTTACCGGGTTGTTCAATGTCGATAGTTGAGAACATACACTATTACGCGGCGTCAGAAAGAGACCGGGGGCGAAGTTGCCGGTCTTAGCGGCCAGCAGGATGTCCTTTCGCTGCCACAATGGTGGTTTAGGGTGGGATTGGGTATGGTTAGCGCATCTCACCGGAGGAACAGATATGTTGAGCGGATTAAATCATCTGACCCTGGCGGTCAGCCAGCTGGCGCCGAGCGTGGCGTTTTATCGTCGGCTACTCGGCATGACGCTGCACGCGCGCTGGGATAGCGGCGCGTATCTTTCCTGCGGCGATCTGTGGCTGTGCCTGTCGCTGGATCCGCAGCGGCGCGTCACTCCGCCGGAGGAGAGCGACTACACCCATTATGCGTTTAGCATCAGCGAGGCGGATTTCGCCAGCTTTGCCGCCCGTCTTGAGGTCGCTGGCGTAGCGGTATGGAAGCTAAACCGTAGCGAAGGCGAATCGCACTATTTCCTCGACCCCGACGGCCACAAGCTGGAATTGCACGTCGGCAGCCTCGCCCAGCGCCTGGCCGCCTGCCGCGAACAGCCGTATAAGGGGATGGTGTTTTTTGAAGAGTGATGGAGAGTCTCCCGGAGGCGGCGCTTGCCGCGCCTTGTCCGGGCTACCGGCCCGCAAACGGCTGTGAACCAGTAGCCCCGCTAAGCGCAGCGCTAGCGGGGAAATACTCAGGGGCGTCGGGCCCGCAAATAGCGGCGAGCCCGACGCCCGGTGGTGTTTACCCTTCCAGATTCAGCTCCACGTTGCGCTTAAGCACCAGACGCATAATGGCGTAATACACCACGCCGACGGCCAGCCAGCTCAGGCCGAGCACTTTGGCTTCAACATCCATCTCATAAATGACAAAGCCGATAATGCACAGCCCAATCACCGGGAAGAGCAGGTGCATCACCAGATTGCGCGACTTTTGGCGAATCAGATAGTGGTTGATCACCGCCACGTGCAGCACCAGAAAGCCCATCAGCGCGCCGAAGTTCACCAGCCGACTGAGGTTGTCGATATCGCCGTAGAACCAGAGACCGGAAACCAGTGAAATCAGCGCGACAAATAAGGTACTGACATACGGGGTTTTCAGGCGCGGATGCACCTTCGCCAGCAGCTGCGGGAGCTGCTTATCGCGGGCCATCGCAAACAGGATGCGTGAAACCGCCGCCTGAGCAACCAGCGCGTTGGCGATCCCCCAGGAAATCACCGTGGACCACATGGTGACGTATTTCAGCCATTGGCCGCCGGCCAGATTGGCGGTGTCGTAGAACGCGGTATCGAGGCTGCCAAATTTCATACCCTGCGCCAGGTCCGCGGCAATCCAGGTCTGGACAATGAACAGCGTACCCACCAGCATCAGGGCGCCTAACGAGGCCTTGCCGACGGTATCGACGCCGCCTTTGGTTTCTTCCGACAGCGTCGATATACCATCGAAGCCGAGGAAAGAGAGCACGGCAATCGAGACTGCGCCCATCACCAGCGGCAGGCTGAATTTATCGGCATTATACAAGGGGTCGAGCGTCAGGTGGCCTGCCCCGGCTCCGGAATAAAGCGCAATCAATCCCAGCACCACAAAAATAGTGAGCACCACGATTTCAGCAACCAAAATGGTATTATTCGCCCGCGCGGTAAAGGTAATGCCGCGTAAGTTAATCAGGCTGTTAATCGCGATGAAGCCGATAATCCAGACCCAGCCCGGAACGCCAGGCAGCATCGGCCCCAGCGCCGCCGCGCTGACGATATACAGCAGCGATGGCACCAGAATGTAGTCCAGCAAAATCAGCCAGCCGGCAAAAAAGCCGACGATAGGGTGTATTCCGCGCTGAGCGTAAGCGTATACCGAACCGGAAACCGGGAATGCGCGCGACATCGACCAGTAACTCATGGCGGTGAAAAACATTGCCACCATGCCGATCAGATAAGCCAGCGCCACCATGCCCTGCGCGCCATCCCAGACGTAGCCGAAGACGCCGAAAGGGGCGATGGGCACCATAAAAATCATGCCGTAAACCAGCAGATCGCGGAAGGTCAGCGCTCGATGGAGCTCCTGTTTATAGCCGAACTGTTCAACGCTCATGCTTGCCCCCATCAATCGACAGAGAAAGCTGTTTGGCGACCGTTTTCGGCAGCGAGTAGCGGCAGGTTTTCAGCGGATCAACGACCTGGCAAATTTGTAGGTCTCCGGCGATGCTCAGTACGTTAATCGCCTCAGCCAGCGTTAATGCGGTATTGTCGGCGATGAAATGGGCCATATTACGTGCCGCAAGGGCTGCCGCATCGTCGAGGGTAACGGCGGAGGCGAGGGTGAAAATCGTTTCGTTGTTTTCCAGCATCGGTAAGGGGAGCTGACGGTTTTTAACAACGGTTAACTCAACGAGGACTTCGCCCGGCACTTCCAGACCGCAGACAGACACTTCGCCATCCCCCATCGCGGCGTGTAAATCGCCCAGCCCGAATAGCGCGCCAGGCACGTTGACCGGCAACCACAGCGTGCTGCCGGCGGCGATCATTTTGCAGTCCATATTGCCGCCGTGACTATCCGGCGTGCCGCAGGAAATGGGTTCTCCTGCTGGAGCAACGCCAATGACGCCGATCATCGGCTTCAATGGCACGCGCACGTTTCCCGGGAGGACCGCATGATCCTCGACGATTGGGACGATGGTGACTGTGGGCTCATGCAGTTCATCGCCAATGACGCCGAGCTGCGGCGCGGTCACCATCACCGCCTGTTGAGCCGTCAGGGTGATGCGTTTGATGCTGACTTTTAAGCAATCGCCCGGCTCTGCGCCTTCAATAAAGACGGGGCCGGTCGCCGGGTTAATGCGCTGCCAGTCCAGTTCATTAAAGACGGCATCGGCTGAGGTGATTTGATCGGAGAAGCAGTCGCAGGTTTCAAAAGTGACTTCGCTACCGCTGGCTACCGTGGCGACGGGGGCGTTGTCGCGCGACATCGCATAGACTACCTGATCGCGGGTTATTTTCATGATGTTTTCCAAATGATGTTGTTATGTTTTTTATAATTAGCGTTTCCCGGTGGGGAATTTTGACTTTATAGGCATTATTTTATTAAGACAACCAGGCGCACTGCTACCTCATAATTTATAAATCAAAATATTAATATAATTACCCAGCAGATATTATTGTTCTTAATTTTATAACACAGGTTTTTTTCTATATATAAATCTGAGTTTTTGCTTTTTTTGAAAATTATATTTCATACGATTGCTCAATTTTTAGCGGATTAATCCGCTGGGGCGCTTATATCTTTTAGGGGGCAGTGAGCGGGTAGAAAGAAGCAGAGAACCGCTAAATGTGATCCCACCGACGTTTTTGCCCGCGGTAGGGGTGATAGCGGGACGTTTTACTATACTTCGAGGGCATTACTCTCCCGGCGACTTTCCTATGTTATTGAAAATAATAAATAACAAAGACAGCGCCCTACAGAATAAGGACCTCAACATGAAGCGAATGAAAAACTTCGTTGCCTCCTGTCTGTTGACCGCGCTGGTTGTCCCGAGCGTCGTGCTGGCAGAGGAGCCGACTACCGCGCCGTTGGCCACCGGGATGGTGAGTGCGGGAACGGCGGAAGCGCAGGTGGTGGAAGCGGTTCGCCACGGGGACATTCTGACCGTCAAGGTGCGCTTTAAGGGCCTCACCGATAACCTGACCGGGCAATCCCTGTATACCGGAATTGATAAAGACGCTCTCGCCAAATCTTTCTATCTGCTGGTGGGTAATAAGAAATACCTGCTGCTGACCGATTCCAATGGCGTCCCGTTGGCTCCGAATAGTGTGATGTTTAGCTCACGCGCCGGCGTGCCGTACGTTGGGTCGTGGTACGGTAGCTTCCCGGCGCCGCCAAAGGATGTCAAAGAAGTCTACCTGACTATTGAAAACGTTGAGCCGCTCGGGCCCATCGCCATTACGGATCGTTAAGCAATGAGCGGCCTGTACAAACTCCTGTTCATCGGCGGCCTGGCGCTGTGCTCCCCCGCAGGGGCGGAAGAGTCGCCGGCGCATGCGCCGCCGACGATCCTCGATCTGCAAGCGACAACCCTCGATCTGGTAGGTTTCCCCGCGGATACCGGCGGCGCGGTGCTGGATTTGCAGAGTAAGGCGGCGGATCTGGCGAAGCAGTCGGCGGATATCTCTTTCCGCGACGATAAAGACGCGGTGACGCTGTCGATGCGCAGCGACGTGCTCTTCGCTTTTGATAGCGATGCGATTGCCAAAAAAGCCGAACCGACGCTGAAAAAGGTCGCACAACTGATCGCCGACGATCCTGCCGGCGTGGTGACGATCGAAGGACATACCGATTCAGTGGGCAGCGATAAGTACAATCTCGACCTGTCGCAACGTCGCGCCCGCGCGGTCGGCAAATGGCTGATCGCCCACGGGGTGGAGCCATCACGCCTGCGCGAGCAGGGCAAAGGCGAAAGTCAGCCGGTGGCGAGTAACGATAACTACGCCGGGCGCGCGAAAAATCGTCGCGTCGATTTTATCTTGCCGAAGAAGAAAGAGTGAGCCGCCGTCGCACATGGATAATTCCGGTACGGCCTCTTACTCCATCGCCACCTTCACCGCTTCCCCCAGCTTGACCATCACCTCTTTATGCTTCTCGATCGGCGGCAGGGCGCAGTTGATCCTTAAGCAGTTACGATATTTCCCGGATGCCGAAAACAGCGATCCTGGCGCGACCTGGATCTTCAGCCGACACAGCTGCCTGGCGACGCAGACCATATCCACCTGCTCCGGTAGCTCGACCCACAGCATAAAGCCGCCTTTCGGCCGGGTGACGCAGATGCCGCAGGGGAAAAACTCCCGCAGCCAGCAGGTATAGATCTCCATATTACGCTGATAGATCTGCCGCATCCGCCGCACGTGGCGGTGGTAATGGCCTTCGCGAATAAAGTTACAGGCCGCCAGTTGGGTGGAAGGGACGTTGGTGCCGCTGGCGGCGTACTTCATCTGCAGCAGACGATCGTAGTAGCGGCCGGGGGCAATCCAGCCGATGCGCAGGCCGGGGGCGATGGTCTTGGTAAACGAGCTGCAAAGTATCACCCGACCGTCGATATCCCATGAATGAATCGTGCGCGGGCGCGGGTATTCGGTCGCCAGCTCGCCGTAAATATCATCCTCGAAAATCACGATATCGTGGCGCTGGGCAAGGGACAGCACCGCGCGTTTGCGCGCGTCAGGCATGATGTATCCCAGCGGATTGTTGCAGTTAGGCACCAGGATCACCCCTTTGATTGGCCACTGATCCAGCGCCAGCTCTAAGGCCTCGATGCTGATCCCGGATTCCGGATCGGTTGGGATCTCAATGGCTTTCAGCCCCAGGCCGCGCAGTATCTGCATAGTGCCGTAGTAGCAGGGGGATTCGACAGCGACGATATCGCCGGGATGACACACCGATAGCAGCGCCAGCGATAATGCGTTGTGGCAGCCGCTGGTGATCAGCAGATCGTCGGCGGTGACGACTGAGCCGCCGTCGAGCATCAGGCGGGCGATCTGTTCGCGCAGTTCGCGACGCCCGGCCAGCTCGTCGTAGTTAAGCACTTCGCTGAGGTTGTGCTGAATTGCCCGGCTCAGTTCGCGCCAGATAGGCTTAAGGCTTGGTTGGGTGACGTCCGGCGAACCGCCGCTGAAGGTGATGATCGATTTATCGTTGCGCGCATCGAGCATGGTCAACACCTGGTCCCACTGGGTGATCTCCACCGGGCGCTGCACCGGGCGCGACATCGGCGGCACCGGCGCCTGGGCTTTGCGCGGGGCGACGAAATAGCCGGAGCGCGGCTGCGGCACGATCAGCTGTTGCTGTTCCAGCGTCTGGTAGGCCTGCTGAACGGTACTGATGCTGACGCCATGCTCCTGGCTCAGGCTGCGCACCGACGGCAACTTTTCGCCGTGGCGATACAGACCTTGTTCGATACGCTCAGCCAGCAGGCTGGCCAGATGTTGATAACGGGTCATGCTGTATCCTTAATTATCGCCATACAGATAGATAAACCAGTACAGATGGCGGTCAAAAATGGGGCATGGTGTACGTTTTAGCCAATCTGTATGTTAAAGAAAAGTGTTTTGTGAATCTGTATTGTTCTGGCCCGGATCCGTGAAGATAAAGCCTCTGGCAAGGCGAGGAGGTAGAGGATGGAATTTCACGAGAATCGGGCAAAACAGCCGTTTATCGGCTGGGTATTTCTGGTGCGAGCGATTAGAAAATGGTGGCTTCGTGGGCAAACGCGCAAAATATTGCAGCGAATGAGCGACGAACAGCTGAAAGATGTCGGGTTGCGCCGGGATCAGATTAATTAAAAAGTGCGTTTTGTAGCCCCGGTAAGCGTCAGCGCTACCGGGGAATTACATTCACAAAATTTATCAATTGATGCTTCTACATCCTTCGTTTCTTGATACTTACCCTGATAAGTATTATTTTCCCCACAGCTAAGTGAGGAAAGTAACATGACCGAAGACGAACTGTTTGCCCGCCGCCCGATGGGGATGCGTATGGCGATGGTGGTGCGCCAGTGGCGCGCGATTATCGACAGCGCCATTACCGATACCGGCCTGACCCAGTCAAGCTGGACGGTGCTGATGCAGCTGCATCAGCTGGGGTGCAACGTCTCGGTAAGCGAACTGGCGGAAGTGCAGGGTATTGAACTGCCGCCGTTGATGCGCACCCTCACGCAGCTGGAAAAGCAGGGGTATCTACTGCGCTCAACATCGCCATACGACAAGCGCATCCGCCTGCTTACGCTGACGGCAGAAGGCCGTACCATCCTGGAAAAGCTGAACCGCGTCATTGAGACTTATCAACGGCGCGTGACGGAAACCATCCCCGATGCGGATCTCGACACCTTCAGCGCCACGTTAAATCAAATCGCCTGCAACTTGCGGACAATCCGCGAAGAAGATAACAAGATCTAAAACACTATGATGACGCCAGAACAAAAATTTGCCCGCTGGGTAAGGGTAAGTATTGCCGCTTTCCTGGTGATATTCGCCTGGTTTATCGTTGCCGATATCTGGATCCCGCTAACCCCGGATTCCACCGTGATGCGCGTGGTGACTCCGGTCTCGTCGCGGGTCTCCGGCTACGTCTCGCACGTCTACGTGCACAACAATAGCCAGGTGAAAAAAGGCGACCTGCTGTATGAGCTCGATCCCACGCCATTCATTAATAAAGTTGAAGCGGCGCAAATCGCCCTTGAACAGGCCAAACTGAGCAACCAGCAGCTGGATGCGCAAATCGCCGCCGCTCGCGCCAACCTGCGCACCGCGCAGTACACCGCGCGTAATGACAAAGTCACTCTCGACCGCTACCAGCGCCTGAGCACCATGCAAAACGTGTCGCAATCGGATCTCGATAAGGTGCGCACGACATGGCAGACCAGCGAACAATCGGTCAGCGCCCTGAATGCGCAGATTCAGAACCTGCTGATCCAGCGCGGCGAGCGCGACGACAAGCGCAACGTGACGCTGCAGAAATATCGCAACGCGCTGGAAGAGGCGCAGCTCAACCTCGGCTGGACCCAGGTGCGCGCTGAGACCGACGGTATGGTCAGCAACCTGCAGCTTAATCCGGGAATTTACGCCACCGCCGCTACCGCCGTGCTGGCGCTGGTTAACAACAATACCGATATCGTCGCCGACTTTCGTGAAAAAAGCCTGCGCCATACGGCGGTGAATACCGACGCGGCGGTGGTTTTCGATGCCCTGCCGGGTAAAGTGTTCCCGGCGCACGTGACCAGCAGCGACGCCGGTATTCTTGCCGGTCAGGAAGCGGTGAATGGCCAACTGTCGCAGCCTGAGCAGTCTACCCGCTGGGTGCGCGATGCGCAGCGCATGCGGATTCACGTCGCGCTGGATCAACCTCTGGATAAGCCGCTGCCGACCGGCGCCCGCGCCACCGTCCAGTTGTACAATAGCGACGGCCCTTTCGCCCGCACCTTTGCCGGCCTGCAGATCCACCTGGTGAGCTGGTTGCACTATGTCTATTAACACCCTGGCGCACGTCTTTACCCCGCACGGCAATATCGTCTATACGGCCAATGATTTTCGTCAGACGGTACGCATTGCCGTCGCCGGGACCATCGCGCTGAGTATTTCGACCTTCTACGACGTGCAGTATGGCGTGTTTTTCGTCGTTTATCCGCTGATGCTGATGTCGTTGGTGCCGGTGTTCAACCGCCACGTCGCCCGGCAGTTTGTGTTCAGCGCGGCGGTCAATTGCGTCGAAATGGTGCTCATCGTTGGCTATCTGTCGCAGTGGCCGGTGATCATGACGTTAGTTGTGTTCGGCCTGTATGTGATGCGTTTTCGCTTCATGAGCCAGGGGCCGCTGTTCCTGCTGGGTTCGATGGGCGTGGTGTGCCAGAGCACGATGCTCAATTTTATGAGCTATCCCACCAGCAACTGGCACACGCTGATGTTCTCCAATATGGAGGCCTGCGTGATGGCGGTGGCGCTGAGCGCGCTGCTGCACTACCTGATCCCGGATGTCGAACCGCGTAAGCCGCCGCCGCGCATAGAGAAAGACGCCGCGCGGATCCGCCATGAATCGCTGCTTTCCGGCACGGTTGCGACCATTATCTTTGTGATCTTCCAGATCTGCGATCTGAGCGATTCGCTATCGGCGCTGATGGCCGGGGTACTGATCCTGTTCCCGATGCATTATCGCGGCGCGGTAATCAGCTCGATCTGGCGTGTGGCGGGGGTGGTACTGGCTTGTCTGTACATTCTGGTGGTGCAGCTGATTATCTATGATTTCAGCAACCACATGATCCTGATGATGCCGCTGATTGGTCTTGGTCTGGCCTTTAGCGCCCGCCTGCACGTGATGGAAAAAGTGGGCGCGGGCGTGGGATTCGCCAGCATCACCACTATCGGTATTATGTTTGGCCAGAATCTGCATCCGAATCAGGATCTGGTGTTCAGCGATCTGTACCGTATTACTTCAGTCACGGTATCGCTGGTGGCGACGCTGACCATGGTGTTTCTGGTCCATCGGGTACTGAACTGCTTCGCGCCGACTCGCTTTGTAGTGAGTGAATGATGTCACATCGTCAGGCCCTGCTGGCAATGGGATGATCGCCAGGGATAGCCCGCAAAATGCCGTGGGCTATCGCTTCCCGGGCGGCAAACTCAGTCATAATAGATCCCCACAATATCGGCTTCCCGGCTAGTTATAGATAATCATTATTCGTGCAGAAAATAGAAAAGGAGAAAAAACGGGAGTAAACCATCATGAAAATAAGGCAGTAGTCGCAGTGGTTGCCAAAAATAAGATATCGATATGCCACAAAAAAGATAAATAAGTAAGGCGCATGCATTCTGATGAATTTTCGGAAAAAGGGACGTGTCTTATTTATTGCAGGGTGTCTTATATCAACGTTATAAATCAAAAAGGCAATACATTAAAAAGCCGCCACATTGCTAACAACTAAACAGATATTTCATGATGTGAGGATAGGGTATGAGTGAAAATAAAACGTTGGAACGTTCCTCCAACGACGCAACAACTGAGTGGCGGGTTGGGCCGGGAGCATGGATCTCGCTGGTCGTGGTGTTATTAGTCTTCTCCGGGCTGCTTTTTAAAGTGGAAGGAATGGCATGGCTGGGAGCCTTTGACTTCACCACCCTGGGCGGCGCGTTTGGCACGATGAAGACCCCGGAAACCAATACTTTCATCGGTAGCGGCGGCATCAGCGCTAAGGCCGGTTTCCTCTTTGCGCTGTCGCTGGTTCCAACGGTGATGTTAGCGCTCGGGTTGCTGGAAATTTTTACCCACTATGGCGCAATACGCGCGGCGCATAAACTGTTGACGCCGCTATTACGTCCGTTACTGGGGATCCCCGGTTATACCGGTCTGGCGCTGATTACCGATCTACAAAGCACCGATGCCGGCGCCGCGTTGACCAAAGAACTGTATGACAGTAAAAAAATCAGTCGTAAAGATGTGGTGATTATGGGGGCATGGCAATATTCCGGCGCCGGTCTGATTAATAACTATTTCTCAATTGGTTCAGCGCTTTTTGCCTCATTAACCATTCCTATTATTATTCCGCTGCTTTTAATGTTTGTCCTGAAATTCGTTGGTGCGGCAATCACCCGTTTGGTTTTAAATACCGCCTACAAAGGGGACTTTGATAATGAATAATTCGCCAAAAGTCGCCAGTAACCCGTTTGATATTTTTGTTATTGGCGCACGTAAAGGATTTAATATCGCCATCAATAACCTGATGCCGAATGTATTAATGGCGTATGTGATTGCCGAAATGCTTAATTTGCTCGGGGTGATGCAGTTAATCGGCCAGCTGTGCGCGCCGCTGATGGGGCTGTTTGGCCTGCCGGGCGAAGCGATTACCGTGTTGCTGACCTCCTGGCTTTCCGCCTCGGCGGGGACCGGAGTTGCTGTCAGCCTGTTGAGTAAAGGCACCCTCAACGTGGCGGACATCACCATCCTGATCCCGGCGATCTTTCTGATGGGATCGCAGCTACAGTATATGGGGCGGCTGCTTGGGGTGGCGGATGTACCGAAAAAGTATTGGCCGCTGCTGATGGCGGTGAGCATTATCAACGCCGTCATCGCCATGTTGGTCATGCGCGTGATTGCATAATAAAAGGCAAGGAGTCAGTCGTGTCGCGAACGTTAGAACATTTCAATTATCTGCATCAAATTCCTGAGCTGGGCTTTGAGGAGTACAAAACTTCGGCTTACATCGGCGATATCTTAGAAGCGGCGGGATTCAGAGTTCACCGCCATGTTGGCGGGACCACCGGGATTGTCGCCGAAATCGATAGCGGCGAACCAGGGCCTGTGGTGGCGCTGCGGGCAGATATGGATGCGCTGGGCCATATTATCGATGGGCGCTTAGAGGCCCGTCATACCTGCGGCCATGATGGTCACTCCTCGGTGGTATTAACCGCCGCTGAAGAGATCCTCGCCGAAAGGCTGGTAAAACGTGGCAAGTTAAAAGTGTTATTTCAGCCTGCCGAAGAGCTGGGTACGGGGGCGATTGCGTTAACGGAGGCCGGGGTACTGGATGACGTGGAAATGTTATTTGGCTTCCACCTCCGGCCACTGGAAGAGTGTCCGATGGGCAAGGCCGTTCCGGCGATGTACTACTCCGCCTCCGCGACGGTGATGGTTGATTTCCACGGCAAAGCCGCCCACGCCGCTCGCCCCCAGCTGGGCATAAACGCGTTGGATGCCGCTTCGCATGCGGTACAGGCGGTGAATGGCATCCATCTGGCGCCTTCACTCACCTGGAGCGCGAAAGCGACGCGTTTTCTTTGCGATGCGGGCGTCACCAATTCTGTGCCGGAGAACGCGCACGTCTGTTGGGATCTACGCTGTGAGGAAAATGACGGCATGGCGACGCTCAAAGAGCGGGTGGTGAGAGCGATTGAGAGCAGCGCCGCAGCATATGGCGCCAGTGCGGATATCCGGATCGTCAAAGAGATGCCAGCGGCGATTATCGATGAAGACGCCACGGCTATCGTGAGCCAGGCAATTCGCGAAACCTTTGGCGAGGCGGGCTTAACGGCCGCGAAGAGTACGCCGGGTAGCGAGGACTTTTTTCACTACCTGCGTTTGCGCCCGGCAGTGAAAGGCGGCTTCTGGGGGCTGGGCTGCAACCTGCAGCCGGGCCTGCATCATCCGGAGATGCATTTCGATCGCACCGCGCTGGCGAATGGCGTGCGGGTATTCAAATCCTGCGTTCGCCAACTGTTGGGTTGAGGCTAAGCTGCCAGCCCCCGGGTAGCGGCTTACGCCTTACCCGGGTTACGGTTGGGCATTTGGTCGGTAGCCCCGGTACGCGTAAGCGCTACCGGGGAAGAGTCCCGGATGTCGGCTAACGCCTCATCCGGGCTACCGCGGTGCGCATAGGTCGCCAACAGGTGATAGTCATTTCCGGCGACGTGAAACAGGGCTGCCGTTTCGCCGGGTATAACCCATCGTTGCTCATCGCCCGGCATGCAACTCAGGTAAATGCACAACCCGCAGCCGCTGCGCAGCTGGCGGGGAATATCCTTCACCTCGAAGGTCATTCCTGCCGCCTGCAGGGCTTTGCGCATCCGCACGACGCCCGCCGTTGAATGGAATAAGAATAGATATTTGCTCATCCGCGCCTCCGCTGGCGCTGGCCGATCAGCGCCGCGCCGATTGCCCCGGCAAACTGGGCGTCGGGATGGGTCGCGACCGGCATGCCAACATGCTTCTCCAGCATGCGGGCGAAGGCGGCGCAGTGGCTGACGCCGCCGGTAAACAGCAGCGGTCCCTGCGTCGATAAACGGCCAATAAAGTTCGCGCTGCGCCGCGCCATGGCGTTGATCACCCCGGCCAGAATCGCCTCCGGCGCAACCCCCGCGGAACGCAAGCTGATGACTTCCGATTCGGCAAAAACCGTACACATGCTGGTGATGGCGTGCGGTTCTACACCTTCGGTAATAGTGTCCAACTGGTCGACGCTGGCGCCGAGGGTCCGTGAAATCACTTCCAGAAAGCGCCCGGTACCAGCGGCGCATTTGTCATTCATCAGAAAATCACTGAGGTTGCCCTTTGCATCCAACTGAATGACTTTGCTGTCCTGGCCGCCGATATCAATCACCGTGCGGGTTTCCGGCGCCAGCAGGCGCGCGCCGAGCCCGTGACAGGAAATTTCGGTGACTCGTTTATCGGCGAAATCGACCAACTGGCGACCATAGCCGGTGAGGGTTAAGAAAGGCGTTGCCGCGAGGCCCGCGCGCAGCGTCTCCCAGGCCTCGTGAATGGCATCGGCGGGGCGAAAGGGCGTCGGGCTGAGGAAACGGCGCACGATGGCGCCGTCTGCCAGCAGGATGCCTTTGGTGGCGGTGGAGCCGGAATCAATACCTACCGAGTAGATCACGCTTGCTCCTTATAGCATTTCGATAAACGCGGCGACGCGGGTACTGAGCTGGCCGAGGTCCGCCGTCGAATAATCGGTTTCGATCGCGATATAAGGAATGTCGTGCCGCTGGCGAACGTGACGCTTAATCGCCAGCGATTCCACGGCGTAGGTATGGCAAGCCTGCAGAATGACATCGACCACGCCGTCGGCCTGGTATTCCTCAACCATCTGGCTTAGCAATTGCAGGCGCTGGTCGTTAGGTGAAATACAGGAGCAGCCGATGGCGAGATATTTATCGGTTAAGGCATCGTAGACGTCGCCATCTTCCGCCACGCAGCGCTCGGTGGCCTTCGCGCCGGTACAGTTCTCGTAGCCCACCACCCAGCCGCCGTTTTCTTCGATAGCGCGGACGACTTTTTCCGCCGCGCCGCCGATCGGGCAGCCGGTGATCAGAATGCGCGGGCGGGAGGCTAACCGGTTTCCCTCCTGCCATTGTCGGCGGATGTTTTCCGCCATGGCATTGAGTTCGTCAATCAACGCGGTTTTGTCGAAGCGGAAGGTAGCGCCATAAACCACCTTTAGAATATCGCCGCCGCTAAGCGCCGGCGGATTGAGCTGCCCGAGGTGATAGAAGTTGGCCAGCGCGCGGCGTTCGCTATTTTTCAGTACGATGGCTTCACGCAGCGCCGCTTCGCTAATGGGCGTGGCGAAGCGGGTTTCAATCACCTGCTGCAGACGCTTGATCTCCGCTTTCCACAACGCGCGGGAGGCGGCGTCGCTGGCGCTGTTCGGCAGTTGCATTACGTGTACCGCCTTGAATTCGGCCATGTACTCGTACATCTTCTTTTTGCCGTCGCAGGTGGTTTCGCCGACCACCAGATCGGAGAAATAAAAGTAGGGGCATTTATCGGTTTTGCCGAAGCCGTAACTGCTTTTTATCAGCGGGCAGAGGTTGCGCGGCAGGTCTTTCTCCGCCTCTTCGATGGTTTCATCAGAAGTGGAACACAGTGAGACGACCACGGCGCCCGCCGCCATGGCTATCTCCTGGGGCATAAAAGTGCAGTAGGTACCGACCAGCGGCACGTTCTGCTCTTTGAGTTCCATTACGCTGAGAAAGCCTTTCTGGCGAGCTTCTGAGAATTGATCGAAGAGGGCGGGTAGATCGGTGATAAGCGACATGATTTTCCTTCCCCGTACACGGGAGATGATGAAAGAGTTGCCATTATAACCATGTTATTTGTGTGTATTTATTGATCTCCCGCCCATCCTGAAGGCGTTAATAGACCTTCTTCAAATCCATCTCTTCCTGAATGCGCTCGCTCCATGCCAGATGGGTGCGGATGGCTTCCTCAATACCGGCGTTGTAGAACAAAGGCCCCAGCTCTTTGGCGATAAAGTCGACAAAAAACTCGGCGTCGAACTGTTCCAGCTCCAGGTTAAAGGTCTCTTCGCAGTACTTGCTTAGCCGCTCGCGCAGCAGATCGCGCTGTGCCGGGCTGAGTTCAATATCGCTCATGCGTGGTTATTCTCTGTGGGTTATTCAGGATTGCCGGGCTTCGATGACCGCCTCTGAACGCTGGCGCAAATTACGGAGTAACCCTGCCAGACAGCAGGCGGCGACGATCCCGGCGGCTACCGCCAGCAGGTGGAACGGCAATCTGCCGCCATGGAACCATAACCAGCGCGCGCCTTCAATCGACAATGCGCTGACGCTAAGGATCACGATATTCAGCGAGGCGGACACGGTACCTTTCGGCAGGTCGTTGGAAAACAGGGTAAAGCGGAACAGCGTCGGGAAAATCAGCCCGATGCCGAAGGCGTAGAAGCAGGTGCCGAGTACCGACCACAGCCAGACGTGTGGCCACGTCAAATTACCGATAATCAGGATCGCCAGACCAATCATCTGGATGGGCACGGCGCTTAACACAAAGCGCGGGCGAGTCGGGTCTTTCACCCAGCGCGCCACCGACAGATTAGCGATAATGACCGCGCTGAAGACCGGCGCCTGGCTCCAGGCAAACTCGCTGGTGGTGAGCCCGCCGGCATCCATTAAAATGACCGGCGATACCGCCACCCAACTCATCAGCGGAATATAGCTCAGCGCCAGCGTGGCGGCGCCGAGTAAAAAGATGCGGTTGCGGAAGACGTCGCGAAAATCGCGCACCACGCCGAGCGGGCTGAATGGCACGTCGCCGCGACGCACCGTCTCCGGCATGTTAAACAGTAAACCCAGCCAGGCTACCAGTCCCATCGCGGCGATAATGCCAAACAGCGCTTTCCAGTGGATAAAGTGCATCAGCGCCGCGCCGGACAGCGGGCCGACGATCGGCGCCACCAGCACGATGGAGGTAATCACCGCCATCAGCTTGATTGACCGCTTTTCGTCATAGGCCTCCTGCACGGTAACGTAACCAACGGTGGCGATAAAACAGATGCTGGTGCCCTGCACAAAGCGGGCAATCAGGAACTGGGTCATTGAGGTCGTCCACAGGGTGGCGAAGCAGGCGAGGGTAAAAATCAGCGCGCCGCTCAGCAGTACCGGTCGGCGGCCAATACGATCGGAAAGCGGCCCCAGCAGCCACTGTAGCGCCATTCCACCGGCCATATACAGGCTCACCGAGGCCGGAGCCAACGCCACATCGGCGTTAAAATCCCGCACTACGTGCAGGATCCCCGGCTGGATGAGATCGGTGGTCAGGTAGGCGGAAAAATCGTACAGGATCAGCGCCATCGGAAAGAACAGCGATGCGCAGTAGCGGGCGCTCAATCGCGAAATCCATGACATAGCCGTCTCCTTGCCGTCGGGTATTCATCGTTAGAATGGTTAAGATGCTACCATTGTCAGCCAATATGCAGATGCAGCAGCGCCGGAATTTGCGATAACAGCCACAGGCCGAGGCCGATAGTGCCGCCGACCAGCGTGCCGTTGATGCGAATAAACTGCAGATCCTTGCCGATGTTGAGCTCGATCTGTCGCGACATATCGCGCGCGTCCCAGCTTTTGACCGTATCGCTGATATGGCGAGTCAGGAAGGCGGCAAATTCCGGCGCGACCCGATGCGCCGCCTGCTCCAGATGCTCATTCAGCGATTCACGCAGCGCGTCGTCGCGCACCAGCGTTTCGCCGAACCACTGACCAGCCTCGGCGATCCGCTGCTTGATGCGCGAATCGTCACTGCTGATATCGTTTTTCACCCAGCCGCGCAGATCCGCCCACACCTCGCCGAGATAGCGATTAAAGGTCTCATCGTTTTTCAGATACGCTTTGATGCTATCGGCTTTTTGCGCCATTTGCGGATCGGATTTCAGATTGTCGATAAGCTTCTGCGCCGCGCGGTCAAAGGCCTGGCGAATCTGGTGGCTGCGGTCCTGAGTGACCTCATCGAGCAGCGTATTTACCGCGTCGGTGACCATTTCGGCGCTGTGCTCGCCAAGCCACTCGGTGGGTAACAGTTTGGCCTTCAGCGGGTGTTCGGTCTCCAGCCAGTGCACGATACCACGGGCGATAAAGGCGCGTGAGCTGTCGCGCTGTAGCAGGGCGATCAGTTGGCTTATTAGTGAATCCAACAGCTTTTGATGACGGTTGTCGCGGGTTAGCCCCTCCAGCATCATGGCGCTGGTCTGCGTCAGGTCGACCTTATCGATAGCCTTGTGCACCGCGCGCCGCAGCAGACGCTGAATACGGGTATCATCGGTGAGCTCGAGAAAACCGCTCATCACCTGTAGCAGATGTTGGCCCACACGGCGGGCGTTTTCGGGCTGGCTAAACCAGTTACCGAGCATCAAGGCCGGTTCGTAGCGGCGGATCAGCGCCACCAGTGAGGGAGTATCAAGAAACTTCTCCTGCACGAAATGGCCAAGATTATCGGCGATACGGTCTTTATTGCGCGGGATGATCGCCGTATGGCGGGCGACAAACGGCAGCGGAATTCGGCGAAACAGGGCCACCACCGCAAACCAGTCGGCCAGCGCCCCGACCATCGCCGCTTCGGAAATAGCCTTCAGCGCGCTGACCCACGGCGTCGGCGGTAGCAGCAGCGTAGTGATAAACAGCGCCGCCGCAATCAGCAGCAGCGACAGCGCCAGCAGTTTGGCGCGTTTTAATTCAGCGAGTTTTTCCATAGGGTTAAGCATATAACCTGACGGCGAGGTCATGCAAAAATCGGCACAACTTCCTGTACGCGCGGGTCAATTTTACTTAGCGGTTACGCTAATGACAGGCAGCTAAAAACGTTATTTAATTATTTGCTGCAAACTGGCAACGTGCGCCGCTTCGGCCGGTTTATTCGCGAAGTCGCGCATCGGGTTCCTCAGCATAGGGAGAGATTGATGACCATCGCCGAAAGATTACAGGAAGTTGGCCGCAGAAAAGGCAAACGTGAAGGGCGGCTTGAAGGATGGCAAGAAGGGCAGCACGCCGAGGCGCAGCGAATTGCGAGGATGATGCTTGCCGACGGTATTGCACCTGAAACCGTACTGAAGATCACCGGTCTGGCTGCCGAAGAGATAGCCACGTTACCACATTGATAAAGCCGTTATGCCGGGGCGCCCTCAAGGCGCCCTTGCTATCCATTCTCATGGAATATTCCGGATATACCTAACTTTACCCGCATCGTCAGCCATCTCGACTACCCTTAATATCCTTAGCGGCATTTTTGACTGCGTTAATAGCGATAACAAGGAGACATGCGATATGGCTTATCAGACAGTGAATCCTGCGAATAACCAGCTAATTAAGAGCTACCCCGCACACAGCGATGCGGACGTGGAGGCAGCGCTGCAGAAGGCAGATGCGCTTTATCATTCTGCGTGGGCGAAAGGCGATATTGCGCAGCGTCTGCCGGTGCTGCATAAGCTTGCCGACCTTATCGACAGCCGGACGGAGGAGCTGGCGAAAATCGCCAGCCAGGAGATGGGCAAGCTCATTAAACAGAGCCGCGGCGAGGTCAAACTCTGCGCGCAGATCGCCCGCTATTATGCCGACAACGCCGAACGGTTCCTGGCGCCGGTGAAGTATCCCTCCGACCTTGGCGAAGCCTGGGTTGAACACCATCCCATCGGCGTCTTAATGGCGGTGGAGCCGTGGAACTTCCCCTATTACCAGTTAATGCGCGTGCTGGCGCCAAATCTGGCGGCCGGTAATCCGGTTATTGCTAAACATGCCAGCATCGTTCCGCAATGCGCCGAGACCTTCGCGCATCTGGTGCGCGAGGCTGGCGCGCCGGAAGGGGCGTGGACCAACCTGTTTATCTCCCAGGATCAGGTGGCGAAAATCATCGCTGACGATCGGGTGCAGGGGGTGGCGCTGACCGGCTCGGAAAAAGCAGGGGGGATCGTGGCATCGCAGGCGGCGAAACATATTAAGAAAGCGACGCTGGAGCTGGGCGGCAACGATGTGTTTGTGGTACTCGACGATGCCGCTCTGGAACGCGCGGTGAAAATAGGCGTACAGGCGCGGCTGAACAACGCCGGGCAGGTTTGCACCGCCGCTAAACGCTTCATTCTGCATGAAAAAATCGCCGAGTCGTTCCTGAGCAAGTTTAGCGATGCCTTCCGCCAGGTGAAGATCGGCGATCCGCTCGATGAAAGCACCACCCTTGGCCCGCTCTCGTCGAAAGAGGCGCTGGAAACCTTAAGTAAACAGGTAGATGAGGCGGTGAAGTATGGCGCCAAATTACACCTCGGCGGCAAGCCGGTTTCCGGCGAAGGTAATTTCTACGAACCCACCATTCTGACGGGAATTACCCGTGAGAACCCGGCGTACTTCGAAGAGTTCTTTGGCCCGGTGGCGCAGATATACGTGGTGAAAGACGATGATGAGGCGATTGCGCTCGCCAACGACTCTCACTACGGCCTGGGCGGCGCGGTGTTTAGTCAGGACATTGAGCGGGCGAAGCGTATGGCCTCGGGGATTGAAACCGGCATGGTCTATATCAACTGGTTAACGGATACCGCGCCGGAGCTGCCTTTTGGCGGCGTGAAGCGCTCCGGCTTTGGCCGTGAGCTTTCCGACCTCGGTATCAAAGAGTTTGTGAATCAGAAGCTGGTGGTCGTTCGCCGCTAAACCATCCATCATGAAGAATCCCTCTCCCATCGGGGGAGGGATTCTTCCTTGCGGCGGCTATTTACGGAGCCCGGCAAACGCGGCGCGGATTTCTTCTTCCGGCAGTTGAATGCCGATAAACACCAGCGTGCTGTGCGGCGTTTCATCGCCCCACGGGCGATCCCAGTCGGCGCTGTAGAGGCGCTGCACGCCCTGGAACAGCAGGCGATTTGGCTCGCCGTCGATCCACAGCATGCCTTTATAGCGCATCAGTTGTTCGGCGAAGGAGAGCAGCAGGTTTTCCATCACCCGTGAAACTTCACTGATATCCACCGGATAGTCGAGCTCGACCACAATCGACGAGACGTCGTTCTGTTTTTCTGCCACAAAATGAAAGCGCGGTGTGGCGCTGACAACCTTCTCTTCCAGCATAAAACCGCTGGTATTAAAGAGCTGGCTTAAATCGATATCGCCGTGGATGACGGTATAAATCGGCGCCCGCGCGTTAATGCGCGTCAGCCGTTCACGCAGCTTTTCGGTGTCGCCGGCGACATCGGTTTTGGTTAACAGAATCCGGTCCGCGTAGCCGACCTGCGACTGGGCAATGGTAAACTGATCCATCTGCTGGTCGGCATGGACGGCGTCGACCAGGGCAATCACGCCGTCCAGCAGATAGCGTTCGCAGAGCACCTCGTGGGAGAAAAAGGTCTGAATAATCGGCCCCGGGTCGGCCATGCCGGTGCATTCAATCACCAGTCGGTCGAAGGCAATCTCGCCGCGATCGCGGCTGTCGAGCAGATCGAGCAGGGCATCTTCCAGTTCGTTGGAGCGCGTGCAGCAAATACAGCCGTTGGTCAGGGTTTTAATCTGCGTGGCGCGGTCGCCGATCAATTGATCGTCAACGGCAACTTCGCCAAATTCATTTTCAATCACGGCGATTTTGAAACCGTGCTGCTCATTAAGGATGTGGCGCAACAGGGTGGTTTTTCCTGCGCCGAGAAAACCGGTTAATAGGGTGACTGCAATCGGTGCCATTATTGCCTCCATTAACAGCAGCGTACGCCGCCTTTGCCGTCGCCGCCGTAGCGGGCCTGCTGGCGTTCGCGGAAGAATTCTTCATAAGTCATGTACGGCTGATCCGGATGGTTGGTTTGCATATGGGTGACGTAGTTGTCGTAATCCGGAATGCCGATCAGCATTTTCGCCGCCTGACCGAGATATTTTTTTGCCTGACCTAAGTTACCAAACATTGTAAGTTCCAGATAACGAATAAAGCCGGATGGCGACTCGCGCCTTATCCGGCCTACGTTAATGTGCTTTTTGTAGGCCGGATAAGCGTAGCGCTATCCGGCATCAGGATTAATGATGTGACGAGGTCTTCACGCCGCCTTCCGGTACCGGCACGTACGGAGTCTCTTTATCGGTACGCACCTTATTGTTGCGGACATTGAGCCAGGTTTTGATGCCGTAGAAGATGATGCTATACACCACCACCAGGAACAGAATGCTCAGGCCGGCGTTGGTGTAGTTGTTGACCACGATATGGTTCATGTTGGCGATCTGCTGTGCGGTCAGCTCGCCGCCGGCGGCAATCTTCTCTTTATACTGCTGAGCCATAAAGAAGAAGCCTTCCATCTGCGGGTTGCTGCTGAACAGCTTCAGGCCCAGCGCCCAGGTGGTACACAGCAGCAGCCACGCAGCCGGGATAACGGTGACCCAGATATATTTGGTGCGCTGCATCTTGACCAGCACGACGGTGCCAAGCACCAGCGCCACCGCGGCCAGCATCTGGTTAGAGATACCGAACAACGGCCACAGGCTCTTCACGCCGCCCAGCGGGTCGACCACGCCCTGATACAGCAGGTAGCCCCACAGCCCGACGCAGCCGGCGGTACCGATAATACCGGCGACCAGCGAGTCGGTTTTTTTCAGGAACGGCACGAAGTTACCCAGCAGATCCTGCAGCATAAAGCGGCCTGCGCGGGTACCCGCATCCAGCGCGGTGAGGATAAACAGCGCTTCAAACAGGATACCGAAGTGGTACCAGAAGCCCATATCCGCCATCGGGATGATTTTATGGAACACATGGGCGATACCGACGGCCAGCGTCGGCGCGCCGCCGGCGCGGTTCAGGACTGAAGGTTCGCCGATATCTTTCGCCGTCTGCAGGATCTGCTCAGGTGAAATCACGAAGCCCCAGGAGCTGACGGTCGCCGCCGCGTGGACGGTGACTTCTTTCAACTGCGCTGCGATCATCGCCGCGTTTTCACCGCCCATTTCATGCAGGTTTGGCATGACGATGCCAAGGCCTGCCGGCGGGGTGTTCATCGCGAAGTAGAGGCCCGGTTCGATAATCGAGGCCGCAACCAGCGCCATGACTGCAACAAAGGATTCCATCAGCATCGCGCCGTAGCCGATAAAGCGGGCGTCGGTCTCGTTGGCCAGCAGCTTCGGCGTGGTGCCGGAGGCGATCAGCGCGTGGAAGCCGGAGACCGCGCCGCAGGCGATGGTAATAAACAGGAACGGGAACAGCGCGCCTTTCCACAGCGGGCCGGTACCATCAATGTACTGGGTCACTGCCGGCATTTTCAGGTCCGGGTTAAGGATAACAATCCCCAGCGCCAGGCCGACGATCACGCCGATTTTCAGGAAGGTGGCCAGATAGTCGCGCGGCGCCAGAATCAGCCATACCGGCAGCAGCGCGGAAATGAACGCGTAGCCAATCAGGGTAAAGGTGATAGTGGTATCTTTAAAGGTCAACGCCGGGCCCCAGTACGGGTCGTGGGCAATGATGCCGCCGAACCAGATAGATGCCACCAGCAGCACGATACCGATCACCGAGACTTCACCCACGCGCCCTGGACGCAGGAAGCGCATGTAGATACCCATAAACAGCGCGATAGGCACCGTCGAACAGACGGTAAAGACGCCCCACGGGCTTTCCGCCAGCGCTTTCACCACGATGAGCGCCAGTACCGCGAGGATGATGATCATAATCAGGAAGCAGCCGAACAGGGCGATAGAACCCGGTACCGGCCCCATTTCCTGTTTAATCATCTCGCCCAGCGAAGCGCCGTTACGCCGCGAGGAGATAAACAGCACCATGAAGTCCTGTACCGCGCCCGCCAGCACCACACCGGCCAGCAGCCAGAGGGTGCCCGGCAGATAACCCATCTGCGCGGCCAGTACCGGGCCAACCAGCGGGCCGGCCCCGGCAATGGCGGCGAAGTGGTGGCCAAACAGCACGTAGCGGTTGGTCGGCACGTAGTTCAGGCCATCGTTATTAATGACCGCCGGCGTCGCGCGCGTTGGGTCAAGCTTCATCACCTTCTGCGCGATATACAGGCTGTAATAACGGTAGGCGACGAGGTACACGGAAACCGACGCGACGACGATCCACAGGGCACTGACGTGCTCACCGCGGCGCAACGCGACGACTGAGAGGCAAAATGCCCCGATGATTCCGAGAATCACCCAGGGTATGTGCTTGAGTAGTTTTTTGGTATCCATAGTAAAACCTGGCGTTAATTAGATTAATAATTGGCCGAAGCCGTCTGGTTTTGTGTTTGGGTTGGTGGAGGTATTGATTAGCTAGGCTGCCTCCGATCTTGCCAGAACGCCGCGCGCGTAAAGTTGGGTAAATCGGTGAGTGGTTATATGCGGGGTTAAGCGGTCGCTAGCCGGGGTAAGCGGTTGGCTATGAAGTGAGCAAGAGGGAAATATGTGATTGAGATCACGGGGTATTGTCGTGTGTCGCGAGGCATACCTGCGTCAGAATATATCAATTTAAACTCATTTTTCTCATTTCATAATGACTTCACACTTTACATCGGTTACTGAAATATATTCACTGATCCGATGAAAATAGCCTGCCATTGATGAAATTCCCGCTGAATTATTTTTGCGGTGATTGCCTTGTTAATATGAGTTGATATTTATACACGTTTGAATGTATTTAAAGGTTATAACTTTTCGTTGTATCCAACATGGATGGCTTTGGCTTTAATAATAATGAATAAATGGAGTTTAATTCATAAGGTTTTTATTATCTCTGCGCTGCCAGTGTGGGGATACGCCGCGCCTGGGGATACCGAACGTGAGCAGCAGTTCATCAACCAGCAGCAGCGCCAGCAAGCCTTGGAAAGTCAGCTCGCGCCTCCGTCACCGGATATTCATTTATCAGCGGAAGAAATAAATGTCGATGATGGTTTATTTCCCGTGGAACAACCTTGCTTTGCTATTTCTCAGGTTATTTTGCAGGGCGCTGAAGCCTTACCGCATTGGCTTCCGCTCCAGCGCCAGACAAATAAAGCGATTGGGCGTTGTCTGGGAGGGAAGGGCATTAATCTATTGATGGCCCAGTTGCAGAATATATTAATCGATCGCGGTTATATCACCAGCCGGATCCTTGCCCCGCAGCAGGATTTAAAAAGCGGTGTTTTGCGCCTGGTGGTGATGCCGGGTTATATCCGTGAAGCCAGACTTACGGAGGACAGCGATGATTATCTGTGGCTGGCGAGCGCGTTTCCGGCGACTGACGGGAAACTACTGGATCTGCGCGATATTGAACAGGGGCTGGAAAACTTGCAGCGCCTGCCGACGGTACAGGCCAGCATGGAAATTGTTCCGGGCGAAACGCCGGGGCAAAGCGATATTGTTATTAACCGCCGACAGGAACGCTTCTGGCGCGTTGACGCCTCGCTCGATGATTCCGGCTCTAATGCCACCGGCCGCTATCAGGGTAACCTGACGCTATCACTGGATAACCCGCTAGCCTTAAGCGATCTTTTTTACCTTTCCGGCTCACATAACCTCGATGGCAACGGCGGTAAATCCTCAAAGAACCTGACCGGCCACTATTCGATCCCGCTGGGCTACTGGCAGCTCGGATTAACCGCCAGCCAGTACGATTACGTGCAAACCGTGGCGGGGGCCAACGGCGATTACCAGTACAGCGGTAAAAGCAAGAACGTTGATTTCCAGATGAGCCGCGTACTGCACCGTAGCGGTAGTCAGAAGACCACGCTTAGCGCCGATGTGTTAGCCCGCGAGCAGCGCAACTTCATTAACGACACCGAGATTGCCGTTCAGCGGCGGCAGACGGCGGCCTGGAAGCTTGGTCTGCAGCATCGCCATTACCTGGGCAACGCCACTCTCGATGCCGGAGCGAGCTATCAGCGCGGTACCCGCTGGTTTGGCGCTCAGCCCGCGCCGGAAGAGCAGTGGGGAGAAGCAACCGCCCTCAGCAAAATCCTGCAATTCAATGCTCAGCTCAATTTGCCTTTTGCCCTGGGCGGGCAAAATTTTCGCTTTACCAGCCGCTATCAGCGGCAGATGAGCAGCACGCCGCTGACTTCGCCGGATATGTTTTCCATCGGCAACCGCTGGACGGTACGCGGCTTTGACGGCGAGCGCACCCTGACCGCCAGTCACGGCTGGTACGTACGTAACGATATCGCCTGGTCGACTCCGTTGCCGGGGCAGGAGTTTTATCTGGGGGCGGATTACGGCGAAGTCGGCGGCGCAGGCAGTGAAACGCTGGTGGGCAAACACCTCGCCGGGGGCGTGGCAGGGCTGCGCGGCCAGTACCAGCGCGCCAGCTACGACCTGTTCGCCGGTATCCCTTTAGCCAAACCCGATGGCTTTAAAACCGACCCGGCGACTTTTGGTTTCAGCGTCAGCTGGAACTACTGACTTTACTCACGCGCCGCCCGGCGGCGCGTGCTGCGCACATGGACGATCTTCCGCGCCGCGGTGGACAACGGATGACGAGTAACGGCAATGAATAAACGCTTTTATCGAATCGTATTTAATAAGGCTCGCGGGATGCTGATGGTGGTGGCGGAAACGACCCGCTCTCATCGGGCGGGCGTGTCGCCGCAATCCGGCGCCGACGCGCGAACCGGGTCGACGCTGACGTCCACCCTGGTGCCGCTGGCCTTTAGCTTTCTGCTTGCTTTTTCCTGTCTCACTCCGGCTCAGGCGGCGATTGTCGCCGATAACCATGCGCCCGGCGGCCAGCAACCGCAGATCGCCAATAGCGCCAATGGCACGCCGCAGGTCAATATTCAGACACCGAGCGGCGCAGGCGTTTCACGCAACGTCTACAGCCAGTTTGATGTCGATGGGCGCGGCGTGGTGCTGAATAACAGCCACGCTAACACTTCAACCCAACTGGCCGGGATGGTCGCCGGCAACCCGAATCTGGCGAAAGGGGAAGCCAGAGTGATCCTCAACGAGGTGAATACCCGCGATCCGAGCCGGCTGAATGGCTATATCGAGGTTGCCGGACAAAAAGCGCAGGTGGTTATCGCTAACCCTGCCGGAATTAGCTGCGACGGCTGCGGGTTCATCAATGCCAACCGCGCGACGCTGACGACAGGCCAGGTGCAGTACGGTAACGGGCAGATTAGCGGTTATGATGTCAATCGCGGCGAAATTATCGTACAGGGCGGCGGCCTTGATGCGAGCTCGGTAGACAGCACAGACCTGCTCGCCCGCGCGGTGAAAATCAACGCCGGGGTTTGGGCGCAGGAGCTAAAGGTCACCGCAGGGCGTAATCAGATCGATGCGGCGCACAGCCGAACGACGGCAAAATCAGCCGACGGCAGTGCGCTGCCTGCGGTGGCGATAGACGTCAGCGCCCTGGGCGGGATGTACGCCCATAAAATTCGTCTTGTCGGTACCGAGCGCGGCGTAGGCGTTCACAATGCCGGCAATATCGGCGCGGCGGCGGGGGATGTAGCAATCAGCGCTGATGGCGCGCTCAGCAACAGCGGCGTGATTCAGTCCGCGCAGAATCTGCAACTGTCCGTTAAGGGCGATCTTCACAGCCAGGGGCAGCTGTACGCCGGAAAAGATAGCGTGGTGACGGCCAGCGCGACGCTAACCAATGACGGCATGATCGCCGCGCAAGGCGATACGCGGATTGCCGCCAACGCTTTGCGTAGCGCGCAAAACAGTACGCTCGCCGCCGGATTAAATAGCGATGGTTCTACCGCCAGCAGCGGCGCGCTGACGCTGAATAGCCAGAGCTCGCTGGCGCTGAATGGCCGCAATATGGCGGCAGGAACGCTGACGGCGCAGGGCAGGACGGTGGATCTTGATAACAGTCGAACCTCGGGGGCGCGGATCGTGGTCAGCGCCGCGACCGGGGATATCACCACCCAAGATGCGGTGGTGGCGGCCAGCGAAAAACTCCAGTTGGCCGCCAGCGGCAAACTCAACAACCACAGTGGCCTGTTGACGGCCAGCCAGCTTGAGCTGAAAGCAATGGCGCTGGATAACCAACAGGGCGTAATCCAGCAGACGGGCGAGGACGATCTACGCCTTGATTTTCGCACGGGATTGGATAACCGCGGCGGTGAGATTGCCAGCAACAGCCATGCTTTGACGCTCAGCACCAGCCAGTTGCTCAATCAAAACGGAACGCTGCTGCATACCGGCAGCGGCGGCATGTCTATTACCAGCGAAGGCGCGCTGGACAACGGCGAAGGCACTATTGCCGCAAATGGCAATATCAAGCTTGACGCCGACAATCTGACCAACCATGGCGGAAAAATCAGCGCGGCGCAGGGCGACATTCAGCTCACTGCGCGCCATGGGGTGGATAACTCGCAGGGGAAAATCATCGCCAGCGGCGATATCCAACTCCAGGCTGAAAATCTTACTAATCGTCACGGGCAGGTAGGCACGGCGCAGCGGGGCCGCGTCAACCTGACGACGAGCGGTTTGCTGGATAACCAGCAGGGCACAATTACCGCCTTTGATGCCCTGGGTATTCAGAGCGCCACCGTTGATAACCGGCAGGGAGAACTGCAGTCCGGCGGTAATCTCAATATTACCATCCACAACCGGGGGCTGGATAACCGGCAGGGGCAGATTGTCTCCGCCGCCGCTCTGGAAATAGCAGGCGTCAACCTGGCGCTGGCTAATACGGGCGGGACGTTACTTGCCGCGAGCAAACTTAGCCTCGATGCCGATTCCCTCAGCGGCGATGGCGAGGTGCTCTCTCAGGGCGATATGTCGCTCACGTTGCGTCAGGCGTTTCATAACGCCGGGAGGGTCATCGCCAACGGCAACCTACAGTGGAATCTTTCCGGGCTGGGGCTGATTAATCAGGGGGTTATCAGCGCCGGCCGGGCGCTCAATCTCTATGCGGCGAAGCTGGATAACCGTCAGGAAGGTGAAATCAGCGCTGGCGAGAACCATTTGACGGTCAACGGCGAGTTGGTCAACCGGGGGCTGATTGACGGTGGTTTAACCCATATTGTCGCCACGACGTTAACCAATATCGGCAGCGGGCGCCTGTACGGCGACGCCGTCGCGCTGCAGGCGGCAACGCTGACTAACGCCGCGGAGAACGGCGTGGCGGCGACGATTGCCGCACGGGCATCGCTGGCAATGGGCGTCGGCACGCTCAATAACCAGGATCACGCGCTAATCTACAGCGACGGTACGCTCGCCATTGGCGGCCAGCTTGCCGAAGACGGTTCGCTCAGCGGCCGGGCGGGAGTGTTTAATAACCACAGCGCAACGCTTGAGTCCGCCGGTGATATGGCGCTCGATATCCAACAAATCAATAACTACAACGACCATCTGGTGACGAAAGATGTGATGGTCGAGCAGTCATGGCGCCATGAAGCGGCGCTGAAAGGATCGGTACAGCGCTTCGACTGGTCGCTGGTCGATACCAGCTATAAAAACAAATACGGCGTTCACGACGCCATCATGCCGGACGGAAGCCGCGGCGATGAGTTCTATGAATACCAGTACCAGCGTACCGTTGTGGAAACGCAGGTGGTGGAAAGCGATCCTGGCAAAATCCTCTCCGGCGGCCAGCTCATCATCAACAGCGATAAGCTGAATAACTACGATAGCCAGATTATCGCCGGAGGAGCGCTCGGTGGCGTGATTGGCGAACTAAACAACGTCGCCACGACCGGCAAACGGGTGACCACCGACGTCGGCACCCAGACCCGTTGGTATGAGAAAAAGACCAGCCGCCCGTTTGGCGGCACCAAAACCAGCCAGGGGAAAAAAAGCAGTGAATATGAACCGACGCCGACGGTTCAGACCATCGATTTGCAAACCATGAAGTGGCAGGGCAATACCCAAATTGATGGCCATAGCGGTGTGATTAATCCGCGCGATCGCGCCGATGAAACAGGCGAAATACCCGCCGGACGACTGGTGGAAGTGACGCCGGTTAACGCTGACGGAACGGTTATTCGCGTCGTCACGCCGGATACCCGGCTTCCTGTCAGCAGTCTGTATCAGATCGATCCGCAGGCTAAAGCAGGCTATCTGGTGGAAACCGATCCGCGTTTTACCAACGGTAAAGCGTGGCTCGCCAGCGACTACATGCAAAATCAGCTGGGCGTTGATCAGGCGATGAAGCGGCTTGGCGACGGCTATTACGAACAGCGGCTGGTGCGTGAGCAGATCGTTAAGCTGAGCGGCGGGCGCTACCTGCAGGGCTACAGTAACGATGAAGAGCAGTACCGGGCGCTGATGGACGCGGGCGTCGCCTTCGCCAAACAGTACAACCTGATGGTCGGGGTGGCGCTGACGCCAGCGCAGATGGCGCTGCTGACCAGCGATATGGTCTGGCTGGTCGCCAGAGAGGTCACGCTAACGGATGGCTCCGTGCAGCAGGTGCTGGTGCCGCAGGTTTACGCGCGGGTTAAAGCGGGCGATCTCGATGGCAGCGGCGCGTTGCTCGGCGGTGAAAACGTGGCGTTCAGCGTGAGCCGTGATGTGACCAACAGCGGGCACATCCAAAGCCGCGGCGTGACGCAGCTAACCGCGGAAAACATTCATAACAGCGGCTATATCGGCGGCAACCAGCTCACGCTAAACGCGCGTACTGATATCAACAATATTGGCGGAACGCTGCAGGGCGGCGATAGCCTGATCGCGCAAGCCGGGCGTGATATCAACAGCGCCAGCACCCTCGGCGGCGGCCCGGGTAACATCAGCCTCGATCGGCCCGCGGGGATTTATGTCCAGAATGAAAACGGCCAACTGGGGCTGCAGGCGTTACATAACATTAATCTGACGGCAAGCATGGTGAGTAACAGCGCGGCTGGCAGCCAGACGCAGATTATCGCCGGCAACGATCTCAATCTGCAGACGCTCGCCACCACCCATAGCGAAAGCGGAAACTGGGGGAAAGGCAACGATCGTTCCTTGACCCAGCGTAGCGATCTCGGCACGCAAATTAACGGCGGCGCGGTGGCGCTGTCCGCCGGCCACGATATGAATGCCCGCGCCGCCAGCGTGACGGCGACCAGCAGCCTGACGGTTGCCGCCGGCAATGATATTAACCTCAGCAGCGGCGAGTCCTCATGGCACCTGACGGAAAACAGCCATCAAAGCAGCAGCGGCCTGCTGGCTCGCCGCTCGCTCACCACTCACGATGAAGTGTGGGCGCAGAACGCCATCGGCAGCAATTTTAGCGGTGACAGTATTGTGATGCAGGCCGGGCGCGACCTGCTGGTGTCCGGCAGCAGTGTTGCCGGCACCCAGGACGTCAACCTTGTGGCGGGGCGTAACCTGAACATCACCACCGCCGAGGAAAGTCGCCAGGAAAACCATCTACGTAAAGAGAAACATAGCGGCTTTTCCGGCACCGGCGGTGTTGGCTTCAGCGTCGGCAGTTCGTCGCTGAAAGCCACCGATGTGACGACGGCGTTGAGTAGCGCCGCCAGTACCGTCGGAAGCTCACAGGGCAACTTGAGCCTGAGCGCCGGTAATGTATTGACAGTTCAGGGATCTGACCTGGTGGCCGGCAACAATATGGCGTTGACCGGTAAAACCGTGAATATTCTGGCAGCGGAAAACCAGAGCACCCAGACCCATACCGTGGAGCAGAAAACCAGCGGCCTGACGCTGGCGTTATCCGGGATGGTGGGCAGCGCCATTAATACCGCGGTTTCCAGCGCCAACCAGGCCAGCACCGAGAGCAATGGCCGTCTCGCCGCGCTGAGCGGGCTGCAGTCGGCATTATCGGGCGTACAGGCGTATCAGGCATCGCAGATGCAGACTGCGGATTCCAGTCCGGAGAGCATGATAGGGATCAACCTTTCCTGGGGTAGCCAGTCCTCGAAATCCACTCAGCGACAAACGCAGAACACCAGCCGCGGCAGCAGCCTGATGGCCGGCAACAATCTCAGCATTATCGCCACGGAGACGGATATCAACGTTGAGGGCAGCCAGCTGCAGGCCGGCGGCAGCGCGTTGCTCAATGCCGCGCGCGATGTGAATTTATTCTCTGCGGAGAACGCCAGCACCCTGAGCGGTAAAAACGAGAGCCATGGGAGTTCGTTTGGCGTCGGTATTAACTTCGGGCAGGGCGCGAACGGGCTGACGGTCAGCGCCAGCGCCAACGCCGCGAAGGGCCACGAGAAGGGCAACAGCCTGACGCATAACGAAACGACCCTCAGCGCCGGGGAGCGGGTGACTATTGTCAGCGGTCGCGATACGACGCTGACCGGGGCGCAGGTGAGCGGTCATCAGGTGACAATGGACGTCGGGCGTAACCTGACGCTGAGCAGCGAGCAGGACAGCGATAACTACGATTCGAAGCAGCGTAGCGGCAGCGTGGGGGCGAGCGGCAGCATGGGCGGTGGTTCGGGTTCTCTTAACCTGAGCCAGAGCAAAATGCACAGCACCTGGGCGTCGGTGGAGGCGCAGACGGGGATTTTTGCCGGCGAGGGCGGTTTTGATGTGAAGGTGGGCGGGCATACGCAGCTGAACGGCAGCGTGCTGGCGAGCACGGCGGCGGCGGAGCTGAACCGGCTGGATACCGGGACGCTGGGTTTCCGGGATATTAAAAACTATGCCGAGTACAGCGTGGAGCAGCAGAGCGCGGGAGTGAGCACGAGCGGTAGCGTGGCGGGGCAGTTTCTCGGGAATGCGGCCAGTGGACTGCTGATGGGGGCAAACGGCAGCGGCAGCGACAGTTCGCTGACGCGGGCGGCGGTGAGCGAGGGCAGTATCGTTATCCGCGACGGCGCGAATCAGCAGCAGGACGTGACGGGGTTAAGCCGGGATACGGCGCATGCGAACCAGACGCTGAGTCCGATATTTGATAAGGAGAAAGAGCAGAACCGGCTGGCGACGGCGCAGAAGATAGGTGAAATCGGGCGCCAGGTGAGTGATGTGCTGGTGACGCAGGGCAAGCTGAACGCGCAGGCGGCGCAGAGCGACCCGGCGGCGCGGGCAGCGGCGCGGGCGAAGCTTGTAGCGGGAGGGAATGCCAGCCCGAGCGAGGAGCAAATCAGCGCGCAGGTGAGCCGGACGGCGACGGCGGACTACGATACGGGCGGAAAGTACCAGAAGGTGGCGCAGGCGGTAACGGCGGCGATGCAGGGTCTGGCGGGCGGCAACCTGGCGCAGGCGGCGAGTGGCGCAGTGAGTCCGTATGTAGCGGAAATCATTCACAGCCAGACGACGGACAGCGCGACGGGTAAGGTGAATGTGGAAGCCAATGCGATGGCGCATGCGGTGTGGGGAGCGATAGCGGCGGCATCGGGAAATAACAGCGCGCTGGCGGGAGCGGCAGGCGCGGTGAGCGGCGA
>NZ_JBXUNG010000015.1:0-83681 GCF_057196925.1 Klebsiella sp. SYXHC3 | reverse complement strand
AGCGTTCAATCTGAGCCATGATCAAACTCTTCAATTTAAGTTTGATGCTCGTGAATTAAACTTCGTAATGAATTACGCATGTTCACTCAGAGACTTGGTATTCATTTATTGTCCGAAGACATTAAGAATCCATGTCACTTTGAGTGCCCACACAGATTGTCTGATAAATTGTTAAAGAGCAGTGCCGCTTCGTTTTTCGCTGCGGCGCGGGGTGTGCATATTACGCTTTCCCGCCTCAGAGTCAAGCATTTATTTTTGCTTTTCTCCGCGAGGTTCTCACCGGAACCCCGCTGACCCGGCGGCTTGTTTGCCGTTGTTCCGTGTCAGTGGTGGCGCATTATAGGGAGTTCTGAGACGTTGACAAGCCCTGTTTTCAAAAAACTTTTCAACCGTCTTTTTTTTGCGCAAAACGCCATTAAAGCGGTAGTTTTTCCAGCGTTTCAAAGCCGTAACGCTGTAAAACGGGTAAAAGCTGTTCAGTATCCGGGGTAATCGCCATGCAAAAAGCCTTATTGGCATCATTCGATTTGGCATCCGGCGCTTCATGCTCCAGCAGCCAGGCGGTGCGTCGAGCAATCGCCGCGCCGGAATCGATAAACCGCGTTCCTTCCGGCATAACCTGTTGCAGTTCTTCCGCCAGTAGTGGGAAGTGCGTACAACCTAATACGACCGTATCGGGCGGTTCCTGCATCCGTAGCCACGGGCGCAGAATTCGACGTAGCTCTTCCAACGGTACCGCTTCGCCGTGCAGCTTCGCCTCTGCCAGTTCCACCAGCTCAGCGGAACCCAGCATTTCGATGCGGCACTCATTGGCAAAGCGGTCAATGAGTTCACGAGTATAAGGACGCTTGACGGTACCGCGCGTCGCCAGCAGGCCGACAATACCGTTCGCCGTTAAGCGCGCGGCAGGTTTAATCGCTGGTACGACGCCGACCACCGGGAAAGCGAACTTTTCACGTAGGGCTGGCAGGGAAACGGTACTGGCGGTATTACAGGCGATGACCGCCAGCGCCAGAGGATAGCGTTGCTGAACGGCAGTCACGATTTCAACAACACGCTCAACGATAAACTCTTCGCTCTTCTCGCCATAGGGGAAGGCAACGTTATCGAAAGCATAAATATAATGTAGATCCGGCAACAGCTGCCGAATCTCGTTATATACCGACAACCCACCGACGCCGGAATCAAACACCAGCACGGTGGGACGTGGATCAGAAGGTGTAGCTGCCAGACAAGGTGTATTCCCGTCCTGCAGTTTGGTAGCCATATACTGTCTCGTAATCTTTATCGAACAGGTTGGCTATTTTACCACGAACTGTGAGATGTGAGGTGACTGGATACGAAACTGCGAGATCCCACAAGCTTACACCGCCCAACTTAACGCTCTCAGGCGCATAGGTTACCGGGTCGTAAGTGTTGTCATAACGGGTGCCAAGATAGTGATAGGTCACCCCCCAGTCGAAATCATAAACCTGCCAGTCCAGCTGGTATTTCACCTGCTGTTTTGCCCGGCGCACCAGCAGCTCGTTGGTTTTCGCATCACGCGCATCGACATAGTCATAGCTGATGCTGTGCGCCAGCGGCCCGGTATCAAACGACGCCGTCGCTTCAATACCTTTAATACGCGCCTTGCCGACGTTGTAATATTTCATCAACTGCGAGTCGTAGTCGATCAGATTATCGATGTCGTTACGATATCCGGACAGGCGCCATGTCACCCCAGACGTCAGGCCTTCAAAGGCCCCTTCCCACTGCTTGCTCTCTTCCGGGTCGAGATTCTGATTACCGTAGAAGCCGTACAGCTGGCCGAGATTCGGCGCTTTGTAGGCAGTGCCATAAGAGGCGATAAAGCGGTAGCCGTCGATAAACTCCCACGCGGCGCTGCTCTGCCAGGTACCATGCTGGCCAAACTGCGAGTTATCATCACTACGCGCCGCCCCTTCCAGGGTGAAATCGCCCAACTTTTGCAAGCCGGTGATAAACAGGCCGGTATTACGGATTTCATAGCCATCGGTCACATAGTTCGTGCCAGGCTCGGTGGTTTGTTTCTGCCAGTCAATTCCAGCGCCAACGTTGCCGTGGCCAACATCGACCGTGTTCGCCCACTGCACATTGTACTGTTTCACTTCATCCAGCGTCGCCGAGGTGTCATAGCGCCCCAGTCGCGGATCGTAATTGTAGTCCTTGCTGTGGCTATAGCTGGAAGTCAGCTGCGAGTGGAAGATATCCTGATTAAAACGCAGGCCGGCATCCCAGGTCTGGCTATACAACTGGCGAGTATCGACTAATACGCCGCCATAAGGAGAGCCGTCGTAGGCCGTCCGGTTGTCATAGCCGTACCCACGCACAAAGCCACTCCACTCATTGGAGAAGCTATGCTCCAGCGCGCCGTAGATCGTTTTGCTCATAAAGCCATCGCGATCCGGCTGGCGAACGCCGCCGGTATTGCCTTCGGCGACCACATCAAAGCCTTTGGTATAGGTATAGTCGCCCGCCAGGGTGACGCGGGTATGTCCGCCGAAAGTCTGCTGCGTGCTGCCGCCATAGTTCTGGTAGCCATTTGAGCCCACGCCGGCATTGAGCGTGGTGCCGTCCTGGTCGCGAGTGGTAATAATGTTTACCACCCCGCCGATCGCATCCGAACCGTAGACCGCCGAGCGCGGGCCACGAACGTATTCAATGCGCTGTACCAGAGCGATAGGGAACTGGCTTAAGTCGGAAGAGCCGCTGACGCCCGCCTGATTCAGACGTACGCCATCCACCAGGATTAAGACATGGCTGGAGTTGGTGCCGCGTACGAAAAGAGAGCTCTGCTGCCCCATGCCGCCGTTTTGCGCGATGTCCACGCCCGGCAGGCGGCGCATCACATCGGTGAGAGAGGTTGACTGCCAGCGATCGATATCCTGCCGCGTCACCACGCTCACCGGCGCCAGCACGGTTTCGATAGGTTGCGCCACACGGTTTGCCGTCACCACTAACGTATTTGAATTGCTGTCCTGCGCCCAGCCGGAAAATGCCGTGACGGATAAAGCCGTCATCAGCGAAGCTTTTTTAATCATTGTAAAAGCATCCATAATATAGAGAGGATGCCGCCGGCTCTATCAGTAGCTCGCGATGATAGAAACCAAATGCGACGTATCCGGCAGGTCTTCGGGCTTGGAGGCTGCTTTAAGAAATAATGACTTCCCACGGCTAACCGCAGTGTCTGCACCGAGTGCGCTTATTTCTCGCCTTTCCTTACCGCTGCGCGTCAGCTCCAGATTCGCACTGGATTCCCTATTAACTCAGAGGACCGGTTGCAAGATGCTACAATTAGAAACATATAGATGTCCAGACTGCTATAACGATATTTCATCCGCAACCAGGGCTGGACATCCCCAATGCTTTCCCTACAATCCCCGCGTACTTATTTTATTCAGGATGCATCATGACCCCCGAACACCTCCCTACCGAGCAATACGAAGCGCAACTGGCAGAAAAAGTCGTCCGTTTGCAGAAAATGATGGCCCCTTTTGCCGCGCCGGTTCCGGAGGTATTTCGTTCGCCGGTCAGCCACTACCGGATGCGCGCTGAATTTCGCCTGTGGCACGACGGCGACGACCTCTATCACATCATCTTCGATCAGCAGACCAAGTCGCGTATTCGCGTCGATACCTTCCCGGCCGCCAGCGAGCTCATCAACCAGCTGATGCCGGCAATGCTCGACGGCGTGCGCCATAACCCGGTCCTGCGCCATAAACTTTTCCAGATTGATTATCTGACGACCATGAGCAACCAGGCCATCGTCTCGCTGCTCTATCACAAGAAACTCGACGACGAATGGCGCCAGCATGCGGAAGCGCTGCGCGATGCCCTACGCGCGCAAAATCTCAACGTGCAGCTGATAGGCCGCGCCACTAAAACCAAAATCGAGCTCGATAGGGATTATGTCGATGAACGTCTGCCGGTTGGCGGGCGCGAAATGATCTATCGTCAGGTGGAAAACAGCTTTACCCAGCCAAACGCGGCGATGAATATTCAGATGCTGGAGTGGGCGCTGGACGTCACCAAAGGTTCCACCGGCGATCTGCTGGAGCTCTACTGCGGCAACGGCAACTTCTCGCTGGCGCTGGCGCGTAACTTCGATCGCGTGCTGGCGACGGAAATCGCTAAACCGTCAGTCGCCTCCGCGCAATACAACATTGCCGCCAACCATATCGATAACGTGCAAATTATCCGTATGGCGGCGGAAGAGTTTACCCAGGCGATGAACGGCGTGCGGGAGTTTAACCGCCTGCAGGGTATCGATCTGCAAAGCTATCAGTGCGAAACCATTTTTGTCGATCCGCCGCGCAGCGGGCTGGATAGCGAGACCGAAAAAATGGTCCAGGCCTATCCACGAATTCTCTATATCTCCTGCAACCCGGAAACACTGTGCCAGAACCTGGAAACCCTCAGCCAGACGCACAATGTCACCCGCCTGGCGCTATTCGATCAGTTCCCGTATACCCACCATATGGAATGCGGCGTACTGTTAACGAAGAAATAAACGCATAAAAAAACCCGGCGAACGCAACGTTGCCGGGTTATTACCTGGCGGATTACTCCGCCGCGGTATCTTTGCGGTTGCGCATCTTGTAACCGATCCAGAACACCATCGCGACAGACAGCACCGCCGGGAAGAAGTTAGAGCCGATATCCGGATATTCTGCGCGCACCACGGTGCTATACAGCAATACGCCGAGAATAAAGCAGGCGGCGGAAAGCCCCGGCAGCCCGACCGGCATACTGCGGTTCTGATAGCGCTGGTGCAGGCAGTATACCGTCAGCAGCAGCGACAGAACCGGGAAGATGGAAAAGGGAACGATTGAGCTGAACAGCGCGGCGAAGGTGCCATTAATGGACAGACCCGCGATCAGCGCCAGCAGTAGCGTACCTTTATCTTGAACTGAGTGTTTCATTGCTCGTCCTTCACGTTATTCGGAATGATGTGACATTTTTTCTTGTTCACGGCGATACCAGTAATACGCGCCTTTTGAAATCATTCTGAGCTGCAGTACCAGCCGTTCTTCCAGCTGTCGGCGCTGCTCCGGACTGACGTCCAACGCTTCCGCACCGGCGTTGAATACGATGGTGACCATAGCTTCAGCCTGCGCTTCGGTAAAGGCGCGCGGCATATGGTTTTCGAGTTCTAAATAGTCGGCAAGTTCCGCGATGAAATGCTGGATCTCGCGCGCTACAGCGGCTCGAAACGCCGCGGATGTGCCAGAACGCTCACGCAACAGCAGGCGGAAGGCGTTCGGGTTGTTACCAATAAACTCCATAAAGGTAGAGACGGAGGTGCGGATCACGCTGCCGCCTTTCGCAATGCGCTGGCGCGCCTGGCGCATCAGTTGGCGCAGCATTAGCCCGCTTTCGTCTACCATCGTCAGGCCTAACTCATCGACATCGCGAAAATGACGATAAAAGGACGTCGGCGCGATCCCTGCTTCCCGCGCAACCTCACGCAAGCTCAGGCTGGCAAAGCTTCGCTCAGCGCTAAGTTGGCTAAATGCCGCTTCCACCAGCGAGCGGCGGGTTTTTTCTTTTTGTTGTGCTCTTACGCCCATCACGATGTATGAATCCTTCCAATAGCCCTGTCGGCACTATACCAGAGATTAAAACTAATCGGTTTGTACTGGATTGTGAATGATTGTTTATGAGCCGTTTCTGCTTTTATGCCGCAAAAAAGCACAACGATAATTGGGTTAAAGCTCGCCAAATGTTATCATCGTGTTTATTTTGTGTATAAAACAGGTGAGTAATGCCATGTCACACTCTTGGGATTATGATGCAATAGTGATTGGTTCCGGTCCTGGCGGCGAAGGCGCCGCGATGGGACTGGTGAAACAGGGAGCTCGTGTTGCCGTTATCGAGCGCTACCATAACGTCGGCGGTGGTTGTACCCACTGGGGAACCATCCCGTCAAAAGCGCTTCGCCATGCCGTCAGCCGTATTATCGAGTTTAACCAAAACCCCCTCTACAGCGACCATTCCCGTCTTCTCCGTTCTTCCTTCGCCGACATCCTCAACCATGCCGACAGCGTCATTAACCAGCAAACCCATATGCGTCAGGGTTTCTATGAGCGCAACCACTGCGAAATTCTGCAGGGCAACGCCCACTTTGTTGATGAGCACACGCTGGCGCTGGAGTGTCACGATGGCACCGTAGAAACGGTCACCGCCGAGAAATTCGTTATCGCCTGCGGCTCGCGCCCGTATCATCCGGCCGATGTCGATTTCCACCACCCGCGTATTTACGACAGCGATTCCATTCTTAGCCTGCACCACGAACCGCGCCACGTGATCATTTACGGCGCAGGGGTGATCGGCTGCGAGTACGCGTCGATCTTCCGCGGTATGGAGGTTAAGGTCGATCTGATCAATACCCGCGATCGTCTACTGGCGTTCCTCGATCAGGAGATGTCCGATTCGCTCTCCTATCACTTCTGGAACAGCGGCGTGGTTATCCGCCATAACGAAGAGTACGAGAAAATCGAAGGCGTCGATGACGGCGTGATCATGCATCTGAAGTCTGGTAAGAAGCTGAAAGCTGACTGCCTGCTGTACGCCAACGGTCGTACCGGTAACACCGATACGCTGGCGCTGGAAAATATCGGTCTGCAAACCGACAGCCGCGGCCAGCTGAAAGTAAACAGCATGTATCAGACCGCCCTACCGCACATCTATGCCGTCGGTGACGTTATCGGTTATCCAAGCCTGGCGTCAGCGGCTTACGATCAGGGGCGCATCGCCGCGCAGGCGCTAATCAAAGGCGAAGCCTCCGCGCATCTGATTGAAGATATCCCGACCGGGATCTACACCATTCCGGAAATCAGCTCAGTGGGTAAAACCGAGCAGCAGCTAACCGCGATGAAGGTACCTTATGAGGTAGGTCGCGCACAGTTTAAACATCTGGCGCGGGCGCAAATCGTCGGTATGAGCGTGGGTACGCTGAAGATTCTGTTCCATCGCGAGACGAAAGAGATCCTCGGCATCCACTGCTTTGGTGAGCGCGCGGCCGAAATTATTCATATCGGCCAGGCGATTATGGAGCAGAAAGGCGGCGGTAACACCATTGAGTACTTCGTTAACACCACCTTTAACTACCCGACCATGGCCGAAGCCTATCGGGTAGCGGCGTTAAACGGCTTAAACCGCCTCTTTTAACGCCTTATCGAAGTGGCCATCCATAGTACTGCGGATGGCCTCCGCCAGATGCTCATAGCGGCTACGCAGCGGCGAACCAGGACGATAAACCAGCCCGATGGTGCGTCTTGGTTCCGGCTTAATGCACGGAATATAGACCACGCCATCGCGTTTTCTCTCCTGCGGCACCGCCAGCGCAGGCAGCAGTGTAATACCACTTCCGGCGGCAACCATGTTGCGCAGCGTTTCAAGGCTGGTCGCGCGGAAGTGGGTATCTTCGTCCGCACCCGCTTCAAAGCAGAAGCCCATCGCCTGGTCGCGCAGACAGTGTCCGTCTTCCAGCATCAACAGCTTTTCACCCGCTAAATCCGCCATCGGCACGCGATCGCGCTCTGCCCACGGGTGGTCTTCGTAGATAGCCAGCATCATCGGCTCATCGAACAGCGGCACTTCGATAAAGGCTTCACTCTCTTTGACCAGCGCGAGGATCGCGCAGTCGAGCTTACCGCTATCGAGCTGCGCCAGCAGCTGATGGGTTTGCGCCTCATGCAGATACATTTCCAGCTTCGGGAAAGTCTGATGCAGCATCGGAATTATGTGCGGCAGCAAATATGGCCCCACCGTCGGGATCAGGCCGATATGCAGCGGCCCGGACATGGTTTCCCCTTGCTGGCTTGCCATCTCCTTGAGCACTTTTACTTCGCGTAGCACGGTACGCGCCTGATCCACCAGCAGCAAACCCGCCTGAGTGAACAGAACCTTACGGCTGGTGCGCTCCAGTAACATCACCCCAAGTTCATCTTCCAGCTTGCGAATTTGTCCGCTGAGCGTGGGCTGACTGACGTGGCAGGAATCTGCCGCACGTCGGAAGTGGCGATGTTCAGCCAGCGCTACCAGGTATTCAAGATCGCGAATATTCATTATTCATCCTCCATCGCCACGATAGTCCATGGCGATAGATAGAATAGCAACGAACGATTATCCCTATCAAGTTTTCTGTTCAATAATAACCACAGAAACGAGGAGAACATCTGAAAATCATTGAGTCGCCTCACAGTTTCCCTACCCGAACAACTAAAGCCAACGTGAACTTTTGCGGACCTCGTGTCCGCTTTTTTTTGCGTAAAAAAGCCCGGGGATTACCCAGGCTCATTCAACATCGGTGTAATCTCTTACACTAGGCGCTGTCTGGCGTCGGCAATCGCCTGCGCCACCTGCTGCGGCGAGACGCCGCCTTTGGCCGCACGTTTATCAAGGCAGGACTGCAACGACAGGATCGGGTAGACGTCATCGCCGATAACGCTGCTGAACTTTTGCAAGTCGCTTAACGGTAAATCTTCCAGCGCTTTGCCCTGAGCAATCGCTTCAACCACCGCTTCACCGACGATATGGTGTGCTTCGCGGAACGGAACGCCTTTTGCCACCAGGTAATCCGCCAGCTCGGTAGCGTTGGCGTAACCCTGCTGCGCCGCTTCCGCACAGCGCGGACGTTTCACCTGGATACCGTCCAGCACCAGCGCCGCCATGTGCAGGCAGTCAAGCCAGGTGTCCAGCGCATCGAACAGCCCTTCTTTGTCTTCCTGCATATCTTTGTTGTAGGCCAGCGGTAGCCCTTTCAGGGTCATCATCATGCCGGTCAGCGCGCCCTGCACGCGGCCGCATTTACCGCGGATCAGTTCCAGCGCATCCGGGTTTTTCTTCTGCGGCATCAGCGACGAGCCGGAAGTAACGCGATCAGAGAGTTCAACAAAACCCGCTTCGCCGGTATTGAAGAAAATCAGATCTTCGGCAAAACGCGACAGGTGCACCATACCGATAGAGGCATCGGAAAGCAGTTCCAGCACGTGATCGCGATCGGAGACGCTATCGAGGCTGTTACGGGTCGCCGATGCGAAACCCAACCAACCGGCCAGCTGCTCACGGTCGATTTCATAAGCGGTTCCCGCCAGCGCGCCGCATCCCAGCGGGCTGACATCGAGGCGCTTGAGCGCGTCCTGCAGACGGCTTTCATCACGGGCCAGCATTTCAACGTAGGCCAGACACCAGTGCGCAAAAGTCACCGGCTGGGCGCGCTGCAGATGGGTATAACCCGGCATCACCGCATCCTGATTGTTGCCCGCGGTTTCCACCAGCGCGCTTTGCAGTTGGCGGGTCGCGGACAGCAGCTCGGTGACGGTCTCTTTACACCACAGCTTGAGATCGGTGGCGACCTGGTCATTACGGCTACGTCCGGTATGCAGTTTTTTGCCCAACTGGCCGACTTTATCGATCAGTTTCCCTTCGACCCAGCTATGGATATCTTCGGCATCGCTTTCAAGGATTTGCTGCGGGTTGGCGCGTACCTCTTCCAGCAAGACGTTCAGCGCCTCTTCCAGCTGCAGCTGCTCATCGGCGGTCAGTACGCCTACGGTTACCAGCGCTTTGGACCAGGCGACGGATCCCACGATATCCTGTTCCGCCAGACGATAGTCAAAGCGTAAAGAGTCGTTGAATTGTTTGAACCGCTGATCTGCTGCCTGTGTAAAACGCCCGCCCCAAAGTGCCATAACATGCTTCCTTTATTCGTGAGTTCTGCCGGGTCGCGCTGCGCTTACCCGGTCTACGGTCTTGTCGCCCCGGCAAGCAACGCGCCGCCGGGCATTCAATCTTAAGCCAAAATACGCGTACCGATCGGGGTACCGTTAAATAATGCCGGCAGCTGCTCGGCATGGCGCCAGGAAGCGATATCCACCGGGCGGCCCAGCTCGCGCGCCGCGTCCAGCGCCGCGTTCACTTTCACGATCATGCCGTCGGTAATAATGCCCTGTTCAATCAGTTGCTCGGCCCTGGAGGCGGTCATTTCCGCAATCCGCTGACCTTTACCGTCGAGAATGCCGCTAACATCGGACAGCAAGATAAGATCCGCGCCCAACGTCGCCGCCAGCGCCGTCGCCGCCTGATCGGCGTTGACGTTCATCAGTTGTCCTTCGTCGGTGACGCCAATCGAGCTCACGACAGGCAGGTAGCCGCCCGCCAACAGCGTATTGATAAGCGTCGGCGAGCCTGCCTGCGCTTTACCGACGTGGCCCAGTTCTTCATCCAACTGAGTCACCTTCACGCTATCGCCATCGCCGAGGAACAGCCCTACCGAGGAAAGACCATGCTTTTTCGCCCATGCCAGCAGCGTTTTATTGGCCGTTCCCGCCAGCGCGCCGGTAATGATGTCAATCTGATCGGCAGGCGTTACGCGCAGGCCATTTTTCTTTTTCACCGGCAGATTAAGCTGTTTCATCAGCTCATCCACCACGCAGCCGCCGCCGTGGACGATAACCAGCGGACGCTGGTGTGTTTCGCGGTAGTGCACCAAGGCGGTAAACAGACGTTCCAGCGCTTCTTCGCTATCCAACAACACGCCGCCAAGTTTGATAATCAATGGATTGTTCATCATCACACCTTAAATTAAAGACTGCGTCTCAGCGAAGCCGAAACGAATGTTAGCGCACTGCACGGCCTGCGCTGCCGCGCCTTTCAGCAGGTTATCCTCTGCGGCCACGACGATAATATGTTCGTCCTGGACGGCAAAACCGATATCACAGAATGGCAGCCCAACTACGTTTTTCAGCGCCGGTACGCCTTTATCGTATAAACGGACCAACGGCTTATTGGCATAGGCCTGCTGGAAGACATCAGCCACCTGATCTTTACTGACGCCCGGCTTCAGGCGGCAGGTAATGGTTTCCAGAATACCGCGTTTAAAATTGCCCAAATGGGGAGTGAAGATCACCTCTGCGCCCAGATGGGTAGAAATTTCCGGATGGTGGCGATGATTGAAAACACCGTACGGCTGCAGGCTGACTTCGCAGAAGCTATTGCTCATCGCCGCCTTACGCCCGGCGCCGCTAACGCCGCTGGTGGCGTTGATCACCGGCCATTGCTTCAGATCCAACAGACCGGCATCGATCAGCGGTTTTAACGCCAGCTGCGCCGCCGTCGGGTAGCAGCCAGGCACCGCGATCAAATTCGCCTCTTTCAATGCTTCTACGTTCCACTCCGCCAGACCGTATACCGCCTGCTTAAGCAGATCGGAATGCTGATGAGTGAAACCGTAGTATTTTTCGTAGAACGCGCAATCGTTGACGCGAAACGCGCCGGATAAATCGAACACCACGCAGCCCGCGGCCAAAAACTGCGGCGCCAGATCGTGGCTAACTTCATGCGCGGTGGCGAGGAACACTACATCCGCGCCGGCGCTAAATTCGCTGATATCGGACATTGCCTGCAGCGGCAGGTCGACAATACCTTTCAGCTGCGGATGTATATCGGAAATTAACTTTCCGGCATCATTGCTTTGCGCGGAGACGGTCAAAGCGGTTATGTTCATATGAGGGTGGCGATTTACATAGGCCACCAGCTCTGCGCCGGCATAGCCGCTAGCTCCCACGATCAGCGTATTTAGCATTGGAAGAGCATCTCCTTACATTCGATGGGTTTTATTGCGCTCAACGATATTGTATTTTTATTCACAAATACTGCATGAATATTGATACTATCATGACCTGAGGTGTGTCAACAATGAAAAACAATTTACCGCCCTTTATCGAGATTTACCGCGCATTGATCGCCACACCATCCATCAGCGCGACCGAAGAAGCGCTGGATCAAAGCAATGAGTCTTTAATCAATTTACTCGGCGGCTGGTTCCGCGATCTGGGCTTTAACGTCGAGATCCAGCCGGTACCTGAGACGCGCAATAAATTCAATATGTTGGCCAGCACTGGCCACGGCGCTGGCGGCCTGCTGCTCGCCGGGCATACCGATACCGTGCCTTTCGACGATGGTCGCTGGACCCGCGACCCGTTTACACTTACGGAGCACGACAACAAACTCTACGGGCTCGGCACCGCCGATATGAAAGGCTTCTTCGCGTTTATCCTCGATGCCCTGCGCGACGTTGACGTCAGTAAATTGAAAAAACCGCTGTATATTCTGGCCACCGCTGACGAAGAAACCAGCATGGCGGGCGCGCGCTACTTTGCCGAAACCACGCAACTGCGCCCGGATTGCGCCATCATCGGCGAGCCGACCTCTCTGCAGCCGGTGCGGGCGCATAAAGGCCACATTTCAACAGCGGTACGCGTACTGGGCCAGTCCGGCCACTCCAGCGACCCGGCGCGCGGCGTGAACGCTATTGAACTGATGCACGATGCGATTGGCCGCATCATGCAACTGCGCGATGATTTAAAAGAGCGTTACCACTATGCCGCTTTCACCGTGCCTTATCCGACGCTCAACCTGGGCGCCATTCACGGTGGCGATGCATCCAACCGCATCTGCGCCTGCTGCGAATTGCACATGGATATTCGTCCATTGCCGGGGATGACGCTTAACGACCTGAACGGCCTGCTGGATGAAGCGCTGGCGCCGGTCAGCGAACGCTGGCCGGGGCGTCTGACGGTCTCTGAGCTGCATCCGCCGATTCCAGGCTATGAATGCCCGCCGGACCACAAGTTGGTCGAAGTGGTTGAAAAACTGCTCGGCGCGCAGACCGAAGTGGTGAACTACTGCACCGAAGCGCCGTTTATCCAGACGCTGTGTCCTACGCTGGTGTTAGGACCGGGCTCCATCAACCAGGCCCACCAGCCGGATGAATATCTGGAGACGCGGTTTATTAAGCCGACGCGCGAGCTCATCACTCAGGTTGTCCATCACTTCTGCTGGCATTAATCGCTGCTAGTTTCCCGCCTTCACGTCCGGAGGCGGGAGAGTGACGATCGTCACACTTCCATAAGTAATGCTTATCCGCCGACCGCTGAGTTAACTTTCGCAAATTATCGCCATTTATTCGTTTGCTGAAGCGATTTCGCAGCAATTGACGCGGGGGTATTTACGTGGCTTTATAAAAGACGGGTTGCTTATCCACTGCTCAAATCACGGAGCGCCGGATATAACAAAATAAAATGAGATGGGGTGTCTGGGGTAACATGAACGAACAATATTCCGCTTTGCGTAGTAATGTCAGTATGCTCGGTAAGGTGCTGGGCGACACCATCAAGGATGCGTTAGGAGAAAACATTCTTGATCGTGTCGAAACTATCCGTAAGTTGTCCAAATCTTCTCGCGCGGGCAATGAAGCCAATCGCCAGGAGCTGCTCACCACGCTGCAAAACTTGTCCAACGACGAGCTGCTGCCGGTGGCGCGCGCCTTTAGCCAGTTCCTGAATCTGGCCAATACCGCTGAGCAATATCACAGCATTTCGCCCAACGGCGAAGCCGCCAGCAATCCGGAAGTTATTGCGCGTACCCTGAGAAAACTCAAAGACCAACCCAATCTCAACGAAGACACCATAAAAAAAGCGGTGGAATCCCTGTCGCTGGAGCTGGTATTAACCGCTCACCCGACCGAAATCACCCGCCGGACGCTGATCCACAAAATGGTGGAAGTGAACAACTGCCTTAAGCAGTTGGATAACAAAGATATCGCTGACTATGAGCACAACCAGCTGATGCGCCGCCTGCGCCAGCTGATCGCCCAGTCCTGGCATACCGATGAAATTCGTAAGCACCGCCCTTCTCCGGTCGATGAAGCCAAATGGGGTTTCGCGGTAGTTGAAAACAGCCTGTGGGAAGGCGTGCCGAACTATCTGCGCGAGCTGAACGAACAGCTGGAAGCCAACCTCGGTTACCAGCTACCGGTTGATTTTGTGCCGGTACGATTCACTTCCTGGATGGGCGGCGACCGTGACGGCAACCCGAACGTCACCGCCGATATCACCCGCCACGTGCTGTTGCTCAGCCGCTGGAAAGCGACCGATCTTTTCCTGAAAGATATCCAGGTGCTTATCTCCGAGCTGTCGATGGTCGAATGCACCGACGAGCTCCGCGATTTGGCGGGTGCGGAAGGCGCGCAAGAGCCGTATCGTTATCTGATGAAAAAGCTGCGTAGCCAGTTGATGGAGACCCAGGCCTGGCTGGAAGCGCGTCTGAAAGGGCAAAAACTGCCGAAACCGGCGGGGCTTATCACGCAAAACGAACAGCTGTGGGAACCGCTGTATGCCTGCTATAAATCGCTGCAGGCCTGCGGAATGGGCATCATCGCCAACGGCGAACTGCTCGATACCCTGCGCCGGGTGAAATCTTTCGGCGTACCGCTGGTGCGTATCGATATCCGTCAGGAAAGCACCCGCCATACCGAAGCGCTGGGCGAAATGACCCGCTACCTCGGGATCGGCGATTATGAAAGCTGGTCGGAAGCCGACAAGCAGGCTTTCCTGATCCGTGAGCTGAACTCCAAACGCCCGCTGCTGCCGCGTCAGTGGGAGCCGAGCGAAGAGACCCGCGAGGTCCTCGACACCTGTAAAGTGATCGCCGAAGCGCCGCGTGGATCGATCGCCGCTTATGTGATCTCAATGGCCAAAACGCCGTCCGACGTGCTGGCGGTTCATCTTCTGCTAAAAGAAGCCGGTATCGGCTTTGCCCTGCCGGTCGCGCCGCTGTTTGAAACGCTGGACGACCTGAACAACGCCAACGACGTTATGACTCAGTTACTGAATATTGACTGGTATCGCGGCTTTATTCAGGGCAAGCAGATGGTCATGATCGGTTACTCCGACTCGGCCAAAGATGCCGGCGTGATGGCCGCCTCCTGGGCCCAGTACCAGGCACAGGACGCGCTAATCAAAACCTGTGAAAAAGCCGGTATTGAACTGACTCTATTCCACGGTCGCGGTGGCTCCATCGGTCGCGGCGGCGCTCCGGCCCACGCGGCGCTGCTCTCGCAGCCGCCGGGCAGCCTGAAAGGCGGCCTGCGCGTCACCGAACAGGGCGAAATGATCCGCTTTAAGTACGGCCTGCCGGAAGTCACCATCAGCAGCCTGTCGTTGTACACCAGCGCGATTCTGGAAGCCAACCTGCTGCCGCCGCCGGAACCAAAACCGCAGTGGCGCGAAATCATGGCCGAGCTGTCCGACGTCTCCTGCAAGATGTATCGCGGCTACGTGCGGGAAAACAAAGACTTCGTCCCTTATTTCCGCTCCGCGACCCCGGAACAAGAACTGGGCAAACTGCCGCTTGGCTCGCGTCCGGCGAAACGTCGACCGACCGGCGGCGTCGAGTCACTGCGCGCCATCCCGTGGATCTTCGCCTGGACCCAGAACCGCCTGATGCTGCCGGCCTGGCTGGGCGCCGGTGCCGCGCTGCAGAAAGTGGTCGAGGGCGGTAAGCAAAGCGAGCTGGAAAGCATGTGCCGCGACTGGCCGTTCTTCTCGACCCGCCTCGGAATGCTGGAAATGGTCTACTCAAAAGCCGACCTGTGGCTGGCGGAGTACTACGATCAGCGTCTGGTGAAACCGGAACTGTGGAAGCTAGGCGAAGAGCTACGTCAGCTGTTAACCGCCGATATCGAAGTGGTGCTGGCTATCGCTAATGACTCCCACCTGATGGCCGACCTGCCGTGGATCGCCGAATCCATCCAGTTGCGTAACATCTATACCGACCCACTTAACGTCCTGCAGGCCGAACTGTTGCACCGTTCGCGCCAGGCTGAAGAGGCTGGCGAGGAACCGGATGCGCGCGTTGAGCAAGCGCTGATGGTCACCATTGCCGGCGTCGCGGCAGGGATGCGTAATACCGGCTAGTCACCGTTTCCCCCGGCCGCCCGGCCGGGGGATTTTCCCTCTCATTTTAGTGATGCAACATCTCATCGACGATCTGCTCTTTATGCAGCGCATAGGGATAATAGGTCGGCCAGTTATCCATCTCTTTCAGCAAGGCCTCCTGTGATTCATTGCCCATAAATATATGGAAATGCTGCGATTTGCGCGGGCCAATAATATGGTCGCTGAACTGGACGAATTTCGGCGCGTTACCATCGCCCTGTTGGCACTCAAACAGATAGCGAACGCCCTTCTTGCCGGAGGCGTATTGCAGGATTTTGTAGCCTGAGTAGGTATATTTGCAGCTATTAACGGTCTTGCCGACGTGGAACTCTATCACGTCATCTTCGATGCCAATCTGCTCCACGTCGGTGGCGTAACCCTTCTTATAATAGGCGCGATACTCTTCCACGCTCTTGCCGCCGGGCTTTTTCGCCTTCTGCTCCAGAACCGGATCAAGGTCGCCATTCAGCAGGTACGGATTAACGGACTGCCAGACGCCATCCCAATCGCTCAACGCGCGATCCTTCACATCTTTATCGGCAAAAATGCCTTCGCTAGCCTGGCGTTCTATGTCGGTCAACGCTGGGCCATGGCTATGGTTACCGTGGGCGAACGCCTGGACGCTCGCAAGCGCCATGCCTAAGCCAAACGCGAGCATGGGGATCTTTCGGGTCATTACTCTCTCCTGAGTTCAATATCGATTGCGATAAAATGTTACGATATAACATATCGTAACCAAGAAGCAATAACGACAAGCTCGCGCTTTTACCGCTGGAAAAATGTCCGGTATGATGAAATGCGTGGCGTTTTGGCGGGGTAAAGATGGATAACAGCATCAATCAGCTCATTGATTCATTCGTGAAAAAACAAACCTGCATTGCAGAAGTGCATTTTACCGGTGAGTCACGCCCCCCTGCCGACGCCGCGATCAAGGTTGATTTTCCTCGTCTGAATATTGTCATTGAGGGGCAGTTGTACGATCTCGCCCTCGGCGATAATGCCGCGCCGCTGCAGCCGCGCGATGTACTGTATATTGCGGGCGATAGATGGAACTGGCCGCAATGGCAGACACCCTGCCTGCTATTAAGCATCTTATTCGGCAAACAGCAGTTGGAATTTTCGCTGCAGCGCTGGAGCGGCGAGGCGCTAACTCTTGTCCAGAAGATCCAGGTACCGCGCCGCGGGCCGCGCGTGGGTTCATTCCTGCTACAGGCGCTAAATGAAATACGTATGCAGCCGCAGGAACAACAAACCGCCCGCAGCATCGTGATTAGCCTACTCAGCCACTGTACCGATCTGCTGGGTAGTCAGGCGCAAACTTCATCGCGCAGCCAGGCACTGTTCGAAGCGATCCGCCAGTATATCGATCTCCATTTCGCTGAGCCGCTGAGCCGGGAATCCGTGGCCCAGTCGTTTTACCTATCCCCCAATTATCTCTCGCACCTGTTTCAGAAATGCGGGCCCATGGGTTTTAACGAATACCTTAATCATATTCGCCTCGAACAGGCGCGCATGCTGTTGAAAGGCCATGATATGAAAGTGAAAGACGTTGCCCACGCCTGCGGCTTCGCCGACAGCAACTACTTCTGCCGTCTGTTTCGCAAGAACACCGAACGTTCGCCTTCCGAATACCGCCGCCAGTATCACAGCCAGTTGACGGAAAAATCCTCTGCGCCGTAAAACTAGATTTTTGTAAGTAACTGTCTGCTGATTGCTGGCCACGTACCTTTATAAGCAGGAACAGGCGGACAAATGTGATCTAAATCATCCTTAATCGCAATGCGTACATTTATCCAGTTTTTGGCAAATTTGTCATCTGGCGAGCAAGCAAACGAAAACCGTATCCTTTCCTCAACATCACTGAATTACACATCGAGGAATGGTTATGGAACTCTATCTGGACACCGCGAACGTCGCTGAAGTTGAACGTCTGGCCCGCATTTATCCGCTGGCTGGCGTCACCACCAACCCGAGCATCATCGCCGCCGGCAAAACCCCGGTTTGGGACGTGCTGCCGCGCCTGCAAAAAGCCGTCGGCCCGGAAGGTGTTCTGTTCGCGCAGACCATGAGTCGCGATGCGCAGGGCATGGTGGAAGAAGCCAAACGCTTGAGCAACGCCGTGCCGGGTATCGTGGTTAAAATCCCGGTTACCGCCGAAGGTCTCGCCGCCATCAAACTGCTGAAAAAAGAAGGCATCCCGACGCTTGGCACCGCGGTCTATAGCGCTGCCCAGGGGCTGCTGGCGGCGCTGGCCGGCGCGAAATACGTCGCGCCATACGTCAACCGCGTCGACGCCCAGGGCGGTGATGGCATTCGCATGGTGCAAGAACTGCAATCCCTGCTGGAAATGCACGCCCCGGAAAGCAAAGTCCTGGCCGCGAGCTTCAAAACCCCGCGCCAGGCATTGGATTGCCTGTTAGCTGGCTGCGAAGCTATCACCCTCCCCTTAGACGTAGCGCAACAAATGCTCGGCACCCCCGCGGTAGAGTCAGCCATAGAGAAGTTCGAGCTGGACTGGAATAACGCATTTGGCACGTTGAACCTGTAATCCGATCGCCAGCCGCCGGTCGGCGGCTTGCACGGTCATCGAGGAGGAATCGAAATGGATCGCATTATTCAATCACCCGGTAAATACATTCAGGGCGCTGGCGCCATCAAGCGCCTCGGCGAATATCTTAAACCGCTGGCCGAACGGTGGCTTATCATCGGCGATAAGTTTGTTCTTGGCTTTGCCGAAGAGCAGTTGCGTACCAGCCTTGGCGGCGCTGGCCTGGTGGCCGAAATCGCACCGTTCGGCGGTGAATGTTCGCAAAATGAAATCAACCGCCTGCGCGATATCGCCAGCAGCGCCCAATGCCATGCGGTGCTCGGCATCGGCGGCGGCAAGACTTTGGATACCGCGAAAGCGCTGGCTCACTATATGCATCTGCCGGTAGTCGTGGCGCCGACCATCGCCTCCACCGACGCGCCGTGCAGCGCGTTGTCTGTTATCTATACCGACGATGGGGAATTCGAAAGCTATTTGATGCTGCCGCACAACCCGAACATGGTGGTTGTCGATACGCAGATCGTCGCAGGCGCGCCAGCTCGCCTGCTGGCCGCCGGGATTGGCGATGCGCTGGCGACCTGGTTTGAAGCCCGCGCCTGCTCGCGCAGCGGTGCGACCACAATGGCGGGCGGTAAATGCACTCAGGCAGCGCTGGCACTGGCGGAACTCTGCTACAACACGCTGGTTGAAGAAGGCGAAAAGGCGATGCTTGCCGCCGAGCAGCATGTGGTTACCCCAGCGCTCGAACGGGTGATCGAAGCCAACACCTACCTGAGCGGCGTCGGCTTTGAGAGCGGTGGGCTGGCGGCGGCGCACGCGATTCACAACGGTTTGACCGCCATCCCGGACGCCCATCACTTCTATCACGGCGAGAAGGTCGCGTTTGGTACCCTGACGCAGCTGGTGCTGGAAAACGCGCCGGTGGAAGAGATAGAAACCGCGGCGGCGTTGTGTCACAGCGTCGGCCTGCCCATCACACTGGCGCAGCTCGATATTAAAGGCGACATCCCGGCCAAAATGCGCACGGTCGCGGAGGCCGCCTGCGCCGAAGGCGAAACCATCCACAACATGCCGGGCGGCGCCTGTGCCGACCAGGTTTACGCCGCGCTACTGGTTGCCGACCAATACGGTCAGCGTTTCCTGCAAGAGTGGGAATAACCTGCCCCAAATGCCCGGCATTTGCCGGGCATAACGCTTAACGAGTAATACCTTGCCTGGTAATCTGAGGTTGACGTTTTTTAAGGCTGATTATCGCCAGCGCCGCGACGATCAGCACAATACCAGCGCCTTCCACTAGCCCCGGATTTTCACCCAGCAGCCACCAGGAAAACAGCACGCCGCAAACCGGTACCGCCAGCGTACTCAGGCCGGCGACGCTGGCAGGCAGGTTACGCAGAACATACAGCCACAGACTCCAGGCCACCGCCGTCGCCAGGATTGCGCTATAGGCCAGTGCCCAAAAAACCCCAGGTTGCCAGTCAATGCTGCGCTGCGGCACCAGCCACGCCACCACGCTCATCACCAGCGCGGCATACAGCATCTGCCAGGCGGTTAACGACAGTAAATCGAGGCGCGGATAGCGGCGATACATGCGTTTGGCGACAATCGCGCTCGCCCCCCAACTGATGCCGGAGAGGATCGCCAGCAGCGCGCTTTTCATCGAGGAGAAATCCAACTGCCAGGGCTGCAGCACCAGCAGTAGACCGCACGCCGCCAGTACGATAGCGGCATATTGTAGCCGCCGCATGCGCTCGCCTAAAAACAGCGCCGCCATGATCACCACCCAGAACGGCATGGTATAGCTGAGAATGGCGACTTTACCTGCGCCGCCGCTCATCAGCGCCCACTGCGCCAGACCGACCATGCCGCAGGTTTGCAGCAGCGCAATCGCCAGGGTGTAACCAAACGGCGTTGGCCGCATGCCGCGCCCGCGCAGCGCCAACACCGCCATCAGCACAATCGCGCCGAAAATACAGCGCAGGGCGGTAAAATCGAAAGCGCCGATATAGAGCGTTACCTGTTTCATCGCAATCCAGCTGTAGCTCCAGATAAGCGTCAGCAGGACGAGGCCGCAACCGGCCAGGAGATTGCTGTTCCTTGCAACCGTCATAACTTCTCCACCGTCATGATTTTTGCGGGCACTATACTCTCTTTGGCGGCAGGTTGCTTAAGGGCAGAGCGCACTTTTCGTGCGAAAAAAGAGGGCGGCGAATTGCAGTTCGCCGCCCCGACAGGAATGAAAAAATAGTTAAAACAGGTAATTACGCTGGACGCACGCCCAGAGTATGGCAAATGGCATAGCTCATTTCGGCGCGATTCAGGGTATAGAAGTGGAAATCTTTCACTCCTTCGCGGCTTAAAATTTTCACCATGTCCATGGCGATATTCGCCCCTACCAGTTGGCGCGTTTCGGCATCGTTATCCAACCCTTCGAACATTTTCGACATCCAGGTCGGAATACGCACGTTCGTCATATCGGCAAATTTCTTCGCCTGTTTAAAGTTGGAGACCGGCAGAATGCCCGGAATAATTTCCACATCGATACCGGCGGAGACGCAGCGGTCACGGAAACGCAGGTAGCTTTCGACATCAAAAAAGAACTGAGTGATCGCGCGATTAGCGCCCGCTTCTACTTTACGTTTCAGGTTCAATAAGTCGGCCTGCGCGCTTTTGGCTTCCGGATGCACTTCCGGATAGGCGGCGACGGAGATATCAAAATCACCGACGTCTTTTAGCAGCGTCACCAGGTCGGCGGCGTACATCTCCGGCTTGCCGCTACCCGGTGGCAGGTCGCCGCGCAGCGCGACGATATGGCGGATACCGTTGTTCCAGTAATCCTGGGCAATCGCGCGCAGTTCATCGCGACTGGCGTCGATACAGGTCAGGTGCGGCGCTGCTTCCAGACCAGTGCGGTCTTTAATGCCCTTGATAATGCTATGAGTGCGGTCGCGCTCGCCGGAGTTCGCCCCGTAGGTGACGGAAACAAACTTTGGCTTCAGGCTGCTTAAGCGATCGATGGATTTCCACAGGGTTTGCTCCATTTCACTGGTACGCGGCGGAAAGAATTCAAAGGACACATTAATCTGGCCCTGGACTTCCGCCAGGCTCTGATTCAGGGCTTCCCGCTGATTGGCGTGAAAAAAGCTCATACCTTACCTCATCAATCGCATTATATTTATCAGTCGTGTTGCGAACTTCTATACGTTTAGACGTCCAGATGTAAAAATGACGGAAAAGCGGGCGGGCGTCAATAGAAAAATCTGCGTAAACAGTGAGGAATTTTCAGTCAAAGTGAAAAAAGTTCATCTGGCGTCAGGCCAGGCGCGTTAATTATCCGCAAGATCAAAGAGCCCACGCTGCCGACGCAGCATCTCACCCTCTCAGGGCAGCTGGTGGCGCGGGAATGAGCATAATGAAGGCCGGCCCTATGGGCCGGCCTGAGAGGAGAGATTACAGCAACTGCGCCAGACGATTAATATCTGACTGAATAGCCCCGGCGGTGACATCGCGACCCGCGCCTGGCCCGCGGATCACCATTGGATTATCGCGATACCAGCGACTCTCGATGGCGAAGACGTTATCGCACGGCAGCAGCGCCGCCAGCGGATGTTCCTGACGCACTGCTTCTACCCCGACGCGCGCTTTACCGTTAGCATCAAAACGCGCCACGTAACGCAACACCAGCCCCATCTCACGGGCGGCTTCAAGGCGCTGCAGCATCTGTTCGTTCAGCTCTTCGCCGTTCTCAAAGAAGTGGTCAACCGAGCCCTCTTCGCAATGCGCCGGAACCAGCGATTCCACGCGCACCTGATCCGGCTCGATATTGTAACCAGCTTCGCGCGCCAGGATCACCAGCTTGCGCATCACGTCTTTACCTGACAGGTCAACGCGCGGGTCCGGTTCGGTCAGCCCTTGCTGCCAGGCCTGATCCACCAGTTCGGTAAATGGCACCGTGCCGTCAAACTGCAGGAACAACCAGGAGAGCGTACCGGAGAAGATACCGCTCAGCCCCAGGATGGTATCGCCGCTGTCGATGAGATCGCGCACCGTATGGTTAACCGGCAAGCCTGCGCCGACGGTGGCGTTATACAGCCAGTGACGGCCAGTCTTTTCGAAGGCGTCGTGGATCTGGCGATATTTATCGCTGCTGCTGGCGCCCGCCAGCTTATTGGCGCTGATCACGTGAAAACCGTGGCTGGCGAAATCCAGATACTGATCGGCCAGCTGTTCGCTGGCGGTCACGTCCAGCACCACTAAATCATCATAAGGGTGCGCGCGCATCCACAGGAATAGCGACTCTTCATCCTGCTCAACCGCTTCATCTTCAAAGAATGCCAATGCGCGACTGGCATCCAGACCTTCATAGTTCAGCAGGCTACGGCGGCTATCCACCACCCCAGCCAGCAGGAACTCAAAGCCGGTGCGGGCGGAAAGCGTGCTCTGCTCGCGCGCGAACAACTCCAGCCAGCGGGAGCCAATATTACCTTTGCCAAACAGCACCAGACCGATGCGTTTCTCAGCGCGGAACACGGAATGATGCAGCCCCTGAATCAGGCTCTCGGTTGGGCCGGCGCGCAGCACCGCCACCAGGCTGATGCCCTCTTCCGATTGCCAGGTAAACTCTACTGGCTGCCCTTTCAACTGCTGCCAGAAACGGTGGCAGTGCAGCGGATTGCGGGTCACGCCCGCGCCGACCATCGCCACCAGCGCCAGCTTCTGGCGCAGACGCAGCTCGCCCGGCAGGCCCGCCTCGTCCAGCAGCTTCAGCGCGCTGTCGGCCACTTCAGAGGTGTAACAGAACTGCAGCAGCTTACGGTCGGCATGCACGCCCACCGCCAGCGGGCGCAGCTGCGCGCGTTTGAAAATCTGATCCAGCTCTTTATGCGCCAACTTGAAATCCTGACCAGCCGGCACCTGGAATTCAATCAGGCAGACGTCGTCGTGACTGGTGACAATACGCGCGCCGGTGCCAGATGCCAGCACGCGCTCAATGCGCGTCGAACCCTGGTCCGGGGTGTAGCTGCAGCGCAGCTGTAAATCGATATCGCTGCCGGAAACCGGCTGTAGCGTACGCGCGTGCAGCACCGGCGCCGCCAGGCGAGCCAGCTCGCTGGCCTCATCAAGGCGCAGCAGCGGCAGCAGGCACGCATCTTTCACTTTACGCGGGTCGGCGCTATAGACCCCGGCCACATCGCTCCAGATGGTGACGCGGGAGACCCCGGCCAGCGCGCCAATTTGGGTGGCGGAGTAGTCGGAACCGTTACGGCCCAGCAGCACGGTTTCTCCGGCATTGTTACGGGCGATAAAGCCGGTCACCACCAGCCTTTTGTTGGGGTGCTGCGCCATCAACTGTTGTAACAACGGGTAGGATAAGCCTTCATCAACCTGCGGCTGCGCGGCGCGTTCCGCGCGCAGGAAGGCGCGCGCGTCCAGCCAGGCGGCTTCAACGCCAAGGTGATTCAGTACCGCCGCCATCAGGCGCGCGGACCACACTTCGCCGTGGCCGACGACTTCAGCATATACCGCATCGGTGATGCCGCTATCCAGCAGGCCCGCCAGACGTTCAAGATCGTGAATAAACGTCGCGATCAGCGCGTCAGCGGCGTCCGCCGGCAACAGGCTGGCGATCAGATCCATTTGATAGCGACGCAGCGCTTGTTGCACCTGATGCGCAGAAAGACGATCGGTCTGGCTTAGCTGCAGCCAGCTAATCAGCTGGTTGGTGGTGCTACCGGCGGCAGAGACGACCATCATATCGCCTGCCTGCGCATAGTCGGTCATGATCCCGGCGACGCGCAGGTAACATTTCGCATCCGCTAAACTACTCCCACCAAATTTGTGCAGCTGACGACCCTTCGCCCCTGCCTGCGCAATCACACTCATCTTTATTCCTCGTTTGCTGCCCGGAAGCCATTTTCCAGGTCGGCAATTAAATCTTCACCATCTTCAATACCGGTCGAAATACGCAGGAGCGTTTCCGAGATCCCTGCCGCCGCACGCGCTTCCGGCGCCATGCCCGCATGCGTCATCGTCGCCGCATGGGAAATCAGGCTCTCAACGCCCCCCAACGATTCCGCCAGCGTAAATAGCGATAAACCGCTCAAGAAGCGACGCAGCGTCTGCTCATCGCCATCGAGCTCGAAGCTTAGCATCGCCCCAAAACCTTTTTGCTGACGCGCCGCAATCTCATGCCCCTGGTTTTCCGGCAGGGACGGATGATACAGCTTTTTCACCAGCGGCTGGGTTTTCAGATAGTCGACTATCGCCTGCGCGTTGCGCTGCGCCACTTCCATTCGCGGAGAAAGGGTACGCAAACCACGCAATAACAGATAGCTATCAAACGCCCCGCCGGTGACGCCGATATTATTCGCCCACCATGCCAGTTCGGTGACAGTTTCAGGATCTTTGGCAATCACCACCCCGGCGACCACATCAGAGTGGCCGTTGAGATATTTGGTGCACGAATGCAACACCAGATCGGCGCCCAGCGCCAGCGGATTTTGCAACGCCGGGCTCAGGAAGGTGTTATCCACCACGCTCACCGCGCCGGCTTCACGCGCCAGCCCACAGATTTTCGCAATATCGACCACCCGCAGCAATGGGTTGCTCGGGCTTTCGACCAGCACCAGCTTCGGTTGTTCCGCTAGCGCTTCACGTAATGCCTGTTCATCGCTTTGATCGACAAAGCGCACGCGATAGCAGCCGCGTTTCGCCAGGCTGTCAAACAGACGATAGCTGCCGCCATAACAGTCGTGCGGCGCCACCAGCAGATCGCCCGGTTTCAGGAACACCGTGGTCACCAGCAGAATAGCCGACATTCCGGTATTGGTCAGTACCGCGCCCGCGCCGCCTTCCAGCTCCGCCAGTGCGCGCTGTACGACATCGCGAGTCGGGTTGCCGCGACGGGAATAATCGTGGGCGCGAGGTTCGTTGAAACCGGTGAAATTATAGGTGCTGGAGAGGTGGATCGGCGGGACAACGCAACCGTACTGTTCGTCGTCATTTAAACCGCTACGCACTGCAATGGTGGCCTGTTTACGCGTCATGTTGGACAGTTCCTGGGCTGTTCGGTGAGAAGTCAGGCCTCAGAGTAATCATTGTCACAATAGACGTCAATACATCTGGACATCTAAACTTCTTTGCGTATAGATTGAGCAAAAGACAAATAGCCGTTAAAATTATATGCATTAGCGCACGTCGGCGGCGGCTTATATCATGTCGGAAAGTACGCTCATACGGTAAACTACGCGCAATTATGGTCGGGCGTAATGTTCTGGCCCTTAACTAATAAACAGAGGATTAAGGTATCTCATGGCTGAATGGAGCGGCGAATATATCAGCCCATACGCTGAGCACGGTAAGAAGAGTGAGCAAGTAAAAAAAATTACGGTTTCCATTCCTCTGAAGGTGTTAAAGATCCTCACCGATGAACGCACGCGTCGTCAGGTGAACAACCTGCGTCACGCCACGAATAGCGAACTGCTGTGCGAGGCGTTCCTGCATGCCTTTACCGGTCAACCGTTGCCTAACGATGAAGACCTGCGTAAAGAGCGCAGCGATGAAATCCCGGAAGCGGCGAAAGAGATTATGCGTGAACTGGGTATCGACCCGGATACGTGGGAATACTAAGACATAAAAAAAGCGGAAGATATCTTCCGCTTTTTTTATCCCTCGGCCTGGCCAGACGAAGGATACAAAAAAGCCGCCCTGAGGCGGCTTTTTCTGGCAACTTACTTGCTGCCCGGGATGCTGAAGCGCTTGTTGAAGCGGTCAACACGGCCACCGGTAGCAACATCACGCTGTTTGCCGGTGTAGAACGGGTGGCATTTACCGCACACGTCGAGGTTCAGGTCGTGACCAACGGTGGAACGGATTTTCATGACATTACCGCAAGAACAGGTAGCAGTAATTTCGTCGTAATTTGGGTGAATACCTTTTTTCATGGGAGAACCTCAGTTAAGGCCGCGTCGCTCTTCCAGCCCTAACGCCAGACACCACGCGATATTAATAATTTCCCGACGACCTTCGCGCAGCTGGCGTAAACCGGCTTAGCGAATTTCCCGGGTTTTGGGATGTTTGATGCGGCATAAAGCGCACCAAAGGCGGCGAATCATACAGAATTTGACCAGCAGATGCAAACTTATCCGCGTCACCTTCGGTAATGTGTATACTAACCCGCCAGATTTCAAGTCAGGAAGATTCCATGTCCGTCGCTCATGTCGCCCTGCCCGTTCCGCTGCCCCGCACCTTTGACTATTTGTTGCCTGAAGGCATCCCGGTCAAGGCGGGCTGTCGCGTACGCGTGCCGTTCGGCAAACAGGAGCGGATCGGTATCGTGGTGTCGGTCAGCGAACGTAGCGAACTCCCGCTCGCCGAACTCAAACCGGTCGCCGAAGCGCTGGATAGCGAACCGGTATTTTCCTCTACCGTCTGGCGCATGCTGCTATGGGCCGCGGATTACTATCATCATCCCATCGGCGACGTGCTGTTCCACGCGCTGCCGATTATGCTGCGCCAGGGCAAACCGGCCAGCGCCGCGCCAATGTGGTACTGGTTTGCGACGGAACAGGGACAAGCGCTGGATATCAACAGCCTTAAACGCTCGCCGAAGCAGCAGCAGGCGCTGGCGGCGCTGCGCCAGGGCAAAATCTGGCGCTATCAGGTCGCAGAACTTGAATTCAATGACGCGGCGCTACAGGCGCTGCGTGGCAAAGGGCTGGCGGAGCTAGCCTGCGAAGCGCCAGCGATTATTGACTGGCGGACCAGCTTCGCGGTGCCCGGCGAACGGCTGCGCCTGAATACCGAGCAGGCGACCGCCGTCGGGGCAATTCATAGCGCCTCCGACCGTTTCTCCGCCTGGCTGCTGGCGGGTATTACCGGCTCAGGGAAAACGGAGGTCTATCTGAGCGTGCTGGAGAACGTGCTGGCGCAGGGTCGACAGGCGCTGGTGATGGTGCCGGAAATCGGCCTGACGCCGCAGACTATCGCCCGCTTCCGCCAGCGTTTTAACGCCCCGGTGGAGGTCCTGCATTCGGGCCTCAACGACAGCGAGCGCCTCGCATCATGGTTAAAGGCGAAAAATGGCGAAGCGGCGATCGTTATCGGCACCCGCTCGTCGCTGTTTACGCCGTTTAAAGACCTCGGCGTTATTGTCATCGACGAAGAACACGATAGCTCCTATAAACAACAGGAAGGCTGGCGTTATCATGCTCGCGACCTGGCGGTATGGCGCGCCCATAGCGAACAGATCCCGATTATCCTCGGCTCGGCGACCCCGGCGCTGGAGACGCTCTATAACGTGCGCCAGCGCAAGTACCGTGAGTTAAAGCTGACCAAACGCGCGGGCAACGCCCGCCCGGCGCAGCAGCACGTGCTGGATTTAAAAGGCCAGCAGTTGCAGGCGGGCCTATCGCCTGCGCTGATTAACCGCATGCGACAGCATCTGCAGGCCGACAATCAGGTGATCCTGTTTTTGAACCGCCGCGGTTTCGCCCCGGCGCTGCTATGCCACGACTGCGGCTGGATAGCGGAGTGCCCGCGCTGCGATAGTTACTACACCCTGCATCAGGCGCAGCATCATCTGCGTTGCCACCACTGCGACAGCCAGCGCCCCATTCCGCGCCAATGTCCTTCCTGCGGGTCGACGCACCTGATGCCAGTGGGTCTCGGGACTGAACAGCTGGAGCAGGCGCTGGCGCCGATGTTCCCTGATGTACCAATCTCACGTATCGACCGCGATACCACCAGCCGTAAAGGGGCGCTGGAGCAATATCTTGCCGACGTCCATCGCGGCGGCGCACGCATTCTGATTGGCACCCAAATGCTGGCTAAGGGACATCATTTCCCGGACGTCACCCTGGTGTCGCTGCTGGATGTCGACGGCGCGCTGTTTTCCGCCGACTTTCGCTCGGCGGAGCGTTTTGCCCAGCTCTATACCCAGGTCTCCGGCCGCGCCGGGCGCGCGGGCAAGCAGGGTGAAGTGATCCTGCAAACCCATCATCCGGAACACCCGCTGCTGCAGACCCTGCTGTATAAAGGCTACGATGCGTTTGCCGAGCAGGCGCTGGCGGAACGGCAAACCATGCAGCTACCGCCGTGGACCAGTCACGTGCTGATCCGCGCCGAAGACCATAATAACCAGCAGGCGCCGCTGTTTTTACAACAGTTACGTAACCTGTTGCAGGCCAGCCCGCTGGCCGATGATAAACTGTGGGTACTCGGCCCGGTCCCCGCGCTGGCGCCAAAGCGCGGCGGTCGCTGGCGCTGGCAAATTCTGCTGCAGCACCCTTCCCGCATACGTCTACAACATATCGTCAGCGGTACGCTGGCGTTGATAAACACCCTGCCGGAAGCGCGTAAAGTGAAGTGGGTACTGGATGTCGATCCTATTGAAGGCTAAGTCTTCTCTTGCGAGGCGGATCGAAAAATTCAACAACCGTCACGTTTTTCATGAAAATTCTGTAACTCTCAGGCTGTACTATCTGTTAAAAATGTTGCTGATGTCAGCACGCAAGGGATGTGTCTGCGCAGTCAGCGAGGAGAAACCAGGTGAAGCCCAAAAAACAAATGGTTGCCGCCACCATGAAAGACGTCGCCCTGAAGGCAAACGTTTCAACGGCAACCGTATCCCGTGCGCTAATGAATCCCGACAAAGTGTCGCAGGCAACCCGCAGTCGGGTGGAGCAGGCGGCGCAGGAAGTCGGCTATTTACCGCAGTCGCTCGGGCGTAACATGAAACGCAATGAGTCGCGGACGATCCTTGTGATCGTGCCGGATATTTGCGATCCCTTCTTCAGTGAGGTGATTCGCGGCATTGAAGTGACCGCCGCCGACGAAGGCTATCTGGTGCTGATCGGCGATTGCGCCCATCAGAATCAGAAAGAAAAAACCTTTATTGATCTCATTATCACCAAACAAATTGACGGTATGGTGCTGCTGAGTTCGCGCCTGCCGTTCGACGCCAGCGTCGAAGAGCAGCGTAATTTGCCGCCGATGGTCATGTCGAACGAGTTTGCGCCGGAGCTGGAGCTCCCTACTGTGCATATCGATAACCTGACCGCCGCGTTTAATGCCGTTAATTATCTCCACGAACTGGGGCATCAACGTATCGGCTGTATCGCCGGGCCGGAGGATATGCCGCTGTGCCATTACCGGCTGCAGGGATATGTTCAGGCGCTGCGCCGCAGCGGTATCACCGTCGATCCGCACTACATCGCCCGCGGCAACTTTACCTTTGAAGCCGGGGCCAACGCGCTGGAGCAACTGCTGGCGCAGCCGGTGCCGCCGACCGCGGTCTTTTGCCATAGCGACGTTATGGCGCTGGGCGCATTGTCGCTGGCCAAACGTCGCGGCCTGAGGGTGCCGGAAGATTTATCGATTGTTGGGTTTGATAACATCGCGTTGTCTGAATTTTGCGATCCGCCGTTAACTACCGTTTCACAGCCGCGTTTTGATATCGGCCGTGAAGGAATGCTGCTATTACTCGAGCAAATGCAGGGCCGTAACGTCAACAGCGGCTCGCGTCTGCTCGATTGCGAACTGATCGTTCGCGGCAGTACGCAAAAAATCAGACGATAACCATCAGGCTTTCGGGCCTGCTCTTCTGGTCAAAGGCCCGCCGCTTAAGTAACATGGCGGGCTGACGAACGAATATAAGACAGCGAAACGATAGTGGCACAACGAGATTATGTACGCCGCAGCCAACCGGCTCCTTCGCGGCGCAAAAAGAGCAGCCCCCGAAGCTCAAGGAAAAAGCAGAGCAGCCTTCCGGCGATTTCACCGACTATGGTTGCGATCGCAGCGGCCGTGCTGGTGGCCTTTATCGGTGGTCTGTATTTCATTACCCATCACAAGAAAGAAGAAGCGGAAGCGCTGCAGAACCGTCAGGCGGCAGGCAACGGTCTCCCGCCGAAACCGGAAGAGCGCTGGCGCTATATTAAAGAGCTGGAAAGCCGCCAGCCGGGCGTTCGCGCGCCGACTGAGCCAACCGCCGGCGGCGAAGTGATGAAACCCGAGCAGCTTACCGACGAGCAGCGCCAGTTGCTGGCGCAAATGCAGGCGGATATGCGTCAGCAGCCTACGCAGCTGACTGAAGTGCCGTGGAACGAACAAACGCCGGCGCAACGTCAGCAGACGCTGCAGCGTCAACGTCTGGCGCAGCAACAGCAGCAGGCGCAACAGCAGCAGTGGGCGCAGACGCAGCAGCAGACCGCGCAGCAACAGCCGCGCGTCCAGCAGCCGAAGCCGGTGCAGCAACAGCAGCCGAAGCAAACCGCGTCCAACCAGCAGCCGTACCAGGATCTGCTGCAGACGCCGGCGCATAACACCACTGCTCAGCCGAAAACCCAGGCCGCCGCGCCGGTCGCCCGCGTAGAAGAAGCGCCGAAAGCCGCGGCCGCCGAGAAGAAAGACGATCGCAGCTGGATGGTTCAGTGTGGTTCCTTTAAAGGCGCCGAGCAGGCCGAAACCGTGCGCGCTCAGTTGGCCTTTGAGGGCTTTGCTTCGCATATCACCACCAACAACGGCTGGAACCGGGTAGTGATTGGGCCGCTGAAAGGCAAAGAGAACGCCAACGATATGATCAACCGTCTCAAGATGGCCGGACACGCAAACTGCATTCGTCTCGCCGCCAGGGGTTGAAACCCCAAAAATCCCCCCCATCTATAATTGCATTCTGCCCCGCGTAACCCGCGGGGCCCCTATTCCGCTTTTGCAACCAAGGGGTCTGCTCGTGACAACAATAGTTAGTGTTCGCCGTAATGGCCATGTCGTTATCGCCGGTGATGGCCAGGCCACGCTGGGCAACACCGTGATGAAAGGCAACGTGAAGAAAGTGCGTCGTCTGTACAACGACAAAGTGATCGCTGGTTTCGCTGGCGGCACCGCTGACGCCTTCACCCTGTTCGAACTGTTCGAGCGTAAGCTGGAGATGCATCAGGGCCATCTGGTGAAAGCCGCCGTTGAGCTGGCGAAAGACTGGCGTACCGACCGCATGCTGCGCAAACTGGAAGCGCTGCTCGCCGTCGCTGACGAAAACGCGTCGCTTATCATCACCGGTAACGGCGACGTGGTTCAGCCAGAAAACGATTTGATTGCGATTGGCTCCGGCGGGCCATATGCCCAGGCCGCCGCTCGCGCGCTGCTGGAAAACACCGAAATGGGCGCTCGCGACATCGCCGAGAAAGCGTTGGATATTGCAGGGGATATCTGCATCTATACCAACCACTTCCACACCATCGAAGAATTACCTTCTAAAGCGTAAGGATCTCCCATGTCTGAAATGACCCCACGCGAAATTGTCAGCGAACTGGACAAACATATTATCGGCCAGGACGCGGCCAAGCGTTCTGTTGCTATCGCCCTGCGAAACCGCTGGCGCCGTATGCAGCTTAATGAAGAGCTGCGTCATGAAGTCACGCCGAAAAACATTCTGATGATAGGCCCGACCGGCGTCGGTAAAACCGAAATCGCCCGTCGCCTGGCGAAGCTGGCCAACGCGCCGTTCATCAAAGTTGAAGCGACCAAGTTCACCGAAGTGGGCTATGTTGGTAAAGAAGTGGACTCTATCATCCGCGATCTGACCGACGCTGCGATCAAAATGGTACGCATGCAGTCCATCGATAAAAACCGCTATCGCGCCGAAGAAATGGCCGAAGAGCGTATCCTCGACGTGCTGATCCCGCCGGCGAAAAATAACTGGGGCCAGGCTGAACAGCCGCAGGAACCTTCCGCTGCGCGCCAGGCATTCCGCAAGAAACTGCGCGAAGGCCAGCTTGACGACAAAGAGATCGAAATCGATCTCGCCGCGGCGCCGATGGGCGTTGAAATCATGTCCCCTCCGGGCATGGAAGAGATGACCAGCCAGCTGCAGTCCATGTTCCAGAACCTGGGCGGCCAGAAACAGAAACCGCGTAAGCTGAAAATCAAAGACGCGATGAAGCTGCTTATCGAAGAAGAAGCGGCGAAGCTGGTTAACCCGGAAGAGCTGAAGCAAGAAGCTATCGACGCCGTTGAACAGCACGGTATCGTGTTCATCGACGAAATCGACAAAATCTGTAAGCGCGGCGGCAACGCCTCCGGCCCGGATGTGTCTCGTGAAGGCGTTCAGCGCGACCTGCTGCCGCTGGTGGAAGGCTGCACCGTCTCCACTAAACACGGGATGGTGAAAACCGATCACATTCTGTTTATCGCCTCCGGCGCGTTCCAGGTCGCCAGCCCATCAGATTTGATCCCGGAACTGCAGGGCCGTCTGCCGATCCGCGTTGAGCTGAAAGCGCTGACTACCCATGATTTCGAACGTATTCTGACCGAGCCGAATGCCTCCATCACCGTGCAGTACAAAGCGCTGATGGCGACCGAAGGCGTGAATATCGAATTCACTGAAGATGGTATCAAGCGTATCGCTCAGGCGGCATGGCAGGTTAACGAAACCACCGAAAACATCGGCGCGCGTCGCCTGCACACGGTGCTGGAACGTCTGATCGAAGACATCTCTTATGATGCCAGCGAAATGAACGGCCAGACGGTGACCATCGACGGCGATTATGTCGGTAAACACCTGGATGTTCTGGTGGCAGATGAAGATCTGAGCCGTTTTATCCTATAATCCGGTTCAATGCATTTTCATCACACACGGTGGGGCTATGATAGCCCCATTTTTTTGGCTGAAAGAAATGACTGAACAACCGATAACACGCACTAAGGCCTGGCTTGAAAGCCTGCGTCCAAAAACATTACCTCTGGCTTTCTCCGCTATCATCGTCGGCACCGCGTTGGCGTGGCAGCAAGGCCACTTCGATCCGCTGGTCGCGCTGCTGGCGCTTATTACCGCCGGTTTGCTGCAAATTTTATCTAATCTCGCCAATGATTATGGCGACGCCGTCAAAGGCAGCGATAAACCTGACCGTATCGGGCCGCTGCGCGGAATGCAAAAAGGCGCCATCACCCAGTCGCAGATGAAACGCGCGCTGATCGTAACGGTAGCGCTGATTTGCCTGTCCGGCCTGGCGTTGCTGTTCTCCGCCTGGCAGACAATGGCGGACTTCATCGGCTTTATGGTACTCGGCGGGTTGTCGATTATCGCCGCTATCACCTATACCGTTGGCACGCGTCCTTACGGCTATATTGGCCTTGGCGATATCTCGGTGCTGGTTTTCTTCGGCTGGCTGAGCGTCGTCGGCAGTTGGTATCTGCAGGCGCATAGCATCGAGGCGGTTATTTTCCTGCCCGCTACCGCCTGTGGCCTGCTGGCCGCCGCAGTGCTGAATATCAATAACCTGCGCGATATCGATAGCGACCGCCTGAACGGTAAAAATACCCTGGCGGTCCGTCTGGGGCCGGTGAACGCTCGCCGTTATCACAGCGTCCTGCTGCTTGGCGCTCCGCTGTGTCTGGCGCTTTTTAACCTGCTGGCGCTACATAGCCTGTGGGGCTGGCTGTTTATTCTCGCCATTCCGCTGCTGGTAAAACAGGCGCGTTTTGTCATGCGTGAACGCGAACCGGTGGCGATGCGTCCGATGCTGGAACGCACGGTCAAAGCGGCATTATTAACCAACCTGCTGTTTGTCATCGGGATTATCGGCAGTAAGCTGGCGGCATAACTGACAAATATCAATTAACAATTGATGATTTTGCAAACAATGCAGTTCACGGGATATACTAAAAATTCTCGCAGCAACTGAACGTTAAGCCTATGAAATACGATACTTCCGAGCTTTGCGACATCTACCAGGAAGATGTCAATGTCGTGGAACCGCTGTTTTCCAACTTTGGAGGGCGGTCGTCGTTTGGTGGACAGATCATTACGGTAAAATGTTTCGAGGATAACGGGTTGCTCTACGATCTGCTCGAGCAGAATGGCCGTGGTCATATTCTCCTTATCGACGGCGGCGGTTCCGTGCGACGCGCGTTAATTGACGCCGACCTGGCGCGTCTGGCGGTACAGAACGAATGGGAAGGGCTGGTGGTCTATGGCGCGGTGCGCCAGGTTGACGACCTGGAAGATTTAGATATCGGTATCCAGGCGTTAGCCGCCATTCCTGTGGCCGCTGCTGGGGAAGGTATCGGCGAAAGCGACGTGCGCGTCAATTTCGGCGGCGTCACCTTCTTCTCCGGCGATCATCTGTATGCCGACAATACCGGTATCATCCTTTCCGAGGATGCGCTGGATATCGAATAACGCGCTCGATAACGCCCTAATAAAAAAGGCCTTCTCACTGAGAAGGCCTTTTTGTTATGCCGCGAAACTTAGTACAGTTTCTTCGCGCAATCCATCCAGTCAGACTTGAACGGACGCTTCATATTTTCGATAGCATCGATGATGTCGTGGTGAACCAGCTTCTCGTTCTGGATACCAACACAGCGGCCGCCAAAGCCCTGCAGCAGCAGTTCGATGGCATATGCGCCCATACGGGAAGCCAGAATACGGTCGTAAGGAACCGGAGAGCCGCCGCGCTGAATGTGACCCAGCACGGTCGCACGAGTTTCACGGCCCGTTTCTTTCTCAATGAAGCTAGCCAGTTCGTCAACGTCGCACATGTGCTCGGTGATGGCCACGATCGCGTGTTTCTTACCTTTCGCGATGCCGGCTTTGATTTCAGCCACCAGATCGTCGCGGGTATATTCTACTTCCGGCACCATGATGAACTCACAGCCGCCGGCAATCGCCGCCGCCAGAGTCAGATCGCCACAGTAGCGGCCCATCACTTCCACCACAGAGATACGCTGGTGCGAAGAGGAGGTGTCACGCAGGCGGTCAATCGCTTCAACAACGGTGCTCAGCGCGGTAAAGAAACCGATGGTGTAGTCAGTACCTTTGATGTCGTTGTCGATGGTGCCCGGCAGGCCGATGCAAGGGAAACCCATCTCGGTCAGACGCATCGCCCCCATATAGGAACCGTCGCCGCCGATAACAACCAGCGCGTCCAGGCCGCGCTTTTTCATATTTTCAATGGCGACAGCGCGAATATGCTCTTCGCGGAATTCCGGGAAACGAGCGGAGCCGAGGAAGGTACCGCCACGGTTGATCATGTCGGACACGCTGTAACGGTCAAGCTGAACCATACGATCTTCATACAGGCCGAGGTAACCGTCATAGATTCCAAAAACTTCCAGACCTTCCGTTAATGCCGCGCGCACAACGCCGCGAATTGCTGCGTTCATGCCCGGCGCATCACCGCCACTTGTCAACACACCGATTTTCTTAATCATGACTACCTCTGAACTTAGGAAGCAAAAAATAATCCTGTTGCCTGAAGCGCTCCCATACCAGGAGTGCACGACGATAATTGCAATAGTATATCAAACGCTTCTGGCTGAATTGATTCAGGTCAGACCAAATGGCGGTAATTTATACAAAAAATGCCTACCCGCCCCACATTTTTACATCGAGTTTACAGACTATAACCGAAAGCTCAAAAAACGCCCTGCCGCGCCGGCGGCACCACAGAACAGGGATCCTGATGGATGATGACATCCGATCCCGGGAAACGGCGCAAAATAGCCTGCTCCACCTGGTCGGCGATTACGTGCGCCTGCACCAGCGGGAGGTTATCTTCCATTTCCAAATGTATTTGAATAAAGCGAGTCGGCCCTGACTGCCGCGTTCGTAGATCGTGCGCGCCGCTGACGCCGGGCCAGCTGTTCACGATACTGATGATTTCCTGACGTTCCTCATCCGGAAGCGCACGGTCTAATAACGATTGCACCGCGTCGTAACCCATACGCAGCGCGCTATATAAAATATAGATGCCAATCCCTAATGCAAACAGCGCATCGGCGCGGTGCCAGCCGTACCAGGAGAGGCCGAGGGCGATAAGAATAGCGCCGTTCATCATAACATCAGACTGATAATGAAGCATATCCGCACGCACGGCCTGGCTCTGGGTTTTTCTGACCACCCAGCGCTGAAAGGTCACCAGCATCAGGGTGCTTATCAAGGCGATCAGCGTCACCACCATCCCGACGCCCGCCGCCTGCATCGGTTCAGGGCGAATCAGATGCTGGATCCCGGTCAGGAACAGAAACAACGCCGAACCAGAAATAAACATGCTCTGCGCCAGCGCCGCCAGCGATTCCGCTTTCCCATGGCCAAAAGTATGTTCTTCATCAGCAGGTTGTAGCGAGTAACGCACCACCAGCAGGTTGGTCAGCGAGGCGGCAATATCCACCAGCGAATCCACCAGCGCCGCCAGAATACTCACCGAACCGGTATACCACCACGCAAAAATTTTGATCAAAAGTAACACGGAGGCCATCGCCGTCGCGGCAATAGCCGCGCGACTCACCAGCCGCCCATAAGATTGATTCATAAACGCTCCTTTTCCGGCGATGCGCTTAGTATAACCTGAACTTTTACCCGGAAGATGAACGGGCATGCGGCGGCTGAGGCGAAAAAAAGACAAAAAAAACCCCCACATCATGTGGGGGAAGACAGGGATGGTGTCTATGGCAAGGAAAACAGGGTTTGTTACTTGGGTTGCACGGTACTGCTACTACTGGAAAGCATCATGGCTGAGCCTTTCTGCATCCTTGCAACCTCACGCAACTGATCCATACGCTGCTGGTGCTTAGCATTTAAAACCGCTTGCTGCTCAGGAGTTAGCAGGTGGTACATCTGGTTGCGGACTTTCGCCATTTCTACCTGGCGGGCAACCTGTTCCTGCGCCATCTTTTCTGCCTGAGCGCGCACAGCGCTTTCATCAAATTTATCTGCGGTGACAAGGCTATGCATTGTCTCCAGTTCGCTAACATTAACAGGGAGCCGGTCATGGCGCGCCCGTTGCATAAGATCCCGTAACTGCTGTCGTTGCTGTTCGGTTAGACTTATGCCGTCAAACATATGGCTCTGGCCGCTGCGCTGGGCTCCCTCTTCTCCGTGGAGCCAGTTAACGCCGGTAACGACTTCAGCGGCTTGGCTAGTAGCACTTAGCGCCAGCGTTGAGGCCATGACGGCAGCGATAACATTGCGCATCACATACTCCCAAAACGTTTGTGTCGCGATTCAACGAGAGACAGTTTACGATTCAGGCTGCAAACATGCGTCAGGGGGTGTAAAACAACGTAAAGTCATGGATTAGCGAGCCTTGATGACGTAATTTCTGCCTCGGAGGTATTTAAACAATGAATAAAATCCTGTTAGTTGATGATGACCGGGAGCTCACCTCCCTGTTAAAAGAGCTGCTCGATATGGAAGGTTTTAATGTGCTCGTTGCCCATGACGGTGAACAGGCGCTGGCGCTTCTTGACGACAGCATTGATCTCCTTTTGCTTGATGTGATGATGCCGAAGAAAAACGGTATCGACACGCTTAAAGAATTACGTCAGACACACCAGACCCCGGTTATCATGCTAACGGCGCGCGGAAGCGAGCTGGATCGCGTTCTCGGCCTCGAACTCGGGGCGGATGACTATTTGCCTAAGCCGTTTAACGATCGCGAGCTGGTGGCCCGTATACGCGCGATTCTGCGTCGTTCCCACTGGAGCGAGCAGCAGCAGACCACCGAATCCGGTTCTCCGACCCTGGAAGTGGATGCGTTAAGCCTCAATCCGGGTCGTCAGGAAGCCAATTTTGATGGGCAAACGCTGGAGCTGACCGGCACCGAGTTCACCCTGCTGTATCTGCTTGCGCAGCATCTGGGTCAGGTGGTGTCACGTGAACACTTAAGCCAGGAAGTGCTGGGCAAGCGGCTGACGCCGTTCGACCGCGCTATCGATATGCATATTTCCAACCTGCGGCGTAAGCTGCCGGAGCGCAAAGACGGCCATCCGTGGTTTAAAACATTGCGCGGACGCGGCTATCTGATGGTTTCTGCTTCATGATTGGAAGTTTAACCGCACGCATCTTCGCTATCTTCTGGCTCACGCTGGCGCTGGTGTTGATGCTGGTACTGATGTTGCCCAAGCTGGACTCGCGCCAGATGACCGAGCTGCTGGAAAGCGAGCAACGTCAGGGCATCATGATTGAGCAGCACGTCGAGGCCGAACTGGCGAACGACCCGCCGAACGACCTGATGTGGTGGCGACGCCTGTTTCGCGCCATCGATAAGTGGGCGCCGCCGGGGCAGCGGCTGCTGCTAGTCACCAGCGAAGGCCGCGTGATCGGCGCAGAACGCAACGAAATGCAGATCATTCGTAACTTTATCGGCCAGGCCGATAATGCCGATCATCCGCAGAAGAAGCGTTACGGACGCCTGGAGATGGTCGGCCCGTTTTCCGTCAGGGATGGTGAAGATAATTATCAACTTTATCTCATCCGCCCTGCCAGCACTTCACAATCCGACTTCATCAACCTGCTGTTTGACCGTCCGCTATTACTGCTTATCGTGACGATGCTGGTCAGCGCCCCGCTGCTGCTCTGGCTGGCGTGGAGTCTGGCGAAACCGGCGCGCAAGCTGAAAAACGCCGCCGACGAAGTTGCCCAGGGTAACCTGCGGCAGCATCCTGAACTGGAAGCCGGTCCGCAGGAGTTTCTGGCCGCCGGGGCCAGCTTCAACCAGATGGTGACCGCGCTTGAGCGAATGATGACCAGCCAGCAGCGGCTGCTGTCGGATATCTCGCACGAGCTACGCACGCCGTTAACCCGTCTGCAGTTAGGCACTGCGTTGCTGCGCCGCCGCAGCGGTGAAAGCAAAGAGCTGGAGCGTATCGAAACCGAAGCGCACCGGCTGGATAGCATGATTAACGACCTGCTGGTGATGTCGCGTAATCAGGCGAAAAACGCGCTGGTCAGCGAGACGGTGAAAGCGAATCAGCTGTGGGGCGAAGTGCTGGACAACGCGGCATTTGAAGCCGAACAGATGGGGAAATCCTTCACCGTTGAGTATCCGCCGGGCCCCTGGCCGCTGTACGGTAACCCTAATGCGCTGGAAAGCGCGCTGGAAAATATCGTGCGCAACGCGCTGCGCTACTCGCACACGAAAATTTCCGTCAGTTTCTCGGTGGATAAAGACGGAATCACGGTCAACGTCGATGATGACGGCCCGGGCGTCAGCCCGGAGGATCGCGAACAGATTTTCCGTCCGTTCTATCGTACCGACGAGGCTCGCGATCGCGAGTCCGGCGGCACCGGTCTGGGGCTGGCGATTGTCGAAACGGCGATTCAGCAACATCGCGGCTGGGTTAAAGCCGACGATAGCCCGCTGGGTGGGCTGCGTTTAACAATCTGGCTGCCGCTGTATAAGCGTACTTAACCCTGTCCCGGCTTGCGCTACGCTGAGCCGGGCTACTGGTTGCAACGTTCAATATGGGGGAATTATTTCCCCCATAATCTGCGCGAATTATCCTCGATCTGCCCGCTTAAACGCCGTTTCTGCATGGTTCTGCTCCAGCTCACCGACAGTCCCGCCGCCGATAGCAGACGGTGATACTGGTCGTCGTCAAACGGCATATGCCAGGCAATCGCACCAGCCTCATGCACGCTCACGTCGCTCAGACGCGATACCAGCTCCAGCGGCGCATCGCTGGAAACCCGGCCGCCGGCGATAATGCGGTAGAGCCAGCCAACCTTGCCGCTGTTTTGCATCAGTTGCGCCATATCGCTAATACCGAAATGGTAATTCAGTTTGAAGCAGGGAGAGCGCGGTTGAGTGACCTGAATTAGCGCCTCGCCCCAACGAAAGATATCGCCGATATAGACGTTTTTTTCCGTTAGCCCTTCGGTAGAAAGGTTTTCGCCGAATGCGGGGGCGCAGAACAGATCGGCCTGCTGCGGGAATTCGCGGATCCAGTCGAGGTAATGCTCGCGGGGATAGTGGCACAGCGCGCGATCCGGCCCGCCGTGAATTTTCTTTTCCGCCTGCTCGTCCCCTTCCAGCCCGAGATCGCCGAGCTGTAATTCGCCATCGACCTGGATTTTGCCAATTGCGCTGGGGCGGCTACCGTCGTAGTCCCTGATTTTGCCGACAAAGACATTCACCGGATAATGCATTGCTGCTCTCCTTGCTACGGATATAAAAAAAGCGAGTCATCAGACTCGCTTCTCTCTTAGCACAATGCAACCTTATTTTTTGGCGGCAAAACGCGCTGCTGCTTCGTCCCAGTTCACCACGTCCCAGAAGGCTTTGATGTAGTCCGGACGGCGGTTCTGGAATTTCAGGTAGTAAGCGTGTTCCCACACATCCAGGCCGATAATCGGGAAGCCTGAAGCGCCGGAAATGGCTTCGCCCATCAGCGGGGAGTCCTGGTTAGCGGTAGAAACGACGGCCAGTTTGTCGCCTTTCAGCACCAGCCACGCCCAGCCGGAACCAAAGCGGGTAGCTGCCGCTTTTTCGAATTCAGCTTTGAAGTTGTCCACAGAACCGAAATCACGCTCGATAGCGGCTTTCAGGTCGCCCTGCAGGGTGGTGCCGGTTTTCAGGCCTTTCCAGAACAGGCTGTGGTTAGCGTGGCCGCCCGCGTTGTTACGCAGTACGGTTTTTTTGTCAGCCGGCAGTTGATCAAGCTTAGTGATCAGCTCTTCCGCGGACAGGTTAGCGAATTCCGGCAGGCTTTCCAGCGCTGCGTTAGCGTTGTTAACGTAGGTCTGGTGATGCTTAGTATGATGGATCTCCATCGTCTGCTTGTCGAAATGCGGTTCCAGAGCATCGTAAGCGTACGGCAGGGATGGCAGTGTATAACTCATAATCATCTCCATTATTATCGGGCGGCAGAGGGTGTTAACGCCGCGTAAGCAGTCGGTTCATTATAGTTAATTAAATGATATTGAAAATGATTATCAATGCCGTAGTTTTACTAAGGTTATACCCAAAATAGATACACACCGGTTTGTGAGCCAAAACAACCCATTAAGCCCCTGATTGCCAGAGTTTCGTCTGAGGTGGCAACAGCTCAAAGGCGTAAAAACTGCGCAATTTTTACACTCATCGCATCGGAGAGAGTCTATCCAACCCAACACAGATGAGGGTAAAGGCAATGAATCATGCGATTACGATGGGAATTTTTTGGCATTTAATCGGCGCCGCCAGTGCCGCCTGTTTTTATGCCCCTTTCAAGAAGGTGAAACACTGGTCGTGGGAAACCATGTGGTCGATCGGCGGGATTGTTTCCTGGCTAATTCTGCCGTGGGCGATAAGCGCCATGCTGCTGCCCGATTTCTGGGCCTACTATCGCTCATTTAGCGCTTCCACGCTGCTGCCGGTGTTTTTGTTCGGCGCGATGTGGGGCATCGGTAACATCAACTATGGCCTGACCATGCGCTATCTGGGGATGTCGATGGGTATCGGTATCGCTATCGGCATTACGCTTATCGTCGGCACCTTAATGACGCCGATCCTCAACGGCCACTTTGATGTGTTGATTCACACCAAAGGCGGACAAATGACCCTGCTCGGCGTGCTGGTGGCGGTGATTGGCGTGGGTATCGTCACCCGCGCCGGCCAGCTTAAAGAGCGCAAAATGGGCATCAAAGCGGAAGAGTTCAACCTGAAAAAAGGGCTGATGCTGGCGGTAATGTGCGGTATTTTCTCCGCCGGCATGTCATTTGCGATGAACGCCGCTAAACCAATGCATGAAGCCGCCGCGGCGCTGGGCGTCGATCCGCTGTATACCGCGCTGCCAAGCTACGTGGTGATCATGGGCGGCGGCGCACTGGTTAACCTCGGCTTCTGTTTTATTCGCCTCGCCAAAGTGAAGGATTTGTCGCTAAAAGCCGACTTCTCACTGGCAAAACCGCTTATCATCAGCAACATTCTGCTTTCCGCATTGGGCGGGCTAATGTGGTATCTGCAGTTCTTCTTCTATGCCTGGGGCCACGCCAGTATCCCGGCGCAGTATGACTACATGAGCTGGATGCTGCATATGAGCTTCTACGTACTGTGTGGCGGGCTGGTTGGGCTGGTGCTGAAAGAGTGGAACAACGCCGGACGCCGCCCGGTCAGCGTGCTCAGCCTCGGCTGCGTGGTGATTATCATCGCCGCGAATATCGTCGGCCTGGGAATGGCTAACTGATTTCCCCTTACGCGGCGGCGCGACTGCGCTGCCGCCACTGTCCCGGCGTCATGCCAATTTCCCGATTAAACACCACCGAAAAATAGTTACTGTCCTCAAACCCGCACTGCATGGCGATCTCGCCGATTAGCCGCTCGGTATGCTGCAGTAAATACTGCGCATGGCAGATCCGCAGCTGGCGCAAATAGTGAGTTATCGTCATTCCCGTTTGCTGGCGAAACTGCTGGCGTAACGCACGTTCGCTGCAGCCTTCACGCAGACAGAAGCTATCCAGATTAAAGGGGCGATTCAGACTTCCGGCCAGCGCCGTTAGCAGTTTATCGAGCTGTGTTTCGCTTTGCGTCGCCGCCAGGTTATCAGTGGCGTAGCGATAGCGCTGGAGCGTCAACACCAGTTGGGCGAACAGCAGCTCCGCCATGCTATCCGCCTGCGCATCCTGCCGCGCGCTTTCGTGCTCCAGCTGGGTAATCACCTGCCTGACCTGCGCCATCCCGCTGCTGCCGATCCGCCAGTGCGGCTGCCACGGCGTGCCGAATAATCCCGGAATATGCGCCGCCCAGTCAAAATTGAGCCGCAGCCGATCCGGGCAATAAATAATATTCTGCAGCACCAGGTCGTTGACCGACGCATAAGAGTGTTTATCTTCCGCGCGAATATAAAAGAGATCGCCGCGGGTAATCCGCCACGGGCGATCGTTGAGGATATGCAGACCGTTGCCGCGCCACACCAGCACCAGCTCGCAAAATTCATGGGTATGCTCGGCGAAGACGTTTTGCGGGTAACGGTCAGCCACCGCCACCGCCTGCGAGGGGGAGGCAAAAAACTCATCTTTGCGAAGCACCAGCTGACCTGCCACAACTCTCACTCCCGACGCGGAAACCAACCATTATTCGCATTTTGCTGAGGCAATACGTTGACTCTTCTCGCGTTACTGAAGAATAGCGTCGCGCCCCTGGCGAATATCGCGCGGCGACCAGTCGAATTCACGGCGAAATAGCGTCGAAAAATGGTTACTGTCGCCGAAACCGCAGCGATAAGCGATTTCTGTCACGCTATCATCGCTGTGGCGCAGCAGGTGCCGCGCTTTCATCAGGCGCACCCGGTTGAGATAGCGCTGGGGCGTCAGCCCGGTTTGCAGCTTTAACTGACGATGCAGGGTGCGTAAAGAGAGCGAAAACTGCGCCGCCACCTCCTCCCAGCATATCTCTTCGGCAAAATGGTCTTCCAGCCAGGCCATTAGTTGATTCAGCCGCGCCTCGTGGTTGCCGGCGCCTTCCGCCAGGCTGTTGCTGTGCAGCAGCACCAGTAGCTGCATAAAAAGGATCTCACGGCTGGCGATGGTATGCGGCTCGACGCCCGGGCCGATCTTTTCCATCTGACCGACGATTTGCCGCACCTGCTGTAGCACCGTTTGGTTGACCCGCCAGTGTGAAAGATAGTTGCCGTCCTGTTCTTGTGGCAGCAGCTGGTTCACGCCGGTCAGAAAACGAAAAGCATCCGGCGCGCGGTAAAGCACGTTGGTCAGACACAGGTTATTGGTGTGTTCGTAAAGATGGCGATCGTGATCGCGAATAAAGCAGACCGAACCGCCGCTGATGGTATAGGGCTGGCCGTTGAAAACGTGGATGCCCGTACCCTGCTCAACGATAACAATCTCATGAAAATCATGGTGATGCTCTGGAAAGGCCGCTTGAGGAAGACGCGGTTCAATCGCCACCGCCGAGACGCCGGCCTTAAAGAAATCCGTACTGTGCAACACGGTCATAGCAGCCTCCACGAATGAGAAAAATTATCAACCGTCGTCGCAAATAGTAATTAAGGGCCGGCAATCCGGCCTTCAATTTTTGACCGCAAACCGCGTAAAGCCTGCCGTTTTTTCAAGAACCAGCCGGAAATATCCGGAACTGCGGCCAGCATCACACCCCGCCTCGCGCCGCCCATAAAACGAAACTGTGACGCTTCTCACGGTCACCTTTGCTGTGTTGCCAGCCGCCCGCTTTCGCTGTCAGTAGCGAGAAGGTGACGCAGAGACGCCTTTTTTAGACTGCCTGTAATGATTTTAAGAAGGGTCGTGCCATGAGTATTCGTCATTGTGTCGCCGTTGATTTAGGCGCTTCCAGCGGTCGGGTCATGCTCGCGAATTATGCAACCGCGACGCGATCGCTGACGCTGCGCGAGGTTCATCGTTTCACTAACCGCCTGCAGAAAGTGGATGGCTACGATTGCTGGGATATCGATAGCCTGGAAGCGGAAATTTGTTGTGGGCTGGTGAAAGTATGCGAACAGGGGATCCTGATCGACAGCATCGGTATCGACACCTGGGGCGTTGATTTCGTCTTGCTGGATAAGCGCGGCCAGCGCGTCGGCCTGCCGGTTTCTTACCGCGATAGCCGCACTCACGGCCTGATGGCGCAAGCAATCGAACAACTTGGCCGCGCCAATATCTACTGCCGCAGCGGCATCCAGTTTCTGCCGTTTAACACCCTTTATCAATTGCGGGCGCTGGTCAGCCAGCAGCCGGCGCTGGCTGAACAGGTTGCCCATGCGCTGCTGATCCCAGACTACTTCAGCTACCGCCTGACCGGCGCGATGAACTGGGAATATACCAACGCCACCACCACGCAACTGGTCAATATCAATAGCGATAACTGGGATGACGAGCTGATCCGCTGGAGCGGCGCGCAGCCGGACTGGTTCGGTACGCCGACGCATCCGGGCAATGTTATCGGCCACTGGATCTGCCCGCAGGGTAACCGCATCCCGGTGGTCGCCGTCGCCAGCCACGATACGGCCAGCGCCGTGATCGCCTCGCCGCTGGCGGACAAAAATGCCGCCTATCTCTCATCGGGCACCTGGTCGCTGATGGGCTTTGAAAGTAAAACGCCTTACACCAGCCAGCAGGCACTGAAGGCGAATATCACCAATGAAGGCGGCGCCGAGGGGCGTTATCGGGTACTGAAAAACATCATGGGCCTGTGGCTGCTGCAGCAGGTACTGCAGGAGCAGAACATTAGCGATCTGCAGGCGCTGATTGTCGACACGGCGCAGCTACCGGCCTGTCGTTATCTGATTGATTGCAATAACGATCGCTTTATCAACCCGGCCAATATGAGCGCCGAAATTCAGGCCGCCTGCGCGGAGTCCGCCCAGCCGATCCCGGTCACTCCCGCCGAACTGGCGCGCTGCATTTTTGACAGCCTGGCGCTGCTGTATGCCCGGGTATTGGGCGAACTAGCGGCACTCCGCGGCCACCCTTTCAGCCAGCTGCATATCGTCGGCGGCGGCTGCCAGAACGCGCTGCTTAACCAGCTATGCGCCGATGCCTGCGGCCTGCCGGTGGTGGCCGGCCCCATTGAAGCCTCCACGCTTGGCAATATCGGCATCCAGCTGATGACGCTGGATGAACTGCACAACGTCGATGAATTCCGTCAGGTGGTAGGCGACAACGCGTCGCTCACCACGTTCACCCCACATTCAGATAGCGAAATTGCCCGCTTCGTCGCGCAATTTCAGCCACAACCTACGAAGGAGCTTTGCGCATGACCACTCAACTTGAACAAGCCTGGGAAATTGCTAAGCAGCGCTATGCCGCCATCGGCGTTGATGCCGAAGAAGCTCTGCGCCAGCTGGACCGCCTGCCGGTGTCAATGCACTGCTGGCAGGGCGATGACGTGGCGGGCTTTGAAAACCCGGAAGGCAGCTTAACCGGCGGCATTCAGGCCACCGGCAACTATCCCGGCAAAGCGCGTAATGCCCAGGAGCTACGCGCCGATCTCGAACAGGCGCTAAGCCTGATACCGGGGCCGAAGCGCCTTAATCTGCACGCGATTTATCTCGAATCCACCACGCCGGTAGCGCGTAACGAAATCAAGCCGGAACACTTTAAGCACTGGGTGGAATGGGCCAAACGCCACCAGTTGGGGCTCGATTTTAACCCTTCCTGCTTCTCACATCCGCTAAGCGCCGACGGCTTTACGCTGTCGCACGCCAACCCGGAGATTCGTCAGTTCTGGATCGATCACTGCAAAGCCAGCCGCCGCATATCCGCTTATTTCGGCGAGCAGCTTGGGACGCCATCGGTAATGAATATTTGGGTGCCGGACGGCATGAAAGATATTACCGTCGATCGCTTCGCCCCGCGCCAGCGGCTGCTGAACGCGCTGGATGAAGTTATCAGTGAAAAACTCGATCCGGCGCACCATATCGACGCCGTTGAGAGCAAGCTGTTCGGTATCGGCGCCGAAAGCTATACCGTTGGCTCCAATGAATTCTACATGGGCTACGCCGCCAGCCGTCAAACCGCGTTGTGCCTGGATGCCGGCCACTTCCATCCGACGGAAGTCATCTCTGACAAAATCTCCGCCGCCATGCTCTATATCCCGCGCCTGCTGCTGCACGTCAGCCGCCCGGTACGCTGGGACAGCGATCACGTGGTGCTGCTGGATGACGAAACCCAGGCCATCGCCAGCGAAATTATCCGCCACAACCTGTTCGACCGCGTGCATATCGGCCTCGACTTCTTTGATGCCTCCATCAACCGCATCGCGGCGTGGGTTATCGGTACCCGCAATATGAAAAAAGCCCTGCTGCGCGCGCTGCTGGAGCCGACGGCGCTGCTGCGCCAGCTGGAAAACGACGGTGATTACACCGCCCGCTTGGCGCTGCTCGAAGAGCAGAAATCGCTGCCGTGGCAGGCCATCTGGGAAATGTACTGCCAGCGTCACGATACGCCGGCAGGCAGCCAGTGGCTGGAAAACGTGCGGACCTATGAAAAAGACGTGCTGAGCCAGCGCGGCTAATGCCTGACTTCCCCGGATTGCACCGCACAGGGCTTATTCGGGGAGTCACACCTATTGCGAATCAACAGGAAAGACAAGACTATGCACAACATTATCAATTCATGGTTCGTTCAGGGCATGATCAAAGCCACCTCCGACGCCTGGCTTAAAGGCTGGGACGAACGTAACGGCGGCAATCTGACGCTGCGCCTGGATGAAGCGGATATCGCGCCATTCAAAGCCGATTTTCACCCCCAGCCGCGCTATATCGCCTTAAGCCAGCCGATGCCGGAACTGGCTAATCAGCCGTTTATCGTCACCGGATCCGGTAAATTCTTCCGTAATGTGCAGCTCGATCCCGCCGCCAATCTCGGGGTAGTGAAAGTGGACAGCGACGGCGCGGGCTACTTCATTCTGTGGGGGCTGACGGAAGAAGCCGTGCCGACGTCGGAACTACCGGCGCATTTCCTGTCGCATTGCGAGCGCATCAAAGCCACCGGCGGCAAAGACCGCGTGATCATGCACTGCCATGCCACCAACCTGATTGCCCTGACCTACGTGCTGGAGAACAACAGCGATCTGTTCACCCGCAAGCTATGGGAAGGCAGCACCGAATGCCTGGTGGTGTTCCCGGACGGCGTCGGCATTCTACCGTGGATGGTGCCGGGCACCGACGAGATTGGCCAGGCGACCGCCGGCGAAATGCAGAAACATTCTCTGGTGCTGTGGCCATTCCACGGCGTCTTCGGCAGCGGCCCGACGCTGGATGAAACTTTCGGCCTGATCGATACCGCCGAAAAGTCCGCTGAGGTATTGGTGAAAGTCTATTCGATGGGCGGCATGAAACAGACGATAAGCCGCGAAGAGTTGATTGCGTTAGGCCAACGATTTGGCGTCACGCCGCTGGCCAGCGCACTGGCGCTCTAAGAAAGCGAGTCGCTTTGTAAGGAGAATAATCATGAGCTTTATGTTGGCACTGCCGAAAATCAGCCTGCATGGCGCGGGCGCGATCGGCGATATGGTGAGCCTGGTGGCGGACAAGCAGTGGGGAAAAGCGCTGATTGTCACCGACGGCCATCTGGTGGAAATGGGCCTGCTCGATAGCCTGTTTCAGGCGCTGGAAGCGCATCAACTGTCTTATCATCTGTTCGATAACGTCTTTCCGAACCCAACTGAAGCGCTGGTTCAGCAAGGTATCGCCGCATTCCGTGCGGCGCAGTGCGACTATATTATCGCCTTCGGCGGCGGCAGCCCGATCGATACCGCTAAGGCGGTGAAAATCCTCAGCGCTAACCCAGCGCCGTCGACGGCCTATTCCGGCGTGGGCAAAGTGAAAAATGCCGGCGTGCCGCTGGTGGCAATTAACACCACCGCCGGAACCGCCGCCGAAATGACCAGCAACGCGGTGATTATCGATAGCGAACGTCAGGTGAAAGAGGTCATCATCGACCCGAACATCATCCCGGATATTGCCGTCGACGATGCCAGCGTCATGCTGGATATTCCGCCGTCGGTTACCGCCGCGACCGGTATGGATGCGTTAACCCACGCTATCGAAGCGTTTGTCTCCGTTGGCGCCCATCCGCTGACCGACGCCAACGCGCTGGAAGCGATTCGCTTAATTCACCAGTGGCTGCCGCTGGCCGTCGATGACGGGCACAATCTGCAGGCCCGCGAGCAGATGGCATACGGCCAGTATCTGGCAGGGATGGCGTTCAACAGCGCAGGTCTTGGTCTGGTACACGCGCTGGCGCATCAGCCGGGCGCAACCCACAATTTGCCGCACGGCGTTTGTAATGCCATCCTGCTACCGATTATCGAAAACTTTAACCGCCCGAACGCGGTGGCGCGTTTTGCCCGCATCGCCCAGGCGATGGGCGTCGATACGCGCGGCATGAGCGATGAAACCGCCAGCATGGCGGCGATTAACGCGATTCGCGCGTTGAGCAAACGAGTCGGTATTCCTGAAGGTTTTAGCCAGCTTGGCGTGAGTAAGGCTGATATCGAAGGCTGGCTGGATAAAGCGCTGGCCGACCCCTGCGCGCCCTGTAACCCGCGCAGCGCCAGCCGCGACGAGGTACGCGAGCTGTACCTGGAGGCGTTATGATCCGCAAAGCCTTCGTGATGCAGGTCAATCCCGACGCCCACGAGGAGTATCGGCGCCGTCATAATCCCATCTGGCCGGAACTGGAAGCGACGCTGAAAGCGCATGGCGCGCACCACTATGCAATCTACCTCGACAAACAGCGCCATCTGCTATTCGCCACGGTGGAAATTGAATCGGAAGCCCGCTGGAATGCGGTGGCGGAAACCGAGGTCTGCCAACGCTGGTGGCGCTATATGCGCGAGGTGATGCCGACGAATCCGGATAACAGCCCGTTGAGCGCTGAACTGAGTGAAGTGTTTTACCTTGCGTAATAAAGAAAACGCCTGAGCAATCAGGCGTTTTTGCTACCAGAGGGATTAGGCATTTTTGCGCACAAAGAAACCGTAGCAGCAGGCGCCCATAAACAGCAGTATCCCACCGAGAATAAATACGTTGGTAAAGTGCCCGGTAGCATCAAGAATAATGCCGGTGATAATCGGCGCCAGCGCCGCGCCGAGAAAGCCGCCAAAGTTCTGGATAGCACCCAATGAGGCGACCTGTTCTTTCGGCGCCATATCGGTCGCTAACGTCCAGATCACGCCGGAAGGCATTTGTGAACAGAAGTAGCCCAGCGTCAGCAGGGCGATCGCAACGCCGCTATTATCAACAAACGGAATCGGCATCACGAAACAGGCCGCCAGCGCGGCACCCGCCACAATCGGCACTTTACGCGCGGTAACGGCGTTCATCCCTTTACGCACCAGTCTGTCAGAAAGCATCCCGCCACACAGCACGCCGATAATACCGGCAAAGAAAGGAATCGAGGCGATAAAACCGGTCTGCTTGAGGCTAAAGCCCAGCGAGGTTTCCAGATATCCCGGCAGCCATGTCAGATAAACCCAAATGGTAAACATGATGCAGAAGTTACCGGCAATCATGAACCACGTGGTTTTCCGGCGAAACAGTTCGCCCCAGCTGACCTTCGGCTGCTCACCTTCGGGACGCATGACTTTGCCGGTGTTTATCAGCATCGCCTCGCGCGCGTCCGGGTCGCGATAAAATTTAAGCCACGCCAGCAACAATGGCAGTCCGAGCAGGCCGACAACCATGAACATGCCGCGCCAGCCGATCCATAACAGCAAAATAGTCAGCACCGGCGGCGCTATCGCATTGGCGATTTGCGAACCGGTATTGATAATCGATGTCGGCAGCCCGCGCTCTTTCTCCGAGAACCAGCTCTGGGTGATCTTGATACCGGAAGTGAAGAACGGTGACTCCGCCACGCCCAGCAGCATGCGCAAACCATAGAAGAAGCTATAGGTATTCACAAAACCCATTAAGAACGTTACCGCTGACCACAATCCCAGCGCGCCGCTGAACATTTTCTTCGCGCCGAAACGGTCTACCAGCCAGCCGGCGGGTAAATTCGCCAGCGCATAGGGCCAGAGAAACGCTGACAATAACAGCCCCATCTCAGTACCAGAGAAGCCAAACTCCCTGGCGATGGTGGTGTTCGCGATGCTCAGGTTGGCGCGATCGAGGTAATTGACCACCGCGGCCAGCAGCAGGATTAAAATAATGCCCCAACGTCGACGCGAGAGTTTCGGCGCCGCAATCGCTTCAGCCGCCGTTTGATTTAGCGAACTCATAAACCCTCCTCCAGCAAGGCGCGATCGATTTTCATCACCGCTTTACGGATATGTTGCCGCTCGCCATCGCGCGGATGGCAGCAGGGACGATGGATGTCCTGGGGAAAGAAAATAGCGAACATGCCGGGCTTCAGGGTTATCTGTGTCTCCTCATCTTCGACGTGCCAGAACAGGATGTCCTGCTGCGGCGTCCGATCCTCGGTAACGCGAGGACAGCCGCTTTCTGCGCGGCTGACACCCATCCGCTCCTCGCCGGAAATCAGATACTGAATATCAATAAACTGCTTATGCGACTCCGGTCGCGCCTGCGCGAAAGGCACACTCTCCATCTCCTGCAGCAGGCAGAAAAGTTTCCCGGGGATCAGGTCGATTTTCCCCGGCGCGAAGCGCTGGAAATCCTGGCTGGCGATAAACGCCAGCGCCTGGCGGATCGCCGGATGAAACGCGGCCTGTTGCGCAGGCCACGCCTGCAGACTCGATACGATCATAATGATCCCTCCCTTAGCCGGCGATCCGCTGCTGCCACAGTTCAGTCCCGGCGCGGATCTGGTCGAGGATCACCGTCAGCCCCCAGAATTTGCTCAGCACATCGTCTTTATTAACCCGGCAGGCATCGCTGTCGAAGGTCCCCAGCCGTTGATGGTAAATTTTGGCGTTTTTCGGGTAGCCCAGCGTTTCGGTTACCGCACCCAGCGACAGAAATATCGCCAGTTCATCGGCCAGCGCCCGCTGATTTTTGCCTTCCCGCCACAGCCAGCCGTACAGTTCGGGATGGAAGTTGGTGAACACGCCGCTGAAACCTTCGGCGCCCGCCAGCATCGCCGGCCAGGCGATCGCAGCATTGGCGTTAATGACCTTCAGCGGGGTTCCCTGCGCCAGACGCACGCGGCGCTCAACGGTTGGCAGATCGCAGCTCACATCTTTCAGCACCACGAAACGACCACTGTTGGCGCACCAGGCGAACTCGTCGTCGCTAAGCAGGCGGCGATACGGCGCCGGGCACTCGTACAGCCCCAGCGGCATGGAAGAAGGCAAAGCCGCTAACAGCGATTGCAGGGTAGCGAAAAAGACTTCACTGCCCTCATTACGCGGATCGAGATGATTAGTGACCAGCACCAGCGCATCAATGCCGGTCTGCGCCATTGCCAGCAACTCCTCTTTTTGCGCCGCCAGATCATCGCTGATATGGCCCGAGGCAATGACTGGAATGCGTCCCGCCACGCGTTGCACCACGAAACGCGCCAGCTCGACACGCTCCTGTAGGCTGAGATATTGCATTTCGCTGGACTGGCAGACGGCAAAAAGCGCATCCACGCCCTTTGCCAGATACCAATCAATCAGCTTCGCCAGCGCCGGATAATCAATCTGGTCGTCAGCGGTAAAAGGGGTCAGCATGACGGGTACAACACCGTTAATCGTTTTCATCTTATTTTTCCTGGATTAGAGGGTACGGAGTCGGGCACTTGCCTGCGCAAAGTCAGGCATGTTGGAAGCCCCCTCCAGCTCGACGGCCAGAGAGGCGAAAGCAGAGGCCCAGGTCGCGGCCTGAACCAGGGTGTTGCCGGCAGCCAGCGAGGCGGCGAGCGCGCCATTAAACGCATCGCCAGCGCCGGTGGTATCGACGGTGACCGCCGGAAAGGCGCGAATTTGGCTAAACTGGCGATTATCCAGCAGCAGCGCTCCGCGCGACCCCATGGTAATCAGAACTTTCTTTACACCTAATTCAGCGATGCGCAGCGCGGCTTCTTTGGCAGTATCAACATCGTGAATGTCGATACCGGATAATAATGAAGCCTCGGTTTCATTCGGTGTAATCACATCGATATAAGGGATGCTTTTGATTATTTCCGCCGAGTATGGCGCCGGATTGAGAATGACTGTCTTACCGAGTTCCCGGGCGATTTTTATTAGCGAATGGGTGGCGTCAAAATTATTCTCAAGCTGAACAAGTAAAACGTCGGAGGCGGACAACTCTGGAATAATCGCCTCAATCTCATTATGCGTTATTGTAGTATTGGCGCCAGAGTAAATAGCAATCATATTTTCGCCATTTTCCTGCGAAACATAAATAATGGCATTGCCGGTAGGTTCGCTCTCAGATTGATAAAGCGTATAGGAGTGTATTTCTGAACGAGTGAGATGATCGGCCGCCAGGTGGCTAAACTGATCCTTGCCCACCTTAGCGACAAAATGGACCTGCGCGCCGGCTTTACTGGCCGCCGTCGCCTGATTCGCCCCCTTGCCACCGGGCCCAAGGCTGCTGGCGAGCGCCAGTAGCGATTCTCCGCCGCGCGGAAAACGCTCCACTCGGGCCACGATATCCACATTAAATGAGCCGAATACACACACTTTGCCGTTCATCGATTTTCCTTTCTGCTGACCGCTCGCCGTAGGTTTCCGATGGTTAATCGGCTGCAGCAGCACGCCGAAACTATCACCGGTTTCAGAAATAAGTTCAGCCTTTAAATTGTGCCGGGAAATAATCGCTCCGCCATAACAACGTTGCACCAACCCCATTTCTGCAAGAATATTTAAATCACTGCGAATGGTTTCTTTTGAAACACTAAAATAAGCAGCAAAATAATTAACAAAACCACGCTCATGATCGTTTAAATATTTCAGGATATGCTTTCTACGTTCTTCTAAAAACATAATAGGCCCCAATGTCACGAATTAAGTATACGAACCCCTTCCGGAAGGAAGAGTGACATCAATCCCATGTTTTCAGGCAAAACGGAAGGAAACAAAAATGGAAAAACAATGAAGAAATTGAGTGAATAAATAATTCACTCAATCATTAATGGGAAATGAAATAATCTTCTGCGCATCAGAATAAAATGCGCAGATTCTGACTAATTTTGCTCTGCCACCAGCAGCGCCTGGGTATCCGGCTCCAGCGCCTGAAAGAGGTGTTCCCGATCGGCCGGGTAGCAGATGTAATCCCCTTCTCCCAGCTCTTCCGGCGCTTCGGTAAGACCAACGCGCGCGCGCCCCTGAGTGATAATAATATGTTCGACCGACCCGGGCGGGTGCGGGTGCGAGATCCGATCGGCGCCGGGCTGCGTCAACAGCAGATAGATGTCGCGACGCGCGCCGGGGGGACAAGCCGCCAGCAAAATGGCCTGATAGTTGGCCTGCTCAGCAACCACTTTGGTGCCTTCGCCGCGGCGAATCACCTGGGTCTGATTGGCCTGCGGCTCCAGTAAGCGGGCGAAGGGAATGTCCAGCGCCACGCACAGCGCCCACAATGTTTCCAGGCTAGGGTTGCCATTGCCGGATTCCAGCTGTGACAGGGTCGATTTGGCTATCCCGGCGCGGCGCGCCACCTCCGCCAGTGAGAGCCCGGTGCGCGAGCGCTCGCGCGTCAGGCTTTTAGCAATTACGCTGATGGGCTGTGTCATACACCGCTCCTCGTATTTTATATCGAACGAATCGTTCGCCTTGAAAAACCATTCTGTTGCGTTCATTATAATGGAAATTCGTTCGATATGGCTAAAGCGTATGCGTTACAAATTTTCCTGTCTCAGTGGGGACACCATTAAAGCAATCGTTCTGGTATGCCTGGCGGTCGGTGTGGTCGGCATGTCTTACGGTTCATTAGCGATGGCCTACGGTTTTCCGCTGTGGGTGCCGTTTGTCCTTTCCATTACGGTGCTGGCCGGCGCCTCTGAGTTTATGTTTATCGGTATTGTCGCCAGCGGCGGTAACCCTCTCGCCGCCGCCGCCGCAGGATTACTGGTGAACGCCCGCCACGTTCCTTTTGGCGTCACCGTGCGCGATCTGGTCGGCGCACGCGCCGCCAGCCTGCTCGGCTGCCACATTATGAATGATGAGAGCGTGGTGTTCGGCTTGTCGCAGAAAACCCCGGAGCAACGGAAAGCCGCCTACTGGCTCTGTGGCCTGGGTGTGGCGCTCATCTGGCCGCTCGGTACCCTGCTGGGCGCCGGGGTCGGGAAATTGTTACCCGCTCCAGAAACCATCGGCCTGGATGCGGTATTCCCGGCCATCCTGCTGGCGCTGGTGGTACCGGCTTTTAAAAAACGTACCACACTGATTCGCGCCTGCAGCGGCGCGGTTATTTCGCTGGCTGCCGTGCCCTTCGCGCCGGTTGGATTACCGGTTCTGCTCTCATTGTTTGGCTTACTGGCGAGGAAAAAATAATGGGCAATATGACGCTGTTTATCGCCGGGATCGCGATTCTGTCGATCGGCACATATCTGATGCGTTTGGGTGGGGCAAAGCTTGGCAGTCGTTTAGCGTTTTCCGAGCGCTCGCAGGCGCTGCTTTCTGATGCCGCGACGGTATTGCTTTTTTCCGTGGCGCTGGCGACCACCTTTTATGAAAGCGAGCATTTTTCCGGCATGGCGCGGGTACTGGGCGTCGGTTTTGCCGTGTTCCTTGCCTGGCGCAAGATGCCGCTTATCGTGGTGATTATCGCCGCGGCGGTGGTGACGGCGCTGCTGCGCCTGGCGGGTATAAACTAAAAAAGCGCCCTGAGGCGCTCTTTCGACGGTAGTGGGTTGCTAGCTTATTTGTTCAGCTCAGCGGTCATATGCACGCGGTTACCGTTAAATGCTTCGGTAATGGTGTAAGAAGACGCGCCGGCAGCCTGCGCCTGAGCGGCGATTTTCGCTTCCGCGGCGTCCATAGTGGAGGCGGTGGCGGTCACGGATTGCGCGGCGAAAGAACCGAAAGAAGCGGCCAGAGCGATAACAGCGACAAAAGTTTTGATGCTTTTCATGATATAAACCCTTTCATTTAGTTGTTTGGATAAGGCACCGTGCCTTGATGTGATAAATAATAGTCTTCACATCCCGTAACTAAAAGCGGAAGGATTTGCTGTCATCTTTCAAAAAAACTGACCAACATTTAACCGGCAATAAGACGCTGCGGATGAGTATAAATCGTCGCTCTGCCTGGCCTGCAGAACCCCACCAGCGTCAGATTACAACGTTCGGCGACTTCCACCGCCAGCGTCGTCGCCGCGGAGACCGCAAACAGAATTTCCACCCCACACATCGCGGCCTTCTGTACCATTTCATAACTGGCGCGGCTGGAGACTAAAGCTGCGCCCCGCTGCCAGCCCTCTCCTTCTGCACTACGACGACCCAGCAGTTTATCCAGCGCAACGTGACGGCCTACATCTTCATGCCCGCCTGCAAGTTCACCGTCAGGGCGCACCCACGCGGCGGCGTGCGTACAGCCGGTCAGGCGGCCGATTGGCTGAACCTCATTTAACTGTTTGAGCGCGCGATCGAGATGAGAGAGCGCAAAGGTCTGGCTAAAGGGCAGTGGCTCAACGGGCTTACCGATATCATTTAGCTGCTCGACGCCACATACTCCACAGCCGGTTCGCCCGGCGAGCGCCCGGCGGCGCTCTTTCAGCCCCATAAACCGGCGGCTGGAGAGTTCGATTTGCACTTCTACCCCGTTACAGGCCTGTACCACGTCCATCCCGTAGATCTCTTGTCGGCTTTGTATAATCCCTTCAGATAGGGAAAAACCGACGGCGAAATGTTCCAGGTCACGTGGCGTCGCCATCATGACGACGTGCGAGATGCCGTTATAAACCAGAGCGACGGGTACCTCTTCTGCTACCTCGTCTGGCTGAGGATGTTGCAAATCCTCACGTTTCCAGAGGGTAACCTGGCGATAACCTGTGACATCTGTCACATTTTTGATTTGTTCAGGAAGGTTCTTATTCACTTTCATTTAACCGTATTGGAACAGGCATACACACAATGTGGTATTCTGTTTTTATATCCCTCCAGGACCGAGGGAAATTAACTCAATTCTGAACCTTTGCGGCCTTCACCGCAAAGTAAATAACTACATGTGACAATGTCGAAACAAGGAGCGAACCATGCAGGTCAGCAGAAGGCAGTTCTTTAAGATCTGCGCTGGCGGTATGGCAGGTACGACGGCAGCAGCGCTGGGCTTTGCCCCGGCTACTGCGCTCGCGGAAACCCGGCAGTACAAACTGCTGCGTACTCGCGAAACCCGCAACACCTGTACGTACTGTTCCGTTGGCTGCGGGCTATTGATGTATAGCCTCGGCGACGGTGCGAAAAACGCCAAAGCATCCATTTTCCATATCGAAGGCGATCCGGACCATCCGGTAAACCGTGGTGCGCTCTGCCCGAAAGGGGCCGGTCTGGTGGACTTTATCCATTCTGAAAGCCGCCTGAAATTCCCGGAATATCGCGCGCCAGGTTCTGATAAATGGCAGCAAATCAGCTGGGACGAAGCGTTCGATCGCATCGCGAAGCTGATGAAAGAAGACCGTGACGCCAACTTTATCGCCCAAAACAGCGCCGGCACCACCGTTAACCGTTGGCTGACCACCGGTATGCTGTGCGCCTCCGCTTCCAGTAACGAAACCGGCTATTTAACGCAGAAATTCACCCGCGCCCTCGGGATGCTGGCGGTGGATAACCAGGCGCGTGTCTGACACGGACCAACGGTAGCAAGTCTTGCTCCAACATTTGGTCGCGGTGCGATGACCAACCACTGGGTTGATATTAAAAACGCCAACCTGGTCGTAGTGATGGGCGGTAACGCCGCAGAAGCGCATCCGGTAGGGTTCCGCTGGGCGATGGAAGCCAAAATTCATAACGGCGCCAAGCTCATCGTTATCGATCCGCGCTTTACGCGTACGGCGTCGGTGGCTGATTTCTATACCCCGATTCGTTCCGGTACCGACATAACCTTCCTGTCGGGCGTCATCCTGTATCTGCTGAATAACGAAAAATTCAACCGTGAATACACCGAAGCCTATACCAACGCCAGCCTGATCGTGCGTGAGGACTACAGCTTTGATGATGGTCTGTTCAGCGGCTACGATGCCGAAAAACGCCAGTATGACAAAACCAGCTGGAACTATGAACTGGATGAAAACGGCTTCGCCAAACGCGATACCACGCTGCAGCATCCACGCTGCGTCTGGAATCTGCTAAAACAGCACGTTTCCCGCTATACGCCGGATGTGGTCGAAAACATCTGTGGTACGCCGAAGGCCGATTTCCTTAAAGTTTGCGAATATATTGCAGAAACCAGCGCGCACGATAAAACCGCGTCGTTCCTGTATGCCCTCGGCTGGACCCAGCACTCCATCGGCGCGCAGAACATTCGCACCATGGCGATGATCCAGTTGCTGCTTGGCAACATGGGGATGGCAGGCGGCGGCGTCAATGCCCTGCGCGGTCACTCCAACATCCAGGGTCTGACCGACCTCGGCCTGCTCTCAACCAGCCTGCCGGGTTACATGTCGCTGCCTAATGAAAAACAGGCCGACCTGCAGACCTACCTGAGCGCCAACACGCCAAAACCGCTGTTGAAAGACCAGGTGAACTACTGGGGCAACTATCCGAAGTTCTTCGTCTCCATGATGAAAGCCTTCTTCGGCGATAAAGCTACGGCGGAAAATAGCTGGGGCTTTGACTGGCTGCCGAAGTGGGATAAGAGCTACGACGTGCTGCAGTATTTCGAGATGATGAATCAGGGCAAAGTGAACGGCTATATTTGCCAGGGCTTTAACCCGGTCGCCTCGTTCCCGAACAAAAACAAGGTAGTGGCTTCCCTGTCGAAGCTGAAGTTCCTTGTGACCATCGACCCGCTCAACACCGAAACGTCCACCTTCTGGCAAAACCACGGTGAGTCCAACGATGTTGATCCGGCGAAAATCCAGACCGAAGTGTTCCGCCTGCCGTCCACCTGCTTCGCCGAAGAAAACGGTTCTATCGTCAACTCCGGCCGCTGGCTGCAGTGGCACTGGAAAGGCGCGGACGCCCCGGGGATCGCCGTGACCGATGGTGAAATCCTCGCCGGTATCTTCACCCGCCTGCGTAAGATGTATGCCGAAGAAGGCGGCCCAACGCCGGAGCCGGTGCTTAACATGACGTGGAACTACTCCACGCCGCACGAGCCGGCGTCTGAAGAAGTGGCGATGGAAAGCAACGGTAAAGCGCTGGCGGATATCATCGATCCGGCAACCGGCGCGGTAATCGTTAAGAAAGGGCAGCAGTTGAGCTCCTTCGCACAGCTACGCGACGACGGCACGACTTCCAGCGGCTGCTGGATCTTCGCCGGTAGCTGGACGCCGGAAGGCAACCAGATGGCGCGCCGCGATAACGCCGACCCGTCAGGCCTCGGCAATACGCTGGGCTGGGCCTGGGCATGGCCGCTAAACCGCCGTATTCTGTATAACCGCGCCTCCGCGGACCCGCAGGGTAAACCGTGGGATCCGAAGCGTCAGTTGCTGAAATGGGACGGCGCGAAATGGGGCGGAGTGGATATTCCGGATTACAGCGCCGCCGCCCCTGGCAGCGACGTCGGTCCGTTTATCATGCAGCCTGAAGGGATGGGGCGTCTGTTCGCTATCGATAAGATGGCTGAAGGGCCGTTCCCGGAACACTACGAACCGTTTGAAACGCCGCTGGGGACTAACCCGCTGCATCCAAACGTGGTCTCTAACCCGGCCGCTCGCGTCTTTAAAGGCGATCTCGAGCAGATGGGCAAGGCCGAGAAGTTCCCGTACGTCGGCACCACTTACCGCCTGACCGAGCACTTCCACTACTGGACCAAACACGCGCTGCTTAACGCCATCGCGCAGCCGGAACAGTTTGTGGAGATCGGCGAAAAACTGGCGAATAAGCTCGGCATTGGCCACGGCGATACCGTGAAGGTCTCCTCTAACCGCGGCTATATCAAAGCCAAGGCGGTGGTGACCAAGCGTATTCGTACGCTGCAGGTTCACGGTAAAGAGGTGGATACCATCGGTATTCCTATTCACTGGGGCTACGAAGGCGTGGCGAAAAAAGGCTTTATCGCCAATACGTTGACGCCGTTTGTCGGCGACGCCAACACGCAGACGCCGGAGTTTAAGGCCTTCCTCGTGAACGTGGAAAAGGTGTAACGGAGACGACTTATGGCTTATCAATCGCAAGATATTATTCGTCGTTCCGCGACTAACGGTTTCACTCCCGCGCCTCAGGCGCGGGACCACCAGCAGGAAGTGGCGAAGCTTATCGACGTTACCACCTGCATCGGCTGTAAAGCCTGCCAGGTGGCCTGTTCTGAATGGAACGACCTTCGTGACGAAGTGGGTAGCAACGTCGGGGTGTATGACAACCCGGCGGACCTGACCGCCAAGTCATGGACGGTCATGCGCTTCTCGGAAGTGGAACAAAACGACAAGCTGGAATGGCTTATTCGTAAAGATGGCTGCATGCACTGCGCTGACCCGGGCTGCCTGAAGGCCTGTCCGTCAGAAGGCGCGATCATTCAGTACGCTAACGGCATCGTCGACTTCCAGTCTGAGCAGTGTATCGGCTGTGGCTACTGCATCGCAGGTTGCCCGTTCGATGTACCGCGCCTGAACCCGGAAGACAATCGCGTCTACAAATGTACGCTGTGCGTAGACCGCGTGACTGTCGGCCAGGAGCCGGCCTGCGTGAAAACCTGCCCGACCGGCGCTATCCACTTTGGTTCGAAAGAGGATATGAAAACGCTGGCCGGCGAGCGCGTCGCAGAGCTGAAAACCCGCGGTTATGACAAGGCGGGTCTGTACGATCCGGCTGGCGTTGGCGGCACCCACGTGATGTACGTGCTGCACCATGCCGATAAACCGAATCTCTACCACGGTCTGCCAGAGAATCCGGAAATCAGCCAAACGGTGAAATTCTGGAAAGGTATCTGGAAACCGCTGGCGGCGGTCGGCTTTGCTGCGACCTTCGCAGCCAGTATCTTCCACTACGTCGGCGTCGGTCCGAACCGCGCAGATGAAGAAGAAGACAACCTGCATGAAGAGAAAGACGAGGTGCGCAAATGAGAAAACGTGACACCATCGTGCGCTACACGGCGCCGGAACGCATCAACCACTGGATAACCGCCTTCTGCTTTATTCTGGCGGCGGTAAGCGGGTTAGGCTTTTTCTTCCCGTCGTTTAACTGGCTGATGCATATTCTCGGTACGCCGCAGCTGGCGCGTATTCTCCACCCGTTCGTCGGGGTGGTGATGTTCGCGTCGTTTATCATCATGTTTTTCCGTTACTGGCATCACAACCTAATCAATCGGGATGATATCTTTTGGGCGAAGAATATTCGTAAGATCGTCGTCAACGAGGAGGTAGGCGATACCGGGCGTTATAACTTCGGCCAGAAATGCGTATTCTGGGCGGCGATTATTTTCCTGGTGCTGCTGCTGGTAAGCGGCGTGATCATCTGGCGTCCGTACTTTGCGCCTGCATTCTCAATCCCGGTGATCCGATTCGCGCTGATGCTGCATTCTTTTGCCGCAGTCGCGTTAATTGTGGTTATCATGGTGCATATCTACGCCGCCCTTTGGGTGAAAGGCACCATTACCGCGATGGTGGAAGGCTGGGTTACCAAAACGTGGGCGAAGAAACATCACCCGCGCTGGTACCGTGAAGTCCGCCAGAAACAGGAAAAATAGACTGCATGAGTATTCGCATAATCCCGCAAGACGAGCTGGGTTCGAGCGAGAAACGCACGGCGGAAGCAATTCCGCCGCTACTGTTCCCCAGACTGAAGAATCTTTATAACCGCCGCGCAGAGCGCCTGCGCGAGCTGGTCGCCAACAACCCGCTGGGCGATTACCTGCGCTTTGCCGCGCTGATCGCTCATGCGCAGGAAGTGGTGCTGTACGACCATCCGTTGCAGATGGATCTGACTGCCCGCATTAAAGAGGCCAACGATCAGGGCAAGCCGCCGCTGGATATTCACGTATTGCCGCGTGATAAACACTGGCACAAACTGCTGCATTCGCTGATCGCCGAGCTGAAACCGGAGATGAGCGGCCCGGCGCTGTCGGTTATCGAGAATCTGGAAAAAGCTTCCGGGCCGGAACTGGAAGAGATGGCCAGCGCGCTGTTTGCTTCCGATTTCGCCTCGGTCAGCAGCGACAAAGCGCCGTTTATCTGGGCCGCGCTGTCGCTGTACTGGGCACAAATGGCCAGCCTGATCCCGGGGAAAGCGCGCGCCGAATACGGCGAGCATCGCCAGTTCTGCCCGGTTTGCGGCTCGATGCCGGTCTCCAGCATCGTGCAAATCGGCACCACTCAGGGGCTGCGCTATCTGCACTGCAACTTGTGTGAAACCGAATGGCATGTGGTACGCGTAAAATGCAGCAACTGCGAACAGAGCCGCGACCTGCACTACTGGTCGCTGGATAACGAGCAGGCGGCGGTGAAAGCCGAAAGCTGCGGCGACTGCGGGAGCTACCTGAAGATTATGTATCAGGAGAAAGACCCGAAAGTCGAAGCCGTTGCCGACGATTTAGCCTCGCTGGTACTCGATGCTCGCATGGAACAGGAAGGCTTCGCCAGAAGCTCAATTAACCCGTTCATGTTCCCCGGCGAAGGGGAGTAAGTTCTGCGCACCTATAACGGGCGACTCAGGTCGCTCGTTATCATTCATACGGCGTGACCACGCCGGAAATGCTCTCCTTATCCCGATCCTGCTTCTCCAGATATTGTTCAACAGAAGAAGCAGATCTTTGCTGAGAAATACGCTTTTGCGAGCCGCTTTCCACAATGCGATCGCGGCTTTATTCGGTATATCTTTTTCGCAAAAACCAGGCTATAACACTGGATATTAATCCAGTAAAAGGGACTTGCCATGACATTGGAAAAAGGTATTGCTTCGCTGGTTGAGGAGTTTATTGCTGCGGGGCGGCCATCAGCACGAGAACAGAGTATTGATGACCGGAGAAACGGCTATCTCGCCAGCGCCGTTCTCGCTGGGGCAACGGAAACGCGTGTACAGGTTGAAGACATCACGCTCGATGGCATGACCTTGCGCGTCGTCTCGCCGCCAAAAAGCAACGGCTTGCTACCCACCATTGTGTATTACCACGGCGGCTGTTTTGTGAGCGGCGGCTTTGCCACCCATGACAACCAATTGCGCCAGCTTGCCTGGTTCAGTGGGTGCCGGGTGATCGCCGTGCAGTACCGTCTGGCGCCGGAGTACACTTTTCCGGCGGCGCACGATGATGCGGAACGAGGCGCCAACATTATCTATCGGTATGCGCAGCGGCTTGGCGTTGACGCCGCGCGCATCACGCTGGCCGGCGACAGCGCCGGCGGCCACCTCGCCCTGGTCACTGCGCTACGCCTGAAAACGGCGGGAGTATGGCAACCTGCGCAGCTTATCCTGATTTACCCTATGCTCGACGCTACCGCCAGCATGGCAAGCTACGCCAGCAACGGCGAGGATTACATCATTACCCGGGATACGCTGCTTAGCGGCTACGAAATGTATTTAGCGGCCACACCCGCTACCCATCCGGAAGCCAGTCCGCTGTGGCGCGAAGATTTTAACGGGCTGCCGCCGGTTCATATCCTGACGGCCGAATTTGATCCTTTGCGCGATGAGGGAGAAGCGCTGTACCGGCGGTTAATAGCACAAGGGATAGAAAGCACCTGCCAGCGCTATCTGGGCGTCATTCACGGTTTCTTTCAGTTAGGCGGGATAAGCCTCACGGCAAAGCAGGCGATGCGCGATATCGCCTGGCGTACGCAAACGCCAGGCCAATAATAATGCCGGAGGCGGGTTACTCTTCCTCGTTCCCGCCCTCTTCATACGAACCGAACGGCTTCGCGGGCAGTACGATATAGGTTCCCTCAAAAACGGCGCCCAGCTTATCGTTACCGAACAGTTCGACCTGAAGCTGCACGCGAGCCTTACGCCCGCGCGCCAGGCGATCGAGATCGCCGCTTAGCGAGCCCAAATCGGCCACGGCATTCGGCCTCCCGCTGATCGGCTTGCTGTAACGGATATGCGCATCGGCAAGGATAATCGTGCCGCCAAGGTGCCGCTCGCGCAGCATTAACCAGATTAGCCCCCAGCCGGTTAAGGTAGCGAGCGAAAACAGGCTGCCGGCAAATAACGTATGGTGCGGATTCTGGTTCCCCGCTTCGGGCATGGTGGTGATAAATTTTTGCCCGGTATACTGCTGAATGCGCACCCCCATCTTTTCGCTCAGCGGAATGTGCTGATACCAGGCCTGCTGCAGTTGGCCGCACCAGTCGCCGCGGTGCAGGATGTCGTCCAGTGAAGCAATGGGTTTAATCATCAAAAAGTGGCGAATCGGCGTGGTTGTCGGCGTGGTGATTTCCCCCTGGTTCACAAAGCCCAGCTTAGAGAAAAACTCCATCGCATCTTCACGGGCGCTACAGGTCACCCGCTTCACCCCTTCCTGACGGGCGACTGACTCAAGGGTCATCGCCATAAGGGTGCCTAAACCTTTATCCTGAACGGAAGGATGAACGGCCATAAAACGGATCGAGGCTTCATTCTCCGCATTAATATACAGCCGGCCGACGGCAACCAGGTTGCCCTCTTCATCGACGACCATCTGGTGATGCGCCATGGCATCCCAGGCGTCGCGTTCCGACCCTTTAGGCTGATGCAGCGGCTTACGCAACATCTCCCAGCGGAACTGATAATAGCTTTCTAACTCTTCTTCTGTTTGCGGTACACGAAGGTGATACATAGCTGTACTCTCTTTTGTTACCCGCAGCCTGCCCGGAAGCTGACTCATACCTGCAACCAAAAGGTCACGGGACCATCGTTTACCAGCGAGACCTGCATATCCGCAGCGAATCTCCCGGTCTGAGTATTCATTTCTTGTTGGCGGCAGCGCTCAACAAAGTATTCATACAGCGCTTCCGCTCTGTCCGGCGCCGCGCCTTTGGAAAAACTCGGGCGCATGCCGCGCTCGGTATCGGCCGCTAGCGTAAACTGCGAAACTACCAGCACGCTGCCGCCCGCCTGCTGGACATTAAGATTCATTTTGCCTTCGGCATCGCTGAAAATGCGATAGCCGAGCACTCGTTCACACAGACGATTGGCCTTCTGTTCGTCATCGTCTTTCTCGACGCCCAGCAGCACCAGCAGTCCCGGACCGATTTCACCCGTCACTTCACCCTCCACGGTAACGCTTGCACGGGATACGCGTTGAATTAATGCAATCATGGTTGTTCTGTTTCTTCTTTTTTGAGTTTGCGGTATTCACCGAGAGTGACAGTTATTTCAGCGCCAAGCAAGACGATACACCAGGTCCAGTAAACCCATACAAACAAAATGGGTACTACCGCAATCACGCCATAAATCAGCTGGTATGACGGAAACATGGTGATATATAAAGCAAAAGCCTTCTTACCGGCTTCAAAAAGCAGTGCCGCCACCAGCGAGCCGATTACCGCATCGCGATTGCGTACCTGGGTGGTGGGCACAATGCTATAAAGCATCCAGAACGCCGCCCACGATAAGATTAGCGGGAATATACGGAGTACATCATCAATGACGCTATTGAGATCGCTGGCCCAGCGTAGTGAGAGAAGATAGGAACTGATTGCCAGACTGGCGCCGGCCAACAGCGGCCCGAGAGTCAGGATCATCCAATAGACCGCAAATGAATAGATTTTTGGCCGCGTCCGACTGCTGCGCCAGATGGTGTTCAGCGCGCTATCAATCGAATACATCAGCAGTAATGAGGTGACAATTAACCCAAAGGCGCCGACGGCCGTCATCCTGCTGGAGTTCGCCACAAACTGTTCGATATATCCCTGAATGACATCGCCGGTCGCCGGAATGAAGTTGGCAAAGATAAAATGGCGGATCTGCACGCTGACGTCGGAGAACATCGGAAAGGCGGCAAACAGGGCAAAAACCACGGCGATCAGCGGTACCAGCGCAAGTAAAGACACGTAGGCCAGATTCCCCGCCAACGTCGTCATGTTGTCTTCTTCAATTCGCCGCCACAGCAGCTTAAGCCAGGCCACCAGCGGCCTGGTATGGTATTTGGTTTTTTGATGAACGCTTTTTAGCATAGCTGCTTCGCAAAGTAGTTGGGGATGGTCTCCTTATCCGTGACCAGAATACTGGTGATCCCCAACTGGTTAGCCCCAGCTATATTATCGGCGTTATCGTCGAAAAAGACCGCATCTTGCGGCGAAAATCCTTCCGCCTGCAGCACGCTTTGGTAGATACGCGTTTCGGGTTTGCGCATCCCCATCTCTTGCGAAAGATACACATGATCTGCGGCAGCACGCACTTGTGGATATTCGCTTGGCCAGAAAGTGGTATGTAAACGGTTGGTGTTCGAGAGTACGACCACGCGGTGCCCCTGGTCGCGAAGTTTTTGCATAATGTCGGTGACTTCTGGACGCAAGGCGACAAAAACGGCCTGCCAACCGTGGGCAAACTGTTCATAGCTCAGCGGCATGTTCATTTCATGACACATTGCAGCGGCAAACTCTTCATCGCTGATCTCCCCGCGTTCATGCTGGTGGAAGGCATCGCCCATAACAAAGTCTTGCTTTAGCGTCGCCAGCGGGATGCGGGTCAAATCGCTCCACGTTCCGAGCACCCGGTTGAAGTCAATGTCGACAATCACATTACCTAAATCAAAGATATAGAGCATTTTTGTCTCCTTCCGCGCCGTTGAAGATTAACTGTAGCGGGAAAGAAGAGGTTTGACTATCGACGGCGTGAAAAGCGCCCAAAAAGAAACCCCGCCGTTGTGGCGGGGTTTAGCTTGCAGCAAGAAGGGTAAATTACTCTTCTTTCGCACCGCGCATAGCGCGTTTACGGTCGTTCTCGGTCAGGTGACGTTTACGGATACGGATAGACGTCGGAGTAACTTCTACCAGTTCGTCGTCATCGATGAACTCCAGAGCCTGCTCCAGGGTCATCTTAACCGGCGGAACCAGAACCGTTGCTTCGTCAGTACCGGACGCACGCATGTTGGTCAGTTTCTTACCGGTCAGGCAGTTTACCGTCAGGTCATTAGAACGGCTGTGAATACCGATAATCTGACCTTCGTAAACTTCAGCGCCGTGGCCGAGGAACAGCTTACCGCGATCCTGCAGGCCGAACAGTGCGAACGCAACCGCTTTACCCTGACCGTTAGAGATCAGTACGCCGTTGTTACGCTGGCCCACTTCGCCCGGACGAACATCGTCGTAGTGGCTGAAGGTGGAGTACAGCAGACCGGTACCGGAAGTCATGGTCATGAACTCTGAACGGAAGCCGATCAGACCACGGCTTGGGATCACGTAGTCGAGACGTACGCGGCCTTTACCGTCTGGATTCATGTTTTTCAGGTCGCCTTTACGCTCACCCAGCGCCTGCATGACAGAACCCTGGTGCTGCTCTTCGACGTCCAGCGTCACGTTCTCGAACGGCTCTTGTTTACGGCCATCGATTTCGCGGAAGATAACTTTCGGACGGGAAACCGCCATCTCGAAACCTTCACGACGCATGTTTTCAATCAGAACAGACAGGTGCAGTTCGCCACGGCCAGAAACGCGGAACGCATCGGCGTCTTCGGTTTCTTCAACGCGCAGCGCAACGTTGTGCACCAGCTCTTTGTTCAGACGGTCCAGAATCTGGCGAGAGGTAACGAACTTACCTTCTTTACCGCAGAACGGAGAGGTGTTGACGTTGAAGAACATAGATACGGTCGGCTCATCAACAGACAGTGCCGGCAGCGCTTCGACGTTCTGCGGGTCGCAGATGGTGTCGGAGATGTTCAGCTCGCCCAGACCGGTGATCGCGATGATGTCGCCGGCTTCGGCTACGTCGCTCTCGATACGCTCGAGACCCAGGTGAGTCAGTACTTTACCGACTTTACCGTTACGGGTTTTCCCTTCGCTATCGATGATAGTGATCTGCTGGTTCGGCTTCACTTTACCGCGCTTGATGCGACCAATGCCGATTACGCCAACGTAGTTGTTGTAGTCGAGCTGGGAGATTTGCATCTGCAGCGGACCGTCAAGGTCAACGTCCGGCGCCGGTACACGGTCAACAATCGCCTGGTACAACGGGGTCATGTCTTCAGCCATGTCTTCGTGGTCCAGACCCGCGATACCGTTCAGCGCGGAAGCGTAAACGATCGGGAAGTCCAGCTGTTCGTCGGTCGCGTCGAGGTTAACGAACAGGTCGAATACCTGGTCGACAACCCAATCCGGACGCGCGCCCGGACGGTCAACTTTGTTGATGACCACGATCGGCTTCAGACCGTGAGCAAACGCTTTTTTGGTAACAAAGCGCGTCTGCGGCATCGGGCCGTCAAAGGCATCAACCACCAGCAGCACAGAGTCAACCATGGACATAACACGCTCAACTTCACCTCCGAAGTCGGCGTGCCCTGGGGTATCAACGATGTTGATACGGTAATCATTCCATTTGATTGCAGTGTTTTTAGCGAGGATGGTAATCCCACGCTCTTTCTCCAAATCGTTGGAGTCCATCACACGTTCTTGTGCTTCAGTACGTGCGTCGAACGTACCGGATTGCTGTAGCAGCTTATCAACCAGGGTAGTTTTACCATGGTCGACGTGCGCGATGATGGCGATATTACGCAGATTTTCGATCACAACTTTGCCTCAGGCATTAGAAATAGCGCGTTATTGTACACGTATTAAGCGAAGGACTGAACAGGATCACAAAGATCCTCCGCAAACAAGTATTGCAGAGTTTGTTTGTGACCGCTTTCACGGAGCGATAAAAGGGCACCGTAATAAAAATTGCACCAAAATGGTGCTCAACGTTCACATTGAAGCACTATTTTGGTGCATTATCTCCATCATGGTGCAGTCCTTTTGCACTATGGTGCGCATGATACAGCGTTTTACCGTACTTTTAAAAGTTGGCACAGATTTCGCTTTATATTTTTTAAGGCAACAACGCCACTTTTAAGCAGTAAGAAGTTCGTTACCACGACGACAATGACCAATCCGGGAGAGTTTAAGTATGTCCGCTGAACACGTTTTGACGATGCTGAACGAGCACGAAGTGAAGTTTGTCGATCTGCGCTTCACCGATACCAAAGGTAAAGAACAGCACGTCACGATTCCTTCCCATCAGGTAAATGCCGAATTCTTTGAAGAAGGCAAAATGTTTGATGGCTCCTCGATTGGCGGTTGGAAAGGTATTAATGAATCCGACATGGTCCTGATGCCGGATGCCACCACGGCGCTGATCGACCCGTTCTATGAAGAACCGACGCTGATCATCCGCTGCGATATCCTGGAACCAGGCACCCTGCAGGGTTACGACCGCGACCCGCGCTCTATCGCCAAGCGCGCTGAAGAGTACCTGCGCGCCACCGGCATCGCCGACACCGTGCTGTTCGGGCCGGAACCAGAATTCTTCCTGTTCGACGACATCCGCTTTGGCGCATCCATCTCTGGTTCCCACGTGGCCATTGACGATATCGAAGGCGCATGGAACTCTTCTACCAAATACGAAGGCGGCAACAAAGGCCACCGTCCGGGCGTGAAAGGCGGTTACTTCCCGGTTCCGCCGGTAGACTCCTCTCAGGATATCCGTTCTACCATGTGTATGATCATGGAAGAGATGGGCCTGGTTGTTGAAGCTCACCACCACGAAGTGGCAACTGCCGGTCAGAACGAAATCGCTACCCGCTTCAACACCATGACCAAAAAAGCGGACGAAATTCAGATCTACAAATATGTTGTACACAACGTCGCTCACCGTTTCGGTAAAACCGCGACCTTCATGCCAAAACCAATGTTTGGCGATAACGGTTCCGGCATGCACTGCCACATGTCCCTGTCCAAGAACGGCGTAAACCTGTTCTCCGGCGACAAATACGCGGGCCTGTCTGAGCAAGCGCTGCACTACATCGGCGGCGTTATCAAGCACGCTAAAGCGATCAACGCCCTGGCGAACCCGACCACTAACTCCTACAAGCGTCTGGTCCCGGGTTACGAAGCGCCGGTCATGCTGGCTTACTCCGCCCGTAACCGCTCTGCTTCCATCCGTATTCCGGTAGTTGCCTCGCCGAAAGCGCGTCGTATCGAAGTGCGCTTCCCGGACCCGGCTGCCAACCCGTACCTGTGCTTCGCCGCGCTGCTGATGGCTGGCCTGGACGGTATTAAAAACAAAATTCACCCTGGCGATGCGATGGACAAAAACCTGTACGATCTGCCGCCGGAAGAAGCGAAAGAAATCCCGCAGGTTGCAGGTTCTCTGGAAGAAGCCCTGCAGGCTCTGGACGCAGACCGCGAGTTCCTGACCGCAGGCGGCGTCTTCACTGACGAAGCTATCGATGCTTACATCGCCCTGCGCATTGAAGAAAACGACCGCGTACGTATGACTCCGCACCCGGTTGAGTTCGAACTGTACTACAGCGTCTGATTTTGCTGTAAATCCATGGTGTTCCCGTGTTGTGGCACGGGATACCAGGGATGTTTTGTTGCCGTGGAAACTTTCAGCCCATCTCAGGATGGGCTTTTTTCTCCAGCAACACGCTGATCTCTCGCGCTTTTTACCAATAAAAAGCTATACTGCACTAAAATAGTGCAACCATTTCAGGAGACTGTCAGATGGCAACAGGCACACAGCCCGATGCTGGGCAGATCCTCAACTCGCTGATCCACAGTATCTTATTAGTCGATGACGACCTCGCGGTGCATTACGCTAACCCGGCTGCCCAGCAGTTACTGGCGCAAAGTTCGCGTAAATTATTCGGTACGCCGCTGCCAGAATTGCTGAGCTACTTTTCGTTAAACATTGGCCTGATGCAGGAAAGCCTGCAGGCGGGTCAGGGCTTCACGGATAATGAAGTGACGCTGGTGATTGACGGCCGCTCGCACATTCTCTCCCTCACCGCTCAGCGCCTGCCTGAAGGCTATATCCTGCTTGAGATGTCGCCGATGGATAATCAGCGTCGTTTGAGCCAGGAACAGCTGCAGCATGCTCAGCAGGTGGCGGCGCGCGATTTAGTGCGCGGTCTGGCGCATGAAATTAAAAACCCGCTCGGTGGCCTGCGCGGCGCGGCGCAGCTATTGAGTAAAGCGCTACCGGATCCCGCGCTGATGGAATATACCCAGGTGATTATTGAACAGGCCGACAGGTTACGTAACCTGGTCGATCGCCTGCTGGGGCCGCAGCATCCCGGTATGCATATCACGGAAAGCATTCATAAAGTCGCGGAGCGCGTGGTGGCGCTGGTCTCCATGGAATTGCCGGATAACGTCAAACTGATCCGCGATTACGACCCGAGCCTGCCAGAGCTGGCCCACGACCCGGAACAAATCGAGCAAGTGTTGCTGAATATCGTGCGCAACGCGCTGCAGGCCCTGGGGCCCGAAGGCGGCGAAATCATCCTGCGCACCCGTACCGCCTTTCAGCTCACGCTCCACGGCGTACGTTACCGTCTGGCGGCGCGTATCGACGTGGAAGATAATGGTCCCGGTATCCCACCCCATCTGCAGGATACGCTGTTTTACCCCATGGTCAGCGGCCGCGAAGGCGGTACCGGTCTTGGCCTTTCTATCGCCCGCAGTCTTATCGATCAGCACTCCGGCAAAATTGAATTTACCAGTTGGCCTGGCCATACCGAGTTCTCGGTATACCTGCCTATTCGGAAATAGAGGTGTTTATGCAACGAGGGATAGCCTGGGTAGTCGATGACGATAGCTCCATCCGTTGGGTGCTTGAACGCGCACTCACCGGAGCGGGTCTAAGCTGTACCACATTTGAGAGCGGCAATGAGGTGCTTGATGCCCTCACCACCAAAACGCCGGACGTTTTACTCTCCGACATTCGCATGCCTGGGATGGACGGTCTGGCGCTGTTAAAGCAGATTAAACAACGCCATCCGATGCTTCCGGTCATCATTATGACCGCGCACTCGGATCTCGATGCCGCCGTTAGCGCCTATCAGCAGGGCGCCTTTGATTACCTGCCGAAACCTTTTGATATTGATGAGGCGGTGGCGCTGGTTGACCGTGCGATTAGCCATTATCAGGAGCAGCAGCAGCCGCGTAATACGCCGGTCAGCAGCCCGACGGCCGATATTATTGGCGAAGCGCCGGCGATGCAGGATGTGTTTCGCATCATTGGCCGCCTGTCACGCTCCTCAATCAGCGTACTGATCAACGGCGAATCAGGTACCGGTAAAGAGCTGGTCGCCCACGCGCTGCATCGCCACAGTCCACGCGCCAAATCGCCGTTTATCGCCCTTAACATGGCGGCCATTCCGAAAGATTTGATTGAATCGGAACTGTTCGGCCATGAAAAAGGGGCTTTTACCGGCGCCAATACCGTCCGTCAGGGGCGTTTTGAGCAGGCCGATGGCGGTACGCTGTTCCTTGATGAAATTGGCGATATGCCGCTGGATGTTCAGACGCGACTGCTGCGCGTGCTGGCTGACGGCCAATTTTATCGCGTTGGCGGCTATGCGCCGGTGAAAGTCGATGTGCGGATTATTGCCGCGACCCACCAGAACCTTGAGCTACGCGTGCAGGAAGGAAAATTCCGTGAAGATTTGTTCCATCGCCTGAACGTGATTCGCGTGCATTTGCCGCCGCTGCGCGAACGCCGGGAAGATATTCCGCGCCTGGCGCGCCACTTCCTGCAGATTGCCGCCCGCGAACTGGGCGTCGAAGCCAAGCAGTTGCATCCGGAAACGGAAGCGGCGCTGACGCGACTGGCCTGGCCCGGTAACGTGCGACAGCTGGAGAACACCTGTCGCTGGCTAACGGTGATGGCAGCAGGCCAGGAGGTATTGACCCAGGATCTGCCGTCCGAGCTGTTCGAAACGTCGATTCCCGATAGCCCAACGCAGATCCAACCGGATAGCTGGGCGACGCTGCTGGGGCAATGGGCTGACCGTGCCCTGCGTTCCGGTCATCAAAACCTGCTATCAGAAGCGCAGCCGGAGATGGAGCGTGCATTGCTCACCACCGCGCTACGTCATACGCAAGGGCATAAGCAGGAAGCCGCTCGTCTGCTGGGCTGGGGGCGAAATACGTTAACGCGGAAGCTAAAAGAGCTGGGAATGGAATAACACCGGTCTTAGCGGCGAAATGAACACCCGGTGAGTTGGCTCACCGGGATTCGCTTAAATAACGCGAGAGAACTGCTGCAGGCGCGCTTTCTGCCGCAAATAGGCATCGAAGCACATACAGATGTTACGAATCAACAGACGGCCTTTTGCCGTGACCTGTATTCCTTTTTCATCCACATCCACCAGCCCATCTTTCGCCAGCGGTGCCAGCAATTTCATATCTTCGGCAAAGTAATCGTTGAAGATAAGATCCCACTGCGCTTCAACCGCCGCGAACTCAAGACGGAAGTTGCAAATCAGGGCCTTAATAACATCCCGGCGGATACAATCATCGCGGGTCAACGCAATACCCCGCCACAGCGCTGTGCCGCTTTCATCAACCTGCTGATAATACTGTTTCAGCTCTTTCTGGTTCTGCGCGTAGCAGTCGCCAATCATACTGATCGCCGACACACCCATTCCGAGCAGGTCGGTATCGCCCTGAGTGGTGTACCCCTGGAAGTTGCGGTGCAGCACGCCTTCGCGCTGGGCAATCGCCAGTTCATCGTCCGGGCGGGCAAAGTGGTCCATGCCGATAAACTGATAGCCAGCGTCGGTAAGCGAAGCGATGGTTTCCTGCAGGATATCCAGCTTCTGCTCTGCGCTCGGTAAATCCGCGTCTTTAATTTTGCGCTGCGCAGCGAATAGCGTAGGCAGATGCGCGTAGTTAAATACGCTCAGACGGTCCGGATTCAGTTCAGCGACTTTCTGCAGCGTGAAGGCAAAGCTTTCCGGCGTTTGCTTCGGCAGACCGTAAATCAAATCGATGTTGGTCGATGTGAAGCCAATCTCACGTGCATGACGCAGCAGCGCAAAGATGAATTCCTCATCTTGTTCACGGTTCACCAGGCGCTGCACTTCTTTATTGAAATCCTGCACCCCCATGCTCAAACGGTTGAACCCTGCAGATCGTAAATGATCCAGTACATCCAGTTCGATTTCACGCGGATCGACTTCGATGGAGATTTCCGCATCGGCGTTAAAGCTGAAGTGCCCGCGCAGCAGATTCATCAAGCGGCTGATTTGCGCTTTGTTGAGATAGGTCGGCGTACCGCCGCCCCAGTGCAGTTGACTAACCTGGCGGCCGGCAAAAAGCGGCGCGCGGTGAATAATTTCCTGCTCAAGGACATCAAGATACTGGTCAGCCTTATGCTGTTGGCGGGTGACAATCTTATTACAGCCGCAAAAATAGCAGAGCTTATGGCAGAACGGAATATGGACGTACAGCGACAGCGGCCGCTGCGGGTAGCGGTCCACGGCGGCGGCAAAATCAGCAGCGCCGAACGCCGGAGAAAACTCCAGCGCGGTGGGATACGAGGTATATCGCGGCCCGGAATAGTTATATTTCTGGATAAGGGCCAGATCCCAGTCGATTAACTGCTCAGACATGCTCACTCCTTCCGATGATGCCGCCGACGGGTACGCCGTGCCGGCCCAACCGCACCTCGGGTCATGAGCCGGTTGCGCAGCCATTTTTGACGCCGCGACAACCGTCTTAGTTTAACGAATAACCACAGCAGATAACATATAACCAGAAGGGTTATAAGCAGGACCGGGAATCCGATGGGATGCAAACGTTAGTTTCCACCCTTCAGCAGACGCATCATATCTTCCTGACGCTCTTCTTCTTCCTCGTCCTCGTCGTCGTCATAGGAGAGGCCAAGCTGCTGCATCAGCGCGTCAATACGATCCAGTTTGGCATCGACCCAAGCCTGCTCTTCAGCATTCAGGGTACCGCCCTCTTCCAGACGTTCCAGCAGCGCGTCCAGGCGCTCATCATTCTCCAGCAAATCCAGCTCAGCCTGCGGTGAAAGCATAGGTTTCTCGCTCTTCGGTTTGTGCTGCTTAATGGCCGGGGTGCTTTCTGTCACGCCCAGCGGGATCGGTTTTTTGCTGCCAATGCGTGGGTCCTGCTGCTGGCTGCGGCCTTTGCCTGCTGAAGCAGCATCGCCGCCGCTGGTGCGGCTGCCTGCGGCATGGCCGCGGTGTTTTTTCTGACGTTTACGGTCGCGTGCTTCCTGGTTCAACTCTTCACGCGACTTACCACGTGCTTTACCGCGCGATGCGGATGCCGGTTTTTTCATGATGTGTGATCTTCAGACAGTTTTCTTCAGTATAGAATTGAGGCGGAATCTAGCAGAAAGCAAGCAAAGAAAAAAGGCGACAGATTAATCTGTCGCCTTTTTCCGCACTCACAACCCTTAACGGGTTTCCACTTTCCATATCAGCTATCGACTTACCCTGTCTTTCCCTTAGCTTCCAACGGTCCTTGTTCTATCCCTTTCCCTTTTAAAACGTCTCCAGACGTTTGTCATCCTGACAATCCCGGTCTTCGCCTCCTGGCGCTCCTGACCCCTCGTCCTGAGTCGTAATCCTCCGGCATCCTCGCCTTTGCCCACTACTTTACCGTTTTGCCGGAAATCGACAACCACCTGTAGGATGAAAAGCCTGCTTAAGGGAATAGAGTTTCCTGTAACAGTATGATTTAACTATAATCTATGAATTTGACGTCAGGTTTTTCTCACAAATTTCGTATAGTCCTTATGGACAATGTCTCACAAAGCTCATGGTTTTTACTTACAACGCCGACGTGCGGTAAAAACAGCCTTTTTCTGCCTTTCAGGTATAATCCCCGCCATAGCCTGATTTTACGGAGACGACAGTCTTGACCAACTGGAATTATCAACAGACGCATTTTGTCACGAGCGCGCCTGATATCCGCCATCTTCCATCCGATACCGGAATCGAAGTGGCATTCGCTGGCCGCTCAAATGCGGGCAAATCCAGCGCCCTTAATACGCTGACTAACCAGAAAAGCCTGGCACGTACGTCAAAAACGCCGGGTCGTACCCAGCTTATCAACCTGTTTGAGGTTGCGGAAGGTAAACGCCTGGTCGACTTGCCGGGGTATGGCTACGCGCAGGTGCCGGAAGAGATGAAAATCAAATGGCAGAAGGCGCTGGGTGAGTATCTTGAAAAACGTCTGTGCCTGAAAGGCCTGGTGGTATTGATGGATATCCGTCATCCGCTGAAAGATCTCGATCAGCAGATGATCGAATGGGCGGTAGAAAGCGATATACAGGTGCTGGTCCTGCTAACCAAAGCCGATAAGCTCGCCAGCGGCGCGCGTAAAGCGCAGGTCAATATGGTGCGTGAAGCGGTACTGGCCTTCAATGGCGATATCCAGGTTGAGCCTTTCTCTTCGCTGAAAAAATCTGGCGTGGATAAGTTGCGTCAGAAGCTGGATAGCTGGTTTAACGACATCCCGCCACAAGAAGCCGCCGAAGACGCAGAGTAACCCCCGCTTTTTCCGGATAATGGCGCCCAGCGCCCTATCCGGACGTTCATTTTATGCGGTTGTCAGCGCGTAAAACTTTTCTTTCGCGCAATAAAAAACGCCCCGGTCATAAATGACCGGGGCGGCTAAAATATTCAGCCAAATCCGATTACGTGAAGTAAAAGGTCTGAAAGATAGAACATCTTACCTCTGTACCCTACGCGAATAACTTTACTCTTCTTTCGGTTATGGATAAAGCACTTTTTGTAGTTTTTTTTCACTATTTACATAACAAATTCAAATGACCATCACAAAAATCTATAAGTTATGTTGCTAACTTACAAAAAAGAACCTTACAGATTGCCCACTTAGTGCGCTTGATCCCAGTTTTCACCGCTACCGACTTCCACCAATAACGGCACCGCCAGCGTAGTACTGTTTTCCATCAGCTCATGCACCTTCTTCGATACGCTATCCAGATCGTCTTTGTGCACTTCAAACACCAGTTCATCGTGCACCTGCATGATCATCCGCACGCGCGGTTTTTCACTCAGCAGCCAGTCATCAACGGCAATCATCGCCCGCTTAATAATATCCGCCGCCGTTCCCTGCATCGGTGCGTTGATAGCCGCTCGTTCCGCGCCCGCGCGGCGAGCGCCATTGTTGGATTTGATATCCGGCAGATACAGACGACGCCCTTCCAGCGTTTCAACATAGCCCTGCTCTTTCGCCTGCGCGCGGGTACGTTCCATGTAGTCCAGTACGCCCGGATAGCGCTCGAAATAAAGATCCATGTACTTCTGCGCTTCTTTACGCGGGATATTCAGCTGACGTGCCAGACCAAATGCGCTCATACCGTAAATCAGGCCGAAGTTAATCGCCTTCGCGCTACGGCGCTGTTCATTACTGACGCTTTCTAACGGTAAGCCAAATACCTCTGCCGCGGTGGCGCGGTGAATATCCTTACCTTCCGCAAACGCCTTCAGCAGCCCCTCATCGCGCGACAGGTGCGCCATGATGCGCAGCTCAATCTGCGAATAGTCGGCAGACACAATCAGATAGTCCTGAGGCGCAATAAACGCCTGACGAATACGACGACCTTCGTCATTACGTACCGGAATATTCTGCAGGTTAGGATCGGTCGAAGAGAGACGCCCGGTCGCCGTCACCGCCTGATGATACGAAGTATGAACACGACCGGTTTTCGGGTTAATCATCAGCGGCAGCTTATCGGTATAGGTCGATTTAAGCTTCGCCAGCCCACGATACTCGAGGATCACCTTCGCCAGCGGGTAATCCAGCGCCAGTTCCTCCAGCACCTCTTCAGAAGTCGACGGCGCACCGCCAGGCGTTTTCTTCAGCGGCTTGATGCCCTGCTTTTCAAACAGGATAGTTTGCAACTGTTTGGTAGAAGAGAGGTTGAACTCCTCACCGGCAATTTCATGGGCGCGTTGTTCCAGTTCAACCAGACGCTTAGCGATCTCCTGCGAATGCGCGTGAAGCACCGCCGGATCGATTTTCACGCCGTTGCGCTCAACCCGCGACAGCACCGGCACCAGCGGCATCTCGATATTTTTAAAGATATTCAGCGGACCTTCATGCTGCTGCAGTTGCGGCCACATCTTCAGATGCAGTTGCAGCGTCACGTCAGCATCCTCCGCGGCGTAACGCCCGGCCTCTTCCAGCGCGATCTGATTAAAGGTGAGCTGATTTTTCCCCTTACCGGCAATCTCTTCAAAGGTGATGGTTTTGTGTTTCAACCAGCGATCGGACAGGCTATCCATATCATGTCGACCCGCGACGCTATCGAGGGTGTAGGATTCCAGCATGGTGTCGAAGGCAATACCACGCAGTTCAATGTCATAGTTGGCCAGGATGCCGCGATCGTACTTCAGGTTTTGCCCTACTTTTAGCACCTTGTCATCTTCCAGCAGCGGCTTGAGCAGCTCCAGCACGCGTTCACGTGGGATCTGGTCCGGCGCGTCGAGATAATCATGGGCCACCGGCACATAAGCCGCGACGCCAGGCTCAATCGCGAATGACAGACCCACCATATTGGCGGAAATGTTATCGAGGCTATCCGTTTCGGTATCAAAAGCGAATAGCGGCGCTTTCTTCAATCTGGCAATCCATTCGACCAGCGTCGCTTCATCCAGGATTGTCACATAATGCTCAGAAGAGAGCGTCGCGGCGACCTCTTCTTCCATAATTACCGCGGCTTCAGCTGGTTTCGCCGCTGGTTTAGCGCCTTTCCCCTGTAGCCATTTGCCGGATTCGACATCGGTGATCCAACGTTTGAATTCATATTGCTTAAACAACGCCAGCAGTTCATCTGCCGCCGGCTGCGCAACTAACAGCTCTTCGCAACCCAGATCCAGTTCAACATCGGTTTTTATCGTTGCGAGTTGATAAGAGAGGTAGGCCACCTCTTTGTTCTGCTCCAGCTTCGCCGCCATCGTTTTCGCGCCGCGGAAGGTCAGCCCGGCGATTTTTTCCGGTTCTGCATAGAGCGTATCCAGACCACCCAAACCCTGCAGTAGCGCCTGCGCCGTTTTTTCCCCAACGCCCGGGACGCCAGGTATGTTATCCGAGGAGTCGCCCATCAGCGCGAGGAAATCAATAATCAGTTCCGGCGGTACGCCGTACTTATTCACGACCTCTTCCGGGCCGAGGATAGTGTTGGTCATGGTGTTGATTAAGGTAATGCCCGGCGTCACCAGTTGCGCCATATCTTTATCACCGGTGCTGATCAGTACCGGGCGGCCCACTTTTTCCGCCTCGCGGGCCAGCGTGCCGATAACGTCATCCGCTTCAACGCCAGGCACCGCCATCAGCGGCAGCCCCATCGCCTTCACCATCTTGTGCAGCGGTTCAATCTGCGCACGTAGATCGTCCGGCATCGGCGGACGATGTGATTTGTAATGCTCAAACAATTCGTCACGGAAGGTTTTCCCTTTGGCATCAAATACCACGACGGCATGCGTCGGCTGATACTGCAGGATCAGGCTACGCAACATATTCAGCACGCCGTACATAGCGCCGGTAGGCTCCCCGGCGCTATTGGTTAGCGGTGGGAAGGCGTGGTAAGCCCGATATAGGTAAGAGGAGCCGTCGACGAGGATGAGAGGGTTTTCTGGGATCTGAACCATAATTTCCGTGCCTGTTTATCAGATTATGGGTAAAGGATGCCACAGACGGGCATGAAATCCTGAATTTTTCCCGCATTTAGCCGAAAAGATTCATCGCAGAGGGGAATCGCTGCACAATATTATCTGTGGATAACTTTGTGTATAGTTTTATCGCCTCAGCCAAAAAAGCCTAAGCCATGTAATATGTCATCTTATAACTCATTATATATCAAAGAATTAAATCTTCCCCCAAGGCTATATGCAATTCATGATGACTCAATGTTCCATGTGGATATAAGATTCGCGTTTTTTTCTGTTCTGGTAAGACCCGTTATTTACCGCGTTTTCTGGTAAAATCAGCCTCTTGCGCGGCTTAAGAAGGTTCTTTGCCGGCCTAACTTTCTGAATAAACTAACTATGTCGAGATTACTCGCTGCGATAACGCTCCCGCTGAGTATCGCCCTTACCATCTTAGTCACCGTTATCTGTTCCGTACCGATTATCATCGCCGGACTGATTAAACTGCTGGTACCTATCCCGGCGGTATGGCGTTCTATTTCCGTTTTTTGCAATTTTATGATGTATTGCTGGTGCGAAGGACTGGCGCTGCTGCTGCATCTCAACCCATGGTTGAAATGGGATATTCAGGGGCTGGAAGGGCTGAATAAAAAGAACTGGTATCTGCTTATCAGCAACCATCATAGCTGGGCGGACATCGTGGTGCTCTGCGTTCTGTTTCGCAAGCATATCCCGATGAATAAATACTTCCTCAAGCAGCAGTTGGCCTGGGTACCGTTTATCGGCCTGGCCTGCTGGGCGCTTGATATGCCTTTTATGCGCCGCTATTCGCGCGGCTACTTACTGCGCCACCCGGAACGTCGCGGTAAAGACGTCGAAACGACTCGCCGCTCATGTGAAAAATTCCGCTCTCATCCGACAACCATTGTCAACTTCGTTGAAGGTTCAAGGTTTACCGCTGAAAAGAAGCGCGAGACGCGCTCGCCTTACCACAACCTGTTGCCGCCTAAAGCTGCGGGCATTGCGATGGCGTTAAACGTCCTCGGCGCACAGTTCGATAAGCTACTGAACGTTACGCTGTGCTATCCGGATAATAATGCCAGGCCGTTTTACGATATGTTAAGCGGCCGCCTGACACGTATCGTGGTACGTATTAATCTGGTGCCGATTGGCGAGGAACTACACGGTGATTACGTCAATGATAAAAACTTTAAGCGCGGTTTCCAGCGCTGGCTGAATGGGCTTTGGGAAGAAAAAGATCGTCAGCTCACTGACATTATGCAGGGTAACGAAAAGTCGTGACTATAGAGTCGATAAAAAAAGCCGGTCAGTGACCGGCTTTTTTTTTATTTCTTTTCAACCAGTTGTTTCACCGTATCTGCGTACTGGGAAACAAACGCGTCCATATTGCTGGTATCCATACCCTGCGGGTTCAGCTGGTATTTACCATTAACAAACATCGCCGGAACGCCCTGCAGCTGTAAATCGGCTGCGGCTTTCTCTTGCTGGGCGACCAGAGACTTCACCACAAAGCTGTTCCATGCCGCGTCGTAATCTTCACCTTTAACGCCCGCATCAACGAAGACTTTACGGATGTCGGCAGTGGACTGCACGGTTTGGGTTTTCTGTACCGCTTCAAACATCGGCGCGGTTACTTTATCTTCAACGCCCAGCGCGATCGCCACAGCCCACGCCTGGGTCAGGTCTTTACCCAACGGGCCCAGGAATTCAACGTGATACTTGGTCATTTTGGTGCCTTCAGGCAGTTTCTGACGTACATTGTCGGAAACGTGCAGCACTTCTTCAAACTGATAGCAGTGCGGGCAGTAGAATGAGAAGAACTCAAGGACCTGAGGTTCACCTGCAACCGGCTTATCAAGGGTGGTGTACTGCTTGCCGTCGGTGATCTGGGCAGCGGATGCACTGAAAGCCAGAATCATACCAGCCAGCGCCAGCCAAATTTTTTTCATGATTATTTCTCTCCTGATATATCACATTAATACATTGGCGTTAACTGAAGAGGGGGTTCCTGCAGAACCTTCACCTGCTCAAGAAATGTTTCAGTCTGCCCGCGCCAATAATCTTCCCCGGTTAACCATGGGAAATTTATAGGGAAAGCAGGATCGTCCCAACGCCTGAGCAGCCACGCCAGATAATAAACTAAACGCATGGCGCGTAAAGGTTCGATGAGAGCGATTTCGTCCGTGTTGAACGGACTGAATTCTTCATAAGCCTCAATGATGGTCTCCAGCTGCATGCGCTGTTCGGCTTTATCGCCATTCAGCAGCATCCAGAGATCCTGTACCGCCGGGCCACTGCGGGCATCATCTAAATCAACAAACAGCGGACCATCGCGCCACAGGATATTACCGGCGTGGCAGTCGCCATGTAGACGAAGCGTATCCGCACGCCCGTGCCACTGCGCCCTGACGGCATCGATGAGTTTATCAGCCGCACCCAGGAAATCAGCCTTCAGGCCAGATGGAATAAGCGTCGCCTGTTCGAATACCTGACGTGGTTCCAACAGATATTCTTGTACGCCAATCTCCGGGCGCGCATTAAAACGCTGCTTACGACCGGTCTGGTGCAGGCGGCCAAGATAGCGCCCGACCCATTCTATTTGGTCAAGATTATCCGCTTCGAACTGGCGGCCACCGAGGCTTGGGAAGACGGCAAAGAAGAATCCTTGATGTTGATGTAGCGTGCTGTCGTTAAATAAGAGCGGCGCGGCAACGGGCACTTCATCTTCTACGAGTTGAAGCGCAAACTGATGTTCTTCGAGGATCTGTTCTGCAGACCAGCGTTCAGGACGATAGAACTTCACCACGTAGCGGCGGCGATCTTCGTCCTGAAACTGGTAAACACGGTTCTCATAGCTATTAAGCGGGGTCAGACCGGAGTCGACCCGCATTCCCAGATCGAATAATCCATCAATGATGGTATCCGGGTGAAGCGTCTGAAAAGTAAAAGCCTTATCGTGCATCCTGACATCCGATAATCGTACGAATGCTTCAGGATATCATCTCGTAGCCGGTTTCGCGGCAGCACTTACAACCTTTTACTCTTTAATAACACCGCGCGCGCGTAACAGTGCGGTTTTAAAATCCTCTTCATAATCTTTCTGAATACCCGGGATGACAGCCTCTTTCGATGAGTCACGCATCTTCAGGTGATAAATCAGAATATCATCAGAAAGATCGGCTAGTTCACCTTTGTAACCTGCTTCAGCCGCCAGTTTCTGCAAGAATTGCATCAGGTTCAGTTCAGGTTCTTTTTGCCAGGCTGGCTGGAGAAGCTCAATTACTTCATTCAGGCGTTTACATTTCATAGTCATGCTCCTTACTCTTGATAGGGACAAGTTAACAGGGTCAATCCCACAATGAAAGAGGCGATATTAATATGCAAAGCGAGGCAATAACCGGCGTCGTGCTGGCGGGTGGAAGAGCTACGCGCATGGGCGGTGTTGATAAGGGATTGCAGTTGCTGAATGGTCGTCCTCTCTGGCGTCACGTTGCGGATTCATTAGAGCCGCAGGTAGGCAGATTAGTGATTAGCGCTAATCGCAATCTTGAGTATTGGCATACTAGCGGATATGCCGTTTATCGCGATACCCAAGCTGATTTTCCAGGCCCACTGGCCGGAATGCTTGCCGTTATGCAGCAGGTAGATAGCCCATGGTTTGTATTTTGCCCCTGCGACACGCCGTTCATCCCCTCTTTTCTGGTCGAGCGCTTTCTACAACAGAAAGCTTCAGCGCCGGTGGTTTGGGTACACGATGGCGAGCGCGATCATCCCGCCGTTGCATTAGTTCATCGTCAAATCATTCCGGAACTGGAGACTTATCTGGCTCATGGAGAACGCCGGGTGATGGTCTTTATGCGTCAAGTAGGTGGGCACCCGGTGAATTTCAGCGATGTGAAATCAGCGTTCATCAATGTAAATACATTGGATGAGTTGCAGCAGATGCAGGAGTCATCATGATCCCCTTACTGGCGATCGCCGCATGGAGCGGTACCGGGAAAACAACGTTATTAAAACGCCTTATCCCTGAACTCTGCGCTAAAGGATTGCGGCCGGGGCTAATAAAGCATACTCATCACAATATGGATGTCGATAAACCTGGCAAGGATAGTTATGAGTTGCGCAAAGCTGGCGCTTCACAAACTATTGTCGCCAGTAAGCAGCGTTGGGCGCTGATGACAGAAACCCCAGATGAACCCGAATTAGATCTTCAATGGCTGGTAAGCAGAATGGATCCTGACAAATTGGATTTCGTTTTGGTGGAGGGTTTTAAGCATGAACCTGTGCCGAAGATCCTGCTTTTCCGGCAAAATAGCGGACATCTTGTAGAAGAGCTAGTGATTGATGAACATACGATCGCCGTGGCCAGCGATGTGCCCATAGTGACGTCACTTCCGCTGTTGGATTTAAATAATATTCCACAGATCGCGACGTTTATTGCGAGTTGGTTAGAGAGGCAATAGCGGTGATATAGGTGGGATTTCCCCGGAGGCGGTGCTGCGCACCTTTTCCGGGCTACGGGTCTGTAGCCCCGGTAAGCGCAGCGCCACC
>NZ_JBXUNG010000014.1:0-86914 GCF_057196925.1 Klebsiella sp. SYXHC3 | reverse complement strand
GGTTCTCACCGGAACCCCGCTGACCCGGCGGCTTGTTTGCCGTTGTTCCGTGTCAGTGGTGGCGCATTATAGGGAGTAATTCTGAAGTGACAAGAGGAAATTTAAAAAAACTTTTCGTTCGCTCGATTTTCCACCATAACGCGAGTTTTACGCGCTATTTGCTCGTCATTTGCGCGATTTCTCGGGCAAATCTGGCAACCTGCGGCCAATCGGTATAAACCACTTCTTTACTGGTATCCGTTTCCCCGCCGGTCATCTTCATAATTAAGCGAATCATCATTCGATCGTACCAGCGATATCGCGGATAACGCAGCGCACCGGCAAATACCGCGCAGCTCTGCGGCTGCCACGGCGAGTTAAGGAGAAACTTGCGCGTATAGCTGTTGGTTTGCGGGGTGCGCTTTTCCGGTTTGCGCGCCACCAGGTTTACCGAGAAGAACGCCCCCGGCAACGCCTGCAGAGATGCCAGATGCTTTTTCACAAAGCGATCCAGCGCTGGATGAAAGTGCCCGTAGCGAATAGAAGCGCCAATCACCACCCGATCGTAATGATGCCACTCAACCGTCTCGGTACGGTTCAGGTTCACAGTATCCGCATCAACCCCCAGCTCTTTGAGTTCAGAAGCCAGGTAGGAGGCAATTTCACGGGTCTGCCCATCCCGGGTGGAGAAAAGAATTAAAGTTTTCACGAGCACTCCTGTTATTCGCGCCAGAAAGTGGGAGTAAAGAGCACCAATAAGGTGAACACTTCCAGACGACCAAACAGCATGTTAGCAATCAGGATCCATTTCGCGACCGGGTTCATTGTCGCAAAGTTATCAGCAACGACCCCAAGACCAGGCCCCAGGTTGTTCAATGTCGCCACAACTGAAGCAAAGGCAGAGAAGTCATCAACCCCAGTCGCAATAATAGCCAGCATACTAATGATAAAGACCAGCGCATAGGCGGAAAAAAATCCCCACACGGCTTCCAGAATACGTTCCGGTAGCGCACGGTTGCCTAGCTTAATGCTATAGACCGCATTCGGGTGCACCAGGCGCTTAAGCTCACGATTCCCCTGCTTAAACAGCAACAGGATACGAATGACCTTTAAGCCACCGCCCGTTGACCCGGCGCAGCCGCCGATAAACGCAGAGCATAGCAGCAATACCGGCAAGAACAGTGGCCAACGCGCAATACTATCGGTAGTAAACCCAGCGGTCGTCGCCATCGATACCACCTGGAAGAACGCCTGGTTCAGCGTTGTTAACACCGAGCCGTAGACATTATGTAGCCACAATACCAGTGTACAGACGATAACCAGGGTTAGCTGAACACCGATAAACATTCTGAATTCCGGGTCACGCCAGTAAACCCGCAAACTGCGTCCACTTAATAGCGAAAAGTGCAGGCCATAGTTACAGCCGGAGATCAGCAGGAAGATGGCGATGATGGAGTTAATCATCGGGCTATTAAAGTAGCCGACGCTGGCATCGTGAGTTGAGAAGCCGCCGATAGCGATGGTCGCAAAGCTATGACCAATCGCGTCGAATGCCGGCATTCCGGCAAACCACAGCGCCAATGCGCAGGCGACGGTTAATAAGACATAAATAAGCCACAGCGTTTTTGCCGTCTCGGCAATACGCGGGCGCATTTTATTGTCTTTCAACGGGCCCGGCATTTCCGCCCGGTAGAGCTGCATCCCACCGACGCCGAGGATAGGCAAAATCGCCACCGCCAGCACGATGATCCCCATACCGCCGAACCACTGCAGCATCTGGCGATAGAACAGGATGGCATGAGGCAGTGAGTCCAGTCCCACCAGCGTCGTCGCGCCGGTAGTGGTTAAGCCGGAGAAGGATTCAAAAAAGGCATCCGTCACCGTCAGATTAGGCTGTTCAGCAAAGATAAACGGTAACGCACCGACGCTGCCCAACACGGTCCAGAACAGCACGACAATCAGAAACCCCTCGCGGGATTTCAGTTCGCCTTTTTGCTTGCGGTTCGGCCACCACAGCATGGAGCCAATCGCCAGGGCAACAAAGAAGGTTTGGGTGAAAGCTCGCCCCGCGCCATCGCGATATATCAAGGCCACTAATCCCGGGACAATCATTGTCCCCGAAAATAAGATGACCAACAGTCCAACGATTCGGGTTATCGCGCGAAAATGCATCTCTGGCGCTTCCTTTGGGTTACAAAAAAATCAGGTGGGGATTATTCGTCAATCTTCAGTAATTGCAATGAACCACGACTAAAATCAGCCAGTTTTGTCGAAAAAGAGGCCACTTCAGCTTGCGGAAGCGCGACGCGCAGTTGCACAGACGCCTGATATTCGCTTTCCACAATAATGCCCGAGAACTGCGCCAGCAACGCTTCTACCCCGGCCAGCTGTCCGTATTCACATTGCAAAGTATATGCGGTTAACGGCGTCTTGCGCTGCGTTTTCAACTGCGCAAGCGCCTGATGGACACCGCCGCCATAGGCCTTCACCAGACCGCCGGTACCCAGCAGAATACCACCGTAGTAGCGCACCACCACCGCGGTTATCTCGCCGACGCCGCTGCCCATCAGCTGCGCCAGCATGGGTTTACCTGCCGTTCCCGCCGGTTCGCCATCGTCAGAGAAACCCAGCTGCTGTGAATCATCAGGAGGCCCGGCAACCCATGCCACGCAGTGGTGACGAGCGTCCGGGTGCTCAGCCCTGACCGATTCGACAAACGCTTTCGCCGCCGCCACGCCGTCGGTATGCGCCAACAGCGTGATGAAACGGCTCTTTTTGATCTCTTCAACAACGCTCACCGGCGCGGCCGGCACCAACCAACTTTCCATTACGCCAGTTTCAGGTCGCGCGTCATATTTTCGATGCTGTTTTCGTGAACCACCACGTTATCTTCGATACGAATCCCGCCAAACGGCTTCATGGCTTCAATTTTCTGCCAGTTGAAGTGCTTGCTGAACTGCCCTTCACGCCATGGCGCCAACAGCGACTCAATAAAGTAGATTCCTGGTTCGATAGTCAACACCATACGCGGTTCGAGAATACGGGTGCAGCGCAGGTAAGGATACTTCGACGGCGCCGCCAGATGCGTACCGGTATCGTCTTGCATGAAACCGGCGACATCATGAACCTGCAGGCCCAGCGGATGACCAATCCCATGTGGCATAAACGGCCCGGTCAGATCGTTTTCCACCATCGCCTCTTCGCTCATGCCGGTCACTAGCTGGTGTTTACGCAGCAGCTTTGCGATGCGCTGATGGAACTGAATATGGTAATCAACGTAGCTGGTGCCAGCCTTCATGGTGCTAATCAGCGCCAGTTGCTCGTCGTTAACGTCTTTAATCAGCTGCGCGAAATCGTTGTCGCTGTGGCCTGCCCAGGTACGAGTCAGGTCCGCGGCATAGCCGTTGTACTCTGCGCCCGCATCCAACAAGAAGCTACGCATTTCGGTTGGCGCACGGTGATCCAGCTTGGTGTAGTGCAATACGGCCGCATGCTCATTCAGCGCCACGATATTGCTGTAAGGGACGTCGGTATCGCGATGACCGGTCGCCGTCAGGTAAGCCTGATTAATATCGAACTCGCTCATCCCCGACTGGAAAGCTTCGTGGGCCGCGCGATGGCCGTTCACCGCCGATTTCTGCGCTTCACGCATACAGGCCAGCTCATAGTCGGTTTTGTAAGCGCGATAATAGTGCAGATAGTCGATAACGCCTTTCGGGTTGATTTTGTCTGCCGCGATCTCCAGACCTAAAGCACGTTCCGGCACCGGGCCGATATACGCTATGTTGCCACGCGCCGCGGGCAGTTGACCGCCAATGCCATCGGCTTTCGGCAACGCAATAACATCCACTTCCTCAGTCCAGAAAGAGGTCGGCAGCGGCTCAACGTTGTGCCAGTAATCGACCGGCAGATAGAACCACAGTTTCGGTTTATTCACGCCATCCACCAGCAGCCAGCAGTTTGGCACCTGGGTCACCGGCACCCACGCCTTAAACTGCGGGTTAACCTTAAACGGATACGGATGATCGTCGAGGAAGACATTGATCAGCTCGCCGGAGTGGATAAGCAGAGCATCCAGCTTGAAGCGATCTAAAACTTTGCGGGTACGTTCTTGTAGGGTAACGATATGATTTTTATAAAGCGCGGCCAGTGATTCCATCTTTTATCCTTTGCTTTTATTGGATCGTGATTCTCCGCATCTTAGCACATTGGCTCCAGGCCGGGTGATTTCTACCGGATGTGATCCGACCAGCAATTATTTAAAGAGTAATTTGCATTTTCTTAACATAAATTCCACACTCCGAGTCATCTGGTATGACCAGATCATATTGCTGGATTCAGGAGACTGACATGCTCTACAAAGGCGACACCCTGTACCTCGACTGGCTGGAAGATGGCATTGCCGAACTGGTTTTCGACGCCCCCGGCTCGGTTAACAAGCTTGATACTGCAACCGTTGCCAGCCTCGGTCACGCGCTGGACGTACTCGAAAAACAAAAAGATCTCAAAGGGCTGCTGCTGCGCTCTGAAAAAGCGGCCTTTATTGTCGGCGCCGATATCACCGAATTCCTTTCACTATTCCTGGTGCCGGAAGAACAGTTGAGCCAGTGGCTGCACTTCGCCAACAGCGTCTTCAATCGTCTGGAAGATTTACCGGTCCCTACTCTGTCAGCGGTTAACGGCTACGCGCTGGGCGGCGGCTGCGAATGCGTACTGGCGACCGACTATCGCCTCGCCACGCCGGATCTGCGCATCGGCCTGCCGGAAACCAAGTTGGGCATTATGCCTGGCTTCGGCGGTTCCGTACGTCTGCCGCGCCTGCTCGGCGCCGATAGCGCGCTGGAAATTATTGCCGCCGGTAAAGACGTCGGTGCCGATCAAGCGCTGAAAATTGGCCTCATTGACGGCATTGTTGCCGCGGAAAAACTGCATGACGGCGCGCTGGCGATTCTGCGCCAGGCGATTAATGGCGACCTGGACTGGAAAACCAAACGTCAGCCGAAACTGGAGCCGCTGAAGCTCAGCAAAATTGAAGCCGCCATGAGCTTCACTATTGCCAAAGGTATGGTCGCACAAACCGCCGGAAAACATTACCCGGCGCCGATCACCGCGGTAAAAACCATCGAAGCCGCCGCGCGTCTTGGCCGTGATGACGCGCTGAAGCTGGAAAACCAAAGTTTTGTTCCGCTGGCGCACACCAACGAAGCGCGCGCACTGGTCGGTATCTTCCTTAACGACCAGTACGTCAAAGCGAAAGCGAAAAAGCTGACCAAAGATGTCGAGACGCCGAAGCACGCTGCCGTATTAGGCGCCGGCATTATGGGTGGCGGCATTGCTTACCAGTCAGCCTGGAAAGGCGTGCCGGTGGTGATGAAAGACATTAGCGACAAATCGCTGACCCTTGGCATGACCGAAGCGGCGAAGCTGCTGAATAAACAGCTGGAACGCGGAAAAATCGACGGCCTGAAGCTGGCCGGAGTGATTAGCACCATTCAGCCAACGCTGGAATACAGCGGTTTTGACCGCGTGGACATCGTCGTTGAAGCGGTGGTGGAAAACCCGAAAGTGAAGAAAGCGGTACTGGCGGAAACCGAAGAGAAAGTGCGTCCGGACACCGTGCTGGCTTCCAACACCTCAACGATTCCTATCAGCGAGCTGGCCAGCGTTCTGCAGCGCCCGGAGAATTTCTGCGGTATGCACTTCTTTAACCCGGTACATCGCATGCCGCTGGTTGAAGTGATCCGCGGCGAGAAAACTTCGGACAAGACCATTGCCAAAGTCGTGGCCTGGGCCAGCAAAATGGGCAAAACACCGATCGTGGTGAATGATTGCCCCGGCTTCTTCGTTAACCGCGTCCTGTTCCCCTATTTCGCAGGCTTCAGCCAGCTGCTGCGCGACGGCGCGGATTTCCGCAAAGTCGACAAAGTGATGGAAAAACAGTTTGGCTGGCCGATGGGCCCGGCCTATCTGCTGGATGTTGTCGGCATCGATACCGCGCACCATGCTCAGGCGGTAATGGCGGCGGGGTTCCCACAGCGGATGCAGAAAGATTATCGCGATGCTATCGACGCGCTGTTTGACGCCAGCCGTTTCGGCCAGAAGAACGGCCTCGGTTTCTGGCGTTATAAAGAAGACAGTAAAGGTAAGCCGAAGAAAGAAGAAGATGCCGCAGTCGATAGTCTGCTGGCCGAAGTCAGCCAGCCGAAGCGCGATTTCAGCGATGAAGAGATTATCGCCCGCATGATGATCCCAATGGTTAACGAAGTTGTTCGCTGCCTGGAAGAAGGCATTATCGCCAGCCCGGCGGAAGCGGATATGGCGCTGGTATACGGCCTGGGCTTCCCTCCATTCCACGGCGGCGCATTCCGCTGGCTGGACACCATCGGCAGCGCAAAATATCTCGATATGGCGCAGCAATACCAGCACCTCGGCCCGCTTTATGCCGTGCCGGAGGGTCTGCGTAATAAGGCCCGTCATAACGAAGCGTATTATCCTCCAGTAGAACCAGCCCGTCCGGTTGGCGAACTGAAAACGGCTTAAGGAGTCACAATGGAACAGGTTGTCATTGTCGATGCAATTCGCACCCCGATGGGCCGTTCAAAGGGCGGCGCCTTTCGCAACGTGCGTGCGGAAGACCTCTCCGCACACCTGATGCGAAGCCTGCTCTCGCGTAACCCGTCCCTTGAGGCGAGCGCGATTGACGATATTTACTGGGGCTGCGTGCAACAAACGCTGGAGCAGGGTTTCAACATTGCGCGTAACGCCGCGCTGTTGGCGGAAATACCGCACTCGGTACCGGCAACAACGGTTAACCGCCTGTGCGGTTCCTCCATGCAGGCGCTGCACGATGCCGCCCGTATGATCATGACCGGCGACGCCAGTGTCTGCCTGATTGGCGGCGTTGAGCACATGGGCCATGTGCCAATGAGTCATGGTGTCGATTTCCATCCGGGCCTTAGCCGTAACGTGGCGAAAGCCGCCGGTATGATGGGGCTGACCGCGGAAATGCTGGCGCGTCTACACGGCATTAGCCGTGAAATGCAGGATCAATTCGCCGCACGTTCCCACGCTCGCGCCTGGGCGGCGACGCAATCCGGGGCATTCAAGGCGGAGATTATCCCGACCGGCGGCCACGATGCCGATGGCGTGCTGAAATCCTTTAATTATGACGAAGTGATCCGCCCGGAAACCACCGTAGAAGCGCTGGCGGCGCTGAGACCGGCTTTCGATCCGGTGACCGGCACGGTAACGGCAGGTACCTCTTCCGCGCTTTCCGACGGCGCGGCGGCCATGCTGCTGATGAGCGAAAGCCGCGCCCGCGAGCTGGGGCTGAAGCCGCGCGCTCGCGTCCGTTCAATGGCGGTGGTCGGCTGCGATCCGTCCATTATGGGTTATGGCCCGGTTCCGGCCTCAAAGATGGCGCTGAAAAAAGCGGGATTATCCACCAGCGATATCGACGTCTTTGAAATGAATGAAGCGTTTGCCGCGCAGATCCTGCCGTGTATTAAAGATCTGGGCTTAATGGAGCAGATCGACGAGAAGATCAACCTTAACGGCGGCGCGATCGCGCTCGGACATCCGCTAGGCTGTTCCGGAGCGCGTATTAGCACCACGCTGATTAACCAGATGGAACGCAAAGACGCGCAGTTCGGTCTGGCGACCATGTGTATCGGCTTAGGCCAGGGGATCGCCACCGTATTCGAGCGGATGTAGGAAAAAACTCGATGCCATTATTGCCTGCCAGCCAACAGGCAATAATGGATTAGAGGGGGTTTAGTTGCCGTTCTTCCCGCCTGTCAGGGGCGGGTTTTTTATTTTCAGATAAACGCAAACGCATCGCCAAACAGGCGATCTTCACGCGCGCCGCGCTCATTACAGAACAGATCGCGGGCAATTTTGGCCATCTCAAAACGACCGGCAATGTAAATATCATGCTCGGCCAGCGTACCGTAATCCTGCAGCACGGCGGTGAGTACCGTACCGGAGCGACCACGCCACCCTTCTTCCGGCTGCTCGACCACCGGCTCGATGCGCAGATTCGGATGCTTGATGCTTAACGCTTCCAGCTCGGCCAGATCGTACAGATGCTTAGCCTCGCGGCCGCCCCAATAAATGGCGATATCGCGATCCGGGTTACGCGCCAGCGCGGTTAACAGAATAGAACGCACATAAGAGAATCCGGTACCGCCGGCGATCAGAATCAGCGGGCGATCTTCGTCATCGCGCAGCCACGCTTCGCCATGCGGAATATCAACCTCAATTTCACGCTCTTTCAGAATGCGATCCATCACCGCCATCGCATACAGATTGAGTTCAGAAGCACCGATATGCAGCTCGATAAACTCGTGCTCTGACGGCGTGGAAGCCATAGAGAACGGACGCTTGTCGCGCTCATCCATCACTACCATCAGATACTGGCCGGCGCGGAAAGAAAATGCCGCTTCCGGTACTAATCGAACGCGATACACGGTATCGGTAATCGCCTCCACCGAGGTCACTTTACAGCTTAAGGTTGTCATGCGTCCCCTCTGTCGGGTCTATAGAGCAAAACAGCGGCGTTAGCCCCGCTTACTGTTATTTAAAGATGGCCAGTTCATCCCAGATGGCGTCGATACGCGCCGTCACCTCAGGATCTTTTTTGATTGGACGACCCCATTCACGCTGGGTTTCGCCAGGCCATTTATTTGTGGCATCCAGCCCCATTTTTGAACCCAGGCCGGAAACCGGCGAGGCAAAATCCAGATAATCTATTGGCGTATTTTCTACCAGTACCGTATCACGAGCCGGGTCCATACGGGTAGTAATCGCCCAAATCACGTCATTCCAGTCGCGCGCGTTCACGTCATCGTCGCAGACAATCACGAACTTGGTATACATGAACTGGCGCAGGAACGACCAGACGCCCATCATCACGCGCTTGGCATGGCCTGCGTACTGTTTTTTCATGGTCACCACCGCCAGGCGATAGGAACACCCTTCCGGCGGCAGATAGAAATCGACGATTTCCGGGAACTGCTTTTGCAGAATCGGCACAAAGACTTCGTTCAGCGCCACGCCCAGCACCGCGGGTTCATCCGGCGGACGACCGGTATAGGTCGAATGATAAATCGCGTCTTCGCGCTGGGTAATATGGGTCACCGTAAATACCGGGAAGCTGTCTACTTCATTGTAGTAGCCGGTATGATCGCCGTATGGCCCTTCCGGCGCCATCTCGCCGGCCTCAATGTAGCCTTCAAGCACGATTTCCGCGCTGGCCGGCACTTCAAGGTCATTGGAAACGCACTTCACCACTTCGGTCTTGGTGCCGCGCAGCAAGCCTGCGAAAGCGTATTCCGACAGGGTATCAGGAACCGGCGTCACCGCGCCCAGAATGGTCGCCGGATCGGCGCCAAGCGCCACGGAAACCGGAAAACGTTCGCCGGGATGCGCCGCGCACCACTCCTGAAAATCGAGCGCGCCGCCGCGGTGGGACAACCAACGCATGATGAGTTTATTTTTGCCGATCAGCTGCTGGCGATAAATACCCAGATTTTGCCTCTCCTTGTGCGGGCCGCGGGTCACCGTCAGCCCCCAGGTAATCAGCGGCGCGGCATCTTCCGGCCAGCAGGTCATAATCGGTATGTTGTTGAGATCGACATCATCGCCCTGGATGATTTTTTGCTGACAAGGCGCGCCGCGCAGGCGTTTGGTCGGCATATTCAACACTTGCTTGAACTGCGGCAGCTTATCAAACAGATCGCGGAAGCCTTTTGGCGGCTCCGGCTCTTTCAGAAAGGCCAATAGCTTCCCGACTTCCCGTAGCGAACTGACGTCTTCCTGGCCCATCCCCAGCGCCACACGACGCGGCGTGCCAAACAGGTTGCACAGCACCGGCATCGAGTAGCCTTTCGGGTTTTCAAACAGCAGCGCCGGGCCGCCGGCACGCAGGGTGCGGTCGGCAATTTCGGTAATTTCCAGATGCGGGTCGACCGGCAGGGTTATCCGTTTTAGCTCGCCCTGCTGCTCAAGTAATGTCAGAAAGTCGCGTAGATCGTGGTATTTCATGGAGTTATTATTGACCTCTATACAAGCGGCTGATTATACGATTTTCGCCGCAACGATGCTGTACTTTTGTTAAATAAGCGTAAATGAACAGGCTATTTACGCTTTCGCTTATAATGGTTTTCGCGATTGTTCCAGGCTTTTGTTATGCTTGCAGGTAGTAAAGCGGAAAGAGTCATTATGCAAGCCTGGTACTTACTTTATTGCAAACGTGGGCAGCTTCAGCGCGCCCAGGAACACCTTGAACGTCAGGCAGTCAATTGCCTGATGCCGACGATCGCGCTGGAAAAAATCATCCGTGGTAAACGTACTACGGTCAGCGAGCCCCTGTTCCCAAACTATCTGTTCGTCGAATTCGATCCCGAGATCATTCATACCACCACCATCAGCGCTACCCGAGGGGTGAACAGTTTCGTCCGTTTTGGCGCCCAACCGGCAGTGGTCCCTTCAGAGGTGATTCACCAGCTTTCCATCTATAAACCGGAAGGTATTACCGACCCGGAAACGCCTCATGAAGGCGACAGCGTGTTAATCACCGACGGTGCTTTTGAAGGGCTGCAGGCTATTTTCACCGAGCCCGACGGCGAAGCCCGTTCAATGCTGCTCCTCAATCTGTTGAATAAACAGGTCCTGCAAAGCGTTAAAAATACCGACTTCTATAAAATCTGACGGCGCGGTTAAAAGCGCACGCCAAACAGCTTCCTGACGTTCGCATCCGTAACCTCCTCCAGCCATTGCGTTTCCTCGCCTCGCCAGCCCGCTACGCTTGCCAGAATATGCGGCAGATGAGCGGGCTCGTTGCGCCGCGAGGAGGGCTTCGGCTTCATATCCCTCGGTAATAGATATGGCGCATCGGTCTCCAGCAGCAGACGTTCCGCCGGGATCGCCGGCAACAGTTCACGAAGCTCCAGTCCCCGCCGCTCATCGCACACCCAACCGGTGATACCGATAAATAAACCTCTATCAAGACACTGAATCACTTCCTCGCGGCTACCGGTAAAGCAGTGCAACACGGCGCCGGGCAGTTTATTGAGCCACGGCTCCAGCAGCTCAAGGAACCGTTGATGGGCGTCGCGGCAGTGTAAAAATACCGGCATTGAGAGCTCGGCCGCCAGCGCCAGCTGGGCGCTGAATGCCTTCTCTTGTTCCTGCGGCGTTGAGAAATTACGGTTGAAATCAAGACCGCATTCGCCAATCGCCGCCACCTGCGGCTGGCGGGCCAGCGCGTGGATTTCTTCGGCCACCGACTCAGTCCAGGTGCTGCTATCGTGCGGATGTACACCCGCAGTAGACCAGCAGTTGGCGTAACGGCCAGCCATCTGCCGCGCCTGCTGGCTTTCATGCAGATTGGTGCCGGTCAGCAACATCCCATGGACACCTGCCGCCTGCGCGCGCGCAACCACCTCGTCGTGGTCGCGGGAAAACTGCGAGCTGGTCAGATTTACGCCAATATCAAACATCATAACTCCCATATGACAACCGCCCTGACGGGCGGTTGGCGTTGTTACTCTTCTTTGCTCTCCGCCTCTTCGGCGGCGGCATCTTCGTCACGCGTCAGGCGTTTACCGGTGTAGAAACGGGCAAAGAACACCCCGACTTCAAACAGGCAATACATGGGGATGGCCAACAGCGTTTGCGAGAACACATCCGGCGGCGTCAGCAACATACCGACCACGAAGGCGCCCACCAGCACGTAGGGCCGTTTTTTACGTAAATCTTCCGGCGTCGTGACGCCCATCCAGCAGAGCAGGACGATGGCGACCGGCACTTCAAACGACACGCCGAAAGCCATAAACAGCGCCATGACAAAATCGAGGTAGCTACGGATATCGGTCGAAACTAATACCCCTTCCGGCGCGGCGTGGGTCAGGAAGCCGAATGCCAGCGGGAACACGACGAAATAAGCGAAAGCCATACCGATATAAAACAGCAACGTACTGGAAACCAGCAGCGGCATGACCAGCCGACGTTCATGCTTATACAACGCCGGCGCCACGAATGCCCATACCTGATAAAGAATGACCGGCACCGACAGGATCACCGAGACCATAAAAGTCAGTTTGATCGGCGTGAAGAAAGGAGAAGCGACATCGGTGGCGATCATCGTCGCGCCTACCGGCATTTTGCTGATAAGCGGAGCGGATACCAGTTGATAGATATCATTGGCGAAGTAAACCAACGCCAGGAAGATCACCAGGATGGCAATGATGCTGTTGAGCAGACGCTTACGCAGCTCAATCAGATGTGAAATTAACGGTTGAGTCTCGTCTACGCCCATTTTTTACGCTTTATCACTCGATGCGGGGGAAGAATCTGGCACTGCCGCGGCGGCTTTTTCCTTAGCCGCCGGGACTTCAGCCGGCGAAACGGATGGCTCCTCGGCAACGGGCTCCGGGGTATGTGCCGGGGCGCTGACCTGATGTTCCGCCGTTGCCGGTGTAACATCCTGACGCTGCGCTTCGCTACCTTTGACGACCGGATTATGAATGGTGTTCGCTTCGTCGCTGGCCTTTTCAGGATCGTGGGCGGTATAGGAACGCTTCATAGATTCAGCTGCTTCACGCAGCTCGTCCATCGAGGCTTTGAGCTCCGGAGTCAGATTATCCAGGCTGGCTTTCTCCACCTTCTTCAGGCTCTCCTGAAACTCCTGCAGTTTTAGCTCCTGGGCAAGCTCATTTTGTACGGTGGTCGCCAGCGAGCGCAACGTACGGATCCAGCTGGCCACCGTTTTGACGGCGACAGGTAGTCGCTGTGGCCCCAATACGATGAGGCCAATCACGAACACCAGCAATAGTTCACTAAAACCGATATCGAACACGAATTACACCTGCTCTTTGTCGTGGCGTTTTGTCTCGTCTTTTTTCGCATCATCTTGTTTATCAGCGATAGTTTTCGCTGCAAAATCTGCATCGGCTGAGGATTTATCAGATTTCTCATCATCGCTCATCGCTTTTTTAAAGCCCTTGATCGATGCGCCTAAATCCGAACCCAGCGAGCTCAGCTTCTTCGTCCCGAAAAGCAGAACTACGATGACGACAACAATTAACAACTGCCAAATACTGATACCACCCATACACGTTCCCCTATGACAGATGATGAATGATGAGAGCGCATTATACACGTCATCCGGTGAGACGCCTCTTTGTCAGACCGCTCACATGACTTCGCGCAAGAATCAATGCGCCAGAATAAACGCGAAACCTGTCAGCGCGTTTTTCGCCAACCAATAAGCCAGGTTACGACGCCGCCGGCCATCAGCCAGCCTGGCATCATGCCCCACTCCGGGCGGTGGATAAATAACAGCGTACCGCTTAAAAGCAAAACGGCGCCTATACCAAACAGATAGCGGGACTGCCCCTGACGCACGTGACGCACCTGGAAGTCGCGCACGATAGTATCGACGCTGGTCTGCAGCTGTTTGCTCTGCTGCAGGCTTTGGTACACCAGCTCAGGAATTTCCGGCATCCTTTCAATCCAGAACGGCGCTTTTTCTTTAAACGCACGCACCAGCGCGGGAATACCGACCTGATCCTTAATCCACGACTCGAGAAAAGGCTTCGCCGTTTTCCACAAGTCTAACTGAGGATAGAGCTGACGACCTACCCCTTCTACGTAAAGTAATGTCTTCTGAAGCAAAACCAGCTGCGGTTGGACTTCCATATTGAAACGCCGCGCGGTATTAAACAGATTCAGCAATACGTGGCCGAAGGAGATTTCCGCCAGCGGCTTTTCAAAGATGGGCTCGCACACGGTGCGAATCGCAAACTCAAACTCTTCAACGTTGGTATCCGGCGGCACCCAGCCGGAATCGACGTGCAGCTCGGCAACCTTACGGTAATCGCGGTTGAAGAAAGCAATGAAGTTTTCTGCGAGATAACGCTTATCGTCTTTGTTCAGCGAGCCGACGATACCGCAGTCGATACCGATATATTGCGGGTCATGCGGATGATCGTAGCTAACGAAAATATTACCCGGATGCATATCCGCATGGAAAAAGCTGTCGCGAAACACCTGGGTAAAGAAGACCTGCACCCCACGCTCCGCAAGCAACTGCATGTTGGTGCCCTGGGCTTCCAGCGCAGCGACGTCGGAAACCGGAATACCGTAGATCCGCTCCATCACCATCATGCCTTCGCTGCAGTAATCGGAATAGACTTCCGGCACGTATAGCATTGGGCTATCTTCGAAATTGCGCCGTAGCTGAATAGCGTTAGCCGACTCGCGTAACAGATTCAGCTCGTCCATCAGCGTTTTTTCATATTCGCGGACGACTTCTTGCGGGCGCAGACGGCGGCCATCCGGCAGCAGACGAGGTACCCAGCGCGCCAGGCGGTAGATTAATTTCATGTCCGCTTTGATCACCGGCAGGATATCCGGGCGGATGACCTTGATGACGACCTCTTTGCCGTTGTCTTTCAGGCGCGCGGTATGGACCTGGGCGATGGAGGCGGAAGCGAGCGGCTCAATGGCGAAATCATCGAACCAGGCTTCAATGGGCAGCCCGCCCATCGCTTGTTCGATCTGTTGTTTAGCCAATTTGCCATCGAAAGGTGCGACGCGATCCTGCAGCAGCGCCAGTTGATCGGCGATTTGCGGCGGGAACAGATCGCGGCGGGTGGAGAGCATCTGGCCGAACTTAATCCACACCGGGCCCAGCTCCTGCAGCGCCAGGCGTAAGCGTTGACCCAGCGGTTTATCTTTGTGGCGATTCGGCATCCAGAACAACATTCGCCGCCAGATGCGCAGCGGCAACGTGATACGCATTTTGGGAATGAGCTCATCAAGCCCGTAACTCAAAAAGGTGCGGATGATAAAATACAGGCGCCGTAATTCTCCTGGCGTCATTTGCCCTCCAGCGTTTCCAGCCGTTTTTCCAGTGCGGCCAGCGCGCGTTCAACGGCGGCGGATTCTTCAGCAAACCAGGCCATTTCCAACGGCCCCGGCGCCAGTCGCCACTCTTCGGTAATCGCTTCAGCGACGTAGCGCTGCTGGCTTTTCGCGCCCTGCAGCAGGAAGCGCGCGCCGCCGCGAAGCACCTTGCCAACCCCTTCAGCGACGATATCGCCGGTATACGGCGCCAATAGCTCTGCCGGGTCGAACTCCGCCAGATCGCAAAGTGCGACCATGTTCTGCACAACCTGCAGGTCGCCCTGTACTTCCAGATCGCCGCTGCGAATCAGCGCGGTCAGTTGTTGGCGGTTACGCAACTGCGGCAGCACGCTCAGGCGGGTTATCACGGTACAGTCAGCTTCGCCTTCCCACGCGCCGAGCACGTCGATTTGCTGCTCGCTAAAGGCCAGCACGACAGGCGCCGACAGCTCTTTGAGCTCTACGCGCAGCACTTTCCCCAGCAGGCGCTGACGCGCCGGTTTAAGCGCGCGGTCGCGCCAGAGAAAAGTATTAAGAACCGTTTCGATGCCAGCGGTAACCAGTGGTGCGAAAGGCATAGCGTCCCTCCTGTCAGAACTTATAGCCGCGGTGTAGCGCGACAATACCTGCCGTCAGGTTGTAGTAGTCGACGCTTTCAAAACCCGCCTCCTGCATCATGCCTTTCAGGGTATCCTGATCGGGATGCATGCGGATGGATTCCGCCAGATAGCGATAGCTTTCCGCATCGTTTGCCACCAGCTCGCCGACTTTCGGCAGCACGTGGAAGGAATAAGCGTCGTAGGCTTTGCTCAGTGGTTCGAGAATCGGTTTAGAAAACTCCAGAACCAGCAAACGTCCGCCCGGTTTCAGCACGCGGTACATTGAACGCAGCGCTTTGTCTTTATCGGTAACGTTACGCAGGCCAAAGGAGATGGTGATGCAGTCAAAGGTGTTATCCGCAAACGGCAGCGCTTCGGCGTTGGCCTGAACGTACTCAACGTTACCGACAATACCGATGTTGCGCAGTTTTTCGCGGCCCATTTTGAGCATCGAGTCATTGATATCGGCGAGCATTACGCGGCCGGTTTCGCCCACCAGACGGGAAAACTTCGCCGTCAGGTCGCCGGTGCCGCCCGCTAAGTCCAGCACGGTTTGCCCGCGACGCACGCCGCTGCAGTCGATGGTGAAGCGCTTCCACAAGCGATGAATCCCGAACGACATTAAGTCGTTCATCACATCATATTTTGCAGCGACAGAATGGAATACATGCGCCACCATGTCCGCCTTCTGCTCTTTGGCTACCGTCTGAAAGCCAAAATGCGTTGTTTCTTGTGAATCCTCAACCATCTCTATGCCCGCTTACTTATCAAGAAAATGTTCAGCGAGTGTAACAGATTCAGGCCATTTCCCATACGTTTCAGCTTGGCCTGACGTGCTCGTTTGCGCTCGCTGCAGGCTCGGAATCGGCGCTAAACACATCTTCCCGCGGTGAATTTTCATCTTCCTCAAGGCGATATTCGTCATCCTGCGCCGTGGCCTGCTCGACTAAATCAGGATTAATCCCGCGCTTAACCTCGACCCCCAGGCCACGGAATGACTCGGCCTGCACCAGCAGGTTGCCGCGCCCGGAGGCGAGCTTTTTCATCGCCTGGCGATAGTTATCCTGGGCTTTATCAAGGCTTTGACCGATAGCCGACATATCGTCGACAAACAGCCGCATCTTGTCATACAGGCGCCCGGCGCGCTCGGCGATTTTTTGCGCGTTACGGCTTTGATGCTCATAGCGCCACAAGTTGGCGATGGTGCGCAACGCCACCAGCAAGGTTGTCGGGCTAACCAGCATAATATTGTTCTTCAGCGCCTCGCTGATAAGCTCAGGTTGGCGGTCGATAGCCAGCAGGAACGCCGGCTCAACGGGGATGAACATCAGCACATAATCGAGCGAACGAAGTCCCGGCAGTTGTTGGTAATCTTTACGCCCCAGCAGGCGAATGTGGTTACGCACCGAGGCAATATGCTCCTGTAGCGCCGCTTCGCGGGTGTAGTCGTCGTCAGCGTTGAAGTAGCGCTCATAGGCGACGAGGGTCATTTTGGCGTCGATAACCACATCTTTGCCCTGCGGCAGACGCACGATAACATCCGGCTGCATCCGCGAGCGGTTATCGGTTTCGATGCTCACCTGAGTTTGATACTCATAGCCTTCGCGCAGGCCGGAGGCCTCCAGCACGCGGGTAAGCACCACTTCTCCCCAGTTACCCTGAGTTTTGTTATCGCCCTTCAGCGCTTTCGTCAGGTTCAGCGCCTCTTGCGCCATCTGTGCGTTCAGCTGTTGCAAATTGCGGATTTCGTGCGCCAGCGTGTGGCGCTCACGCGCCTCCTGGCCGAAGCTGTCCTGCACCTGGCGACGGAAGCCGTCGAGCTGTTCGCGCAGCGGCGTCAGCAGGCCATGCAGGCTCTGGCGATTTTGTTCATCAACCCGGCGGTTGCTGTGCTCAAATATGCGGTTCGCCAGGTTTTCAAACTGCTCGCTCAGGCGCTGCTCGCTGTTGACCATCTGGCGAATTTTATCTTCGGCGTGCAACTGCGTGGATTCCAGACGGGTGGTCACTTCACGCAGGTCGGCCTCCAGCGAGGTGTTGATATCACGCAGGCTGCGCAGCTCGTTGTTGAGAAGTTCGCACTCATCGCGCCAGTGCGATTCCTGCACCAGCTGCTGACGTGCGGCGCTAAGTTCAATATCCAGCTCGCGGCGCTCTTCAATGAGATCGGCACGGATTTGATCGGCGCGGGCTTTTGTCGCCAGCCAGCCAACGATTAACCCTGCCGCCAGCGCCACCACGGCGCTTATCACAATAGAGATATCCACAACGCCTCCCCGGCAACCACTTACGGCACAAAAATAGAATTGTGCTGTACAAACGTCCAGTTGAAAAGGATTTTCCTGCGAGGCGCTACGCAAAAAAAAGGCCGGAAGATCCGGCCCTGTGAGAAAGAGAGAAGAACTACAGCAGACGGCGCGCCGCTTCCACAACGATTTTCACCGCGTGGCTTTCGGTTTGCTTCATGGTTTCGGCGTTAGGGATCTCTTGCTGGGTACGGTTGACGATAACCCCTGCCACCATCCCGGCGCGCAGGCCCTGGCTGGCGCACATGGTCAGCAGCGTAGCGGATTCCATTTCATAGTTCATGACGCCCATTGCCTGCCACTCTTCCATCGAGCCTTTGAAACGGCTCACGACGCGGCCGGAGAAGGTGTCGTAACGCTCCTGGCCTGGATAGAAGGTATCAGAGGAGGCAGTCACGCCGATATGCGTGGTCGCGCCGATTGATTTCGCCGCTTCCACCAGCGCGGTGGTACAGGCGAAGTCAGCAACGGCCGGGAACTCCATCGGCGCGAAGTGCAGGCTGGCGCCGTCCAGACGGACAGAACCGGTCGTCACCAGTACATCGCCAACATTGATATGTGGCTGAATCGCGCCGGTGGTACCGATACGCAGGAAGGTACGAACCCCCAGCTGCGCCAGCTCTTCCACGGCGATAGAGGTCGACGGGCCGCCGATACCGGTAGAGCAAACAATCACCGGTTTGCCGTCCAGCTCAGCGCGCCAGGAGGTAAATTCACGATGTGATGCCAGCTTAACCGGCTTATCCATCAGCGCGGCGATCTTTTCCACACGCTCCGGATCGCCAGGGACGATAGCCAGCGTAGCCCCTTGTAAATCGTTCTTAGTGAGGCCGAGATGAAAAACATCAGACTTGGACATAAAAAACTCCTCTGTGGGTCGAAGTATCAGCAGAAGCAAAAGGGTACTTTACAGAAGCCACTCGCTTATTTTTGTGATGATAGTCACCATGCATAATAATGATTGCATTTGTTTTTCAACAAATAGTGATTTACATCACATTAACAAGTTATATTCGCGGTCACAGAACAAAAGATAGCCGCTTTCAGGCACTGTGCTTTATTAACGTTCAGTCTAAGAGTCTATATTTATCGATGCGCTAATAAATAAGGGTACGGAGAATACCATGACCACCACCAAGCAACCCGGATTCGCACCTGCAGCCTCGCCGCACGCCTCTACCGCCGTCCATACGTCGGATGAGCACATTACCGCCGGAGAAACCTCGATCCCATCGCAGGGCGAGAATATGCCGGCCTATCACGCCCGCCCGAAAAACGCCGACGGCCCACTGCCGATCGTTATCGTGGTGCAGGAAATTTTCGGCGTACATGAGCATATTCGCGATCTGTGCCGCCGCCTGGCGCAGGAAGGCTATCTGGCGATTGCGCCAGAACTCTACTTCCGCCAGGGCGATCCGAATGAGTACAACGATATCCCTACCCTGTTCAAAGAACTGGTCACTAAGGTGCCTGACGCACAGGTGCTGGCGGATCTCGACCACGTCGCCAGTTGGGCGGCACGCCACGGCGGCGATGCCCATCGTCTGCTGATCACCGGTTTCTGCTGGGGCGGTCGCATCACCTGGCTGTATGCCGCGCATAACCCGCAGTTGAAGGCAGGCGTCGCCTGGTATGGCAAACTGGTGGGAGAAAAATCGCTGAATTCGCCAAAACACCCGGTGGATATCGCTGTCGATCTCAACGCGCCGGTACTTGGCCTGTACGGCGCTAAAGACGCCAGCATTCCGCAGGATACCGTCGAGACCATGCGCCAGGCGCTGCGGGCGGCAAATGCGAACGCCGAGATCGTGGTCTATCCCGAGGCCGATCACGCCTTTAACGCCGACTATCGCGCCAGCTATCACGAAGAGTCAGCCAAAGACGGCTGGCAGCGGATGCTGGACTGGTTTGCTCAATATGGCGGTAAAAAAGGGTAACTCGCCTGATACATGAAATGAGGAGGCCGTGGCCTCCTCTGTTGTTTTCCACGTATCTATCAGGCTGATTCGCGCAGATTCTGCGCCGCTTGCACCATGTTAGCCAGCGCGGCGCGGGTTTCCGGCCAACCACGGGTTTTCAGGCCGCAGTCCGGGTTAACCCACAAGCGCTCCGCCGGAATACGCTGCGCGGCCTTCTCCAGCAACCCTTCAATCCACTCCACGCTCGGTACGTTTGGCGAGTGAATATCATAAACGCCCGGGCCGATTTCGTTCGGATATTCGAACTCTTCAAACGACTCCAGCAGTTCCATGTCAGAACGCGAAGTTTCAATGGTGATGACGTCGGCATCCAGCGCGGCGATAGAATCCATGATGTCATTGAACTCGCAATAACACATGTGGGTATGAATCTGGGTGTCATCCTTAGCAACCGCGGCATTGATGCGGAAAGCTTCGACGCCCCACTGTAGATAAGCATTCCAGTCGCTGCGCTTCAGCGGCAGACCTTCGCGCAGTGCCGGTTCATCAATCTGGATAATACCGATACCGGCCGCCTCCAGATCCGCCACTTCATCGCGCAGCGCCAGCGCAATCTGCTTCGCGATGGTTTCACGGCTGACATCTTCGCGCGGGAAGGACCAGCACAGAATGGTCACCGGACCGGTCAACATGCCTTTGACCGGCTTGTCGGTAAGAGACTGCGCGTACTTCGCCCATTCAACGGTGATCGCCTGCGGACGGCTGACGTCGCCGATAACCACCGGCGGCTTCACGCAGCGAGAGCCATAGCTTTGCACCCAACCGTTTTGCGTAAAGATGAAACCGTCCAGATGTTCGCCGAAATACTCCACCATGTCATTACGCTCGGCTTCTCCGTGCACCAGCACGTCTAAACCCAGACGTTCTTGTTCGACGATCGCCTGCTTAATATGTTCGGCAATACCCGTCCGATAATGACTGGCATCAAGATTGCCCTTTTTGAAGTCCAGACGTAGGGTACGAATTTCGGTTGTCTGCGGGAATGAACCGATCGTCGTCGTCGGCCATGCTGGCAGGTTAAAGCGCCTGCGCTGCGCCTGTGCGCGCTCGGCATAAGGGCTGGCGCGCTGGCTGTCCTGGGCGGTGATTGCCGCCAGCCGTTTTTCCACTGCCGCGTTGTGTACGCGAGTCGAATGGCGACGAGCCTGGATTGGCGCGCTCCACGCCTCGATCGCCGTCGTATCAGCGCTGTTCAGCGCATCGCGCAGCAGCGCCAGTTCGCCGCACTTCTGCAGGGCGAAAGCAAACCAACTTTTTACTTCGGCATCAAGACGGGTCTCTACGCTCAGATCGATCGGGCTATGCAGTAAGGAGCAGGAAGAGGCGACCCATAATTCGCGTTGACCGACAATCGCCTTAATTTGCGCATATTTTTCCGTGAGATCGGCGCGCCAGACGTTACGACCGTTGATCAGCCCGGCGGATAACAGCCAGTCGGCCGGCAGGCGTTTATGTAGTTCAGCAACATCATCTTTGCCATGCACCAGATCGACGTGAAGCCCCTGTACCGGCAGCGCGGTGATAATATCAAGGTTGTCGGCGATCCCTTCAAAATAGGTAGTCAGCAGTAGTTTTACCTGCCCCTGCAGGGCCTCATAAGCCGGTTTAAAGGCATCCAACCATGCTTGCGGCAGCTCCAGTACCAGCGCCGGTTCATCAATCTGCACCCACTCAATGCCGCGTTTCGCCAGCTCGCCCAGTACCTGCTGGTAAACCGGAAGGATATCGTTCAGCAGGCTTAAACGGTCAAACTGTTCGCCTTTTACTTTGCCCAGCCACAGATACGTTACCGGCCCCAGCAGTACAGGCTTAATCTTGTGGCCCAGCGCCAGCGCTTCGTCCACTTCATCCAGCAGTTGGGTCCAGCTCAGCTTGAACTGCTGGCCCTGGACAAATTCCGGCACCATGTAGTGATAGTTGGTATTGAACCACTTGGTCATTTCCGCGGCGGCAGCGGGTTCGCCGGTCGGCGCGCGACCGCGACCAATACGGAACAGAGTATCGATATCGACGGTGCCGTCTTTGTTCTGATGACGAGCCGGCACGTTGCCCAACAGCAGGCTGGTGGTCAGAACATGGTCGTACCAGGCAAAATCGCCCACCGGCAACAGATCAATGCCCGCCTGTTTCTGCTGCTCCCAGTGACGAGCGCGCAGTTCGCGACCTACCGCCAGCAGATCTTCACGCGTGGCCTTGCCCGCCCAGTAGCTCTCTTGCGCTTTTTTCAGCTCGCGGCGAAGGCCAACGCGAGGAAAACCGAGGGTGTGATTGAGGATTGTCATGTTATGCCCCTTATGGAATTTTTTGCATTTAGCCATCCAGATGTTTACACATCCATAATGTAAAGGTACTGTATATTCCTCAAGCGCAAATTATTCATGCCGAAGTGAAGGACATTCATGATCGAGATTAAGCACCTGAAAACGCTACAGGCGTTGCGGAACAGCGGTTCGCTGGCGGGCGCGGCGGCAGCCCTGCACCAAACCCAGTCGGCCCTGTCCCACCAGTTTAGCGATCTGGAACAGCGCCTTGGTTTCCGTTTGTTTGTGCGTAAAAGCCAGCCGCTACGCTTCACGCCGCAAGGAGAAATTCTGCTGCAGTTGGCCAATCAGGTACTGCCGCAGATCGCTCGCGCGCTACAGGATTGCAATGAACCACAGCAAACCCGTCTGCGGCTGGCGATTGAGTGCCATAGCTGTATTCAATGGCTCACCCCGGCGCTGGAAAGCTTCCGCGCCCGCTGGCCGCTGGTGGAAGTTGATTTTCAGTCCGGCGTCACTTTTGACCCGCAGCCAGCCCTGCAGCAGGGTGAACTCGATCTGGTGATGACCTCAGATATTTTGCCGCGTAGCGGCCTGCACTATTCACCGATGTTTGATTATGAAGTTCGTCTGGTGTTAGCTCCGGAACATCCGCTGGCGGCGAAAACGCGCATCTCCCCGGAGGATCTGGCTGCGGAAATGTTACTGATTTACCCGGTACAGCGCGGGCGACTGGATATCTGGCGCCACTTCCTGCAACCGGCGGGGATCAGCCCACAGTTGAAAAGTGTCGATAACACGCTGCTGTTGATTCAGATGGTTGCCGCACGAATGGGTATTGCCGCCCTGCCGCACTGGGTGGTGGAAAGTTTTGAACGCCAGGGTTTGATTGTCACCAAAACCCTGGGAGAAGGACTGTGGAGCCGGCTGTATGCTGCAGTGCGCGATGGCGAGCAACGCCAGCCGGTAACAGAAGCGTTTATTCGCTCAGCGCGGAACCACGCTTGCGATCATCTGCCGTTTGTACGGAGTGCGGAGCGACCCAGCGGCGATGGACCCATAGCGAAGCCAGGATTACCAGCGCGCCAATGATAAAGCTTGGCCAGTGAGGCTGCTCCTGCCAGATAGCGAGATTAACCAACAGCCCGGCGGGGACGTGAACGTTATTCATGATCCCCAACGTACCGGCATCCACCTGCGTCGCGCCGTAGTTCCACATGAAATAACCCAATCCGGATGCGACCACGCCAAGCCAGACCAGGATTCCCCACTGCAGGCCGGTAGTCGGTAGCCTCTGCGGATTGCCCAGCATAAACCACGCCGCTACCGCCACAATAAAGGCGCCGGCATAGAACCAGGCAAAAGCATTGTGTTGCGGCATCGGGCGGACTTCCATCAAACGCTTGTAGCCCACCATGCCGATGGCGAAGCAGATATTCGACAACTGCACCAGCAATAGCCCGGTCCAGAAATGATCGCTGACTTTGTCATAGCGGATGATCGCCGCCCCTAACACCGCCAGCGCCGCGCTAAGCAGATAGCCCCAGCGCAGCTTACGACCGCTGAGCAGATCGTAAATCAGGGTGATATACAGCGGGGTAAAGACCGTAAACAACAGAAATTCCGAGACCGTCAGATAAAGATAGGCGCGGAAAGCCAGCAAATACATGATGCCAAGCTGCATCGCCCCCACTAGCATATAGAGTACGATGGTGCGCGGAGACTGGCCGCGCGTACGCAGGAAAGGCAAAAACACCAGCGCTGCCAGCCCCACGCGCATCAGCACGGAAAAATAGCTATCGACGCTACCGGCAAGGTATTCGCCAATCAGGCTAAAAGAAAAGGCCCACAGGATAGTGGTGATAATTAATAGCGCCACAATGGTCGTCTCATTGAATAAAGAACAGGCATTGTAGCGGAGAGAGAGGTTGACGACTGACCAGTTATTAGCCAGTCGTCAATCTTTATCAATCGAGGTACAGCTTGCGTAGGTAATGCGGTACGGCATCATCGGCGTTGCTGCCGATCACTTCCAGCTCAGGATGCAAATCCTTCAACCGCTGATGGGCGTTCGCCATGATGCAGCCTTTACCGGCCATCGACAGCATCTCGGCATCGTTCATGCCGTCGCCAAAGGCGATACACTCTTTGAGGCTGTAGCCGAGCATTTTCGCGACGGCCTCCAGCGCATGCCCCTTCGAAACACCGCCAGCCATCACTTCAAGACAAGTTAGTGTGGAGAAACTCACATTCACGCGGTCGCCCCAGCGCGCGTTGATAGCCTGCTCAAGCGGCAGCAGATGTTCATGATCTTCACAAGTGAAGAAAACTTTGCTGATGCCATCCGCATCCAGCTCGCCCGGTTCATAAAGCTTGTAGTTGAACACCGCCTCTTTGAAGAAGCGCATCTCTTCCGGGCGATGGCGATTCATAAACCATTCATCTTCACGATAGACGTTGGTCACAATCTTCACATCGTTACGCACCATCTCAAACAGATCGCTGGCGATATCGCGGTCGAGGTTATGAGCGAAGATTTGTTTACCTTCGCTATCGTGTACCCGCGCGCCGTTAGAGGTGATCATGTACGACTTAATGCCGAGATTATCGCGGATCTGCCCCACATCGATGTAGTGGCGGCCAGTGGCGAAAACGAAATTTATCCCGCGCGCGGTGAGTAGCTTCAGCGTCTCTTTGGCATAGGGGGTGAGGAAATGGTCGGGGGAAAGCAGCGTGCCATCTAAATCAGACGCAACAACCTGGTACATAAAAAATTTAACCTCTAAGCAGGGCGACGAGATCTATCGTCGGATTAAGTATGTCGATTGAAAAAATCGACGATGGCATTTAGCGCGACTGAGCGCATAGCGTCCTTTTCAAAAAGGATCTCGTGATATGCCCCTTCAATAACGAGCGGCTTATCGCCTTCACAAGGGTGCCCGGCAGCGGAACGGAGTTCACAATAGCGGTCGTGCATCAGGTTATCGACCACCTTTTCATCCTCGGCCTGAATCAATAACGTCGGAGTCGTATCTTTCTCGACGCCAGACAATATCTCTTCGCCGGCCAGAATACCTTCGCGCACCCAGTGATAGGTCGGCCCGCCGACGCGCAACCGCGGATCGTCGGCATAAAAACGCAGGTTGCGACGATAGCGTTGGCGACTGTGAGTCAACACATTGAGCGAAAACGGCAGCGCCCGCCAGCGGCCCGTACCGATGGCATACTCTTCACGAATACGCTGATGGCCCTCAGCCCAGTCGAGAATATGGCGCACCATCCAGTCCGGCAGGCGCATGATGATGCCAAACATTGGCGCGCATAAGGCAATGGCGTCGCAATGCTGCCGGTGACGCTGCAAGAACAGCGTGGCAATGGCGCCGCCCATCGAGTGGGCGAGAATAAAACGTTTACGCCAGTGGCCGGGAACCACTTCCTGCTGCCAGAGCGCAGCCAGATCGTCAACATAATCGCTAAAGCGCACAACATGACCGCGGTGGGTATCAGACAGTAACCTACCGGAGCGCCCCTGGCCGCGATGATCGATAATCATCACGTCAAAGCCGCTGTGGAAGAGATCGTAGGCTAGTTCGGCATACTTCACGTAGCTTTCGATGCGGCCGGGGCAAATGACCACCAGCCGGTCGTTATTTGCGGCACAAAAGCGCACAAAGCGTACCGGAACCTTATCGACGCCCGTAAATTCAGCTTCTTCCCGCTGATGCCAGAAATCCGTCAGCGGCCCCATGGTAAAGGCCGCAAACGCGTTTTCTCGTGTGTCCCAGTCCTTTTGCTGCCCAAACATCGGGTTTACACCCCTGTTAACCGCTGAAAATCGTTTTTTTGTCGCACATCACACAATGCTGATGCAATAGCGTATTGTGGCATAAAAATAGACAATCAGGGAGATTCTCATGACCTTCGAGTGGTGGTTCGCTTATCTGCTGACATCAATCATTCTCAGCCTGTCGCCGGGTTCCGGCGCGATCAATACCATGACCACATCCATCAACCACGGCTATCGCGGCGCGGCGGCCTCTATTGCCGGCCTGCAAACCGGATTGGCCATTCATATCGTGCTGGTCGGCGTCGGTCTGGGCACGCTCTTCTCCCGCTCGGTACTGGCATTCGAAGTGTTGAAATGGGCGGGCGCGGCCTATCTTATCTGGCTGGGGATCCAGCAGTGGCGGGCGGCGGGTTCAATTGACCTGAATACGCTGGCGCGAACTCAAAGCCGCGGTAAGCTCTATCAACGCGCGGTGTTCGTCAATCTGACCAACCCAAAAAGTATCGTCTTCCTCGCTGCGCTGTTTCCCCAGTTCATCGTCCCGCATCAGCCACAGGTGATGCAGTACCTGGTACTCGGCGTCACCACCATTGTGGTCGATATCATTGTGATGATCGGTTACGCGACGCTGGCGCAGCGCATTGCGGCCTGGATTAAAGGTCCGAAGCAAATGAAGGCGCTGAATAAAGTGTTTGGCTCGCTGTTTATGCTGGTGGGGGCGCTGCTCGCTTCCGCCCGTCACGCCTGAAACTGGAATGACGCTCGCACAGCGCGAGGCCACTTGCGGCCGGAGTCGTATTATCACGCGTGCTGGCGCGCAAAGATGAAAGAGACTTTATCCGCGCGCTGTCGGCCCCGCCTTTTCAGTGCCAGAATGCCGCCATTGGGTTTATTCACGGATGAACGAAATGGCGGAAACGGCAACCCCTCATGATGCAGTCTTTAAGACCTTTCTGTCGCGGGTCGAAACGGCGCGCGATTTTATCGAGATCCACCTTCCTCCGGCGTTAATTCAGGTTTGCAAACTGGATACGCTGCGCCTGGAATCCGGGAGTTTTCTGGAAGATGACCTGCGGCCCTACTACAGCGATATTCTTTATTCGCTGGAGACAAACCGCGGCCCGGGGTATATCCATGTTCTGATAGAACACCAGAGTTCACCTGATAAACTGATGGCGTTTCGTCTGATGCGCTACGCCATCGCCGCCATGCAGAGGCATCTGGAGAATGGTCATAAAACGTTACCGCTGGTAATTCCCATTCTCTTTTATCAAGGACGTCGCAGCCCCTATCCCTGGTCGCTGAACTGGCTGGATAATTTTGACGACTCGATGCTTGCCCATCAGCTCTATTCAGGTGCATTTCCGCTGGTCGATATTACGGTGATCCCTGATGACGAAATTATGCGCCACCGCAGTATGGCGGCGCTTACGCTGGTACAAAAACATATTCGCCAGCGCGATATGGCACAGCTGCTTGACAAGTTGACCCACCTCTTAATGTTGGAGCAGATGAGCGGACAACAAATCGCCGTGCTGATAAAATATATGGCTCAGGCGGGAGAAGCTCAGGATATTCGGGCGCTATTGTATGGGCTGGCACAGCGTGTGCCGCAGCATGGAGGAATGCTAATGACTCTGGCAGAAACGTGGCTCGCAGAAGGCAGAGAGAAAGGTATTAAAGAAGGCATTAAAGAAGGAAAACTACAGGCCCTTTTACAGGTCGCCGCAGCGATGCTCAATCGCGGCTTGGATGACGATGCTATCCTGGAAATGACCGGTTTGACCAGGGATGAACTACAGCGCCTTCGTCACTAATGTCTGCCCCACCCGGCAACAAACCGGGTGGATAATCGCATGACGAGTTAGCGCGAAATGATCAGATGAATGCCGAAACCGGCAAACAGGGTTCCTGCGATGCCGTCTATCCACTTTGCCATCCGCTGATAGCCGCGGCGCATTTTCGGCAGTGCGAAGAGGCTGGCTACGATGGTGAACCACGCCAGCGTTTCAAGGACGATCAGCAGGAAAATCCCCCAACGCGCCCCGGCGCCGATGTTATCGCCAACGAACAGTGAAAAGACCGAGCCGAAGTAGATAATGGCTTTCGGATTGGCGAGATTGGTCAGCAGGCCCTTCAGGAAACTGCGTCCGCTACGCGCCAACTCAACCTGCGGTTCCGCTGCCGATACATCGTTTTTCTTCAGCGCGCCGCGCAGCATTTGATAGCCCATCCAGCACAGGTACAGCCCACCGCCGACCATAATCAACGTATGCAGCCAGGCCATTTTCTCGATAATCAGGTGCAAGCCGAGCAGCGCTACGCCCGCCCAGACCATCACGCCGCCGGTGATCCCCAGCACGCCCATCATCGCCTCTTTGCGCGAGCGGCTCACCGCGGTTTGCGAAACGAAGAAAAAATCCGGCCCCGGACTCATTAGCGCAATGATGTGCACCAGCGCCACGGTGAGAAAAAGCATCAACATGTTTAACTCGCAGGGAAATAGTGAAGAAGGAAACTATTCTGGCACCTTTTCCCGCGGCTGACTACTCATCATCGCCATCGACATGAGCACGTATCAGCGCCATGAATTCTTTACCGAAGCGCTCAAGCTTGCGGGTCCCTACGCCGTTGACGCTGAGCATTTCCCCGGCGGTGAGCGGCGACTGTTCGGCCATCTCAATAAGCGTCGCGTCGTTAAAGACGACATAGGGCGGGATATTCTCCTCGTCGGCGATCGCTTTACGTAATTTACGCAGCTTGGCGAACAGCTTGCGGTCATAATTGCCGCCGAAGGATTTCTGCATCGCTTTCGGTTTTAGCGCCACGATACGCGGCACGGCGAGCTGCAGCGGGACTTCACCGCGCAGTACCGGACGCGCGGCCTCGGTGAGCTGCAGCGCGGAGTGCTGGGCAATATTTTGCGTAACCAGTCCGAGGTGAATTAACTGACGAATCACGCTCACCCAATGCTCGTGGCTCTGCTCGCGACCAATACCGTACACTGGCAGTTTATCGTGGTTCAGGTCGCGGATACGCTGATTGTTGGCGCCGCGGAGTACTTCAACCACATAGCCCATCCCGAAGCGCTGATTCACCCGATAAATAGTTGAAAGCGCCTTACGCGCGTCCATTAAGCCATCGTACTGCTTTGGCGGATCAAGACAGATATCACAGTTGCCGCACGGCTCCTGACGCCCTTCGCCAAAATAGTTCAGCAGCACCAGACGGCGACAGGTCTGCGCTTCGGCAAAGGCGCCCATCGCATTCAGCTTATGACGTTCAATATCCTGCAGCGGCCCGGCGGGCTTCTCCTCCAGGCAGCGGCGCAGCCACGCCATATCCGCCGGATCGTAAAACAGCATCGCTTCCGCCGGCAGCCCGTCACGCCCGGCGCGGCCGGTTTCCTGATAATAGGATTCAATGTTGCGCGGGATATCAAAGTGCACCACAAAACGGACGTTCGGCTTGTTAATGCCCATACCGAAGGCCACCGTCGCCACCACGATCTGCAGATCGTCGCGCTGGAATTTCTCCTGCACGTCGGCACGAATATCATTTTCCAGACCAGCATGGTAGGCCGCCGCGCTGATGCCGCGGCTTTGCAGCCTGGCGGCGGTGTCTTCAACTTTAGAACGGCTGTTACAGTAGATAATCCCTGATTTACCGCGCTGATCCTGGACGTATCGCATCAACTGATCGAGCGGCTTAAATTTCTCCATCAGCATATAGCGGATATTGGGGCGATCAAAGCTACTGACCTGAATCAGCGGATCGTTGAGCCCCAGCAGGCGAACAATATCGCGGCGGGTGGTGTCATCCGCGGTGGCGGTGAGCGCCATAAACGGAATATGCGGCATCCGCTGGCGCAGCTGGCCCAACGCGGCATATTCCGGGCGGAAATCATGGCCCCACTGCGAGATACAGTGCGCCTCATCTACCGCCAGCATCGCTAAGTTCCAGTGGCTCAGATGCTCGAGAAAGTTGTCCAGCATCAGGCGTTCCGGCGCGATATACAGCAGACGAACCTGCCCGCTGCGGCAGCCCGCCATCACTTCTTGCTGCTGCTCGCGGCTTTGCGTTGAATTAAGACAGGCCGCGGCGACGCCGTTCGCCAGCAGCTGATCGACCTGGTCTTTCATCAGCGAAATCAGCGGCGACACGACAACCGTCAGGCCGCCGAGGACCAATGCAGGTACCTGGTAGCACAGCGACTTACCGCCGCCGGTCGGCATCACTACAAGGCAATCGCGGCCTTCCAGCGCCGTGGCGATGATCGATTCCTGGCCCGGGCGGAACTGCTGGTAGCCGAAGGTCTCTTGTAAAACCTGCTTAGCCAGCGATTCCTGATTTAATACTTCCGCCTGTGCCACGTTGACCCCATTCGCCTGAAAAGAAAACAGGCGCTATTTTCAGCGCCTGCGAGCCAGAGTGCAACGATTAAAACAGATCGTTGAGCATCACGCCGACGCCGACGCGCGTCTGATTGAAGTTATAGTCGATGAGCGACTCGCCATAACCGCTGTACACCTGAGTATAGGCGCGCACGTGCTTGGTAATAGGGTAACTGACCCCGATTTCCGCGCCGCCGTAGCCGGTATTCCAGTTATATTGCCCCTGAGCGCTAAAAATAGCCTCCCCCAGCTGGTAGCCAATCTTCAGGCGGTAGTAACCCATGTATTTGGTGATATCGGGGTTATCATCGGTACTGCCGACCACATACCACGGCTTCACTTCAACCAGCCAGTTACCGTTTTGCGCCATCAGGCGAGTATACAGGCGGTTCCAGCTACGTGACGTTGGATCGGAACGGCCGTTAGAGTCGTGGTTATAGCCGACTTCGATATCGCGCAAGGTCCAGCCGGCAAACTCATAATCCGTCGCGAAGCCAAGGAAGAGCTGAGGCTCGTAGTTGGTTTCGCGAAACGGCGCCGAGCCTTTACTGTTAGAGAGCTGCCACCAGGATTTTTGCTTATAGGAGGCGCCAAGCAGCGAATTATCGCCGAGAATACCGCGCCATAACGGGAACGCCAGGCTGAGCTGGAACTTCACCTCATCCTTACGCGCGTCATCGGCCCAGTCGTAACTACGAATTGCCTCTTTATTGAGATCGCTGGTCCATGTATAGAGCAGATAGTTGCTCTCATAAGGATAAAGCAGGAACGGATTATCATGATCCTGCAGCAGGTTGGCGATAATACTGCCCCGTACCGCGGGTTTGTCATGAACGGTTTGTTCAATCGGCGCGTCCTGCGCCAGAACGCCTGCTGGTAACGCGCTAAGCGCCAGCAGCCAGGCTAAAGAGATACGCATTACTGTTCTCCTGAAGAATGGTTCTTATTAATGTTTTGTCCTGCTGCCATTCTACCTATTTATCTACCTCCCGCTGCGTTATCGCCTCCGAAAGTGGAAATCAATATTTTTGAAGCATAAAATCAACATTTCATTAACGAATGGACCCCTGCTATGTCTGAACTGACCGCCGCCGCCGCGCTAAAGCTGGTGGGAGAGATTTTTGTTTATCACATGCCTTTTAACCGTGCCCTTGGGCTGGAACTGGAACGGTATGAAAAGGAGTTTGCCCAGCTCAGCTTTAATAATCAGCCGATGATGGTTGGCAACTGGGCGCAGAGTATTCTGCACGGCGGCGTTATTGCGTCTGCGCTGGATGTCGCCGCGGGGTTGGTCTGCGTCGGCAGCACCCTGACTCGCCATGACACCATCAACGAAGAAGAGCTGCGCCAACGCCTCTCGCGGATGGGAACTATCGATTTGCGCGTCGATTATTTACGCCCTGGCCGCGGCGAACGCTTCACCGCGACCAGCAGCCTGCTGCGTGCCGGAAACAAAGTCGCCGTGGCTCGCGTCGAGCTGCATAACGAAGAGCAGGTTTATATCGCCAGCGCCACGGCCACCTATATGGTGGGTTGATTGCCGCAGATCGAGTAACATCACTCTCTTTGGCAATGGATTCTACCAATGGACGCAAAACAAACGCGGCTGGGCGTTATGCTGGCGCTGGCCGCCTATTTTATCTGGGGTATCGCGCCGGCGTACTTCAAACTTATTTACTACGTTCCCGCCGATGAAATCCTGACGCATCGCGTGATCTGGTCTTTCTTTTTCATGGTGGCGCTCATCAGCGTCAGCCGCCAGTGGCCGCAGGTAAAAAAACTGCTAAAAACCCCGCGCAAGATCTTCCTGCTCGCGCTCTCTGCAGTGCTGGTCGGCGGCAACTGGCTGCTCTTTATCTGGGCGGTCAATAACCACCATATGCTGGAAGCTAGCCTCGGCTACTTTATTAACCCGCTGGTTAATATCGTGCTCGGGATGATTTTCCTCGGCGAGCGCTTCCGCCGCATGCAGTGGCTGGCGGTTGTGCTGGCTGCCTGTGGCGTGCTGGTGCAACTATGGACCTTCGGTTCGCTGCCGATCATCGGTCTGGGGCTAGCCTTCAGCTTTGCCTTCTACGGACTGGTACGTAAGAAAATCGCCGTCGATGCGCAGACCGGCATGTTGGTGGAAACGCTATGGCTGCTGCCAGTGGCGGCGATCTGGCTTTTCGGCATCACCGATAGCCCAACCAGCCATATGGGAGACAACCCCTGGTCGCTCAATTTACTGCTGATGGCCGCGGGCGTGGTAACTACCATCCCCCTGCTGTGCTTTACCGGTGCGGCAACCCGCCTGCGCTTGTCGACGTTGGGCTTTTTCCAGTACATTGGCCCGACGCTGATGTTCCTGCTGGCGGTAACGTTCTACGGTGAAGTGCCGGGCACGGATAAGATGGTAACCTTCGCCTTTATCTGGGTGGCGCTGGCGATATTCGTGATGGATGCGGTATATACGCAAAGACGGGGGCGCCGGGGATAGGATATTACCCGATGTCGGCTACGCCTTATCCGGCCTACAAAAGCACAACACGTAGGCCCGGATAAGCGAAGCGCATCCGGCACAACAACTACAGCCAGTTTTTACGCTTGAAGTAGAGATACGGCGCCAGGCCGGCCAACATCATAAACACGATGGCTCCCGGATAACCAAAGCTCCAGTGTAGTTCCGGCATAAACTCAAAGTTCATCCCATAACTGGACGCCACCAGCGTCGGCGGCAGGAACACAACCGAAACCACCGAGAAGATCTTGATAATGCGGTTCTGCTCGATGTTGATAAAGCCCATCGCCGCCTGCATCAGGAAGTTCACCTTCTGGAACAGCGATTCGTTGTGCGGCAGCAGGGATTCGATATCTCGCAGGATCTCTCGCGCCTGTTCCAGCTGGCCTGCCGGCAGGCGCGCCTTGCGCACGAGGAAGTTTAGCGCGCGCTGGGTATCCATCAGACAGAGGCGAACCTTCCAGCCGATATCTTCCAGTTCCGCCAGCGTCGACAGCGCTTCGTCGTACTCGTCGCCCTGGTGGCCTTCCATAATCACGCGGCTCAGCTTTTCCAGGTCGCTGTAGATGTTTTCTATCTCATCCGCCAGCTGTTCGATTTTGGTCTCGAACAGATCTAACAGCAGCTCATAGGCGTTGCCGTCGACCAGCGTCTGGTTACGCACGCGCATGCGGTACAGGCGAAAAGCGGGTAGTTCACGCTCGCGCAATGTAAACAGGCGGCCTTCGCGGATGGTAAACGCCACGGTTGAGTTACCGGCGTGATCGTCGGCATCTTCGAAAAAGAAAAAGGAGTGGATGTGTAAACCATCTTCGTCTTCAAAGAAACGCGCTGACGCTTCGATGTCTTCCAGTTCCGGGCGCGTCGCCAGGTTCTGGCCTAACTCCGTTTGCACACGGCTACGTTCGTCATCGTCTGGCTCGACCAGATCGACCCACACCGAGCTGGCGAGATGCTTGATCTCATCGGCCTCAAGGCGCGTTAAACGATTATTTTCCAGTTGAAATGCGCTCAGCATGACCGGGACTCCCAATACAAAAAATTTATCGGACAGTTCGATGGGCACACAGAAACTATTTGGGTTTCAGACCATTAAGCCTGACTCAGAGCGACGGGGATAGGACGAGTCGCCGACAACCGCTAAGGCTATCGGCATAAGGGGATAGCCTTAGGAGTTGTTCCTGAATGACAGGAAGTTGAGCCAGCATCTACTGGGTGTGTCCAAGGCGAATGTCCTCTTAGCGTAATCGTGCGCGCATGTTACGCCAGCGCCAAAACGGCGTCAACACGCAAGGGAACGCTAAAGAGCAAATCCTGCCCTTTAGCATATAAGGCTAGCAGATTATTACAAAAAAATTATATTTTTCTTAAAGTTACACCGTTTCCAGCCGGGCATAGGCGGCAACCAGCCATTTAATTCCCTGCCCCTGGAATGCCACCTGCAGCCGGCTATGTTCACCGCTGCCCTCAAGGTTTACGATGGTACCTTCGCCGAACTTCGGATGCCGGACCCGCTGACCCAGTTTATAGCCGGTATCGTTCTCCGCCACCGGGGTACCGAGGCGCTGATGGTTAACCGGGCGGCTCACCGTCGCCCGTAACCGCACCTCTTCCACGCACTCTTCCGGCAGCTCGCCGATAAAGCGCGATGGGCGATGGTAAACCTCTTTGCCGTATAAACGACGGGTTTCGGCGTAGGTCAGCGTCAGTTTCTGCATCGCGCGCGTCACGCCGACGTAGGCCAGACGACGCTCTTCCTCCAGACGACCGCCCTCATCAAGCGCCATCTGGCTCGGGAACATCCCCTCTTCAACGCCGACGATAAACACCTGCGGGAACTCCAGCCCTTTTGCCGAGTGCAGAGTCATCAGCTGTACCGCATCCTGCCAGGTATCCGCCTGCCCTTCGCCGGCTTCCAGCGCGGCGTGGGAGAGGAACGCCTGTAGCGGCATCAGATCTTCATCTTCTTCGTTGTAGCTGAACTGGCGCGTCGCCGTCACCAGTTCCTCTAAGTTTTCGATACGGGTCTGGCCCTTCTCGCCTTTTTCCTGCTCGTACATCATACGCAGGCCGGAATCTTTAATGACCCGGTCAGTCTGGACATGCAGCGGCATATCGGCAGTTTCCTGCGCCAGCGCGTCGATAAGCTCCATAAAGCGCTGCAGAGCGCTGGCCGCGCGGCCTGCCAGCACTTTCTCTTTGAGCAGCTCGCGGCAGGCCTGCCACAGCGTCAGCTGACGATCGCGCGAGGTCTGGCGCACCACATCCAGGGTACGATCGCCGATGCCGCGGGTAGGCGTATTGACCACGCGCTCAAACGCCGCGTCATCGTTGCGGTTGGCAATCAGACGCAGATAAGAGAGCGCATCTTTGATTTCCTGACGTTCGAAGAAGCGCATGCCGCCGTAGATACGGTACGGCATGCTGGCCTGTAGCAGCGCCTCTTCCAGCACGCGCGACTGGGCGTTGCTACGATAGAGAATGGCGCACTGCTCCAGCGCTCCGCCGTTCTCCTGCCAGGTTTTAATTCGGTTAACCACGAAACGCGCTTCATCAAGATCGTTGAAGGCGCAGTACAGCGAAATGGGTTCGCCGTCGGCGCCGTCGGTCCACAGTTTTTTGCCCAACCGCCCGTTGTTGTTTTCAATCAGGGCGTTGGCGGCGCTGAGAATATTGCTGGTCGAACGATAGTTCTGCTCCAGACGAATAGTTTCCGCCCCCGGGAAGTCATTCAGGAAGCGCTGAATGTTTTCAACCTGCGCGCCGCGCCAGCCGTAAATCGACTGGTCATCATCGCCGACAATCATCACTTTGCCGGTATCGCCCGCCAGCAGGCGGATCCAGGCATATTGAATGTTGTTGGTATCCTGGAATTCGTCGACGAGAATATTGGTGAAGCGCTCGCGGTAGTGCTGCAGGATGTGTGGTTTGTTCAGCCACAGTTCGTGCGCGCGCAGCAGCAGCTCGGCGAAGTCCACCAGCCCGGCGCGATCGCAGGCTTCCTGATAGGCCTGATACACCTTCTGCCAGGTTTGTTCGACCGGGTTGCCGTAGCTCTGAATATGGTGCGGGCGCAGCCCTTCATCTTTTTGGCTGTTGATGTACCACATCGCCTGACGCGGCGGCCATTGCTTCTCATCCAGGTTCATCGCCTTAATCAGGCGCTTCAGCAGGCGTAGCTGGTCTTCGCTATCGAGGATTTGGAAATCCTGCGGCAGGTTGGCATCCAGATGATGGGCACGTAGCAGGCGATGGGCCAGGCCGTGGAAGGTGCCGACCCACATACCGCCCTGGGTGGTGCCCATCAGTTGGCCGATACGGTGGCGCATCTCCGCCGCCGCTTTGTTGGTAAAGGTCACCGCCATAATGGAATACGGCGAGCAGTTCTCCACGCTCAGCAGCCAGGCGATACGGTGCACCAGTACGCGCGTCTTACCACTGCCCGCCCCTGCCAGAACCAGCATATTGGTGCGCGAGGCCGCTACGGCTTCACGCTGTTTGTCATTAAGGCTGTCGAGCAGGTAAGAAACGTCCATTGGCACCGCCGGAAGAGAAGGGGTTCCACGAACCCCTGTTAATATATACAGAGTTACTGGTGATTATATCAGCGAGGTCAGAGATGCCAACCGTGAAATTTCAATATGCGGCAGCAGGCGGCTATCGGCGGTTTTCATCAACGACGCGTCCTGCGGCTTGATCCAGCAGGCCTGCATTCCACAGCGAATAGCGCCAGCCACGTCGGTGGTCAGATCATCGCCGACGTGCAGAATCTGCCCGAGGGGTAAATCCAGGCGCTCCGCCGCCAGATGGTACATATCGGCAAACGGCTTGGAGCGACCATCCGGACCCGCGCGCAGCACGAAACGGAAATAGTCATTCAGCCCGAACAGTTCTGGCTGAGCGTTACCGTTGGTGATAGCCACCAGCGGCCATTTCTGCGCCAGCTTCGCCAGCGTATCGTGCGTCTCCTGCGGCACGTCGACGCGACTGCGCCAGTGGGCGAAGTTTTCCATCGCCGCATCGGCGCCGGCTTTCGCCTCGGCGGCGGAGAGCCCGGCATTACGCATCCCTAACTCCAGCGCGCGGTGGCGCCAGACGGTGACATCGTGATAAATCTCAGGTTCTGAGGACAATAGCGTTTGTCGCAGTTGATTAAGCGCATGGGCATCAAACTGGCTCAGCGCCGGATGGTAATTGCGCACAAACGTCAGCGATTCCTGCATCGTCCGGTCAATCACCGGGCGGTTATCATAAAGGGTGTCATCCAGGTCGAACGTCAGCGCGGAGATCGGGCCCAGAGGTCGGTAAAAACGCATTATTTCCCCCGTTTAGCGCGCGGATGCGCGGCATCGTACACCGAGGCAAGGTGTTGAAAATCGAGATGGGTATAGATTTGGGTGGTGGAGAGATTGGCATGCCCCAGCAGCTCCTGCACGCCGCGCAGATCGCCGCTCGACTCCAGCATATGCGTCGCGAAGGAGTGCCGCAGCTTATGCGGATGCACGTGGCTATTGAGCCCCTGCTTGATCCCCCATTCGGCAAACCGCTTCTGCACGTTGCGCGCTGAAATTCGCTTACCCAGCTTCGACAAAAACAGCGCGTCGTCATCACCGCCGAACAGGCCGCGCAAATCCAGCCAATGTTCGATCCACGCCACCGCGTTGCGTCCAATTGGCAGGCGGCGCTCTTTGCTGCCTTTACCCATCACCCACACTTCCCCTGACTCAAGATCAAGGTGCTGAATATCAAGGTTAACTAACTCAGAAAGACGCAGCCCCGCGCCGTACATCACTTCCAGCATCGCCCGGTCGCGCACCGCGAGCGGGTCGTTAAGGTCGATATCCAGAAGCCGATTCACATCATCAACGTCGATATTTTTCGGTAAGTGGCGGGGAATTTTTGGCGCCGCAATCCCCTTCGCCGGGTTAGCCGCTAACTCGCCCTGGCTGACCATCCAGTCGAAGAAGCTGCGCAGGGCGGAAAGCCGCAGCGCCAGGCTCGCCGGGCCTAAGCCCGCGCGGCGGCTACGCACGGCAAAGCTACGTACCTGAGCGGCGTCGCACTGCTGCCAGCTTTTTAAGCCAGCATCATCCGCCAGCGCGATCAGCGCTTCCAGCTGACGCTGGTAATTCGTGAGCGTAATCGGGCTAAGCTGGCGCTCTACGCCGAGATAGCGCAGGAAGCGGTCGACGCAGGCGAATAGCGGGGAGTCGGTCATGCGCGTTCAATCCAGCGCTCCAGCAGGCCGGGCAGCATGCGCGCAATCTCCTGCAGTAGCTGCGTCCCCTGACCTTGCTGATAATGTTGTGGATCGCGGCTGCTGAAGAACATCACCCCCGGCGCGTCGTCATCGCCCAGTAGCGACATCGCCACCGAGCCGATAGCTTTCGCATCCGGCAGCACCACCAACAGCTCTGGCCCGTTCAGCGGACCAAGATAGTGACGTGCCTGGCCCAACCGTTGGATACGAATGGGTTCGAACGCCTGCCGGCTCAACGCCAGATGGGTGAATTTAGACGGCGCGCCGAGATGCCAGCTGTCCGGAAACAGGCGCACCGTCGCGCCCGCCAGACCCAGCTCGCGCGCCCAACGATGAAAGCGGTTGAGCATTTCATCCAGGCTATCGGCGGACGCCAGGCGCGTCTGGAGATGGAACAGGCGCTGAAACAGGCTTTGATTGGCCGTCGCCTGTTCCATCAGCAGCGTCATATTTTCTTCCAGCACGTTGATATGGTTACGCGCCCGCAGCATATGCCACTCGACCAGCGAGATGGTGCCGCGCACCGGATGCGGGACGCGGATATGCTCTACCTGCGCTGCATTACGAATAAAGAACTCAGGATTTTGCAGCAGATAATCTACTACCGCGCTGTCGTCGAGCGCTGTGGCGAGTTCCTGCTGTTCTTCCCCGATCTGTTTCATAGATGAATAAATCCGTCGTAGACGTGTGCCGCCGGGCCAGTCATATACAACGGTTGACCCGGACCTTTCCAGGCGATGTCGAGACGCCCGCCTGGCAATTCCACGCGTACCTCTTCGCCGAGTAATCCCTGTTGGATACCGACCGCCACCGCCGCACAGGCGCCGCTGCCGCAGGCCTGCGTTTCACCTGCGCCGCGTTCATAGACGCGCAGACGAATATGAGAGCGTTCCACTACCTGCATAAAGCCGATATTGGCGCGTTCCGGAAAACGTTCGTGGCTTTCCATCACCGGACCGAGGGTTTCAACCGCGGCGGTGTCCACGTTATCGACCTGAATCACGCAGTGCGGGTTGCCCATTGAGACGACGCCGCACAATACTGTCTGTTCAGCCGCGCGCATAATATAGGTCTTTTCCGCTTTGTTGGCGCGGAATGGGACCTGAGACGGCTCGAAATTCGGCTCGCCCATGTTAACGCGCACCAGATCATCTTCCGTTACGCTTAATACCATACGCCCATTGGCGGTGCTCACACGGATATCACGTTTATTGGTCAGGCCTTTTAAACGGACAAAGCGGGCGAAGCAGCGCGCGCCGTTGCCGCACTGCGAGACTTCGCTACCGTCAGCATTGAAGATACGGTAGTGGAAGTCCAGATCGGGATCGTACGGCGGCTCGACAACCAGCAGCTGGTCGAAGCCGACGCCAAGATGCCGATCCGCAAGGCGACGAATCAGCTCCGGTGAGAAGAAAACATTCTGCGTTACCGCATCAACAACCATGAAGTCGTTGCCGAGGCCATGCATTTTAGAGAACTGCATTATCTACTCCAATTGCGCGGAACAGAACGTTATCGTTAATAGTTAACCTGGGTCGGACCGCCATTATCGCCGCGATCGTTCCGATCCGGCGTCGCGCTCTGAATGCCTGGGTTAACCGGCTTGGTCGGCGGCGGCGCGGTTTTGTCCGCCGGCGGGAAATACAGCGGCCCTTTCAAACCGCAGCCGGTCAGGCTGAAGATTGCAAACAGAACGGCAAGCGTGGGTAAAACGTTTTTCATTGATAGTTGCCCATGATTCATTCGTTACTGCTTTCTATCATCGCAGGAGAAGACGTAAAAGCAAGCGTTTAGCATCTGACTGCACGCGCTTTTGTTTCGCGCTATACTGCGGCCATCTTCAAAAAAGCAGGATAGAACCATGAACGACAGTGAATTCCATCGCCTGGCCGATAGCCTGTGGATGACCATCGAAGAACGTCTGGACGACTGGGACGGCGACAGCGATATCGACTGCGAAATCAACGGCGGCGTGCTGACCATCAGCTTCGAAAATGGCAGTAAAATCATTATTAACCGTCAGGAGCCACTGCATCAGGTCTGGCTGGCGACCAAGCAAGGCGGCTATCACTTCGATCTGCAAGGCGATGAGTGGATCTGCGATCGCAGCGGCGAACGCTTCTGGGATCTGCTGGAGCAGGCGGCAAGCAATCAGGCCGGTGAGACGGTGAGCTTCCGTTAATGAGGTGTTTCCCGGATGGCGGCGCATCGCGCCTTATCCGGGCTACCCGACGACATACAACCGTAGCCCTGCTAAGCGCAGCGCCAGCAGGGAATATCTCCGGATAGCGGCTCGCGCCTTATCCGGGGCAAATCTACGAGTAGCGCTGCTGCAGCACCGGTGAGGCGACCGCTTCCTGGCCCGGCGGCACCGCGGCGGCAATCGCCTGACTGCGGAACGGGATCACCTGCGTGCGTCCGTCAACTTCGACTATCTGATAGAACTGCGGCAGGTTGAAGTTAATGAAGCTGGAGCCGTAGGTGAAGCGATCGTGCGATGACGAGTAGAAGCGGCTGACGTCGCGGACCAGCTCTTCTTTGCTGCCTTCGCAGTGGTGATAGACCTCTGCGCGGTTGCTTTCATCGAGAATGTAGATGTTAAAGCCGCTATCATTGTTATCCGCATCTTCAAAGAAGAATTGAATTATCCCTTCGCTGGCGAAACCATCCACCACCGCCGGCAGCTTAACGTGATTGGTTTCTACCTGTACCGACAGGCCGTGGAGCTTGTTGTGCGAGATAGCGCCGTAGAACTCAATGGCGTTTTCCAGCTTCTGCACCGAAACGTTCAGGCGTTCAAAGAACAGGCCCCAGGTCTGGCCGGAGACGCGCAGCGCTTTGAAGCGCCCGGTATCCTGACGGGTACTGGAGAGACGCAGTTCGATGCACTCGGAGACCATCTGCTGCACGCGGGTGCGAATAAGGCCGCGCAGATGCTGGCTGTAGCAGAAAACCTCCACGCTATCCGGCGGCGCGGCGTCCTGATGCATTTTGCCAAGGATAGTTTTCAGTGCTTCGATCATCGCCTGCTCGCCGTTAAAGTGCAGCGTACGCACTTCGTTCCACGAGTTGCGATACAGCAGGTCGACACTGCCAATCAGGCATTTTTGCTCTTCGCCGAAGCTGAAAACGTCGAGCTTACGGAAGTCGAAATGCACCACCTGATTGCGGAAAGCCGCCGTCGGGTCATATTCGAGGTTAACAATAATCGCCAGGTGGCGAATTTCACACGGGCTGTACAGCGCTTTTGGCGTCGGCGCCGGCAGGCGCAGCGGGAAGTGGTGCGACACGTCGGCCACCATCTCCTGCAGCTTCGGCAAATCGACGATACCGTTGCCCTTAATAAACAGACGGGTGCGTGAGGTCAGCAGGCCGTTAAACCAGGCCCAGGCCACCAGCTTATTAAGATAACGGTTATATTCCAGCGGCTGATGGCTGATGATCGATTCCATATCCGGCGCGCGGTTATACAGATACCAACCGGTACGGTTGGCGCGGCCCGGCGGCACGTGGATAAAGGTCAGATTCGGTTCCGACAGGTCTGGTGAAATTTGCGGGTTTACCAGGGTAACCTTGCCCGGCAAGGCTTCAAAGGCCGCATACAGCTTACGCGTCAGCACGCCGATATCCTGCGGGCTGGCGGAGACGCTGAGGTTATTGCGACGCGCGAAGCGGATCAGATTACGATAGCTCTGCATCATCGCGTCGAGCAGTTCGTTGTGCGCTTTGCGCACTTCATCGATTTTCCAGTTAGCGCGGTTATCGAGCATCATCAGACGCTTTTCATCCCAGCCCCACTCTTTCACCAGTTGGCTGACCACTTCACGACGCCAGCCCACACAGGCGCGCTCGCGGCTGAGTTTTTCACAGACTTTCAGATAGAAGCAGCGGCGTACCAGATCGAGACGGGTGTCGTCTTCGATAGCCTGCAGATAGGCGGTTACGCGCTCCAGCATCATGCAGTAGGGGTCGAGACCGAATGAGACAATCTCGCCATCGTGCAGGCGCTGTTTAATATCTTTCGCCAACAGGCGGTTGTTGGGGTATTCCCACGAGTAGGCTTCCAGCAGCAGCGTTTTCAGCACCGCTTTATACGGGGAGTCGATGCTCTTATACAGCTGCCACAGGCTGGCGCCGAAGTACTCTTCCGCCGACAGCGAACTGAGGCCACCGAGATCGAGCCATTCGTTTGGCGTCAGCACGCCCTGGGCATACAGCCCCATCACGTAATCATCGTAATGGTCTTCTTCATCGCCCGGCACCATATTCCACAGAATACGTTTCCCGGCGAGACGCACGGCGGTGCGGTAAAATTCATCGAGCAACAAAATATGCTGGGTCGAACCACAGTCTTCGCCACCGAGGCTGCCGCTTTCGTTGTGGCGGAAGCGGTTTTCGTCGATCAGGAAGAAACTGACCTCGACGCCAAGCGACGCCGCCCAGCTTTCAAGCAGGCTGCATTTACGCTGCAGCAGTTGGCGTTCTTCGTTATCCAGCCAGGCCTGATGGCATACCCAGATATCCAGATCGGAAGAGCAGCTTTGCCCGACGGAAGAGGTACTGCCCATCGAATAGACGCCGGTAATCGGCAGTTCGCCTTTCGGCGGCTCCTGCGTTAGCAGGCCGCGATGCAGTTCGAGTTCGTCAAGATAGTGGCGTTGGGTTTCATCAGGCGTGTAGAGGCAAATGCCGCGGGGAACGTTACCGTCAAGGTAACCCGGCATCAGCGGGTGATGATAATGTAGTAATGTCGGCAGAAGACTGTAAACCTGCTGGAAAGCGGGTCCCATGGCAGCAAGCGCGCGATCCACGCGCAGTTGGTTGATGGCATCCAGTCTCTGTTTCAGTGTCTCAATATAGAGGTACAAGACATATCGCCTGATGTTCAAAAATCCGACGTACAATAGTACGGAGGATTTCAGTATTTCAACAAGAACCGTCACCATTCGTCATCGGTGTGGTTGTGATGAACTGCTGGCTGACAAATGGTTTAAAACGTGATCAATTTAACACCTTGCTGATTGACCGTAAAGAAAGATGCGCTACATACAAGTGTAGCACCGTTTGCCGGGTGTAAATTCCCCACTACGCTTGCGGCAACCGCACGCGCATGAAACGCTAAAGGTCATCATGCCAGCATCCCACATTAACCGCGAAACTAACATCCCTAAAGCAACAATGTTAGGATGGCTCATGGTCGACAATGACGGTAACAAGCATGTTAGACAAAGTTTTGAGAATTGCCACACGGCAAAGCCCGCTTGCGCTATGGCAGGCACATTATGTGAAAGAGCGCCTGGAGTCCTGTCATCCGGGGCTTTCCGTTGAGCTGGTGCCAATGGTCACCCGCGGCGACGTGCTCCTTGATACCCCGCTGGCGAAAGTGGGCGGCAAGGGCTTATTTGTGAAAGAGTTAGAGCTCGCCATGATTGAGGGGCGCGCCGATATCGCCGTCCATTCGATGAAAGATGTCCCGGTCGAATTCCCTGAAGGCCTGGGATTGGTCACCATCTGCGAACGTGAAGATCCGCGCGACGCATTTGTTTCCAATCACTATGCCTCAATTGACGCGCTGCCGGCTGGCAGCATCGTTGGCACATCAAGTTTACGTCGCCAGTGCCAGTTGGCGGCAGAGCGCCCCGATCTGGTGATCCGCTCGCTACGCGGCAACGTTGGCACGCGATTAGGCAAACTCGATAACGGCGAGTATGACGCTATTATCCTTGCCGCCGCCGGTCTGAAGCGCCTGAAACTGGAAGCGCGTATTCGCCAGCCGCTCTCGCCTGAACAATCTCTGCCGGCCGTCGGCCAGGGCGCGGTGGGTATCGAATGCCGCCTTGACGATGAATGGACCAAAGCGCTGTTAGCGCCGCTTAACCATACAGAGACCGCCGTGCGCGTACGTGCCGAGCGGGCGATGAACACCCGTCTCGAAGGCGGTTGTCAGGTGCCGATTGGCAGCTATGCCGAACTGCGCGATGGTGAGCTGTGGCTACGAGCGCTGGTGGGCGCGCCGGATGGTTCGCGGGTCGTGCGCGGTGAACGCCGCGGGCGGCCTGAAGAGGCAGAGGCGCTCGGCGTCTCGCTGGCGGAAGAGCTACTGGATAACGGCGCCCGCGACATCCTCGCGGCGGTCTATGATGGAGAAGCCCCACGATGAGCATCCTGGTCACCCGTCCGCTACCGCAAGGTGAAGAGTTAGTCAGCCGCCTGCGCGCGCTGGGACGCGTGGCCTGGAGCTTTCCGCTGATTGAATTCACGCCGGGGCGAGAACTGGCAACGCTCCCGCGTCAACTGGCGGCATTAGGCGCGGACGATTTGTTGTTTGCGCTGTCGCAGCATGCGGTGGAATTCGCCCATGCCCGTCTGCTGCAGGAGAGCCAACGCTGGCCCTCCGACCCGGCCTATTTCTCGATAGGCCGCACCACCGCGCTGGCCCTGCATACGGTCAGTGGTAAAAATATCCGTTACCCGTTAGATCGGGAAATCAGCGAAGTCTTGCTACAATTACCTGAATTACAAAACATTGCGGGCAAGAAAGCCCTGATTCTGCGCGGCAACGGCGGGCGGGAATTACTCGGCGACACGCTGCGAGATCGCGGCGCCGAAGTAACATTTTGTGAATGTTATCAACGTTGTGCGAAGTACTATGATGGTGCGGAAGAGGCTATGCGCTGGCAATCTCGTGGAGTCACAACGCTGGTGGTCACCAGCGGCGAGATGCTGCAGCAGCTGTGGTCGTTAATACCCCAGTGGTATCGCGAACAGTGGCTGCTGCACTGTAGCCTTATCGTTGTCAGCGAACGTCTGGCCCTTCAGGCCCGGGAATTGGGCTGGCAGGATATTCAGGTTGCCGATAACGCCGACAACGATGCGCTGCTACGCGCATTACAATAACTCTCAACATTGGAAGCCATAATGACGGAACAACAAAATCAATCCGCCGTGGTTGAAGAGACCAGGGAGGCCGTGGAAACCACGCCACAGCCAGAAAACAACGAGAAGAAAAAGGCCGGCAACAAAACCAGCCTGGCGCTCAGCGCGATTGCTATCGCTATCGCCCTCGCCGCCGGTATTGGCCTGTATGGCTTGAATAAGCAGCAGGTTACGCGGCAAAACGAAACCAGCTCTGAATTAGCAAGCCAGCTCGCGGCGCTGCAAAAAGCGCAGGACAGCCAGAAGAGCGAGCTGGAAAGCGTCATCAAACAGCAGGCCGACCAGTTGAGCGAAGCCAAACGTGAACAGGAAACCCTGACGAAACAGCTTGATGAGCTACAGCAAAAAGTTGCCGTGATTTCCGGCAGCGACGCCAAAACCTGGCTGCTGGCGCAGGCTGATTTCCTGGTTAAGCTGGCGGGACGTAAACTGTGGAGCGATCAGGATGTGACGACCGCCGCCGCGCTGCTGAAAAGCGCCGATGCCAGCCTCGCCGACATGAACGACCCAAGCCTTATCGGCGCGCGCCGCGCCATCACCGACGACATCGCTTCGCTGTCGGCGGTAAGCCAGGTCGATTACGACGGCATTATCCTCAAGGTTAACCAGCTGGCGAATCAAATCGACAATCTGCGTCTGGCCGATAATAACGACGATGATTCCCCGATGGATGCCGACAGCGACGAGCTCTCCAGCTCCATCGGCGAATGGCGGGTTAACCTGCAGAAAAGCTGGCAGAACTTTATGGATAGCTTCATTACCATACGCCGCCGCGACGAAACGGCGGTGCCGCTGTTAGCGCCGAATCAGGATGTCTATCTGCGTGAAAATATCCGTTCTCGCCTGCTGGTCGCCGCGCAGGCGGTGCCGCGTCATCAGGAAGAAACCTATAAGCAGGCGCTGGAAAACGTCTCCACCTGGGTACGCGCTTATTACGATACTGAAGACGCCACCACCAAGGCTTTCCTTGAAGAAGTGGATAAGCTCAGTCAGCAGAGTATTACCATGAGCGTACCGGAAACGCTGCAGAGCCAGAGCCTGCTGGAAAAGCTGATGCAAACCCGGGTGCGTAATTTAATGGCCCAGCCTGCGGCAGCCGCTCCGACGCCAGCGCCAGCAGCGACCGCGCCAGCCCCTGCGCCGCAAGGAGAATAACCGATGCTGAAAATTCTCCTGCTTTTCGCACTGCTGATCGCCGGGATCGTCGTTGGGCCGATGATCGCGGGCCATCAGGGCTATGTTCTGATCCAGACCGATAACTACAATATCGAAACCAGCGTGACAGGTCTTGTGATCATCCTGATCCTCGCAATGGTCGTGCTGTTTGCTATCGAGTGGCTTCTGCGCCGCATTTTCCGTACCGGCGCGCGCACTCGCGGCTGGTTCGTCGGGCGTAAGCGCCGCCGCGCGCGTAAGCAAACCGAGCAAGCGCTGCTGAAACTGGCGGAAGGCGATTACCAACAGGTTGAAAAGCTGATGGCGAAAAATGCCGATCACGCCGAACAACCGGTCGTGAACTATCTGTTAGCGGCGGAAGCTGCCCAACAGCGCGGCGATGAAGCTCGCGCCAATCAGCATCTTGAGCGTGCCGCCGAACTGGCTGGCGACGATCTGATCCCGGTCGAAATCACCCGCGTGCGCCTACAGTTGGCGCGGAATGAAAACCACGCCGCCCGTCACGGTATCGATAAGCTGCTGGAAGTGACCCCGCGTCATCCGGAGGTACTACGTCTCGCCGAGCAGGCCTATACCCGCACCGGCGCGTGGAATTCGCTGCTGGACATCATTCCGTCCATGGCGAAAGCCAACGTGGCGGATGAAGAGCACCGCGCCGCGTTGGAACAGCTGGCGTGGATTGGCCTTATGGATAAAGCGCTGGCCGACGGCGGTAGCGAAGGGCTACGCGAATGGTGGCGCAACCAGAGCCGTAAAACGCGCGCGCTGATACCGCTGCAGGTGGCAATGGCCGAACGCCTGATCGAAAGCGACGACCACGATACCGCACAGCAGATTATTATCGATGGTCTGAAGAAACAGTATGACGACCGCCTGGTCATGCCGATCCCACGGCTGAAGACCAATAATCCGGAGCAACTGGAGAAAGTGCTGCGCCAACAGATCAAAGCCGTCGGCGACCGTCCGCTGCTGTGGAGCACCCTGGGCCAGTCGCTGATGCGTCACGGTGAATGGCAGGAGGCCAGTATCGCCTTCCGCGCCGCGCTTAAGCAACGCCCGGATGCCTTTGATTACGCGTGGCTTGCCGATGCGCTGGACCGCTTGCACCAGCCGGAAGAAGCGGCGACCATGCGTCGTGACGGCCTGCTGTTGACGCTACACAATAACCCTCAGCAGTAATTCACGATAACGCTATCGCCTCGTATGGGGCGATAGCTACTCTTCAGAACAGGAGTTCTGATGCGCGTACCCTCTCGTTTTCTCTTTCCTCTTGCTGCCAAACCGCGTTTATCGCTACCCCGACTACTGCTGGCGATCAGCATCGTTGGCGCGCTTATCGGCGGGGTTATCGCCGCACTGGGCTCTGGCGCATGGTGGGTTCTGCTGGTGCTGCTCATTGTTACGATCGTCAGCAATCGCCGCTGGCGAATGCGGAGGGCAAAACTAGCCGAACAGCGCGCCGGCCAGACTATTTGCCAATTCGCGCGTGCCTTCGATATTTCTCTTGTCGATAGCTGGGTGATCCGCGCCGTGTGGTTAACGCTGGATAACCAGCTTAACCAGTCAATGCCATCAGCACCTGCGCTGGCTTTTGCCGCCGGGGATCGGCTGGATGAGGATTTGGAGTTGGTTGGCGATGATGATGACCTGTATGAATTATTACAAGAGGCCGCCCAGCGCTGCGGCCGGGATCTCAGCGGGCTCGAGGATAATCCCTGGCTGCCGGTGCTGACGGTGGGCGATATGGTGCGAGCCCTCAACGCCCAACCGATGACGCCCGCTCGCCAACAGCGGATCGTTATCCACCCCTGAAAGAAAAAAACGCCTGCGCTGAAATCAGGGCAGGCGTTAAAACAGGTCTGTTTGACAACAAATTGGGTGCTTCACTCAACGTTATGTCCATGGTGTTTGATGAGACATAAAATGCGACATCTATCAGTGGACGATAAGCACCGTAAGTACGGCTCTGCATCATTCCCGAGTTTATGAGGCACGAAGGCGAACATAAGAGATGGAATGAGCATCTACCCGGTTATTATCGCACAGGATCCGGGGGGATTGCATCTATCGCAACGATCATTTGGGACAATTCCGGGCAATAATTCGCAGAGATAGAAACGATTTTTTACGAGGGAGATCAGCGGGATAAAAGGTGCCTGAAGAAAATCGGAAAACAAAAAACCCCGCCGAAGCGGGGTTCAAAATTGGTCGGCGAGAGAGGATTCGAACCTCCGACCCACTGGTCCCAAACCAGTTGCGCTACCAAGCTGCGCTACTCGCCGAAATACTGCTTTTTGAATTTTTAGTTCAATTCTTTAAAGTCGTGGTGCGAGGGGGGGGACTTGAACCCCCACGTCCGTAAGAACACTAACACCTGAAGCTAGCGCGTCTACCAATTCCGCCACCTTCGCAATTCACAACTCTATCAAATAATGGGGTGGCTAATGGGATTCGAACCCACGACAACTGGAATCACAATCCAGGGCTCTACCAACTGAGCTATAGCCACCACAACAATTCTTTTACGCGGTATTAAAACCACCGCAGCTCCAGCACCGGGTAAATGGTGCGCCCGACAGGATTCGAACCTGAGACCTCTGCCTCCGGAGGGCAGCGCTCTATCCAGCTGAGCTACGGGCGCTTAGCGCCGTTGCGGGGGTGGATAATACGGACTTCCCCCACCCCTGTCTAGTGCCTTTTTAAATAAAATTTCTATTTGCTCACAGTTTGTGCGCTTTGGCGCTTATTCCGCCGTTTTATCGAGATTTCCCCGCTTGCCGAGGCCGAAAACCTTATAAATAAGGGTCACCGCGGCGAGGAAAATCATTCCGACAAAGAGCGACATCCGGGTTTCATCGTTAATTCCCATGCCGATCAGCACACAAACGAGGAAAGCCATCGTCAAATAGTTTGCCCACGGGAACAACAATGAACGGAACGGATGGCTGGCCATCGCCTGCTGATGCTCGCGGCGAAAACGCAGCTGGCTAATCAGGATCACAAACCACGGCACCATCCCCGGCAACACGCTGGCGCTATAGACATAGACAAACACGCGCTGCGGGTTAGGAATAATGTAGTTCAGGCACGAACCGATTAGCAGAATCACGATCGACAGCGCGACGCCCGCCACCGGCACGCCCTGACGCGATACTTTGGCCATTGCCGCCGGTAGCTGACGGTTGCGCGCCAGCGCGTACAGCATACGCCCACAGCTATACATCCCGCTGTTACAGCCCGACAGCGCTGCGGTCAGCACCACGAAGTTGATAATCCCCGCCGCCGCGGTAATGCCGATTTTGGCGAAAGTGAGAACGAATGGGCTACCGGTCGATCCAATCTGGTTCCACGGGAAGATAGTCACGATAACGAAAATCGCGCCAACGTAAAAAATCAGGATACGCCACAGCACCTTACCCACCGCGCTACGCAACGTGACCTGCGGGTTTTTCGCTTCCCCTGCGGTGATACCGATAAGTTCAACGCCCTGATAAGAGGCGACGACAATACACAGCGCCGTCAGGAAGCCTTTCCAGCCGCCGGCGAAGAAGCCGCCGTGCTCGGTCAGGTTGCCAAAACCGATCGACTGTCCGCCGTTGCCGAAGCCAAAGAAGATGACGCCCAGGCCAATGACAATCATCACGATAATGGTGGTGACTTTAATCATCGCAAACCAGAACTCGATCTCGCCGTACAGACGCACTGCCGCCAGATTCGCTAGTGCTACCAACCCAACGGCAATTAGCGCCGGGATCCACTGCGCCATCTCCGGGAACCAGAACTGGACGTATACCCCGATGGCGGTGATCTCTGATATTCCCACCGCCATCCACATAAACCAGTATGACCAGGCTGTGAGATAGCCGAAGAACGGGCTCATATAACGGTGCGCGTAAACGGCGAATGAGCCGGTTACCGGTTCGAGGAACAACATTTCGCCCATCGAACGCATGATAAAGAAAACAAATAAACCGGCGATAATATACGCCAGCAGGACGGATGGACCGGCCCACTTCAGCGTACTTGCCGCGCCCATGAATAACCCTACGCCAATCGTCCCGCCTAGCGCGATTAGCTCAATATGCCGGGCCTCCAGTCCACGCTGGAGTTCCGCTTTTTTCTCAGTCATAAAGCCTCTTGTGTTTGCTGTACTCCGGGTACTCCCGGTTATTGTTATTAATTGAAACCATAGCCTTGCCGACGCGCAGGTCTCCCCCACGCGTTTGAAGCATGCGAATGGTTAATTAATTTTACGGAAATGGCAAATAAAGTATCAGGCGAGTGAAGAGATTACACAGAATATGTATGCAATCTCGCCTGGTTGCAGTGGAATATCAGAGCTTGCCGGAATAATGCCAACGTAAATAGCGCAGTAAACGGAACTGTCTTTTGATACGGCTCGGTTGCAGGAGCAGGCGATAGAACCACTCCAGCCCCAGGTTCTGCCAGAATTTTGGCGCCCGGTGAACGTGGCCGGTAAAGACGTCATAAGTGCCGCCAACGCCCATATACAGCGCGGCGGGATACACCAGCCGGCAGTCGCGCATTAGAATTTCCTGGCGCGGCGATCCCATCGCGACGGTGACAATTTTCGCCCCGCTGTCGCGCACCCGCTCAAACAGCTGCTGACGCTGATCGGCGGAAAAATAGCCGTCCTGACTGCCGACGATATTGACCTTCCAGCGCTCACGCAGCTTCGCTTGCGTCTCCGCCAGCACCTCGGGCTTGCCGCCGATCAGGAACACCGGCGTTCCCTGAGCGCCAGCCCGCTCCATCAGCGCTTCCCACAGATCGGCACCGGCAACGCGCGACACCTCAGCGTGCGGATATTTTTTACGTAATGAGCGCACGACGCTGATGCCGTCGGCATATTTAAACTCGGCGGCCTCAATCAGCGCACGCACTTCCGGGTTATCTTCTACCGCCAGCATCTTTTCGGCGTTGATCGCAACCAGCGTACCCTGACGCAGCTCGCCGTCGGCGAAGAGATAGTTGAGCGCATGCTGCATGTCGCGCCAGCCAATCAGCTGCAGCCCTCGCAGCGCATACTGCGGCGCGGAAGTGTTATCAGTCATGTTCATCCTTATCAGACCTGCGGTTGCGAAAGCGGCTTCACCCGCTTATGAATCAATCCTGCGCTGTCCAGGAGCCAGTACAGCAGTTTCGCCGCTAACAAGCAGATACCAAAGATCACGAGGAAAAACACCACGCGGGAGCCGAACGAATCCAACCCTTCGCGCGCCAGCACTATCATGTTGAAGATAGCGCCGAAACAGAAACTGTGCAGGATAGCCGCTTTGTAGCGATTGCTCTCCCGGTTGCCCAGTTCGTACAGCCAGTCGAACCATTTAATGATGAACCCTACCGCGACGGCGCCCAGCGGTACGAACCATACGCCGCCCATCACCACCAGCGAACCAATTAGCGTCGGCGATATCGCCAGCCCCGAATGGTTATTTAACACTTCCCAGGTGAAGTAATTGGCGGTATTCAGCACCATTGTCGGGCGACCGTGCCACATCCAGCTGGGGATAAAGACGTAGAAGTCGCGGATCATCGGCGCCAGCCCCTGGAACTCAATCTTGTCGTAGTTCTGCAGCAACAGCGCCAGGTTCTCCCACGGCGAGAAGGTATCGCGCGTGAGATAGAGGAATGTATAAAACGCTTCATCGCCGCTAACGTTCATCCCATAGCGCTTCAACGCCAGCCAGAACATGCCGACAATACCCAGCACGCCCGCCGCCGCCAGCATCCACAGGCTGATCCAGCCGCGAATAATGCCGATAAACAGGAAGATAGCGAAAGCGATAATGATGTTGGCGCGGGTACCGCCGACGATCGCGTAGGTCAGCAGACCAAAGGCGACGGTGCTCACCAGGAAGAAAATCCACGCCTTGTAATCCTGACGCAGGAAATAGATCACCAGCATCGCCGGAATAAAGAAGTAGAAGAAGCGCTTCAACGCCACGCCGGACACTTCCGCGGAGAATATCTGGCTGTATGAATTGAGCTTAAATAGCAGGAAACCGTTGTGGGCGAAGAAGATACCGACGCACAGCAGCGCCAGCCCCATCAAAATCCCCCAGGCCAGATGGGTTTCAACCCGGTTCATGGTAAACAGCGGACGACGTGGAACATCGCGCGATGCCGGACGCAATCGCGTTTTGTAGGTCACGTAGTAGATGGCATAGAAGCATACCGCAACCAGCAGCGTCTGCAGCAAAATCTCCGGCGGCGCCACGCTGACGTCAAAGCGGAATACCAGGATACTGGTTAACGGGAAGCCGAAGAAAAAGGTGAGCAGGAACAACAACGAGAAAAAGACGTTGAAGTTAAAGCGCACGCGGCGGAACTCAAACCAGGTGGCGGTGGCGATAAACAGCGTCGACAGCAGCCAGACCACCAACAGCCCGCTAAATTGCATTAACGTCATACCCGCGCCTCCGCTGCCAGCTGTAGCGCCCGCTGCCAGCCCGCCAGATAGTTCGGGCGGAAGAAGGCGATTTGCGTTTTATCAACGCTCGCTAACTGGCGCTGTGCTTCGCGCACCACGTCGACATCCAGGGTATCGCTGGTAAACAGCACCGGGATCTGTTGTTCGGTCATATCCTGCCAGAACGGATTTTCGCGATTGAGCACGCAGGGAATACCCGCCTGAATCAGCAGGCACAGCGTGCCGATACCCTGCTGGCGCGCAAACAGGAAATAGCCCAGGTCGCAGCGGCGCAGCAACGCCAGATAATCATCAAACTCAAGCTTCTCGCTGAGGATCTGCAGATGCTCGCGACTAAACAGCGCCGCTCCCGCCTGGCGCACTTCGTCAATGTACGCTTCATTGTTGGCCGGATAGCCCATCGGTACGATGACATTCACCGTATCGCCAAACTGCTGATGAATCGCCCTTAGCGCCGCAATATGCTCATTACTACGATCGCCGGAGTTCCCCACTAAAATGGTCAGGGTGTCACCGCGCGGGGCGGTATCGGCAAGGGAATTTAGCGACGGATCCATACGCGTCGGGAAGTACAGCAGTTCGCCCGGCACTCGCGGATGGCGGTTAGCAAACCAGCTGAGATCGCCGCGGGTGGCGAAAACTCGTCCTACCCGCCCTTGCGCCATGCGGCGCAGAGGATAAAACAGACGGAATTTCAGGCTGGCTGAGTTTTCATACAGATCCGCGCCCCAGATATGCCAGTTAAATTGCGACGGGCGGATCCCGCCGCTCAACAACGCCAGCCATAGACCGGTATTAAACTGGCCGTGGAAAAAAAAGCGCTGCTGGCGATCGGCTTTCGCTTTGGCAATCACCGCCTGCGCCAGCGATTTCTTACCCGGATAGCAGGTAATTTCCAGCGCCGGATACGCCTCGCGCATACCTGTCGCATCACCCACGACCATAAACGTCCTGGCCCGCGCGTCGGCGGCCAGTTCGTCGTTAAAGAACCGCAATACGGTCTGGTTGTGGTGCGGGATATCCGATCCCAGTACGTGTATCAGTGCTGTCATGCCCGTTTACGCCAGAGTAAAAACACGCCACTACAAAGGGCGAAATAAACAATATAAGTGGCCATATACGCCTGCGCCGCGCCAAGTGCGCCGTGCGCCGGAATAAGCCAGTGTGAAAATGCGGTCAGCAGCGTGAACTGGCTGATTTCCGTCAGAATATAAAAGCGCAATGACGCTTTGGCGATCACCAGATAGCCGTAGACGTAAGCGCCAACTTTTAAAACATCGCCCACCAACTGCCAGGCGAACAGGTCGCGCATCGCGGTGAAGCGCGCGGAAAACAGTAACCAGATGGCAAAATCGCGCAGCAGCCAGACCGTCAGGCTTGCCGCCGCCACCGCCGGCAGGACGAATTTCAACGACTTCACTATCTCACGCGTGATGTCCGTTTTGGCGCTCAACCGCGACAACGTCGGCAGCAGATACACGCTAAAGGAAGCGGTAATAAACTGCAGGTAGGCATCCGAGATACTGCTCACCCCCTGCCAGATGCCGACCGCCTCCCAGCCGTAATGCGCCGCCAGCAGATTACGCATCATCACATAGGCCACCGGCAGCGTCACCGAGGTAATCAGCGCCATCAGGGTAAATTTCGATAGTTGCCCCGCAAGCCCGTTATCCCAACGCGGACGTAGCGCGTTCAGCGGGATCGCGCCGCGCCGCCAAAGCATAATGGCGGCCGGAACCACCACCAGCGCGGGAACTAAGGCCAGCCCTAACAGCGCCCCCTGATAACCACCGAAGTAGTAACAGGCGTAGTAGGCCGCCACGCCAATCAGACTCCCGGCAATCAGCGAAAAAGCGTTACCCGCCGCATCGCGAAAACCTTTCATCAGCGCCAGCAGATAGTTGGCCCACGCAATTCCCATCTGCACCAGCGCCACCAGACGTACCAGATTCTGATAGTGCGAATGGCCGAACAGCGCCTGGCTTATGGGCGCCGCCGCCAGCAAAAAGACCAGCGCCAGCAGGGTGGAAAAACCGAGCACCATTGATGACGAGGTTCCAACCACCTGCTTCAGGCGTAGCGGATCGTCGTGATGTTGGGCAACCAGCTTAGTGACGCCATTAAAAATCCCGGCGCCCGCCAGGACGCCCAGAACGGTGACCAGTTGCCGGAAGTTACCGGCCTGGCCTACGCCCGCCGGGCCAAATGAGACCGCCAGCAGCTTTACCACCAGCAGACCGGCGCCTATTTTGACTAAGGTGGACGCCGCGGTCCACAGTGATGCTTTTGCCAACGACATATCAGGAGAAGTAGCTCAGCAGTGAATTAATCACCGTCCGTTGGTTTACCGCAGACAGGTTGTAGAACAGCGGCAAACGCAGCAGGCGTTCACTCTCCTGGGTGGTATAACGATCTTCGCCGCAGAACTCGCCGAACTGTTCGCCAGCCGGGCAGCTATGGAGCGGAATATAGTGGAACACCGCCAGAATTTCTGCCTCTTTCAGCCAGTTAATCAGCGCCGCGCGGTCATCGTTATCCCGCAGCTTAATGTAAAACATATGCGCGTTTTGCCCGCAATCCGCCGGCACCGCCGGCAGATCGATACGACCCGCGCGCGCCAGCGGCAGCAGCGCGTCATAATAAGTTTGCCACAGCGTCAGGCGCTGCTGGTTAATCCGCTCCGCGGCTTCCAGCTGCGCCCAAAGATAGGCGGCCTGCAGATCGGACATCAAATAGCTGGAACCGATATCGCGCCAGGTGTACTTATCCACCAGACCGCGGAAGAACTGGCTACGGTTAGTGCCCTTTTCGCGAATGATTTCCGCGCGTTCCACCAGTTTACGATCGTTGATAAGCGTTGCGCCGCCTTCACCACCGGCGGTGTAGTTTTTCGTCTCATGGAAGCTAAAGCAGCCAATATGGCCGATGGTGCCCAGCGCGCGACCCTTATAGGTGGACATCACGCCCTGCGCGGCGTCTTCCACCACGTACAGATTATATTTGGCGGCGAGCGCCATGATGGTGTCCATTTCACAGGCCACGCCCGCATAATGCACCGGCACGATCGCCCGGGTTTTATCAGTGATTGCGGCTTCTATCAGCGATTCATCAATATTCATCGTATCGCGACGGATATCGACGAAGACGATTTTCGCCCCGCGCAGCACAAAGGCATTGGCGGTGGAAACAAAGGTATAGCTGGGCATGATGACTTCATCGCCAGGCTGAATATCCAGCAGCAGCGCCGCCATCTCCAGCGACGCGGTGCAGGATGGCGTCAGCAGCGCTTTGGCGGTGCCGAAGCGCTGTTCAAACCACTGCTGGCAGCGACGGGTAAAACCGCCGTCGCCGCAAAGCTTGCCGCTGTTCATCGCCGATTGCATGTAATCGAGCTCAGTCCCCACCACCGGCGGTGCGTTAAATGGAATCATCGTGTCACCTGTATAACCAGTACGCGGTGCTTTCCACATTCGCACCGCTGAGAATATAACGTTTAAGCGCGGCGGTGTTGCCCATCTGGGTCGCCACCCGCAGTGTAGAAAGCCCGCGTTGCGCCGCCCAGTGGCGCGCCGCCTGCATAAGCTCGGCGCCAGCGCCGCGCCCGGCCAGCAGGCCGATACGCGCGTCGGTGTCGTTGAGCTGACGCAAAGAAACAAATGCGCGGATGTCGCCATCGGACGCGCGAAATAGCAGACACTGGTGGTCAAAGGTCCCCAGCACCGCGTTTTCAATCCATTGCGCGTAGAATCGGCCGCTGGCATCAGCGGCGTACCAGGGAGCGCGAAAACGGCTCATAGCAAAGGCCTGCGCCGCCAGTTCGCGCAGTCGCGCAATATCGCCTTCAACGGCCCATTCGGCGCCGGCATCAGCCGGCTCGCCTACCGGCAACGCCAGATCGACCTCGCCTTCCACCAGTTGAAAACCGATCTCCTGTAGCGCATCCAGCCGGGCGGTGTCGCTGGCAGCGACTTTCGCCTGCACTCGCGACCATCCCGCCAGGGTTTCAGCGGTGAGCTGCGGCGCGCGTTCGTCAAAGCGAACGATGCCGCTATTAACGGCGAAGAAGCGGTTTTCCCACTCCAGCGCTTCAATACTGGCGCGGGCGGGCACGGAGGAGATCCAGCAAGTATTGGCCATAGCCGGTTTTTTCCAGCCGCTTCGCGGCGCGTTTGACGCCGTCATCGTCAAGCCAGCCGTTACGCCAGGCAATTTCTTCCAGACAGGCGATTTTAAAGCCCTGCCGCTTTTCTACCGTCTGCACAAACATGCTGGCTTCAATCAGACTATCGTGCGTGCCGGTATCCAGCCACGCAAAGCCGCGCCCAAGCAGCTCGACGGTTAACGCGCCATCCTCAAGATACATCTGGTTGATGGAGGTAATTTCCAGCTCGCCGCGCTCGGACGGTTTGACCCGTTTGGCATACTCGGCCACTTTTCCATCGTAGAAATAAAGCCCGGTGACCGCCCAGTTCGACTTCGGTTGTTTCGGCTTTTCCTCCAGCGACAAGGCGCGGAAGTTGTCATCAAACTCCACCACGCCGAAGCGCTCAGGATCCATCACCTGATAGCCAAATACCGTCGCCCCTTCGGTGCGGGTTGCGACGCTACGCAGCTTAGGGCTAAAGCTCTGGCCAAAGAAGATATTATCGCCCAACACCAGGCACGCCGGTTCGCCGTTGAGAAACGCTTCCCCGATGATAAACGCCTGGGCTAAACCATCCGGCGTCGGCTGAACGGCATAGTGCAATTGGATACCAAACTCGGAACCATCGCCGAGCAGGCGTTGGAAATCGCGCTGATCTTCCGGCGTGGTGATGATAAGGATTTCACGGATCCCAGCCAGCATTAACACCGACAGCGGGTAGTAAATCATCGGCTTGTCGTAAATTGGCAGCAGCTGTTTCGACACGCCGCGCGTGATGGGATGCAGGCGCGTACCGGAACCGCCTGCCAGAATAATACCTTTCATCATGCCCCCCTGGGCCAGTTAGCCGTGCAGCCCAAGACGCTCGCCCTGATAGCTACCGTCCTGAACCTGTCGCCACCATGCCTCATTTGCCAGATACCACTGGACAGTTTTGCGCATACCGGAAGTAAAGGTCTCATCCGGCGTCCAGCCCAGCTCGCGTGCAATCTTCGCCGCGTCAATCGCATAACGCAGATCGTGGCCTGGCCGGTCAGCGACGAAGGTAATCAGATCGCGGTAACGCGCCACGCCCTGCGGCTTATGCGGCGCCAGCTCTTCGAGCAGTTCGCAAATGGTTTCCACCACCTCGATGTTTTTACGCTCGTTATGACCGCCGATATTGTAAGTTTCGCCCGGCTCGCCGCGGGTCGCTACCAGATACAGCGCTCTGGCGTGATCCTCGACGTACAGCCAGTCGCGAATTTGTTGGCCATTACCGTAAACCGGTAGCGGTTTTCCCGCCAGCGCGTTGAGAATAATCAACGGGATCAGCTTCTCCGGGAAGTGATACGGGCCGTAGTTATTCGAGCAATTAGTGATAAGCGTCGGCAGGCCGTAGGTACGCTGCCAGGCGCGCACCAGATGGTCGCTGCTGGCTTTCGAGGCCGAATAAGGGCTGCTTGGCGCATAAGGCGTGGTCTCGGTAAAGAAATCATCGCTGCCATGCAAATCGCCATACACTTCGTCCGTCGAGATATGATGAAAGCGAAACGCCGATTTTTGCTCCGCCGCCAGCGTATTCCACCAGCTGCGCGCGGCTTCCAGCAGCGTATAGGTACCGACGATATTAGTCTCAATGAACGCCGCCGGGCCATCAATAGAACGATCGACATGGCTTTCCGCCGCCAGATGCATCACCGTATCGGGTTGATGCTGTTGGAAGATGCGATCCAGCTCGGCTCGGTTACAGATATCCACCTGTTCAAAGGCAAAACGCGCATCCTGCGCCACCGGCGCCAGCGACATCAAATTGCCGGCATAGGTCAGCTTATCCACGACCACGACGCGATCGGCGGTGTGCTGGATGATTTCACGCACTACCGCGGAGCCAATAAAGCCCGCACCGCCGGTGACCAGAATCGTTCTCACCGCCACACTCCTTTGGTGTCGATGATATAGGCCTGAGTAACGCTATCGCCGCTAACGGCTTTAAACTCGTTGTGATCGACCAGCATCACCAGCACATCGGCGCTCGCCAGCGCATTATCAAGGGTCGCCAGCGTACACAGGCCATCAAGCTTCTTCGGCAGCGTGTGAATGTTGGGCTCAACCACCTGCGTCACGCCGCTGTGCCAGCGGGCGATCTGCGCGGCAATTTCCATCGCCGGGCTTTCACGTAGATCATCAATGTTAGGCTTAAAGGCCAGGCCGAAGCAGGCAATAGTCAGTTCACTGGCGCGTTTATTGCTGGCATTCAGGCACTCGGCAACCTGTGCTTTCACCCGTTCGATAACCCATTCCGGCTTGTGGTCGTTAACCTCGCGCGCGGTGCGAATCAGACGCGCCTGCTGCGGGTTTTGCGCCACGATAAACCACGGGTCGACGGCGATACAGTGGCCACCGACGCCCGGACCCGGCTGCAGAATATTGACGCGCGGATGGCGGTTCGCCAGGCGGATCAGTTCCCAGACGTTGATCCCCTGGTCGGCGCAAATCAGCGATAGTTCGTTAGCAAAGGCGATGTTGACGTCGCGGAAGCTGTTTTCCGTCAGCTTGCACATTTCCGCAGTGCGCGAGTTAGTCACTACGCATTCGCCTTCAAGGAAAATTTTATACAGCTCACTGGCACGCGCCGAGCAGACCGGCGACATGCCGCCAATAACGCGGTCATTTTTGATGAGCTCGACCATCACCTGCCCCGGCAGTACGCGCTCCGGACAGTAGGCGACATTAACGTCAGCCGCCTCGCCCACCTGCTGTGGGAAGCTGAGATCGGGGCGCATCGCCGCCAGCCACTCGGCCATCTGTTCAGTCGAACCGACCGGCGAGGTGGATTCCAGGATCACTAACGCCCCTTTCTTCAGGGTCGGGGCAATAGATTTAGCGGCGGATTCAACAAAGGCCATATCTGGTTCATGCCCGCCTTTAAACGGCGTCGGGACGGCAATCAGGTAGGCGTCAGACTCCACCGGCACGGTGGTGGCGCTTAAATATCCCTGTTCAACCGCCGTTTTTACGACGCTCGCTAAATCCGGCTCGACGATATGAATCTCACCACGGTTAATGGTCTCAACGGCGTGTTGATTGATGTCCACGCCAACCACCCGCCGTTGCCGGGAAGCAAATGCGGCAGCGGTTGGCAGACCAATATACCCAAGGCCAATCACTGAAATGGTAGAAAAACTCATAGCGTTACCTGATTATTTTTAAGAGCGGATAAAATACGATCGCATGCCTGACCATCGCCGTAAGGGTTATGGGCCCGACTCATTGCCTGCCAGGCGGCATCATCCTGCAGCAGACGGGTGACTTCATCGACGATACGCTGCCTGTCGGTGCCGACCAGACGTACGGTGCCAGCGGCGACCGCCTCCGGGCGCTCCGTCATTTCGCGCATCACCAGTACCGGTTTCCCAAGCGACGGCGCTTCTTCCTGAATCCCGCCGGAATCGGTCAGAATCAGCCACGCGCGATTCATCAGCCAGACGAATGGCAGGTAATCCTGCGGATCAATTAATTTCACGTTAGCGACATGGCCGAGAATACGGTTAACCGGCTCGCTGACGTTCGGGTTCAGGTGAACCGGATAAACAATCTGTACATCAGGGTGATGGCTGGCGATATCCGCCAGCGCATGGCAAATGTGCTCGAAGCCGAGACCAAAGCTCTCGCGACGGTGGCCGGTCACCAGAATTAATTTCTTATCCTCTTCGAGGAACGGATAGCGCTGCATCAGTTCATTGCGCAGCGCCTCGTCGCCAAGGACACGATCGCGAACCCAGAACAACGCATCGATCACCGTATTGCCGGTGACGGTAATGCGCTCTTCGTTAATATTTTCCCGCAGCAGGTTATCGCGCGAGGTGGCGGTCGGGGCGAAATGGTACATCGCCAGACGCCCGGTCAGCGTGCGGTTACCCTCTTCCGGCCACGGCGAGTTCAGGTCGCCGGTACGCAGGCCCGCTTCCACGTGGCCCACCGGGATGCGCTGATAAAACGCCGCCAGGCTGGCCGCCATCGTCGTCGTGGTATCGCCATGTACCAGCACCACGTCCGGCTTAAACGACTCCAGTACCGGCTTTAAACCTTGTAGAATGCGGCAGGTGATCTCGGTTAATCCCTGACCCGGCTGCATAATGTTCAGATCGTAGTCCGGCGTAATCGAAAACAGTTTCAACACCTGATCGAGCATCTCCCGATGCTGCGCGGTTACGCAAACCTTTGCCTCAAAATGAGGATCCTTTGCCAGCGCATGGACCAGCGGCGCCATCTTGATGGCTTCTGGTCTCGTGCCAAATACAGTTAGTACTTTCACATCGATTCTCTTCGATTAGGTGATGATGGCGCGGAGCCTTCATCACAGGCCCCATTCACTGGACACGACGACGTGCTAACGCCACGCCTGCGCCGATGAGCGCGCCCACAATCCCCCACATGATCATCAGAAATACACGCCGCGGGCTATCGCGTTTTACAGGTTCTTCCGGCGTACGCAAATATCTGTAAGTCTGAAAACGTGGATCCAGCGTCGGGCCAACGTTTAGCGTGTTCAGCATGGCGCGGTTCTGGTCATAGTCGAGATCGTATTCCGGCCCTACGGCCTGCAGATTTTCGAGGCGCGCCTGCAGCATCGGCCGGCCAAGTAAGAAGAGTTCGGAGGCCGGCAGCTGTTCCGCCGGAACATCGGTCTCGCTGCGGGAAATGTTATGTTGCTGGGCGATTTTCAACGCCTGCTCGACGCTCTGCACGCGGCGGTTGTAGATCTCGCTTGCCACCTCTTCCTGACGCTTCACCTGCGCTTTCATCTGTACCGTACGCGCCGCCCAGGCGCCCTTCAGCTCATCATTAAGATGACCAGCGGCGCGTTGGCTGGCGAAAGCGACATACTGACGCAGCAGATTATTGGCATCTGGCGCGGTCTCCGCCGTCAGCTTGATGCTGTCATTGACGCTTTTCAGCGGGTCGCCGGGGATAAACTGAATATCGTTAATCAGATCGTCAAGCATCGCGGCATCCGCGCGTGAGTTGCCTGACTGGCGCTGCTTGTAGTAATCGGTCTGCAGCCAGAAGTCACGGCGGGTATCCCATGACGCCTGTTGCATAATAAACTCTTTGTATGCCTCATCCATGGCGGAAGGTTGGTCTACCGAAGCCAGATCGGCTTTGATATCCAGGTTACGTAAGAACTGCTGTTGCGAATAGTATCCGCCCAGCATATTGACGGTCGGCCGGTCGGTAATTGCCGTCGCGCTCCACTCCTGGCGAGCAAAAAAGGAATAAATAAGAACGATCAGCGCGAACAGCACGGCGATGCCGACTATCCAGCCTTTTCCTGCCCATAAGGCGCGAAACAGCCCGCGAATATCCAGTTCGTTCTCAACGTTCACTGCTTGTGCTCCCGGTAATGGTTGAGTCATCACTTCCCCAGTTTTACTTTGTTAAATTTGGATTATTGCCGCTGTGTCGCCGAATTCTGCGTCTAATGCGCTTAACCAGACGCGCCACTTTCCATGCGCGCTTAATGCAGTAGCCATAAAGTAAAAAAGCAAACAAAAAGAGTATTAACATCACCCATTCAGGAACAATACGGGTGTATTCCGCCACTACGCCGACCAGCGCCAGTAAAGCGGCAGCCAGCGTAATCAGGACAAAGGCCTGCCGGGAAGTAAACCCGGCACGCATGATCAAATGATGAATATGCTGACGATCTGGCGAGAACGGGCTCATCCCCTTTCGCAGGCGGCGATACATAATCGCCACCATATCCATCAGTGGAATCGCAATAATCCACAGCGCCGTCACCGGGCTGATGGGATGCGTTTTGCCCTGCGTCGTCTCCAGCAGGATCCAGATAATGGTGAAGCCAATCATGGTACTGCCGGCATCACCCATAAACACTTTATAGCGACGTCCAAGCGCGCCAAGATTAAGTAAAATATAGGGCAGAATGGCGGCGATCATCGCAAAACACCACATCGCCAGGCTGTACTGGCCATCAAACCATAAGATGATGCCGGTTGCCGCGAAGGAGACGGACGAAAGCCCGCCGAGCAACCCGTCAATGCCATCCACCATATTGAAGGCGTTGATTGCCGCCCAAACGGCGAAAAGCGTGAGGAAAAAACCAAAGGGGCCGAGGACTAACTCCCACGAACCGAAAATATAGCCGAGGCTGCTGAGATGCAGATTACCCGCCGTCATCATGATAACGGCTATCGCGGCCTGAATAACCGCACGAATTTTTACGCTGATATCAAATCGGTCATCCAACGCGCCGACCAACACCAGCACCCCCGCGCAGGCCAGATACAGCGTGGCATGAGGGATATAATAATCGGCAATCGCAAAGGTAAAACAAATACCGGCATAAACTGAGATACCACCAACTAACGGAATCAAACCTTGATGCCGTTTCCGATAGTTTGGCTTATCCACTAACCCAATTTTTTTCGCTGCTTTACGGGCAACAAATATAAACAGGGTCGTGAATAAGAAAACACTGATTAATTCAGTAATAGCAGTGAGTAAATTCACAACACATGTGCTCTCAGCATAGTTAATCCGGGGAGTATAACGATGATGTCTCCACTCCTGAAGGGGAAAAGCAGAACATTACAAATTTATTGTATATATTTTAGACTGTTAAAGTCCTTTCTGCTTAACCCGCCGCGCATATCATACGTCAACGCTGGCGGTGCTTTTCCCGCCTGGATCATACAAAGCTACAAAACAAAACGCCACGCAATCGCGTGGCGTTTTTTCGGCGTATTCCGTCCTACGAACGCTTCATCATATCGAAGAAGTCGTCGTTAGTTTTGGTCATCGCCAGCTTGTTAATGAGGAACTCCATTGCGTCGATTTCACCCATTGGATGGATGATTTTGCGCAGGATCCACATTTTCTGCAGCTCTTCTTGGGTGGTCAGCAGCTCTTCTTTACGGGTACCGGAACGGTTGTAGTCGATAGCCGGGAAGACGCGTTTTTCCGCAATCTTACGGGAGAGGTGCAGTTCCATGTTACCGGTACCTTTAAACTCTTCGTAGATAACTTCATCCATTTTAGAGCCGGTATCGATAAGCGCGGTAGCGATGATGGTCAGGCTGCCGCCCTCTTCCACATTACGCGCCGCACCGAAGAAACGCTTCGGACGATGCAGGGCGTTGGCGTCCACACCACCGGTCAGCACTTTACCGGAAGCCGGAACCACGGTGTTGTAGGCACGAGCCAGACGGGTGATGGAGTCGAGCAGGATAATAACGTCTTTTTTGTGCTCAACCAGACGTTTCGCTTTCTCGATAACCATTTCGGCAACCTGCACGTGACGAGATGCCGGTTCGTCGAAGGTAGAAGCGACAACTTCACCTTTAACCAGACGCTGCATCTCGGTCACTTCTTCCGGACGTTCGTCGATAAGCAACACCATCAGCACGCAGTCAGGATGGTTGTACGCGATGCTCTGCGCGATGTTCTGCAGCAGCATGGTTTTACCGGCTTTCGGCGGCGCGACGATCAGACCACGCTGGCCGCGGCCAATCGGCGATGCCAGATCCAGTACGCGAGCGGTTAAGTCTTCGGTAGAACCATTACCACGCTCCATACGCAGGCGTGAATTCGCGTGCAGCGGCGTTAAGTTCTCGAACAGAATCTTGTTACGCGCGTTTTCCGGCTTGTCGTAGTTAACTTCGTTAACTTTCAGCAGCGCGAAGTAACGTTCACCCTCTTTAGGAGGACGAATCTTACCGGAAATGGTGTCACCAGTGCGGAGGTTGAAGCGGCGGATTTGGCTGGGGGATACGTAGATGTCGTCTGGACCGGCGAGGTAGGAGCTGTCTGCTGAGCGGAGGAATCCAAATCCATCCTGCAGTATCTCCAGTACGCCATCGCCAAAGATATCTTCGCCACTCTTTGAATGCTGCTTGAGGATGGCAAAAATAATATCCTGCTTACGCATACGAGCCAGGTTTTCCAGCCCCATATTTTCGCCGAGAGTAATCAGCTCAGAAACCGGCGTATTCTTTAATTCGGTAAGATTCATAGTGGTGTGGGTTCTTAAACTCGGGGTAAATCTCGAACTTAATGTTGTGAATGGTATGGCAGGAACATCCATGCCTGTTAGCGGCTTCATCTCGTGTCTGTACGTTGCCTGGTCACAGGAAAGAACGCAGAACTGAAACGACAAGACGGAATGAGTGATAAGCCCGGAATTATTAGCCTCACGCGCATAGTCTGCGGGACGCTTTGGGTAAAACAAGATTCAAACAATAGGTATGTTTAAAACGAAGTCTGGAATTAACTTAGCACGACTCAGGCCGGGCGTCCAGAGTTCCACAAAAAATAGGAATCCGGACGCCGGAATGGCAAACCGATTACGCCAGGTTGGCGTCGAGGAACTCTTTCAGTTGGCCTTTGGACAGCGCGCCGACTTTAGTCGCCGCGACTTCGCCGTTTTTGAACAGCAGCAGCGTCGGGATGCCGCGGATGCCGTACTTCGGCGCCGTGCCCGGGTTCTGATCGATGTTCAGTTTAGCCACGGTCAGTTTGCCTTGATACTCTTCAGCGATCTCATCCAGAATCGGGGCGATCATTTTGCACGGACCACACCACTCTGCCCAGAAATCGACGAGGGTCAGCCCGTCAGCCTTGAGTACGTCCGTGTCAAAACTGTCGTCAGTCAGGTGAATAATTTTATCGCTCATATATAACTCCACAGGAATAAGCCTGGTGTGTTGGTGTCGCAGTCATCAACGACGTGTTGATGCTACGTTATGCACGCTATTCTTCAGGATGCCTCTTTTATAAGCTACCTGCGGGAATGGATCCACCATGGACCACCACCGCCGATGCTTAAGCGCACTGTCTGCAAATCTACCTGCGGCAGATTTACCGCCCCCGTTGCGCTTAGTAGTCTAAGCTTTCCGGGATCCATTCAGTAGCCGGAGACGCACCTTGAATAATTTCGTATATCGCCAACGAAAGGTTGACGTTATTTCACCGGATACGCTTTCTTAATGCAATAGTTAGCTGATATTCTACCACACTATGAGCAAAACACATTTGACAGAACAGAAGTTTTCCGACTTCGCCCTGCACCCGGCAGTTGTCGAAGCCCTTGAAAAAAAAGGGTTTCATAATTGCACACCCATTCAGGCTCTCGCCCTTCCGCTCACGCTGGAAGGCCGCGATGTCGCCGGGCAGGCGCAAACCGGTACCGGTAAAACGATGGCGTTTCTGACGTCAACGTTTCATTATCTTCTCTCTCACCCGGCCATCGCAGACCGCCAGGTTAACCAACCGCGCGCGCTGATCATGGCGCCAACGCGCGAGCTGGCGGTACAGATTCACGCTGACGCCGAACCGCTGGCGCAGGCCACCGGTCTGAAGCTCGGTCTGGCTTACGGCGGCGACGGCTACGATAAGCAGCTGAAAGTACTGGAAAGCGGCGTTGATATTCTGATCGGCACCACCGGTCGTCTGATTGATTACGCCAAACAAAACCACATTAATCTCGGCGCCATTCAGGTTGTCGTGCTCGACGAAGCCGATCGCATGTACGATCTCGGCTTTATTAAAGATATCCGCTGGCTATTCCGCCGCATGCCGCCGGCCACTCAGCGCCTGAACATGCTGTTCTCCGCCACGCTGTCTTATCGCGTACGCGAACTGGCATTCGAACAGATGAACAACGCCGAGTACGTTGAAGTCGAACCGGAACAGAAAACCGGCCACCGCATTAAAGAAGAGTTGTTCTATCCTTCCAACGACGAAAAAATGCGCCTGCTGCAGACGCTGCTGGAAGAAGAGTGGCCCGACCGCGCTATTGTTTTCGCCAACACCAAGCATCGTTGTGAAGATATCTGGGGCCATCTGGCGGCAGATGGACATCGCGTCGGCCTGCTGACCGGCGACGTGGCGCAGAAAAAACGCCTGCGTATTCTCGAAGAGTTCACCCGCGGCGATCTCGATATTCTGGTTGCGACCGACGTAGCCGCTCGCGGCCTGCATATCCCAGCCGTCACCCATGTCTTTAACTATGACCTGCCGGATGACTGCGAAGACTATGTCCACCGTATCGGCCGTACCGGCCGCGCGGGCGCCAGCGGGCACTCCATCAGCCTGGCCTGCGAAGAATACGCGTTGAACCTGCCGGCAATCGAAACCTATATCGGCCACTCGATCCCGGTCAGCAAGTACAATCCGGACGCGCTGATGACCGATTTACCGAAGCCGCTGCGTTTAACGCGCACCCGCCCAGGTAATGGCCCGCGCCGTAATGGCCCGCCTCGTAATCGTCGTCGCTCAGGTTAATATCTATGCCATACACGAAATTTTTCAGGATGCGCCACGGAGATTATCCCGGGCAACGAAGCCCAGTCGACACAGGAGCTGCCTGAAAGATGAAGAGTATGAGTTCCACCTCGCTGTATGCCGCCATCGACCTTGGCTCCAATAGTTTTCATATGTTGGTGGTGCGCGAGGTGGCGGGCAGTATTCAGACCCTGAGCCGCATTAAGCGCAAGGTGCGTCTGGCTGCCGGCCTGAATAGCGACAATGCGCTCTCCGCAGAAGCGATGGAGCGCGGCTGGCAGTGCTTACGCCTGTTTGCCGAACGTCTGCAGGATATTCCTTCGGCGCAAATTCGCGTCGTCGCCACCGCCACCCTGCGACTGGCGGTCAACGCCGGCGAATTTCTGGCGAAAGCGCAGGAAATCCTCGGTTGCCCCGTCCAGGTGATTAGCGGTGAGGAAGAAGCCCGCCTGATCTACCAGGGCGTAGCCCATACCACCGGCGGCGCCGATCAGCGTCTGGTGGTGGATATCGGCGGCGCCAGCACTGAACTGGTGACCGGCACCGGCGCGCAAACGACCTCGCTGTTCAGCCTGTCGATGGGCTGCGTCACCTGGCTTGAACGCTACTTTGCCGACCGTAGCCTGACGAAAGAAAACTTCGATCTCGCTGAAGCGGCGGCGCGCGATGTGCTGCTTCCAATCGCTGATGTCCTGCGTTACCACGGCTGGAAAGTGTGCGTCGGCGCTTCAGGCACCGTGCAAGCGCTGCAGGAAATTATGATGGCGCAGGGAATGGATGAGCGCATCACCCTCAGCAAGCTACAGCAGCTTAAGCAGCGCGCCATCCAGTGCGGCCGACTCGAAGAGCTGGAAATCGAAGGGCTGACGCTCGAACGCGCACTGGTTTTTCCGAGCGGCCTTGCCATTCTGATTGCTATCTTTAGCGAACTGAATATTCAGTGCATGACGCTGGCTGGCGGCGCATTACGCGAAGGCCTGGTCTACGGCATGTTGCACCTTTCTGTCGATCAGGATATTCGTAGCCGCACGCTGCGTAATATTCAGCGTCGCTTTATGATCGATACTGAACAGGCGCAACGGGTGGCTAATCTGGCCACCCATCTGGTTGATCAACTGGACAGCGGCTGGGAGCTGGATCCGCTAAGCCGTGATTTGCTCGTCAGCGCCTGTGCGCTTCATGAAATTGGCCTGAGCGTCGATTTCAAACGCGCGCCGCAGCACGCCGCCTATCTGGTCAATAACCTCGACCTGCCCGGTTTTACCCCGGCGCAGAAGAAGCTCATCGCCACGCTGCTGCTCAACCAGACTAACGCCATCGATCTTTCTTCGCTCCATCAGCAAAACGCGGTACCGCCGCGCGTTGCTGAACATTTGTGTCGCCTGCTGCGACTGGCGATTCTGTTTGCCAGCCGCCGGCGCGACGATCTCCTGCCAGCCATTCAACTTGCCGCCGACGACGAAAAACTGACGCTGACGCTGCCGGATGACTGGCTGAAGGAACATCCGCTGGGCCGGGAAATGGTTGAGCAAGAGTGTCAGTGGCAAAGCTATGTTCATTGGGTGCTGTTGATCAACGACGACGCGGCGAGGTAATTTCCGGCCAGGAGGGCGCATGCGGGAAGAACTGGATTTCAAATCACTACGCTTTTTCTCCGCGCTCTACCGTTTGGGGAATGTCTCTCCGGCGGCGGAAGCGCTCGATATCAGTCAGCCAACCGGTAGCCTGCTGCTAAAAAAGCTACGCGAGCACTTTGACGACCCGCTGTTTGTGCGCGTTGGACAACGCATGGCGCCAACGCCGCGCGCGGACGCAATCGCCCCCACCATTTTTACTCTTTTGCAACTGGCCGATACCGATCTGGCGGCTAAGCCGGAATTTATCCCGCAGGAGAGCAACCGTAACTTCACCATCGGCATGACCGATATCAGCCAGATGACGCTTCTTCCTTTGCTGCAAAGCCAGCTCCAGCGGCTGGACGCCAGCGGCATCACCTTTACGGTGCTGAATATTGACGATCAGACGCTTAGCGCGCTGGAATCAGGGAAATGTGATTTGGCGATCGGCTATCTTACCCAACTGCCGGATAGCGTCTATCAGCAGCATCTGTTCGATCAGTCGTATGTTTGTCTGGCAGCGGACAATCACCCGCGCATTCGTCATCGGTTCAGCACCGAAGACTGGCGTCAGGAAAAGCACCTTGCGGTTCGCGTCAACGGCACCGCCCACGGCGACATTGATAAACTGCTGGCGGAACACAGTATGCCGCGGCGTATCGCATTGACGCTGCCCAGCTTTTTAGGCGCGGGCGAGCTGGTTGCCGGCAGCGAGATGATCGCGGTGGTGCCGGAGCAGCTGGCGCGCCACATCACCAGGCGTTACCCCTGCAGCAGCTGGCCGCTACCTTTCTCACTGGCTAACATCGCGATTCGCCAGGTCTGGCACCAGCGTCTGCACCGCGATCCTGGGCATATCTGGCTGCGCAAGCAGATTGTAGATCTTGCCGCCTCAGGCGGTTCTATTAGCATTTAAATCATAAAATAATCGGCTGTATTAGGATTCCTGATACGCCATATTCTATCTGGTTTATTGCTGTCAATACGTCAAAAATTTTAATCTCCTCGCATCAGTTCATATCGACCGAATAAATAAAGGAACCTATCATGCGCGGAAAAATCGCTTTAGAAGAACATGTATCTACTCCTGAAAATAACCGTTTATGGGATTCAACCGGTGAAGCTAACCGTAACGGTAGCGAATATATGCAAGACGTAGAGCGCCGCCTGCTTGACCGCAGCATTCAACTCGAAGAAATGGCGCAACGTAATATCGACCACGTTATTCTTTCTCTGACTTCACCCGGCGCGCAATCTATTTTAGATAAAGCCAAAGCGGTCTCTTTCGCTCGCGACACTAACGACTTTATCGTTGATAATTATGTAAAACCGAATCCGGATAAATTTAGCGCGTTCGCCACGCTGGCGTTACAAAACCCGGAAGCTGCGGCGGAAGAGCTGGAGCGCGCGGTGAAAAAACTGGGCATGAAAGGCGCGCTGATTAACGGCTACACCAACGTCAAAGACAGCGAACATGGCCTGTATCTTGATGATGAATCCATGCTGGTATTCTGGGATAAAGTCAACGAGCTAAACGTGCCGGTGTACCTGCATCCGCGTGAACCGCTGGAAGGCCCGGCGCGCGGGATTTATACCGGTTACGAAAGCCTAATCGGTTCCGCCTGGGGCTTTGCGCAGGAAACCGCCGTTCACGCTATTCGCCTGATGATGAGCGGCCTGTTCGACCGTTATCCGAATCTTAACCTGGTGCTGGGACACCTCGGTGAAGGGCTGGTACACATGCTGCCGCGCACTCAACATCGCCTCTATCGTCAGCGTTTCGGCTGCGGTTTGGGCAAGGCGGAAAAACCGTTAATGCACTATCTGCAAAATAACTTTATTGTCACCACCAGCGGTCACTTTAATACTCACTCGCTAAATAATGCGATTGAAGTAATGGGTGCCGATCGCGTGATGTTCTCCGTAGATTACCCTTATGAAGATATTCATCAGGCCTGCGACTGGTTTGATCCGTTAGAAATGGATGAAGGGCTGAAAGAAAAAATAGCCTGGGGCAATGCCAGCCGCGTATTTAATATCAAATAATAAAAAATAAATCGACAGGGCCTGTTCTCAGGCCCTGATTTTATTACAGGGAGAATATACTATGCCGGTAGGTATTTTTGTTTGCAGCGGTTCATTACTCGTCGGCGCGATTGCAGGCGCCTCACTCAACCGATTTATCCCGGATCACTTTAAGAAAACGCTACCGCTTATTTCCGGGTTAATCTCTATCAGTATGGGCGTGTTCTTCCTTAACAAACTCATCAATCTGCCACCCATTGCGCTGGCCGTTATCATCGGCACGATTATTGGCGGCCTGTTGAATATTGAGAAGTGGATTGAGCGGGCGGGAACACAGCTGCGAACGCCCATCGAGCGCATTTTTCCAGGCCAAAACAACGCAGGCGTAGAAGCGGAGGATTTTATGAACCAGTTTATCGCGGTGCTGATCCTGTTCTGCGCCAGCGGTACCGGTATTTTTGGCGCCCTAACCGAAGGGATGACCGGCGACCCGACCATTCTGCTGACCAAGTCGATACTCGACTTTTTCACCGCCGCTATTTTCGCTTCCACGCTGGGCTACATTATCACCGCAATTTTTATCCCCCAGCTGATCATCTTCGTGATTCTGTTCTTCGCCGCCACGTTTATTATGACGTTGATAAGCCCATCGATGATCGCTGATTTTACTGCCTGCGGCGGTATTATTATGCTGGCGACCGGTTTTCGGCTTTGCGGTATTCGCCATTTCCCCACCGCCAACATGCTGCCGTCGCTGCTGCTGGTGATGCCATTTTCCACCGCCTGGCAGCAGTTTGTCGCCTGAAACGTTAGCCCTTTTTCGCCTTCGCCAGCATCGCCTTGATATTCGCGACGTTGGCCTGGCCTTTATGCATACGTTCTTCCGCAGAGATGACTTTCCGCTCCTGCTCCCAAATCAGATCGTCTTGCGGGAGCTCAAGCAGAAAACGGCTCGGCTCCGGGCGCACCAGCTCGCCATACTGACGACGCTCCTTACAGAGCGTAAAGGTTAACTCTTTCTGCGCGCGCGTGATACCTACATAGGCCAGTCGCCGTTCTTCATCAACATTATCTTCATCGATACTGCTCTGATGCGGCAGCAATCCCTCTTCCATTCCCACCAGGTAAACATACGGGAACTCCAGCCCTTTTGAGGCATGCAGGGTCATCAACTGCACCTGATCCAGCTCTTCATCCGATTCGCCGCGTTCCATCATATCGCGCAGGGTAAAGCGGGTAACCACCTGCGTCAGCGTCATCGGCTCATCTATCTCGCTGCCTTCCAGCATTTCGGTCATCCAGGTGAACAGCTGGTTGACGTTTTTCATCCGCATTTCCGCGGCTTTCGGGCTCGGCGAGGTTTCATATAGCCAGGACTCATAATCAATCCCGCGAATTAAATCCCGCACGGCATTGACTGGTTCACGTTCGGTCAGTTGCTGAATTTCCCGCAGCCAGTGGGTGAAACGAGTGAGGGATTCATACCCGCGCCCGGTCAGCGTCTGGCTTAACCCCATATCAAAGCTGGCGGTGAATAAGCCTTTATTGCAGCTCATCGCCCATTCGCCCAGTTTTTGCAAGGTCGCCGGGCCAATCTCTCGCTTCGGCGTATTGACGATACGCAGGAAGGCGCTGTCGTCATCCGGGTTGGTGAGTACGCGCAGATAGGCCAGCAGATCTTTAATTTCCGGACGCGAGAAGAACGACGTGCCGCCCGAGATTTTGTACGGGATGCGGTTCTGCATCAGCATCTTTTCAAAGACCCGCGACTGGTGATTGCCGCGATAAAGGATGGCGTAATCTTTGTAGTTTGTTTTATTAATAAAGTGGTGGGCAATCAGTTCGCCAGCGACGCGCTCCGCTTCATGATCTTCGTTATTGGCGGAGAGCACTTTCAGCTCGGTACCGTAGCCAAGTTCCGAGAACAGCCGCTTTTCAAACACGTGCAGGTTATTGGCGATCAAAATGTTGGCAGCCTTCAGAATACGCCCTGATGAACGGTAGTTCTGTTCAAGCTTGATCACCTGCAGCGCCGGAAAATCCTGGCTTAACAGCACCAGGTTCTGCGGCCGCGCGCCGCGCCACGAGTAGATCGACTGATCATCATCACCCACCACGGTAAAGCGCGCGCGCTGCCCCACCAGCAGCTTCACCAGCTCATACTGGCTGGTGTTGGTATCCTGATACTCATCCACCAGCAGGTAACGGATCTTGTTCTGCCAGCGTTCGCGCACCTCTTCATTGCGCTGCAACAGAAGCGTCGGCAGTAGAATAAGATCGTCAAAATCAAGGACGTTGCAGGCCTTCATATGCGCATCATAGAGCCCATAGCAGTGGGCGAAGATGCGGTCCCGTTCGCCTTTCGCGCCAGCCGCCGCCTGCGCCGGCGTTTTCAGATCGTTTTTCCAGTTGGAGATCGTCGAGATCAGCTGCTGCAACACCACTTTGTCATCTTCGATCAACCCTTCGGTGAGCTCTTTGAGCAGCGCGACCTGGTCGGTATCATCGAACAAGGAAAAGTTAGATTTCATTCCCAGCGCGGCGTATTCACGTTTGATGATGTCCAGTCCCAGGGTGTGGAAGGTGGAAATCATTAGCCCGCGCGCCTCTTTTCGCCCCAGCGTTTGCCCGACGCGCTCTTTCATTTCGCGCGCGGCCTTGTTAGTAAAGGTGACGGCCGCGATATGGCGCGCCTGATAACCGCAGCCGCGGATCAGGTGGGCGATTTTATTCGTAATTACGCGGGTCTTACCGGAACCGGCGCCCGCCAGCACCAGGCACGGTCCGGTAACGAATTCGACGGCTTGTTGTTGGCCAGGGTTTAAACGCATGGGAATATTGCTCAATCTTCGAACGGGGTGTGGATTGTAGCAGAAAGCGAGGCCGAGATTTACCGGCTGATGGTAAAGTGTCAGCCACGCAATTCATCCTGAGGCTCCGGTAATGGCAAAAAGCGCAGCGGCCCTGCATATTCTGGTCAAAGAAGAAAAACTGGCACACGACATCCTCGCCAAGCTGGAACGGGGCGTCAGCTTCGATCATCTGGCGAAGCGCTACTCAAAATGTCCGTCAGGACGCCATGGCGGCGATCTGGGGGAGTTCCAGCAGGGCGCAATGGTCGCTCCGTTTGATAAAGCCGTGTTCAGCTGTCCGCTGCTCAAACCCTATGGCCCGGTACAAACCAAATTTGGCTACCATATCATCAAGGTGCTGTATCGCCGCTAGCGCGTGTTACTATGGCGCCCTGATTTATCCCAACTCAATCAAGGCGCAATCATGGCTAAAACAGCGGCAGCACTGCATATCCTGGTAAAAGAAGAGAAACTGGCTCTCGATCTGCTTGAGCAGCTCAAAAACGGCGCCGACTTCGGCAAGCTGGCGAAAAAACACTCTATCTGCCCGTCAGGAAAACGCGGCGGCGATCTGGGCGAATTCCGCCAGGGCCAGATGGTTCCGGCATTCGATAAAGTGGTTTTCTCCTGCCAGGAACTGGAGCCAACCGGCCCGCTGCATACCCAGTTCGGTTACCACATCATCAAAGTGCTGTACCGGAAATAATAAAAAACCCGGGGATCTTAATCTCCGGGTTTTTGCCTGATGGCGCTTCGCTTATCAGGCCTACTAAACAAATCCATTCCTCTATGGATTTCGGCTTGCCGGAAGGCGGCAAGGAAGTACATCCCCAGGAACATAGATTCCTATGTGACTGGGGTGTACGTACCGTAGCCAACGCATCGGCAAGTCGAAAGACGACGAGGAATCAGCCGGCAACCGCGATACGCTTCATATCGGTCATATAACCGCGCAGTTTTTTACCCACCGCTTCGATAGCGTGGCTGCGAATCGCTTCGTTCACGTCACGCAGCTGAGCGTTATCCACCGCACCTTCGGCAATCGCTTTGCCCAGGTCGCCGGTCTGCAGAGTGGTCATGAACTCTTTCAGCAGCGGTACGCAAGCATAAGAGAACAGGTAGTTACCGTACTCCGCGGTGTCGGAGATAACCACGTTCATTTCATACAGGCGCTTACGGGCGATTGTGTTGGCGATAAGCGGCAGCTCGTGCAGCGATTCGTAGTAAGCGGACTCTTCGATGATGCCGGAATCAACCATGGTTTCGAAGGCCAGTTCAACGCCCGCTTTCACCATTGCAATCATCAGAACGCCTTTATCGAAGTACTCCTGCTCGCCGATTTTACCTTCATACTGTGGCGCGGTTTCGAACGCGGTTTTACCGGTCTCTTCACGCCAGGTCAGCAGTTTTTTGTCGTCGTTCGCCCAGTCAGCCATCATGCCGGAAGAGAATTCGCCGGAGATGATGTCATCCATATGTTTCTGGAACAGCGGCGCCATGATCTCTTTCAGCTGTTCTGACAGCGCGTAAGCACGCAGTTTCGCCGGATTAGACAGGCGATCCATCATCAGGGTGATGCCGCCTTGCTTCAGCGCTTCGGTGATGGTTTCCCAACCGAACTGAATCAGTTTTTCCGCATACGCCGGATCGGTACCTTCAGCCACCAGCTTATCGAAGCACAGCAGAGAACCCGCCTGCAGCATGCCGCAGAGGATAGTCTGCTCACCCATCAGGTCAGATTTCACTTCCGCCACGAAGGAGGATTCCAGAACACCCGCACGATGGCCGCCGGTCGCCGCTGCCCACGCTTTAGCAATGGCCATACCTTCGCCTTTCGGATCGTTTTCCGGGTGTACGGCGATAAGCGTCGGCACGCCGAAACCGCGTTTGTACTCTTCACGAACTTCGGTACCCGGGCACTTCGGCGCCACCATCACCACGGTGATGTCTTTGCGGATCTGCTCGCCCACTTCAACAATGTTGAAGCCGTGGGAGTAACCCAGCGCCGCGCCGTCTTTCATCAGCGGCTGTACGGAACGCACAACGTCAGAGTGCTGTTTGTCCGGAGTCAGGTTGACGACCAGGTCAGCCTGCGGGATCAGCTCTTCATAGGTACCCACTTTGAAGCCGTTTTCGGTCGCTTTACGCCAGGATGCGCGCTTCTCGGCGATCGCTTCTTTACGCAGCGCATAGGAGATATCCAGGCCGGAGTCACGCATGTTCAGCCCCTGGTTCAGGCCCTGCGCGCCACAGCCGACGATGACTACTTTTTTACCCTGAAGATAGCTTGCGCCATCGGCAAATTCATCGCGCCCCATAAAGCGGCATTTGCCCAGCTGAGCCAGCTGCTGGCGCAGATTCAGTGTGTTGAAGTAGTTAGCCATGGTGATACCTCGTGATGTTGTGTTGTCGTGCTTATTGTTCGGTTCGCGTTTTGCGAGAATGAACCCACTATATGACAGGAATTTCGTTGCGAAAATTGATATATTCACAACATCACATTGCAATAACTGCAACGTTATTCTCAGGGGATTGAGCCATGGATTTACGCGATCTGAAAACCTTTCTGCATCTGGCGGAAAGCCGCCATTTTGGCCGCAGCGCGCGGGCTATGCATGTCAGTCCCTCCACGCTTTCGCGGCAGATTCAACGCCTGGAAGAGGACCTCGGCCAGCCGCTGTTCGTTCGCGATAATCGCACCGTAACCCTAACCGAGGCCGGCGAAGAACTCCGCACCTTTGCCCAGCAGACTTTATTGCAGTATCAGCAACTGCGTCACGCCATCGACCAGCAGGGGCCGTCGCTCTCCGGCGAGCTACATATTTTCTGCTCCGTGACCGCCGCTTACAGCCATCTGCCGCCGATTCTCGACCGCTTTCGCGCCGCGCATCCTTCGGTAGAGATAAAGTTATCGACCGGCGACGCCGCTGATGCGATGGAAAAAGTGGTCACTGGAGAAGCCGATCTGGCCATTGCCGGTAAGCCGGAGACGCTGCCGGGCTCGGTGGCGTTTTCGATGCTGGAAAATCTTGCGGTGGTACTGATTGCCCCGGCGTTGCCCTGCCCGGTGCGCAATCAGGTGACGGTCGAACATCCCGACTGGGCAGCGGTGCCGTTTATCATGGCCGATCAGGGCCCGGTGCGCCGCCGCATCGAGCTGTGGTTCCGTCGCCATAAAATCAGCAATCCATCCATTTACGCCACCGTCGGCGGCCATGAAGCCATGGTATCTATGGTCGCCCTCGGCTGCGGCGTGGCGCTACTGCCGGAAGTGGTGCTGGAAAACAGCCCCGAGCCGGTCCGCAATCGCGTGATGATCCTCGATCGCAGCGATGAGAAGACGCCATTTGAGCTGGGCGTCTGCGCACAAAAAAAGCGGCTGTACGAGCCGCTTATTGATGCGTTCTGGAAAATCCTGCCTAACCACTAGCCCGCGAGGAAAAAGCGGAACGCCGGGTTATGGGTTTCGTCATGACACTCGTAGCCCAGTTCATTAAGACGGGTTTCGAAGTCCGGCTCATGCTCGCCAAGCTCAAACGCCGCCAGAACGCGGCCAAAATCGGTGCCGTGGCTACGATAGTGGAACAGCGAAATATTCCAGTGGGTGCCGAGCGTGTGCAGAAACTTGAGCAGCGCGCCTGGTGATTCCGGGAACTCGAAGCTAAACAGGCGCTCCTGCAGCGGTTTAGACGGCCGTCCGCCGACCATATAGCGCACGTGTAGTTTCGCCATTTCGTCATCGGAAAGATCGACCACGCTGTAGCCGCCTTCGCTCAGTAAATCGAGGATCTCTTTACGCTCATCCAGCCCGCGGCTCAACCGCACGCCAACGAAAATACAGGCATCTTTGGCATCGGCAAAACGGTAGTTGAACTCGGTAACCGAACGGCCGCCCAGTAGCTGACAGAACTTAAGGAAGCTGCCTTTCTCTTCCGGTATCGTCACCGCCAGCAGCGCTTCGCGCTGCTCCCCGAGCTCGCAACGCTCAGAAACGTAGCGTAGTCCGTGGAAGTTAACGTTGGCGCCGGACAGGATGTGAGCCAGACGCTCGCCGCGGATGTTATGCTGGGCGATATACTTTTTCATCCCCGCCAGCGCCAGCGCGCCGGAGGGCTCCGCTACCGCCCGCACATCTTCGAACAGATCTTTCATCGCCGCGCAGATAGCATCGCTATCGACGGTGATGATGTCGTCCAGATACTCCTGGCATACACGGAACGTTTCATCGCCGATGCGCTTCACCGCCACGCCTTCAGCGAACAAACCGACGCGCGGCAGATCCACCGGGTGACCGGCATCCAGCGCCGCTTTCAGACACGCCGAGTCTTCCGCTTCCACCGCTATCACTTTAATCTGCGGCATCAGCTGCTTGATAAGCACCGCCACGCCTGCCGCCAGACCGCCGCCGCCAACCGGGACGAATACGCGGTCAATGTGGGCATCCTGCTGCAGCAGCTCCAGCGCCAGCGTTCCCTGACCGGCGATGACCATCGGGTGATCGAACGGCGGCACCCAGGTAAACCCCTGCTGCTGCGCCAGCTCAATCGCGCGGGCTTTCGCTTCGTCAAAGTTGGCGCCGTGCAGTAGCACTTCGCCGCCAAAGCCGCGAACGGCATCGACTTTGATATCGGCGGTCGCTACCGGCATCACGATCAGCGCCTTAACACCCAGCCGGGAGGCAGAGAACGCCACGCCCTGCGCATGATTACCCGCCGAAGCGGTGATCACGCCATTTGATTTTTGTTCCGCCGTCAGGCCGGACATCATCGCGTAGGCGCCGCGCAGCTTAAAGCTATGCACCGGCTGGCGATCTTCGCGTTTCACCAGAATAACGTTATCCAGCCGCGAAGAGAGCTTATCCATTTTTTGCAGCGGCGTTTTCTGCACCGCTTCATAAACCGGCGCGCGCAGTACCGCCCGGAGATACTCCGCCCCCTCAGGGGCGGCGGATAGGGGTTGCGACTCGGCCATGATTAACCCCCAAGTTTTGATTTATCGCGCACGGCGCCCTTGTCGGCACTGGTCGCGAGGCTGGCGTAAGCGCGCAGCGCGAAGGAGACCTGGCGCTCGCGGTCTTTCGGCGTCCACGCCTTATCGCCACGCGCTTCTTGCGCTTCGCGACGGGCAGCGATTTCGGCATCGCTGAGCTGCAGCTGAATACCGCGGTTCGGAATATCGATAGCAATCATGTCGCCATCTTCGATGATAGCGATGTTGCCGCCGCTCGCGGCTTCCGGCGATACGTGGCCGATGGAAAGCCCGGAGGTGCCGCCGGAGAAGCGGCCATCGGTGATCAACGCGCACGCTTTGCCAAGCCCCATGGACTTCAGGAAAGTGGTCGGATAGAGCATCTCCTGCATTCCCGGCCCGCCTTTCGGCCCTTCATAGCGAATAACCACGACGTCGCCTTCCACGACTTTGCCGCCGAGGATAGCCTCAACCGCTTCGTCCTGGCTTTCATAAACTTTCGCCGGGCCGGTAAATTTCAGGATGCTATCGTCGACGCCAGCGGTTTTGACGATACAGCCGTTTTCGGCAAAGTTACCGTACAGTACTGCCAGGCCACCGTCTTTACTGTAGGCATGTTCCAGAGAACGGATACATCCCTCAGCGCGATCGTCATCCAGCGTATCCCAGCGGCAATCCTGCGAGAACGCCTGGGTAGTACGGATCCCCGCCGGACCGGCGCGGAACATTTTTTTCACCGCGTCGTCCTGGGTCACCATCACATCGTACTGTTCCAGGGTCTGCGGCAGCGTCAGGCCAAGGACGTTTTTAACATCGCGGTTGAGTAACCCCGCGCGATCCAGCTCGCCGAGGATACCCAGCACGCCACCGGCGCGGTGCACGTCTTCCATATGGTATTTTTGCGTACTCGGCGCCACCTTACACAGCTGCGGCACTTTGCGGGACAGCTTGTCGATATCACTCATGGTGAAGTCGATTTCGGCTTCCTGCGCCGCCGCCAGCAGGTGCAGTACGGTATTGGTTGAGCCGCCCATTGCGATATCGAGAGTCATGGCGTTTTCAAATGCCGCCTTGCTGGCGATATTGCGCGGTAGCGCGGAAGCGTCGTCCTGCTCGTAGTAGCGTTTGGTCAGTTCAACGATACGTTTACCGGCGTTGAGAAACAGCGCTTTACGGTCGGCATGGGTCGCCAGCAGAGAACCATTACCCGGCTGCGACAGGCCTAATGCTTCGGTCAGGCAGTTCATTGAGTTCGCGGTGAACATCCCCGAGCACGAACCGCAGGTCGGACAGGCGGAACGCTCCACCTGTTCGCTCTGATCGTCAGAGACTTTCGGGTCTGCCCCCTGGATCATGGCATCAACCAGATCCAACTTGATGATTTTGTCAGACAGCTTGGTTTTCCCGGCTTCCATCGGACCGCCGGAGACAAAGATCACCGGAATATTCAAACGCAGGGAGGCCATCAGCATCCCCGGGGTGATTTTGTCGCAGTTAGAGATACAGACCATAGCATCGGCGCAGTGGGCGTTAACCATGTACTCGACTGAATCGGCGATGAGCTCGCGGGATGGCAGTGAATAGAGCATACCCCCGTGCCCCATGGCGATCCCATCATCCACCGCGATGGTGTTGAATTCTTTAGCAACGCCGCCCGCAGCTTCAATTTGCTCGGCAACCAGTTTGCCGAGATCGCGCAGATGCACGTGCCCTGGTACAAACTGGGTAAAGGAGTTAACAACGGCGATGATCGGTTTGCCGAAATCGGCATCGGTCATTCCGGTCGCGCGCCACAGCGCGCGGGCGCCCGCCATATTGCGGCCATGTGTGGTGGTGGCGGAACGGTACTTAGGCATGCTCTTTTTACTCCCATCTCTGTTTATGCAATGGGACGGTGCGTGCCGTCCCATTTTTAATCACTTACTTACCGGATCCAGCCAGCCCCATTTATCTTCCGTTTCACCGGTGAAGAGGCCAAAGAAGGCTTCCTGAATGCGTTTGGTCACCGGGCCACGGCGGCCTGCGCCAACTTGGATACCGTCAACGCTGCGTACCGGCGTGATTTCCGCAGCGGTACCGGACATGAACACTTCATCCGCCAGGTACAGAGATTCGCGGGACAGCACCTGCTCGCGGACTTCGATACCGAGATCTTTCGCCAGTTTGATGATGGCGTCGCGGGTGATACCCGGCAGCGCGGAAGAGGTAAACGGCGGAGTAAACAGCACGCCATCTTTCACCTCAAACAGGTTTTCGCCTGCGCCTTCGGAGATATAGCCGTTAACGTCCAGCGCGATACCTTCCTGATAACCGTGACGACGCGCTTCGCTGCCGACCAGCAGAGAGGAGAGATAGTTGCCGCCCGCTTTCGCTGCGGTTGGGATGGTGTTTGGCGCCGCGCGGTTCCAGGAAGAAACCATCGCATCGATCCCCTGCTCCAGCGCTTCTGCGCCAAGGTATGCACCCCACGGGAACGCCGCGATGATAACGTCGGTTTTATAGCCGTCCGGCGGGTTAACGCCCATGCCAACATCGCCAACAAACACCAGCGGACGGATATAAGCGCTGGTCAGTTTATTGGTACGGATAACTTCGCGGCAGGCTTCCATCAGCTCGTCAACGCTCTGAGAAACCGGGAAACGGTAGATTTTTGCTGAATCATGCAGACGCTGCATGTGTTCACGATGGCGGAACACCACTGGCCCTTTGTGAGAATCGTAGCAGCGGATACCTTCGAATACCGAAGTCCCGTAGTGCAACGCGTGGGACATGACGTGTACTTTCGCCTCGCCCCATGGGGTCATCTCGCCATTGAACCAAATGTAATCAGCTTTCTTCGTCGTCATTGTTTTTATTCCTCTGCGCTCAGGCGCGGATTTGTTGTGATGTGGGTTGCTGGATCTCGACGCAGGCGACGTCGACCAGTTTGCGTAACTGACTAAACAGTAATTCGACGGGCCGCTGGCTGGCAACGGTCAGCTCGATATTTATGTTTTGCGCATCCGACGCGGTTTCCATATTCATTGAGCAAATTTGAAAACCGCGATGGCGCACCACGCGCAGCACGCGTTCTAAGGTTTCGGGGTTGAAGCGAGCCTGTAAAGCGACCTGATGTTGCATCATGATAATTTCTCCAGCATTTCTGCATTACTGGCGCCGGGCGGCACCAACGGCCAGACATTCTCAAGTTCATCGATTGAGACATGAAGCAGGTATGGCCCCTGGCTCGAAAGCATGGTGTCGAGTGCCGCTTCAACCTGGTCTTTACGGGTGATGTGCTGGCCTGGAATGCCAAAAGCGCTGGCCAGCGTAAGAAAATCAGGATTATCGGTAAGCGTGGTTTCGCTGTAACGCTCCTGGAAAAACAGCTGCTGCCACTGGCGAACCATGCCTAAACGTTGGTTATCCAGCAGCACGATTTTCAACGGTAATTGCTTGCGCTTAACGGTGCCCAGCTCCTGTACGTTCATCATGAAAGAGCCATCGCCGGAGATACAGATAACCGTATCGTCCGGGCGAGCCACCTGCGCGCCAACGGCTGCCGGCAGACCAAAACCCATGGTGCCGAGGCCGCTGGAAGTGATGAAGTTTTCCGGGCGGGTATAGGTCATGTGCTGGGCCGACCACATTTGGTGCTGGCCGACATCGGTCGTCACGACGCAATCCGCCGGTTTGCGATCGGAAAGCTGCTTGAGCAACAGCGGCGCGTAGATTGCCTCGCCGGGATGATCGTAACGCCAGGCGTGCTCCGCGTGCAGCTGCGCGTTGTGCTCGCGCCACGCATCGATGGCCAACGGCTGCTGCAACGCCGGCAGCATGGCGTTTAAATCTCCGGTTAAGGCGACGTGCGCCTGGCGCAGTTTGTTCAGCTCGGCCGGGTCAATATCCATATGGATTACTTTGGCGTGCGGGGCAAAGGTATTCAGCTTGCCGGTAACCCGGTCATCAAAACGGGCGCCGACGGCGATTAATAAATCGCACTCCTGCACCGCCAGGTTTGCTGCCTTGGTTCCGTGCATACCCAGCATGCCAAGGTAATACGGATAATCCGCGGCGACGGCGCCCAACCCTTTCAGGGTGCAGGTTACCGGCATCTGCGTCACCGCCAGAAATTCGCGCACGGCCGGTACCGCCTGTGCCATTCCAACACCGCCGCCCACGTACAGCATTGGCTTGTGGGACTGCGCAAGCATCGCTAACGCCTGCTCGACTTGTGTGTGCGGGAACTCAACATCGTCAGGAACGGTGGAGAAATGCGGATCTAATTCGCCTTTAGCCAACTGGATATCTTTTGGAATATCAACCAGTACCGGGCCAGGACGGCCTGAGTTTGCCACCTGGAAAGCTTCCGCAATGACGCGCGGCAGCTCTTCCAACGACTGCACGAGGAAACTGTGTTTGGTGCAGGCCAGCGACAAACCGAGAACGTCCACTTCCTGAAAAGCGTCAGTGCCGATAAACGGCGCCGCCACTTGACCGGTGATGGCGACAACAGGTACAGAATCAAGTAACGCGTCAGCCAAACCGGTGATCAGGTTGGTGGCGCCAGGGCCGGAAGTGGCGATGCAAACACCAGTTTTGCCGGTCGCGCGGGCATAACCGATGGCGGCCATTGCGGCGCCTTGCTCGTGCCGACACAGCAGGTGTTCCACGCCGCCGTCATACAAAGCATCGTAAACCGGCATAATCGCGCCACCCGGATAGCCAAATACCGTGTCGACCCCCTGTGTTCGCAAAGCATGTACCACCCACTGCGCCCCGTTCATAGTTACTTCCCCGTCATAGATCGGGAGAAACAGAATTTTATGCTAAAACTCATCTTCTGCTCCTCGCTTATGTTTTTTAAGTTATAAAAAAACCCCCGGACCTTTCGGTGCGGGGGTCTTAGTTCGTTAAGGCTTGATTTCTAAGCCTTTCCTCGTCCAAGTGCAGCCCCGCACGGTGGGATAATAATCACCACCACGCTAATCACGACCAGGCTAATCACTCGTAGAAGGGCTGTCATTTTCTGTTCTTTCTGGCTTCTTGTTCGAAGGAATACCTAAAGAGTTATCACAGACATCACATTAAGCACAAGATTTTTTTATGTTCCATTTTCTGATCTTGCTAACGATTTTTATTAAACCAGTTGTTTTTAAAAAGAAAAAAATAAAATGAAAAAAATTCAGCTTATTCTCGCGTTTGCATCCGTGTTTTACGGCATTAAAACGGCGTCATGACGGATTTGCGTATGCCCTCCCAAAATAATAAAAATGCAAAACTTTGCAGACAATTGTCTGGAACAGGCGTCGTAAAGTTAAATATTCCCAGGTTCATGAAACTCTATGAATAGACATAATCATTCCGCTCAGGAGGCGTTATGTCACTCGCAATTGTCTATACCCGCGCGGCGCTCGGGGTCAGCGCGCCGCTAATTACCGTCGAAGTCCATATCAGCAACGGACTACCCGGTTTGACGATGGTCGGTCTGCCGGAAACCACGGTAAAGGAAGCCCGCGATCGGGTACGTAGCGCCATTATTAACAGCGGCTACAGCTTTCCGGCAAAGAAGATAACCATAAACCTTGCCCCAGCCGATCTGCCGAAAGAGGGCGGGAGATATGATTTACCTATCGCTCTCGCGCTCCTGGTCGCTTCGCAGCAGCTTGCCGCCCCGAAACTTAATCAGTATGAGTTTATTGGCGAATTAGCGCTTACAGGCGCGTTACGCGGCGTTCCTGGGGCAATATCCAGCGCTATGGAAGCGATAAAAGTCGGGAGGCAGATTGTCGTTGCTGGAGATAACGCCGAAGAGGTCGGCTTGATTAACGGCAATGAGTGCCTTATAGCAGGCCACCTGCAGGAAGTCTGTGCGTTTCTGGAAGGGAAACATACTCTGCAGCCGCCGACTGATGAAATAACTGCGGGAGAGGACGATTATGACGATCTCGGCGATGTCATTGGCCAACAGCAGGGAAAACGCGCGCTGGAGATAGTCGCAGCTGGCGGTCACAATTTACTCTTGATGGGTCCACCGGGTACAGGGAAGACGATGCTCGCCAGCCGTTTGCCGGGGCTTTTACCGCCACTAAGCAACCAGGAAGCGCTGGAAAGCGCTGCTATCCTCAGCCTCGTCAATGCTCATTACGTTACGCGTCAGTGGCGTCGGCGGCCTTTTCGTGCCCCTCACCACAGCGCTTCGCTAACGGCGATGGTCGGCGGCGGCTCAATCCCTGCCCCTGGGGAGATCTCCCTGGCGCATAACGGTATTCTGTTTCTTGATGAACTACCTGAATTCGAGCGTCGGGTTCTGGATGCACTACGAGAGCCCATTGAATCAGGAAAAATTCATCTTTCCCGCACTCGGGCTAAGATTGACTATCCTGCGCGATTTCAGTTGATTGCCGCCATGAATCCCAGCCCAACAGGACATTACCAGGGTCAGCATAATCGGGCCACACCGGAACAGACCCTGCGCTATCTGGGCCGATTGTCAGGGCCATTTCTCGACCGCTTCGATCTCTCGCTTGAGATTCCACTCCCTCCACCGGGCGTATTAAGCCGGGGTGGCGTTGGCGAAGAGCGAAGCGCCACCATTCGTCTACGGGTATTCGCGGCGCGCGACAGACAGCTCGCACGGCAGAATAAACTTAATGCACAACTGGACAGCGGGGAGATAAAAGTCTGGTGCAAGCTGAAAGAAGACGACGCGATATGGCTGGAACAGACGCTCTCACTATTAGGGCTTTCAATCCGCGCATGGCAACGTTTACTGAAAGTTGCGCGTACTATCGCCGATCTTAATGAGGATAGGGATATCGAACGTCATCATTTGCAGGAGGCGCTAAGCTACCGGGCTATCGACCGTATGTTAAATCACCTGCAGACGCTGATGGCATAAAAAAAGGGCTTTCGCCCTTTTTTTTAATCGTCGCTTTCAGTGTAGTCTTCAGCGCCTTCAACCTGCGGCTTACCGCCAGATAAGGTGTGAAAACGCTTCGGACGTTTGATTCGCGCCATATACTTAATCCAAACGCGTTCCGCTTCGGTCACCGGCTCACGTTCGCCGTGGCATACCGCAACGAATTGTTTTTCATCTTCGGTAACAGGCTCGCGTTTGCCCAATTCCAGCTCATTAAAGGCGTAACCATGACGTTCAAGCAGTTGCGCCTCTTTGATGGTGAAATCACCGTGACGGGAGAACCCGCGTGGATAATTTTTATTGTCGAAAAAACGATTAGTCGTCGTAAAGCTTTCCGCCATCCTACACGCTCCTGATTCTTTGGCCGAGCTATTTATGGCGCGGAGTATTAGTTACGCTTGACAGAGCGTCAAACAAAACATTTAAATCATCACGACAAATAATTTTGCGGAGAAGAGTGTGGACACGGAATTGCTCAAAACTTTCCTTGAAGTGAGCAGAACTCGCCACTTTGGGCGGGCAGCGGAAGCGCTTTATTTAACACAATCAGCGGTTAGCTTCCGCATTCGTCAGTTGGAGAACCAGCTGGGCGTAAATTTATTCACCCGCCATCGTAACAATATTCGCCTGACGTCAGCCGGTGAGAAACTGTTGCCCTATGCCGAAACGTTGATGAATACCTGGCAGGCCGCGCGTAAGGAGGTCGCCCACTCTTCTCGCCATAATGAGTTTTCGATCGGTGCCAGCGCGTCGCTATGGGAATGCCTATTGAACGGTTGGCTGGGGACGCTCTACAAAGATCCCTATAATCTGCAATTTGAGGCGCGGATAGCTCAACGCCAGTCATTAGTGAAGCAGTTGCATGAACGCCAGCTCGATCTCCTGATCACCACAGAATCACCGAAGATGGATGAATTAAGCAGCCAGTTATTGGGTCATTTCACCCTGGCGCTCTATTGTGCCGCGCCGGGAAAAAATAAGAATGATTTGAACTACCTGCGGCTGGAATGGGGACCGGACTTCCAGCAAAACGAAGTGGGTTTGATCGGCAGCGATGATGTACCGCTACTGACGACGAGCTCCGCAGAACTGGCTTATCAACAGCTCACTACCTTGAATGGTTGTACCTGGTTACCCGTTAGTTGGGCACAGCAGAAAACCGGCTTGCACACGGTGACCGATAGCGCGACCCTTTCACGTCCTCTGTATGCCATTTGGCTACAAAATAGCGATAAGCAGGCACATATTCGCGAGATCCTGAAAAGCAGCATCCTGGAATAGCGATCTGACTCCATGGATGGAGTGGCTAAAAAACTGGAAAGGCAGAGTGATGGGAGAAATTAAAGACAAAAAAAATCCTTTGCCGAAGCAAAGGATTATATATGGCAGGGGCGGAGAGACTCGAACTCGCGACACCCGGTTTTGGAGACCGGTGCTCTACCAACTGAGCTACGCCCCTAAATCTTTCTCGCTATTAAGCCCGCTAATATAGCAGGCTTAATATAAATAAGTGGCGGAACGGACGGGACTCGAACCCGCGACCCCCTGCGTGACAGGCAGGTATTCTAACCGACTGAACT
>NZ_JBXUNG010000013.1:0-114579 GCF_057196925.1 Klebsiella sp. SYXHC3 | reverse complement strand
GTGGTGATATCGAGACGTGTTGCAACGCTGGAAACAGAATAACCACGATCAACAACCTGTTTGACTGCTTCAATTTTAAACTCTTCGGGATAACGCTTACCGCTCATGGGCACCTCTCTTTAAGCCATCTTAAATGACTCCGAGGTGTCTGTTAAACCCGTGGCGATTCAGTTTTCTTTCCTTTTCAGCGTCTTTTACGGAGTAAAAGTAAATAACTACGGCGCACTAATCACATCTCATTTACTTCTATGCATACATTACATCTCTATGAGTATTCATCTATGCGCACTACATTACCTGCTCTGAATGTAACCGTTAAATACCGTTAAGTTTACCGTTATGTTAATTCCATAGGTGGTATGAATATATCAGTGTAGAACTGATCGACAGGCATGATCATAAATATCAATTCTTAGTGTATTTGTGCGCATTAGATAAGAATCATCTCATTAGATGTAGCCCTATTAGAATGTTCCTAGGATAATTCAATTCCCGGCTACTAAGGTAGCTAACAAAGAAGAGAATAATAGAATGGCTACTATCACTAACTTGAATGCACATGCATTGATGAACAGCGCTAAAGGTTATATTAAAGCTCTGCAAGAAACTAAAACAATATGGTTAAGGTTGTTACAGATTGGAACATTTGCGTAGCTCAATCTGACATGATCACCTACAACTTCCCGGTAGGAGAATATAAGCGTAAGGCTCATCTTATCGCTGATTTTGAGCGTGTTATTGAACAGCTTAATGAAATGGCTTTTTGTCCTATAGAAGCTGGTGAGGCCTTATCTGTATGCGATTCTAACGATACGCAGATTAATAACGTTTCAACTACTGAAGAGGCTGTACAAATGGTTAATGTTCTTATCGCTACTAATGCTACCTTTCGTGATGTTCCTGATAATGGCGTATTCTCACAAGCTGGTACATCACCGCTTAGCCTCTATTCTTATTTCTGGAAAACTCCAGAAGGTGAAGCGGCTAATACTGTAGAGTCTACCGCTTTATCTATGAATCTATTGCCTGTGCAATTCAATCCAGATGATCGGGTTCAAGTGTGGGGAGTGGCTAATACATGGGAAAGTGTAAATGATCTTATCTCTGCTCATGTGTTAGCTAGTCGCCGTGTCTATATTCAGAATGAAACAGATGCTGAGCGCTTAGCGGCCTTTGCTTTGTCTCTGCCTCAAGCTGATTTAGCTAGCTTCTTACGCATGATTCAAACTCATTGCACCGAAGAGTTCACTAGTGAAGTGTTAGCCGCTTTTCATGCCTCTGTAGAGCCAGAGATACAGGAACGGTTAAACAGCTTATTGCACACAGCACAGGCTTAATTTACAGCGCCCCGTTCAGGCGGGGCATTAACATTTAAAATATTATGGGAGTGGTGAAAATGGTAGATGTAAAAGCAATCTTTGAACGTGTTGGTGTTGAACTGGATGAAGGGATTTATGGTATGTCACCTTCACCGCTTCCACGTATGAAGCAGTTAGTAAAACTCATGCCAGCGGTAGAAGATGGTGAATGCACCTTAGCAGATATCAACATCTATCTTAATGATATCCGGTCTGCTCGTATTGAAGCAGATGCTAACAGTAAGATGGCTAGTGAAAAGACTATTCGCAAGTGCTGGAACCTGCTTAAAGAAGCTAAGCAAAAGTATCCACATCTTGAGAAATATCCTTTAGCTCAGGCTGCATATCTGATCCACAAAGGGGAGACGGTTAAGCCAGCACCTAAAGCTGTGCCAGTGGTTAACGCTGTACCAGAGCAAATCAAAGCTAACTCAGACAACTACGTTAGCCTTGTGAACAATGGCGTAGTTAATGGGAAGCATCTTATCAATGAGACTGATTTTAATATCCTTGAGCATATCAAGGCAACAGATCCAGCGTATTACAATACGGTAGCTGTTCTAATCACTGAAGATCTGAGAGCTAAGGCAGAGGCTAAGTTAGAAGAGTGGCTCAAGGAACAGGCAGAGCGTAAGCGTGAAGAGCTTTATGCTCAGATGGGTATCGTGTTAGAGCCGTTGCCAGTGGTTCAGGCTGATAACCCTGCTGAACTTCCAGCGGCTGAACAGACAGCGCCAGCTTTTACACCTGCTGAGCCAAAGGCTAAGAAGGGGAAAGAATCAGATGCTGATTTTCTGGATCGAGTGAAAGCTCTGATCTGTGAGAACAAGGATCTGAACAATGATGACTATCAGCGCCTTTTAGCCCTGAAGAGTAAGAACAATGCTGTAGCGGCTGAACTAGTGGATCTTTGGGAAACGTCCCCAGAGACTTCACCAGAAGCCCCACAAGGCGATAAAAAGTAGTAGAACCGTATAGCCTGTGGCAAAGAGAAGCGCACAGGCCATTGCAGGAGCTTTTAGAGCTATGCAACACGTAACAGTAAAGAGCACACATTTTCACGCTTGGACGTCTCACCTTTTGGGTACGATCATAGGCGGGGCTATAACAGGTGCATTGATTGGCTTCCTATTAGGCTGGAGCTATGACGATTCAGGCTACATGCTTCATCAAGACATAGGCTTAACAGGCCTGTGTGGTGTGGTGATCTACGTGATAGCTTTCTTTGTCTATACGCTGGTGAGAGCGGCATTAGGGAAACACCATGAGTAAGAAGCCTTTGCAGTGGGCACACTTTCAGGTAAACGGCGTTACCGGATTTGTTGAAGTGGAGCCTAACGGCGCTATGTGGTGCCACTTCTCAGGCCAACGGATGGCCTATAGCACTATGCAAGGTAAGCTAAAGCAAGTAGTGCATAGTGTTATGGTTCAACACTCATTAGTTAGTAGCTGGCGGGGTTAATAATGCACATCATCTATATGCTTTTTGCAGCACAGACGCTTTTAATTATTTTTCTCTATCGGGAGCTACGGTATAGCATTGTAAGGCTTAGTAACTCTTTAGATTATGAGAGAAAAACCTTAGATATGATTGCTGATCATATCCCTGAAACTAAAAAGAAAGTAGCAGAAATTGAAAGGCACACTACTAGCAAGTTCATCAAGGATCTTGCTTCAGATATGGCCTTTAAAGACCTACAAAGAGCCAATGCTTATTGGTATGAAAAAGCGGTAGAGCTTGGCTATAAGGAAGAAGAATAAGCGCTATTATCTTAACCTATTAGATTGTAATAGACCTACTATTGACTTCCCCGCTACGGGGGAGACGAAAAGAGATCGTAAAGATGAAAAAATTAATTATTGCACTGGCACTATTTGCGCCTGTGGTGGCTACTGCTGCTAACCTTCCTGTAAATCTGGAATGTAAAAGCGTTGAAGGTAATAAAATTATTGAGATTCACCGCCCTGATTCTTACCCGTCTTTTCTGTATGTGAACGGGACTAAAATGCAGATCCGGGAAGTTCTTCAAGGATTAAACCCAAAAGATAAAATGTATCTGTATAGCAAAACAGATAGCTCAGAGGGCTATTCTTTCCAGCCTACCCAATCAGGTAAAGTTAGCTTACTTGCAGGTAGCGGTGATTATTTTAATTGTGATGCGGCATAAAATAAAAAGTTGTTATTAGTTGTACTGGCTTGTTCTGTTTCCGATTTTTAAAAAGAGACTATTAAAATGAATGCTTCAGATTATTCAAGTGTTACTCATGCTGTAAAAGCTGTTTCAATTATCATCGCTATTGCTTTTGCTCTTCAGGGTAAAGGCGGGATGAAAACTAAAGCGGATAAAGTTTTAAGCGCTGGTAAATTCTTTATTTGGGGTAACATTGGCTTTATCGCTTTCTTCCTTTTGGGCTTTATCACGCTGGCGTTAACTCAAAACCTAAGCGCCTATTATATGATCTGCTCAGTGGCTGCTTTCTGTCTGTGCTTCACAGCGCCAGCGGGGATCTATTCATGGGCGGTGTTATTCCGTAGCAAGGCAAACAAGGCAATCTATTATCCCTTTATGAACAAGTGGACTATAGCGGCCTTTATTCTCTCTAACGGTATTATGGCTGCTGTAACTCAGGTAGCCCCAATGATTTACTTTGTCTGGATTCCGGTTGCTACCGTTGTAATGTTTATGAGCAATCGCAAGATCAAACAAATTATAGGGATGGCTAACTAATGGATACTCTATTTGTTTTCCTCTTGTTCGCTGTACCTGTGGCGTTATTCATTTGGACTGTTAATAAAATCTGTGATCTTATTCGTGATGTTAAAGGGGTGAAAAAATAATGGCTTTATCAGATGGCACTATTGAACGTTGGTCACTGGCTGATGTACTTGCAGTTAAACCGAACTTAGAAAACCGCACTTTAAACTTCAGCGGAAACTACTTGCATGGTGAATGGAATGATTCATTAGGCGATCCGTTCGAAGTGTGCCTATTGAATAATGAATTTATCCTTGTAGACGGGCATCACAGGCAACACGCTTTAGCTCAGGAATGGTTAACTAACCTCCCTGATACGTTTGCAGTGTGGCACCGTGAAGCCGAAACGATGGACGATATCAGAGCGCGGCAAGATGCACACATGGAGGGTAAGAGATCTCCTAACGCCACTCAGAGAGCCTCTATCATCGATAAGCGTCTGAGCCTTACAGATCTGGAGAGCAAGCAAGCTAAGCGCATAGGCATTACAGCGGTTAAGCAGTTAGGCTACAAGGGCAAAGATGCATTGATGAAGGGTAAAACAGACTACATCGAAGAGATCCGCCTTATAGATACGTGGGGATTGAGCTTCGAGGCTGCACGATACCCGCAAGGCATCTTAGCGGCAATGCTCAAGACAGCGCGCATTAGCCCCGCTCAGGCTTGCGACTTCTGGCACAAGTACGACGCTAAAGCAAAGGGCAGCAAGTTTATCAAGCGTGTATTAGATCGCGTTGATCAAGGTGGATTAGGTGAAGAATACAATGCACAGCTTTACGCCACCTCTGTAGATAGTTTCGATTACTGGATGGATTAATGAGCGTTGAATATAACGCCGTATGCATTGAAGAATTAGATCCAGAGAGTATTAATTTCTATCCCCCGCTCTGGTTCGAAATGAAATATCAAATGGAACTTAATGCAGGTATTACCCTAGCGGCAAAATTAAACGAATGGAAAACTAAAGACACGCCAGCTTTAAAGAAAGCGCGTGAACGTTATCAGGCATACCAATTTAAAAAGGCTTCATGATGAAGAAGGTTTTATTAGCCCTTGCTCTTTTATCCCCCCTTGCAGCAATGGCGCATACAACTACTTACACGGCTAAATGTGGGGACTATTCTGTAGTGGCTGTATCGCATTTTCAGACTAAATATAATGATGGTGATGAAACCACTGTTTTTCAAAATGGAGCGCCTGTAATCACCTATAATGATTTGCATTATGGACTTGCTCAGATTGCCTATCTACCCTATGGCGGTACAGTGAGTAACTACCCTTTAGGCACAAGTGATAGCGACGGCTATTTTATTCTTATGGCGGATACTTCAGAGCATAAAAACATAGCGGCGTTAGTTTTAGGCAAGCATAAAATGCAATGTGGTACATTTACAGCAAATCAACTTAATTAGGTTTATCATGAAGAATATTTTATTAACAGCGGCTTTATTAGCCGTGGCTGGCTCAGCGTCTGCAAGTGTTATGCCGTATTCCTGCTACGTGACAAGCAAAGAATATACTTCCCCAGCTTTCGGGGTGATGATGTCTTTTGCTATGGCTCAAGGTGAAGGGGCTTATGATGTAGAAGGTAAAGTGTATAACTTTGAACCAGACGGTAAATACACTTTTGATCATCCAGCCCCGGCACAAGATGGAAGCGTATTAAAAGCAGATGATTCAAATAAAGTGATGGCCTTTACCATTACGGACAAGAAAGGGAATAAATCACATTATGCATGTTATGCCCTTACTGATCAGGACAGCACAGGCGCTGAAAGTGATTATGCCTTTAAATATTTAGGTGGTAAAAAATGAACCCTTTTCAATTCTACATGGATGCTTTAGGCGCTGCTGCTGATGGCCTCTTTTGCTTGATGCTTATTGGCGTAGGCTTAGTGGTGTGCGGTCTAGTGGCTGAATTCTTTGCAGATCGTAAAGAGAACATTAGGCACACTGAGCTAGTGAGTGAACGTAAACGCAGAGCGCCACGGATGGAGGGCGTAGAATGAAATACATCTACAGAGGCTTCATGATCGGGATCGGCTTAATGGTGGCTCATGTTGTCGTAGGGGCTACGGTGATCGCCACGCTCTGGAGTACCATAGAACCAGTGATAAAGCAGACGTTAGCAGCATATTTCCACTAATCCACATAGGCCGCCTTGCGCGGCCTTTCTTATGCCCTTTAAAGCTCCTGTACGCCCTTCTCAGCGTGTTTAATCCCTCTACCCTTACCCTACCAGATAGCCTCTAAAACTCTCTCAGCGCTTCCTGTGTCCTCTCCTATTGCCCCTACAGGATAGTACCTACAGAGGGTAATAACTAACTAGAGGAATTGAAATGAATGCTTTAACGATCTGTCAAATAATTGAAAATGAATTGCTTAAAAAATATGGAACTCTTTACAAGGCGCATAAAGTGCTAAATGTGCCTTTAGGATCAATTTATAAATTGCGTAGTAGACCATCTTATGATTCAGCATTCAGATTTGCTAATGCTGCTGGTATTGCTTTAAAAGTGGAGGTTATGTAATGGGATCTAATAAACGTACACCGCCACCAGTTACAACCCTTGCTAAAGAAGTACAAATTGAACTAGCCAGATCAAGACGCCGGGAACAGCGGAAACGTTTTGATGAACGTTGGAAAACTGTTAGTGAAGAGACACGACAACTTTATAAAGAAATTCAGCGCCGTGACAATGAAGCCGCTTTAGATCGAGTGAAGTCTATGAACAGACCTGTAGATCAAGATGCTATTGAGGCCGGGTTAATAGAATGGAACAACGAGAAGATTAAAGAGAATGCAAGTTTTATCTCAGAGCTAAACGCCGCTACCAGTTATGAGCATAAATGGAAAGAAGCCATAAAAAATAGGATCACACCAGAGCGCCAGCAGAAAATTAATCTCCAAAAAGAAAAGAATGAGAAGAAAGAACAGGAGAGGATAGCGCGTGAAATTGCAAAAGAGAAAGCAAGACAGGAACGGGAAGAGAGAAAACTTAATCCACCTCCTAAACCTCCTAAGCCTGTTAAGCCTCCTAAAAAATATCACCCTCCTATTGATCCAGAAACAGGGGAGTATTTCCCTATAGGATTGACTACTTATACCAAAAGCAATAAACAGTATTTTCAAGTAAGACGCCGGGAGGAAAATAAATTAAAGCATTTAGGAACATTTAATACAAAAGAAAAAGCTGAATTAGCGTCTATAGTTTGGCTGAGAAAAACATACGGACTTGAAGAGGAATTTTTTAAGGATGGAAAATGAAAAAAGTTAATGGGGGAATCACCCCCGACTATAATTATACAACTAATGTTGTCTTACCGCTTTGGCCTAATTACACGCCTGTAGCTTGCAGAATGGGTAACTGGTTTTGGAATGGATACGGGGCACCGTTTTATTGTGAAGATCTTGATGCTCTGGATGAATACGGATCAAGTGTATGGCTTCAGACAATACCGGAAACTACAGAAGGTTTCTGTGTGGGTATGGATACATTCTTAACGGAATACACAGGCATTGATTTAGCAGTACGTTTCCAGCTATGGGTAAATAATGGCGCTAAGGGGCATTTTAAATGATCCCAGCGTGTGTAATGGCTATTTACAGAGTGGCGGATCAATGCTGTTAGGTAGTGTTGATTATTACTCAAAGGCCGATGTATTCACTATTACGCTTAACCCTAATCCAGTACCTGATTATGTCACTGGCACCACATCAACGGATACATGCACCTGTACTACTACCGCCAGCAATCCTACTTATGAATGGACTTGCTTAATTGATGGCGTATTGAATCAGGGGGTAACGGCTGAGATCAAGGAGCTAATACAGCTACCATGAGCTTAACGTATGACTTCACCAGTGTGCATGAGCATTGCGTATTTAGATGCACTGTTACGGACGATAGCGGCAAGAGTCAACACGCTGATGCATCCTTTGCTATTGGAGCTCCAGCTACAGCCAAAGTACAGAGCGCTACAAGCTCGTTAGCTGTTACACGCTATGCTACTGGCTCAGTGGTGAGCGATCAGCTTACTGTTACTCCTTCCCCTGCTGATGATGGAACTTATCTGTACAACTATTCGATAGATACCGATCTATTCACTATCAGCGATACAGGGCTAATCACTGGCGTTGCTTCTACTGATGGCACCTATACAGCGTCCTGTGTTGTTATCGATCTATACGGCAATCAGGCACCAACTAGCAGCGCCTTTAGTGTTACTACTGAATACGCACACCTTAAAGGTGTTAGTGTTAGTCCTGCTACCTTGTCAGTAGTTGAAGGTGATCCGGTTGATCAGGTATTCACTCTTACACCTAATCCGGTAGATGATGGAACATATAAATACAGCGCATCGTTCAGCGGAGCTAATGACGGTCTGACCATTACAAACAATAATGATGGTACGTTTAAAGTTAGTGGCACTACCACTACAACCGGGAACGTTGTTATAGGCTTCACCTGTACCGATAGCTATAACGCCTCATACTCTGATAACGCTGTTATCACTATCACCGTACCAGCGGCACACATCAAGACAGCTACAGCTTCAATTGATAACACTACTGCTACTGTGGGAACGGCTTACACAGGACAGCTTAACGTTGTATGTGATGAATCCGATGATGGAAGCTATACCTATGCCTACTCTCTGAACGGCACTAACTATGGTCTGTCCATAAGCGGCACAGGAGCCATTACAGGGACACCAACGGCAGCAGGTACAGCAGGCTTTAAAGTGACGGTTACAGACTCATACGGAGCTAAGCAGACAGGCTACGCTAACGTAGTGATCTCAGCGGCTCCAGCTTATGCACAGATCCAGAGTGTGGGCGCTGTTACTGGCTACGGCACTAATCCGGGTCATCCTAAAGTTGGTCACAGCTTCACGCGCCAGCTTACGGCAACTCCTAGCCCGGCAGATGATGGTTCTTATGCTTGGCGCTGGTATTGGAACCCAACGGCACCAGCGGGAATGACCTTAACCAATGCCGATACAGCAATAGTTACATGGTCTGGTACTCCTACTGTTACCGATGGCGGCAAGACGTTCTATCTGTATGTTGATGTTACCGATTACTACGGAACAACCAAGACAACTACAGGCGCTGGTGGAATGGCTATCGACAAATAACCCATTGCATAACTATGCAAACACTAAGAGAGCTACAGCTCTCTTTTTGTGTATCTGTGCTATGGCCTCTTGTCTGTGTAGGAATAGGCGCATACAATCAATTCTCGTTTCCTACACGGGAACAACACAACATCCTGTAAGTTGTTGAATTGATTTAGCCTCATTGATTACCCAACGGAATCCCGTCATAGTCCTTCCCTAAAAAATACGGCCATCGCCTGAGCGACAGCCGCGGTCACTGAAAATTCGTGTTATTGCGCAGGCAGCGTCGGTACGTTGTCATCGAACCAGGTTTTATAGATTTTGGCATAGGTGCCGTCGGCAACGATTTTCTGCAAACCGGCGTTGATTTTGCCCAGCAGTTCACTATTACCTTTAGCGACGGCGATGCCGAAATACTGGCGCTCAAATTTAGCGTCAGGCACCAGCTTGAACTGCTTTTCCGGGTGCTGCTTGATGTAGTATTTAACCACCCCAACGTCGCCTACCGCGGCGCTGACGCCGTCTTCAAACAGCTCCTGCAGCATGAGCGGCGTATTGTCGAAGCGCTTAATGGAGGTGCTGTTTTTACCCAGTTCCTGCGAAACCACAATATCGCCAGTGCTGGAGTTCACCACGCCGACTTTTTCATTTTTTAACGCCGCCAGCGAGTTCACTTTTGAACCTTGCGGCACCACAATCGACTGCTCGGCCGGGAAGTACGGCGCGGAGAAATCCACCATCTGTTTGCGTTTATCGGTGATGGTAATACCCGAGATGATAATGTCGCGATCGCCGGTACCCAGAGTGGCGAAAATGCCCTCCCAGGGGGTATTGACCAGCTTCACGTCAAAACCTTCGGCCCTGGCGATCGCTTTAATGATATCGATATCAAAGCCTTCCAGCTGTTTTTGACTATTTTCGAATTCAAAGGGACGGTAGGTGCCGCCGGAGCCGACGGTATAGGTTTCCGCAGCCGCCTGTCCGGCTGCCGCCAGCGCGGCCATCATGAAACACGCTTTGAGCAAATTCTTGACCATGAGATATCCTTTTTATGCATTTATTTTGCATAAAAATACACATACTTAGCATGGCATGCAACCGGAAAGCATCGGGATAGCGAATTATCTTTTGTTCAACCGCGTTGACCACCTGATTTGCCAATGGCTCGATGCAATTCATTGATTCGCTTCATTGATTTGACCGTCTTTTGCGGCGTAGTCGAGGCAACGGACAGCACGATCATCTCAAGGCAAATCAGCACCGTACCGTGCAGCGGCACTCGCCCGTTATCGCCGCCGCGCGGAACATCAATCACCACCTGTGCCAGTTGACTGAAGCGCGAATCCAGCGCCTGGGTGAGTAATATCGTCGGGATCCCCAGCCGCTGCGCCTCGCGCAACGTGGTCATGCCCTCCCGGTGCGGCGATTTTTGCCCCATCATAATCAGCACGTCGCCGCGCTGCAGGCTAATCAACTGCTCAGCAAGACTGAAGCCGGTACGGTTGAGGGTACAGGCAGGTAAGCCAATACGATTAAACAGACGCGCGGTGTACTCGGCGAGGATCCCCGACGCCCCGATGCCAAATATCGCCACCTGACGCGCATCCCCCAGCAGCGCCACCGCCTGGGCTACCGCCGCGCGATTGTCCGCACGCGATAGCACCTCACAGGCGCGTTGATGCCCATCGAGCACAAAATCGATGCTGGAATTGACATCACAGGAGAGTGCCCCCACCGTCGAGCGCATCTTTTCCGACGAGGTCGCTGACGGCCCGAACCAGCGCGCCATGGTCTCTTTTAATTCGCGTAGCCCGGCAAAACCCAATGCCTGAATTGCCCTCACCACGGTGGCATCGGAGGTGTGAGTAGCGGTGGCGATCTCCATCGCCGTGCGTTCCAGTACCACCTCGCGATTATCATTAATGTAGTTTGCCACTTCGCGTAAACGGGGCGAAAGTTGATGCGCGCGGGCGCGAAAACGCTCGCCAAACAGATCGACTCTGCCCTTCTCTTTTTTCACTCCCGCTTTCATTTCGCCCCCGCCGGAATCGGCCGCCCGGCGATGTGCGACTGCACCTGAGCAACCATCAGCGTCAATGCGGCATACGAATTAGAAATAACCTCTTCGCGCGGCAGCAAAATATAGCGGCCGGTGCGGCAGGCGCGCATAAAGTCACACCAGCCGGGCATTACCGCCTCCATGGCCTTTAGCTCATCCTGCGGCTTACCGCCGGTGTCCGAACGCCAGGTCGCGAAGACAAAATCGGCATCCAGTTCCGGTAGCTGCTCGGCGCTGACGTCGATCCGCTGGCCATCGGGGATCTTGTCGATCAACGGCGGGAAGCGGAACCCGGCGTCACGCAGAACTCGCCCCAGCGCGTGATAGGAGTAGTGTACCGTCACCTTGCCGTTATTCGCCTGTATCACCGACACGCGGTACTGCTGCGGGTCGACCGTGACCTTTAGCTGTTTAATTTGTTCCTGATAACGACGTTCAAGCACCGCGAGCCGCGCCTGGCTGCCGGTGAGCTGCGCCAGTTTGCGGTAAATCCGCGGCGCGCTGCCCTGCAGGTGATCGATACTGACCGTCGGCGCGATTTTCGCCAGTTGCTCCACCGAGACATGGCGGCTCGGCTCGGTAATAATCAGATCCGGCTTCGCCGCGGCCACGGCTTCAAGGTCGATATCGGCGGTGCCAATAAAGCGGATCTCGCTATTGTCGAAATCGACGCCGGTTAACTGGGCGCTGGAGCGCAGGTAGTGGCTACCGTCCGGGCGCGTGCGGCCATGGCTGGCCACCGGCGGTACCCCAAGCTCAATTAGCGGGATGGTAATATCGAGATCGTGCATCGAAACGATACGCTGCGGATGCAGCGGTACGCTCACCGTACGACCTAAATCGTCGGTGAAGGTTTGCGAATCGGCAGCCGCGGCAGCGCCCGCGCACAGCACCAGCAGAGAAACGAACCAACGCATAACAATCCTTTTTGATTTACAGGGCGTCACGGCGACGCCAAAGCAGAGCAATAAAAAATGGGCACCCCACCAGAGCAATAACAATCCCCGCCGGGATCTGCAGCGGCGCAAACGCCAGCCGCCCCAGCGTATCGGTTGCCAGCACCAGCAACGCGCCAATCAGCGCGCTGCCGCAGAGTAGCGCCACCTGACCGCCGCGCAGGACGAAACGCGCCATATGCGGCGCCATCAGACCGACAAAACCCAGACTGCCAACGCAGGAAACGCTGGCAGAGGTCAGCAGCACGGGGGCAAAGAAGCGTAGCAGCGTGAGCTGCGGCAAACGTACGCCAAGACCGATGGCGGTACGATCGCCCAGCAGCGCCACATCCGCCGCGCGGGCGGTGCAAAACAGAATCAATGCGCCAGGCAGCGCCCAGCAAAACGCCACCGCCAGCAGCGGCCAGGTCGCCGCGTGCAGGCTGCCGGAGAGCCAGATCATCGCCGTCTGTACATCGCGTACGTCGGCGGTGGTCATAAAAATGCCAACCGCCGCCGCCAGCGTCCATGACACGCCGATGCCAATCAGAATAAAGCGCGGACGTGAACAATCGCGCGCCAGCGCCAGCACCAACAGCGCCACCAATACGCCGCCGAGCATTCCCGCCAGCGGCCGCCACGCCAGCCCTATGGCCGGGAAAAACAGAATTAGCGCCAGTACCACAATGCAGGCTCCCTCTTTGACGCCAATAAGGCCGGGGTCCGCCAGGCCGTTACGGGTAATGCTCTGCATCGCCGCCCCCGCCAGGCCAAGCATGGCGCCGCACAGCAGCGCCATCAAAATTCGCGGCAGGCGAATGTCAAACAGGATAAAGCGTTGCTGCTCGCCAATCTGCTCCGGCGCCAGCAGCGCACGCGCCCATGTCGAAGACGGCAGCGGGAAGCTGCCGCGGCTGAGGCTGTAGAGCCCCAGCGTCAGCAAAATGAACAGGATGAAGGCGGCAATTTTTAATGCCGCCGGACGTAACAATAGGCGGGTTGAACCCATCGCCAGAGGCCGAAATCCGGCGCGATGAACGGCGCGTTTCATTTAAAAAACCTCGCGGCAATAAAGATAAACAGCGGCGCGCCCACCAGCGCGGTCATCGCGCCGGTCGCCAGTTCCTGCGGGGCGACGATCGTGCGGGCGGCGATATCCGCCAGCACCAGCACCAGCGCCCCTACCGGCGCCGCCAGCGGTAACGCCAGACGAATATCTTGCGTTATCAGACGGCGCACCACGTGTGGCACCACCAGCCCGACGAACCCTATTGGTCCGGCGACCGCCACCGCCGCGCCACACAGCAACGCAATAGCGGCCAGCCCCAGCAGCCGGGTCTGCACCAGATTCACCCCCAGCCCCATCGCCACTTTATCGCCCAGCGCCAGCACGTTCAGACGTGGCGCGAGGAGCAGCGCCAGTCCCATGCCAGAAAGCGCCGGCACCAGCGCCGCCTGTAGGGTAGCCCAGTTCAACCCGGCCAGATCGCCGGCAAGCCAGGTGCGCATCGCCAGCAGCGTTTGTTCGTCAAGTATTAATATCGCCGCCGTCACCGCCGAGGCAAACGCCGAGATCGCTACGCCGCATAGCGTAATGCGCAGCGGCGTCGCCCCGCCGCGCCCGGCAGAGGCCAGCGCCATTACCCCGCCGAAAAGTAGCGCCGCGCCACAGGCGGCGGTTAGCGGGCGAGCTGCCGGAAAATCGCCGACAGAGAGGCCCAGCGCCGAGGTCGCGACCACCGCCAACGAGGCCCCGGCGTTGAGCCCAAGGATATGCGGCTCGCCAAGCGGGTTGCGGATCACCGTCTGCAGCAGCACCCCGGCAACGCCAAGCGCCGCGCCGATCAACAGCGCCGCTGCCAGCCGAACCAGACGTAAATCAACAATAATACGGTGATCGAAGTTCCGCGGGTCGTACTCGATCAGCGCCTGCAGGACCGTCTGCGGCGCGATCCAGCGGGCGCCTAAACCAAGATGAATCAGCGAACCGACGATTAGCATCAGGGTTAATAGCAGCATGGCCAACCGCGGACGAGTACGACGCCGCGTGGCGTACAGCACGGCGGCGCTCATCGTGCAACGGCCTGGGGTGCGCGAAACGGCATAAAGAAAGGTTTGCCGGTTTGCGGATTGATTGACATCTGCACATCAACATCAAAGACGTTTTTAATCAGTTCGGGGCTGCAGATTTCCTGTTCTGAAATGGTCCCGGCTATCCGCCCCTTTTTGAGAAATACCAGCAGGTCGGCATAGTTCACCGCAAAGTTCAGGTCGTGAAGCACCGTCACTACCGTGCGGCCATGTTCGCGGGTCAGGCTTTGCAGCAGTTCAAGAATTTCGACCTGATAGCGCAGGTCGAGCCAGGTGGTCGGCTCATCCAGTAATATGGTTTTCGTCTGCTGGGCCAGCGCCATCGCTATCCAGCAGCGCTGACGCTGGCCGCCGGAAAGGCTATCGACCGCCAGATGGGCGAATTCGGCGGTGCCGGTTAATAGCAGCGCCTCTTCCACCGCCTGTTCATCGGCTGCAGACCACTGGCACATCAGCCCCTGCCACGGGTAGCGCCCGCGCGATACCAGTTCGAACACCGTGAGCCCTTCCGGCGTCAGCGGCGATTGCGGCAGGATCCCCAGCTGGCGGGAAACCGTTTTGGTCGGCATGTCGTGGATGGCCTTTCCGTCCAGACGCACGCAGCCGCCGAGCGGCTTTAGCATCCGGGCGATGGTCGATAACAGCGTTGATTTGCCTGAGCCGTTAGCCCCGGCAAGCACCGTCATTTTACCGCTGGGGATCGTCAGGTTAATGTCATCGACGATAAGCGTCTGGCCATATCCGGCCGACAGGGATTCCAGGACGATCCCCTTTTCTGCAGGGTTTACCCGCTGTGGCATAACTCGCTCCTGCGCCGCAGCGTTCCGGCATCAGCCCTCGACGTTCTGCAGTCAAATCAAAATAAATCTCATTCTCTTTTGATCATGAAGGGGATGAATGTAGTAGTCAATACTGTGCTTCATGTTGCTTCCTTCACGTTGACCATCTCGCGAAGCGACAAAATGAATTTTATGAATAGCATTTATAATCAATAAAATAAGAGCATCTTACCGCCTACGACAGGCTGCGAAATCGCGCTTTTCTTCTGCGATGATTTTTTATCTTACATAACATTTACTACTACATTTCTTCGTGTTTGAATGATTCTCAATTACATATCTGAAGGCGCGTTCAGACGCTTAACAGATAGGTTTTATTTTCAGGGCAATGATTTTATTGGCTTTATCTGACCGCAAAGGCAGATTCGTTCACGAGAAACAGATAATGACTCAACCCCATGTCGCCTGCAGGACATTGCAAGGGCGCGCGCTTTTTTCGCTTCTTTTTTTAGCCTCACCGGGATTAATGGCCGCAGAAAATAACGCGGCAAAGAATACAAAGGATGTTGAGGACACTATTACCGTGGTGGCTGACGGCCGCCAGCAGAACGCCACCAGCGGTTATCAGCCGCTGAGTTCGTCCACGGCGACATTGACCTCAATGCCGCTGCTGGATATTCCGCAGGTGGTGAATACCGTCAGCGACCGGGTGCTGGAAGATCAGCATGCTACCTCGCTGGATGAAGCATTGTATAACGTCGCTAACGTGGTGCAGACCAATACCCTCGGCGGTACCCAGGATGCCTTTACCCGCCGCGGCTTCGGCGCCAATCGCGACGGTTCTATCATGACCAACGGCCTGCGTACCGTTTTGCCGCGCAGCTTTAACGCCGCTACCGAGCGGGTTGAAGTCCTGAAAGGCCCGGCCTCAACGCTGTATGGGATTCTCGACCCCGGCGGGCTGATTAACGTGGTCACCAAACGCCCCGAGCACCAGTTCTCTGGTTCGGTTTCCGCCACCTCCAGCAGTTTTGGCGGCGGCACGGGTAGCTTCGACGTGACCGGGCCTATCGAAGGCACAAATCTGGCATATCGACTGATCGGCGAATATCAAAATGAAGATTACTGGCGCAATTTCGGCAAGAACAAAAGCAGCTTTATCGCCCCTTCCCTGAGCTGGTTTGGCGATAGCGCGACCATTACCGCTTCGTATTCACATCGCGATTACAGCGCCCCCTTTGATCGCGGCACCATTTTCGACCTCGATACCGGCCACGCGGTCAACGTCGATCGTAAAACCCGTTTCGATGAAGCCTTTAATATCACCGATGGTTATTCCGATATTGCCCAACTGAATGCCGAGTACCGTCTTAACAGCGCCTGGACCGCGCGCTTTGATTACAGTTACAGTCAGGATCACTACAACGATAACCAGGCCAGGGTAATGGCCTATGATTCTGCGACCGGCAACCTGACCCGCCGGGTCGACGGCACGCACGGCTCGACGCAAAAGATGCATTCCACCCGCGCCGATCTACAAGGCAATGTGGTCATCGGCGGCTTTTATAATGAACTGCTGACCGGCGTCGCCTATGAGAATTACGATCTGCTGCGTACCGATATGCTGCGTTGTAAGAACGTGAAAGGCTTTAATATTTATCATCCGGTTTACGGCACTCTCGATACCTGTAATACCGTTTCCGCTGCCGATAGCGATCAGCGCATCAAGCAGGAGAGCTATGCGACCTATCTCCAGGACGCCCTGTATCTGACCGACAACTGGATTGCCGTGGCCGGCGTACGCTACCAGTATTACACCCAGTACGCCGGTAAAGGCCGTCCGTTTAACGTCAATACCGATAGCCGCGATGAGAAATGGACGCCGAAGGCTGGGCTGGTTTACAAGGTAACGCCAAACGTGTCGCTGTTTGCTAACGTCGCCCAGTCGTTTATGCCGCAGTCGTCGATTGCCAGCTATATCGGCGAACTGCCGCCGGAAGAGTCCACCTCTTACGAAGTCGGCGCGAAATTCGACCTTTTAGAGGGTATTACCGCCAATATCGCGTTATTTGATATTCATAAACGTAACGTGCTGTATACCGAAAGTATTGGCGACGAGACGGTGGCGAAGACCGCGGGTAAGGTTCGCTCGCGCGGTGTGGAGGTGGATCTGGCGGGCTCGCTCACCGATAACCTCAGCGTCATCGCCAGCTACGGCTATACCGATGCCAAAGTGCTGGAAGATCCCGATTATGCCGGTAAACCGCTACCGAACGTGCCAAAACATACCGGTTCGCTGTTCCTGACCTATGACATTCATAACGTCTATAACAGCAACACCCTGACCGTTGGCGGCGGCGGCCACGCGGTCAGCAAACGTTCCGGCACCAACGGCGCGGATTATTATCTGCAGGGCTATGCGGTGGCCGACGTCTTCGCGGCCTACAAAATGAAGCTGCAGTATCCGGTAACGCTACAGGTGAATGTGAAGAACCTGTTCGATAAGACCTATTACACCTCGTCAATCGGCACCAATAATCTCGGCAACCAGATTGGCGACCCGCGTGAAGTGCAGTTTACGGTGAAAATGGATTTTTAAGCCTTGCCCTGCCCCGGATAGCGGCGCGCTGCGCCTTATCCGGGCTACTTCTGTGCCAATAGCGACTGAAACTGCCGCCGTTGTTGGCCTCAAAATCGCTGAGACGTTCCCGGCAGGCCGGGGCAGCACGCAGGGATGCGTGCTGAGGGCCGTGTTTTGCAAGGACGCTGCCTCGGCCCGACCCGAAGCCTGCCGGGATAAGTCGAAGGTACCACGAAGTGGCGATTTTGGCGGCCATAGCCCGGGGGTACAGGGGGCGGCGGCGATTGGCCGCCCCCTGTGCGCTCCCTGCGCCATGGGAGACATAACGCAGAAGACATTTCGGGAGCGCAATGTGCTCTGAATGAACATAAAACAACTGTTTTTCTCGGACCAAACAGTTGCAAACCAATAACAGTATCGACGGTCCGTGTCATTTGTAGCCCCGATTAGCCCCGCACCTGGCTTACCAATCCTCTTCCTGGCCGAGGATACGCAAAATATCCTGCCGATGCTGCAATAACAGTGGATTGTCGCGATGGCGGGGAAACGCCAGAGGAAGCGTAAATTCAGCGATAATGCGCCCCGGCCGCGGCGACATCACCAGTACTCTCTCGCAAAGCAGCAACGCTTCTTCAATATCGTGAGTGACCAGCAGGCTGGTATAACCCTGCTGCTGCCACAGCGCAATCAGCTCGCGCTGCATGCTGATGCGGGTAAGCGAATCCAGCTTACCCAGCGGCTCATCAAGCAACAGTAAACGCGGTTCATTCAGCAACGCGCGCGCCAGCGCCGCACGCTGCGCCATCCCGCCGGAAAGCTGCCGCGGCCACGCCTCGCTGAACGCCTGCAGCCCGATGCGCGAAATCAGCGCGTCGGCCTTCGGCTCCAGCCCCTTTTTCCCCTGCGCCTGCGGCCCCAGCAGCACGTTCTGCCGCACCGTCAGCCACGGATAAAGCGTCGGGTCCTGGAAAACCAGGATCCGTTCCGGCCCCGGCCCGCCCATCTCTGCATCGTCAATCTCAATATGCCCGCTTTGCTGTGGCTCCAGCCCCGCCAGCAGGCGCAGCAGCGTCGATTTACCGCAGCCTGAGGGGCCAAGCAGGGCGACACTCTCGCCTGGGCGCAGCTGCAGGCTGATATTGTCCAGCACCGGCACCGTCTGTTTGCCCAACGTAAAAGCATGATGAAGATGACGTACCGCCACCGCCGCACCGGTCGAAATTGTCTCGGCACTTACCATTGCATCCCTCCTCGCTGCCAGCTCAGCAGCCGATCGCGAATCATAAATAGCCCGCTAATCAGGCCGGAACATAACAACGCCATCACGAATAGCGCCGCGTACATATTCGGATAGGCCGCCCAGCCCTGCGCCCACTGCAGATAAAAACCGATCCCGGATTTGACGCCGACCATTTCGGCGACAATCAGCACCGAAAACGACGCGCCAAGCCCCATAAATAAGCCGACAAACACGTTCGGCAGCGCGGCGGGGATCGCCACGCGCAGGATCAGAAATCGCTGGCTGGCTCCCAGCGTTCGCGCCACGTCATACCACGCTTTGTCGATACCGATGACCCCGGACCAGGTCAATACCGTGACCGGGAACCAGGTGCTGAGCGCAATCAAAAACACGCTGGCGCCGAAGCTGGAAGGAAAGATAAACAGGCACAGCGGCAGCAGCGCGGTGGAAGGCACCGGCCCCAGCAGGCGTAAAATTGGATGCACCCAATAGCCAATACGCTGAGACCAGCCAATCGCCAGCCCGCTGATAAACCCGCAACTGGTGCCAAGCAGCACTCCGAGCCCGAGTAGCCCCAGCGAATGCAGCAGGCTATCAAGCAGCCGCGGCCAGTCATCGTGCAGCACTTCAATCAGCGCCTGCGGCGGAGCGAAAAACGGCACCGGCAAAAACGCCGTCTTGGCCGTCAGCCCTTCCCATAGCGCGAAGAGCACCGGCAGTAGCGCCAGCCATTTTCCGGCACGCTGCAAACGCGCGCCCCGCTGGCGCCAGTAACGGTAACTCAGCGTCAGTAACAGCAGTCCGCCGCCGAGAGTGAACTGCGCCAGCGCCCACTCCTCGCTAAACGGCCAGCGCCGACCGGCATCGGGCCAGGCCTGCGTGAACAGGCCGCCCAGCAGCCATAGCGCGGCGGCAAGCCCGCCCTCCGTCCAGATCAGAGCGCCGAGCCCCGGTCGGGCGAGCGCGCGGTCAGGCGAAAACGTTGACATAAATACTCTCCGCAAACTGATGAGGATCGGTTCCCGGTTTGATGACCTGAACCCGCTGCAGATCCACGGCATACTGCGTCAGCTCTTTAACAAAAGCCTCGCCCACCGCATGATGACCGTGCCCCTGGCCGTGAAGAATGCCGCTCACCTCCGCTTCGTTAGTATTTAGCGCATGGGCGAGAAAAGATTGCGCCACGCTTTCCGGATGCGCGGCGGCATAGCTGTGGGCTTCCAGAATCGCCTGGGTAAGCGCGGCCGCCGCCGGTTTATGATCGCGCGCAAGGGCACCGCTGACGCCCAGCACGCAGCAGCTGAGATTGGCATAATCGCCGGTCATATTGCTGGCGATTAGCTGATATTTCCCGGTTTCCAGCAGACGATAGCTAAAGGGCTCGCTGCCGCTAATGGCGGCGATTTCGCGCTTATCCAACGCCACGCTGAGCAGGTCTGCCGGATAGACTTTCCACTGCACATCGCTTATCGGGTCGATGCCGTGGCGTTTCAGCAAGATGGCGAAGAAGTTTTTATCCGGCCCGGCCATATCGGTAACGCCAATGGTTTGCCCTTTCAGACTCTCCAGCGCGCCAAAAGGCGAGTTTTTGGCCGTCAGCAGATTCAGGCAACCGCCGTGCGTTCCGGCGGTAAGTTTGACGTCAAAGCCCTGCTCCAGCGCCTTCAGCCAGCGTAGCGCCATGCCTACCCCGGCGTCGGCCTTGCCGGTGGCAATCGCTTCCAGCAGAACATCCGTCGAGTTACCAAAGTTAACAAACTCAACGTCGAGGTTATATTTACTAAAAATCTTCTGCTGCTCAGCGACGGCGACCGGCGCCAGGCACACTGCGCTTTTGTTGATCGCCAGCTTGATTTTGTAAGGCTGCGCCAGACGCAGCGCCGGATGTTCATCGCCGCTCGCCATCTCCGCCATATCGTGAGCCCATAGCGGCGCAGACGCCCCGGCCAGCGCCAGACCGCCGGTAAACTGTAAGAAACGACGACGGGTAAAACGTGTGGTCATCATGGCGCCGCCTCCGCATGAACCGGCGCGACGGGCACGCTGAAGCCGTTATCAAATGTCGGCGTTACATCGAGCTTTGCGCGAATGAGGCCGTTGGCAAGATAAAAGTCTGCCGTCGACTGCTGCTGGGCGACCGTCGGCGCGTCCAGCCGCTGCCACTGCGACTGGCGGTTGGCAAACTGCGCGCGGGCGATATCCGCCGGGAAACGAATGATCTCCCCCAGCGTTTTGCCATAGCTATCGAGATTGGCGTAAGCCCAACGCTCGGCGCCGGCCAGTCGGGTAAGATAATCCTGAAGCGCCGCGCGCTTTTGCGGATCCTTCAGCGCATTATCGGTGGCGGCCAGGAAGGTATTACCCGGCAGCAGCCCTTTGCCGCTCACCAGAATCTGCCCTTCAGCGGTTTTCACCAGCTGCGTGGTATAGGGCTCCCAGGTCGCCCAGGCATCTACCGAACCGTTAAGCAGCGCGACTTTTGCATCCACCGGGCCAAGGAATACCCACTGTACTTCCTTCGGCGAAACACCCGCCTGCTCCAGCGCTTTCAGCGCCACAAAATGGCCAATCGATCCTTTCCCGGTGGCAATGCGTTTACCTTTTAAATCCGCAGCGCTTTTTAAAGCGCTGCCGGGAGGTACCAATACAGCGGTCCCCGCCGGGTTGCTCTTATCGACGGCAATCGCTTTTACCGGCGCGCCGTTCGCCAGCGCGAACAACAGCGGCGCATCGCCGATAATCCCCACGTCAACCGCGCCAGCGTTGAGCGCTTCAGCCAGCGGCGCGGCGGCAGGAAACTCGGCCCATTTAATATCGTAAGCGAGGTTTTGCAAGGCGTTAGCGGCCTCCAGTTGTGACCGCATGCCGCCTTTTTGATCGGCAATTCTAAGTGTGATTCTTTCCTGAGCTGCAACATAGCTGCTCAGCGTCAATAGCATTAGCGCCCCGGCTATGCGGGTAAAATGGGGTATGCGCATCTGAATTATCCTTGTTGTTGAAAAGCGTGTTTACCCGCCGCCTGCCACGCGCTGTCGTTCTGCGGCGTATGTACCCGCCCGCACAGGACGTTGCGATAGTGGCGTTCCAGAGGATGTTGCCGGCTTAAACCATGATTGCCGGTGAGTTCAAGCGCCAGGTTGACCGTCTGAATGGCGTTGTCGGTGACAGTGACTTTCGCCAGATTGGCCTCAATAACGGAAAAGCCGAGCTTCGCGGCATTCTCCAGCAGCGCGCGGTTAACCAGCAGCAGCCCTTCGATCTGCCCCACTTTTTCCTGTACCCGCGGCAGGCTGGAAAGCGCTTGCCCAAGATTGCCGGGGACCCGCGGGCCGAGCCACACGACAAGCCAGTCGCGCGCCGCACGGGCCACGCTATCGTAAATCGCCGCCAGTAGCGCCGTATGACGGTTGGCAAACAGACGAAACTGTTCGGCGTCCGGCGCGGGCGGCTCGTCGGTGGGCCAAACGTCTACCGCGTGCCCGGCGGACACCTGCACGTTTTTCAGCACCACCTCGTGACTGCCGGTGGCCCGCATGCCGAGGTGATCCCAGCTTTTCACCACGCTGATGCCCTCGCTGTCGGCAGGAACCAGCCAGCTACCGACCAGCGGCGGGTTGTCGTCGCTGCGCGCCCACAGCGCCAGCCAGCTCAATCCTTCGATACCGGTGGTATAAATTTTGTGGCCGTTAATCAGCCAGCCCCGGCTGTTACGGCTGGCTATCGTTTGCGGCAGGCCGCCGCGCGCCGGAGAGCCCAGATCCGGTTCGACGCGCAGGCTATTGATCAACCCGCCGTTTGTGAGCGCATCATCAAATACGCGCTGGCGTAGCGGCTCTGCCCAGTGCGTATTTTCCGCCAGCCGCAGATGATGCAGATACTGCATGCAGACAATCAGCGCGGTTGCCGGTTCGCCCCAGGCGATGGCGGCGATAGCCTGTTGCAGCTCGGCTAAACTGGCACCAGGTCCGCCGTACTGCTGCGGTACGGCAAGGCTTAAAAATCCGCGTCGGCGCAGAACGTCAATATTGCGACGGGGAAAATCGCCGCTGGCATCAAGGCTGGCCGCCTCTTCCGCCATCAGTTGGCGGATCTCGGCAAGCTGCCGTGGCCAATCTGCGATTGGGCGATGACTCACGATGCACGCTCCGCCACGGCGCGCAGCGCGGCTTTTTCGCGGGTAATCGGCAGCAGCGCTTTGCCATACTCCTGCGCATCGTTCAGCGGATCGAATCCGCGGATCAGGAAGTTACGCACGCCGAGGTCGTAGTAGTCGAGCAGCGCATCGGCAACCTGCTCCGGCGTACCGACCAGCGCGGTGGAGTTGTGGCCGCCGCCCACCAGCTGCGCGATGCCGGTCCACAGGCGTTTATCCACCACTTTGCCCTGCGCCGCCGTAGCCCGCAGACGCTGCGCGCCAACGCTATCGGGCTTGGCTTTAAAGCCCCCGTCGTTCTGCGCCGCCCGCTCGGTGGCGACATGCAGAATATGCTCGGCCTTCTCCCAGGCTTCCGCTTCGCTATCGGCGATAATCGGCCGGAACGACACGCTGAAACCGATCTCGCGCTGATGTTTTGCCGCTTCGGCCCGTACCCGCTGGATAGTTTCCGCAGTCTGCGCCAGCGACTCCCCCCATAGCGCGAAGACGTTAGCGTGTTTACCGGCAACCGTAATTGCCGCCTCCGACGAGCCACCGAAATAGAGGGGAATATGCGGTTTCTGCAGCGTGCGAATCGCCGACCAGGCCTGTTGCGCCTGATAAAAATCATTGTCGATGTCCACCGGCTGTTCGGCGGTCCAGACTTTGCGGATGGTATCGAGGAAGGCGTCGGTGCGCGCATAGCGCTGGTCGTGGTCGAGATAATCGCCGTCACGGCGCTGCTCGGCATCATTGCCGCCGCTGATAATATGTACCGCCAGCCGGCCGCCAAGCAGATGTTCAAGAGTGGCAAATTTACGCGCGGCGAGAGTTGGCGAGACAAAACCGGGGCGGTGCGCCAGCAGGAAAGCTATCTTTTGTGTCGACAACCCCGCCAGCGCGGTCACCAAAAAGCCGTCGGGTTGATCGGACCAATGCCCCACCAGCAGACGGTCAAACCCCGCGGCTTCATGTGTTTGCGCGAAGCGCACAATATAATCACGGTCAAAAATCGGCCCTACCGGGGCGATGGTTTCTGACGACAGGCGGTGGCCGATCATGCCGAGAAACTGAATGCTCATACAGAACTCCTGGTAGCAAGGTAATGAATGGGCCGCGGCGGCGGCGCGTTTTCATTACCCTATACACAGGCACTTAATGATCGAAATGCATTTTTATCATAACTTAATATGCAGAATAAGCATTTAAAAATTTATAGATATCTTTCAATCAGATGCGTTAAGTTGCTGCACAATTTTTCCGGCAAAAAAAGTCAGCGGCTGGCTCAGATTAGCCAGATTCTGCGCGTTTACCAGCCACAGATGCACTTCCGGCTGAAAATCCGCGAGCGCAAGCGTGGTCACTTCATCGCGCCACGGGCTGGCGGCCAGCGCGGCGCGAGGCACCAGTCCAAGCCCCAGCCCCTGCGCCACCAGGCTGATTTGCAGCTGGGCGCCGGCGGTCTCGACGTTCAGCGCAAGCCGCAGCCCCTGCGATTGCAGTTCGCGGATTAGCCCGGCCCGCAGGCCGCAGCCGTCGGGATTCAGTACCCAGCCTCGCTGCGCACAGTCGCGCAGCGCCCCGGCGTGCAGTCGCCAGCTTTTCGCCGCGATGACCACGATATCCAGCGGACACAGCAGCCTTCCGCTGTAGCCGTCAGCAAAGCGCTGCTGTTGTGGTCCCATCGCCAGCACGCCATCCAGTTCGACGCTCTCCAGCCGTTTTTGCAGCAGCCCGCTCCAGCCGCAGGTCACCTGCGGCTCCAGGGCCGGGAACTGCTGGCGTAGCGCGCTCAGCGCCGGCTGGAGGGCGATTTCCGCCACGCTCTGCGGCACGCCGAGACGCAGAACGCCCTGCGGCTCCGCCTCCGGATCGAGCAGCCCGTACAGCTTTTTGGTTTCCCGCTTGATGCTCAGGCACTGCTCATACACCCGATGTCCGGCGGCGGTGAGCGTCAGGGGCCGGGTCTGGCGCTCCAGCAGCGTCACATTGAGGGTTTGCTCCAGACGCTGGAGCCGACGGGTAATCGCCGATTGGGTAATGCCAAGGTATTCCGCCGCCTGATTCAGAGAGGAAAACTGCACGGTAGCCAGCAGAGCATCAATGTCATCGATACGCATACAATCCTTAATGTGATTTTTGCATATTAATATATGCGGAAATTGCATTTTAATTATATTAACGCCTTTGCTAGCGTAATGACCAGTCCCGACAACAGGAAATCACCATGACCGCACCGCGAGTGGAAAAATTACGCCAGTTCATTCAAGACCTTGATGCCCTGCATCGCCAGTTTACCGATGAGGCCACCCTACTCGACGCCGTCGCCGTGCGCCTGGCTTCGCTGGTGCAAAAAGACGACTGGTTGCCGGAAGAGTACACCCTGCCGCATCCCCACCACTATCAGCAGTATTTGCTGCATGCCGATTCCGGCCAACGTTTTTCGATTGTCAGCTTCGTCTGGGGGCCGGGGCAATCGACGCCGATTCATGACCATCGGGTATGGGGAGCCATCGGTATGTTGCGCGGCGCGGAGGAGAACCAGCGCTACCGACTCGACGAACGCGGTTTGCCGATCGCCACTGGCCCTGCTGAACGGCTTTCTCCCGGCAAGGTAGAAAAAGTCTCATCCCGCGATGGCGATATTCATCGGGTGAGTAACGCGCTCGCTGACCACGTCTCAATCAGTATTCACGTCTACGGCGCTAACATCGGCGGCGTCAGGCGTGCGGTTTATACCGCGGATGGGATCGCCAAACCTTTCGTCTCCGGTTACTCCAACCGTCACTTGCCCAATATCTGGGATCTCTCAAAGGATAATGAATATGCCTGACTACAATTATCGCCAGCCAGCCGAGGTACGCCAGGCGCTAATCGATGGCGCAGAAGTGGCGCTCATCGATGTTCGCGAAGAGGCCGTATTTGCCACTCACCATCCGCTGTTTGCCGCTAATTTGCCGCTCAGCAAGCTGGAGCTGGAGATTTTTCGCCGCGTGCCGCGCCTGACGACGCCGATTACCCTCTACGATAACGGCGAAGGTCTCGCGGAGCAGGCCCTTGAACGGCTGCAACGCTGGGGCTATCAGGATGTCGCGCTACTGGCAGGCGGCCTGACGGGCTGGCAGCGCAGTGGCGGCGAGCTCTTTCAGGACGTTAACTCACCGAGCAAAGCGTTCGGCGAGCTGGTAGAGAGCGAGCGCCAGACGCCCTCGTTGAACGCCGAGGAAGTGAAGGCGCTGATCGAGGGTCCCCAGCCGGTCGTGGTGGTCGACGCGCGGCGTTTCGATGAGTATCAAACGATGAATATTCCCGGCAGCATCAGCGTGCCCGGCGGGGAGCTGGCGTTACGCATCGAAGGCCTGCTGCCGTCGGCGCAAACGACAGTGATCGTTAACTGCGCCGGTCGTACCCGCAGCATTGTCGGTACCCAATCGCTGCGCAATGCCGGCTTAGCTAATCCGGTATACGCACTGCGCAACGGTACCATCGGCTGGACCTTAGCCGGACTGGAACTCGAGCACGGCCAACAGCGTCGCTACGACACCGATTTCCGCGCCTCAGCGCAACGCGTAGCTGCGGTGACGCAGTTGGCCGAGCGCGCTGGCGTGGCCTTCATTGATGCCCCGACTTTAGCCCGCTGGCAACAGCAGCCGAGCCGCACCACCTATCTGTTTGATGTTCGCAGCCCCGAGGAGTATGCCGCAGGCCATCTGCCGCACAGCGTGAATGCCCCCGGCGGCCAGCTGGTGCAGGAAACCGATCATTATGCCAGCGTACGCGGAGCGCGGATTGTGCTGGTCTCCGACGATGAGATACGCGCGCCAATCGCGGCGTCCTGGCTGGCGCAAATGGGCTGGGAAGTGGCGGTATTACGCGATGTCCGCGTGGAGCAATTGAGCGAACGCGGCGTTCCGCCCGCCAGCGTACCGCCGGCGCCGCAGGCTGAGGAGATAACCCCAGCGCAGTTAGCGGAACAATTGCGCGAACCCGGCACCGTGGTACTGGATTTCACCACCAGCGCTAACTATGTCGCACGGCATATCCCCGGTGCCTGGTGGCTGGCGCGTTCACAGCTGCGTCAGGCGCTTGAGCTCATCCCTTCCGCAAAACGTTACGTTGTCACCTGCGGCAGCAGTCTGCTGGCCCGCTATGCCGTACCTGAAGTCGCGGCATTGACCGGTAAGCCGGTACAACTATTAAGCGGCGGGACGCTGGCGTGGATTGATGCCGGGCTGGCGCTGGAACAGGGCGAGACGCATCTGGCAACGCCGCGCGGCGATCGCTATCGACGGCCTTATGAAGGAACCGATAACTCCGCTGAGGCAATGCAGGCTTATCTCGACTGGGAGTATGGCCTGGTGGAACAATTAGCGCGCGATGGTACCCACGGCTTTAAAGTGTTGTAAGTCACAAACCCGGTGGCGACACGGCCACCGGGAATAGCTTACCTTTATTGGAAATTAAATTTCCGGGGTGGTTTTAAAGCCAACCAGCATCAGGATCGGCTGCTTCTGCGCCGCTGCGGCGTCAAACTGATAGTGGTTGCCCTGACGGTCGCCGCCGATGTACCAGGAGATCTCGGTTTTCCCTTCCGCCAGCGCCTTACGCACCGCTTTATCGATATCCACCATCCGATACTCACGAGATGAATTGAGATACAGTTGAGCATCAGAGTTGTAGCTGCAGGTCGGGCGATGCTTCCAGGTCACGCTCGCCGCGCTCCAGTCATTACTGGCCGGGTAGAAGAAGATCTGGTCCGCGCCGTTAGTTTCCACTTTGCCGCCGTACAGACGCAGGCGATATTTAAACAGCGACGCATCCTGATCTTTCGGCAGCGCCGGGATTTTAAACTTCACCAGGGTCAGGGTTTCCGGGTTGCTGGTACGGCCACCGTTCTTCCAGTTATCGGAAATCTGCAGCGCTCCAGGCGCCCCGAAGTTAACATTCGGCTGCGCGCTCTCGACCACCGCGTTTTCTTCCGCCAGCGAGAAGCTATAAGGCACGTTGGTCCCGCAATCCATGCCTTCATTCATACAGTGTTCGGTCATGAAGTGCGCGCCCTCGACCGTCCAGCCGTTCATGAAATCAGCATGGGCAGTATAGATGCTGCCCCACTTCTCTTCACGTTTATCGCCCTTCATAACCGGGTCCATCGACAGCTCAATTTTCGCCGTGTCCAGTGATTTAATCTGCGGCAGCACGTAGGCGATATTCATATTAACCGTCGGGATTTTTACCGGATAGTCGGCCGGGCAGGCACCGTTGACATCATAGGCGGCGTTGCTGTGACCGTGGCTCGGCTTCAGGTTGACGCCATCCCAGCAGTTGGGGAACTGAATACCGATATTAAACTGCACCGCGTCGCCCGCTTTACGTAGGCCGCAAACCTCACCTGCCTTGTTGCTATAGCCTTTACCGTTAGCGCACAGGAAGGTTATCCGTGAGCTCGGCGCAGTGCCGTGGTGGTCGCCAGCCAGCAGCTCTAACCCCGACGGGAAAGGATGCAGCGGATACTGTTCGACTTTGGTCGCCTGGTAATAGGTTTTCTGATAAGCCGGAGTGACAATTTGTCCATCCGGCAACTTCATTGACGGCGCCCAATAGGCAGAACTATCGGCCTTGTTATCACAGGTGGTTTCCGGCTGCGCGCGCAGGGTTTGATAAGTTGAGACCGCGTCGGTGTGGGTATTGCCGAAGAAATCATGCCACATCGCCTGGTTTGGCATACCGAACATCATAATCGCGTCGTCGCCAAGAGTGTGGCTGTAACCGCATACCGCCTGGGCTTGCGGTCCTGCATGGGCGGAAAAAGCGCTGGCGGCCAGCAGCGGGGTCAGGGCCAGTACAACTGAGTTAGCTTTCATTTTACGATCCTCCTTGTTTGAAGGACCGTAGAGATAGCAAGCGTGCGCCAATGTTACACATCAGCAAACATCATTTTATCTCATTCGCGCATAATCCATGAATACTGGAAGGTTTTCGCCGCCGGAAAATGGGTGCGCCGACGGTACGAGCCGAGCGCCTGCGGCGTGCAGTAGGTACAGCTTCCCAGCCATTCGGTATTTTCCGCCGCCACCCCGGCCTGTTGCAGCACCCGCTGCGCCAGCGCGCGGAGATCGAACCACAGATTATCGTTCCCGGTCGCCTGCGCTTGCCTGGTTTCTGGCGGGGCGAGGCGCTGATGAAACAGCTCGTCATTGTACCGTTTTGCCAGCTTGCCCGCCGGCATGGTCAACAGCAACTGATAAAACTCGGCCGAAACCTCATAGCAGCAGGCGTGAATATGCGGCCCGCAGACCACCACAACGTCTTCTATTGCCACATGATGCTGGCGAAATAGCGCCAGGCTGTTTTCGATAATGCCGCTGGCCGCTCCTCGCCAGCCGGCATGCACGCTGCAAACATAGCGCCCATCCCGCGAGGCCATTAACAGCGGTAAACAGTCGGCGGTGACGACGCCGACCTTTTGCCCACGCAGAGCCGTAAATACAGCATCGGCATGCGGCCGCTCTGCCTGCGGCCCCTGATAATGATGAACAACATTGCCGTGCACCAGCTTAACCGGCGCCATTTCGCTGTACGGAAAAGCGGCGGTTTCGTGCACATCGAGAAAAGCGTAACGAATACCGGGGATATCACTTAATAAGCGGGATGGATAAGACATAACGGCGCATGAATGGATTGGTGGTGGATTTACCGTAGGTCAAAGCCGCTCGATACGCAAGATGTGGATGCTTTGTTCCCGGCATCGCTATATAATTTAATATATATCGCTTATTCTTATCCAACCGGGTTAATCCATGTCACCACACCGTTTACTTTTGGCGCTAACGTTGTTCAGCGCCAGCCTGTTCACCAGCCAGGCCTTTGCCGACCGCACCGTCACCGACCAACTAGGCCGCCAGGTTACGCTGCCGGACCACATCACCCGCGCGGTCGTCCTGCAGCACCAGACGCTAAATCTCCTGGTCCAGTTGAATGCCGGCGACGATATCGTCGGCGTGTTAAGCAGCTGGAAAAAACAGCTCGGGCCGCAGTTTGTCCGCTTTATGCCCGCTATTGAAAATCTGCCGACGCCGGGCGATTTAACTCAGGTCAATATCGAAAGCCTGCTGGCGCTGCATCCGCAGGTGGTGTTCGTCGCCAATTACGCGCCGCAGGCGATGATCCAGCAGATCCAAAACGCCGGGGTTCCGGTCGTCGCGATATCCCTGCGTCAGGACGCGGCGGGCGAGAAAAACAAAATGAACCCGACAATGGCCAATGAAGAGCAGGCCTATAACGACGGGCTTAAACAGGGGATCCGCCTGATTGGCGAAGTCGTCGAACGCCAAAGCCAGGCCGAAGCGCTGATTGATTACACCTTCGCGGCACGGGCAGAAGCTAACGCCCCGGTCGCCGGTATCCCTGACAGCCAGCGGGTGCGCGTGTATATGGCCAATCCAGATCTCAACACTTACGGCTCCGACAAATATACCGGGCTGATGATGAAACATGCCGGGGCGCTGAACGTTGCGGCCGCGACGGTTAAGGGTGCCCGTCAGGTCTCGCTGGAACAGGTTCTGCAGTGGAACCCTGAGGTGATCTTCGTCCAGGACCGCTATCCGCAGGTGGTCAAACAGATTGAAAACGACCCGCAATGGCAAGCGATAGACGCGGTGAAAAACCACCGGGTATGGCTGATGCCGGAATACGCCAAGGCCTGGGGCTACCCAATGCCGGAAGCGCTGGCGATAGGCGAACTGTGGATGGCGAAAAAGCTCTATCCTTCCCGCTACCGGAACGTCGATGTCGATGCGAAAGCGCAGGATTACTATCAACGCTTCTACCGCGTGAAATGGACGCCGAATGCGCAGTAACCTTCACTGGGCCCTGCTGCACGGCGGACTGGCGGCGGCGACGTTGTTTATCGCTATCGCTTCGCTATGCCTGGGGCAGTACCACCTCAGCCTGAATGAGGTCTTTCATGAGCTTACGCATGGCGCGCCCGATAGCGGCATCGCCGGGCAGATAGTCTGGTCAGTCAGGCTTCCCAGGGTAGCGATGGCGCTGCTGGCCGGCGGCTCGCTGGGGCTATGCGGCGCGACTTTACAAGGCGTATTCCACAACCCGCTGGTCGACCCGCATATCATCGGCGTGACCTCCGGCTCCGCCTTCGGCGGCACACTGGCGATCCTGCTGGGTTTTGACATCATATCGATGATGGGGTGTACCTTCTTCTTCGGCCTCGCCGCGCTGGCGTTGGTTTATCTGATTGCCAGGCTGCAAGGGCGTGAAAACACGCTAGCGCTGATCCTTTCCGGCATTATTCTCAGCGGTTTCTTTGCCGCGCTGGTCAGCCTGATGCAGTACCTTGCCGACACGGAAGAAACCCTGCCGAATATCGTTTTCTGGCTGCTCGGCAGCTTTGCCACTGCTAACTGGCATAAAGTACTGTCCATGGCGCTGCCGGTCGCCGTCGCCGCCGTTATCCTGCTAAAGCTGCGCTGGCGTATCAACCTGCTGGCGCTGGATGATAAAGATGCGCGCGGTCTTGGCGTTTCGGTGACCACATTGCGCCGCGGAGTGTTGGTTTGCTGCGCGGTGCTGGTCGCCGCCCAGGTCGCGGTCAGCGGCAGCATCGCCTGGGTTGGGCTGGTGATTCCGCATCTGGCGCGACTGCTGGTCGGCGCCGATCACCGCCGCCTGCTGCCAACGGCATTCTGGCTCGGCGGCGCGTTTATGGTGGTGGTGGACGACCTGGCGCGCACCTTAACCCAGGTGGAGATTCCGATTGGCATTATTACCGCCCTGCTCGGCGCGCCGCTGTTTACCCTTTTACTCATTCGGTCCCAACGCCGCGGAGTGGCCCAATGAACATTTCATTATCACTGGACGCCCTGCGCTATGGTCATCGTCAGCCGCTCTTCTCCCCGCTGTCAATGCAGTGCCGTCACGGGCAAATCTGGGCGATACTGGGCGCCAACGGTCGCGGCAAAAGTACGCTACTGGATACCCTGACCGGCGTCCTGCCGCCGCTCGGCGGGCAGTTTAACGTAGAAGGCGGCATCGCCATCGTGCCGCAATCGTTCCGCCCGGCGTTTGGCTGGCGGGTACGGGATGTGGTGCTGATGGGCCGCGCGCGACTCGTCGATCTGTTCGCGCAGCCGGGGCCGGAAGATGAGCGGGAGGTTCAACAGGCGCTGGCGCTGCTGGGGATCGCCGCGCTGGCCAATCGGCTTTTTCGCGCCCTGTCCGGCGGCCAGCAGCAGTTGGTGCTCATTGCCCGCGCGCTGGTCGGCGCCAGTCAAAATATTCTGTTAGACGAACCCTGTTCGGCGCTGGATCTGGCTAATCAACAGGTTGTATTACAGCTGATTAGCAATCTTGCTCATCGGCAGAGGCGCACCGTGGTATTCACCACCCATGACCCGACTCATGCTCTGCAGATAGCCAGCCACACCCTGCTGCTGTTGCCCGGCGGCGAATGGCTGGCGGGAGAGTCGTTCGCGGTACTCAGCGAAGCGAACCTGCAGCGTGCCTACGGCCTGCCGGTTCACAAAATCGACCATCCCGGTAGCGCAGTGCCATTACTGGTGCCGCAGTTTACGATCCATCGCTAACGGTCAAAAATCCTGCCGCGCGCAGAAAATTCTGCCCTTCCTCAGCGGTGATAAAGCGCCGTAGCTGCCGCGCGGCGGCGCTCTCCTCAATTTCCGCCAGCTGATATTCGCAGCGAATATTCCACGGCTCGGGAATGAGTAATGTGCGAAACTGCGCGCTCTCCGTCATCTGAACCGCATAGTGGGCGTAGCCGATAAACAGATCGGCAAAGTCTTCGCCAATTAGCCATGCCCCTGCGGTAGCGCCCGACGGTACAGTGAGCGACGCCCGACCGCCGACCAGCTGCTGCGCCCGGGCCATCAACGTCCGTCCGAGGCCCGGATAGCTGGCCTCAAGACGGGCAAAAAGCTGCCAGGTGTAATCGCCGGAAGGATCGCAGCCCGGCGTCGAGGTCGCCAGCCGCAGCCGAGAATCGTGCAGTAACGCCAGCCAGTCAGCGCGATCGGTATCAGGCGTGCGGCGCACGGTCAGCATCAGTCGGTTAGCGGCAAACGAACAGCATTTTATCGCAAGCCCAGCCTGCAGCAGCGCCTGAGGGTGTTCGGTATTCGCACAGGCGAACAGCGAGCAGCGTTCGCCGCCTTCAATGCGTTCGCGCAGCAGACCGGCCGGGCCGAACTGCGCCTCGACCAGAATGCCGCTAAGCTGCTGAAATCGCGCCAGCAGCGGGAGGAAAGCGCTTTTCAGGCTTCCCGCCGCCAGCAGGGTCAATGAAGTGGTCATCACAACAATCGCTATAAAGATGAGAATATAGCGCTAGGGTAACGCCTTTTTTGCTGATTCAGTAGCGAATTTCCGCCCGTTCACGCAGCTGTTCCGGCGTCGCCACCGGCAGTTGGAAGAACTCGAGATAGGCTGGGATCATCTCGAACAGCATATCGGTACCGCGCTGAATCGGGCACCCCAGCGCCTGCGCCGCCCGCAGTAGCGGAGTATATTCAACGCTCATCACCACCTCGCCGACCCAGGTACGCGGCGACAGGCGCGAAACATCCAGCGGTAGCGGATCAGCCGCTTTCATGCCCAGCGGCGTGGCGTTGACCACCAGATCCTGCGCGGCGGGATCGCACTGCATCAGAACGATCTCCAGACGCGGATAGTGCTGATGCAGCCGCTGCGCCAGCGCCTCGGCGGCGGCTACACAGGTGTCGAACAGCGTCAAGGTACTGATCCCGGCGGCCGCCAGCGATGCGGCAATCGCCGAGCCGACGCCGCCGCAGCCGAACACCTGCGCCCGCGCCCCTTGTGGTTGAAAGCCTTTGCGCGTAATCCCCAGCACAAAGCCTGCGCCATCGAACATATCGCCGAGCAGGCTGCCGTCGGCTTCGCGGCGGATGGCGTTGCAGGCGCCGGCGATTGCCGCCGTCGGGCTCAACTGGTCGACCAACCCACAGGTCGCCATTTTATGCGGCATGGTGACCAGCGCGCCGACGATGTTAGTCATGGAAAACAGCGCTGGCACCAGCGCCGCGTAATCCTCCGGCTTCACCCCCATCGGCACCACTTTGACGTCCGCCTCGCAATGGGCCAGCCATGGGTTATAAATCATCGGCGCTTTAAAACTGGCGGTCGGATAACCAAGATGCGCTATCAGCCGCGTATGACCACTAATGATCATGCCCTACTCCTGTTGTTACTGCGAAAGTTCGATGCGTTTGACATCGCCAAGAATAAACAGATAGGCCACTACGCCAAGCAGCGCCGCGCCGCCGATATAGACCAGCGCGTAGAAAAAACTACCGGAAGCGGCAACGATAAAACCGATAATCAGCGGCGTGAGGATCCCCGCCAGATTGGTGCAGAAATTAAAGATACCGGCGGTTATCCCGCCCATCCCCTGCGGCGCGATATCGGAAATTAACGTCCAGCCGAGGCCGACCATTCCCTGGCCAAAGAAGGCGAATGACATCATCAGGATCACCGCCAGGTCGCTCGGCAGCCAGTTGGCGGAAATAATGCTACTGGCCATCATCAGCCCGACGACGATAGGCAGCTTACGCGCCAGATTGGCCGAACCGGTGGCTTTAAGCAGCTTGTCGGAGAGCCAGCCGCCAAACAGCACGCCTCCCGCCGCGGCGAGAAACGGCAGGATGGCGAAGAAGCCCACTTTCAACCACGCCATGTGGCGCTCGGTCGCCAGATACGTTGGAAACCAGGTCAGAAAGAAGACCAGCACGGTATTACCGGCGAATTGACCGACGCTGGCGCCAATCACCTGTCGTTTTGCCAACAGCTGGCGCACCAGCGGCCAGCTAAAAGCGTTTTGCTGCTGCTGCGCGGTAGCCAGTCCGCCGCCGCGAAGAATATGTTCGCGTTCACTGTCGCTCAGGCGGCTGTCCTGATGGGGTTCGCGGTAGCAACGCCACCAGACCAGCGCGAACAGGATGCCAACAACCCCGACGCTGATAAACAGCGCACGCCAGCCGAAGCTGCCCATAATCCAGAACAGCAGCGGCGAGAAACAGGCCAGCCCGAGATATTCGCCGACGGTGTAGACCGCCGTGGCCTTCGCGCGCTCCTGCTGTGGAAACCAGGTACTCACTACCCTGCTGTTGACCGGAAAACAGGGCGCTTCACTGACACCAAGCCCGAAGCGACACAGCAACAGCGTTTTCAAGCCAATCGCCATACCGTGAAATAAGGTGAACAGCGACCACAGCGCCAATGAGAGGAAATAGGTCACCTTATTGCCGAAACGATCGAGGAAAATACCGCCGGGGATTTGCGCCAGCGCGTAAGTCCAGGCAAAGGCCGAAAAGACAATTCCCATGATGGCGGCATCAATGCCGAGCTCGGCGGTCAGTTTCGGCGCGGCGATACCGAGCACCGTGCGGTCGAGATAGTTAATCATCGTGCCGACGGCCAGCAGCGCCAGAATCCCGATACGCCGCCGGGAGCGAGGCGCGGTGGTCGCGGTATCCGCCGCCGTCGCCTGGTTATGGCTATAAGAGTTCATAGTCGTTTCCTGTCTTGAGTACAGATGAATGTTGTTATTGTGTTTGCGATGTTGTGTTGTGAACCATTTGCTACGTTTAACTGTACTGCATCGCCGAAAGGCGGACGGCGGCATTCACCGCGCCGTACTGGGCGTAACCGCCGCGCCGTTCGGTCAATTCGAAGAAGAAACGCCCCGCCGCGAATGGACGGGTATAAAGGTGGAGGAATTCGCCGCCGCGGGTATCACGGTCGTAGAGAATTTGCAGGCGTTGCAGCGTCTCTACCTGCGGCTCTCCACCGAAGCGCGCCAGCAGATCCTCATAGTAATTCGCCGGGATCGGTAGCGCGTTCAGCGCGGCCTGCGGCAGATTTTCGAGCGTTGCGGGTAAATCGCGGCAGGCAAAAGCGGCGTGCTGTAGCCCGGCGCCCTGATAACAGGCGACCGAACGCGCTATCTGCGTGGCTCGACTTTGCGAAATATTCAGCGCCAGACGGATATCGCCCTGCGGGCTATGAACCGCCAGGCTGCGCACCAGGCCGTAGGGGTCGGGCAACGTCTGTTCGTGTTCGAGACTGAAGCCGAAAACCGTACGGAAAAAGATAATCCAGTTGTCGCGGCTATCGGCCTCCATGCCTAACGCCAGATGGTCAATACCGCAGTAGTCGTCGCGCGGCGCGTCTGCCTGCAAATGAAAATCGCGGGCGTAGATGTCGTCACCGGTTTCAACCAGGTAGATCAGGCTGCCATCCGGGGCGCAAACCGCCGGGATCGAACTCTCATTAGGACCGGCATCCCCCTGCCAGGTGGCATAACCGTAGGCGCGGGCGCGCTCCACAACCGGTGCGCTGTGGCTCACCCGCAGCGCCATTGCGCACAACGAGATGCCGTGGCGCTGATGAAAATGGTCGGCCCAGCTGTGCGGCTGCGCGTTAACAATCACCCGCGCCTCGCCATTACGCCAGAGCGCAACCTGCTTGGAACGATGCTTGCCCTGGAGCTTAAAACCCAACTGCGCCAGGCGCTGGCCAAGCGCGACAGACTCCGCCGGACTGGCGGCGAATTCAATAAACTCCAGGCCGTCATAGTGCGGTAGCGCAGGTGGCGAAAATAACTCCGCATCGCTATCCGCAAGCTGCCGACGGGTCTGCTCTTCGAGCCACAGCAACGAACGATAGCCATCTTTCGCCGTGGCACCCGTGGGCGAGGCGCGAAAGCCGTCATTGAAAATCTCCAGCGACCAGGGTCCGCGATAGCCGCAGCGCGTCAGTTCACAGGCGAAATCCACCAGCGGCAGTTGCCCCTGGCCCGGGAAGCAGCGGAAATGACGGCTCCATTCGAGGACATCCATCTTCATCAACGGCGCGTCGGCCAGCTGCAGGAAGGTGATTTTCTCAACCGGCACCTCGGCAAGGCCTTGTAGATCATCACCGAGCGACAGAATATGGAAACTATCAAGAACGATGCCCATCGCCGGGCTGTTAACCCGCTGCACCCGTTCCCATGCCTGACGCCAGCGGTTAACGTGAGTACCCCACGCCAGCGCTTCGTAGCCAATGACAACCCCCTCCTGCTCGGCGAGATCGGCCAGCGCGCGCAGGTCGGCGACCTGCAGTTCGATATCGGCCGAACAGTCCGGCTGGACGTTGCTACAGAGCAGCATGGTGTCGCAACCCAGTTCATGCATCAGGGCGAATTTCCGCTTCGCCCGCTGCAGGTTAGCGGCAAACTGCGCGCGGCTGGCGCCCTCAAAATCGCGAAAGGGTTGAAAAAGGGTGATTTTTAGCCCTAATTCAGCGGCAAGGTTGCGAATATCGCGCGGCGTGCCCGTATAATAGAGCAGATCGTTTTCAAAGATTTCAACGCCCTGATAACCGGCCGCGGCGATAGCGTGCAGCTTTTCGGGTAAAGTTCCGGATATCGAGACGGTAGCGATGGAACGCAACATAAGAGTCCTCGGGTCATCATTCGACATGAGCACTGACTATGTATCATTTGGTTCACAGGCGCCAGATTTGGTTGCTAAATTGTGATCATTATGTGTATTTTTTGTCTCCATAGAAAAAGGAGTCGTTATGTCCCTCGTTGCTCATGATGAAGCACAATCCCTGAAAGAGCGCATCTTTGCCGCCGCCATCACCGTGTTTGCCGAATATGGCCTCCCCGGCGCGCGTATGGAGCAGATCGCCATCGAGGCGCAAACCACCAAGCGCATGGTGGTCTACTACTTCAAGAGCAAAGAGCAGCTGTACCAGGCGGTACTGCAACATGTGTATGCGCGGATCCGTGAAACGGAACAACAGCTGGGGCTGGAGCACCTGCCGCCGGTCGAGGCGCTGGTGCAATTGGTGAAATGGAGCGTGCGCTATCACGCCACTCACGCCGACTACATGCGAGTTATCTGTATGGAAAACATGCAGCGCGGCAAGTGGTTGAAGGGTTCCGGGGAGCTGAAACCGCTGAACCGTACCGCGCTGTCGATTATCGAGGATATTCTGCAACGCGGCCAGCAACAGGGGATTTTCCAGGCCGGTCTGCAGGCGCGCGACGTGCATCGGCTGATCAGTAGTTTTAGCTTCTATCAGGTATCGAATTTTTATACTTTTAGCAGCCTGTATCTCGACGATCCGCTGCCTGAAATCGACGACGAAGCAATGGTTTCACACCACTGCGAGATTGCGGTAAAAGCGGTGATTCGGTTCGTTATCTCTTAAGCATTACTTATGTCGGGGCGCGGGGTTTAGTGCCCCGACAACGCGTGAATCACCCTTTCCATCGCCTCGCGGGTGAGCGCTGAACGTTCAATTTTGCTATTTGCCAGCGCGGTGCGTACGACACCGGCAATAACAATATGTTTCGGCTCCTGACCAAGATCGCGCATTTCCAATACCACCTTACCCACTACGCGGCACATTTCCTGATAGAGTTCGTCGTCTTTCGCTTTATTTCCCATTATTAAGACTCGTAAATTATCATTATCAATCAATTCATTATTGATACGATTTTATAATAAAGCAAACTGCGCTATTTTTTTCCACTCAATGAAGCGTTTTACTGCCTTTAATAGGTTTGTAAATATCATAAAACGCCGTTTAATCTGATCCGCTGCGGCAAAAGTGTGTTGCAGCTTCGCGAGCGAATCGTGTGAATTTTGTTACATTAATCACACTAAAAATGAAACGCCGTTTTTATTTTCCTTTTTCGTTTCGGCAGCGTATAATGCGCCTCGATTCTTTCTTGAATGGTTTCAGCGCATTGGACTGCACAAAAAAACGTACAAAACATTGCCACTTTTCATGGGCTGAACCGCCAGCACACATTCTTCTGCACGCTCTTTTGTTGTCACCTATCCTTAGAGCGTGGCATTGCAACTTTCGTAACACAGGTTTGACTCCGCGGCAGTGCGCCCCCGGAGCGAGATTTCCATATCCTTCACAACTTAAAGACTAAGACTGTCATGAAAAAGACCAAAATTGTTTGCACCATCGGTCCGAAAACCGAATCCGAAGAGATGTTGACCAAAATGCTGGACGCGGGCATGAACGTCATGCGTCTGAACTTCTCTCACGGCGACTATGCGGAACACGGTCAGCGCATCCAGAACCTGCGCAATGTGATGAACAAAACCGGTAAGAAAGCCGCAATCCTGCTGGACACCAAAGGGCCGGAAATCCGCACCATCAAGCTGGAAGGCGGTAACGACGTCTCCCTGAAAGCGGGCCAGACCTTTACCTTTACCACTGACAAGTCCGTGGTCGGCAACAATGAAATCGTTGCGGTGACCTACGAAGGCTTCACCACCGACCTGAGCGTCGGCAACACCGTACTGGTCGACGATGGTCTGATCGGCATGGAAGTGACCGCGATCGAAGGTAACAAAGTTATCTGTAAAGTGCTGAACAACGGCGACCTCGGCGAGAACAAAGGCGTTAACCTGCCGGGCGTTTCTATCGCTCTGCCGGCGCTGGCTGAAAAAGACAAGCAGGACCTGATCTTCGGTTGTGAGCAAGGCGTTGATTTCGTAGCCGCTTCCTTTATCCGTAAGCGTTCTGACGTGGTTGAAATCCGCGAGCACCTGAAGGCGCACGGCGGCGAAAACATCCAGATCATCTCTAAAATTGAAAACCAGGAAGGCCTGAACAACTTCGACGAAATCCTCGAAGCATCCGACGGCATCATGGTTGCGCGTGGTGATATGGGCGTTGAAATCCCGGTAGAAGAAGTTATCTTCGCGCAGAAGATGATCATCGAAAAATGTATCCGCGCGCGCAAAGTCGTTATCACCGCGACCCAGATGCTGGATTCCATGATCAAAAACCCGCGTCCGACCCGCGCTGAAGCAGGCGACGTCGCTAACGCCATCCTCGACGGCACCGATGCCGTTATGCTGTCCGGCGAATCCGCGAAAGGTAAATACCCGCTGGAAGCCGTTACCATTATGGCGACCATCTGCGAGCGTACCGACCGCGTGATGACCAGCCGTCTGGATTACAACAACGACAACCGTAAACTGCGCATCACCGAAGCGGTTTGCCGCGGCGCAGTTGAAACCGCTGAGAAACTGGAAGCGCCGCTGATTGTCGTCGCCACCCAGGGCGGTAAATCCGCACGCGCCGTGCGTAAATACTTCCCGGACGCCACTATCCTTGCGTTGACCACCAACGAAACCACCGCCCGTCAGTTAGTCCTGAGCAAAGGCGTAGTACCGCAGCTGGTGAAAGAGATCGCCTCTACTGATGATTTCTACCACCTGGGTAAAGAGCTGGCGCTGCAGAGCGGCCTGGCGCGTAAAGGCGACGTGGTTGTGATGGTTTCCGGCGCGCTGGTTCCAAGCGGCACCACTAACACAGCCTCCGTGCACGTGCTGTAATAATTTACAGGTTATTTTATCTTTTTTTAAAGCGCTCCAGTCGGGGCGCTTTTTTTTATTCATTCACTAGCTGTTCTTAATAAAAATGCAAATCGGATTTTACTATTTAATAAGAGATTATCTAAGATGAATCCGATGGAAGCCTTCTGTTTTCACAGCGCTTTTTAAACTAGATCTACGAATTCGATGCTTCTTTGAGCGAACGATCAAAAATAAGTGCATTCGGGTAAAAAAAATATTCTCATCCCAAAAAAGTTTGTGTAATACTTGTAACGCTACATGGAGATTAACTCAATCTAGAGGGTATTAATAATGAATCGTACTAAACTGGTACTGGGCGCGGTAATCCTGGGTTCTACTCTGCTGGCTGGTTGCTCCAGCAATGCTAAAATCGATCAGCTGTCTTCTGACGTTCAGACTCTGAACGCTAAAGTTGACCAGCTGAGCAACGACGTGAACGCAATGCGTTCTGACGTTCAGGCTGCTAAAGACGACGCAGCTCGCGCTAACCAGCGTCTGGACAACCAGGCTCACTCTTACCGTAAGTAAGAGTTCTGGTAATAAAAATGGCGCACATTGTGCGCCATTTTTTTTGCCTGTTGTTTTACCCTACTGCGTCAGTTTAGTGTCATTCTGCTGGCTATTCTGCGCCGACAGCTCGGTCGTCGCGCTGCCCGCCCCTTCAGAAACCACCACCGGATAGCCCGCTCTTCGCGACAGCGCTTTTTTCAGTTGCAGGTCATCCACCGCTTTATCGTCAGAAAAGGCGTGAAACGCGGCAGGAAGCGTGTAAGAGATTGTCCGGGTATTTTCCCCTTCAGTTTGCGAAAGCGGCCTGTGGACCTCTACATAGCGTTTACCATCGGGTTCTACCGCGAACTTCACCGGCTGATTGATAATCCGTACCGGCGTGCCGGCGCGCACCTGGCTGAACAGCGCCTTGATGTCGTCAGCGTTCATTCGCATACAGCCGGAACTCACCCGTAGCCCGACGCTATCAGGCGCATTAGTGCCGTGGATCAGATACTCGCCGTTACCGTAGGCCAGTCGCAGCGCGTAGCGGCCTAATGGGTTATTGGGCCCGGCGGGGATCACCGGCGGCAGCTTAATGCCCTTCTCCAGCGAGCGCGCGCGAATACCGGCAGTCGGCGTCCAGGTCGGGTTAGGGATTTTCTGCCCGACACGGGTGGTCATCTCCGGCGTTTCCAGCCCCAACTGGCCAATGCCGAGCGGATAAACCTGCACCTGATTTTGCCCCGGCGGGAAATAGTACAGCCGCAGCTCGGCCAGGTTGACGACAATGCCTTCACGCGGGACATCCGGCAGCAGCATCTGCGATGGGATTAAGACCCGTGTGCCCGGCTTCGGCTGCACCGGCGCAATCGTATCGTTGGCTTCAAGAATCAGCATCGCCGCCGTGTCGAAATGGCGGGCGATAGCCTGCAGGTTGCGATCCCCTTCCTGTACCGTCCAGTATTGGTTTTGGCCAATCAAACGGCTGTTGGCTGGGGGAAGCGGATAATCGACAGCCCAGGCGCCGTGCTGCGCGCTCAGAGCTGCGAGAAGGGACATTGCGATGAGAGACGCGCGTTTCATACTGAGATTCCTTCTTTCGCTGATAAAACGCCAGGATCTGCGCGGCGACGAAAGCGTTCGCCTTCGTCGCACGTAACAGAATGAAATCTACCTGTTTATTCTAGCTAAGATTTGTGGCTTTCGCGCGAATTGCGCGGATCATCGCTTCAAGGCCCTGCGAGCGGGAGGGGGTAAGATGTTGGGTCAACGCCATTTTTTCAAACCACGGGCGTACATCGAATTCGCTAATATCCTGCGCGGTCATGCGGTCATAAAGGATGAATACTACCGCAATCAGCCCTTTGACGATGGCCGCATCGCTATCGCCGCGTAGGGTAATCACGCCGGATGGCTCCTGCTCCATCACGATCCACACCTGGCTTTGGCAGCCCTGAATAATATTCTGCGCGATGTGTTCTTCCGCGCTGAGCGGCGCCAGGCGTTGGCCGAGTTCAATGATGTAGAGATACTTCTCTTCCCAGTTAGCGCAGCGAGAAAAGTTGCGCAGCAATTTGTCTTTGTCTGGTAATGCCGCCATAGTCGCGTCCTTTAACCCAGTAATTTGTGGATCCGCTGCAGCCCGGCCACCAGCCGATCCACCTCTTCCATCGTATTGTACATCGCCAGCGATGCCCGGCACATCGCCGGAACCTGATAGAACGCCATCAGCGGCATCGCGCAATGGTGTCCGGTACGCACCGCGATACCGTAGTTATCGAGAAAACTGCCGACATCGTAGGCATGATGTTTCCCGAGGTTAAAAGCGATGACGCCCAAACGATGTTGCGGGCCGTAAAGCGTCAAATCCGGCACCTTTTTCAGCTCCTGCAAGGCATAGCGCATCAGCGTCTGCTCATATTCGCCGATCTGCTCAAGCCCAATCTCGCTGACGTAGTCCAACGCGGCGCCGAGGCCAATAATTCCACCGGTATTCGGCGTGCCAGCTTCAAAGCGCCACGGCGCTTTCGCCCAGGTGGTGCCCTCCCTCAGGCTGACGGTGGCAATCATCGACCCACCGCCTTCCCACGGCGGCATCTCCTGTAACAACGATTCTTTGGCGTACAGCACGCCGATACCGGTCGGCCCGTACAGCTTATGCGCCGAGAAGACGTAAAAATCGCAATCCAGCGCCTGCACATCCACCGGGTGATGCATCACCGCCTGCGCGCCATCCACCAGCACCTTCGCGCCATGCTGATGCGCCAGCGGGATCAGCGCCGATAGCGGGTTTTCTGTCCCTAGTACGTTCGACACCTGGGTTATCGCCAGCAGCCGGGTGCGGTCGTCAAATAGACCGGGAATAACATCGAGTTGTAAAGTACCGTCCTGGTTGAGCGGGATCACTCTTAGCTCGGCGCCGACGCGGGCACAGAGCATCTGCCACGGCACGATATTGGCGTGGTGTTCCATTTCGCTGACGATAATATTATCGCCGGCCCCGACGTTAGCCCCGCCCCAGCTATTGGCTACCAGATTGATGCCTTCGGTGGTACCTCGTACGAACACCAGCTCTTCCGGCGAGCGGGCATTAAGAAAAGCGGCCGCCTGCTGGCGTACCTGCTCCATCCGCGCCGTCGCTTCGGCGCTCAGGGTATGGATACCACGATGGACGGCAGCGTAACCATGGCGATAAAACTCGGCTTCGGCGTTAATCACCGCTTCCGGTTTCTGCGCGCTGGCGGCGCTATCGAGATAAACCAATGGTTGGCCGTTAACCTCTCGGCTCAACACCGGGAAATCGGCGCGCAGTCGTTCTACTGAAAATGTCATGCATCCCCTCCCGGCAGGCGCTTGCCAATGCGCGCCAACACCTGTTGTTTCAGCGCGTCATCGCTAATGGCTTCAGTAAGTTCGGCGGCGAAGGCGTAAAGGATCATCTGCTGCGCCGCCTGTTGTTCGATGCCGCGCGAGCGCAGATAGAACAGCTGTTCGTCATCGATACGACCGACGGTGGCGCCGTGGCTGCATTTGACGTCGTCCGCGTAAATTTCCAGCTGCGGTTTGGTATCGACTTCCGCCAGCCTTCCCAACAACAGATTGTTATTGGTCATCTGACCATCGGTTTTCAGCGCGTGTTTCGCGACGTTAATCAGGCCATTAAATACCGCCCGCCCCTTATCGCTGACGATGGTTTTGTGTAGTTGACGGCTGTTGCAGTAGCCAACGCGGTGATCGAGCCAGGTACGGCTGTCGCAGACCTCGTTTTTCACCGGCATCGCCAGCGAGTTAATGCGCAGATTGTTGTTTTCACCGGCCAGACGGGTACTGGTATGGTGTCGTAACACCGCGCCGCCCAGCAGGAAGCTGCTGCTGAATGCCGAAGCATCGCGGCCAAGCAGCAGATCGTTATGGGCGAAGTGGTAGCTTTGCCCATTTTCAAACGCCAGCTTGATATGCTGCAGATGGGCGTTGTCGGCGACAGACATCGTCAGGCGTCCGCCGGTGAAATGCCGCTGCTCATCAAGGCTAATATAGTGTTCGATGATGGTCGCCTGCGCCCCGCTCTCCAGCGCCAGATGATGGCGATAGTGAGCGGTATTAAGCTCGTCGCCTGCCAGTCCGCTGGTAATATGCATCAGCAGCAGCGGTTTCTCCGGGCGCTGATTGCGCTTCACATCGATGCGGGTCACCGTCTGCGCCAGACTTTCGGTGAGATGAAGAAACACTTCCGGCTGTACCGCGTCCGGCAGATGCTGGCGCTGGTTATCAACGCTGACGTCAAAACCGCTAGCGGTGAGATCGTCGCTGAGCGCCGGGCTGAAGCGGCCATCAATAAACACCATCCGCCAGGCGTCGAGGTTGAGCGCCAGCGCGTCGCGCTGCGCCACGCTGAGTGTAGCCGGAGTCGCAACAAACGTGCCGCTAAGCAGCGCGTCCAGCGGTGTGTATTTCCAGTTTTCATGTTTGCGCGTCGGCAACCCCAGGCGCAACAGCTGTTGCAAATGCTGATTGGCCTGCGGCGTGCGTTCTTCGCCCTGTGCTTCAAACAGATGATGCCACTGCTGCAGCGCGTTACTGCTGTTCGGTAAGCCAGCCATAGCCCTGCTCCTCCAGTTGTTTAACCAGAGTGAAATCGCCCGACTTGACGATTCGCCCCTGATACAGCACGTGGACATAATCCGGTTTGATGTAATCAAGGATACGCTGATAGTGGGTGACGATAATAAAGGCGCGTTTGCCGTCACGCAGTGAGTTAACCCCCTCCGAGACAATCTTCAGGGCATCAATATCCAGCCCGGAATCCGATTCATCGAGGATACACAGCTCAGGCTCAAGCACCGCCATTTGCAGAATATCGTTGCGTTTTTTCTCGCCGCCGGAGAAACCGACGTTCACCGAACGAGTTAGCAGATCTTCCGGCATCTTCAGCAGTTTGATCTTCTCTTCCATTAAATCCTGGAAATCGAAACGATCCAGCGCCTCCAGGCCGCGATAGGCGCGTACGGCGTTGAGCGCGGTTTGCAGGAAAAACTGATTACTGACGCCTGGGATTTCCACCGGATACTGAAAAGCCATAAAAATGCCCTCCCCGGCGCGATCCTCCGGGGCGAGTTCGAGCAGGTCTTTGCCCTTAAACTCGACGCTGCCGCCGGTGACTTCGTAATCCTCCCGTCCGGCGAGGGTAGCCGAGAGCGTACTTTTCCCTGAGCCGTTAGGGCCCATGATCGCGTGGACTTCGCCGGGGCGCACCTCAAGGTTCAGCCCGCGCAGGATCTCTTTGTCTTCTACGGCGACTTGCAAATCTTTAATACTTAACATCTTTTTTCCTTAATTATCAGCCGACGCTATGTTCAAGGCTAATAGCCAGCAATTTTTGCGCTTCGACGGCGAACTCCAGCGGCAATTCTGAGAACACGTCTTTACAGAATCCATTGACGATCATTGAGATCGCATCATCTTCGCTAATACCCCGCTGCAGGCAGTAAAACAGCTGGTCTTCACCAATCCGCGAGGTGGTGGCTTCGTGTTCCAGCTGGGCGCTGTTATTGCGGCATTCGACATACGGGAAGGTATGCGCCCCGCAGTCCGGGCCGATCAGCATCGAATCGCACTGGGTGAAGTTCCGGGCGTTCGTCGCGGTCGGCATAATTTTGACCAGTCCGCGATAGCTATTCTGGCTGTGTCCGGCGGAGATCCCTTTCGAGATGATGGTCGAACGGGTGTTCTTGCCGATATGGATCATTTTGGTCCCGGTATCCGCCTGCTGATGGCCGCTGGTCAACGCCACCGAGAAGAATTCGCCGATCGAGTTATCGCCGCGCAGAATGCAGCTCGGGTATTTCCATGTTATAGCCGAACCGGTTTCCGACTGGGTCCACGACATCTTGCTGTTTTCGCCTTCGCACAGCGCGCGCTTGGTGACGAAGTTAAGGATGCCGCCGGTATTGTTGTCGCCGGGGAACCAGTTCTGCACGGTGGAGTACTTCACTTCCGCATCTTTATGAATGATGACTTCAACCACCGCCGCATGCAGCTGATAGCTGTCGCGGACCGGCGCCGAGCAGCCTTCGATATAGCTCACGTAGCTACCCTCGTCGGCGACCAGAATCGTACGTTCAAACTGGCCGGTTTTCTCGGCGTTGATGCGGAAATAGGTCGACAGCTCCATCGGACAGCGCACGCCTTTCGGCACGTAGATAAAGGTGCCATCGGAAGCAACCGCGGCGTTCAGCGCAGCGAAGAAGTTGTCGTTGCCCGGCACTACGGTACCGAGATACTTTTTCACCAGTTCCGGATGATCGTGAATCGCTTCGCCAAAGGAGCAGAAGATGATCCCCTGCTCCGCCAGCTTCTCGCGATAGGTGGTTGCTACCGATACCGAGTCGAAAATGGCGTCCACCGCGACTTCTTTGCCTTCGCGTACCGGTACCCCGAGCAGGTTAAAAGCTTCCTCGACTTCATTTGTCAGGAAGGTGTTTGCCCCGGTCTGTTGCACCGCGCCGGGCTCCGAGGCGCAGGTCTCGTCGCAGTTGCCGCAGGATGGCGCCGAGTAGTAGCTGTAATCCTGATAATTAAGCTTATCGTAATGCGCTTTCAGCCAGTGCGGCTCCTCCATCTCCTGCCAGGCCTTAAAGGCGTTGAGACGAAATTCGAGCATCCACTCCGGTTCATTACGGCGAGCGGAAATCGCGCGTACCACCTCTTCATTAATGCCTTTGGCCAGCTCATCGGTTTGTAGCTGGGTAAAAAAGCCTTCTTTATAGTTGAGCGGGCCGCCGGTCCAGCTTTTGACATCGTCAGTTGCTTCAGTATTTCGAGACATAGTTACTCCGCCTGAACCCCGAAGCTTTCGCCGCAGCCGCATTCGTGCTGCGCTTTCGGGTTATGAAACTTGAATATTTCATTTAAGCCTTCGCGAACATAATCCAGTTCGGTACCGTCAATGAACGGCATCGCCTGCAGCGGCGCAAACAGCTTCGCACCGTCGCGTTCAAACAGCAGATCGTCGTCCGCCGGCTCGGCAATCATTTCCAGCACGTAGCCAAAACCGGCGCAGCCGCTGGTTTTAATCCCCAGGCGCAGTCCCTGTTTGTCCGGCTGTTTGCGCATCAGATCCCGAATATGGGCCGCCGCAGCGGGGGTCATCGTTAGCCCCTGCCAGTTGAAATCGTCAGGATTAAAGGTGTTTGTTTGTAGTTCCATCGCTCTACCTCATCGAGTGCCGCCATCGGGCCATACCCTCATGTTAGTGATAATGATTATCACTTCAACCCTGCCGGAGCAGGGGTATTCGGCCATTTCGCCCGTTTCTGCGCTTTTCTATAAGCATAGACCCTGGTGAAGGGGTTATCAGGAAGCAATTCTTATATTTAATAGATTGATAAATAATAAGTTATTTAGAATAAGAGCGCAGGCGAAGCGGCAATGGAAAAGATGTATCGAAAATACCGATTTATGCGATAGAGACCGGAAATGGCACTTTTCGTCAGGGTGAAAACGCCTAAGATGAGTACAGAAAGGCAAGAAAGCAGCCATGAAGACGATATGCGCAAACAGAGAGTTATATTCACTTAGTCAAACAAGCAACATACTTTTCCCCGCTGCGACGGACGATCTCCCCGGCGTTATTCAGAATCTCCCGCCCCTCGAACGCGCCGTAGATTTGGCTGAATTTCACGCCAGCAAGGCGATGAATGATATCCGTAACCGTTGATGACGGCAGCGGTAGCATATTGGGATAGCTCCACATGAAAGAAACGGCGTTTGCTCCGGGCGCCACCTGGACAATATCGCCGGATAATAGCAGGCCGTCGCCCTGCGCCCAGTGCAGGACGCAGCCACCAGCAAAATGCCCACCCAGGCGAATCAGACTGGCATCGGCCGTCAGTTGCAGGCTATCGCCCTCCCAAAAGGTAATCCACGGGCTGTCGCGCATGACCCACTGGCGGTCATCCCCATGCAAATAGATTGGCGCCTTGAACTCCGCCGCCCAATCCTGCATACAACTGTAGTAATGCGGATGTGAGATAGCGATGGCTTTCAGCCCACCCAGCGCGGAAACCAGCGTTTTTGTCGCCTCATCAAGGTTGGCGATGCAGTCCCATAGAATATTACCCTGCGGCGTACGCAGCAGAAATGCCCGCTGATTAATGGCAAAGCCAGGAATAGTGCGAATGCTAAAAAGCGCGCTGTTATGCTGTTGCCACTTATTGCTGTGCGATGCGGTGAGCTTATTTAATGCAATCCACTGCTGGCCGCCCACCGGAATAAATTGCCGCTCGTCTTCGCATATCGGGCAATGTTGCGGAGGGTTTTCGCTAAATTCATATGAGGTACCACAAGCTTTGCATAGCGTAATCGTCATCTCTTTCTCTCTATTCCAGCATCCGATAACAAGCATGGCACAGCTTATTTTAGCGGTGTGGCAGATTGTGCAGAGCGCAAAAACCTACCTGCTTTGGTAGCGTTCTGTGTTTTTTATCGTTTGTCATAACGGGCATAATCAACCGGCACCAGTAGATGAACGATCGCCGAGAAAAAGGATGCGCAAATTTACAGCACTACTATTAATGGGATTACTTACCGGCTGCTCGGTTAACGCGCCGCAAAGCGCGCAATACAATGCCGAGTACTCCCAGCGCCAGGATATACGCACGCAGAACGTATATCGATTTAAGATCAAACCGCTGCAACCCAGCGGCGGAAAATATTGGGGTGCGGATAATTTAACGCAGGTTTTTTACGTCAGTGATAAAAATGCCGCAGCCATTGAATTACGTTTCAATTTCCCCACCGCCACGCTGCAGGCTTCATCGTTAGACGAGCAAGGGAAAGTAGTAAGTACTCAAACGTTCGCCTTGTTAGCCGAATCCGCGACGCCGCCATCGGGTTCGGACACGAAGTATTTATATCTGACGAAAAGTGGCGAGTTACTTAGCAAATGGAAAAACTGTACTCCGGATATGAGCGTGGGTTGTAGTTGGGGGGGACATCAAATATTTATCACCCACAGCGCCGATCTGGCAGTGCAGTATGCAACCGGTGGCGCGGGTTTAGCTTTTCTGCTGATTCCATTTTACAATTCCGAAGCCCGGCTACAGATTTTCGCCAAAGCGCCAATCGGCGCAGCTGGCGACTAATAGAACGATTCAATTTTGTGATGTGATCGGTTAATTCTTAAAAACAGGGTTGGTTTAGGCAGCGTTTACTCATGTACAATTCGCGTCGTTTGTAAATGTTTACCGATGCAAAGTCGGATTATGGTTTACGGGAGCGAGTGTCGTACAGGATGATTGATATCAGTATTATGTCGATGTGCATGGTAGTGCTGCTGGTGATGAGCGTGTTGCTGGAGTAACCCTCCCCCTACTGTTTTTGTCAGCTTATGTAACCCCGGAATTAAACATAAAATTACCTCGCTGCTTCTCCAGCCGGGAAGCAGTCAGGCTGCGCCTTACCATCCTGCAAAACGGAGTTTACGCCCTTTGTCAGGAGGCAGCCGAAAAAATTTGCCAAAATGGGTTCGCCCGCGGGTATCCAGCGGGCTTTTTTTTGTTTACGAGCGTCTGTCGCGGGCATAAAAAAACCGCCGTGGTGAACGGCGGTTTACAGTTTCAGAGTGAATATGCGCTCGGCGTATTAACTCTTCACTTTACGGTAGATAAACAGCACAACGATTGCGCCAATCACCGCCACAACAAAGCTGCCGAAGTTAAAACCGTCAACCTTGCCAAAGCCGAATAACGTACTGATCCAGCCACCGACTACCGCACCGATAATACCGAGGATCACGGTGACAATAAACCCACCGCCGTCTTTGCCCGGCATAATCCACTTAGCCAAAATACCAGCGATCAGACCAAAAATGATCCAGGAAATGATACCCATGGTTAACTCCATCCTCTTTGTTACCGTGAAAGTATTTCGTAATTAAAATAGTAGCATAATTACAGCGAATGATTTAACAAATATATATTTATTAGATGATTGCTTGCCGTTTCGCTAGCCCTGGTCTACAGATTATTCAGTGTTCGTTAATAACGAAAGGGGTGAAGAATGGGGTATTACGTACTGAAAAAGTCTGATAAGAGCGTCCCACAGCCGTGGTATTTTCTGCTGAAGGCGGACAACCATGAGACCATCGCCACCAGTGAGATGTATTCATCGAAAGATGCGGCCAAAAAGGGCATCGCCTCGGTGCAGAGAAACGGTGCCAGCGAGGTCATTAAGGACGATACTCAATAAACAAGAAGGGGATGCAAGTGCATCCCCTTAAATTATTCTGCCGACCGTTACACCACGGCGGTGGTCAGTCGTGATGAGCAGCACAAACGCCCCTGCTCATCGGAGATATCGATTTGCCACACCTGATGGCGCGACCCCACATGTAGCGCGGTACAAACCCCACGCACCCGCCCGCTGCGTACCGAACGAATATGGTTGGCATTCACTTCCAGGCCAACCACTTTCTGTTCCCCTTCGGTACACAGATAGCCCGCGACCGAACCCAGCGTTTCAGCAAGAACCACCGATGCGCCGCCGTGGAGCAGGCCAAATGGCTGATGTGTACGGTGATCCACCGGCATCGTCGCTTCAATGGCGTTATCGCTGATGGCCACAAAGTGAATATCCAGCAGGCCAACCATGTTCCCCTCGCCCATCGCGTTAAGCTGCGCTAGCGAAGCCTGACGTTTCCAAATCATCCGATAATCTCCAGCAGAGCCTGCAGCGGGTGACGCACTCCGCTGCCTTCGATACGCTTCACCTGACTGCGGCAGGAATAACCGGTAGCCAGACAGCGGCTGCGCGGTAAACGCGCCATCGCCTGCTGCCAGGAAAGCGCGTAAATCGCCAGCGAGTTGGCATGGTTTTTCACTTCATGACCATAGGTACCGGCCATACCGCAGCAACCCGTACTGATGTACTCCATTTTCGCCCCAAAACGGGCAAATATTTCCGCCCACTGTTTGGGCGCGGCCGGTAGCGCCGTCACTTCCGTACAGTGGCCAAACAGATACCAGGGTTCGCCGCTATTGTCCTGGCCGGCCGATGGCGCTATCGCCTGGGTCAGCCACTCATGCGCCAGCATCACGCGAAAATCGCCGCGTTTCTCGCCCAGCGTCTGGTTATATTCATCGCGATAGCAGAGCACCAGCGCGGGGTCGACGCCAACCATCGGTATATCCAGCCGCGCTACGCGGTTGAGAAAATCAGCGGTTTTCTGCGCGGTACGCGCAAAGCGCGTCAGGAACCCCTTGATATGCTGCGCTTTACCGTTCGGCGAGAACGGCAACAGCACCGGCTGATAGCCAACTTTTTCAATCAGGCGGACAAAGTCAGCCACCACCTGCGCTTCGTAATAGCTGGTAAACGGATCCTGTACCACCAGCACCTTCTTCGCACGCTGTTCGACGCTCATCGCTTCCAGATCCTCAAGCGTGGTATTGGCGGAACGATGGCCTGCCAGCTGCTGCTTGAGCGACGGCACGGAGAGCAACGGTAGATCGACCATGCCGATATGTTTTTCCGACAGCTTGCGCATCCACGGCTGATTGATAAAGAAGTTGAATGTTTTCGGCGCCTGGGCCATCAGCGGCGCGTAGGACTCGACCGTCGCGACCAGATGGTCGCGTACCGGACGCAGGTAGCGGCTGTGATAAAGCTGCAGGAAGCGGGAGCGGAATTCCGGCACGTCAATCTTAATCGGACACTGGGTTGAACAGGCCTTACAGGCCAGACAGCCGGACATGGCCTCTTTCACTTCATGTGAGAAATCATATTCGCCTTTACGCGCATGCCAGCTGTTGCGGGTACGCTCGATCAGGGCGCGCAGGCTTACACCTTTCTCCGGGAGTTCTTGCTCCAGTTTGTTCGGGTCTATCCCGCGGTCGGCCAGCAGGCGTAACCATTCGCGCACCAGCGTCGCGCGGCCTTTCGGCGAATGGATGCGCTGATTGCTGACCTTCATTGACGGACACATCGGGCTTTTTACATCGAAGTTAAAGCACAGACCGTTGCCGTTACACTCCATCGCGCCGCGCCAGGCGCTACGCACGGCGATGGGAATTTGGCGATCGTAGGTGCCGCGTTTCACCGCATCGACTTTCATCATCGGAGCGTCAACGCCTTCAGGCGGGCAAATTTTCCCCGGATTCAATCGGTTATCCGGATCAAAAGCGGCTTTCACTTTACGCAGTTCGCTATATAACTCCTCGCCAAAGAAGGCCGGACTGTACTCGGCGCGGAAACCTTTACCGTGTTCGCCCCACAGCAGACCGCCATATTTTGCCGTCAACGCCACCACCTCGTCGGAGATCTGCTTCATCAGCACCTCCTGTTGCGGATCGCACATGTCCAACGCCGGACGAACGTGCAGCACGCCGGCGTCGACGTGTCCAAACATGCCGTAGCTCAGACCATGTCCGTCGAGTAAAGCACGAAACTCGGTGATGTAATCCGCCAGATGCTCCGGCGGTACGCAAGTATCTTCTGCAAAAGGAATCGGTTTCGCAGCGCCTTTAGCATTGCCCAATAGACCTACCGCCTTTTTACGCATGGCATAGATGCGCTCGACGCCATCGAGTTCATGACAGACCTGCCAGCCAATCACCCCGGCGGCGCCCTGCGCCATCAGCTCATCAAGACGCTGACACAGGGTGGTTACCTGGCCGTCTATTAATTCAGCATCATCACCGGCAAACTCAACAATATTGAGCCCCAGCATCTCTTTTTCCGGCACATCGGCGATCAGTTCGCTCACCGAGTGCCAGACGATATCTTCGCGCGCCAGATTAAGGACCTTCGAATCGACGGTCTCCACCGACAGCGCCTTTGCTTCAACCATGAAGGGGGCGTTACGCAGCGCCGAATCAAAAGAGTCATACTTGACGTTGACCAACCGGCGTACCTTCGGCAGACGCGTAATATCGAGCCGCGCTTCGGTGATAAATGCCAGCGTGCCTTCGGAGCCGGTCAGAATGCGCGTCAGGTCGAACTCGCTCATCTCATCATTGAACACGTGACGCAGATCGTAGCCGGTCAGGAAGCGGTTCAGTTTTGGGAATTTATCGATGATCAGCTGACGCTGCGCTTTGCAGCGCTGATAGACGGTACGGTAGATGCGGCCAATCGCTGACTGCTCGCGCCCCAGCGTTTCCGCCAGCGCGGCGGGAATGGGTAAGGTATCAAGGATATCGCCGCCCATGAGAACCGATCGCACCCCAAGCACATGATCGGAGGTTTTACCGTAGACCAATGACCCCTGTCCGGAGGCATCGGTATTGATCATACCGCCGAGCGTCGCGCGGTTACTGGTCGACAGTTCAGGGGCAAAGAAATAGCCGTAGGGCTTAAGAAACTGGTTAAGCTGGTCTTTGATTACCCCGGCTTCTACCCGCACCCATCCCTCTTCGGGGTTGATTTCGATAATACGGTTCATATAGCGCGACATATCGACGATAATCCCCGCGTTCAGCGCTTGACCATTGGTGCCGGTACCACCGCCGCGTGGGGTAAAAATCAGCGATTTAAAGCGTGGCTCCGCCGCCAGTCGCGCCAGTAAAGCGACGTCTGCGGTGGAACGGGGAAACAGAATGGCGTCCGGCAACAGCTGATAGACGCTGTTATCGGTCGCCATGGTGAGCCGGTCGGCATAGCTGGTGGCGGTATCGCCGGTGAAACCTTGTTGCTCCAGTACCTGCAAAAAATTCAGCACCAGCTGAACGACGCCCGGCGCTTGAGAAATCTGTGGGATCATGACGCTTGACCCTGCCTGAATATGTTGTGTTTAGAAGATGTAATAATGCGCAATTAAACGTTTGCGTGGCGCACTCAACTTTTTATCACATTTTTTTCATATCCGCCCACGAGATTTACGGGCAAAATCAGGCGCGCGAAATTATTGATATTATTATCTGTACATGGAATTACGCTGCGTCAGCATTGAGACGCGACTGGAAAGGTAAATTTTCTCTATGATTAACCAACATCAGCCCCGGGACATACCGCAAATTCTGCTGTCGGTGCTGTTTTTGTCCCTGATAATTATTTCCTGCCTGTGGGTTGTGCAACCATTTATTCTCTCTTTTGCCTGGGCCGGTACCGTGGTCATCGCCACCTGGCCGGTGCTGCTGCGTCTGCAAAAGCTGCTGTTTGGCAAGCGCTCGCTGGCGGTGCTGGTGATGACGCTGCTGCTGTTTTTGCTGTTCGTTATTCCTATCGCCTTATTGGTGAATAGCCTGGTCGATAATAGCGCCCCGCTGATCAAAATCGTCAGCACCGGCCAGGTAACGCTGCCGGATTTCGCCTGGCTGAACTCGATTCCGCTGATCGGCGATAAACTCTATTCCGCCTGGCATAGCCTGCTGGAGATGGGCGGCGCGGCGATTATGGCTAAGGTTCGCCCTTATATTGGCGCCACCACCACCTGGTTTGTCGGCCAGGCGGCGCACATTGGTAAACTTCTGGTTTACTGCGGACTGATGCTGTTGTTCAGCGCCCTGCTTTACTGGCGCGGCGAGCGCGTCGCCTATGGTTTCCGCTACTTCGCGACCCGTCTGGCCTCAAAGCGTGGCGATGCTGCGGTGGTCCTCGCCGGACAGGCGGTACGCGCCGTAGCGCTGGGCGTGGTTGTCACCGCGCTGGCTCAGGCGGTGCTCGGCGGTATCGGGCTGGCGATAAGCGGCGTGCCTTACGCCGCGCTGTTGACCGTGGTGATGATTTTCACCTGTCTGGTACAGCTGGGGCCGCTTATCGTGCTGGTCCCTTCAATTATCTGGCTATACTGGACCGGCGATACGACCTGGGGCACGGTGCTGCTGGTTTGGAGCTGCGTGGTGGGTACGATGGATAACGTGATTCGCCCGGTATTGATTCGCATGGGCGCCGACCTGCCGATGATTCTGATCCTCTCCGGCGTTATCGGCGGCCTGATCGCCTTCGGGATGATTGGCCTGTTTATCGGTCCGGTGCTGCTGGCCGTCTCCTGGCGTCTTTACGACGCCTGGGTACAGGAAGTGCCGCCACCGCCGCTAGACCCGGATCTGGTTCTGGCGGAGCTCGCCGAGCTTAATGCCAGCCATAACAAAAGCGAAAAGTAACCGAAAGGCGGGGAAACCCGCCTTAAACTTAAGCTAAATTTATCAATCCCCCGCCACTTCCGGCATATTCATGTTCCAGCTCGATATTTACCTCTCATATTCTTCACACTGATTTAACTATTGAGAAGAATCCGATCGACGCCAACAGCCCTGATGCCTACTATTAGCCCACGGTTATAGATCAAGATATTGATTTATAAGCATGGAAATCCCCTGAGTGAAACAACGAATTGCTGTGTGTAGTCTTTGCCCATCTCCCACGATGGGCTTTTTTTTTACGTCAAAACCAACCATCGCGAAACGTTGCTGAAGGCAAAAAAATCCCCGGCATCTCTGCCAGGGATTGGGCTATCCGCGTTGAACTTATTTATTCAGTTCAGCCAGACCTAACCAGGTTTGCACCACGGTATCCGGGTTCAGGGACAGGCTATCGATCCCCTCTTCCATCAGCCAGGCGGCAAAGTCTTCGTGGTCGGACGGACCCTGGCCGCAGATGCCCACGTATTTGCCCTGTTTTTTCGCCGCGCGGATGGCCATCGACAGCAGCGCTTTCACCGCGTCGTTGCGTTCATCAAACAGCTCAGACACGACGCCGGAGTCGCGATCGAGGCCCAGCGCCAGCTGCGTCATGTCGTTCGAGCCAATCGAGAAGCCATCGAAGTACTCGAGGAACTGCTCCGCCAGCAGCGCGTTCGACGGGATTTCACACATCATGATGATCTTCAACCCGTTCTCGCCGCGCTTCAGTCCCTGACGTTCCAGCTCTTCGACCACTGCTTTCGCCTGCGCCACGGTACGTACGAATGGCACCATCACTTCCACGTTGGTCAGGCCCATGTCGTTACGCACGCGTTTCATGGCTTCACACTCCAGCGCGAAGCAATCGCGGAAGCTTTCTGAAACGTAGCGTCCGGCGCCGCGGAATCCGAGCATCGGGTTCTCTTCTTCCGGCTCGTAACGCTCGCCGCCCACCAGGTTGGCGTACTCGTTAGATTTGAAGTCGGACAAACGCACGATCACCCGTTTCGGGTAGAAGGCGGCACCAAGGGTAGCGATCCCTTCGGTCAGGCGGCCAACGTAAAACTCTCTCGGTGAGTCGTAGCCTTTCATCAGCTCGCGGATTTCGTTCTGCAGGCCCGGCTCCTGGTCGTCAAACTCCAGCAGCGCGCGCGGGTGAACGCCAATCATGCGGTTGATGATGAATTCCAGACGCGCCAGGCCCACGCCTTCATTCGGCAGGCAGGCGAAGTCAAAGGCGCGATCCGGGTTGCCGACGTTCATCATCACTTTCAGCGGCAGATTCGGCATCTCGCCGACACTGGAGCTCTTCACGCTGAAGTCCAGTAGCTCCGCGTAGACATAGCCGGTGTCGCCTTCAGCGCAGGAAACGGTGACGTTCTGGTTTTCCTGGATGCGATCGGTCGCATCGCCGCAGCCGACCACCGCCGGGATGCCCAGCTCACGGGCGATAATCGCCGCGTGGCAGGTACGCCCGCCGCGGTTGGTGACGATTGCCGAGGCTTTCTTCATGATCGGTTCCCAATCCGGGTCAGTCATGTCGGTGACCAGCACGTCGCCAGGCTCGATGCGGTTCATCTCACTGATATCGTGGATAACCTTGACCGGGCCGGCGCCGATACGGTGGCCGATAGCTCGACCTTCGGCGATGATCTGCCCCTGGGCATGCAGCGTATAACGCTCCATCACCTGACCGCGCGAACGGACCGTTTCCGGGCGCGCCTGGACGATAAACAGCTTACCGGTATGGCCATCTTTCGCCCACTCGATATCCATCGGGCGACCGTAGTGCTTCTCGATCTGCACCGCCTGCTTCGCCAGCTCTTCCACTTCCTCGTTGGTTAACGAGAAAACATCGCGCTGCGCCTGCGGCACATCTTCGATGCGCACCTGCTTGCCGTGTTCCTGAGTCGGCGCGTAAACCATACGGATTTTTTTCGACCCCATGGTACGGCGCACGATAGCCGGACGATTAGCCGCCAGGGTCGGTTTATGGACGTAAAATTCGTCCGGGTTCACCGCGCCCTGCACCACCATCTCGCCAAGCCCCCACGCCGAGGTGATAAACACCACCTGGTCGAAACCGGACTCGGTATCGATGGAGAACATCACACCGGAGGAGGCCAGGTCGGAGCGCACCATCCTCTGCACCCCGGCGGATAGCGCCACGCCGCGGTGATCGTAACCCTGATGCACGCGATAGGAGATCGCGCGATCGTTAAACAGTGAAGCGAATACGTGCTTCACGGCAACGAGCACGGCGTCAAAGCCCTGCACGTTGAGGAATGTCTCTTGCTGACCGGCGAAGGAAGCATCCGGCATATCTTCCGCCGTCGCGGAAGAGCGCACGGCAAACGAGGCCTCGGCGTCATCGGCGGACAGCAGGTCATAAGCTTCGCGAATCGCGTTTTCCAGTTCGCTCTGGAAGGGGGTGTCGATGATCCACTGACGGATCTGCGCGCCCGCTTTCGCTAATGCGGAAACGTCGTCAATGTCGGTTTCATCCAGCAGTGCATAAATGCGCTGGTTAACACCGCTTTGGTCCAGGAACTGATCGAAAGCATCAGCGGTGGTGGCGAACCCGTTTGGTACGGAGACACCCATACCGGACAGGTTAGTAATCATTTCACCAAGGGAGGCATTTTTGCCCCCAACTCTGTCTACATCATTCATGCCGAGTTGGTTATACCAAAGCACCAGCGGTGACGAGCCATTGTTGGACATCGAGACAATCCTTTTGTGATTTAATACAAATTATAGAAAACACACGATCGACTACGGTATTCATCCTGACATATTTATGCCGCTGAAAAAAACGGTGAATCGTTCAAGCAAATTAATTTTCTGTTTTTCGGATTGTTTTCCAGAATTGTCTAACTCTATGATTAAAATGAAATCTATTGATATTTGATACAAATAATGGGCAAAATCAGAAACTGGACCTGCCATTTCATTAAAAACAAAAATAGCGTTTCATTTTTTTTAAGTGAGACAAAGGTTAAAGCTCTGTGCTTAAATTTACTCTGCTTTTAGATAATTATACCGGATGGTCAAAATGGACAGTGCTGTAGATCGCCACGTATTTTATATTTCTGACGGTACCGCTATTACGGCGGAAGTTTTAGGCCATGCGGTAATGTCGCAATTCCCGGTGGCTATCAGTAGCGTAACCCTGCCGTTCGTCGAAAACGTCAGCCGCGCCCGGGCGGTTAAAGAGCAAATCGATGCCATTTTTCAACAAACCGGCATCCGGCCGCTGGTCTTCTATTCCATCGTTATCCCCGAAATTCGCGACATTATTTTGCAAAGCGAGGGGTTTTGTCAGGATATCGTGCAGGCGCTGGTAGCCCCGCTGCAACAAGAGTTACATCTGGATCCCACGCCGGTGGCTCACCGCACCCACGGCCTGAATCCCGGTAACCTGATTAAATACGATGCGCGTATCGCCGCCATCGATTACACGCTTGCCCACGATGATGGCATCTCGCTGCGCAATCTCGATCAGGCGCAGGTGATCCTGCTCGGCGTTTCGCGCTGCGGCAAAACGCCGACCAGCCTGTATCTGGCCATGCAATACGGTATTCGCGCCGCTAACTACCCTTTTATCGCCGACGATATGGACAATCTGGTTCTCCCGGCCTCGTTAAAGCCGCTGCAGCACAAGATGTTCGGCCTGACGATTAACCCGGAGCGACTGGCGGCAATCCGCGAAGAGCGCCGGGAAAATAGCCGCTACGCCTCGTTGCGCCAGTGCCGCATGGAAGTGACCGAAGTCGAAGCGTTGTACCGCAAAAACAAGATCCCCTGCCTCAACAGCACCAACTATTCGGTAGAGGAAATTGCCACCAAAATCATGGATATCATGGGGCTGAATCGCAGGATGTACTAATACACTAGTACATTATTGAAAATTTGTTTATGCTATCGCTCGTGGCCTATACAGGATCATGCCCTGCTCTTGCAATAAGCAGGGATTGGTTTATCGTGATGCGCATCACTTCCCGGCATTTTCGCCGCGGAAGAAACAGATTTTTGAGACCCCAATGAATAAAACAGACGAATTGCGTACCGCGCGCATTGAAAGCCTGGTAACGCCCGCGGAACTGGCGCAGCGCCATCCCGTGACGGCCGAGGTTGCCGCCCACGTCTCCGCCTCCCGTCGGCGGATTGAAAAAATCCTCAACGGCGAAGACCGCCGCCTGCTGGTAATTATCGGCCCCTGCTCCATTCACGACCCTGAAGCGGCGCTGGAATATGCGCGCCGCCTGCAGGGCATGCGCGAACGTTACCAGCCGCAGCTGGAAATTGTCATGCGCACCTATTTCGAAAAACCGCGCACCGTCGTGGGCTGGAAAGGTCTTATTTCCGACCCCGATCTCAACGGCAGCTACCGGGTCAATCACGGTATCGAACTGGCGCGTCGTCTGCTGCTGCAGATCAACGAGCTGGGTATCCCCACCGCCACCGAATTCCTGGATATGGTGACCGGGCAGTTTATCGCCGATCTTATTAGCTGGGGCGCCATCGGCGCGCGCACCACCGAAAGCCAAATCCACCGCGAGATGGCCTCGGCGCTCTCCTGCCCGGTTGGTTTTAAAAACGGAACCGACGGCAACACCCGTATCGCGGTCGACGCGATACGCGCCTCGCGCGCCAGCCATATGTTCCTGTCACCGGATAAACAGGGCCAGATGACCATCTACCAGACCAGCGGTAACCCGTACGGCCATATCATTATGCGCGGCGGTAAACGGCCAAATTATCATGCTGCGGATATCGCCGCCGCCGGCGAAGCGCTACGGGAATTCGATCTCCCTGAGCAACTGGTCGTCGACTTCAGCCATGGCAATTGTCAGAAGCAGCATCGCCGTCAACTGGAAGTGTGCGCCAATATCTGCCAGCAGATCCGCGAGGGCTCCACCGCCATTGCCGGGATCATGGCGGAGAGCTTCCTCGCCGAAGGGACGCAAAAAGTGATCCCCGGTCAGCCGCTGATCTGGGGCCAGTCGATTACCGACCCGTGCCTGAGCTGGGAAGATAGCGAAAAAATGCTCGCTGAACTGGCTGCAGCCACCGCTACACGGTTGTAATCCCTCTCCCCGCCGCGCTCGCGGCGGGATTTCACCGCTCGCCGTTCATCCTCTGCGCAATAACTACCTGAAATGGTAAGCCACAACAAAAAAGGCTTGCCGTGAAAATTAACATTACTGATAATGATTATCATTGTTGCTTTTATTTTTATTTTGGTGCTATGACGCGTATGGATAACACTGCCACAGCTGAGAAAACGAAAGACAATGCTCCCTATCCCCTTGCCAGCGATCGCCAAATCAGCAGCCGGACGCTGTTGGGTGCGGAAGGTCGCGTGGTGATCGAACATGACGGTCAGCGCTATCTGCTGCGCCAGACCCACGCCGGTAAGCTAATTTTGACCAAATAAAACCCCGCGCGATGGCGAGGCTTTACGGTTAGCTGGAGCAGCTCACTTCCAGATGTTTACCCCAGTCAGGCGGGCGGCTGGCATAATCATCTGTACGATCGGCGAACGGCTGCGCGAGGGCTTCATGCAGACGTTCCAGCTCGCCCATGTCGCCATCTTCGGCTTTTTCTATCGCCCGCTGCGCCAGCCAGTTGCGTAGCACCAGCGCCGGGTTGACGCCCTGCATCCGCTGCTGGCGTTCGCTATCGTCGATCTGTTCATCGCGCAGCCGCGCCCGGTAGTCGGCAAACCAGCTATCAAAGGCCGCGCGGTCGATAAACTCATCACGCAGCGGCGATGCCGCGCTGTGCTGCTCGCTTTGGCTCAGCATCCGGAAGGTACGAGTGTAGTCACTCCCTTCACGTTCCATCAGACTGAACAGTCCATCAAGCAGAGTGTTATCACCGGTTTGCTGAGTATAGAAGCCGAGTTTGTCGCGCATGCGGCGGCCGTAGGCAGTCAATAAGGCAGGCTGATAGTCATCCAGCGCCGCGTTCAGCGCGTCGGCGCTGATGAACGGCGAGAGCGACTGGGCCAGACGCTGCAGGTTCCACAACCCTACCGCCGGTTGGTTATCAAAGCTGTAGCGCCCCTGGTAATCAGAGTGGTTACAGATAAAACCGGGCTGGAAATCATCGAGGAAGCCATACGGACCATAATCCATGGTCAGGCCAAGAATCGACATATTATCGGTATTCATCACCCCGTGGGCAAAGCCAACGGTCTGCCAGCAGGCGATCATTTCCGCGGTACGCGTGACAACGTCACGGAACCAAAGAATATACTTATCCGCCTCCTGCTGCAGCTGCGGCCAGTGGTGTTCAATCACATAATCTGCCAGCTGCTGAACTTTTTCCGCTTCGCGACGATAGTAAAAATGTTCGAAATGGCCAAAGCGGACGTGGCTTTCGGCGATGCGCATCAGCATGGTGCCGCGTTCTTCGCGTTCGCGGTAAACCGGCGTGTCGCTGGTCACCATCGCCAGCGCGCGGGTGGTTGGGATCCCCAGCGCATGCATTGCTTCGCTGGCAAGGCTTTCGCGGATAGTCGAGCGCAGTACCGCCCGGCCATCGCCCATTCGCGAATAGGGCGTCAGACCGGCGCCTTTAAGGTGCCAGTCAAAACGTTGACCATCCGGCAACTGCTGCTCGCCAAGCAGAATTCCGCGCCCGTCGCCAAGCTGACCTGCCCAGGCGCCGAACTGATGGCCGCTATAGACCTGCGCCAGCGGCGACATACCCGGCAGCACCGCTTCGCCTCCCCAGACGCCCGCCCCATGTTGCGGATTAAATAACGTCTCCGGGACGCCCAGCGTTTGCGCCAGAGAGGTGTTGCGCCAGATGAGACGCGCGTTATCCAGCGGCGTGGGCGCCAGTGAAGTGTAAAAACCCGGCAGCCGATCGCGCCAGTGAGTAGTAAAAGACAGGGTCATGGTTCCTCCTGGCGCCAGTGTAGTGCCTTCAACAGGGGATTAACACGGGCGAACTGCAGGGTTATGGCAATTAAAAAAGGGAGCTCTCGCTCCCTTTTCTCGCCAGATGCGGGTTAAATGCGCCTCGCCTGCCAGAATTTCTTATTCCAGTAGACGTTGTCCAGCGACGAGCGGGTTACGCCCTGGCTGGTGGAGGCGTGAATAAATTGATTGTCGGTATCATAGATACCGACGTGCAGGCCGCTTTCGCCGGAGCCGGTTTTGAAAAACACCAGGTCGCCGGGCAACAGATCGCTTTTATCAATACGGGTGCCGATTTCCGCCTGCTCGCGAGTTTCCCGCGGCAGCTGCATGGCGAATTTGTCACGGAACGTGCGTACCACAAAGCCCGAGCAGTCGACGCCGCGTGGCGTCATGCCGCCATAGCGGTACGGCGCGCCGCGCCAGTTGCGCAATTGCTCATTGAGATTGGCTACCACGGTAATGGAATCAGCCAGCCGTGGATTCGGCGGCGGCGCGCGGTGGCTGCTACAGCCTGCCAGCACCATCGCCGCAATAAGAATGAACCACACACGCATCTCAGACGATTCCTCTGTTCCCTGTCCTGTTATTGCAATAATTTAGCTTGTTTAGCGGCTTACAGGCAAGATCCTTACCCGCTACTGTGACGCCACGAGCATAAGATGACCCGCGACTTCCACCCGCTGGAAAGCGATATGATAAGCGGCGGTCAAATTCTCTTCACTTAACACCTCGTACGTTTCCCCGCAGGCAATCATCTGCCCCTCACAAATGAGCCACGCCCTCTGCGCATGACGCAATGTATGGTTGAGATCGTGGCTGCTCATCACGATAGCGATCCCCAGCGCGCACAGCGACGCCAACACGTTATCCAGCGCCGCCTGCTGCGCCACATCAAGGCTGTTCATTGGTTCATCCAATAACAACAGCTGCCCGGCTGGATTCGCGCGCCGGTGAATCTGCAGGATCACCGCCGCCAGACGCACCCGCTGCCACTCGCCGCCGGAGATCTGGTTGACCTGGCGCCCCAGCTTATCGCTTAAGCCCAGTTGCCCGGCAATCTCGTTGAGCAACTCCTGCGGGGCGCTATCCTGCATATGTAACGACAGATAGTGCCACACCGGCATCGCGAAGGGCGGGAGCTGCTGCTGGCTCAGATAGGCGCGATGGCGGGCAAGCTCCGCTGCGGGCCACTGAGCCAGCGCCCGCTGGTTAAGCGTAATCAAACCGGGACCGCTGGTCAGCCCGGCCATGCGCGCCAGCAGGGTACTTTTGCCGGCGCCATTCGGCCCCACCAGATGGACTATCTCTCCGGGCCGCACGTCAGCGGTAAACGGCGACAGCCGCCCCGCTTCCGCTACATCCTGTAGCTGCATCAAAAACGGCATTATTGCGCTAATGCTCCTTTTACCGCAGCCAGCAGTTGCGGATCGTCCGGCGTCATATCCGGCGAGAAACGCTGAATGACCTGGCCATCGCGGCCAACGAGGAATTTTTCAAAGTTCCACAGGATGTCATCAACGTACAGCGGAGCGCGCCCTTTACTGGCCATCCGCTCATAAAACCCGCTCCCTTCCGGTGCGACGGCCTTCGGGGCGGCGGCAATCAATTTTTGATACAGCGGCGCGCGATGTTCGCCGTTGACGTCAATTTTACTGAACAGCGGGAAGGTGACGCCGTAGGTCATGCTGCAGAACGTTTTAATCTCTTCTTCGCTGCCCGGCTCCTGTCCGAGAAACTGGTTACATGGGAAGCCAAGGACGCTAAATCCCTGCGGGGCAAACTCTTCTTGCAGCGCTTCCAGTTGCTCATACTGCGGCGTGAGGCCGCATTTTGAGGCCACGTTGACGATCAGCAGCACCTTTCCGGCATACGCTGCCAGGGTGGTTTTCTCGCCATCGATGGTCGTCACTTCGGTATTAAGAATGTCGTGTTGCATAGCCTTCCCTCAGTCAATAATGCAGGTTAAGGAGATCCCTATCTACTGTAGCGGATTCAACGCGCTTGATTCTACTTTGATTCGCGGGCAAATGTCGCTTGATGTGACAGCGCTGCGCTTGCCAACGGCAACATGAATTCCTCTCAATATCCGCAGCGGACAAATCAGTGTACAGTGTGAAAAGTATGTAATAGTGTTTCGTTACTTGTTAATTTAAGAGAGTTTTTAGAGATGAAGAAGTTGTTAAGCTCGGTGTTAATCGCCACATCGGTGGCGCTGTTATCCGCCTGCTCTCCGGACGATAACAATAAAGTGAAAGTCGCGATCAATACCGGCCCGGATGAAGCTATCTGGAAAGTCGTAGAGCAGGTAGCGAAAGACAAATATAACCTCGACGTTGAGGTTATCTCTTTCAATGATTACGTCCTGCCGAATGAAGCATTAAATAATAAGGATGTCGACGCCAACGCCTTCCAGACGCTGCCCTATCTCGAGGCGCAGTCGAAAGAGCGCGGCTATAAATTCGCCATCGTCGGTAAAACATTCGTCTTCCCGATTGCCGCCTATTCGCGCAAAATCAAAAATATCAGCGAACTGCCTGACGGCGCGACCGTCTCTATCTCTAACGAAACCACCACGCTTGGCCGCAGCCTGCTGCTGTTACAGGCGCAAGGATTAATCAAGTTGAAAGACGGCGTAGGCTATCTGCCCACTACGCTGGATATCATTGATAACCCGAAACATCTGAAGATTGTCGAAGTCGATACTCCGCAGCTGACCCGTACGCTCGACGACCCGAACGTAACGCTGGCCATCATCAACACTAATTTCTCGGCGCAGGTCGGTTTATCCGCCGCCCGCGATGGCCTGTTTATGGAAGGCCCGGATTCACCTTATGTCAATGCGATTGTGGCGCGCGAAGATAATAAAGACAGCAAGAAAATTCAGGAGCTGAAAGAGGCCTTCCAGACCAGGGAGGTCGCCGATAAAGCGCAGGAAGTCTATAAAGGCGATGCCATCAAAGGCTGGTAATCGTCACCCGACGCCGTCCATGATGACGGCGTCTCCCTACCCCCGTCGCCCTGAACGCAGCAGCAACCAGATGAACACCGGCGCCCCCAGCGTCGCCGTCACCACGCCGATCGGTAATTCCGCCGCCGATAACGCCAGCCGGGCGATGATATCGGCGCCGAGCAGCGCGCTGGCGCCAGCTAACAGGCAGGCGGGAAGCAGCACCCGATGATCGCTCAGGCCGCACAGACGCAAAATATGCGGGATCACCAGACCAATAAAGCCAATCGCCCCCGCCAGCGCCACGCTGACGCCGACCAGCCAGCCGGTGGCCACCACCAGTAATTTCCGCCATAGCCACAGCGGCAGGCCGAGCTGACGCGCCGAGACTTCGCCCAACGCCAATAAATTTAGCGGCTGCGACTGCCAGCATACCCACAGCAGAACCGGTAGCAGCGCCAGCATCAGCCACAGCTGCTGCCAGTCGACACCGCCAAAACCGCCCATCATCCAGTACATCAGCTGGCGCAGGTCAAACGAGGTTGAGAAATAGACCGCCCAGGTCATCAACGCGCTACAAATAATACCGAGCGCGACGCCCGCCAGCAGCAAACGGCTGGTGGACAGATGACGCCGGGCGAAACGGAGCAGAATAAAGGTAATCAGCAGCGCGCCGGCAATGGCGCACAGCCCCAGCGCCCACATGGGTAACACGCCGTGGCCTAACAGCACGGCGGCAATCAGCCCAACGCCCGCGCCGTTAGAGACGCCCAACAGTCCCGGCTCCGCCAGCGGGTTTTCAAACAGCGCCTGCATGATCGCGCCGGAAAGCGCCAGCGCCGCCCCCACTAACAGCACCGCCAGCGTGCGGGGCAGACGGATTTGCCAGATAAACAGCTCGCCTTTGGCGCTAAACCACTCCTGCGGCGGGATCCATTGGTCGCCGGCGCACAGGCTAATAGTCAATGTGACGAGCAGGATCAGCGTTAAGGCGGTTAGCCAACGACGGTTATGGCGCTGTTGAATATCGGCAAAGGTCTGCATAAGTCCCGGAGGCAAGTGAGCGAGGTGATTGATTTTACGGTGACGATGGCGGGGAGAAAAGGAAAAACTCAGAGTCATCACCACGCTGGCGCCAGCGCTCCTCGTGACGCCAGCGTGGGAATGGAATTTACACCAATACCTGGAACAGTAACGCGAAGAGAATGATATTCGCCACCACAATCGCCCAGCCGTTATACAGCATGTATTTCAGGTGGGTAGACTGCGCCAGCCCCATTTGACCAAACATATCCGAAGAGGGGAATGGGCCAAACCAGTCGACCTGCGAAGAGGCCAGTAACACCGCGGTAGTCCCCTGCGGCGGCACGCCGGCGGCCATTAGCATCGGGCCGAAAATTTTGTGGGTGAAGGTCATCTGCGCCACCGCCGCCCCCGGTACGTGGCCAATAATATTGAAAGCGAAGATGCAAAAGCACAGCCAGGCAGGCGAAATACCTTCCAGCAGCGGCTGGGTATAGTCGAGCAGCCCCTGATAGGCATGAAGGCCATCCATCAGCTCCAGGATCGGGTTATACAGCCAGTAGAGGATAAACATCCACACCAGACGGCCACAACCGTGGTACAGCGCCTGCAGGATCTGCGTCGGACGCAGGCCGCCCACCAGCCCGGTAATCAAGGCCACCAGCAGCATCACGATAATCGCAAAGCTGAATCCGGCTTTGATCACCACGCCAATGACCGCCATCACAATAATCGTTGCCGCGAAGGCCAACGCGCTGAGCTTACGCCGACGCAGCTGCGCAGCGCTCAGTGCTTCTGTTGGCTTCTCCGTGAGATCGACTTCATAGCGTAGTTTTCCTTCGGTCATCTTCTGGATCCGCCCCGCCATCACCCAGCCAGCCAGCAGCGTCACCGCGCTCATCGGCAGCCCCACGTACAGCAGATAATCCGGATAGCTTAATCCGCCGAGGCTCAGGATAGTCACGGTGCTGGGGGTAAACGGCCCGGTAAACAATCCCACGGATCCGGCGGTCATCATCAGCGCGGCCACCGTCGGCGGAGTCAGGCGTACCGCTGCCGCCACCGGGATGATCACCGCGACAATAATCGCGTTACCACCAGCCATCGTCCCCAGCGAGCCGCAGATTAAAATCGAGGACACCACAATGCCAAACTTCACTCGGGTCTGGCTGGACAGGCCGATGCGGTGAACCACAAATTTCACTAACTCAACCGCGGCGCCGGTACGGGTGGCGACTTCGCCCACCCCGGCGCCGAGCATAATAATCAGCCCGACGGTGGCGATAAATGAACCGGTGGATTTCGCCAGCATGGTGCCCATTTCCGGCAACCCGGTGGAGGTCATAATCATGGCGATAATAATTGAAGAAATCACCGCCAGCACAATATCGACACCGACCAGAGACAGCACCGCTAACGCCACTAATGGCGTAAAGCCCAACAGGCCGAGTTCATTACTCGGGCGGCCATGGCACCACCACGCGGTCAACACAAACAGCACCAATAACAGGCCAATAATAACGTTTTTTCTTGTGATATTTCGTCTGGCGAGCGTATTGCCAGCGAGCGTTGAGTCACTCATATAACTCCTTAAAGCCATTAGAACCGACCACGATTGCAGGTTGGCGTATTCGGGCCTGCTCAGAAAATATCCCCCCTCGTTATCATTATTGGCTTCATGGCCTGAGGGTTTGTAGGGTACAAAGGGAATGGTTCTGAGAACGTAAAAGACCGCCTGAAGACGGTACCAGCAGCACAATATGTAACCGGAGCGCTGATTGGTGATTAAATTTATGTTAATTTAGTGTTAGTAGAAAATGACTTTTTATCGGCAAGCTATAACCCTGAGTTAACTGTTCATGAAACTGCGCCATCTGGAAATCTTCTACGCCGTGATGACTTGCGGCTCTCTTTCACGTGCGGCGGAATCGCTGAATATCTCCCAGCCGGCCGCCAGTAAAGCGTTAAAAAACGCCGAGCTTAAGCTCGGTTTTAAGCTGTTTCAGCGGGTACGGGGTAAGCTGCTGCCAAGTAGCGAAGCGCTCACACTTTTTGAAAAAGCGCAGAGCATTTATCAGGATCTCGATAACCTGCGCCTGCTGGCGGATAATCTGGCCCGCGATCCGCGCGCCAAAATTACCTTAGGCTGTTTACCAAGCCTCGGATTAAGCCTGGTGCCGGAGCTGGTGACCGATTTTTATCAACAAAACAGTAATCTGGTGATGACCTTAACCACCGAGCATACTGAGACGCTGGTCAAGAAATTGGATCTGCGCGAAATAGATTTAGCGCTGACGCTGCAGCCGGTCCAGCAGGGGGAGATCATCACCACCCTGATTGCCGAAGTGCCGCTGGTCTATATCGACCGCGACTACCGACAAGGCGCGGTGGACATCAAAGAGATCGATCAGCAGCGCTGGATATCGCCGGGGCCGCATTCGCTCTCTGCCGCCATCGCCACCCGCCGTGATTTTTCCACTACCCGGCTTAATGTACAGACCTACTACATGGCCACCGAGTTCGTGAAGCGCGGTATCGGCTGCAGCATCACCGATATCTTCTCGGCGCGGCATAATCTGTCGCCGGAGATGATTCACCCGATTACGCCGCCGATGAAAATCAACCTATGCCTGCTGCGTCGCGCCGATGTTTCGCTCAGCCCAATCACCCAGAAATTTGTCGATTTTCTGTGTAAACAGCTGCGTCAACAGCTCAAAGAAATTAACCTGCAGTTATACCCTGACCATAAAAAGTCAATTGCGCCGCTGGGGTAAATGCTTTGACATAACCGCAAGATATTTATCAGCGGTGGATATATCAGGTTATGAAAAAACGCATTGTGATTATCGGCGGCGGCGTGGTAGGGCTGGCCACCGCCTGGGTATTAATTAAGAGCGGACACCAGGTGCAGCTACTGGAGCGCAACGCCGAGCCGGGCAGCGCCACAAGTTTCGCCAACGGCGGGCAATTAAGCTACCGCTACGTGGCGCCGCTTGCCGACCGTGGCGTCCCCCTGCAGGGGATTAAATGGATGGGCAAAGCCGATTCGCCGCTGAATATGCGCCTGCAAATGTCTTTCCAGCAGTGGCGCTGGCTGTTGCATTTCCTGCGCGCCTGCAATAGCCAAAGCAACAAAATTAACGGCGATCATATTTTACGCTTATCCCTGCTCAGCCGTCAGGTTATGCAGTCGTGGCTTGATGAAGATAATCTTGCTGATTTTCACTGGCGGCGTAGCGGTAAACTCATTATCCATCGCCGGGAGTACGACTTTCATAAAGCGGCAAAAGGGATTAATCCCCAGTATCAGCATGCCCTGAGCGCCGAAGCCTGCCTGCAACTGGAACCGGCCCTGAAACACATCAGCCAGTCGCTACAAGGCGGGATTTATTCACCGGGAGATGAAACGGCAGACTGCCATACATTCTGCCTCGCCCTGCTCGACAAACTCAATGCCAGCAGCAACTTCAGCCTACTCACCCACTGCGAGGTGCTGCGGCTCAATAAGCGCGACGGGCGCATCAGTTCGCTTGAGACCAGCCGCGGTACAATAACCGGCGATGATTATGTCGTCGCCGCCGGCAACGGTAGCGGCCCACTGCTGGGTCATCTGGGCGTGCGCGTGCCGCTGTGCGCGCTGAAGGGATACAGCCTGACCCTTCCCTACCCTAAAGAGGCCGGGATCGCGCCGGATATCAGCGTGACTGACTACGGACACAAAATCGTTTACGCCCGCCTGGGCGATCGGTTACGCATCGCGGCGATGGTGGATATCGGCTACGACGGTGAAGAAATACGGGATAGCCGCGTTCAGGCGCTGAAAAATATCGTCGCGAACAGCTTCCCCGATCTGCAGGGGCTGGATGAGGCTGAAGCCTGGACCGGTATGCGCCCGTCGACGCCAGCGGGCCCACCGATGCTGGGGCGCGCCGGATACCAGAATCTGTGGATGAATCTCGGCCAGGGTAGCCTTGGTTTTACGCTCGCGGCCGGCAGCGCCGTGATACTGGGAGCACTCCTCGATGGCGAAGCGCCGGCAATTTCTTTAGATGGTCTGACATGGAAACAATCCGCATGACAATTATTCGTAATAATCCGCAACCCCGACTTTCCTCCAGCGTCGAGTACGGCAACCTGGTGTTTCTCTCCGGCCAAACGCCGAAAAGCAGCGCTGATGATATTGCGCTGCAAACCCGCGAAGTACTGGAGAAGATCGACGCTCTGCTGGTCGCCGCCGGTAGCGACAAGCAGCACATCCTTTCCGCACAAATCTGGCTTAAAGATATCTCACGCGATTTTGCCGCGTTTAATGAGGTCTGGGTGAAGTGGATGCCGGAAGGCCATAGCCCAGCGCGGGCGGCCGTTCAGGCCGAGATGGCGCGGCCCGACATCCTGGTGGAAATCATGGTCACCGCCGTAAAAGCGTAAGATAAAACAGGTAAGAAAAAAGGCCGCATAGCGGCCTTTTTAATTAGTCAGTCCAGATTATTTCTCTCTGGGTGAAGCGTTTTCGACACGGCTTTTTAACTTCTGTCCGGGTCTGAAGGTCACCACACGCCGGGCTGTAATGGGAATATCTTCCCCCGTTTTCGGGTTACGTCCCGGGCGTTGGTTCTTATCACGCAAATCGAAGTTGCCAAACCCGGAGAGTTTTACCTGTTCTCCGTTTTCCAGAGCACGACGGATCTCTTCGAAAAACAACTCTACCAGTTCTTTGGCATCCCGCTTGCTAAGCCCAAGCTTATCAAACAGATATTCTGACATTTCAGCTTTTGTAAGCGCCATAGGTTCAATCCCTCAATGATGCCTGGAATCGCTCTCTTAATGCCTCTACACATTTGGCAACGGTAGCGGCAATCTCCTCTTCTTCGAGTGTACGGCTGGTATCCTGAAGGATCAGGCTAATCGCAAGGCTCTTAAAGCCTTCCGCCACACCCTTACCACGGTACACGTCAAATAAGTTTACGCCAACTACCTGATTTACGCCAACTTTCTTACATTCGGCCAAAACATCGGCTGCAGGGACGTTTTCCGCGACCAGTACCGCGATATCGCGACGGTTCGCCGGGAAGCGAGAAATTTCGCGCGCCTGAGGCACCACGCGGTCTGCAAGCTTGTTCCACTCGATTTCGAACACCAGAGTGCGGCCGTTAAGATCCAGTTTACGTTCCAGTTCCGGATGAACAACCCCAATGAAACCAATGCGTTCACCTTTCAGATAAATCGCCGCGGATTGTCCCGGATGCAGTGCGGTAGCCGCTTCTGCGCGGAATTCGATATCGGCTAATTTACCGGTCAGATCAAGAACAGATTCCAGATCGCCTTTTAAATCATAGAAATCGACGGTTTCTTTTGCCAGGTTCCAGTGTTCTTCGTAGCGGTTACCGCTAATCACCCCGGCCAGCATCACATCCTGACGAATGCCCAGCGGCGCCTGCGTATCCGGCACGAAGCGCAGACCGCTCTCAAAGATGCGCACGCGGCTCTGTTGACGGTTCTGGTTGTAGACGACGGTGCCCAACAGACCGGTCCACAGCGACAGGCGCATCGCCGACATTTCGCTGGAAATCGGGCTTGGCAGAATCAGCGCCTCTTCACCGGCGTGGATTAGCTGCTGTACTTTCGGGTCAACGAAGCTGTAGGTAATGACCTCCTGATAACCTTTGTCGTTCAGCAGCGTTTTCACGCGCTTCAGCGACAGATCCGCTTCACGGTGGGTTCCCATAATCAGACCCGCCTGTACCGGCTCGTCAGGAATGTTGTTGTAGCCGTAGACGCGGGCCACTTCTTCAACCAGGTCTTCTTCGATCTCCATATCGAAACGCCAGCTTGGCGCAACGGCCTGCCACTGGTCCTGACCAACGGTCACTTCGCAACCCAGGCGCTGCAGAATGTCGCTAACCTGCGCGTCATCGATATGATGGCCAATCAGGCGATCCAGCTTGCTGCGGCGCAGGGTGATGGTGGCGCGTTTTGGCAGCGTCTCTTCGTTGGTTACATCGATAATCGGGCCGGCTTCACCGCCGCACAGGTCGATCAGCAGACGGGTCGCACGCTCCAGCGCTTTATACTGCAGAGCTGGATCGACGCCGCGCTCGTAGCGATGGGATGCATCGGTGTGCAGGCCATGACGGCGCGCGCGACCGGTGATAGACAGCGGGCTGAAGAACGCGCATTCCAACAGCACGTTCTGGGTTTCATCGTTAACGCCGGAATGTTCGCCGCCGAAGATACCACCCATCGCCAGCGCTTTCTTATGGTCAGCAATAACCAGCGTATCGCTATCGAGCTTAGCTTCAGAGCCGTCCAGCAGCACCAGCGTTTCGCCCTCTTTCGCCATCCGCACCACGATACCGCCGTCAATGCGGTCGCGGTCAAAGGCATGCATCGGCTGACCCAGTTCGAGCAGCACGTAGTTGGTCACGTCAACCACCGCATCGATGGAACGGATACCGCAGCGGCGCAGCTTTTCTTTCATCCACAGTGGGGTCGGCGCTTTGACGTTGATGCCTTTCACCACGCGGCCCAGATAACGCGGGCACGCCTGCGGCGCCTCAACCTGAATCGGCAGCACGTCGTCAATGGTCGCGGCAACCGGAGTGATTTCCGGCGCGTTCAGCGGCGCTTTGTTCAGCACAGCGACATCGCGCGCCACGCCGATGATACCCAGGCAGTCGGCGCGGTTTGGCGTAACGCTGATTTCGATGGTGTTGTCGTCAAGCTTGAGGTATTCGCGAATGTCGGTACCAATCGGCGCATCGGCCGGCAGTTCGATGATACCGCTATGATCGTCGGAAATACCCAGCTCGGAGAAAGAGCACAGCATCCCTTCTGACGGTTCGCCGCGCAGTTTCGCCGCTTTAATTTTAAAATCGCCCGGCAGTACGGCGCCAATGGTCGCGACGGCCACCTTCAGGCCCTGACGGCAGTTTGGCGCGCCGCAGACGATGTCCAGCAGACGCTCGCCGCCGACATTGACTTTAGTAACGCGCAGTTTGTCAGCATTCGGATGCTGGCCGCACTCGACCACTTCACCGACGACCACGCCGTTGAAGCTACCGGCCACCGGCTCAACGCCGTCAACTTCCAGGCCCGCCATGGTAATCTGATCGGACAGCGCTTCGCTGTCGATCGCCGGGTTAACCCATTCGCGTAACCACAGTTCACTGAATTTCATTGTTCTGTCCTGCCCTTATTTAAACTGTTTGAGGAAACGCAGATCGTTTTCGAAGAATGCGCGCAAATCGGTCACGCCATAACGCAGCATGGTCAGACGCTCCATGCCCATGCCGAAGGCGAAGCCGGAGTAAACTTCCGGATCGATGCCGACGTTACGCAGTACGTTCGGGTGCACCATGCCGCAGCCCAGCACTTCCAGCCATTTACCGTTTTTACCCATCACGTCAACTTCTGCAGACGGCTCGGTGAACGGGAAGTAGGACGGACGGAAGCGTACCTGCAGATCTTCTTCGAAGAAGTTATTCAGGAAATCGTGCAGGGTACCTTTCAGATTGGTGAAGCTGATGTTCTTATCAACAATCAGACCTTCCATCTGATGGAACATCGGGGTGTGGGTCTGATCGTAATCGTTACGATAGACGCGGCCCGGCGCGATAATACGAATTGGCGGCTGCTGGTTTTCCATGGTGCGGATCTGTACGCCAGAAGTCTGAGTACGCAGCAGACGGGTCGCATCGAACCAGAAGGTATCATGGTCGGCGCGAGCCGGATGGTGACCCGGAATGTTCAGCGCATCGAAGTTATGATAGTCATCTTCGATTTCCGGGCCAGTCGCCACGGTGAAGCCGAGTTCGCCGAAGAAGTTTTCGATACGATCGATGGTGCGGGTAACCGGATGTAAACCGCCGTTTTCGATGCGGCGACCCGGCAGCGAGACGTCGATGGTCTCTGCCGCCAGACGGGCATTGAGCGCGGCGCCTTCCAGCTCAGCCTTACGCGCGTTCAGCGCCTGCTGCACCTGCTCTTTCGCTTCGTTAATGACCGCACCCGCTGCCGGGCGCTCTTCCGGCGGCAACTCACGCAGGGTGGTCATTTGCAGGGTCAGATGCCCTTTTTTGCCCAGATATTCAACGCGGACGTTGTCCAGCGCGGCAACATCTGATGCCTCGTTAATGGCTGCCTTGGCACTGGCAACCAGCTCTGCGAGATGTGACATGGTTTTCCTCATTATGTCGGTGCAGACACCGGTTTTAGTGAAATAAATATCCCGAATCTATATACGAAAAAAGCCTCCACAGGGGAGGCTTTCTGGCGCTGTTTTCCGTTTCTTCTTTCACGCGCTAGCCTCCTGAGTTCAGGTGCTAAAGTAAAAAAAGAAGCGGAAAATAGCAGCATTCATGCTTGCATTACCTTGTCTGGTAAGAAATGTCAGACCTGTATTGAAAAGCCTGCACGGATAAAAGTCAATGTATTGATAGTGTTGAAACGAAAAGAGGGAGACAAGCTCCCTCTTTCAACTGGCTTATGCCAGAGCTGCTTTCGCTTTTTCGACCAGAGCGGTGAACGCTAATTTGTCGAATACGGCGATGTCAGCCAGGATCTTACGGTCGATTTCAACAGAGGCTTTTTTCAGGCCGTTGATGAATTTGCTGTAAGAAATACCGTTCTGACGTGCTGCTGCGTTGATACGCGCAATCCACAGTTGGCGGAACTGACGCTTTTTCTGACGACGGTCACGATAAGCGTACTGACCAGCTTTGATAACAGCCTGGAAGGCAACGCGGTATACGCGAGAACGCGCACCGTAGTAACCTTTAGCTTGTTTCAAAATTTTCTTGTGACGTGCACGGGCAACTACACCACGTTTTACGCGAGCCATATGTGCTCTCCTGTATCTATTCTAATTAAAAAGTTAAAAGGGTTAACGACTTATGCGTACGGCAGGCACGCGATTACCAGGCCCAGATCGCCTTTGGAAACCATGGCTTTCGGACGCAGGTGACGTTTACGCTTGGTAGCTTTTTTGGTCAGAATGTGACGCAGGTTAGCGTGCTTGTGCTTAAAACCACCTTTACCGGTTTTTTTGAAGCGCTTTGCAGCACCGCGTACGGTCTTAATTTTTGGCATTTTAATAACTTCCACTTCGCATTGTTAATAAACGAAACAAAGGCGAACAAACCAGTGAGCCGAAGCCCACCGGAATGTTACTTGATGGCCTTACTGTTTCTTCTTCGGAGCGAGCACCATGATCATCTGGCGGCCTTCGATCTTCGTTGGGAAGGATTCGACTACTGCCAGTTCAACCAGATCGTCTTTCACGCGATTAAGCACTTCCATACCGATCTGTTGGTGGGCCATCTCACGACCGCGGAAACGCAGCGTGATCTTGGCCTTATCGCCATCTTCGAGAAAGCGAATCAGGCTGCGGAGTTTTACCTGATAGTCACCTTCATCAGTACCAGGGCGGAATTTAATTTCCTTAACCTGGATAACTTTCTGCTTCTTCTTCTGTTCCTTAGAAGACTTACTCTTTTCATAAAGGAACTTGCCGTAGTCCATGATACGACAAACTGGCGGTTCGGCGTTAGGGCTGATTTCAACTAAATCTACTCCAGCCTCTTCAGCCTTTTCGATAGCTTCTCTCAGACTCACAATACCCAGCTGCTCACCTTCCAGACCAGTTAAGCGAACTTCCTGGGCGCGAATCTCGCCATTAATACGATTCGGACGTGCCGTTTGAACTCGTTTTCCGCCTTTAATACCTTATTCCTCCAGTTGTTGAAGACTGCGGCTGCGAATCTCTTGTTGCAGCTTCTCGATCACTTCATTTACGTCCATGCTGCCGAGGTCTTTACCGCGACGGGTACGCACGGCCACTTTGCCGGCTTCGACTTCTTTGTCGCCACAGACCAACATATACGGGACACGACGTAAAGTGTGCTCGCGGATTTTAAAGCCAATCTTCTCATTTCTCAAGTCCGCTTTTACGCGAATGCCCGCATTTTGTAGTTTACGCGTCAATTCGTTAACGTATTCAGACTGAGAATCAGTAATATTCATGACCACTACCTGCACTGGCGCAAGCCAGGTTGGGAAGAAGCCAGCGAACTCTTCGGTCAGGATGCCGATGAAGCGCTCCAGCGAGCCGAGAATCGCGCGGTGAATCATTACTGGTACCTGACGCTCGTTGTTTTCGCCAACATAAGAGGCGCTTAAACGCTGCGGCAGGGAGAAGTCCAGCTGTACAGTACCGCACTGCCATGCACGATCGAGGCAGTCATACAGGGTAAATTCAATTTTCGGGCCGTAGAACGCCCCTTCGCCCAATTGATATTCAAATGGGATATTGTTTTCTTCCAGCGCCACCGCCAGATCCGCTTCCGCGCGATCCCAGGTCTCATCGCTACCGATACGTTTTTCCGGGCGAGTAGACAGCTTGACGACGATTTTCTCGAAGCCAAAGGTGCTGTACATATCATAAACCATACGAATACAGGCGTTTACTTCATCGCGAACCTGATCTTCAGTACAGAAGATATGCGCATCATCCTGAGTAAAGCCACGAACGCGCATCAGGCCATGCAGCGCGCCCGACGGTTCATTACGGTGGCAGCTACCGAATTCAGCCATACGCAGCGGCAGATCGCGGTAAGATTTCAACCCCTGGTTGAAGATCTGCACGTGACCCGGGCAGTTCATCGGCTTAATGCAGTATTCACGGTTCTCGGAAGAGGTGGTGAACATCGCATCTTTGTAGTTGTCCCAGTGGCCGGTTTTTTCCCACAGCACACGGTCCATCATGAACGGGCCTTTGACTTCCTGATACTGATACTCTTTCAGTTTCGAACGAACGAAAGTTTCCAGTTCACGGAAGATAGTCCAGCCATCATTGTGCCAGAACACCATACCCGGCGCTTCTTCCTGCATATGATACAGGTCAAGCTGTTTACCAATTTTACGGTGATCGCGCTTAGCGGCTTCTTCCAGACGCTGCAGGTAGGCGTTCAGCGCTTTTTTATCTGCCCAGGCGGTGCCGTAGATACGCTGCAACATTTTATTGTTGCTGTCTCCACGCCAGTACGCGCCAGCGGTTTTCATCAGTTTGAAGTGATGGCAGAAACGCATATTCGGTACGTGCGGACCGCGGCACATATCGATATATTCTTCGTGATGATACAAGCCTGGCTTGTCATCATGGCCGATGTTTTCGTCAAGAATAGAAACTTTATAGGGTTCGCCGCGCTTCACGAAGGTTTCACGCGCTTCGTGCCAGCTGACTTTCTTCTTGATGACATCGTAGTTTTTCTCGGCGAGCTCGTGCATACGTTTTTCGAGCGCGTCGATGTCTTCCTGAGTCAGGGTGTGGTCCAGATCGACATCATAGTAAAAACCGTTGTCGACAACCGGGCCAATGGCCATTTTAGTGTTCGGCCACAGCTGTTTGATCGCATGACCTAACAGGTGAGCGCAGGAGTGACGAATGATCTCCAGGCCGTCTTCATCTTTTGCGGTGATAATAGAAAGCGTGGAGTCAGTTTCGATCGGGTCGCAGGCGTCAACCAGCTCACCGTTTACACGTCCGGCGATGGTGGCTTTCGCCAGGCCTGGACCGATATCCAGAGCGACATCCATCGGGCTAACTGCATGGTCGAAATGGCGTTGGCTGCCATCAGGAAGCGTAATTACAGGCATTTTATGTCCTTATTTGCAGTGGTGCCCCGCACGAAAGAGCACATACAAAACTAAATAAATTAACTATATCATCAGGTTAGATGGCTTTATTTGCTTCACTCTGCAAACTGTGTACATCAGGATGTAAACTTCCTAAATGTACCTACCTTCGCCTGCTGATAACGAGCCTCAATAGTACACGCCCTTGATAAATTGTAAAAGCGCGGTAATGGCATTAACTGCACACTTTTATTGTGGACTTTATATATGAGTCCTTATTACCTCATTTCAACCCCTCTTCCCTCTTCTATACTTTCATTCTGACCACTGGAGGTTGATATGTGCGGACGCTTTTCCCAGTCAATGACCCGTGAAGATTATCTTTCCTGTCTTGTCGATGAAGCCGATCGCGACATCCCATACGACCCGGAACCTATTGGCCGGTACAACGTCTCGCCCGGCACCAAAGTTTTGCTTCTGAGCGAACGCGACGAACAACTGCATATCGATCCAGTTTTCTGGGGTTATGCCCAGGAGGTGGGATAAAACACCGCTGGTTAAGCACGTATCGAAACTGCAGACACTGGAACTGTCACCAAAAACAGCAAGGGAATAGATGAGGCAAAGTATTGAAGGGAAAGAGGCGGAGGAAATAGCTGCGGACGGTACTGCGCCCGCAGATAAGTTTATCTGGCATTCAGTGACGCGCGCCGCGGGTAATGTGAAGTGCCCCGACCTGAATTGATCGAGCCTATTGCTCACCATTGATTTTAAAACGTATTAATTGCATAAGGCTCCATGTTTACAGGGCTGCGTTCAATTTGACCAAAATTAATGCAATACCAGCAAGCATTGACAAACAGTACAATAAGTTTTTATTTATTTAAATCAACACATACATATGAATTACCATCGGTAATATTTCCTTCATTATCTGTATGAAACTCTTTTGCAACAGTCCCTAACTTCTCATCATGTGGAAGGTAAATGGCCAATGTGTCTGCTGCTGCAACTTTATCAACCTGCCCCTTCTGTCTGGTACTGTACATTAACATAGTAATATTTTTATCCTTAACCTCTCGTTGGCCTGAGTAAAAATAAAACAAACCTTCCTCAGTTTTTCCGCTCGTCGCCAAGGTGTTTTTTTGCACATTACCACTACTGTCTTGTATAAAACTGATTATTGGCTGAGCTTTTGTAGTATCAGCACCCTGTTCTATGCAAGATAAAGTGGCCGCCCCAGCTAAGCCTGCCTGGAGAACAAAAAGACTGGCAACTATTAATCTTGATGCATTAACCATAATGATTTTCCTATTATTTCTTACTATAGCTGTCTACCCACCCGGTAGAACCAATATGATGATATTCTAGGATATCACCTTTAAAAGTGATGTAGTTCTGGTCATTGCTAATGATTTTATACTTACACCCTCTGACATGCTCTGCTATTTCATAAACACTAGTAAACCCATCGTTTGCTCGCAGTGCATATCTGAAGCGATTACTAAAATCATCATTATATACAATCATCGTTCCTGTAAAGTATTTGACATTTACAGGTCTATATTCACCGATTACATTTCTGACCTTATTGCATTGAGACACAGCACTTGTCGTTGAATGTAATTTATTTTCAGAACTTACATTAGGCGAGAACAGAACCATACCTAATGATAAAGTCACTACCATGCATACTGCCGCAAACCGTTCAATATTTGCTCTTTTATGCATGTTATTCCCCTTAGCGAAAGGATTCTAATAATCTTCCAATAGTATATTATATAAGTTGTAAGTGAAATCCAGTTTTATCGAACCGGGAGTTTTTCAAGATGGTCGTGAAGCTCCATTATGGTCGGTTCAATATAAGCTATTGAGGCGACACATGCTCAGAGTATACTTTTCCAGGAATTCGATTTTCCGCTTGCGAAGGGAAATATTTATATATCGTCTTTACTCCAACACCGATAACATCAGCCACCTGCTGCCGGGTCGCCCCATTCCCCAGCAATTTTTGGCATCGTTCCAAGACCTACGGGGTCATTACCCGGCGGCGCCCTCCAACTCTCCCCTGTTCTCTTGCCGCGGCTAACCCTGCCCGGGTACGTTCAACTATCAGCTCCCTTTCCATCTCTGCGAGAGCGCTCATGACGTGAAAGAAAAAGCGTCCTGCCGGCGTACTGGTATCAATACTGTCGGTCAGGCTGCGAAAATGAATTCCTCGATCCTGCAGCTCTGATACCAACGTGATGAGATCTCGCACACTACGACCAAGGCGATCGAGTTTCCAGACAACCAGTGAATCTCCGGGCCGAAGGCGGCGAATAGCTTTTCTTAAACCAGGTCGTCTGGCGTTCTTCCCACTGGCGGTATCTTCGAAAATTAGCTCACATTCTGCGCGAACCAGTGCATTTTTCTGTAAATCGAGGTTTTGATCGCCGGTAGACACCCGCGCGTAGCCAATCAGCATTATGCAACCCTTTGAAATAGCTGATTGTAAATTGTGAGAATTGTTCGCGTAAACCTGGGTTCAAGCGAAGGGACAACTTTAGTCGTTGAGAATGAGGCGACCGTCGCCCAGTTATTCGCGCTTCATGTCATCGCCGAGTGTTTTCTCTTTTGGCGTAATACCAGGCCTTTTGACGCTCGCTGACGACTACTCCGTGCTTTGCCTCCACCTCAGCAAAGTATTCAACTAAGCGCTGAGGTAGCGACTCAACCGGGTCAATTGCGTAATGCGGATTCTTCCACCAGGAAAAGAAGAAGAACTTACAGTCGAGCGCGGATAGTGGCTTACCCTGCAGCAAGGCTTTTTCTGCCGTCTGGCAGTAATCGAAGAAGTAACCCGCCCGGCCTTCCGCTGTGCTCTCGATAGTAGCGAAGCAGCCTGTCGATACCGCCTCAAACGCACCAGTGACGATTTCACGGGCTTTGTCAGGATACTTGGCGCATATATTCCCGAACTCGGAAACATGCAGATAGCGCAGCGTACCGCCACAAAACGACGTGCTGACGTATAGCGAGCCGCCTTTCTTAAAAACGAGTTCGCCAGACGAATCGTTGCTGTCTGGGTTAGCCGCCTTTATCTCCGCCGGCAGTTTGTCGTATGCATACTTCACCTTTTCCTGAAACAGGCGCTTTGCATCATTCAGTGTGTGGGTAATCAATGCGCACATCGCCGATTCAAACAACGCCGCAATCTTATTCCTGAGCGTCGGGTTCATCTCTGCTCCTGCTTCGTCGGTTGTCTTCGTGTATTTTGAAATACAAATTCGTCAGGTACGTAAGTACGGCAATGACAATGCCCGCCAGCACGCCGATGGCATTCCACTGCTCGGGGCTGTAGGCATTAAGCATGCCATTCAGGATGCTCCCGGCTGAAGCGCCATAAGCAGCACCAGTGGTTATCTTTTCCATGCGATACATACTCTCACCTTGCGTAGTTAGCGGGTGCTGTATGTTTGAAAGGATGAGGACCGTCGGGTTGATTTATCAACAATGCTCGTCGCAGATGATTCCCGCGGTCCTGAAAATAAAAAAGGCCACGCAAAAGCGCAGCCTGGTTGGAGATGGAGTGTATTATTCAGTGTAAGGCTGACATGAAAAATTTATGACACCCATTTTTTCGCTATACATGGTGAGAGGCACAGGAAAACTATCCATTTGAATAAATAACGCGTACTTTTCGCCATGGGTAACCCGACCAAACATCAGAGTATCTTTTCCATTTGAATCGTCAAATCGATCAACATAACGGAAGACTGCACCGCTGATCGTCACTATCTGAGATGTACCATTTACCAGTGCAGAGATTTTGGTACCAGCCTTTGTACTGCATTCTAACCTAACTAGTGGATTAACATCTTGAGTGGGGTCCAGACCAGAACTACCCGCCGCTGATTGAGTCACGTATTTTCCTTTAGCTTCCGATATACGCTCATCTAAAGTTTTCTGAACGCACCCACTTGCAGAAAGTACAGCAAAGAACACAAATAAAACTCTAAAAATCACAAAAAATCACCAAATATGAAAACAAATATATATTTTTTCATATTTAATTAATTTCAACCAGAAACTATAAGAGTTATATCGTAGATGGCCCTTGCAACACGGTATTATAGTTTCATTCAGTACATCTCTACCCAAGAGCCCTGCCCGGATCGCAGGCATAAAAAAGCCCAGCACGATGGCGAGGCTTGGTGTTCTGATAGATCAAACGCAAATATGGGACAGAATCGTCTACCGGGGCGGGGTCAGCCCAATTCCCGCTTAAACCACACGGTTAATTAACCGATCAATTACCTGAAATGAAGAGATAAATACCACCACCGCTAAAAAGCGAAATGAAAAAATCATCCGTTATAGTGAGTATTCATACCCGGCAGGAAATAACAGGAATCAGGCCGGTTGCCCGGCCTGAAAAATTACATTTTATAACCGAGCGATAAGGTGGTGCGGCGGTCGGTATGCTCCGGCGCCGAAGCCGGCGGCTGCGAGTTCCACGTCAGGTTATAGGCGACACGCAGCGCAAAGTGGGCGTTGATTGCCACATTTAATGCGCTTTCCGAGTTCAGCGTCGTGTCTTCAGCGCCGAATACCGAAACACCTTGAGTAAATTTGGCGTTATCGGTCATCTGCCATGCCCAGGTGCCGGAGGCGTACCCCAGCGGCTGAGTTTCGTTATCGCCATCGGTATACTCGTCGTAACGCACGCCCGGACCAAATTCAAAACGCAGGCTGTGAACCGGGCCGTTGAGGATCTGGCGACCATAACCGGCAGTCAGCACGTCGCGCTGTTGATAGCCGTTGTAGCGATCGGTCAGCCAGCTGGCCTGGCCAAATACATAGTTCATATCGGTCAGGTTATAACGACTACGGCCGCCCACGGCATATTTCTCCGAAGAGCGTTGATCGTTAGAGGACGTGTTGCTCGCATTGCCCCACAGTGACCAGGCCGTGGTATCGCCGTACCAGGTCAGCGTGGAGTCAGCGGTCATTGAGGAGCTTTTCGTGTTGCCGGACTGAGCGAGATAACCCGCATTCACAGCACCTTCGAAAGGTTTTTTGGCAGTGGAAGGGTCATCCATGACGGTAAAAACGGAATCATCGGCCAGTGCGTTTACAGACGCAAAAAGCCCCCCCGCCAGCAATGCCGCTGCGGGTACTGTCTTCAAAAGCTTCATTATAACTCTCTAAAATACATATCTTCAGGACAGTACAAATGATGAATGGACCAGCGATCCCTTCATTTAATTTAGAGTCCGTACAACATTTAAGGAGACCAGGCAGGTCCCGGAAACTTTCGCGAGGCGCGCTGAATGCGAGTCCTAAGAAAGGCGCTTGATTATAAAAAAGCACGAATAACTTAGCAATCAGTTGCTATTTCGTTTTTTGAATAAGACGGTTCCCAAAACAATCTTTATTTCATAAAGATAAAAACCCAGACATCTTTGTAAATCCATCGTCCGCCCCGCTTCCCCTCACTCCATTTCGGTGCCATGCTTAAAAAAGCAGCTTTATTCGTATTAAGGAGGAACAGGATGACCAAAATTTATACGCTCACGCTGGCCCCATCACTCGACAGCGCAACGCTGACGCCGCAAATTTACCCCGAAGGCAAATTACGCTGTAGCGCACCGGTATTCGAACCTGGAGGCGGCGGGATCAACGTCGCCCGGGCCATTACCTTTCTGGGTGGTAAAGCGACGGCGATTTTCCCGGTTGGGGGCGCCACCGGCGAGCATCTTACCGCCCTGATGGCAGACGAGCAGGTCCCGGTCGAAACAATAGAAACTCGCGACTGGACGCGGCAGAACTTACATGTGCATGTCGATGCCAGCGGTGAACAATATCGCTTTGTCATGCCCGGCGCGGCGCTAACCGAAGAGGAGTTCCGTCGCCTGGAAGAGAAAGTGCTGGCGATTGAGCCCGGTTCGCTGCTGGTTATCAGCGGCAGCCTGCCTCCCGGAATCAGCGTCGAGCATCTGACTCAACTGGTAAAAAACGCGCAGCAGCACGGGCTACGTTGCATCATCGACAGCTCCGGCGATGCGCTGGCCGCCGCGCTGGATGTCGGCAACATCGAGCTGGTCAAACCGAACCAGAAAGAGCTTAGCGCGCTGGTACAGCGCGACCTCAGCCAGCCTGACGACGTGCGTAATGCCGCGCTGGAACTGATCCGCTCCGGAAAAGTACGCCGGGTTGTGGTTTCGCTGGGTCCGCAGGGGGCGCTGGGAGTTGATGCCACCGGCAGCGTACAGGTGGTGCCGCCACCGATGAAAAGCCAGAGCACCGTTGGCGCGGGTGACAGTATGGTCGGCGCAATGACGCTACGTCTGGCGGAACATGCCTCGCTTGAGGATATGGTCCGCTTTGGCGTTGCCGCTGGTAGCGCCGCCACGATTAACCACGGCACCCGCCTGTGTTCATTAACCAACACGCAGAAAATCTACGATTACCTGTGTGGCCGCTAGTATCGCCCCCCTTCACCCGGGTGAAGGGGGTCAATTCGCTACCATGGTCTATGCTAGAAATTCCATGCATAACAACAGAGTGAAAAATGAGCAACGATATTACCGCGCACGTGATCACCGTTAAGTTCCAGGAACAAGCGCTGACTGAGATTAACGAGCTCAGCAATCATTTCATTCGCGCAGGTTTCGTCCTGACGCTCAACGACGATGATGGCAAAACCCATGATTTAGGTACTAACACATTTGGCCTGCTGAGCGCACAAAGCCCCGAAGACGTTCGGGCATTAAGCGCAGGTCTCGCGAAAGCCGCTTTAGGCAGGCCGGCAGAGATCGCCATCATCACATTTAGCGAATGGTTAAAAGCTCAATAAGTGCGATCGCCATCGTGGAAGACGTCAGTTGTGCGTTAGCTCGAACTTTACGGCCAGGTTATACGCTAACCTTATGATATGGTGGAAAACATGGGGAGAGACAGCATGTGGCAAGCTATTAGCAATTTGTTAAGCGAGCAGCACACTGACGGCGCTGAAATCGAACTGCGCAACGAGCTACCCGGCGGAGAGATCCATGCCGCCTGGCATTTACGTTTTGGCGGAAAAGATTATTTCGTCAAATGCGATGAACGCGAACTGCTCCCCATTTTTACCGCGGAGGCGGACCAGCTGGAGCTGCTCTCGCGCTGTAAAACCGTCAGCGTTCCACAGGTTTTTGCCGTCGGCAGCGACCGGGATTACAGTTTTCTGGTGATGGAATATTTGCCGCCGCGACCGCTGGACGCGCATAACGCGTTTCTGCTTGGTCAGCAAATCGCCCATTTACATCAGTGGAGCGACCAGCCGCAGTTTGGCCTTGATTTTGACAACGATCTGTCGACGACCCCGCAGCCGAATGCCTGGCAGCGCCGCTGGTCAACGTTTTTCGCTGAACAACGCATTGGCTGGCAGCTGGAGCTAGCGGCGGAAAAAGGACTGCACTTCGGCGATATCGACAACATTGTCGAAAGTGTACAGCAGCGGCTCAGCAGCCATCAGCCGCAGCCTTCTTTATTACATGGCGACTTGTGGTCCGGGAACTGCGCGCTAGGGCCCAATGGGCCGTATATTTTCGATCCGGCATGTTATTGGGGCGATCGCGAATGCGATCTGGCAATGCTGCCTCTGCATCCGGAACAACCGCCGCAGATTTACGATGGCTATCAGTCGGTCTCGCCGCTGCCCGCTGGTTTCCTTGAACGGCAACCGATTTACCAGCTATACACTTTACTTAATCGGGCAATTCTGTTCGGCGGTCAGCACCTGGTCACCGCGCAAAAAGCGCTCGATGAAGCCCTGCAATAGGCGTAAAAAAAGGCCCTCAAAAGGGCCTTTTTCATCAGCGAGCTTAATCCATTTTTACGCCGTTTAAGCGGAATTTGATATTCATCGTCAAACCAGTGCCCGGCCTGCCTGCCTCGTAGCGCCATTTGCGCATCGCGGTTTTGACATCACGCTCAAACATATTGGCCGGCTTCGCAGAGAGTATCTGGATATTCTCCACCCGACCATCGGCGGTGACATCAAATTTCACGCGCACGTCACCTTCAATACGCAGCGCCTGCGCACGTTGCGGGTAAGACGGGTCGCCGCGTTTCAACGCTTTAGGACCGCTCGGCGCGGTGGTCATCGGTTTTGCCGTTGCCGCCGTGGTACTCGGGGCAGTACGCGCAGGCGCCGTATTGTTATTCTCAAACGGCGAGACCGGGCGCGGCTCAGCGGGCTTCACCTCGCGTTTCGGCTCGACTTTTTTCTCCGGCTTAGGCTTTGGTTTCGGCTTGGGTTTGGGCTTCGGCTCCGGTTTGTGGATAACCACTGGTGCCTCTTTTGGCGGCTCAGGCACCACTTCAGGCTCCGGTTCCGGCTCCGGTTCAACAACGGGTTCAACGACCGGCTGCGCCGCCTGCGGAGGCTCTAAATCCGCCGGCGCCACCATCGTGATTTCGATTGGCTGTGAAGGCGAAGGCTTTTCAATAACCTGATGTACCGAGGTATAAAGCAACCCCGCCACAACGGCACCGTGGATAGCCACGGACAGCAGCGTTGGCCACGGAAAGCGGCGAGGTAAATCAAGGGTCATTGCGCTCATAGTCGTTTCTGTTGAAAAATGATGCCCTGATTTTAAATGCAAATAGCAATCATATTCAATAAGACGTGTTATCTTGCATCAAATTTTGCCTCGTTTTGTGGAAAAAAACCGGCGTGCCGTGGCATGCTAAAGGCGTGCGCATCTTACATTGCTGCCCATAACGCTTTCACGTCACGTGATTTGCCTATTTTTTGATTAAGGAGCCTTGCCGTGCTTTACGTCATCTACGCAGAAGATATCGCCGATTCTCTGGAAAAACGCCAGGCGGTGCGCCCTGCCCATCTGGCGCGCCTACAACTATTACATGATGAAGGCCGTTTACTGACCGCAGGCCCGATGCCCGCGGTGGATAGCAATGAACCTGGCGCGGCAGGATTTAGCGGCTCAACGGTTATCGCAGAATTTGAATCGCTGGAAGCGGCGCAGTCCTGGGCCAACGATGACCCCTATATCGCCGCGGGCGTCTATCAGCACGTCTCGGTGAAACCTTACAAGAAAGTATTTTAGTTAAGCAAATTAGCTAGTTAATATCAGTAAGATATACCAATCATAATATAGCGATCATTCTGTAAAGGACGCATTTAGGTACACTAAGTGCAGAATGGTCGCCCTTCCTTGGATCCTCGATACGTCTTCTATACTTTAAGTCTGACCACTGGAGGTTGATATGTGCGGACGCTTCTCCCAGTCAATGACCCGTGAAGATTATCTTTCCTGTCTTGCCGATGAAGCCGATCGTGACATCGCATATGACCCGGAGCCGATTGGTCGATACAACGTCGCGCCCGGTACCAAAGTTTTGCTTCTGAGCGAACGCGATAGAACGTGGCATCGGAAATGCCCTGCTTACCGCAGACCTCCGGCACGGACGTCTCCAGTTCAGCCTGCTTCAGGGCAAAAACAATCTGTTCTTCGGTGAATCGTGACTTTTTCATCGGCACCACCTCCGTTCAGGGAGTGTAGATCATGACGGCATTCTGTTTCTGAATGGTGCAGGATTTCGGGTCAGGGCCACAGCCGCAGTGTTCATGCAACCCTTCGTACCGGTATTGATCAACAGGTGGCCAATTCCGGGTTTGTTTCCTATTTTTTAAACCAGAACCCTTTCTTTAAGGCAATGAGGTCATGCTGAACACGTGGATCATCCTGATTTTGGCCATCGCGGCCGAAACCTTTGCAACAACCATGGTCAGAGCATCAGAAGGATTCACACGCCTGCTTCCTTCCCTTGGGGTCGTCGCCGGTTATGCCGTGTCATTTTACGGACTCTCTCAGGTCGTTAAGGTCATGAATCTGGGGATCGCTTACGCGATATGGGCCGGCCTGGGCATCTTTCTTGTCTCCATTTTTTCCTGGTTTCTCTTCGGCCAGAAGCTTGATCTTCCCGCCATTGCAGGGATGGGCTTGATACTGTCGGGGGTGGTGGTCATTCAGCTGTTTTCCTCCACCGTCACGCACTGATATTACCTGCAGGTACTGGATATGCCGAAACGTATACAGATTGCAGAAAAAAACTATCTTCCTGCCCTCATTATCTGGCCCGTCATTTATCTTATTCTGGCATTTATCTCTCTGAAACTGGACGATCCGCAAAATCGTGTAGCGATGGTCTGGTTTCCTGCCGGTGCTGCTGTCAGCGCTTTCCTTTCTCTGCCGCGACGATTCTGGCCCGCAATGTATATCGTGCTCTTTGCTGCCCGCGCAGGGATGGATCTGCTGATGCGCCATTCTTCGGAAACATCCCTGATACTTTCCCTGATTTCAGTCAGTGGTGACGTTACAGTAGCGCTGGCCGTACAGCACTACAGTCGTGGACAGGATGATTTTCGTAAGGTATGTGTCTGGCTAATCAGTACTCTTATCATCAGCGCGCTGGCTGGTATGGCCGCAGCAGGATGGCTGTCTTCGCGTCATCCCGTGTCTTTTGCGGATACCACTGCTTTGTGGTGGGCGGCAAATGTCAGCGGCAACATCGTCGCCACTACCATACTGACAGGTCTGACATGGGAGCCAGCCCGGAAGGCAACGAGGGACGTCGTAAAGACCCTCGCCAGCGTGCTGTTGGTCGCGGTGATTGCCATACTCATTTTCTCTTCCCCTTCCGGGGAAGAGTCCCGGGCGGGGCTCATTTACGGACTGGCCTGCTTGCCGGTCCTGTTGACTGCTGTCGTCCCGGTCATCGCCGGTGCCCAAGCCGGCGCGCTGGCTTTTCTGGCACTGAGCATCGTTGTGGTTTCCTTTTCATGGCACCAGACAGGCCCCTTTTTTATTAATGGCCTGGATCCGGGCGAACCGCTGCTTCTCGCTCAGGGATACCTGTCCGGTACGGCCATCCTGACTATCTTTGTCCGGCTGTTACTGCGGTTGCCGGATAAGCTAAACGGTCCGGGGCGTAAGCAGATGCATCACGAAGAAACCGCCTTTCGCATGGATATCCGAAGTGGCCGGATCGACTGGGATCTGCAGGGAACACCGGTGCTGGCAGATACGGTGGCACACCTGCCTGACAGAAAAATCCTGCTCCAGAGCGTGGATACTGCTGTCAGGCAACAGTTAACATCACGCTGGGAACAGGCGATCCGCGGCCTGCCCGTAGGCGGATCGTTGATATTTCGGCTTACATTGCCGGGAGATGAGCACGTACTGATCTGCGAGCGGGGACTATTCTTTTTGCCCGGTACAACAGGTGGATTCCTCGTCGGATACTGGTTACCCGCCAGTGGTCCGGTTTCCGTTATCCGTCCGGAGGACCACTGAATATGCTGCAGATTGCACTGCTTTTATGCGGCCGACGTTTTATCGGTGGCAACCGGTACCTTCTTACTGCTGCAGGTCTGATGTGGGGTCTTTTCGGTTTTCTGGTACTGGCGGACGGTATGCTGGGAGCACGCTATTTTCCGCTCGGACTTTTTGGCTGGTTTCTTTTGTGCGAGAGTCTGTTAACGCTTGTTGCGTCATCCGGTGCCACCGGGGCTAAGCGAGGAATTTATCTGTTTAAAGGTGGGATTATTGGAGCCGTGGCCCTGCTTATTCTGTCAGGATATTCAGGCAGTAATCTCCTCCTGGCTATCATACTGGGATTTATCTGTTTGTTGTCCGGCGCTTTTCAGGTTGCTGCCGCCTGGGTGGTTCGTTATCCGTACTGGAGACGCGCGCTGGCTGGCGGGATGTGTCAGATCCTGTATGCGGTATTCCTTTTCCAGCCCTATCCCACTCATCATGATGGAACGGTTCCTCAGTTCATCGGGGCGCTGATGCTGCTCAGTGCCGTTGACTGCATTCTGCTTGCTTTTCGGCTCCGAAGTCTGGCCCCGGGGGTGACTATTTTTGATGTCCAGTCTCCGGACAGCACAGGATACGCGCCGACAAATACAGAACCACAGCATCCCTGTCAGGAAGAAGTGGCGTTGGAAGCGACAGAGCTCCGGGTTCTGGTCTGGACACCGGAAGGTTCTGCTACCCAGGACACTCTCCCCCGGCCAGTGATGAATCGCTATATTGCAGCAGTGGATTCTGCCGGGGTCATTTCTACCGGACATGCCGCGCTGGAGATGCAGGATATCTATATCAGTCTTTACCCGGCAGTGGATATAGATCGGTCCCCTTCGGAGTTTTTTCGCACACTCCGGGCCGTACGGGAGAATAATGTACCCGGAAAATTTCAGGACAGTTACGCATCAGAGTCCGCCGCCTGGTGTGAAGCCGACAGACAGGTTTGTTTTCATACTTTCAACGCGGTATCACTCCGGGCATTCGCTACATACTATCGCCGCCAGGAAATATATAACCTTACCTGGCGAAATTGCTCCAGCAGTGTGGCCTACGCACTTGAAGCCGCGTTAGATGGTGTGCTGTGCAACCGGAGCGGCTGGTCAGTTTTTTTACGGCTCTTTTTGCAGCCGGAGCTCTGGATCGCAGCACAACTCCGCCGCCGTGCCACTACCATGGCCTGGACTCCCGGGCTGGTTCTGGATTATTCCCGCGCATTGCACGGGCTGGTTCATCCGGCCAGACTGAACTGGTTTCGCAAACCATGAGATGCGACAGCGTCAGGAAAAGGTGCTCCTTCCGGGGGGTAGAAGAAACATCACCGGCTTCTGACTCCGCCTCCCTTCCGAGCCCTGACAGAAACCGGTATACCTCAGGGTTGTCGGGTCGTGCCGACAAGTGGTGTCCTGTCAGGATGCTTGTTTCTGCCATCGCAACAGACGGTACTGTTACCCCAGCATTGTTCATACGGAAAACCGATCAGGGCTTCCATGACGGCACGAACATCCGCTGTGACATGTGAAATCTGGCCACCAGCCCGGATACGTGCCACCTCAGCAAGCACCACCAGATGTGCCTTCCGGTTCAGCTTCATCTGCGCGCTGAAATAAATCCCCGCGAGAGCCAGTGCAATCACACCGACGCAAAAGACCAGCGCAATAGCCATTACCGCACTTTCCGGCTGGGTTTGCGATTTAGACTGGAATCCATAGAAACTCAGGATCGCTCCCATAGTAAACACAATCACAGAGCGCACAAGTTTACCGGAGAAGGTCATCGTGCCGGCATAGATCCCCTCACGGCGGCGTCCGGTAAAGACTTCGTCAACATCAGCGAGAAAGGTATACACAGTCCAGGGAATGTAATACACCCCGCCCGTACCGATCCCGAAGACAACGGTAATCGCCAGCATCGCCGCAGTGGCATACTGTTGAGGTAGGTGGAAAAAAAAGAGCGCGGCATAACACAGTACGGAAAAAATAACGATACCCAGCGCAAGTATATAGGGCTTGCTGAACCCATGTTTTACGCAGATAGCAATAAAAATAGCTGTGGAAAAGAGCTGAAGTACGGAGTTCAGGCTGCTCAGTCCGGATACCATGGTCGGATCATACTGCAGGACAAAAATGATAAAGTAGGTAAAGACAGAAGCAAACAGCCACTCTGCCCCGAAGCCGCACAAATACATACCCAGATGTTTGCGAAAAACACGCAGTGAAAAAGTCGATCTCATCTCCCTCAGCAATGCCAGCATTGCATGGCTGAGCGTGGTGTTTTCTTCACTTTCCGGCGAAGCATCTGCGGCCGGGCGCTCCCACGAGTAATACCAGAGTGTCCCCATCGCCACACATAAAATCACCCCATATGTCAGGGCGGTGTAAAAAAATGGGGTGGCCGATTCTTTACCGTAAACAAGAATGAACTGGCCCGGAATGAAAGCGGCGAGAAAGTTGGCTACTTTACCAAAAATAGCTTTAAAACCAGTGAGTTTAGATCGTTTCGCGAAATCTGCGGTCATTTCAGTGGCGAGTGTTTCATAGGGCACCATGACAGAGGTGTAGATCAACTCAAACAACACATAGGTACAAAGGTAATACCAGAAACCAAATCCATCGATCCACAGCAGGGGGTAGACCATCATCAGGGGGATGCCCAGCAGAATGAAGAACCGGCGGCGGCCAAAGCGTTTACCGAGACGCGTTTTGCCGAAATTATCTGAAATATATCCCATGAGCGGATTGCTGATGGCATCAATAATACTGGCAACCGAAAAAATAGCCGAAGCCTGCAGCAGTGTCAGACCACAAAAGGTGGTGTAAAAGTAAAGTAACCAGATACCGGCAATAGCCAGTGCCCCGCTACCCAGCAAGTTACCCCCTCCATATGCGAGCTGATGCCTGAAAAGAACTGGTCTTTCTATCTTCATAACCCTGCCCTTTGTTATCAAACAAGAAACGAAATAGCGTTTTAGATTTTATAAGACTGTGTTTTATAGTCAGGATAGCCGTAAAGAAAGGTGAGTATGTTCACATTAAAAACATTGCTAAGGGCGCTTCTGAAGAAATTGTGACCGGGGTTACATTTCCATCATCGGTACTGGACATTCCCCCTCGACAGAAAAGATACTTTGTTTTTATTATTATGAAACACAATTTCATAATAAAATTTCCTTCTGTAATGCAGGGGCTAGTAATGGCTAAGGGTTCAACGATTCAGTTACATTTTCACCATTTCAGTGACCCGCATACCGGGGCTCGGATAACGCGTCTGACACCACCAGATGTGATATGTCATCGCAACTATTTCTATCAAAAAAGCTTTACACGTGACGGCAGTAAACTCCTGTTTGCTGCTGAATTTGACGGTCATCGCAACTATTACCTGCTGGACCGGCAAAAACAGACCGCCGTTCAACTTACACACGGTCGTGGTGACAATACTTTCGGTGGCTTTTTGTCGCCCGACGATCGCAGCCTTTATTACGTGAAAAACGAACGGGAATTACGTCGTGTCAGTCTGGATGATTACAGCGAACATACGATCTATACGGTACCGGAGGAATGGGTTGGCTATGGCACCTGGGTAGCAAACAGCGAATGTACGCGTCTGGTCGGTATCGAAATTGCCCGTGATGACTGGACACCGCTCACCGACTGGCAAAAATTCCGGACGTTTTATCTGCGTCGTCCGCATTGTCGCCTGTTGCAGGTGGATCTGCATAACGGTTCCACGCGGGTGATCCATGAAGCGAACGAATGGCTTGGACATCCCCTCTATCGACCTTACGACGACAGTACGGTGGCATTCTGTCATGAGGGACCTCACGATCTTGTGGATGCACGCATGTGGCTGGTCAACGAAGACGGGAGTAACGTACGCAAAGTGAAAACTCATGCGCCGGAAGAAAGCTGTACCCATGAGTTCTGGGTACCGGATGGTTCCGCACTCCTCTACGTTTCATACCTTAAAGGTCATTCCGAGCGTTACATTCGCCGCTTCTCACCACAAACCGGAGAAGACAGCAGCCTGATGACAATGCCGGCCTGCTCACATCTGATGAGCAATGCCGATGGCACGCTGCTGGTGGGTGATGGCTCGGGTACCCCGGTGGATGTACAGGATACCTCAGGGCATGTCATCGAAAACGATCCCTTTCTCTATCTCTTTGACACCCGAACCCGCCGCTATGCGCCACTGGCGACACATCAGAGTTCCTGGCAGGTGCTGGACGGCGACCGGCAGGTTACCCATCCGCATCCCTCTTTTTCACCCGACGACCGGGACGTGTTATTTACATCTGATTTCGAAGGCCTGCCGGCCCTTTATCTTGCACAAATACCGGATACTCTGGTCAGTTCACTTGGTAAGGAGTAACTATGTTTATTTTTAGGGACGAGACTTCGGAGGAAGATCTCGGTAACGGAGTACGCAGGCGGATTCTGGCGCACAGTGGTTCGCTGATGGCGGTCGAAGTACATTTTGAAAAGGGTGCTATCGGGGCACTCCACCGGCATATTCACGAACAACTGACCTATGTGCTTTCCGGGCGCTTTGTGTTCACCATTGGCGATGAGACTCGTGAGGTGAAAGCCGGTGACACACTCTACAAACAACCGAATATCATACACGGTTGCGAGTGTCTGGAGGCCGGTATATTGCTGGATACTTTTACGCCACAGAGAGAGGATTTTCTGTAAGAGGCATGGTTTGACGTGGAGTCAGAGGAACCTGTAAAGAGGGGGAGAAGCCAGTGTGTAAGTATCCCGCATAATCGTGCCATTCATAAATGCAAAATGACGAACGGCATCGCTATTCTCTGCGCAGGTCCTGCAGCAGTGTTCCGTATTCCGCGTGAATGACGCTGGAAAATTCACGAATGTAAGCCACCGGGTCCGCTGTCTTGTGCCTGTCCGGTATCACGCACTTGCGTTAACCATAGACGCAGCCAGACTCAAGCCAGAACTGTTTGATCTGCCCGGTCAGCATCTGGTCTGTCTGGAGACGGCGGATCCCGGCCTGAGCATCTGACTGTTCATTATGAGTGGAAGAATCCGGACCGTACTTCTTTATCCAGGCCTAAAGATTGTGAGTGGTGATATCGAGACGTGTTGCAACACTGGAAACAGAATGACCACGATCAACAACCTGTTTGACTGCTTCAATTTTAAACTCTTCAGAATAACGCTTACCGCTCATGGGCACCTCTCTTTAAGTCATCTTCAGTGACCCTGAGGTGTCTGTTAAACCCGCGGCGATTCACGGTGCCTTTAATTTTTACTCTCAAAATTCAGAGAAGGTGAACAGCAAAGCATGACGCTGCCGTTTTACCAGGCACTTCCTGATTGAAAGAATCCGCATGTTGCGGCGCGATTGGGCTTCCAGCCAGCGCGATTTACGGCGACTTACTTGTCTAAGCATGCGCCAGCGCCCTACTTCCGTTCTACTACGCTTCATTGCTACTACTCTACGAGTGAAAACACGCCCCATTATAAACCGATGAATCTGTCTGACCATCGCTTTCGCTGCGTTTTTATTTGCCAGATGGATGTTGATGCGTAAACTCATGGCATCGGGCTATTCAAAAGGATTTTTCATCTATGACAACCTTTTACACGGTCGTAAACTGGCTGGTCATTCTGGGGTACTGGCTGCTGATTGCCGGCGTGACATTACGCATTCTAATGAAACGCCGTGCGGTGCCTTCCGCCATGGCGTGGTTACTGATTATTTACATCCTGCCGCTGGTGGGAATTATCGCCTATCTTTCCTTCGGCGAATTGCATCTTGGAAAACGGCGCGCCGAGCGCGCGCGCGCCATGTGGCCCTCTACCGCCAAATGGCTAACGGACCTGAAAAGCTGCAAGCATATCTTTGCGCAAGAAAATAGCCCGGTTGCCGAATCGCTGTTCAAACTCTGTGAACGTCGCCAGGGGATCGCCGGCGTTAAGGGTAACCAACTGCAGTTGCTAACCGAATCCGATGACGTGATGCAGGCGTTGATTCGCGATATTCAGCTCTCACGACACAATATCGAGATGGTGTTCTATATCTGGCAGCCCGGCGGAATGGCCGATCAGGTCGCCGAGTCGCTGATGGCCGCCGCGCGCCGCGGCGTGCATTGTCGGCTAATGCTCGATTCAGCCGGCAGCGTCGCCTTCTTCCGCAGCCCGTGGGCGGCAATGATGCGTAACGCCGGTATCGAGGTGGTTGAAGCGCTTAAAGTTAATCTGATGCGCGTGTTCTTACGCCGCATGGATCTACGTCAGCATCGTAAAATGGTGATGATCGACAACTATATCGCCTACACCGGCAGCATGAATATGGTCGATCCACGCTACTTCAAACAGGATTCCGGCGTCGGCCAGTGGGTCGATCTGATGGCGCGAATGGAAGGCCCGGTGGCTACGGCCATGGGGATTGTCTACTCCTGCGACTGGGAAATTGAAACCGGCAAGCGAATTTTACCCCCGCCGCCGGACGTCAATATCATGCCGTTTGAAGAGGCTAACGGGCATACCATTCATACTATTGCTTCCGGCCCCGGCTTCCCGGAAGATTTGATTCATCAGGCGTTGTTAACTGCGGCTTATGCGGCGAAAGAACATCTGATCATGACCACCCCCTACTTCGTCCCCAGTGATGATCTGCTGCACGCCATCTGTACCGCAGCCCAGCGCGGCGTCGAGGTCAGTATTATTATGCCGCGCAAAAACGACTCCCTGCTGGTAGGCTGGGCCAGCCGCGCCTTCTTCACTGAACTGCTTGCTGCTGGGGTGAAAATTTATCAATTCGAAGGCGGCCTGCTACATACCAAAAGCGTGCTGGTAGATGGCGAACTGAGCCTGGTCGGTACCGTTAATCTTGATATGCGCAGCCTGTGGCTCAATTTCGAGATCACGCTGGCGATCGACGACGTGGGCTTTGGCGGCGACCTGGCGGCGGTGCAGGACGATTACATCTCCCGCTCGCGCCTGCTGGATGCAAAACTGTGGGCCAAACGACCGCTATGGCAGCGGATCGCAGAGCGACTGTTTTACTTCTTCAGCCCGTTGCTGTAAAACGTGCCCATCAGATGCTTAACGGGTAGCAATCATGGATATGGATTTAAACAATCGCCTGACCGAAGACGAAACGCTCGAACAGGCCTACGATATCTTTCTTGAGCTGGCGGCCGATAACCTCGACCCGGCGGATATCATTCTTTTCAATCTGCAGTTTGAAGAGCGCGGCGGCGCCGAACTGTTTGACCCGGCGGAAGACTGGCAAGAGCATGTCGATTACGACCTCAATCCAGATTTCTTCGCCGAAGTCGTTATTGGCCTGGCCGATACCGATGGCGGCGAGATCAACGATATTTTCGCTCGCGTTCTGCTATGCCGGGAAAAAGATCACAAGCTGTGCCACATTCTGTGGCGCGAATAAGCATTAAGCTAATGCGCCTGTAGAAAAGCCTGCCGACGGTAACATCGGCAGGCTTTTTGTTTTATACGTTATTGCGGTAATTCTGTTCCGCAGGCGTGGCAGAAACGGGCATTTTTATCATGCTCGGCGTTACTGCAGTTTGGGCAAACGCGGCGGGCACGTCGGTTTTGTAGCGCCGTCGTCATATGCGTCGTAATCAGCCCGGTCGGGATGGCGATGATAGAATAACCGATGAGAATAAGCACCGAGGCGAGTATCCGCCCTAATGGCGTATGCGGCGTAATGTCGCCGTATCCCACGGTAGTAATGGTGACGATTGCCCAGTAGACCGAGGCATTTAAGGTGGTAAACCCGTATTGCGGCCCTTCAATTAAATACATCAGCGAGCCAAAAATCACCATCACAATAGCAATAAACGAGTAGAACAGAATGAGCTGGTGACGGGCGCTGATGATAGCCCGCCAAAAAATATTCAGCGACGGCATAAAGCGCAGCAGTTTGAGAATACGCAGCGCGCGGATAACCCGCATGGCCCGCCAGGCAAAGACATACTCAAGGCTCATTTCCGGCCATAACCACATTACATACAGCGGCAGAACGGTCGCCAGATCGATAAATCCCCAGAAGCTGAAGATATAGCGCAGCGGATTCGGCCAGCTTATTACGCGTAAAATATATTCCACGGTGAAGACCGCGGTAATTCCTAATTCCAGCCAGACAAAAACATGCCATTCATCTAGCGACAGGTGATACTGCGAACCGAGTCCAGACTCAACAAAAATAATAACCACGCTCAACAGGGCAAATAAACCGCAAAGCCCTTCAAAACGGCGGCCGGAGCGACGAGTTTGATCGAAGAGTAGATGGTAAAGCCGCAAACGGGCGGCGGAAAGCGAAACTGCCACGTTAACCTCACAATAAAAAAGGGCTGACATCAGTCAGCCCGAGTGATTATAACGGGTCTACCTTCAGGCAGGAAACCGCATGGCGGAAACTGCCCTCCAGCACCGGCCGCGTTTTGGCGCATTCGGGCCCGGCCAATGGGCATCGGGTGCGGAATACACAACCCGATGGCGGATTAATCGGCGAAGGCAACTCCCCTTCCAGCAGTTGGATGGTTTTGTTTTTCTCCAGATCGGGATCCGGCACCGGCACCGCCGACATCAGCGCTTTGGTATAAGGGTGCAGCGGATTGTGGTACACCTCATCATAGGTCCCCAACTCCACCGCGTGGCCTAAATACATCACCAGCACACGGTCGGAAATATGTTTTACTACCGCCAGATCATGGGCGATAAAAATCAATGATAGCCCCATCTCCCGTTGCAGTTGCTGTAGTAAGTTCACCACCTGCGCCTGAATGGAAACGTCCAGCGCCGAAACCGGCTCATCGCAAATAATCAACTTAGGCTCAAGGATCAGCGCACGCGCGATACCAATGCGCTGACACTGGCCGCCGGAGAATTCGTGTGGATAGCGGTTAATCAGGTTCGGCAACAGGCCGACCTTCATCATCATCGCCTTCACGCGATCGCGCACTTCCTGACGAGGCATCTTCGGGTGATAGGTCCGCAGCGGTTCAGCGATGATTTCGCCAATGGTCATACGCGGATTCAGTGAGGCCAGCGGATCCTGAAAGATCATCTGGATATCACTACGCACATCGCGCCACTCTTCAGGTTTCATACCCAGCAGGTCTTTACCCAACCAGGCGACTTTACCGTCGGTGGCTTTCACCAGGCCGATAATGGCGCGGGCGAAGGTCGATTTACCGCAGCCGGATTCGCCAACCACCCCCAGCGTTTCGCCTTCATACAGGCGCAGAGTGACGCCATCGACCGCTTTGAGCGTTTTTGATGGCTGCCAGAACCACTGCTTGCCATCTTTAATATCAAAATGCACCTTCAGATCGGCAATTTCGAGCAGCACTTTTCTTTGTTCGATCACGGCGTTCATAGCAGGTCCCCCACCGGTTTAAAGCAGGCACGCAGGCGGCCTGGCGCAAACGACTCCAGAGGCGGAGCGCTATTACAGATTTCCATGGCATGCGGGCAGCGCGGCTGGAAAGGACACCCTTTCGGCAGACGCAGCAGGTTCGGCGGGTTGCCTGGAATCGTTAGCAAGGAATCGCCTTCGCCATCGAGACGCGGTACCGCATTGAGTAAACCGATCGAGTACGGGTGCGACGGTTGATAGAAGACGTCGCGCGCCTGACCGTATTCCATGGTGCGCCCGGCGTACATCACCAGTACCTTATCGCAGATCCCCGCGACCACGCCGAGGTCGTGGGTAATCATAATAATCGCGGTGTTGAATTCGCGCTTCAGCTCGTTGAGCAAGGTCATGATCTGCGCCTGCACCGTGACGTCCAACGCGGTGGTCGGTTCATCCGCGATCAGCAGTTTTGGCCGACATAACAGCGCCATGGCGATCATCACGCGTTGGCGCATCCCGCCGGAGAACTCGTGCGGGAACATCTTCATGCGCTTGCGCGCTTCCGGCATCTTTACCGCATCAAGCATCCTTACCGACTCTTCAAAAGCCGCGGCTTTGCTCAGCCCTTTATGCAGCATCAGCACTTCCATCAACTGCTCGCCGACCCGCATATAAGGGTTCAACGAGGTCATCGGGTCCTGGAAAATCATCGAAATCTGTTCGGCACGCAGCTTATTCAGATCGCGCTCGGGCAAATTAAGGATTTCGCGACCGTTAAAAGTGGCGGAACCGCTAATATGGCCATTCGCGGCCAAAAGTCCCATTAGCGCGAACGCCGTTTGCGATTTACCGGAACCTGACTCACCGACGATGCCTAAGGTTTCGCCGGCCCTCAGGTTAAAATTCAGATCGTTAACCGCGGTGACATCGCCGTCTGGCGTTTTAAACGTCACCCGAAGATCCTTCACATCCAGCAGCAGACCGCTTTGCTGCGCGGCCTGCGGCGCTTTAGTCATTTCAATTGTGCTCATGACGGCGCTCCTTAGCGGTCTTTCGGGTCGAGGGCATCACGCAGGCCATCGCCGATAAAGTTAAAACAAAACAGCGTTACCACCAGGAACCCGGCAGGGAACAACAACAGCCACGGCGATACCTCCATTGAGTTGGCGCCATCACTGAGTAATGCGCCCCAACTGCTCAGCGGCTCCTGGGTCCCAAGGCCGAGGAAGCTCAGGAAGGATTCGAACAGAATCATGCTAGGTACCAACAATGATGCGTAAACCACAACTACACCCAGCACGTTCGGCACGATATGACGAATAACGATATTCGCGGTAGAGACCCCGCCGACCTGCGCGGCTTCAATGAACTCTTTACGTTTCAGACTCAGGGTCTGACCGCGTACGATACGCGCCATATCCAGCCACGACACCATCCCGATAGCCACAAAGATCAGCAGGATGTTCTGGCCAAAGAAGGTGACCAGCAGGATCACAAAGAACATAAACGGGAAGGAGTTGAGGATTTCCAGTAAACGCATCATCACCGAGTCCACTTTGCCGCCGAGATAGCCGGAAAGCGAACCATAGAGGGTACCGAGGATCACCGCCACCAGCGCCGCGGCAACGCCAACCATCAACGATATGCGCCCGCCAATCGCCACGCGCACCAGCAGGTCGCGGCCGGATGAATCGGTACCAAAATAGTGACCAGACTCCATATCCGGAGCGTTGGACATCATCCCCCAGTCGGTATCGAAATAGGAGAACTGCGACAGCATTGGAGCGATAGTCACAAACAGTGCAATAATCACCAGCACAATCAGGCTGGCCACCGCCGCGCGGTTATGCATAAAGCGACGACGCGCATCCTGCCACAGGCTACGGCCCTCAACTTCCAGCTTCTCACTGAAGTGCTCCAGCGCCTCGCTGTTTTTCTTACTTAACATCATGGCGAACTCCGGCTTCAGTAGCGAATTTTCGGATCGATAACGGCGTACAGTACGTCGACGATCGCGTTAAACAGAATGGTCAGCGCGCCGACCAGAATCGTCAGGCTGAGCACCAGCGAGTAGTCGCGGTTAAGTGCCCCGTTAACGAATAACTGGCCAATACCCGGCAGGCCGTAAATCGTTTCGATAACCATTGAGCCGGTGATAATGCCGACGAATGCCGGCCCCATATAGGAAAGCACCGGCAGCAACGCAGGCTTCAGCGCGTGGCGGAAGATAATTCGGCGCATCGGCAGGCCTTTCGCCCGTGCGGTACGGATGAAGTTGGAGTGCAAAACTTCAATCATCGATCCACGGGTAATACGGGCGATACTGGCAATATATGCCAGCGATAACGCCACCATCGGCAGGATCATAAATTTCAGCGCCCCGCCGTTCCAACCGCCGCCAGGCAGCCAATGCAACGTGATGGCGAAAATCATCACCAATAGCGGCGCCACCACAAAACTCGGTATGACGACGCCGGTCATTGCCACCCCCATCACCGCGTAGTCCCATTTGGTATTTTGTTTTAACGCGGCAATAACCCCGGCGCTGACGCCCAGGATTACCGCTAATAAAAAGGCGGCAAGGCCTAATTTGGCGGAAACCGGGAAGCTTGATGCCACCAGATCGTTCACCGAATAATCTTTATATTTAAAGGAAGGACCAAAATCACCGTGCGCCAGCTGCTTCAGATAATTGAAGTACTGGGTCATGATGGGGTCGTTTAAATGATATTTCGCTTCAATGTTCGCCATGACTTCCGGCGGCAGCGTACGTTCACCGGTAAAAGGACTGCCCGGCGCGAGACGCATCATGAAGAAAGAGATAGTAATAAGGATGAATAGCGTCGGAATCGCTTCCAGACAGCGACGTAATATGAATTTTAACATTGCCCGTACCTTCTGGCCTGTGCCTATCGAGTGCGATGAATTCAGACACGGTGGGGCAAGCTCTGCCTGCCCCACGTCTTGCCATTAATGTTTGATAATATAAAGGTTCTTCACGTAAATATTATCCAACGGGTCTTTACCGGTATAACCGCCAACCCACGGTTTAACCAGGCGCGCGTTCACATAGTAGTAAACCGGAACAATCGCGGAATCTTTATCCAACTGTTGCTCCGACTGCGCGTACAGCTCTGCGCGTTTCGCTTCATCGGTGACCTGCAAGGTATCGCCGATGATCTTATCAAATGCCGGGCTCTTATAATGCGCCGTGTTGTTAGAACTATCGCTGAGCATGGTGTTCAGGAACGATGTCGGCTCATTGTAATCAGCACACCAGCCGGCGCGGGCGACGTCAAAGGTGCCTTGATGGCGGCTGTCGAGGAAGGTTTTCCACTCCTGATTTTCCAGCTTAACGTTAGCGCCAAGGTTTTTCTTCCAGATGGACGCCACGGCAATAGCCAGTTTTTTATGTAAGTCGGAAGTGTTATACAGCAGGTTAAAGGTCAGCGGCTTATCAGCGGTATAACCGGCTTCCGCCAGTAATTTTTTCGCTTCTTCATTACGCTTTTCCTGAGACCATTTGAACCACTCGGGTTCAACGAGTTTCATGCCGTCGGTGTATGGCGGGGTGTAACTGTAAGCCGGCAGATCGCCCTGGTTTTTCACTTTATTGACGATAATATCGCGATCCAGCGCCAGCTTAAGCGCGGTACGGACGCGTACGTCGGTAAATGGCGCTTTCTGGTTATTGATTTCGTAATAATAAGTACACAGATAAGGATCGACGTGAACTTCTTTCGGGATCTCTTTTTTCAGCTTCTGGAACAGTTCAATCGGCATGTTGTTATAGGTCATGTCGATTTCGCCGCTGCGGTAGCGGTTCACATCGGTAACTTCAGAAGAAATTGGCAGGTAAGTTACCTGGTTAATAACCGTTTTAGCGTTGTCCCAGTAATTCGTATTACGCTCGAGCACAATACGTTCGTTCACCACCCAATCTTTTAGTTTATAGGCGCCATTGGTGACGATATTCGCCGGCTGAGTCCATTTTTCACCATATTTTTCGATGGCGGCTTTTGGTACTGGGGAAACGGATGGATGGACAAGGAGTTTATAGAAATAAGGGACCGGCTCGCTCAGGGTGACTTCAAAGGTTTTGTCGTCGATCGCTTTGACGCCGAGATCGGTTGCTGGTTTTTTGCCAGCGATAATCTCATCGACGTTGGCGACATGGCCGTACTGGAGATAGCTGGCGTACGGTGATGCTGTTTTCGGGTCGGCCAGACGCTGCCAGCTATAAACGAAATCTTGCGCGGTAACCGGCGAGCCATCAGACCATTTGGCATCTTTGCGAATATGGAAAGTCCAGACTTTAAAATCTTTGTTATCCCACGATTCGGCAACGCCCGGAACAGGATGGCCGTTAAGATCGCCAATCACTAACCCTTCAAACAGATCGCGGTTAACGTTGGACTCCGGTACACCTTCAATTTTATGCGGATCCAGAGATTGCACCTCTGCCCCGTTATTACGCACCAGCGTTTGTTTATCCGCCAGTTGCACCCCGGCAGGAACATCCGCTGCCATAGCAACATTTGCGGTGATGAGCGCAGATAAAATTCCCGCCGCTACCAGACTTTTTTTAGTGATGATGGTCATGTGTTGTTACTCCACTCATTATAATTACTGGTTATTTAACCAGCCTGTTATTTTTCCCTTATAGGGATTCTGTACAGTGCAGGAGTCTTTGCCGCTGTCAGATTTTACTGCTTGCTATCACCGACTTATTTATTACGACCGCTCAAACGGCAGCCTTGACGTCGATTCTTTACCCCCTGTCCAGAGGGGAATGTCGGCACAACGAGTCATTTAATAATAATTCTCATTTGTGCATATTAGTTAGTTAGCGATCAGGCCGGAAAGTACCAAAACGATTTCTTGTCCGCCAATGCAATTTGCAAATATGTTACCGGATTCTCTTTTATTGTTTTTTTTACCGTGCTTATCGTAAGGCTTATAACGCCAAAAAAGAAAAAACATTGTTTTTAATCAGCAAGATAGGACCACCCTGTCGTTTTGCGGCCCGGCCCTGCGCGCGAAGTTGCTTTTTTGTACAAAAATTTAACAGTTGTCTATTTTTTAGCACATTAATCTGCTGTCTCAATGAAATTACTAATATCATTTCAATGATCCGACAGCAAGCGCCAGAGAATGGTGTGATGAAAATAACAGTGACGACAGGAGAAAGACAGTACGGCGAGATAGAATAAAATCAACTAACCATATGATAAATATAAAATTAAATCATCATTAGCAAAAGTTATCGTTTGTCTTTTTTATTAGTGCCAGGAATAACTTTTGCTAATAATCTTTCAAACGCGAGGCCCAACCCCGCGCCTGATACACCGGCTATGCTGTCAATCCAGGAAACAACGCTTTAATCCCGGTAACAATAAACTCGATGCCTAAAGCCATCAGTAACAGACCCATGATACGTGTAATGACGTTAATACCGGTCTGCCCCAGCAATCTGACTAACCATGGCGCCATGCGGAAAATTCCCCAACAACAGGCGGCAAACAACGCAATAGCGATTGAAAAACCAATCAGATGGGCAATCGAGTGATAACGCGTGCCCCACACGATCGTGGAACTAATAGCCCCCGGCCCCGCCATTAAAGGTAATGCCAACGGTACGACACCGATGCTTTCACGAATGGCCGTCTCCGACTTCTCTTGTTTATTTTGTTTATCTTCGCCGAGTTTGCCGCTGATCATCGACATGGCGATCGTCACCACCAGGATCCCGCCGGCAATACGGAAGGAATCAATTGAGATGCCGAAAATTTGTAAGATGCCATCGCCAAGAAAGAGCGAGGTAAGCAGGATGATACCCACCGACAGGTTAGCCGTCAGATTCGTCTTATTACGTACCAGCGCCGTCTGGTAACTGGTCATACTAATGAAAACCGGAATGATGCCAACCGGATTGACCAGCGCGAACAGGCCGATAAAAAATTTAAAATAAATAGCGAAATCAAACAACGGTAGGGTCACAGTGAACTCCGCAGCACCATTAAAAAAGGCTGTTGACAGTATCGGTACAAAATAATTGCGCAGAAGATACCCTTTTCATCGCCACAATTCATCTCAAATATGCAGCCGGGGTTTATTGATTTTATTTGTTATATATTTGTTTCGCGCATGCACTTTATTCATTAAATATGCATATCTTATCATTAATCTTGACTTGATTGGTTAATTATTGACCTGCTGAAAGGTATCAGCATCGCCAAATATTGATCCAAATCACGTAATTAATACTCAGAAGTGAGTAATCTTGGCTACATCAACAGAGTGAAAGGCCGAAGTACCTGAGTGCGTAGTGAGACAAAGCTTTTTTAGTAAATCAGTGGGTTCAAAGCGTTAGAAATCTTTACGTTAACATTTACATGCAAGCTGTTAACAGCCTGTCTATAATGTCGAATCGAGCTACTGTTTTACTAAAAAAGTTTAACATTATCAGGAGAGCATTATGGCTGTTACTAATGTCGCTGAACTTAACGCACTTGTAGAGCGCGTAAAAAAAGCCCAGCGTGAATATGCCAGTTTCACTCAAGAACAAGTTGATAAGATCTTCCGTGCTGCCGCTCTGGCCGCTGCAGATGCTCGAATCCCTCTCGCTAAAATGGCTGTTGCCGAATCCGGCATGGGTATTATTGAAGATAAAGTGATCAAAAACCACTTCGCTTCCGAATATATCTACAACGCCTATAAAGATGAAAAGACCTGTGGCGTCCTGTCTGAAGACGACACTTTCGGTACCATCACCATTGCTGAGCCAATCGGTATTATTTGCGGTATCGTCCCGACTACCAACCCGACTTCTACTGCTATCTTCAAATCGCTGATCAGCCTGAAGACGCGTAACGCCATCATCTTCTCTCCGCACCCACGTGCTAAAGACGCGACTAACAAAGCAGCGGACATCGTATTGCAGGCAGCGATTGCCGCAGGCGCGCCGAAAGATCTGATCGGTTGGATCGACCAGCCTTCCGTAGAACTGTCTAACGCACTGATGCATCATCCTGACATCAACCTGATCCTCGCCACCGGCGGCCCAGGTATGGTTAAGGCCGCTTATAGCTCCGGTAAACCAGCTATCGGCGTTGGCGCGGGCAACACGCCGGTTGTTATTGATGAAACGGCTGATATCAAACGCGCTGTGGCGTCCGTACTGATGTCGAAAACCTTCGATAACGGCGTTATCTGTGCTTCTGAACAATCCGTGGTGGTTGTCGACTCCGTCTACGACGCCGTCCGCGAGCGTTTTGCCAGCCACGGCGGCTACCTGCTGCAGGGTAAAGAGTTGAAAGCCGTTCAGGACATCATCCTGAAAAATGGCGCGCTGAATGCGGCGATCGTTGGTCAACCAGCGGCAAAAATCGCTGAACTGGCAGGCTTCACCGTGCCAGCCACCACTAAGATTCTGATCGGCGAAGTTACCGACGTTGACGAAAGCGAACCGTTCGCTCACGAAAAACTGTCTCCGACGCTGGCAATGTACCGTGCGAAAGATTTCGAAGACGCGGTCAATAAAGCAGAAAAACTGGTCGCCATGGGCGGTATCGGTCACACCTCTTGCCTGTACACCGACCAGGACAACCAGCCGGCTCGCGTGGCCTACTTCGGCCAGATGATGAAAACCGCGCGTATCCTGATCAACACCCCGGCCTCCCAGGGTGGTATCGGCGACCTGTATAACTTCAAACTCGCACCTTCCCTGACTCTGGGTTGTGGTTCCTGGGGTGGTAACTCCATCTCTGAAAACGTTGGTCCGAAACACCTGATCAACAAGAAAACCGTTGCTAAGCGAGCTGAAAACATGTTGTGGCATAAACTTCCGAAATCTATCTACTTCCGTCGTGGCTCACTGCCAATCGCACTGGATGAAGTGATTACTGATGGTCACAAACGCGCGCTGATTGTGACTGACCGCTTCCTGTTCAACAACGGTTACGCGGACCAGATCACTTCCGTACTGAAAGCGGCTGGCGTAGAAACCGAAGTGTTCTTTGAAGTTGAAGCTGACCCAACGCTGACTATCGTGCGTAAAGGCGCGGATCTGGCCAACTCCTTCAAACCAGACGTAATCATCGCCTTGGGCGGCGGTTCCCCGATGGATGCGGCAAAAATCATGTGGGTCATGTACGAGCACCCGGAAACCCACTTCGAAGAACTGGCGCTGCGCTTTATGGATATCCGTAAACGTATCTACAAGTTCCCGAAAATGGGCGTCAAAGCCAAGATGGTTGCCATTACCACCACCTCCGGTACCGGTTCTGAAGTTACCCCGTTCGCCGTGGTAACCGACGATGCAACTGGACAGAAATATCCGCTGGCCGACTACGCTCTGACTCCGGATATGGCGATTGTCGATGCCAACCTGGTCATGGATATGCCGAAGTCTCTCTGTGCCTTCGGTGGTCTGGATGCCGTGACTCACGCTCTGGAAGCTTACGTCTCCGTACTGGCTTCTGAGTTCTCCGATGGTCAGGCTCTGCAGGCGCTGAAACTGCTGAAAGAGTATCTGCCGGCCTCTTACCATGAAGGTTCTAAGAACCCGGTAGCCCGTGAACGTGTGCACAGCGCCGCCACTATCGCCGGTATCGCGTTTGCTAACGCCTTCCTCGGCGTGTGCCACTCAATGGCGCACAAACTGGGCTCGCAGTTCCACATTCCTCACGGTCTGGCAAACGCCCTGCTGATCAGCAACGTTATCCGCTATAACGCGAATGACAACCCGACCAAGCAGACCGCATTCAGCCAGTATGACCGTCCGCAGGCGCGCCGTCGCTACGCTGAGATCGCAGACCACCTGGGTCTGAGCGCTCCGGGCGACCGCACTGCGGCGAAAATCGAGAAACTGCTGGCATGGCTGGAAAGCCTCAAAGCTGAACTGGGTATTCCGAAATCTATTCGCGAAGCCGGCGTTCAGGAAGCTGATTTCCTGGCTCACGTCGATAAGCTGTCTGAAGACGCCTTCGATGACCAGTGCACCGGCGCTAACCCGCGCTACCCGCTGATCGCCGAGCTGAAACAGATTCTGCTGGATACCTACTACGGTCGTGACTTTGTAGAAGGTGAAGCGGCGGCTGTGAAAAAAGAAGCGGCTCCGGCCAAAGCTGAGAAAAAAGCGAAAAAATCCGCTTAATTCGCAGAATTGAAATGAACGAAGCCCCATCTATTGATGGGGCTTTTTTTATATTCGTACTTTATTAGAGTTACATCCAGGAGTAGTGAATGCAATAAATCTGGTGAAGTCGGAATAAAGGAACCGATTCCATAAAAGACAACAGGCGCCATTTAGACGCCTGAAGGTAATGAAATTACAGCATTATTCGCCGTGACGCAGCTTACTTTGCACCTGAGTTAATGAACCGGTGCTTAACGCCTCTTTATAATGCTTACGGCATACGGAAACGTACCGCTCATTACCGCCAATCACTACCTGTTCTCCTTCATTGTATGGCCGCCCTTCCTGATCAAGACGTAACACCATGCTTGCCTTACGGCCACAGAAGCAAATCGTTTTTAACTCAACCAGTTTATCCGACCATGCTAACAAATACTGGCTACCGCTGAATAACTCACCGCGGAAATCTGTACGCAAGCCGTAGCACAATACAGGGATATCCAGCTCATCCACGACTTCTGAGAGCTCATGAACCTGTTCACGGGTCAGGAACTGGCTTTCGTCCACCAGTACGCAATGGATGGGCTGGCGGGCATGTTCTGACGCTATATCGGCATATAACGACGTCTGAGGATTATACAGCCGCGCTGGTGAAGAAAGCCCGATTCGTGAGCTCACTTTGCCAGAACCAAAACGGTCGTCAATTTCAGCGGTATAAACGACGGTACGCATCCCTCGTTCCTGGTAATTGTACGACGACTGCAACAGCGCAGTAGACTTACCTGCATTCATTGCAGAATAGTAAAAATAAAGTTGTGCCATCGGCTGCGTAACCCCAATCAATGTGTTTTACCGCGCAATTGTATCATATATTACTGAGCCTACCGTGCTTTCACGGCGGTATTGCTGCTGGTTTAATGACAATGCTTTACAACAAATGAAACGGCCAGCGAAGGAATAGCGTTCAGACATCACCGTCACCACGGTAGCAGATACAAATCATTGTCGTTTTGTGCTTAAACCGCCATTCTCCAGACAACTATAATGGGTTTTGGTCGCCAATTTATATTAAACATCACCATAACTAATGCGCTAAAACTGAAGTGTGATATTTATCCACGTGAAGTATAAATTTACTCTCGAAACGCAGGAAAATCATCCTGACTCATGGTTTTAGCGTCAGTGCGTATGCTTAAGCTATAAGCGAGAAGATGTGAAGTCGCGCGAAAATTTAACTTAAATTATTTAATCAACCAGACAAATAACAAGTAATTTTGAATTCCTTACATTCTCCCCTATTGCACATCTGATTTTATCGCTCTATTATTAGTTCAACAAACCACCCCACAATATAAGTTTGAGATTACTACAATGAGCGAAGCACTTAAAATTTTGAACAACATCCGTACTCTTCGTGCGCAGGCAAGAGAATGCACCCTTGAAACGCTTGAAGAGATGCTGGAAAAATTAGAAGTTGTCGTTAACGAACGTCGTGAAGAAGAAAGCGCCGCTGCTGCTGAAATTGAAGAGCGCACTCGTAAACTGCAACAGTACCGCGAAATGCTGATCGCTGACGGTATTGATCCGAATGAACTGCTGAGCACTATGGCAGCAGTTAAAGCTGGCACCAAAACTAAACGTGCTGCACGTCCGGCAAAATACAGCTACGTTGATGAAAACGGCGAAACTAAAACCTGGACTGGCCAGGGTCGTACTCCGGCAGTCATCAAGAAAGCAATGGACGAGCAAGGTAAAACACTGGACGATTTCCTGCTCTAATTTGCTTTACGCTTGATATAAAAATCCCGCTTCGGCGGGATTTTTTTTATCATTACACGCTGAAAGTATCAGGCATAAAAAAACCGGTTCGCTATCAGGCGAACCGGTTTCTCGGGTGGCGAATATTACTTCGCGACCGCTTGCGCAAGCCAGGCTTTAAAGTCTTCGCCCAGAGTTTTATGGCGAACACCATATTCTACGAAGGCCTGCATATAGCCGAGCTTATTACCGCAGTCATGGCTTTTGCCTTTCATGTGGTAAGCTTCAACGGTTTCTTTCTCGATCAGCATATCGATAGCATCTGTCAGCTGAATTTCATCACCGGCTCCCGGAGGGGTTTTCGCCAGCAGCGGCCAAATATCGGCGCTCAGCACATAACGACCGACTACCGCCAGGTTAGACGGCGCGACGTCTGCTTTTGGTTTCTCAACAACACCAACCATCGGCACGCTTTCGCCAGGCTGCAGGCTTTCACCTTTGCAGTCAACAACACCATAAGCGGTGACGTCTTCAACCGGCTCAACCATGATCTGGCTGGCGCCCGTTTCGTCAAAGCGAGCAATCATCTCCGCCAGGTTATCACGGGTCAGATCGGACTCATATTCGTCCAGAATCACGTCGGGCAGAATAACCGCAACCGGCTCATCGCCGACAACCGGATGCGCGCACAGCACCGCGTGGCCCAGACCTTTAGCCAGCCCCTGACGTACCTGCATAATGGTGACGTGCGGCGGACAGATAGACTGAACTTCTTCCAGAAGCTGACGTTTTACACGTTTTTCCAGCATCGCTTCGAGTTCGAAGCTGGTATCGAAATGGTTTTCAATAGAATTTTTCGAAGAGTGTGTCACCAGAACAATTTCAGTAATCCCAGCGGCGATACATTCGTTAACAACATATTGGATTAATGGTTTATCTACCAGTGGCAGCATTTCTTTCGGAATAGCCTTGGTGGCGGGTAGCATCCTGGTGCCTAATCCCGCTACCGGGATAACAGCTTTTCTTACTTTAGAATTAAGGGCAGCCATTGAAATCTCCTGGACTGTTCGTTTTTTGAACTTAATGTCAATAAATAACGCATCGAGTATATCAGTCTGATCAGTTAAACCTGGTCTGAAAAGGTATGGATACCCTCGAATTAGGACTTTTACGCATAAAACGCAGTGATAGTACCACCGGAAATGTAGGCCCGGTAATCCCACCTACTAAAAATAGAGCGAATTGTTCAATCTGCAGACAACATCAGGCGTAAACGTCCCCCTGCTCCCCAAATTTGGCACTGCCAGGATGTGCAGCGCTGGCTAATTTGGTTGAGGTATGCGTTGCCCAACGTTCCTAATGGAACGCCGTTACTAATTTGAATTTTATGCTCTCCGGTATTCAACGTACCGTTAAGACCGGCAGAAACCAGAATCAAATTTTTTAATCCGCTGTGATAATAACCAACCAACAATGGGAATTGACCCGGTAAATTGGCCTGGCGGAGTAATTGGTTAACTTGTTTTAACAATGCGCCCATTTCCGGCAGGCGCTGTCCCTGATGAGCAAGTTGTTCTTGCAGCAAACCATTAAACAAAGCGCGTAATAATAATGCCGCCAGAACGCCATTATCGCCAGCGCGGGTGACATCCAGGCAATAAAACGCCAGATCGTTTTCTGATAACGGCGCAATATCCAGCACCAACCCCGGCTTATCCGCTGAGATAAGCTGACGATAATTGATACGACAATGGGAAATCTCCTGCTGCACCGGCGGCTGAAGTTCCTGTAATAACCTTGACGCCGCCAGGGGATCGCTAACTAACGCGTCCCAGTCTTCAAATAATCTCTCTTCCTCTTCAACTCGTGAACTAAACATTGTCGGGTAGAGACATGCATACACCGTTTCACGCAGGCGATTAAAATCTTTTACCGGCTTCAGTAAGACATCCTGCACGCCAAGACGTAATGCTTTAGCAATATCCGCCATGTTTTCGGTCGCTGAAATCATCAGAATCGGGAGCTGTTCACCCTGGTTGCGAACCTGCTCAACCAGTTCAAGGCCGTTCATCCTCGGCATCGAGATATCGCAAATCATCAGATCCGGTTTCGAAATCGCGATTTGCTGTAGCGCTTCAATGCCGTCTTCCGCCTGGCGGGTAGTCGCCCCCAGGGAAGTTAGCCAGCTATCAAGGAGAGAGCGGAAAACGGGTTCGTCTTCAACTATCAGAATCTGTTTTCCCGCCAATGGCTGCGTCATGTTCTCTCCCCTGGCTGACGATAATTAAATAGTGGCACGCTATTCACGCTATCGCCTGTCAGAATTTACTTAAGTGTTGGACAAGTGCGCTACGCGGAAGTGCGCACCAAGGGTAATAATTCATCCATTTTTTTCTCAACGGCCAGCTGTCCTGCGGCCATCGCTTCGCCAGCACGATGAAAATCAAGAGTGGAGATTTGCGGACAAAACGGCTGGAGCAGGATATCCGGCGGATCGCCTGCCATACGATTACGTTTCAGGCGATTTTCCAGCACCTGTATCGAGGTTGACATAATCTCCATCGCCGTGGGGGTTATTGTCGCACGGCGAGAGCTCATTCTCCCCAACCGGGATCGCAGACGGGAATGCCAACTGAGCTCCTCTATCGGCTCCGGACGAGGCGACTCTATTGATAATAAATCCTGTTGCATAAGATGGGCGTCATGCTGGAGATCGACGGCAATCACAATATCCGCCCCCAAAGCTCGCGTCAGTGAGACCGGGACCGGATTAACCACCGCGCCATCCACCAGCCAGTAGCCGTTATGCATCACCGGCGACATCAGGCCAGGCATACTACAAGAAGCGCGGACCGCCATGTGCAGATCGCCTTCCGTAAACCATAATTCGCGCCCGGTACTCAGATTAGTCGCCACGGCGGCAAAACGGCGTTCGCACGCTTCAATTTGCGCGACGGGCATAATTTGCCGGTATTGATTGAACACGCGCTCGCCGCGTAACAGTCCGCCGCGCCGCCAGGAGAGATCCATCAATCGCAGCACGTCCCAGTTGCTAAAGGAGCTAACCCACTTTTCCAGCGCAGGGAGGCGATTGCAGGCGTAGGCCGCACCGACTAAGGCACCAATCGAACATCCCGCTACCACATCGACATCAACTCCCGCCCGATGCAGCGCTTTGATCACGCCGATATGCGACCAACCGCGCGCGGCGCCAGCCCCTAGCGCTAAACCAATCTTTAGCTTTCTCATTAGTACAGATACATATCCTTCCACTCCGAGCATGACATCAGCGCCATCGCTCAGTTAACATAATGCACTTTGGCGCTCTGGCGCCGTCATTCTTTTCCATGGAGGCGATTTTGTCGCAATTATGCCCCTGTGGCAGCGCTCTGGAGTATAGCTCATGTTGCCAGCGATATCTGACTGGCGGTCAGCTTGCGCCGATATCGAAAAAGGCTTTGCCAATACGCAGTGGCTTGGTTTAACCGTTTTCGCAACCGATAACGGCCGTAGTTCCGATGAAGGCTTCGTCAGCTTTATCGCGCGCTTTACTGAAGATAACCGTCCCGGCGCGATTATTGAACGTTCCAGATTCTTAAAAGAAAACGGACAGTGGTACTATATTGACGGCACCCGACCATTAATTGGTCGTAATGACCCCTGCCCTTGCGGCTCAGGTAAAAAATTTAAAAAATGCTGCGGCCAGTAAGGCCCGGCATCAGCAATTGCAAACACAACAGGATTTTCCCCGCGATGCATTCATTACAACGTAAAGTACTACGCACCATTTGCCCTGATCAGAAAGGCCTCATCGCGCGTATCACGAATATTTGTTACAAACACGAGCTGAACATTGTACAGAACAATGAGTTTGTCGATCATCGTACCGGCCGCTTCTTTATGCGTACCGAGCTCGAAGGTATCTTTAATGACGCCACCCTGCTCGCCGATCTCGATAGCGCGCTGCCGGAAGGCTCAATCCGTGAACTCAATCCCGCGGGCCGTCGCCGAGTGGTGATTCTCGTCACCAAAGAAGCTCACTGTCTCGGCGATCTGCTGATGAAAGCCAACTATGGCGGTCTGGATGTCGACATCGCCGCGGTTATCGGCAACCATGAAACGCTGCGCACGCTGGTAGAACGTTTTGATATTCCTTTTGAGCTGGTGAGCCATGAAGGATTGAGCCGCGAAGAGCACGACCAGCGGATGGGTGATGCGATAGCCGCCCACGATCCGGATTACGTGGTACTGGCAAAATACATGCGCGTGCTTACCCCGGAGTTTGTCGCCCGCTTCCCGAACAAAATCATTAATATCCACCACTCATTCCTGCCAGCGTTTATCGGCGCGCGTCCGTATCATCAGGCCTATGAGCGCGGCGTGAAGATCATTGGCGCCACCGCCCACTACGTAAATGATAATCTGGATGAAGGCCCAATCATCATGCAGGACGTGATTCATGTCGATCATACCTATACCGCCGAAGATATGATGCGCGCAGGCCGCGACGTGGAAAAAAACGTCTTAAGCCGCGCGCTGTATCAGGTGCTGGCGCAACGCGTCTTTGTTTACGGTAATCGGACGATTATTCTTTAATCGACAGCGAAATGAATTGGTTAGCTTTGCGGCGTTACGCGTAAAAATCAGGCAACCAGTTTAATTTTGTCAAAGGAATGCTTTACAGGGGCGCGTCATTTGGTATGATGCGCCCCGCTTCCCGAGAAGGGAGCAGGCCAGTACAAAGCATTACCCCGTGGTGGGGTTCCCGAGCGGCCAAAGGGAGCAGACTGTAAATCTGCCGTCATCGACTTCGAAGGTTCGAATCCTTCCCC
>NZ_JBXUNG010000012.1:84683-127016 GCF_057196925.1 Klebsiella sp. SYXHC3 | reverse complement strand
ACCAGAAGGTGGCGCAGGCGGTAACGGCGGCGATGCAGGGGCTGGCGGGTGGCAACCTGGCGCAGGCGGCGAGCGGGGCAGTGAGTCCGTATGTGGCGGAAATCATTCACAGCCAGACGACGGACAGCGCGACGGGTAAGGTGAATGTGGAAGCCAATGCGATGGCGCACGCGGTGTGGGGAGCGATAGCGGCGGCATCGGGAAATAACAGCGCGCTGGCGGGAGCGGCAGGCGCGGTGAGCGGCGAGCTGCTGGGCCGCTGGATAGCGGCGGAATATTATCCGGATGTTAAGACAGAAGAACTGTCGGATGAGCAGAAGTCGACGATAAGCGCGCTGAGTACGCTGGCGGCGGGACTGATGGGGGGGCTTAGCGGAGGCAGCAGCGCGGATGCGGTGGCGGGGGCGCAGGCCGGGAAGAATGCGGTGGAGAATAACCTGATGGGCGGGAACGAATGGAGCCAGGGTGAGAAAGCCAGAGAGCATGGCGCAGATGTTCTCTCATGCGCAGATAACCCGTCTGGTGAAGCCTGCCAGCGAGGAATTGCTGAAAATAAAGCTTATGCAGGTGCGTTGGCTTCAGCGGGGCTAATCTATCTGCCGGGAGGAATGCAGATTACTGGCGCGATAGGTGGAACGGCAAATGCTGGTATCCAGTATCTTATGAATGGAGAAGTTAATCCAACGGATGTGCTCATTGCGACGTATGTTGGAGCATTTACTGCAAATACGGGAGCCTGGGGAACCGTGGGCTGGAATGCGGCAGGTGGTGCAACATCCAGCTATCTGAACGGTGATGATCCATTTAAAGGTGGCGTAATAAGTGGTGCCGCTTCGGGTATCGGTTATGGAATAGGTAAAGTTGCCAAAATTTCATTAGATAAATGGGTTAATCCTGCATGGAAAAATTACGAGTGGGTTAATTTGGAGATGGGAATAAGCAAACCATTACCTTTATCACCGATACCTGGAATATCTGGGAACGCTATATCATCAATCATTACAGAAGCAACAGGACAAGGTGGCTCTAAAACTACTAATAATTTGTGGAAGAGAACTGAAAATGAAAAATGATTTTTACCGTTGGCTCACTGTTTTCACTGTTCTGATGATAATCATGAGCTTGAGTTCATTTCTTGCACTTTTTATTAAGCCAATTATTTTTTATTTCGAAACAGGAACTATTAATGTTTCAGTTATTAATTATTTGTTTTTGAGTATAAAAATTGGCTCGTTTGTTAGCGGGGTAATAATCATTGGTTTATGGATTAAACATCGATTTAATATCCACTAATATAGCTATTTAAAAAGATCCCGGCGCCAGTGCCGCGATCCTATCCATATAATAAACTACGATACGGGCGGAAAGTACCAGAAGGTGGCGCAGGCGGTAACGGCGGCGATGCAGGGTCTGGCGGGGGGCAACCTTGCGCAGGCGGCGAGTGGCGCAGTGAGCCCGTATGTGGCGGAAATCATTCACAGCCAGACGCCAGACTGCGATACAGACTGTAAAGGAAAACTTGCTGAAGATGTGGCAAAAGGGAATGCAGTAGTATCAGCCCATCTGGCAGGTACTGTTGGGTTAGGTATATTGCCAAAGGGGGCTCTGATAACAGCAACCATCAGTGGCGGAGCCAATACTGCAATACAATATGCCACGACTCGTGAAGTGAATTACACAGATGCGTTGATAGCGACTTGGGTTGGAGCAGCAACCGCAAAAACTGGTTGGTTAGGAACTGTGGGATGGAATGCGGCAGGTGGAGCAACATCAAGTTATATTAAAGGAGATGACCCCATGGTTGGGGCTATAACAAGTAGTGTTGGCTCTGGATTAGGATATGGGGTTGGTCATTATGTAGTGAAGCCTACTGCAAATACAATCGGTAAATGGATAACTGGTGGATGGGACCCCAAATTTGATCCCGTTAGATTAAAATATACGGAAATAAAAGGGCTGATTGGAATATCGAAAGAAATATCGCCAAGTAAAATTCCTGGAGCAACAGGAAACATAACTGGTTCCTTTCGCACAGAATACGGCAGTGTTGAAACTCAAGAAATTATCAATAAGGTTAAGAAATGAGTAGTTCAATCTTTCTTTTAAAAAGAAAAATGATCGCTAGTTTTTGCATATTTTTTGTCTGTATGTTCTCTGTAATTATTACTGGGCTATTGGCAAAAATTTTTTTTGTTACAGTACTATGGATTCTGGGTGATGAATTTCAATTGTCATGGAATGATATCCTACAAGGCATAAAAATCGGGAGTGTGGGAGGAGGGGTACTAGGTATCGGAATTATTCTTTCGCGCCTTTTTAAGGTTGAAGGATTCTAGTTCACGTTCAGAAGAAGTTTGTTCATAATATTATGAGTCCGCTATGTGACAAGGAGAAAGAGCAGAACCAGCCGGCGGTGACGCAGGGCAAGCTGAACGCGCAGGCGGCGCGGCGCTGACACAGTTTGCCCGGCAGGAACGCTAACGCGAATCTGTATTGCCCCTCCCCGTTATCCGGGGAGAGGCTGGCGAGGCCATTACACCGCGACTTCCATTTCCATCATCACCGGGTGGAAACGGCGTTTAAAGTAAATCAGGCCGTGCCCTTGCGGGCTCAGGGTAATATTGCGGATCTCCACCAGATACACCAGGTGGGTACCAATAGTTTGCACCTGGCTAATCTCGCCTTCGAGACTGGCCAGCGAACCCTTCAGTACCGGCTGTCCGAGCGCGCCCTGCTGCCAGCCGCTGAGGGCAAACCGCTCTTCCATCGTCACCCCGGTCATCCCGGCGAAATGACGGGCCATGATTTCCTGCTCGTGGTTCAGCACGTTGATGCACAACTTGCCGTTGCCCTGAAATACCGGGTTCATCGCGCTGTTGGCGTTGATACAAACCATCACCGATGGCGGCGTATCCGTCACCGAGCAAACCGCCGTGGCGGTAATGCCGCAGCGGCCGGCTTCACCTGCGGTGGTGACAACGTTAACCGCAGCCGACAGGCTGGCCATGGCATCGCGAAAACGCAGGCGTTGTTCATCTAATTGCATTATGACCTCCCGCTGTGAATTACTTCAGCAGCTTATCCAACATGTTGATATCAGCGTTATTGTGCAGATGCGGCACCGTCCAGCCGTTCTGGTCGTACTCGGACAGGCAGCGGTCAACCATCGCCATCATTTTGTCCATATTGCCGGAGCTCTGCGCCTGGCGCAGACACTGCAGGCGAATTTCATCCTGGCTACCGGAGTAGTTGATCTCATACAGTTCATGGCGGCCGCCGAATTCGCTGCCGATGGCGTCCCACATCAGTTTGAGGATCTTGATACGTTCAACGTGATCCATACCGTTGGAGCCGCGCACGTACTTCGCCAGATACTGATCGATCTGCGGGTTGTTCAGATCGCGGGCGCTGGACGGCAGATAAATCAGGCCGCTGGTGACGTTACGCTCGATGATGTTCTTGATCTTGGCGTAGGCCATCGGCGCCATCACGCGATAGGTCTGCAGCGCGGCGTGATCCGGCAGCCATGCGCCGTTGACCCACGGCGTCGCTTCCGAGCACATGGAATCGCTTAACGCCCAGAACATGTTGCGCCACGCCACCACTTCGCCAAGGTCGGCCTGTACGCCGCGGAATTCGAGGGTGCCGGTACATTCCAGAGAACGCTTCAGCAGGGCGGTGATAAAGTCGAGTTTTACCGCCAGGCGCACGCAGGCCTGCAGCGGGTACATGCGGGCGAAACCACCTTCCATGGTCCAGCGGCGGCAGCGGTCAAAGTCGCGATAAATCAGTACGTTCTCCCATGGGATCAGCACCTTATCCATTACCAGAATCGCGTCGTTCTCGTCGAAACGGCTGGAAAGCGGATAGTCGTACGGCGATCCGGTCGCGCCGGCGACCATCTCATAGGAGGCGCGGGAGATAAGCTTGACGCCTTCGGCATCCATCGGCGCGACGAACATCAGCGCGAAGTCCGGGTTCTCGCCCATCACCTGTGCGGAGCCGAAGCCGATCATGTTGTAGTGGGTCAGCGCCGAGTTGGTGGCGACCACTTTCGCGCCGCTGACGATGATCCCGGCATCGGTCTCTTTTTCCAGCTTGATGTAGACATCCTTCACTTCATCAGCCGGCTTGTGGCGGTCGATCGGCGGGTTGACGATAGCGTGGTTAAAGTACAGGCCGGTTTCCTGAATGCGGGTGTACCAGTTGCGGGCGTTCTGCTCGAACTGGCCGTAAAACGCCGGGTTGGCGCCCAGCGCGCAGCCGAAGGCGGCTTTGTAGTCCGGGGTGCGGCCCATCCAGCCGTAGCTTAAGCGCGACCATTCGGCGATGGCGTCGCGCTGCTGGCGCAGATCGTCGGCGCTTTTCGCCACGCGGAAGAATTTGTGGGTGTAGCCGCCGCTGCCGGTATCGGTGCCCCAGCACAGGGAATCCTGCATCTCCGGTTTGTGCAGCGCATCGTACAGCTGAGCGACGGAAGCCGCGGCATTACGGAAGGCCGGATGCGTGGTGACATCCTTCACGCGCTCGCCGTAGATATAAATTTCGCGGCCATCCTGCAGGCTTTTTAAATACTCTTCGCCAGTTAACGGGCGTTTCGCGTCGGCGCGGAAATCTTCAGGTTTCATAGGGGCCTCTTCAGTATTTATCGGAATAATGATGTTAAATATATGTTTTGTTTTTGTTGTTTAATTGAAGCGGTTATTGCGCTTGTCGTGAAGGGACGTTTGCGACAACGGCGGGTACTTTTCAGGCGGGAGTGAATTTTGTGATCTCTGCAGCTTTTGGCGGGCGGCGCGGCGCTGACAGGCCCTATGGACCGTAGCCCCGGCAAGCGCAGCGCCGCCGGGGTATTACGATACCGGTACTTTTTGCGCCCGGTAACTGCTTGGCGAGCAGCCGACCTGGCGGCTAAAAAAGCGCGCAAAATAAGCGGGATCTTTAAACCCCAACTGCCAGGCTATCTCATTGACCGCGCTATCGGAAAACAGCAGCAGCCGCTTCGCCTCGCGTAGCTGGCGGTCGAATATCAGCCGCTTCGGCGGGCGGTTGGCGAAGCGGCGGCAGATATCGGTCAACCGCGATTCGGTCAGATGCAGCTCGCTGGCGTAATCCGGTACCGTCCAGTGTTGATGGAAGTGGCTGTCGATCATCTGGTTAAAGCGCTGGAATAATTTCAGCTCGCCGCGCATGCCGCTGGCGGCATGATCGTCGAGCCTGGCGTTGCGCAGCAGCAGGGTAAATACCGCCTGCGCCAGCAGCGCCAGGGTATGCTCGCGCCCCGGTAACTGAGCGGTGGATTCACGGCGAATCAGCTGCCAGTAGTGCGCCAGCGCCGCCAGCTCGTCGGGTTTATCCGCCAGCGACAGGCAGATCCCCGGCAGACCGAAGGTCTCCCGCGTACCGGGATAAAGCACCTCCAGCAGCGGCCAGATGAGTTCTTCGTGCACCGTCAACACGTGACCATCGCTATCGGACTCGGTAATAAAGGCGTGCGGTACCGAGGGCGGTGTTATCACAAACAGCGGCGCCTGCACAGAATAGCGGTGGTCATCAAGCTGCAGCTCAATCTGTCCGGTATCAAGAAAGTGCATCTGAAAATAGCGGTCGTGGCGATGCGCCTGCATGTCGCGGCCAAAAAAGGCCGCCATGCGGGCAAACGACTGATAGTGCACCTCTTCGGTGCCCAGACTCTCGTCGTAATCTTTATTGATGTCGATGTTGGCGATTGAATGCTGGCACATACCCGCTCCTTAGTGGCCTTTTTGCGCCGCTAAGCCCGGCGCGGCGGCGGCGTCCTCGCGCTGGCTCATCGGAATGCGGGTGAGCACCAGCGCGCCGACGATCAGCAGCCCGGCGACAAACCACAGCCCGGAGCTAAAGCTGCCGGTGGTATCGCGCAAAATGCCGATCAACAGCGGGCTGACGGCAGAGCCGACGTTGCCGATGGCGTTGATCACCGCCAGCGCCACCGCGCGCGATTGCAGGCTGATCACCCGATCCGGGGTGGTCCAGAAAATGGCCATCGCGGTAAAGGATCCCACCGAAGCCATAATAATGCCGATCAGTTGGATCAGGCTGTGGTGCGTTGCCGAAGCCAGCAGCCAACCCGCCGCGGCGAACAGGTAGGGCAGGATGGTATGCATCTTGCGCTCTTTGCGCCGGTCGGAGCGGCGGCTCCACCAGATCATGCCGAAAATGGTGCAGAACTGCGGGATCGCCGCCAGCAGGCCAATCATGATGTTGCTACTGCCGGTGTTGAAGCTCTGCAGGATCTGCGGCGTCCAGATATTAATGGCGCTGAGGGTATTGGTCAGGCAGAAGTAGGCGAGGGTATACATCAGCACCGCTGGCGTCAGTACTTCGCGCAGCGTGGAACGCGGCGAAGCCGGGACGATCGCCGCATGTTCCCGTTCGCGATCGATCATCGTCTTCAGCGCCTGTTTCTCTTCGTTATCCAGCCAGTTGGCTTTATCCGGCGTGTCGTTGAGGAAGAACCAGGTGACGACGCCGAGCACCACCGACGGCAGGCCTTCCAGCAGAAATAGCCACTGCCAGCCTTTCAGGTTCCACAGGCCGTCGAGCGCCAGGATATAGCCGGAAAGTATCGAGCCGAGCATCATGGTCACCGGCATGGCGATCATAAACAGGGCGTTGGCGCGGGCGCGATGGTAGGCCGGGAACCACCAGGTCAGATAGACGAGGATCCCCGGCAGAAAACCGGCCTCGGCGATGCCGACCAGCATCCGCAGGATGTACAGCGTATGCGGGCTGGTGGCGAACATGGTGCAGGTCGAGGCGATCCCCCAGACCACCATGATCCCGGCGATCCAGCGGCGCGCGCCAACTTTCGCCAGCATGATATTGCTGGGGATCCCGCACAGCACGTAGGTGACGTAGAACAGCGTCGCCGCCAGGCCGAACATGGTGGAGGTCAGGCCGAGATCTTTACCCATCGTCAGGCCGGCGAAGCCGATATTAATGCGATCCAAAAATGAGAAAACAAAGAGAACAAACAGGAAGGTGATCAGGCGGCGGAACAGCTTTTTGATCACCCGGTTTTCTACTTCAACGGCTTTATTATCATTGTGTTGCAGGGTAGAGGTAGTCATGTTGCGCTCCACATTATCCGTTCAATAGACGGATTTATTGTTATCGGTTGTGGTGGTTGCGGTGTGGGTAAAACGGGCCGCCAGCGCTTCTGCGCCGCGGGCCAGCAGGGTGGTATCGACGCCGACGGCGACGAACAGCGCGCCCAGTTCGAGATAGCGTTTCGCCAGCTGTTCATTGGCCATCAGGATCCCCGGCGCCTTTCCGGCCTGGCGGATTTGCTGGATGGCATCTTCAATGGCGGCCTGCACTTCCGGGTGTTGTGGGTTGCCGCCGTGGCCCATATCAGCGCTGAGATCCGCCGGGCCGATAAACACGCCATCCACCCCTTCGACATCGAGGATCTGCGGCAGATTTTTCAGCGCTTCGCGGGTCTCAATCTGTACCAGTACGCACATGGCGTCATTGGCCTGATGGATATAGTCCGGGACACGATTCCAGCGCGAGGCGCGGGCAAGCGCGCTGCCGACGCCGCGAATGCCGGCAGGCGGGTAGCGGGTGGCTCTGACCGCCAGCCGCGCTTCTTCGGCGTTCTGCACCATCGGCACCAGCAGGGTTTGCGCGCCGACGTCCAGCAGTTGTTTAATTTGTACCGGATCGTTCCACGACGGACGCACCACCGGCTGGCTGGGGTAGGGCGCAATGGCCTGAAGCTGGGTCAGCACCGTTTGTACATTGTTGGGCGCGTGTTCGCCGTCGATCAGCAGCCAGTCGAAGCCCGCGCCGGCCAGCAGTTCGGCGCTGTAGCTGCTGCACAGCCCAAGCCACAGGCCGATTTGCGGACGCCCGGCCTTGAGCGCCTCTTTAAATGCGTTGTTCATGTTGCTCTCCTCAAACAAAGCGGCAGCTGATGGCGCCCATGTTGCCGTAGTCGACGTGGAAGGTATCGCCCTTGCGCGCCGGGACCGGGCGGGTGAAGGAGCCGCCGAGGATAATCTGCCCGGCTTCGAGCTGGACATCGTATGGCGCCAGTTTGTTGGCCAGCCACGCCACGCCGTTGGCCGGATGATTGAGTACGCCCGCGGCGACGCCGGTCTCTTCAATCACGCCGTTGCGATACAGCAGGGCGGAGATCCAGCGCAGGTCGAGCTCGTCCGGTTTAATCGGCCGGCCGCCGAGGATCACCCCGGCGTTGGCGGCGTTATCGGAGATAGTGTCGAACACTTTGCGCGGACGCTGGGTTTCCGGGTCGATGTTGTGGCAACGCGCGTCGATAAGCTCCAGCGCCGGGATAACGTAGTCGGTGGCGTTGTAGACATCAAACAGCGTGCAGTTCGGGCCGCGCAGCGGTTTGGCCAGCACGAAGGCCAGCTCGACTTCGATACGCGGCACGATAAAGCGGTCGGTGGGAATATCGCTGCCGTCGTGAAAGAACATATCGTCGAGCAGCGCGCCGTAGTCCGGCTCGCTGATCTGCGAACTGGCCTGCATCGCTTTAGAGGTCAGGCCGATCTTGTGGCCTTTGAGCACGCGGCCTTCGGCGATCTTCATCTCGACCCACTCGCGCTGGACGGCGTAGGCGTCCTCAATGGTGATCGACGGATAATCCAGCGAGATCGCGCGGATCTGTTCACGCTGTTTTTCGGCCTGGTTCAGCCGCTGGGCAATCAGGGTACGGGTCTGTTTATCGAGCATAGTGATTCCTGTGGCATTACCGGAAATGTGCACAATCGAGTAGCCCGGGCGAGGCGTTTACGCCGACCCCGGGGTGGCCCGGAGCAAACCCCGGCGTCGCGTTGCTCGGCCGGGCTACCTGCTTGAGCCTCGATGTATTATTTAAATAACGCGTGCACGTTGTTCTGTTTGTAGTTCAGCGTCGGGTCGAGTTCTTCCATGGCGAACGACAGCGCCAGATAGCGGCTCTCCATCAGCGCGGCAAAGTGGGCTTTGATCAGCGCGAAAAGCATTTCGCCCACCTCCTGGCGGCTCTCAAGGCTGCGCCCGGCGCCGATCTTCAGGGTCATATGCACGAAGGCGTAATCATGCTTGCCGTCGGCCATCTGCCAGGTATCGAGCCAGTGGGCGCGGCTACGAATGCCGCCAATCGGAAAGATACCGGTGGCGGCCAGCGCCTCGTTGACTTTAGCGAACAGCCCCGGTAAATCGGCCTGTTCGCGGATATTGTCGCTACACTCGGCGATAAAATGCGGCATACGGCCTCCTTACGCCTGCGCCGGCAGCGGGAACACGGCGTTAACCTGGCCGGTACCGGAACTGGCGAATAGCTCGGTGATAAACTCCACCTTGCCGTCGTATTTATCCCAACCCAGCAGGCCGAGCAGCATCACCGTGTCGTGCATGTTGCCTTCGCCGTAGCAGTAGTCGGCGTACTCCGGCAGCATGGTGCAGAACTCTTTGAATTTGCCCTCGCGCCACAGTTTCACCACGCGCTCATCCATCTGATGATCAAACTCGCGGGTATAGCTGTTCATCCCCTCTTCGGCGCGCTGGTCGTCGATAAAGCGATGCGACAGCGAACCGCTGGCCAGCACCGCTACGGTGCCGTCATATTTGTCGATGGCCTTGAGGATGGCCTCGCCCAGCTTGCGGCTGTCGGCAAAATCGTGAACGGTACAGAAGGCGGAAATGGACACCACTTTGAAATGCTTATCGCTATTCATGTAGCGCATCGGCACCAGGGTGCCGTACTCCAGCTTCAGGCTCGGAATATTGTGCGCTTTGGCGCGTACGCCAAGCTTGACGGCCTCGTCGGCAATCAGGTGGCCCAGCTCCGGGTTGCCGTCGTAGTCGTAGGTCATGTCGCGAATAAAATGCGGCAGTTCGTTACTGGTGTAGACGCCCTGAAAATGGTCGGCACAGTTGATGTGGTAGGCGCTGTTGACCAGCCAGTGGGTATCGAACACGATGATGGTATCAACGCCCATTTCACGGCAGCGCTTGCCAATTTCTTTATGCCCGTCGATCGCGCCCTGACGGCAGCCGTGGTTTTTCCCCGGCAGCTCAGACAGATACATCGACGGCACGTGAGTGATTTTTGCTGCTAACGCTAACTTACCCATATCAGACTCCCCATTTCGGGATCGGATGGTCGCCCATCGAGATGCAGACGTTTTTCATTTCGGCGAATACTTCAAAGCTGTATTCGCCGCCTTCGCGGCCGGTGCCGGAGGCCTTCACGCCGCCGAACGGCTGGCGCAGGTCGCGCACGTTCTGGGTGTTGACGAACACCATCCCGGCTTCAATACCGCGTGCCAGGCGCAGCACTTTGCTGACGTCCTGGGTCCAGATATACGACGCCAGGCCGTATTCCACATCGTTCGCCAGGCGCAGCCCTTCCGCTTCGTCTTTGAACGGCAGCAGGCAGGCGACCGGGCCAAAAATCTCTTCCTGGGCGACGCGCATGCGGTTGTCGACATCCGCCAGCACCGTCGGGCGCAGGAAGTTGCCGGATTTCAGATGCGCCGGCAGGTCGGACGGTTTATCCGCGCCGCCGGCCAGCAGGGTGGCGCCCTCTTCAATGCCGAGGCGAATGTAGCCGGACACTTTCTCCCAGTGCTGCTTGCTAATCAGCGCGCCGACCTGGGTATTCGGATCGGTCGGATCGCCCACGCGCAGGCGGTTGGCGCGCTCGGCGAAGCGTTTGACGAACTCCGGATAAATACTCTGCTGAATGAAAATGCGCGAACCGGCGGTGCAGCGTTCGCCGTTGATCGAGAAAATGGTGAACAGCGCGGCGTCGAGCGCGCGCTCGATATCGGCGTCTTCAAAAATCAGCACCGGCGATTTTCCGCCAAGCTCCATGGAGTACTTTTTCAGGCCGGCGTTTTTCATGATGTTGCGCCCGGTGGCGGTGCCGCCGGTGAAGGAGACGGCGCGCACATCATGATGGCGTACCAGCGCGTCGCCAGCGGTGGCGCCATAGCCCTGCACCACGTTGAGCACGCCAGCCGGGATCCCGGCCTCCAGCGCCAGCTCGCCCAGACGATCGGCGGTCAGCGGCGACAGCTCGGACATTTTCAGCACCGCGGTATTCCCCAGCGCCAGGCACGGCGCCACCTTCCAGGTGGCGGTCATAAACGGCACGTTCCACGGCGACACCAGCGCGCAGACGCCAACCGGCTGCACGAGGGTGTAGTTGAGCATCTTGTCATCGACCGGATAGGTCTTGCCGTTCATCTGTTGGCACACTTCGGCGAAAAATTCGAAGTTATGCGACGCCCGCGGGATCAGCACGTTTTTGGTCTGGTGGATAGGCAGGCCGGTATCGGCGGTTTCCATCGCCGCGATCTCCGGGACGTTCTGATCGATCAGATCCCCCAGGCGGCGCATCAGGCGCGCGCGCTCTTTCATCGGCAGGTTAGCCCACTTCGGGAAGGCCTCTTTCGCCGCCGCTACCGCCTGGTTGATTTCGGCTTCGCCGCCGGAGGCGACTTCAGCCAGTACCTCGCCGGTGGCCGGGTTGGTGGTATGAAAATAGTCTGCGCCGGCAACGTTTTTACCGTTGATCCAATGGTTAATCTTTTTCATGACAGTGTCTCCTCATACGCTTGCTGGCTGATGATATGGTTGACCAGGCGGCCCACGCCCTCAACTTCAACGATCACCTCGTCGCCCGGCACCACATCGGATAGCCCTTTCGGCGTGCCGGTGGCGATCATGTCGCCCGGTTGCAGGGTCATAAATTCGCTTAAATAAGCGATGAGGAACGGGATGCTGAAGATCAGATCGGCGGTGGTGCCCTGCTGGCGCAGTTCGCCGTTGACCCAGGTACGCAGGGCCAGATTATGCGGATCCGGGATCGCCTCTTTGGCGACGATCCACGGGCCGATCGGCGTCAGGGTGTCGCGGCTTTTCACCCGCAGGTTCGGGCGGTAGTAGTTTTCCAGATAGTCGCGGATCGCGTAGTCGTTGCACACGGTATAGCCAGCGACATAATCCATGGCCTCGGCTTCGCTGACGCGGCGCGCGGTTTTCCCGATCACCACCACCAGTTCGGCTTCGTAGTGCATGTATTCGACGTTATCCGGGCGTACCGACTGCTGCTGGTGGCCAATAAAGGTGTTTGGCGCTTTGATGAACACCAAAGGCTCGGTTGGCGGTTTAAACTCCAGCTCGCTGGCGTGGTCGGCGTAATTCAGCCCCAGCGCGAACAGCGTGCCGTCGGCGGGCGGCAGCCAGCGGAATTCGCCTTCTTTCAATACCGTGCCATCGGGCAGGCGAACCTGGTCACGTTCATCGACCAGCACGTCGCGTACCTGTCCCTGCCATTCAATACGTGCCTGTTTCATGCCAGCTCTCCTTCTGCGACAACCGGGTTTTCGAGCGCCGGGAAACCGTCGGCGAGAATACGTACGCGGTCGCCGGGGCGCAGCGTGACGCGGGAGTGGGGCGTGCCGATAAGGATCGCGTCGCCGGGATTGAGGGTGGCGAACTCGCTTAAGGCGCTCAGCAGCTGCGCGGCGTTACGCTGCAGATCGCCGGTATGCCAGCTATCCGCCTCGCGGCCGTTGATTTCGGTGATGATGGTCAGGTTATCGACGTTGCGCACCGCCGACAGCGCGCCGATGGGGCAAAAGCCATCGCGGCATTTGGCCTTGATCGCCGGGCGATAAAAACTCTCTTCCGGCAGGCTAACGTCGTTAGCCAGCGCGTAGCCGGCGATATAGTGCGCCGCCTCTTCCGCCGCCACTTTACGCGCGGTTTTGCCGACAATCAGCGCCACCGTCGCACCGCTTTGTACGGTCTCGTCCTGCGGATGGGGAATGGCTTCGCCATCGCCAATCACGGTATTGCGGGGTTTGATGAACCAGACCGCGGTTTTCGGCGGCGTCTTGTAGGGGGCCTGTTGAAACGCTTCGCGCCAGGCGTCGAGCTGGCTGCGATGATTGAGCGCAACGGCGAAGATGGTACCTTTCATTCACCACTCCTCTGGTACTGATTATCGATTCGAAGGAATTTCATTAATATGTTAATGATCATCTTTTATTCTTTGCGCGCCGGTTTGGCAAATAGAAGTGAATGTTTTGTGATCGGATTAACACAATATTTACATATTTTTCATTTATTTATTATTTATCATATAGATATATTTATTTTTAATGACGGCTGGTACTTTTCAGGTGCAGAAACCGGTTGTACATGGCAGGATTATGGCTAATTATTAAATTGTTAATAAGTTTTGGTGAGCGTTGTTGAGGGGATACCATGCATGATTCATTAACCATTGCGCTGCTGCAGGCGCGGGAAGCGGCGATGGCCCATTTCCGGCCGATCGTCAAACGCCACAATCTGACCGAACAGCAGTGGCGTATTGTGCGTATCCTTGCGGAAAACCCATCGATGGATTTCCACGACCTGGCCTGGCGCGCCTGCATTTTGCGCCCCAGCCTGACCGGGATTCTGACGCGCATGGAGCGCGACGGTTTAGTGTTGCGTTTAAAACCGGTCAACGATCAGCGCAAGCTCTACCTGTCGCTGACGCCCGCCGGGCTGGCGCTGTATGAGAGCGCCCAGGCGCAGGTGGAAGAGGCCTACCGGCAGATAGAAGCGCAGTTTACGGCGGAGAAGATGCGTCAGTTGACCACGCTGCTGGAGGAGTTTATTGCGCTGGGTAATGGCGCGGGGGAAGAGGAGTCATAAGAAATTCCAGAGGAAGAACAATGTCCGGGCTGGTGTGCCATTGGCTTTAAAGCGGCTGGAGATGGGGGGGTTCATGCCCTGCCATCGGCAGGGCTATAAGGTTTAGCTGTTACGCGGATCGCTAATCGGCTGGCGAACCAAGAAAACGTAGGCCAGCGCGCCGAGGGCGGTCACGCAACCACAGATAATCAGCGCCAGCTGGAATGAGTGGGTGGTATCGACGATAAATCCGGTCACCACCGGTGCGAAGGACGCGCAGATAAAGCTGGCGAAGTTCTGGATGCTGCCGACGGAAGCGGTCATCCTTGATGCCACTGCAACGTGGATTAACCCCCAGCAGGAAGTGCCGGCAAAGTGGATGCAGAACAGCGCCATACCGATTAATAGCACCGCAGCTATTGATGTTGTGGCCTGTGGTACCACGAGCGTAAACGCGGCGGAGCAGAACATTCCGGCAATAATGCAAATTTTGCGGCTTTTAATTGGCGCCATACCCCCTTTGACCAGCCAGTCGGTGACGTAGCCGTTGATGAGCATCCCGGCGGCACCGAACAGAAACGGGATGGCGGCCATAAAACCGGTGCTTTTCAGATCGAGGTTATACGCTGTTTGCAGATAGCCCGGCAGCCAGGCCAGATACAGCCACGCGGTATAGTTGATGCCGCTGAAGCCGAGCATCATTCCCCACATGGTCTTGTTTTTGAACAGGCTGCGCCATTCGGCAAAGCTTAGCGGGTCACGACGAACGTTGACGCTTCCGGCGTTAAGGTAGGCCTGCTCTTCGGCAGTGAGATCGATATCCTCCCGGTTGCGATAGAGCATATACCAGCCGATAGCAACGAAAATCCCCAGCACGCCGATAGTGATAAACATCCCGCGCCAGCCCATCATTAGCATCATCGCGGCCAAAATCGGTGGGCTGATGGCGACGCCAATGGTTGAGGCGGCGTTAAAAAAACCCATCGGACGTCCGCGCTCTTTAATATTAAACCAGTCGTTGATCACCTTTACACCGCAAGGATTCATCGGCGCTTCGCCGATCCCCATGCCGATACGCACCAGTACGAACTGGGTAAAATTGTGAACCATTCCCGAGACCGCCTGAAACAGCGACCAGAAAAACATGCCAAGCCCCAGCATGATGCGTGGACCTTTGCGATCCAGCAGCGGCCCACAGGGAAGCTGCGCGATACCGTAGGCCAGAGAGAAAACAGACAGCAGTGCGCCGATTTCGGTGGCGCTGAGCCCTAACTCTTCACGGATGGTTAAATTAGCGACGGATAAGGAGCTTCTATCGAGGTAGTTAATGACTGCTGCCAGAAATAGCAGAATCATTGCCGTTGTCTGAATTTTTTTAATCCGAGTACTACGTTGTAATGTATTATCTAACGGAACTGAAATCGTCTCCGCTTTCCCTTTTTCAAAGGTTGTCTGCGGGTCGATGGTTATATTTCTTTGTTCCACGCCTGACTCCTGGCTATTCTATTTGAACGACAAGTGACATCGAATGGTTTAAACACCACCCACATTTTTCACAGTAAAGTAAGTCGACTTGTTTTCAGCATAAATAACCTTTTTGGGGCCTGGCGGATTACGTTTTTAGATTTGTGCTTCTGATTGTCATTTTCTGTTTTTAATCGGTACTTAATAAAGCGGAGACTCATTCTGCTTAAGGGAATTAATCATTGATTGCTTCGCGGAGTTCAGGTGGTTACGCAGCGCCAGGTTGGCGTCCAGGTCGCTACGGCAGATAAGCGCGCTCAGAATGGTCATATGTTCGTCAATGGCGATGATATTGCGTTGTTTAAGATCGCTTTCATCCCACTGATAGTGAAAGTGGAAGATAACGGAAATAATCTCAAGTGATTGATTAAAAAATATATTATCGGCAGCGGAAAGTAATAACGTATGAAAATCACGATCAAGCTGCGAGAACATACGAAAACTGTCGCCGATGCTGTCTCTTAGGGCGCGATGGCGCTCGAGCAGGGTTTTCGCCTGCAGCCAGCGGGCGTCGTTGTCCGGCAGGTTGAGAAAGTGCTGGAGCGCATGGGTTTCCAGCATCTCCCGTAGTTCGAACAGCTGTTCCGCCCAGGATTGCTCAAACTTTTTCATGTTCCACTGGCCGCGCTTCTCACTTTCAATCAGGTTATAGCGGCTGAATTTCAATAAAAACTCTCTGACCACCACCGGGCTGACGCCCGCGGCACGCGCCAGCTGTAGCTCGGAAAACTTTTCTCCGGCGCGCAGTTGGCGCTGGTTGATCATAGTAAAAAATGCCTGCTCGAAGATACGGTTCTGTTCAGCCAGTGAGGCGCTGGAACCATCGAAGCCGTCCCGCACTTCGGGCAAACGGAGGATCTGGTAATCCTGATTGACCCGACTCAGTACACCGCGTTCGCATAAGTGGCCGAGAATGTGGCGCACGGTGGTGCGGCTGATGTTGTACATCTCTGCCAGCGCGCTTTGCGAGGGCAGCGGCGAGGGAATAAAGCCGCGCGCCATATCGTTAATGACCTGGTTAATCACGTTATGGCGAAGGTTTTGTGAACGGCTCATAGTGTATTTCTCTTCCTTTTTGAATATTAAAACCGGATTTAAAACAGTTTTGTGCGCGGAGTTTCACAGTTTTCGCAATGACTTTATCCTGAATTGTATTTTTCATCGATATCTAAGCCAACCAATACGGAGGCAATAATTATGACGTCGATGAATACTTTAGTGTGTCAGGAACCAAAAAATCTGACCTGGGAAATACGTCAGATCCCTATTCCTGACGACGATGAAGTTCTTATTAAAATAAAAGCGGTGGGGATTTGTGGAACGGATATTCATGCATGGGGCGGTAATCAACCCTTTTTTAGCTACCCGCGTGTACTCGGTCATGAAATATGCGGTGAGATAATTGGCCTGGGTAAAAATATTCATAACCTGAAAAGCGGTCAGCAGGTTGCCGTCATTCCTTACGTGGCGTGTCGTCAGTGTCCGGCCTGTCTGAGTGGGCGGACAAACTGCTGCGAGAGGATTTCCGTGATTGGCGTACATCGCGATGGCGGATTTAGCGAATATCTCAGCGTTCCGGTAAAAAATCTGCTGGTGGTGGATGATGTTGACCCTGAGGCCGTAGCGCTGATTGAGCCGTTCGCCATTAGCGCCCACGCGGTGCGGCGCGCGGCTATTCAGCCAGCAGATCAGGTGCTGGTAGTTGGCGCAGGACCGATTGGACTGGGGGCGACGGCAATTGCTAAAGCTGATGGGGCGCAAGTGGTGGTGGCTGATACCAGCCCGGCTCGACGCGATCATGTGGCGCAGCATCTTGGCCTGACCACTCTCGACCCCTCCGATCCGCAGTTTACCGACCAGTTGTGTGAAACGTTTGGCGGCTCTCTGGCGCAGAAAGTGATCGACGCGACGGGGAATCAGCAGGCCATGAATAACACCGTAAATTTAATTCGCCACGGCGGCAGCATTGTTTTTGTCGGCCTGTTTAAAGGCGAGCTGCAGTTCCCGGATCCAGAGTTTCATAAGAAAGAGACGACCATGATGGGTAGCCGCAACGCGACGGAAGAGGATTTTGCCAAAGTTGGGCGGCTGATGGCCGAGGGAAAAGTGACTGCCAGGATGATGCTGACCCACCGTTACGATTTCAGATCATTGGCTGAAATCTACGAAAGCGAAGTCATTAACAATCGCCAGCTTATCAAAGGCGTCATTCATTTTTAGCAGGAAAAGCTATGAAATCGTTAAACAGAAAAGATTTTCCCGGGCCGCAGCACCCGACGCGCGTGCTTCAGTTTGGTGAGGGCAATTTCCTGCGGGCGTTTATTGACTGGCAGCTAGATTTGTTAAATGAGAAAACCGATCTGGCGGCAGGCGTGACCATTATTCGCCCGATCAACACCGAGTTCCCGCCGCCGTTAAATACTCAGGACGGGCTCTATACCACGGTGATTCGCGGGCTGGATGAGAGCGGCGAGGCGGTGAGCGAAACGAGGATCGTCCGTTGTGTGAATAATGAGATCAATCCCTGGCAGGATTTTGCCGCTTATCTCGCGCTGGCCCGTAATCCGGATATTGAGTTTGTGTTTTCGAATACTACCGAAGCAGGCATTAGCTATCATGCCGGAGACCGGCCCGATGATATGCCGCCGGTGAGCTTTCCGGCGAAGCTGGCTCAGCTCCTACTCGAACGGTTCCGCTATTTTGATGGCGCAGCGGATAAAGGCTGGACGATTATTCCCTGCGAGCTGATTGACTATAACGGCGAGGCGCTGAAGGCACTGGTGCTGCGTTATGCCGAAGAGTGGCGGCTGCCCGCGGCATTTAGCGATTGGGTTAAAACAGCCAATACCTTCTGTTCCACGCTAGTCGATCGCATCGTGACGGGCTTCCCGCGCGATGAGGCGAAAAAGCTGGAAGCGGAGCTGGGGTATCACGATGCGTTTCTTGATACTGCCGAGTACTTCTGGTTGTTCGTTATCCAGGGGCCGCAAACGCTGGCGAAGAAACTGCGGCTCGATCGTTGCCCGCTTAATATACGTATCGTCGACGATATTCGGCCTTATAAAGAGCGCAAAGTCGCCATTCTCAATGGCGCGCACACTGCGCTGGTCCCCGTGGCGTGGTTGTGCGGCGTGGATACCGTTGGTGAAGCGATGCAGGACGAAGTCATTCGCCATTATGTGCAGCAAACCATCAGCGAAGAGATTATTCCTGCGCTTGATTTACCTGTCGACCAGTTACGGCAGTTTGCGGATGCGGTCACCGGGCGCTTTCTTAATCCGTATATCCGCCATCAGTTGCTGTCTATCGCCCTGAATGGGATGACCAAATTCCGTACCCGGATCCTGCCGCAGTTGCTGACGAATATTCGCCAGCATGGCGTGATTCCGCCGCGGCTAACGTTCGCTCTGGCGGCGCTTATCGCCTTCTATCGCGGCCAGCGTGAGAGACAGATGTATCCGCTACAGGATGATGAAGTCTGGTTAACCCGCTTTGCCAAAGGATGGGCGCAGGTGGCGAACGGTCACCCACTGCATGAACTCGTTGTGGAGGTTTTGCAGGATGAAGCGCACTGGGGGGAAGATCTGCTGGCGATTCCCGGACTGACCGAACAGGTTACACAGTATCTGGAGGTGATTCTGACCGTTGGGATGCGCGAAGCCCTGACGCGGCTATAGCCGGTTTGTTGTGCGGCGTTATGTAGACACTGTTATCGGTTTGCAACTTTTAAGGGGTTTTCCCGGACGCGGCGCGTTGCGCCTTCTCCGGGCTACCAAATCGCAAAGCGCTGTAGCCCCGGTAAGCGGCAGCGCCACCGGGGGATTTTGAAATCACCAGCACCAGTAGTGTCAGCCAGCGTGGTGAAGAAATTAACGGCAGGTCGCACGGAGCGTAGCCCGAGTAAGGCGCGAAGCGCCGTCCCCCGGGATGCCTGTCAAAACAGCGTGTCGAGCTCGTCCAGCACGTTGTAGTCGTCATCGACCAGCAGCAACGTCTTCCACTTATCAAAGGTCAGACAGGGGTGCGAAGTGCCGAACAGCAGAATATCGCCGACCTGCACATCGCTGCCCGGCGCCAGGCGCAGCATGCAGTGCTGATCCATGATGCCGATACTGACGATCGACTCCGCGCGCAGCGCTAACTGCTGGCCGTTACGATAATGGGCGATCGGCTGCGGCAGCCCGGCGTCGAAGGCGCAGTCGCGCTTGCCGAAGTTTACCACCGCGCGATCCGCCTCAGGCACCGATTGCACCATCGCCATCAGCTCCAGCGCTGATGTAAGATCGCCGGCGAGATCGCAGGCAATCGGATCGCGGGCGATCAGCTCTTGTTGTGCGAGATCGTAGATCCCGCGATCGTGGGTGATATAACAGCCAGGGCGGATGACGATACGGCAGCGGCGCGGTTTTGCCGCCGCCAGCCAGATGTTGCACACCACGTCATACCAGACGGTGCCCGCGCCGGTGAGAATAAATTCGCCGTCAACCAGCGACTCCATGCGGCAGGCAAGCGCCGCGGCCTGTTGTAATAACGCTTCCACCTGCGGTTGTGGATCGTCGCCGTGCAGCACTCCTTCATACAATTCCAGTCCGCGTAGCCGTAACCCCGGCAGATCGCTTACCCGCTGCGCCAGCGCCAGCGCGTCATCAACGCTACGACAGCCGCAGCGCCCGCCCGGCACGCCAAGTTCAATCAGCACATCCAGCGTTTGTCCCTGGGCGGTGAAGAAAGCGGAGAGGGTGCGCACGTTGGCCTCGCTATCGACGCAGCAGATAAAATCCACTGCCCGATAGTGGGCTTTTAGCTGCGCGACCACCTGCATATTGGCCTTGCCGACCAGCTGATTGACCATCAGGACGCGTTGGATGCCGCTGGCCATCGCCGCGCTGGCCTGCCAGGCGCTGCCCACGCCGATCCCCCACGCTCCCGCTCGCTGCTGCGCCTGAAATATCCATGGCGTCATTGTCGTTTTGCCATGCGGCGCCAGCGACACCCCGCGGGCGTCGGCGTAACGCTGCATCCATGAAATATTATTTTCCAGCGCCGACTTTTTTAGCAGCGCGGCGGGTAGACAGACCTCTTCCGCCAGCAGATTAGCCGGCGCGGACATGAGGGCGGATTTGTGCGGGATGAGCGGTGCTGAATGGTATTTCATAACACTATCCTTTCAGAGTTTATAATCGGTTAGTCGCTGGGTATCATTTATAACTATTTGATAAATATATTTTTAATATAAAAATGTTATTCGTTTTGAATAAAAGTATCACAAAACGATCTGGGTTTTGCGTAGTTTTCCACTGTTTTTTGCGCTTGTAAATGGTTAACTTGTCGGCATGTCGAAAGGGAGTAATTGCTATGAAAGTTGACTGGCTTTTCAAAAACGTCACGGTGATCGACGGGAGCGGCGGGCCGCAATACCGTGCTGATGTGGCGGTGAAGGGCGACCGAATAATGGCTATCGCCCCGGCGCTGGACGTCGCGGCGGAGCAGGTGATTGATGGCCAGGGGCGGGTACTGGCGCCGGGCTTTATTGATGTGCATACCCATGATGATATCAACGTTATCCGTATGCCGGAGTACTTGCCGAAGCTCAGCCAGGGGGTGACGACGGTGATCGTCGGCAACTGCGGGATTAGCGCGGCGACCGCCACCATGCGCGGCGAAGTGCCGGACCCGATGAATCTCCTCGGCGAGCAACAGCACTTTATCTATCCCACCGTGGAGGCTTATGCCCATGCGGTTGAAGCGGCGCGGCCGTCGCTGAATGTCGGCACGTTAATCGGTCACACCGCGCTGCGCAATAACCATATGGACGATCTGTTTCGTCCGGCGAACGAGACGGAAATCGCCGGCATGCGCGTACAGCTACGCGATGCGCTGCGCCAGGGGGCATTAGGGCTCAGTACCGGGCTGGCCTATGCCAGCGCCTTCCAGTCGACCACCGAAGAGGTGATGGCGTTGGCGGAAGAGCTAGCCGCCGGGAAGGGGGTCTATACCACCCATTTACGTTCAGAGTTCGAGCCGATTCTTGAGGCGCTGGACGAAGCCTTCCGTATCGGCCGTCACGGCAACGTGCCGGTGGTGGTTTCGCACCACAAGTGCGCCGGGGCGAAAAACTGGGGGCGTACCAAAGAGACGCTGGCGTTTTTCGATGAGATGCGCCAGCAGCAGGATATCGCCTGCGACTGTTATCCCTACTCCGCCAGCTCGTCGACGCTGGATATGAAACAGGTGACCGATGAGTTTGATATCGTGATCACCTGGTCCGAAGCGCAGCCGGAGCAGGCGGGGAAAACGCTGCAGCAGATCGCCGATGAGTGGCAGGTGAGCCTGCACGAGGCCGCGGCGCGGCTGATGCCGGCGGGCGCTATCTACTACAACATGGATGAACAGGACGTACGGCGGGTGATGCGCTATCCGGTCACCATGATTGGCTCTGACGGGCTGCCGAACGATCCGATGCCGCATCCGCGCCTGTGGGGCGCCTTCCCGCGGGTACTTGGTCACTATAGCCGCGACGAGCAGCTATTCCCGCTGACTACCGCGGTACACAAGATGACCGGGCTGTCGGCGGCGCGCTTCCAGCTGGCGGATCGCGGGCTGGTGAAAATTGGCTACTTCGCCGACCTGGTGCTGTTTGACCCGCAGACGGTGCGCGATGTCGCCAGTTTCTCCGACCCGAAACGCCCGGCGGACGGCATTGAGGCGGTGATGGTCAACGGCGTGATGAGCTACGGCAGTGATAAGAAAATTACCGGGCGGGCAGGGCGTTTCCTGCGCCGTCGGATGGACTAAGGAGTTGAGTATGAGTATCAAACGTTATGGCGTGGAAGGCGGTACCGGAACCGGCGGTCAGCATCTGCCGTTCGCCCGCGCGGTGGAAGCGGGCGGCTGGCTATATGTCTCCGGGCAGACGCCGATGAAAAATGGCGAAGTCGTAGAAGGCGGCATCGTCGAACAATCGCGGCTGGCGATCCAGAACTGCGTCGACATCATGAGCGAAGCCGGTTACGGCCTGGCGGACGTGGTACACGTGAAGGTGATCCTCACCGACGCGCGCTATTTTCAGTCGTTCAATAAGGTTTTTCGCGAGTTCTTTGGCGATAATCCGCCAGCGCGCATTTGTTGCGTGGCGGACCTGGTGGTGGATTGTAAAGTAGAAGTGGATGTGACCTGTTTTAACGCTGCGCGACAATAACGCCTGACGGCAAAAAAATAATTCCCTCCCTTTCCGGGAGGGATCATCAAAAAAATGTGATATCGGCACCAGAGTGAATAAATAAATCGGTGCCACTGGGTTCGCTATGCCTTTTTTCAGGCATGGTTCCTGTTAACTCATAATATTCAGCGGCACGAATATTATTTATTACGTCTGGATGTGAGCCATGAATAATATGTCATTTATGATTTGGTTTTCCGTTTATGCCTGCGCGATGATTACCTTAGGTTGGTACGTTTCGCGCAAACAGAAAACCGGCGAAGACTTTTTACTTGGCGGTCGTTCGCTGCCGATGATCCTCACTCTCGGTTCGACGGTCGGCACCATGGTGGGGACCGGCTCCAGCGTCGGCGCCGTCGGCTTTGGCTACAGCAACGGCTGGGCCGGGATGCTTTACGGCCTTGGCGGCGCGGTGGGGATCCTGCTGGTGGCATGGTTATTCGCACCGGTACGTAAACTTCGCTTCATGACCATGAGTGAAGAAATGTCGTATTACACCGGCGGCAGTAAAATTATTAAAAACCTCGTCGCGATACTTATTTTTATTGCCTCTATCGGCTGGCTGGGAGCGCATATATTAGGCGGCGGATTATATCTGGCGTGGGCCAGCGGCATTGATATTAATGTCGCGAAAATTATTATCGCGCTGGCTTTTGTGGTTTATGTCGGTATCGGCGGCTATTCCGCGGTGGTGTGGATCGATACCATTCAATCGATCGTGCTGTTCGTCGGCTTTATTTTAATGGCGGTGCTGGCGGTTCATCACGTTGGCGGCTGGAGCCATATTCAGCAGGCCGTCGATCCGGCGGCGCAAAGCCTGTTCGCGGTCGATAAATTAGGCGTGTTGCCGGCGCTATCATTGGCGATGGTGATCGGCGTCGGCGTGCTGGCGACGCCTTCTTATCGCCAGCGTATTTACTCGGCGAAGACCGTCTCCTCGGTGCGCCAGTCCTTTACCATTACCGGCCTGCTGTATCTGGGCTTCTCTTTCCTGCCGGCGATCATCGGTATGGCGGTATGGACCATGAACCCGCAGCTGGAAAACAGCGGCTTCGCTTTCTTGTTTGCCACTCAGGTGCTGCCGCCGGTGCTGGCGATGGCGATCCTGATTGCCGGGATGTCGGCCAATATGTCTTCCGGTAGCTCTGATGCCATCGCCGCGGTGTCCATTATGCTGCGCGACCTCTACACCCTGGTGACCGGCCATATGCCCGCGCCGGAGAAAGCGATTCGCCTGTCGCGGATCTTCCTGGTTCTGGTGATTGCGCTGGCGCTGCTGTTTGCGCTGACCTCCAACGACATCATCAGCTATATCACCAAAATGATCTCGATGATTATGTCCGGCATGTTTATCTGCACCATGCTTGGCCGCTTCTGGAAACGTTTTAACTGGCAGGGCGCGGTCGCCGCGCTGGCCGGCGGCGCCGGGGCATCGGTTGCGGTGCTGGTAGATAGCGACTGGTTGGCTTTCTGGGGCAACCCGTGTATTCCGGCGGTACTGACGAGCCTGGTGGCTTCGGTGGTGGTGACGTTACTGACCCCGGCCAGCAGCATGAGCCGCGAGCAGGCGCTGGAGATGATTACCCGCGAGCGTGAAAGCCGCCCAACGCCGCCGCCGCTGCCGATTGGCAAACGTCATACCTCACGCGGGTAAGGGGCAATCATGAACGAGTATATTGCCGTCGATTGGGGCTCTACGCAGCTGCGGGCATGGCGGATGCGTGATGGCGAATGCATCGACCAGCTGAAGCTGCCCTGCGGCGTCACGCGCCTGAACGGGCAGCGCGCCGAAGCGGTATTTCAGCAGCAGCTGGCGCCGTGGCGCGGCGACCCCGCGCTGCCGGTGGTGATGGCGGGCATGATCGGCAGTGATGCCGGCTGGCAACCGGTGCCTTATCTGGCCTGCCCGCTGGCGCTGGAGGCGCTCAACGGTCAGTTACATGAGGTGGCGGAAAACGTGTGGATCGTGCCGGGGCTGAAAGTGGCGCAGGCCGCAGAGTACGATGTGATGCGCGGTGAAGAAACGCAGTTGCTGGGCGCCTGGCAACTGATGCCCGCGGAGTGTTACGTGATGCCCGGCACCCACTGCAAATGGGTGCAGGTGCAAAACGGCGTGGTGCGCCAGTTCGCCACGGCGATGACCGGCGAACTGCATCACCTGCTGCTTAACCATTCGTTGCTCGGCCAGCAACTGCCGGTACAACAACCCGATGACGCCGCTTTCGCTCTCGGTATGGAAAAAGGGCTAACTCAGCCGGCGCTGCTGGACGGGTTATTCAGCGCTCGCGCCGCGCGGGTGTTAGGGGCGCTGGCGGCGGCTTCGGTGAGCGATTATCTCTCCGGGCTGTTGATTGGCGCGGAGGTGGCGACCTTTAGCGAACGCTACCGCGCCAGCCGCGTGGTGCTGGTTGGTGAGCACTCGCTCAGTGCCCGTTATCAGCAGGCGATGGCGGCGCGTGGGTTAGCCGTTTCCTGTTGTTCCGGCGAGGCGGCGTTTCTTTCGGGTATAGCGAGGATGATTGATGGACAAGGTTAAACTGGTGGCGATTTTACGCGGTATTCAGCCTGGTGAGGCGGCGGAGCATATCGCCGCACTTATCGAGGCGGGTTTTCGCTATATTGAAATTCCGCTTAACTCGCCGGACTGGCAGCAAAGTATTCCGGCGATGGTGCGCCAGTTTGGCGAGCGGGCGGTGATTGGTGCGGGGACGGTGCTGAAGGTTGAACAGGTTGATTTTCTGGCTGAAGCCGGGGCGAAACTTATAGTGACGCCCAATACGGCCCCGGCGGTGATCCGCCGCGCGGTAGATAAGGGGATGTTGGTGTGCGCCGGCTGCGCGACGGCCTCCGAGGCGTTTAGCGCGCTGGATGCCGGGGCGCAATGGCTGAAAATCTTTCCGTCATCGGCATTCGGCCCGGACTATATCCGCGCGCTGAAAGCGGTGTTACCGCCGGAGGTGCCGGTGCTGGCGGTCGGTGGCGTGACGCCGGAAAACCTGCACAGCTGGCGTCAGGCTGGCTGCGCGGGGGCAGGGCTAGGCAGCGATCTCTACCGCGCCGGGCAGCCGTTGGCGCGTACCCGTCAACAGGCGCAACGCTTTATCGCCGCCTGCGGCGATTAATCACCGAGCGGCAGTCGGTCGACGCCGTCGCGGTGGTCGTCGAGCGCCAGCTTAATGCGGCGCAGGCGGTCTTTCGCCTGCGGTTTATTGGCCATCGCCAGCTCGGTGGCCAGCACATCCACCATCGCCAGCATCGCATAGCGTGAAGCGCTGGGCTTAAAGATATAGTCGTTTTCGCTCACCAGCAGCGGCAGGACTATATCGGCCTGCGCCGCCAGCGGCGTTTCCGGCGGGGTAATAGCGACAATTTTCGCCCCGTATTGCCGGGCGATAGCGGCGCTTTCGATCATCTCTTTGGTATAGCCGCCGAGCGACAGCACAATCACCACATCTTTCGCCGTCACCGCCGAACTCATCATGCGTACCAATAGGCCGTCGCTCTGGCTGACTACCGGCAACCCGAGGCGGAACAGGCGATACTGGATCTCCTGCGCGCAGATGGTCGAGCCGCCGCCCATACCCAGCGCAAGCACCTGGCGGGCGCCGCTAATCCATTCCACCGCGCGTTTCAGCGCCGCAAGATCCAGCGCCCGGCGGTTGGTTTCCAGTACGCTGATGATCGATTCATAAATTCCCTGTACGCCTTCCAGATCCGGCACATCGAGAATAAAGCGCTGACCAATGGCCAGCGACTGGGCGAGCTTCATTTTCAGTTCGCGCACGTCTTTGCAGCCCAGCGCACGCGCAAAGCGCGTCACCGATGCCTGGCTGGTGTCGGTCAGGCGCGCCAGTTCGGCAATCGGCATTTCCGCCGCGGCGGCGACGTCGTCGAGAATAAACTGCGCAATGCGCTTTTCGGTCGCGGTCAGCGCCATGAAGCGGTCGGTGATGCAGGAGATGATATCGATCGAGTAGGCCATTCCGGGTATCAGGTTATGTATTAGGTTATGTATTGGGAATGGTACTTTGTACCATATGCCGGTGACAAAATCAGCGCGGCGCCTCTCGCGGCGCTAAAAATCAAGGCGCATCGCGCAGCGGGTTTCCGCCGTCAGGCCGTGCTCCGTTTCCAGCGCGCGTTTCGCCGCCAGCCCTTCGGGTAGGTGCAGTTCATTGAGGATGGTGAAGCCCAGCCGGGTATAAAATGGCGCGTTCCACGGCACCTCGCGAAAGGTGGTGAGCGTCACCGCCGGGAAGCCGTCGCGGCGGGCGTTGTCGATAGTTTGGCTAAGCAGGGCGCGGCCAATACCCTGGCCCTGCCACTGCTGATGGACGGAGATTTCTACAATAAACAGGGCATCGTCCAGCGGCTCGCTCAGCAGGAAACCGACGGGCCTGTCGTCCGCGAGCGCCAGCAGGCTATGGCCGGTTTCCAGGTATTGCCGGTGCTGTTCAACGCTCATTACCGGGCTTTCCGCCAGCCAGGCGAAAGCGGGAATGTGCGCAAAGGATTGGGCCGCCGAACGTTCCAGCGCGGGCAGCTGCGGCAGATCGCCTTCTTCAGTCAGGCGAAAAGTGATGGTGGGGTTTATAGTGTTAGTTTTCATCGCCTCAGCATAGCAGCCTCAGGGAGAAATGCATGGAGTTCACCGCCGTTCCTGCCGTCCAGTTTAGCGGCGCGCAGTTGACTACGATTTTGAATGACTGCTTTGCCGATTATCTGGTGCCGGTGTCGATGTCGGTAGATCTGTTTGTACAGCGCTTTAGCGCCGAAGGGTTAAACCTGTTGCAGTCTAAGGTGTGGCTGGCAGGAGATGAACCGGCGGCTATCGGGCTCATCGCTCGCCGCGGGCGCGATGCGCGGCTGGCGGCTTTTGCTATTCATCCCGGCTTTCGCGGCAAAGGACGAGGGCGACAATTGATGACCTCGCTTATCGCCGATTTACGCGCTCAGGGCGTACAGCGAATGTGGCTGGAGGTGATCCGCGATAATCACCGGGCGGTGGCGCTGTATCAGTCATTGGGCTTTACCGTGCGTCACGGGCTGTGCGGCTATCTCAGCGCGGGGCAAGCGGAGCCGCGTGAATCCAGCCTGGATGAGTATGATTTGCTGAGCCTGCTGCGTCATGCAAGCCTGGAGCTGGAAGGGCAACTGCCGTGGCTGCTGGATCCGCTGACCTTTATTACCTTGCCCTGTCGGGCGTTGACGCTGCAGCAGCAGGCCTTCGCCGTACTGGCGACCACCGCCAGTAAGCCGCAGCTACAGTTTTTATGGCTGACGTCGGCGGCGCGCGGACGCGGGCTGGGGCGGGAAATGCTGCTCGCGCTGGCTCAACAGTTTCCGGGATTAAGCACTTCGGTGACCATCCCGGAAACCTTCACGCCGCTGTTTAAATCGGCGGGCTATGCGCCGCTGGCGCTGCAGCAGTACGAGATGTGCCTGCGCTTGAACTAGCCCGGCGCAGACGCCGGGCCGCAGGCGTTAACCTTCGCGACTGACGATTTTAATGTCGACCATACCAATGCCCAACTGGCGCGGCGCGTGGCCGACAATATTGCCTTCGTTGGTGGACTGCGGCTCCGGCGGAGTGATTGTTAAGGTGTTGCTGCGCGCCGGATTGTCGAAATGCAGCGTCGTCGTGGTCACTTCATTGGCTAAAGTAAGTACTTGCTCGCTTTTCCCGACGCGCACTGGTATTGGCTTGTTGGCGTTCGGGCCGAAGGCTTTGGCGGTGATCACCAGATCGAATTTTTCCGGTAGCGGTTCTTTATATTCAATCTTCACCTCGTCACCGAGCTGGGCATTAGACCAGCGCCCCCACAGTTCAGGCCGCGAGATGCCGCTGAACTGTTTGACCTCTTCCGGCGCGCCGGCGACATTAAACACAAAGCTATCGGCTTTGTAGCGAATATCGTTATCGACAATTTTCAACGTATCGACGTTGCCTTTATAGCGCTCCATATCGATGACGGTATCTTTAAAGGCGGTTTTGCCCTGCCACTGTGGCTTATCGACATGCTGTACTTTTTGTTCGCCGCCCAGTTGACCCTGAGAGACACACCAGTCGGTGGACAGCGCCAGTTCCGGCCGCCATAGTTGGCCCATCTTGTAGCAGCGGTCGACCCATACGAAGTTGTCGCGCGGGGCGAAATCCGCCAGTTGGAAGCGTAGCGGCGCGGAATATTCGCTTTCCGGAATCGGCTCGACGCGCTGATCAGAGACCCGCAGCAGCAGCGGCAGACGGAAGTGGCTACCGGAGAATGCGATCATGTTCTTCTGCGAGTCGATGCTGAAATTCTTCATCTCTTTCGGGAAATTCCACAGACGAATGACGTCCGGTTTCCATGCCAGCACTTTCTCTTTCATGTTCATGAAGATAGTGGAGAGCGACTCTGCAGAAAGGCTGCTGCGGCCAAGGCCGATATAGTTATCGCCGCCGAGAATATCCAGCACCGTTGCGCCGTTATCCATGGTATTACGCTTCACGGCCAGCACATCCTGTTGAGGCTGGTCGCCGCGCAGGATAAAGAACAGGTTGCTGCGATCCTGTTTGTTCAGATAATCCCAGGCGGTGTTCTTCATCGCCAGATGATCGGACGAAACCACGATGACCGTATTTTTGAAGTACGGCGAGGCCTTAATCTTTTCAATCAGCGCGGCGATGTGCTCCTGGCTACAGGCCACGGCGCTGAAGGAGAGGTTCTTTTTGCCATCCATGTCATAGCGTTTACGCTCGCAGGTGCGTGAGATAAAGCCGTCAGGGTGGTGGGTATCGACGGTGAGAGCGAACAGCGAAAAGCGTTTGCCGGATTGGGAGAGCGCTTCGAACTTTTTCCACGTTTCGTCGAGCACGGTGTCGTCGTAGAAGCCCCAGTCGTTGCGGTAGGACGGGTCAGCCACCGTTGTTTTCAGCTCTTCCGCGCCGTACAGGTGATCGAAGCCGTGAGATTTGAGGAAAACGTCTTTACCAGCAAAACGCAGGTTGGCGCCCTGCACAAAGTAGTTTTCGTAACCGGAGTTTTTCAGGATATCGCCAAGACAGATATTTTGCGGAAAGAAGCTGGATACCGCCGCGGAAGCGTTGCCTTCGAACGGCGCGAACAGCGGAATACCGCACTGGGAAGCGACCATGCCGGCGATGGTGTAATCGGTGCCGGGAAGCTGCGCGGTGTTGCTGAAATCCAGCCCTTCGCTTTTGATTTTACCCAGTTCCGGCGTTAGTTCGGGGAAAGCCTCGTTATTGAAATAGGTGCGTTCCAGGCTCTCGCCGTAGATATAGACCAGATTCAGCTGCGGATTGTTGATGCTTTTCGACGGCTCTTTGTAGTAAGCCGTGAAGTCCGGATCGCCGTCTCGGGACTGCGATTTCACGAGTTCGGTGATTTGACGGAACGCCGGGCTGGCGTCGACGGAGGCCAGCGCCAGTACCAGCGCAATCAGGCTGTAGCCAAAGTGATGCGGATGATGCCGGCGACGGCGTAATATCCAGCCGAGAGCGCCAAATACGGCGACCAGCGCCAGCACCAGACCGATACCCGGCAGAATATATTTACTGACGCCCGCGCCGGTCAGGCTGTTGGTCAGGGTATAGAGTACCGCATCGTTAATACCGTCGCCGGTGAAGTAGTCGCTGGCGTACAGGGTGATATTAAGCACAACAAACAGCCCCAACACCGCCAGGGTGGCAGAGAACCACCAGGTGTTGCGACCGGCTTTCCAGGCATAGATCACCACCGAGGCGAGAAACAAGGCGATGGATAACAACTCTGACACAGCTAACCCTCGTATGCGCCAGCGGCGGGCTGGCCGGATAGATCGATTTTCACGCTACACTGTAATGGCAGCGCCTTTCTGCTGCAATTGTAGTGTCATGAAAGTGTGCTGTGATTCAGAATTGGTTTAGAAAGCGTCTTTTTTGTACGATGTCTCATCCTGTCGTCCCGGGGAAAACAGGAGCAGAAAAGTAAAAATAGCGATTGCGGCCGCGCTGGCAACGCTAAAGCGCCAAACGCGGCATCGGCGGGGAACTTTAAGACAGGAAGTTAACGCCCTGTTTCAGTACCAGGTCACAGGCTTTGGTCTTCACTTTTTCAGCCAGCGGGCTGCTGCCGAGAGTGTTCAGATTCAACTGCTGGCCGTTATTACTGCTCAGCAATCCCTGTAGCCCTTCCAGATAACCGGTATCCTGTTTCTGTTTCTCCGGCGTGCTCAGGCCAAGCTTATCCAGTACCTGGTTTTTAACGTTGTCGGCGTTGGTGACCGAGGTCAGTTTTTTTTGCGCGCAATAAGAGAGAACGCCGGCGGCATTGTTCATGCTGCTGGAGGTGAGCGCCTGGTTGCCGCCGTTGAGCAGGCTGGTTAAGGACGACATCGACATACCGCCGCCGCTTTGCTGGGAGCTGCTGCTGAGCTGGCTGGCGGCGCTATTGAGCGAGTCCTGCCAGGAGGCGGCGTAGGTAGGGGCCGCCATCAACGCGCCGGCTGCGATAGCGGCGCAAAAAGCTGTCTGCAAAGATTTCATAAACGTACTCTTCGTCGTTACTTAAGAATCTCTTCAGTATAACGCCGCTTGCGCTCGGAAATCTCTCAATACTCTTTACCGGTAACGCGATCGCGGTAGCTATCCCAGGTGAAGTTCACCCACAGGCTATTGCCAAGGCGCATGCGATCCATAACGCGTTCGCCGAGCAGTTTGTTCATTTCATCCATGGTACTGTTAGTCAGCATGCCGGTTGGGCGTTTCGAGGAGGAGCGACGATCGACAATCTGGTTGATAATCACTTTCTCGTAGCGTGATTCGGTTTGCATACCGATTTCGTCGATAACCAGCAGATCGACCCGGCTCAGGTCGCTGAGCAGTTGCTCTTCGCTGGTTTCCCGATTACCAAAGGTATCTTTCATCGCCGACATAATATCGGCGACGGTGATGATTAATACCGATTTACCGCGCAGCAGCAGCTCGTTGCAGATAGCGGCGGCAAGATGATTTTTACCGGTGCCCGGCTTGCCGGAGAAGATGAAGCTCGCAATATTGCCGTCAAACTCTTCAACGTACTGGCGGGCGCGGGACAGAGCGATCATCTGCCCGTCGTTTTCGACCCGGTAATTATCGAATGAACAGTTCTGATGTAATGGACGGATCCCGGAGCGATTAAAGGTGCGCTGCATTTTCATCGCCCGATTTTCCCGCTCCAGCGCCTCTGAACGCAGCCTACCTTGCTCTTTTTGCCAGGCCAACAGCTCTTCGCCGGTTTTAAACGCCGGTTGCACGTGGGCTGGCATCATTTTTTGCAGGCGCTTCATGAGGTCGCCAACGTTTTTCATGCTCATCCTCGGAAACCTCGCGGGATCTGGTTATCGGGTTCGCTAATAGCGTTCACATCGCGCTTCGGCTGCCCGCCGTTGCTGGCGCGGCCGATTTGCACGCTACGCGCCAGCTTCTGCTGCCACTGCACGTGGTGGAAAACTTTGCCTTCCGCCTGCCAGTAGGCGACGAAGGCGGCCAGTTCTTCCGGGGTGACCGGCTGCGTCAGGGCGATACCCCACAGCGCCGCCAGACGCTGAAAATCGGCATCAGGCTGCCAGCCGGCATACATGGCGAATTTTCCCATCGGCACGGCGACGGGCGCGGCGCTCGGCTCATCAAAGAACTGCGCATCCAGCGCGATATCGCTGGTGGGGCGCGCCAGTTTAGCTTCCAGCTCCAGCAGCTGCGCCAGGCGCTCCGGCGTCAGCGCGTAAAACGCCGGGGCGTTATTGGCAAATACGGCGACGGCGCCGCTGGCTGATTTTTGCAGCCTGGCCGCGTGGTTCTCGACGAAATCGTCAAGACCGCAAAAGTCGGTGGTTAAAATTCGTGAAGACATAACGCTATCTCAACTCTGAACAGCAAAGAGTGGGGGAATTGCTGACATAGTAGCATAGTGCGAGGCCAGGAAGCAGCGCTGGCGGTTACACGCGCGGGCGTTTGCGATAGAGCCACAGACCGGGAATAGACAGCCCGATAGAGAGCGCCCCGACGATGGAGGAGGCTTTTAAAAAGTTGCTCAACAGCATAATCATCATCTCTTCGGAGTAACCAAAATGGCTGATTTTGACGGCCGAGATCATCGCCGTATAGGCCGAAATACCCGGAAACATTGGGATCACCGCGGCGACGGTAAATATCTTCGGGTGCGCCAGATACCAGCGCGACCACTGAATGCCTATACTACCGACCAGTAACGCGGCGAGAAAGGTGGCCCATTCTATATTGAAGCCTGCGCTCATCATCACCATCCGCGAGCCGTGGCCGATAGCGCCCAGTAACGCGCACCAGCGCAGCGCGCGCTGTGGGACGTTGAACACCATCGCAAAGCCGACAGCAGGGATGGCCGCCAGCGCCATATCCTGCGCCAGGTCGAAAAGATAAGAGATTATGCCCATCCGCGTAGCCCCCACATGGTCATTGCCATTACTACCCCGATACAGGTCGCCAGCGTCAGCAGGCTGGCGATCGCCCAGCGAGCCAGCCCGGTATTGATATGGCCCTTGAACATATCGGCCACGGCGTTAATTAACGGAAAGCCGGGAACCAGCAACAGCACGCTAGCGGCCATGGCGATAGTCGGCGTCTCGCTAAATGCCGGCAGACGCAGCATTAGCCCGGAAATGGTGGTGGCGACAAAGGCGGTAATGCAGAAATTAATCTGCGGATGCATGGAACGGTGGGTTAGCAGCTGGCGAATATACATGGCGACGGTACTGGCGAAGAAGGTAACCACCGCGCCATCCCAACCGCCGTTGTTCAATTTACAAAAGCAGGCGCAGGAGAGGCCGACCATTAATACCAGTAGCCAGCGCGGGTAGCGTAAGGGTTTGATCTGCGAGAAGCGCTTCTCGACGTCTTTGTAATCCAACAGCTTATGTTCGGCCATGATCACAATATGCTGTACCTCCGTCACCACATGCATGTTGATTCCGCGATCGCTGTTTTTACGCGTGGAGGTGAGACATTCGCCGTCTTTAATCGTGGTGAGCACAATCGCGTTGGAGGAGATAGCGCTTTCAACGCTATCCATACCTAACGCCCGCCCGAGGCGGGTAGAAAGCTCCTCAACCAGTGCGCTTTCCGCACCGTGCTGGAGTAAGTAAAGGGCACACTGGATGCACAACCGGGTGACGGCGCGCTGCTCTGATTTATCTGCCTGCATAAGTACCTGCTGTCCGCGTCTCTATTGATACTTGTACCTGAACTTCACCCCGGTGTGCGGCGTGCGGGATCAAACTATGTGCAAAAATTGCTCCATCAATAGCGTTGGCTGAAATTTGAACCGCACCACACTTTCGTCACTTCGTTGGAAAGTGCAATTTTTACCGCCATTCATCCCTTCTTTTTCCCGTTTGAGTTATCAAAAATGCATCCATGAACTTTTAGTAAACAAAAAATAAACAAATAATTAACCTTTGAGAGCGAGTACCCCATGAGAACACAGGTTGCCATTATTGGCGCGGGCCCTTCGGGGCTACTGTTAGGCCAACTGCTGCATAACGCTGGTATTCATACCGTCATCCTTGAGCGTCAGAGCGCGGAATATGTGCTGGGACGTATACGGGCGGGGATCCTCGAAAACGGTACCGTCGAGCTACTGCGCGAAGCGGGGGTGGCAAAGCGGATGGATGCGGAAGGGCTGGTTCATCATGGCGTGGAGTTTTTATTTGAAGGCCAGCGGGTACCGGTACCGCTCAGCGAGTTGACCGACGGTAAAAGCGTGATGGTCTACGGCCAGACCGAAGTCACCCGTGACCTGATGGCGGCAAGACGCGACAGCGGCGCGCCGATTATTTATGGCGTTAGCGAGGTGGCAATCGAGGATGTTAAGAGCGACCGACCGGTGGTCTCTTACGTGAGCGGCGGCGAAAAGTGTCGCCTGGAGTGCGATTTTATTGCCGGTTGCGATGGTTTCCACGGCGTTTCGCGGCAAAGCATTCCACGTGACATTCTCAAAGAGTATGAAAGCGTGTGGCCGTTTGGCTGGTTAGGTTTGCTGGCGGACACGCCGCCGGTAAATCCGGAGCTGATTTACGCCCATCACGAACGGGGATTTGTATTATGTAGTCAGCGCTCACTCACTCGCAGCCGCTATTATCTGCAGGTGCCGTTAAGCGATAACGTCTCAGCATGGTCAGATGAACGCTTCTGGAATGAGTTAAAGCGGCGTCTGCCGGAGGATCTGGCAAGTAAGTTAGTGACTGGTCACTCACTTGAGAAAAGCATTGCGCCGCTGCGCAGCTATGTCGTCGAGCCGATGCAGTATGGCCGGCTATTTCTGGTCGGCGATGCTGCGCATATCGTACCGCCAACCGGCGCGAAGGGGCTTAATCTGGCGGCGTCGGATGTCAATTATTTATGGCGGATCCTGCGCGAGTATTATCGCCATGGCCGTGCGGACCTGCTTGCGAGCTATTCGCGCTTCGCTCTCGACCGCGTATGGAAAGGTGAAAGATTCAGCTGGTTTATGACTCGCCTGCTGCATGACTTCCCTGAACAAAGTGATTTCGATAAAAAAATGCAGTCCGCCGACCGTCGCTACTATCTGGGGTCTCGCGCAGGGCTGACGACGATTGCCGAAAATTATGTGGGTTTGCCGATGGAGCAGGTAACGTAACGGCTAACGAAAACCGGAGATGCCATGTCGACCGCAAGTACGATCCCTGTTTTTAAATTATATGGCGAAGAGCGCGGTTGGCCGACGCCAGATCTGCTGCATTGTGAATCCATTTTGCAGCGCAGCAGCCTTTATGAGTGGCATATCCGCGTGCATCAACATGCCGAAATGGTGCAGCTATTGTATCTGCACAAGGGGCGCGCTGAAATCGAAGTTGAGGGCGCGACGAGGGTCATGACCGAAGCCTGTATTCAGGTTGTGCCGGCATTATGCATTCATGGCTTCCGTTTTTCTCCCGGTACTCTGGGATTTGTCCTGTCGCTTTCACTGCCGCTGCTGAGCCGCTTTGAAAGCCAGTTTGGTCGAACGCTTGATGTGCTATCACAGCCGCAGTGCGTGGCGGTAAAACGCTCACGCGGCCATATTCACTCGCTGTTTACCGCTTTGCGTGAAGAGTACTGTGAGGAGCATGATGCGCGAGAAATGATGCTGCATTCGCTGCTGGGGGCGTTATTGGTATGGTTGAATCGTCAGTGCCAGCCGACACCGATAGCAGAAGACAAAGCCGAACGTAAACGTAGCGTTATGCGCCATTTTTCCCGCCTGATTGAAAGTCATTACCGGGAACATTTGCCGCTGGCTGAATATGCAAAGCTAGTGGGGCTTTCCACAACGCATTTAAATTATTTGTGTCGTGAATTTCATGGCTGCAGCGCATTAGGCGTCTTACATCGACGCTTAATGTTAGAAGCGCGGCGTAACCTGCAATATACCAGCATGACCATCACACAACTTTCTGATTATTTAGGGTTTACTGACGCTGCTTATTTTTCGAGATTCTTTCGGCGATATAATGGCGTCTCGCCAAAAGCATTTAGGAAAGAAATTAAATAAGTTATTTATTTAATTCTTAAGGTAATTTTTCTAATGAGGGCTTTAATTTTTTCTAATTTATTGATGGCATCATTTTGTGTTAGGGTAAATCGTTGGTGAGAGTAATAGTTATATATCCCTCACGGTTATGGAATTAACTTCAGGGCGTGCATTATGCCCACCAGGGACGATAAAGATTCAGTAGGTGAAATAATATTATAGTAGCCATTCATCCATCATTTATTTTGGATGTGAATCTTTGACAGGAAGCGGAGGTTTTATGTTGCCAGGACAAGGTAAATTTGGCGTCATCATCAGTAGAATACCAGTTATGCAATCTGGCCTGAAGGCTATTTTGAGGGAGCATCTCCCTGATTACGATCTGAGTTTCTGTGGCTCGCAGGATGAACTCACGTTACTGCAGCTTCGCCGCGCCGTACTGGTCGTCGTTGACCTCTCCGGACACATTGAACGCCCGCGAGATATTTGTGAGCATTATTATTCGTTAATGAATCAATACCGGGATATTCACTGGATTTTTATGGTTGGCCACTCCTGCTTCCCTTTGGCAGTCGAGTTTCTCATGCGGCCGGAGAGTTCGCTGATTTCTGATAGCGAGCCGGTAAGACGTTTCATTGAAGTCATCCGCGCCGGCAAACTTTCCGCTGAGAGAATTAGCCAGACGCTTTTTTCACCTGAGATGGATAACTTAGGTGATGAAGCAAGCGAAGCGGTCATCCTGACCTTTTCTGAGCGCAAAGTGTTGCGGCTACTGGCAAAAGGGTGGGGAATTAATCAGATTGCCGCTTTGTTGAAAAAAAGCAATAAAACGATAAGCGCGCAGAAAAATAGTGCCATGCGCCGACTTTCGTTACGCAGTAATGCAGAAATGTATGCCTGGATCAATAGCGCTCAAGGAATGAAGGAACTGAATCTGTATTCAGCCTATGGAGATAACACGGAATGGAAAAAAATCTCACAACACGATGTGTCGCTATCGTAGAAAAATGCGCAATGACTGAAATGGCGCTTCGTTACATTTTAAGTAATGAAGCGGGTAAAAAATATAGCGTCCATTTTTATAAAGATACTCAGGCCTTAAAGCGCGAATTCGCTTCCAAAAACTTTATCGCCGTTATTTTTTCTCTTTCCGGTAGCAGGCGCATTCGCCTGGAAAGCCTGCTCTTTTTACACGAAATTGCGCAAACCCGCCCTGAAATACAGCGAATCGTACTGGCGGATAATACGGCGGAAATGCGTCTGATCAGTCATCTGACGCCCTCAAGCCCACAAACTATCCTCAATAAATCATCTTGTCTTACTCGCCTGCAGGAACGTTTACTGCAGCTAATCGAACAGGCGCCGTTGGATAAAGAAAGCATTCTCAATCGCAGCTATAACTCTTGTGGGCATATTCTTAGCCCAACGGAACATACCATTCTGCGTTACATGACTTACGGCTATTCGTTACCCGAAATCGCCACCCAGCTTGATCGAAATATCAAAACCATCCGCGCGCATAAATTTAACGCGATGACCAAGCTGGGCGTTAACTCTGATATTGGCCTACTGAGCGCGGCGGACATTTTGCTGTGTCTGCCGGCTAATAATGACGATGGCCGGGGAATGCGCCTGGCGCAATAACTGGCAATCTACAGGCAGACGTCGACCCAGTCGGCTTCTGTCAGTTGCGCCATACGTTCAGGTGAAATTCGTACCGCGCTATGAATAGCCCCCGCTGCTGGCAGAACTTCGGTATATTGTTTGAGCGAGATATCGCAGTAAACCGGCAGCGGATTTTCCAGGCCAAACGGGCAGACGCCGCCGACGGGGTGTCCAGTGAGCGTAACGACTTCATCGCTGCTGAGCATTCGCGCTTTTGCCCCGAAAGCGTCTTTCAGTTTTTTATTATCCAGCCGGGCATCGCCTTTGGCGACGATTAATATAACCCGGTCTTTTACTTTTAAAGATAAAGTCTTAGCGATTTGCCCCGGCTCGACCCGATGCGCGGCGGCGGCAAGCGCAACGGTCGCCGTACTTTGATTCAATTCGATGATTTCAATATCGGGGGCATGTTCAGCAAAAAACTGCCTCACGGACTGCAGACTCATGGGGTTCTCCTGATAGTTTTCCGCTTAAATCTGTCACAAGGTCGGAAATCTGTAAATATTGTCGATAGATAATCAGGAATTATTCTGATTTCTGGATCTTCTTCACAATCGCCGCAACCGGTTACTGTAACCGGTTGCAGTATGACCTTCGTCGATGAATACTGACAAGGTAACTCCCTGTAGCAAAGATAACTAACAGCCGCGCGTGAGATATTCCTGCTGGCAATATGGCGACCTTAAACCCCGGGTAGCTACTGTCCATACGCAGTTAATTTCAGCATAGCGGCAAGATTACCGTTGTTGGGCCTGTTTCGATAGCCTGTCAGGAGGGCTGCTATGTCTGCTAACCATGCTGCGTTTAATCTGATATTTCGCTTTGTAGAGAACTATATAAGTCCCGTTGCCGGGCGCATTTCTTCGCAGCGCCACGTCATGGCTATTCGTGACGGATTTATCTCGGCCATGCCGTTTATGATCGTAGGTTCCTTTCTCTTAGTCTTCGCTTATCCGCCTTTTTCACCGGATACCACCTGGGGCTTCGCCCGTGCCTGGCTGGATTTGGCTAAAGAGTTCGAAGGACGGATTCTGACGCCTTTTGATATGACCATGGGCATCATGTCCATTTATATCTGCGCGGCGATTTCCTACAACCTGGGCAAGCATTATGAAAAGGCGCACCAGCTCGATCCTTTCATGTGCGCCATGCTGTCGATCATGGCGTTCCTGCTGATCGCTGCGCCAAAAACCAATGGCAGTTTGCCGGTTGATAGTCTTGGCGGCACCGGGATCTTTACCGCGATCCTGGTGGCGATTTATTGCGTGGAGATGATGCGATTCCTGAAGGCGCACAATATCGGGATCCGTCTGCCGGATCAGGTGCCGCCGATGATCAAAAACTCGTTCGATCTGCTGATCCCGGTCCTGGTGGTGGTGCTGACGCTCTATCCGTTGAGTCTGTTTATCCAGCATCATTTCGACATGCTGATCCCGCAGGCCATCATGGCTATCTTTAAACCGCTGGTATCCGCCGCGGATTCATTACCGGCCATTCTGCTGGCAGTGTTGATTGGCCACCTGCTGTGGTTCGCAGGGATTCACGGGGCGGCGATTGTCTCCGGCATGCTGCAGATGTTCTGGCTCACTAATCTGGGGATGAACCAGCAGGCCCTGGCGCAGGGCGCGCCGCTGCCGCATATTTTTATGGAAGCGTTCTGGACGTTCTTCATCGTTGTCGGCGGTTCCGGCGCAACCATGGGGCTGGTGTTCTGCTATCTGCGCAGCCGTTCCGCGCATTTGCGCTCTATCGGCCGTTTAAGCGTGGTGCCCAGCCTGTTTAACATTAACGAGCCGGTTATTTTCGGTACGCCTATCGTGATGAACCCGGTATTCTTTATTCCGTTCCTGCTGGCGCCGATGGTTAACGCGGTGATTGCCTGGGCGGCCATGAAGTTGGATCTGATCGGTCGTGTTATCTCCGTTGTGCCGTGGACGGCGCCGGCGCCGATTGGCGGCGCATGGGCGTTGGGATGGGATTTCCGCGCGGCGATTCTGGTCGTTGTCCTCGCTTGCGTATCGGCTATCATCTACTTCCCGTTCTTTAAAGTGTACGAAAAGCAACTGCTGGCGCAGGAAGCTGAAGAGGCGCAGCGCGCGGCGCAGGAGAACGAGCAGACCGCATAAAATGACAACGGGCGGCATATTGCCGCCCGTCAGGTAATTACTTTAACGTGCAGTCGCCGCATTGTTGAACGTCCGGCAGGCGATAACGCTGACAGCAAGTTCGGCGTACCAGCAGCCCTTCGCGCAGGACTACCGTTCGCCACAGCGGGTTATCCTCGCCACTGGCCTGCTGTTTTGCAAAAAAACAGTGTTGACGTAGCGCGTTCACCTGCTCGTCGCCAAGCAGATTTTTCATTTCACCGAGATACCAGTTAATCAGATAGCCGGTATTGCTCCAGATAAGCTTACCGTTAATGTCGCCGGTAGCTTCCAGCGCTTCCACCACCGGTTTCAGGGCTTTATTGACCAACATATCCATACGCGCTTGCGCGGGAAGCATCAACGCATCATGGTCGGCATGCACGTCAATCCAGAAGCAAGCCGCGCGCCCGCTTTCATGGAATTCAACGCGAAAATGCTCCGGTTCAAGGCTAATTGCCTGTTCTTCCGTAAGCAACGCCAGCATTAGCGGCGGCACCAGCAGGCCGATATACCACTGCGCCCACAGTGAAAGCAGGGGTTTTTGTTCGCGCGGTTGGCTGGGCTGATGGCGATAAATATGGTCGGAATAGGTGGACAGTAATGAACTAAGGGACGTTGGTCGTGACCATTCCGCGAGGGTTAGAGCAAACGGGGGAGCTTCTTCATCCAGACGCAGGAAATCCAGTAGATGCGGGCGTACCGCAGCGATCTTTTCCCGTACCGCATTCGCTAATGCATGCTCGACGGGCGCAAGCGGCGCACGCCAGATGATGTCATCGCTGAAGGAGAAGGTACGGTAAGCCATCAGATTTCCAGATACAAATCTAAATGATAATGATTGCTGATACTAGTTGTTCGTTGCAGGGAGCGCAAGCGATTTGTCAGCGCCGCATATCCTTCGCGGCGGGCTGGAAGCGTTAGTTGACGAGAATGATATTACGTCCCTGGTTTTTGGCTTCATATAGCGCGCTATCGGCGCGTTTTATCGCACTGTCGATGTCGCCACTCACCAGAGGGGTCATCCCGATACTGATAGTGACATGAGTGGCGACGCTTTCGTTAAAACGATGCGCGATTTTTAAATCGTAAACCCGTTGGCGAATACGCTCTGCTGTCTGGAAGGCGGATTCCGCCGAGCTGCTGGTCAGCACCACCATAAACTCTTCACCGCCAAAGCGAGCGACGATATCGCGTGAACGCACGGAATTACGAATCGCCGCGGATACCTGGATTAGCGCCTGGTCGCCCATCATATGGCCATAGTTATCGTTGTAGGCTTTGAAATGGTCAATATCCAAAAGCAGGATGAAATGTTCGCAGGTATCCACTGCCAGGATGTTATCCATCCGGTTTTGCAGGCCACGGCGGTTATACAGGCCGGTTAATGGATCAAGCATACTGAGATCGTTCAGGGTGTTACGCTCTTGCAACAGTTTATCCATTAGCCCTTGGGTAAAATTATCGCTGCGCTTTTGCATAATGTTTTGCAACGTAATTCCAGCAACTGGCAGGACAAAGCAGTAAAACATCCGCATCCACTGTTCGCCGCCGGCCAGTACCAGACACACCATAAAAGTCGGTAGCGAATGTAGAGTAAAGGCAATGATATTGTTAGAAAAAGCGATAGTTCCAATAAACAGGATGCTTAATAAGGCAATAACCAGAAAGTTAAAATGTGGAGGTGGTAACAATGAGGCTTTTATTACGATGTGCCAGGCCCATAGCATGCCAAATAACAGAGAAATAACAGGAATATTTATTTTCTGTTTTGGAAATTTCCAATTCCATAACAAGAACCCCAGGCTGGCGGCACAGATCAGCGAACTCGGCAGCGTGACGGTGACAATGGTAAACAGCGGACTGAGCAGCGACAGAGCGGCAGAAACACAATTAAGTAATAAAAAAAGTCGTAAGGAATACTGATATTTTTGCTCGTAATGAGCCCGCCAGGTTTGTGCAGTCATATTGGTACTATCATTATTAGTAGTTAAGTTTCAAGATGATGGCTGCCAAAGGGGAAAAATATAAAACAACACGTAATATAAGGCTATCTGCGCAAATGATCAGACAATGTAATATATAGATTTAATTTGCTTAATTTATCATCCCAATGAATGTATGTCATTACTCCTGAATGCAAGAGTAATAAAAGTTAAACTCTCTGGCATGACAAATGATAAAAGTTATCATATGATATTGGTTATCATTATCGTTGTGAGAGGCGAAACCATGTTGCAGCGAGCTTTAGGGAGTGGTTGGGGAATTCTGCTGCCGGGCGTACTGGTGATGGCGTTAGGCATGATTGGCCTGCCGGTGGAAGCCTGGCGCGTGATGATTGTGCTGGGGTTACTACTATCGGCGGCAATGATCTGGCACCGTCAGTTACGTCATTTCGTACTGTTGCCGTCAAGCGTAGCGCTGGTCAGTGGAATAATGCTGATCATGTTGAATTTGAAGCTGATGGGATAAAACAGAGAAGGGTAAGAATATTGGTGCGAGGGGGGGGACTTGAACCCCCACGTCCGTAAGGACACTAACACCTGAAGCTAGCGCGTCTACCAATTCC
>NZ_JBXUNG010000012.1:0-84583 GCF_057196925.1 Klebsiella sp. SYXHC3 | reverse complement strand
GGGGGACTTGAACCCCCACGTCCGTAAGGACACTAACACCTGAAGCTAGCGCGTCTACCAATTCCGCCACCTTCGCATACCATCGACACTAAAAAGTATCGTTACCACGGAGGCGCATTCTAGTGGTTTTCGGCGACACGTCAATAGTTAATTATGCAGGTTTTCTCGATTGCTGCAAAAATGGGCTATTCAGAGCGAAGGGAAGGCCTGGCGGCACGTCGAGCATGCCGCCGATGGGAAAAGAAGATTATTTCCTGGCCTGGCGAGTCATCACCGTGCGGTAAACTTTGAAACGGCCGGTTTGGGCGATCACTTCGTGGAAGCCAAACGTCTCATCCAGCACCTGCGGATACGGCAGGAAGGCATTGGCAACGATGCGCAGTTCGCCGCCGCTGTTCAGATGGCGGACCGCGCCGCGGATCAGCGCCTGCGCCGCTTCAAGACTGGTCTGCAGGCCGTCATGGAATGGCGGATTTGAGATGATCATGTCAAAACGGCCGTTGACTTCAGAGAAGACGTTACTGGCAAAAACCTCGCCTTCAAAACCATTCGCGGCAAGCGTCGCGCGGCTGGCTTCGACCGCCGGAGCGCTGACGTCGCATAGAGTCAGGCGTACCTTCGGTGAATGACTGGCCAGTACCGTGGCAAGCACCCCGGCGCCACAGCCGACATCGAGCACTTTACCTTTGGTGTGCGGTTGCAGGGTCGACAGCAGCAGCTGGCTGCCGACATCAAGGCCGTCGCGGCTGAACACGCCCGGCAGCGTTTTAATGGTCAGATTATCGAGCGTGTACTCGTTCCAGTACTGTTCGGCGTTGAAGGAGGGCTGTTTTTCCAGACGGCCGTGGTAGAGACCGCAGCGGCGGGCGCTATCCACTTTATTCAGCGGCGCGTATTCGGCGAGCATTTGCTCGGCGCTACGTACGCCGCTGCGGTTTTCGCCGATCACAAAAATATCGCTCCCCACCGGCAGCAGAGAGAGCAGGTTCATCAGTTGGAACTGCGCTTCTGGCTTGTTCTTCGGCCAGTAGTAGATCAGGGTATCGCAATCGGCGACGTCGGCGGCCTCGGCCACTAAGCTAAAACGAACGTTGTCGCCCATCTGGCGATTCAGGACCTGCCAGTGGTGGAATTGTTGGGTATGAGCGCGGCTGGCCGCGGTATCCAGACGTGCAGGCAGGTCATCCTGCAGGTCACCGGCAAACAGAACGCGGGCGGACTCGAAATCATCACTGTGGCGCAGCAAGACTTCACTTGCCGGGGTAAAAGCTGACATGAAACACTCCTTCAATAAGACTGGCGCCGATTATAGTAGTTTGTTGGCGCAGATACGACGGATTTGCTATATTGCGCGCTTGTTTAACAGGAGTGTTTCGCTATGACTTCCCGACGAGACTGGCAATTACAGCAACTGGGAATTACCCAGTGGTCGCTGCGTCGCCCGGGGGCGTTGCAGGGCGAAATCGCTATCTCGCTTCCTGAACATATTCGTCTGGTGATGGTGGCGGAAACCCCGCCGTCGCTGACTGAACCGCTCATTAGCGATATTCTGCGCGCGCTCTCGATTCGCGCCGATCAGGTACTGCAGCTTACGCCGGACCGGGTAGCGATGCTGCCGCAAAATAGCCGCTGCAACAGCTGGCGACTGGGCTGCGAGACGCCGCTGTCGCTGGCGGGCGCCCAGGTCTCGACGCCCGTTTTTGATGAACTTCAGAGCAGCGTGCCGGCTCGCATCGCGCTCTGGCAACAAATCTGCGCACATGAACACGATTTCTACCCTCAGCACGGCTGATTTATCCAAAGCCTGGCAAATCGAAAAACGCGCCCACGCTTTTCCGTGGAGCGAACAAACCTTTGCCAGCAATCAGGGTGAACGTTATCTGAATTACCAACTGGCAGTGGATGGAGAAATGGCGGCATTTGCCATTACTCAGATTGTCCTTGATGAAGCGACGCTTTTTAACATCGCCGTCGACCCCGCCTACCAGCGCCGCGGCCTGGGACGGGAACTGCTGGAACATGTTATTGATGAAGTCGAAAAACTCGGCGTCGTCACGCTGTGGCTGGAGGTGCGGGCATCGAATGTCGCCGCCATCGCGCTCTACGAAAGCTTAGGCTTTAACGAGGCGACTATCCGCCGCAATTACTACCCTACGGCCGACGGGCGTGAAGACGCAATTATCATGGCTCTGCCAATCAGTATGTAAGACAAGGTGAAACGATGAAATGGGACTGGATTTTCTTTGATGCCGATGAAACGTTGTTTACGTTTGACTCTTTCAGCGGTTTACAGCGGATGTTTCTCGACTATAGCGTGACATTTACCGCCAAAGATTTTCAGGACTATCAGGCCGTTAATAAGCCGCTGTGGGTGGATTATCAAAACGGCGCCATCACCTCGCTACAATTACAGCATCAGCGTTTTGATAGCTGGGCGGAACGTTTGAACGTCCCTCCGGGCGAACTGAACGACGCTTTCATGAATGCGATGGCGGAAATCTGCGCGCCGCTGCCGGGCGCTGTATCGCTGCTGAATGCGCTGCAGGGCAAGGTAAAAATGGGCATCATCACCAACGGTTTTACCTCGTTGCAGCAGACTCGACTGGAACGAACAGGCCTGCGCGATCACTTTGATTTGCTGATTATTTCTGAGGAAGTCGGCGTCGCGAAGCCGGATGCGCGTATCTTCGATTACGCGCTGGCGCAAGCGGGTAATCCGTCGCGCGACAGGGTATTGATGGTTGGCGATACCGCCGAGTCGGATATCCGCGGCGGCGTCAATGCCGGGCTTGCCACCTGTTGGTTGAATGCGCACCAGCAAACGCTGCCGGCAGACCTGCAGCCAGACTGGACGGTGACCTCTTTAAGCGAACTGGAGCAACTCCTGTGTAAACACTAATTGCCTCCCCCCCATTGATGGGTAAAATAGCCGCAATTTTTCGTATTCCACATGCGCGGCCCATTGCCGCGTTTACTTAGAAGATTGAATTATGACGTTGTCTCCTTATCTGCAAGAGGTGGCTAAACGCCGCACTTTTGCCATTATTTCTCACCCGGATGCCGGTAAGACCACCATCACTGAAAAAGTGCTGCTGTTCGGACAGGCGATTCAGACCGCAGGTACCGTGAAGGGCCGTGGTTCCAGCCAGCATGCTAAATCCGACTGGATGGAAATGGAAAAGCAGCGTGGGATCTCGATTACCACCTCGGTGATGCAGTTCCCGTACCATGACAGCCTGGTTAACCTGCTGGATACCCCGGGGCACGAAGACTTCTCCGAAGATACTTACCGTACCCTGACGGCGGTTGACTGCTGTCTGATGGTTATCGATGCGGCGAAAGGCGTCGAAGATCGTACCCGCAAGCTGATGGAAGTTACCCGTCTGCGCGATACGCCGATCCTCACCTTTATGAACAAACTCGACCGTGATATCCGCGATCCGATGGAATTGCTGGATGAAGTTGAAAATGAGCTGAAAATCGGCTGCGCGCCGATTACCTGGCCTATCGGCTGCGGCAAGCTGTTTAAAGGGGTTTATCATCTTTATAAAGATGAAACTTACCTCTATCAGACCGGTAAAGGGCACACCATTCAGGAAGTGCGCGTGGTTAAGGGGTTGAATAACCCTGAACTCGATGCCGCGGTGGGCGACGATCTGGCGCAGCAGCTGCGCGATGAACTGGAACTGGTGCAGGGCGCTTCGAACGAGTTCGATAAAGAACTGTTCCTGGCGGGCGAAATTACGCCGGTGTTCTTCGGGACCGCATTAGGCAACTTCGGCGTGGATCATATGCTGGATGGTCTGGTGGAGTGGGCGCCGGCGCCGATGCCGCGTAACACTGATACCCGTGAAGTGACGGCTACAGAAGAGAAATTCACCGGCTTCGTGTTTAAGATTCAGGCCAACATGGACCCGAAACACCGCGACCGCGTGGCCTTTATGCGCGTGGTTTCCGGCAAATACGAGAAAGGCATGAAGCTGCGTCAGGTGCGTATCGGCAAAGACGTGGTGATTTCCGACGCGCTGACCTTTATGGCGGGCGATCGCTCGCACGTTGAAGAAGCCTACCCTGGCGATATTATCGGTCTGCATAACCACGGCACCATTCAGATTGGCGACACCTTTACCCAGGGCGAAATGATGAAGTTCACCGGTATTCCGAACTTCGCGCCGGAACTGTTCCGTCGTATTCGCCTGAAAGATCCGCTGAAGCAGAAACAGCTGCTGAAAGGGCTGGTACAGCTGTCTGAAGAGGGCGCGGTACAGGTCTTCCGCCCTATCGCTAATAACGATCTGATCGTTGGCGCCGTCGGCGTGCTGCAGTTTGACGTGGTAGTAGCGCGTCTTAAAAGCGAATACAACGTTGAAGCGATTTACGAATCCGTCAACGTGGCCACCGCGCGTTGGGTTGAATCGACAGACGTGAAGAAATTCGAAGAGTTTAAGCGTAAGAACGAAGTTCAGCTGGCGCTGGATGGCGGCGATAATCTGACCTATATCGCCCCGACGATGGTGAACCTGAACCTGACGCAAGAGCGTTACCCTGACGTAGTGTTCCGCAAAACCCGCGAACACTAATATCTCTCTGGAGCGCGGCGATGCTGCGCTCCAGCCTGTTTTTCCAGCCACACTCCTTACCATAGAAAGTTCTTAAATCTGCGCGAATCGTAGCTTTTTTATTCAAACCCTCCGCCGCATCTCCGCTCATCTACTATATTTATTAAGCACTTTTCAGAAACCTGGCTGAATAAATAGCCATGTGTTTTACCAAAGCAGACATCGTGAGGGCATACCAATGACCAGACTAAAGAGCGCCAGGCTATTGCTGCCTCTCTTCTTAGGCTCAGCGTTGATAAGCGCCTCGACCTATGCGGAAACTACCGCAACCGATAGCGCGAAGGCCGCCGCGACCAGCGCCGGAGAAAGCGTCGATAAATCGATCAACAAGGTTGGCGATTTTATGGATGACAGCACGATCACCGCCCGTGTCAAAGCGGCGCTGATCGATGACAAAAGTATCCGTAGCACCGATATCTCGGTGAAAACGGAAAACAAAGTGGTGACCTTAAGCGGAACGGTGGAGAGCGCTGAGCAAAAATCACAGGCCGTTAGCGCGGCGAAAGGCGTCGAAGGGGTGAGTTCGGTAAGCGACAAGCTGACCGTGGCGGGTGAAAAATCCGCGAGCCTGAAGGGCTATGCCGGCGACACCGCAATCACCAGCGAAGTCAAAGCCAAACTGCTCGCGGACGATATCGTTCCGTCGCGTAAGGTGACGGTGGAAACCAGCAACGGGGTGGTACACCTCTCCGGAACCCTGGAATCGAGCAAGCAGGTCGATCGCGCGGCAGACATTGCCAAAGCGGTTACCGGTGTTAAGAGCGTGAAAAACGATCTTAAAGTGCAGTAAGGGTATTTATTAAAAGATATTCGCCAGCGGCGAGACCGCTGAGCGAGTTGTACGCAGGGTTGATGTATGCGCGGCCTGAGCGCGCAGAAAAGCGACCGTTAATCATATGGTAAGGAGAACAGTATGTTTAGATGGGGCATTATTTTTCTGATCATCGCGTTAATTGCCGCCGCATTGGGTTTTGGTGGTCTGGCGGGTACCGCGGCGTGGGCGGCTAAAATCGTCTTTGTTGTCGGTATTATCATTTTCCTGGTCAGCCTGTTTACCGGGCGAAAACGACCCTAGAGGCGATGTGCCGAAAGGCGTGAATCAATAACCGCGCAGTGATGACATAACGTCTTACATAAAGCCAGTCAATGTGACTGGCTTTTGCGGTTTCAGGGGACGACAATTTGCGTTACTTTAATGACAGAAAATAAACAAACAGGAAAGCAGGGTGGGGCAGCGCATTCCCGTGACGTTGGGCAATATCGCCCCGTTAGCGGTAAAACCCTTCCGTCCAGGCAAATTGGCTCTGGTGTGCGAAGGCGGTGGTCAGAGAGGTATTTTCACAGCCGGGGTTCTGGACGAATTCATGCGCGCTGGATTTAACCCTTTCGACCTGATGCTAGGCACTTCCGCTGGCGCGCAAAACATCTCCGCTTATATCTGTAATCAGCAGGGCTACGCCCGTAAAGTCATTACGCGTTACACCACCTCGCGGCAATTTTTTGACCCGATGCGCTTCGTACGCGGCGGCAATCTTATCGATCTCGATTGGCTGGTCGATTCCACTGCACAACAAATGCCGCTGGCGATGAACTATGCCGAGGAGCAGTTCGCGCTGGGTAAAGAGCTGTGGATGTGCGCCTGCCGCGGTGACGACTACACGGCAAACTATTTTTCCCCCACCCGCCAGACCTGGCTTGATCTGATCCGCGCCTCCAGCGCCATTCCAGGTTTTTACCGTAGCGGTGTCCTGCTGGATGGCGTGAATTATCTCGATGGCGGCGTCAGCGACGCGATCCCTGTGCAGGAGGCGGCGCGCCGCGGCGCGCAGACTATCGTGGTTATCCGTACCGTCCCTTCGCAGATGTTCTACACTCCGCAGTGGTTTAAACGGATGGAGCGCTGGCTGGGGGAAAGCAGTTTGCAGCCGTTTGTGAACCTGGTACAGCACCACGAAACCACCTATCGCGCGACGCAGCAGTTTATTGAAAAACCGCCGGGTAAACTGCGGATATTCGAAATCTATCCGCAGCGGCCGCTGCGCAGTATGGCGCTTGGCAGCCGTCTGCCGGCGCTGCTGGAAGATTATAAAACCGGACGCCAGTGCGGCCGCTACTTCCTCGCTACGGTAGGGAAACTGCTGACCGAGCAACCGCCGCTGTTACGTCATGCGCCGCGTGTGGCAATGCCGACGTCGGTAGTGGTGCCGCCGTTGCCGGTAGCTAACGAAACGCCGCAACAGGCGATTATCACCGCGCCGCAGGCTAATGACCCTAGCTTTAATAACGAGGATCTGGCGTGACGTTACGCTTTATTGATACCCACTGTCATTTCGATTTTCCCCCATTTACAGAGGATGAACCGGCGAGTATCGCACGGGCGTCACAGGCCGGCGTTGGGCGCATAATCGTGCCGTCGATATCCGCCGCGCGCTTTGCTCGCGTGCTGGCGCTGGCGGAGCAACACGAGCCGCTGTATGCCGCGTTAGGGATGCATCCCATTGTTATCGAACAGCATGATGACCGCGGGTTAGCGCAACTGGAAAGCTATCTTGCACAGCGTCATCCGAAACTCGTGGCCGTCGGGGAGATTGGCCTCGATCTCTACCGCGACGATCCGCAATACGATCGCCAACAGGCGCTGCTGGAAGCGCAGTTGCGGCTGGCAAAGCGTTACGATTTGCCGGTGATCCTGCATTCGCGCCGCACCCACGATAAGCTGGCGATGTTGCTAAAAAAACATAACCTGCCGCGCGCCGGGGTGGTGCATGGTTTTGCCGGCAGCCTGCAGCAGGCGGAACGTTTTGTACAGCTGGGCTATAAGATTGGCGTTGGCGGTACCATTACCTATCCCCGCGCCAGCAAAACTCGCGATGTTATGGCGCGTCTGCCGCTTTCTTCGCTGCTGCTGGAAACCGATGCTCCGGATATGCCGCTGAATGGTTTTCAGGGACAGCCGAACCGCCCGGAACAGGCGGCCCGCGTCTTTGACTCGCTCTGCGAACTGCGCGCGGAACCGGCGCAGGAAATTGAAGCGGCACTACTGGCGAATACCAAAAACCTCTTTACCGCGCTAACCCTCTAACGACCCACATACTGGACAACGTCGTCCCCGGTTCTGGTCGGGTGTGACAATCCCATCATTTTTTATAAATATAAAATCCATTAAGTTTCAATCAGAAAGTATATTTATGGCCAGGATTTGCACAATTTGTGCGCCATGACGTCGAGATAACTCGTTTTGATATGTTAGAATAATAACATCACCATGAACTTCGGTTTGCCGATTATGCTTAAACAGGAGATGACGGTGAGGCTGGCGGGAATTGCTGGTTAATTGTGATTTTTATCACGTTACAGTAATGCAAATTAGTAATTAGTTTTCATTAACTGTGATGAATGTCGAAGTGTAATGGCGAGCGGTTGTTACAATAGTAACAGGCTCGCAAGGTGAACAAACTATTGAACCGGCAATACGCCGTCGGAGTATGAAATGACTGATTTGAAAGCAAGCAGCCTGCGCGCGTTGAAACTGATGGATCTGACCACCCTGAACGATGACGACACCAATGAGAAGGTGATCGCTCTGTGTCATCAGGCGAAAACGCCGGTGGGAAATACCGCTGCGGTCTGCATCTACCCGCGTTTTATCCCGATTGCCCGTAAGACGCTGAACGAACAAGGAACGCCGGATATCCGCATCGCGACGGTGACTAACTTCCCGCATGGTAATGACGATATCGATATCGCGCTGGCGGAAACCCGCGCGGCAATCGCTTATGGCGCGGATGAAGTGGATGTGGTTTTCCCGTACCGCGCGCTGATCGCGGGTAACGAGCAGGTGGGTTTTGATCTGGTGAAAGCCTGTAAAGAAGCCTGTGCGGCGGCGAATGTGCTGCTGAAAGTGATCATCGAAACCGGCGAACTGAAAGAAGAAGCGCTGATTCGTAAGGCGTCTGAAATCTCTATTAAAGCGGGCGCGGATTTCATCAAAACTTCTACCGGTAAAGTGCCGGTGAATGCGACGCCGGAAAGCGCGCGCATCATGATGGAAGTGATCCGCGATATGGGCGTTGAGAAAACCGTTGGCTTTAAACCTGCCGGCGGCGTGCGCAGCGCGGAAGATGCGCAACAGTTCCTGGCGATTGCTGATGAACTGTTCGGCGCCGACTGGGCCGATTCCCGTCACTACCGTTTCGGCGCATCCAGCCTGTTGGCTAGCCTGCTGAAAGCCCTGGGTCACGGCGACGGTAAGAGCGCCAGCAGCTACTAATCCCTTGATACGCCGGATGGTGCTGCGCTTATCCGGCCTACGAATGGATGCCTGTAGGCCGGATAAGGCGCTCGCGCCGCCATCCGGCAATTTATACTATTTGGGAGGTTACCGTGTTTCTCGCACAAGAAATTATTCGTAAAAAACGTGATGGTCATGTATTAAGCGATGAAGAAATTCGCTTTTTCATCAACGGTATCCGCGATAATACTATCTCTGAAGGACAGATCGCCGCGCTGGCGATGACCATCTTCTTCCATGATATGTCTATGCCGGAACGTGTCTCGCTGACCATGGCGATGCGGGATTCAGGAACCGTTCTCGACTGGAAAAGCCTTAACCTCAACGGCCCGATCGTCGATAAACACTCGACCGGCGGCGTGGGTGACGTCACCTCGCTGATGCTGGGGCCAATGGTTGCCGCCTGCGGCGGTTACGTACCGATGATCTCCGGGCGTGGTCTCGGCCATACCGGCGGTACGCTTGATAAACTGGAAGCGATCCCGGGTTTTGATATTTTCCCGGACGACGCGCGTTTCCGCGAAATTATTAAAGATGTCGGCGTGGCGATTATCGGGCAGACCAGCTCGCTCGCGCCGGCTGACAAACGTTTCTATGCCACCCGCGATATTACCGCGACGGTGGATTCCATCCCGCTGATTACCGCGTCTATTCTGGCCAAGAAACTGGCGGAAGGTCTGGACGCGCTGGTGATGGACGTTAAAGTCGGCAGCGGCGCCTTTATGCCGACTTATGAGCTTTCAGAAGCGCTTGCCGAAGCGATCGTTGGCGTCTCCAACGGCGCCGGCGTGCGCACGACCGCACTGTTAACGGATATGAACCAGGTGCTGGCCTCCAGCGCGGGTAACGCCGTTGAAGTTCGCGAAGCGGTACAGTTCCTGACCGGCGAATACCGCAACCCGCGCCTGTACGACGTCACCATGGCGCTGTGCGTGGAAATGCTGATTTCCGGCAAGCTGGCGGCGGATGACGCCGAGGCGCGCGCGAAATTGCAGGCGGTGCTGGATAACGGTAAAGCGGCAGAAGTCTTTGGCCGCATGGTGGCGGCGCAGAAGGGGCCGAGCGACTTTGTCGAAAACTATGCGAAATACCTGCCGACGGCAATGCTGAGCAAAGCGGTCTATGCTGAAGGCGCCGGATTTGTCTCTGAAATGGATACCCGCGCGCTGGGGATGGCGGTGGTGTCGATGGGCGGCGGTCGTCGCCAGGCTTCCGATACTATTGACTACAGCGTTGGCTTTACCGATATGGCGCGCCTTGGCGATAAAGTTGATGGCGAACGTCCGCTGGCGGTGATTCATGCGAAAGATGAATCGAGCTGGCAGGAAGCGGCTAAAGCCGTGAAAGCGGCAATAAAACTGGACGCCCACGCCCCAGAAATTACACCGACGGTCTATCGCCGTATCACCAAGTAGCGATATACTGATCTGATCGCTTTTTTGCAGCGCATGATGTATGGAGAACAAGATGAAACGTGCATTTATTATGGTGCTGGACTCCTTTGGGATTGGCGCAACGGAAGACGCTGACCGCTTTGGCGATGTTGGCGCCGATACCCTGGGCCACATTGCAGAAGCCTGCGCCAAAGGTGAAGCTGACAATGGTCGTAAAGGCCCGTTGAATTTACCTAACCTGACCCGTCTGGGTCTGGTGAAAGCGCATGAAGGTTCTACCGGTAAAATTGCCGCCGGTATGGACGGTAATGCCGAAGTTGTTGGCGCCTATGCCTGGGCGCATGAACTCTCTTCTGGTAAAGATACGCCGTCTGGCCACTGGGAAATCGCCGGCGTGCCGGTGCTGTTTGACTGGGGCTACTTCAGCGATCACGAGAACAGCTTCCCGCAGGAACTGCTGGATAAACTGGTTAAGCGCGCGAACCTGCCGGGCTATCTCGGCAATTGCCACTCTTCCGGTACCGTGATTCTGGACCAACTGGGTGAAGAGCATATGAAAACCGGGAAACCGATTTTCTATACCTCTGCTGACTCGGTGTTCCAGATCGCCTGTCACGAAGAGACTTTCGGCCTCGACAAGCTGTATGAGCTGTGCGAAATCGCCCGTGAAGAGCTGACCGAAGGCGGCTATAACATTGGCCGCGTGATTGCTCGTCCGTTTGTTGGCGACAAAGCCGGTAACTTCCAGCGTACCGGTAACCGTCACGATCTGGCGGTCGAGCCGCCGGCGCCGACCGTGCTGCAGAAGCTGGTCGACGAGAAAAACGGCCACGTGGTTTCCGTGGGTAAAATCGCCGACATCTACGCCAACTGCGGCATCACTAAGAAAGTGAAAGCCACCGGGCTGGACGCGTTGTTCGACGCGACCATCAAAGAGATGAAGGAAGCGGGCGACGAGACTATCGTCTTCACTAACTTTGTCGATTTTGACTCCTCCTGGGGCCACCGTCGCGACGTCGCTGGCTACGCGGCGGGTCTGGAGCTGTTCGACCGTCGTCTGCCGGAGCTGATGGAGCTGGTTGGGGAAGACGACATTCTGATCCTCACCGCCGACCACGGCTGCGACCCGACCTGGACCGGTACCGACCACACCCGCGAACACATTCCGGTGCTGGTGTACGGCCCGAAAGTGAAACCGGGTTCGTTAGGCCACCGCGAAACTTTCGCCGATATCGGCCAGACGCTGGCGACATACTTTGGTACGTCGCCAATGGAATACGGTAAAAACATGCTGTAATACCCGTTGTCTTTCGCGCTGTAGATGCGTTGACTTCATTCGCTCACCCCGGTCACATAGTTAATCTATGCTCCCGGGGATTCACGAATTCGTCGTCTGCCTACAACGCGAAATCCTTAGGGTATTTGAATACGTTTTGTAGGCCTGATAAGGCGTAGCCGCCATCAGGCCCGAACAATTTATATAAGGATAAAACGATGGCCACCCCACACATTAACGCAGAAATGGGCGATTTTGCTGACGTAGTTTTGATGCCGGGCGATCCGCTGCGCGCGAAGCACATTGCAGAAACCTTCCTCGAAGACGTGCGTGAAGTGAACAACGTGCGCGGCATGCTGGGCTTCACCGGTACCTACAAAGGCCGCAAAATCTCCGTGATGGGCCACGGTATGGGGATCCCATCCTGCTCTATCTACACCAAAGAGCTGATCACCGATTTCGGCGTGAAGAAAATCATCCGCGTCGGCTCCTGCGGCGCGGTACGTGAAGATGTCAAACTGCGTGATGTGGTTATCGGCATGGGCGCGTGCACCGACTCTAAAGTCAACCGTCTGCGTTTCAAAGACCACGACTTCGCGGCGATTGCCGATTTCGGCATGGTGCGTAACGCGGTAGACGCGGCGAAGGCGCTGGGCGTTGACGCGCGCGTTGGCAACATCTTCTCCGCTGATCTGTTCTATACGCCGGATCCGTCTATGTTCGACGTGATGGAAAAATACGGCATTCTGGGCGTGGAAATGGAAGCGGCCGGCATTTATGGCGTAGCGGCTGAGTTCGGTGCGAAAGCGCTGACCATCTGCACCGTTTCCGATCATATCCGCACTCACGAGCAGACCACTGCCGCTGAGCGTCAGACCACCTTCAACGATATGATCAAAATCGCGCTGGAATCCGTACTGCTGGGTGATAAAGAGTAAGACCTGTTGTGCCGGGTGGCGGCTTCGCCTGACCCGGCCTACGGTTTCCAGGCCCGCTAAGCGCAGCGGGCTTTTTTATTAGCGCACCGCGCCGGCCAGCCACGCCGACAGTTCTTTCAGTTCCGCTTCCTGCTCAGGGAAATCAGCGAGCAGCGCCTCACACTGCTGCTGTAATATTTCCGCCCGATACTGACAACCGACTAATCGTGCCGCCAACGCCTCGAGCGGCGCCGGGTTCAGGCTATCGGTAAAAGCCTGGGCGCGGGTGATATGGCCCTTCTCGACGTCAAAATGCAGCTCGACGCCGCCCCAGCGAAAGCGCTCATCCAACAGGTGGGAGAAAGCGGGCGCCTGGCCGAAGTTCCACTCCCAGCTGCTCTGGCGGGCGAAGGTCTCGGCAAAATTCGGCAGATCCGGCGTGTTGTCCGGCGAAATGACTTCCGCCTCTACCCGCTCGCCGTAATGGCTGAAGAATGCCTCCTGAATGGCTTCGCAAATCTGCTGATGGGTAATGCCCGGCAGGAGTTCAACCAGGTTCGCTACGCGCCCGCGTACCGAGGTAATGCCCTTGGCCTGCAGCTTTTTTTTGTCCGGATTAAGATAGTTGGCGAGACGGCTTAAGTCGGCGTTTAGCAGCAGGGTGCCATGATGAAAACCGCGGTCCATCGTTTCGCGATAGGCGGATCCGGAAACCTTGCGGTCGCCATTGTCGGTTTTCACGACCAGATCGTTGCGCCCGGAAGCCTCGGCGGTCACGCCAAGCGAATTCAACGCCGCCAGCACGATAGCGGTAGAAACGGTTTTGTCGTATTCCGGTTTGCCCGCCATAAAGGTAAAGCAGGTATTGCCGAGGTCGTGGAATACCGCGCCGCCGCCGCTGCTGCGCCGGGCCAGCCGTACGTTATCTTCTTCCATGCGCCGGGTATTGCACTCCTTCCACGGGTTCTGCGCGCGGCCAATCACCACGGTGTCAGCGTTGCGCCACAGAAACAGCACTCGTTGGGTGGCTGGCATCTGGCGGAAAATACACTCCTCGACCGCGAGGTTAAACCAGGGGTCGTAGGAGTCGGAGAGCAACAGGCGGAGCGTCGGCATAGGATATCCTTGTCTGATTAATCTTTATCTTCGTCCTGGACGGGCTTATTGGCGGTGAGCAGGAAGGGCGATTGCTGCCAGCGGGTACGTTTGCCCTGCAGCAACGTACGGGTCAGCACCACGCCGATGGCCAGCGACAACAGCAGCATCAGGCGTAAGATATTGGTGGTATTATCCACCTGTTTCGCCTCGGTGGCCAACGTGTGGGTATCCAGCGTCAGGCGCAGATAGCCGACCGGGCCGTTTTTGCCGAGGATCGGCTCGACGATTTGCTGGTTAAAGTAGCCGCCGGCTTTTTTACCATCCAGCGCCAGGCGGTCGCGCACATCGACGCTTTCGCCGGAGCGGGCCACCAAATCGCCTTGTTCATCATATACTCCGGCATCGAGCACCCGGCTTTTGTCCGTCAGCTGTTCTAGCAGGCGGGTAATGCGCTTTTCGTCGGGCGTTTCGCTGCGCATCAGCGGCGCCAGGTTCAGCGTAACCTGCTGCGCCAGCGTTCGCGCCAGCTCTTCCAACTGCGGATTACGCTGCTTTTGGCTATTCTGACTGAACCACGAGGCGCCCTGCATCAGCGCGACGAGAAGCGCGAGACAGATCAGAACAATGACGGCGCGATGCAGTCGGAATTTCAGTTTTGCTCGTACCATATTCCACCTTTGAAAATTTGCAGCTTAATGTTGCCAGAAGCGCTGGTTACAAGGTAGCCTCATGCGTTATTTTCCTCGCCTGAATGAAGAGATGTGGAGCCGTAATGCCTAACAGTTTGACCTGGTGCGACCTGCCCGAAGATGTTTCCTTGTGGCCTGGGTTGCCGCTTTCCCTGAGCGGCGACGAGGTCATGCCGCTGGATTATCACGCCGGGCGCAGCGGCTGGCTGCTGTATGGTCGCGGTCTCGATAAACGTCGGCTGACGGCGTGGCAGCGCGAGCTCGGCGCGGCGCTGGTTATCGTCTCTTCCTGGGTCGTGGAAGACTATCAGGTGATTCGCCTGGCGGGTTCGCTGACGCAGCGCGCCACGCGCCTGGCCCACGAGGCCGGGCTGGACGTCGCGCCGCTGGGCAAAATCCCACATCTGCGCACGCCGGGCCTGCTGGTGATGGATATGGATTCCACGGCGATTCAGATCGAATGTATCGATGAAATCGCTAAGCTTGCCGGCACCGGCGAACTGGTCTCGGAAGTGACCGAGCGCGCGATGCGCGGCGAGCTCGACTTCACCGCCAGCCTGCGCCAGCGCGTCGCCACTCTGAAAGACGCCGACGCGAACATTCTGCTGCAGGTGCGGGAAGCGCTGCCGCTGATGCCGGGGCTGACCCAACTGGTGCTGAAGCTGGAAACGCTGGGCTGGAAGGTGGCCATCGCCTCCGGCGGCTTTACCTTCTTTGCCGAATATCTGCGCGATAAGCTGCATCTCGACGCGGTATTCGCCAACGAGCTGGAAATTATGGACGGCAAGCTCACCGGCAACGTGATCGGCGACATCGTCGACGCCAAATATAAAGCCAATACTCTGCGTAAACTGGCGGAAAAATATGAAATTCCGTCGGCGCAAACCGTGGCGATTGGCGATGGCGCCAACGACCTGCCGATGATCAAGGCGGCAGGTCTCGGCATTGCCTATCATGCGAAACCAAAAGTCAATGAACAGGCGGAAGTCACCATCCGCCACGCTGACCTGATGGGGGTATTCTGTATTCTCTCCGGCAGCATGAATCAAAAGTAAGAGGTTAACGTGGCGAAAGCTCCAAAACGCGCATTTGTCTGTAATGAATGTGGTGCGGATTATCCGCGCTGGCAGGGGCAGTGCAGCGCCTGCCATGCCTGGAACACCATCACCGAGATGCGCATCGCCGCCTCGCCGCAGGTGGCGAGAAACGAGCGTCTGTCAGGCTACGCCGGGAATGCCGGCGTGTCGAAGGTACAGAAGCTGTCGGAGATAAGCCTGGAGGCGCTGCCGCGTTTCTCCACCGGATTTAAAGAGTTCGACCGCGTACTCGGCGGCGGCGTCGTGCCGGGCAGCGCCATTCTGATCGGCGGTAACCCCGGCGCCGGGAAATCGACGCTGCTGCTGCAAACTCTTTGTAAGCTGGCCGAAGGGATGAAAACGCTGTACGTCACCGGGGAAGAATCCCTGCAGCAGGTAGCGATGCGCGCGCATCGTCTCGGGCTGCCGACGGCGAATCTGAATATGCTCTCGGAGACCAGCATCGAGCAAATTTGCCAGATTGCCGATGAAGAAAAGCCGCAGCTGATGGTCATCGACTCCATCCAGGTGATGCATATGGCTGATGTCCAGTCGTCGCCGGGGAGCGTGGCCCAGGTACGTGAAACTGCGGCCTATTTGACGCGCTTTGCCAAAACTCGCGGCGTGGCGATTGTGATGGTCGGCCACGTCACCAAAGATGGCTCGCTGGCCGGTCCGAAAGTACTGGAACACTGTATTGACTGCTCGGTGCTGCTGGACGGCGATGCCGATTCCCGTTTCCGCACGTTGCGCAGCCATAAAAACCGCTTTGGCGCGGTCAACGAACTTGGCGTCTTTGCGATGACCGAGCAGGGCCTGCGCGAAGTCAGCAACCCCTCCGCTATCTTCCTCAGCCGCGGCGATGAAGTCACCTCCGGCAGCTCGGTCATGGTGGTATGGGAAGGCACCCGCCCGCTGCTGGTTGAGATTCAGGCGCTGGTCGATCACTCGATGATGTCTAATCCGCGTCGCGTAGCGGTAGGCCTGGAACAGAACCGTCTGGCGATCCTTCTGGCGGTGCTGCACCGTCATGGCGGCCTGCAGATGGCCGATCAGGACGTCTTCGTCAACGTGGTTGGCGGGGTCAAAGTCACTGAAACCAGCGCCGACCTGGCGCTGCTGCTGGCGATGGTCTCGAGCCTGCGCGATCGTCCGTTGCCGCAGGATCTGGTGGTTTTTGGCGAAGTCGGATTAGCCGGTGAAATTCGCCCGGTGCCAAGCGGCCAGGAGCGCATTTCCGAGGCGGCGAAACATGGGTTCCGTCGCGCCATCGTACCAGCGGCCAATGTGCCCAAAAAAGCGCCGGAAGGGATGCAAATCTTTGGCGTGAAAAAACTGGCCGATGCGCTGAGCGTTTTTGACGACTTATAATGATACCCGTCATACTTTAGGGTATGACGGGTAGCAAACCCGAGTTTGCAGGAGGCACGCATAAACTATGTCGTCATTCGACTATCTGAAAAACGCCATTAAGCAAAAGGGTTGTACGCTGCAGCAGGTGGCGGAAGCCAGCGGGATGACCAAAGGTTATCTCAGTCAGCTATTAAACGCGAAAATCAAAAGCCCGAGCGCCCAGAAACTCGAAGCGTTACACCGCTTTCTCGGCCTTGAATTCCCGCGCAAACAAAAAAGCGTCGGGGTGGTTTTTGGTAAATTTTATCCGCTGCATACCGGGCATATTTACCTGATTCAGCGCGCCTGTAGCCAAGTCGATGAGCTTCATATCATCATGGGCTATGACGACACTCGTGACCGCGAGCTGTTCGAGGAGAGTGCCATGTCGCAACAGCCGACGGTTCCCGATCGTCTGCGCTGGCTGCTGCAAACCTTTAAATATCAAAAAAACATTCGCATCCATGCCTTCAATGAAGAGGGGATGGAGCCGTACCCGCACGGCTGGGATGTCTGGAGCCGTGGGATCCGCGCCTTCATGAGTGAAAAGGGAATCGAGCCAAACTGGATTTATACCTCAGAAGAGGCCGATGCGCCGCAGTATCTGGAGCATCTGGGGATCGAAACCGTGCTTATCGATCCGAAGCGAACCTTCATGAGTATCAGCGGCGGCCAGATCCGCGAAAACCCGTTCCGCTATTGGGAATATATTCCGACTGAGGTAAAGCCGTTCTTTGTGCGTACGGTGGCGATCCTCGGCGGCGAGTCGAGCGGTAAATCGACGCTGGTGAATAAGCTCGCCAATATCTTCAATACTACCAGCGCCTGGGAGTATGGCCGCGATTACGTCTTCTCACACCTCGGCGGCGATGAAATGGCGTTGCAGTATTCCGATTACGATAAAATCGCGCTGGGGCACGCACAGTACATTGATTTCGCGGTGAAATACGCCAATAAGGTGGCGTTTATCGATACCGACTTCGTCAGCACTCAGGCCTTCTGCCTGAAGTACGAAGGCCGCGAACATCCGTTCGTGCAGGCGTTAATCGATGAATATCGCTTTGATCTGGTGATCCTGCTGGAAAACAACACGCCGTGGGTAGCCGATGGGCTGCGTAGCCTCGGCAGTTCGGTAGATCGCAAAGAGTTTCAGACGCTGCTGGTGTCGCTGCTGAAAGAAAACGAGATCGAATTTGTCCACGTGGAAGAGTCGGATTACGATGCCCGGTTCCTGCGCTGCGTTGAGCTGGTGAAGCAGTTGATGGGCGAGCAGGGGTAGGCTTTTTGCCGGATGGCGGCGTAAACGCCTTATCCGGCCTACAAGTGCTACACGCCTGGTAGGCCGGATAAGCGTAGCGCCATCCGGCACTTACAGATTACTTGGCAATGCGTTTGTACTTGATACGCTTCGGTTCCAGTGCATCGGCGCCGAGGGTGCGTTTCTTGTACTCTTCGTACTCGGTAAAGTTACCTTCGAAGAACTCAACTTTACCTTCATCCTGGTAATCCAGAATGTGGGTCGCGATACGGTCAAGGAACCAGCGGTCGTGCGAGATAACCATGGCGCAACCCGGGAACTCCAGCAGGGCGTTTTCCAGCGCGCGCAGGGTTTCGATATCCAGGTCGTTGGTTGGTTCATCGAGCAGCAGGACGTTACCGCCGACCTGCAACAGCTTCGCCAGGTGCAGACGACCACGCTCACCACCGGACAGTTCGCCAACGCGTTTGCCCTGGTCGACGCCTTTGAAGTTAAAGCGGCCAACGTAGGCGCGGCTTGGCATCTCGGTGTTGCCGATCTTCATGATATCCAGTCCGCCGGACACTTCTTCCCAAACGGTTTTGCTGTTGTCCATCGCGTCGCGGAACTGATCGACGGAAGCCAGTTTAACGGTTTCACCCAGCGTGATGGTGCCGGAATCAGGCTGTTCCTGGCCGGACATCATGCGGAACAGGGTGGATTTACCCGCGCCGTTCGGACCGATGATACCAACGATAGCGCCTTTCGGTACGGAGAAGCTCAGATCGTCAATCAGTACGCGGTCGCCGTAAGATTTGCGCAGATTGCTGACTTCCAGAACTTTATCGCCCAGACGCGCTCCTGGCGGAATGAACAGTTCGTTGGTCTCGTTACGTTTCTGGTATTCGACGTTGTTAAGCTCTTCAAAGCGCGCCAGACGGGCTTTGCCCTTAGACTGACGGCCTTTCGCGCCCTGGCGAACCCACTCGAGTTCTTTCTCGATAGATTTGCGGCGTGCGGCTTCCTGAGAAGCTTCTTGCGCCAGACGCTGATCTTTCTGCTCCAGCCAGGAGGAGTAGTTGCCTTCCCACGGAATACCTTCGCCGCGGTCAAGTTCGAGGATCCAGCCGGCGACGTTATCGAGGAAGTAACGGTCGTGGGTAATCGCCACCACGGTGCCTTCGAAATCGTGCAGGAAGCGTTCCAGCCAGGCGACGGATTCGGCGTCGAGGTGGTTGGTCGGTTCGTCGAGCAGCAGCATGTCTGGTTTTTCCAGCAGCAGACGGCACAGCGCGACGCGGCGGCGTTCACCACCGGAAAGAGTGGCGATCTTCGCATCCCAGTCCGGCAGGCGCAGGGCATCAGCCGCACGCTCCAGCTGTACGTTCAGGTTATGGCCGTCGTGCGCCTGGATGATCTCTTCGAACTTGCCCTGTTGCGCGGCAAGCTTATCGAAGTCGGCATCCGGCTCGGCGTATTTGGCATAAACTTCGTCCAGGCCTTTCAGCGCGTTAACCACTTCGGCGACCGCTTCTTCAACGGATTCGCGCACGGTGTGCTCCGGATTCAGCTGCGGCTCCTGCGGCAGGTAGCCGATTTTGATACCGGGCTGCGGGCGCGCTTCACCTTCGATCTCGGTGTCGATACCGGCCATGATGCGCAGCAGGGTAGATTTACCGGCGCCGTTCAGACCGAGAACACCGATTTTCGCGCCAGGGAAGAAACTGAGGGAGATATTTTTCAAAATATGACGTTTCGGCGGAACCACTTTGCCGACACGATGCATGGTATAAACGAATTGAGCCACGTTGGACTTCGCCTCTTTCTATTCTGATAGATAGTTCAAAGGCGAAGTGTAGCCTTTTTCGCGCGGTAATCCCAGCGAGGCGACAGGATTCACAGAAGCGTAAAAAAATGTTCAGGACATGGCATGTTTTCAGTTGTCTGATTAGCATAACTAAGCAATACCTGAATTTTTTGAAGCGGCACGATGCCGCGGTGATGCACCAAACTAGAGGAAGAGCTTGTGGAAAAAGCCAAAACTACGGCATGGCGTCTTCTGGCTGCCGGCGTGAGTCTGCTGACGCTAAGCCAGCTGGCGCATGCGGATTCACTGGATGAACAGCGCAGCCGCTATGCTCAAATTAAACAGGCGTGGGACAACCGCCAGATGGATGTCGTCAACCAGTTGATGCCCACGCTCAGCAGCTATCCGCTGTATCCCTACCTGCAATATCGACAAATTACCGATGACCTGATGAACCAGCCGCCGCTGGTGGTCACTAATTTCATTGCGGCGAACCCGACCCTACCGGCGGCGCGTTCGCTGAAATCACGCTTTGTTAATGAGCTGGCGCGGCGCACCGACTGGCGCGGCTTACTGGCGTTCAGCCCGGATAAACCGGCGACAACCGAAGCGCAGTGTAACTACTACTACGCCAAACTCAGCGTCGGCCAATCGCAGGAAGCCTGGAGCGGGGCGAAAGAGCTGTGGCTAACCGGCAAGAGCCAGCCAAATGCCTGCGATCCGCTGTTCAGCGCGTGGCGCGATTCCGGGCAGCAGGATCCGCTGGCCTATCTCGAACGAATTCGTCTGGCGATGAAGGCAGGCAATACCAGTCTGGTCCGCGTGCTTGCTCAACAGATGCCGTCAAACTATCAGAGCATCGCTTCGGCAGTGGTGGCGTTAGCTAACGATCCCAATAGCGTGATGACCTTTGCCCGCACCACCGGGGCCACTGACTTTACCCGCCAGATGGCGGCGGTCGCTTTTGCCAGCGTCGCGCGTCAGGATGTAGAAAACGCTCGTCTGATGATCCCGTCGCTGGTGCAGGCGCAGCAGTTGAATGAGGATCAAACCCAGGAGCTGCGCGATATTGTCGCCTGGCGCCTGATGGGCACCGATGTGACCGAAGCGCAGGCGGAGTGGCGCGATGACGCCATAATGCGTTCGCAATCAACCTCGCTGGTGGAACGCCGGGTACGTATGGCGCTCGGCAACGGCGATCGTCATGGGCTGAACACCTGGCTGGCGCGTCTGCCGATGGAGGCGAAAGAAAAAGACGAGTGGCGCTACTGGCAGGCGGATCTGCTGCTGGAGCGCGGGCGCGATGACGAAGCGAAGACGATCCTGCATTCGCTGATGCAGCAGCGCGGCTTCTATCCGATGGTTGCTGCTCAACGTCTGGGCGAAGAGTACACCTTCCGCATTGATAAAGCCTCCGGCACTATCGACCCGGCGCTGGCCTCTGGCCCTGAGATGGCGCGCGTTCGCGAGCTGATGTACTGGAACATGGACAACACCGCGCGCAGCGAATGGGCGAACCTGGTGAGCAGCCGGACCAAATCGCAACAGGCGCAGCTGGCGCGTTACGCGTTTGATCAACACTGGTGGGATCTCAGCGTGCAGGCGACGATCGCGGGTAAATTGTGGGATCAACTGGAAGAGCGCTTCCCGCTGGCGTACAACGATCTGTTCGCACGTTACATTAGCGGCAAAGATATTCCGCAGAGCTACGCGATGGCGATTGCGCGTCAGGAAAGCGCATGGAACCCGAAAGTGCGTTCACCGGTCGGCGCCAGCGGCTTGATGCAGATTATGCCGGGCACCGCGACGCATACCGTCAGCATGTTCAGCATTCCTGGTTATAGCGGCCCGTCGCAGCTGCTGGATCCGGAAACCAATATCAACATTGGTACCAGCTATCTGCAGTACGTCTACCAGCAGTTCGGCAATAACCGTATTTACGCTTCCGCCGCCTATAACGCCGGGCCAGGACGCGTACGCACCTGGCAGGGCAATAGCGCCGGGCGCATCGATGCGGTGGCATTTGTCGAGAGTATTCCGTTCTCGGAAACCCGCGGGTACGTAAAAAACGTCCTCTCTTACGATGCCTATTACCGCTACTTTATGGGCAAGCAGGATAACTTGCTGAGCGACGCCGAATGGCGACAGCGTTACTGATCGTCCGTAAGTATGTTATTCTTTGTACTCGTTGATGAGTACATTCGACGGGCAGCCTGGCTGCCCGTCTCAACATGGCGACGTAACATGACCCAACAATCTCCCTATTCAGCGGCAGTGGCCGAACAACGTCATCAGGAGTGGCTGCGCTTTGTGGCGCTACTGCAGCAGGCCTACGCCGAAGATCTTCACCTGCCGTTACTACAGCTGATGCTGACGCCCGACGAGCGCGAAGCGCTGGGCACCCGGGTGCGTATTATTGAAGAGCTGCTGCGCGGCGAGATGAGCCAGCGCGAGCTGAAAAACGAACTCGGCGCCGGTATTGCCACGATTACTCGCGGCTCAAATAGCCTGAAATCGGCACCGGTAGAGCTACGCCAGTGGCTGGAACAGACGCTGCTTAACGATAAATAGCGTTATGGAATGGGCTGAGCGCCAGCACTACCGCCTGATGGTAGACGCTGCTGCGCGTCAGCTTACCCGCGGTAAAGACGCCGATAGCGCCCTCTTTGCGGCCAATCTGGTCGATCCCGGTATGTTGCGACATGACCGGCCCCAGCGCTTCTCCGGCGCGAACCTGCGCAAGGATCGCCTCCGGCAGCGGTAGGGTTGCCGAGCGCGCTTCGCCACGCTGCTGCCGGCTCTCAATCACTACCCAACTGAAGGTGCTGCCTTCGTCGATCCCGGCTTCGATCGCCACCCAAAAATCGGCTTCCGGCTGTGCGATCCGGGCATTAGCGACGCGATTTCGTGCGCCAGCCCGCGTTTCCTCGCTGCCGAAGGGTTGTTCCGGCACGCCGCTCTCGACGGCGACGGACTCAATATGGCAGGATCCTTCGCCGAAGATCTCGTTAAAAGCCTGCAGAATTGCCTGAATTTTGGCGGGATTAGTGGTAGCTGAGACAACATGGTGCATAATCAAAACAACTCAGAATTAATTAACGTCATCGCAGTATACTCTAAATCACTCTGGCGGCAGCCGATCGCGCTGCTCGTCGAATGATGAAGGGTTCAGAACGGAAAATAAGCATGTTACAGGTATACCTTGTTCGCCACGGTGAAACGCAGTGGAACGCCGAGCGACGTATTCAAGGCCAGTCCGATAGTCCGCTGACCGCTCACGGTGAGCGCCAGGCATGGCAGGTTGGCGAGCGCGCCAGAACGCTGGGGATTACCCATATTATCGCCAGCGACCTCGGCCGTACCCGCCGCACGGCAGAAATTATCGCCGAAGCCTGCGGTTGCGGCGTCGTTACCGATCCGCGCCTGCGCGAGCTGGATATGGGGGTGCTGGAGAAGCGCCATATCGACTCGCTTAGCGAAGAAGAGGAGGGCTGGCGCCGTCAGCTGGTCAACGGTACGCCGGATGGCCGCATTCCGCAGGGCGAATCCATGCAGGAGCTGAGCGAGCGTATGCGCGCGGCGCTATCGTCTTGTCTGGAGTTACCGCCAGGGAGCCGGCCGCTGCTGGTGAGTCATGGGATGGCGCTGGGCTGTCTGGTGAGTACGATCCTCGGACTGCCTGCTTATGCGGAGCGTCGTTTGCGCCTGCGCAACTGTTCGATTTCACGCGTTGATTACCAGCAGAGCCCGTGGCTGGCGTCCGGATGGGTGGTGGAGACCGCGGGGGACGTCTCGCATCTCGATGCCCCCGCGATGGACGAACTGCAGCGTTAACGACGAATCGGAATCAGGTACTCGCAGCGCAGCTGAATTGGCGTGGCCTGGTTCCGGTTATCATCTTCCGGATAGAAACGTTCAATATCCAGACCCTTGCGGCGGGTGAGGTTGAGCATCGGCATACAGGTGCCGTACACCGTCAGAATAAACTCCTGCAGCCCAGTACCTAACCCTTCGTAGGTGAACATCACGTACTCGCCGCCTTCCAGAATCACCGGATGGGAATTATGCAGGTGGCCGTTCGCCAGCTCTGGCGTCAGTGCGGTGGTGTAGAAGACCTCCTGCTCGTCATCTTTTTCCAGGCTTGGACGCGGTTCATGCAGGCCGTACAGCGTCGGCGGAATGCTGGGCGCGTTGCCGAGGAATTCGCGCCAGAACTGAACGCGCATCTGGTTACGGAATTCAGAAATCTCTTCCAGCTTACAGGTATAGCTTTGGGTCACGCCGACCAGTTGCGTGGTGCTCAGGGTCACGAATTCATGCTTCGGCATGGTAAATTCACCGAGGCGTAGCGGCGGACGCATCCCAAACGAGCTCCAGTCCGCAGAACGGCGATAGAGCGCGGGGGTCAGGTTAAACTGTTTTTTAAAGGCGCGGGTAAACGTCTGCTGAGAATCGAAGCGGTACTGTAGCGCGATGTCGAGGATCGGACGTGCGGTCAGGCGTAGCGCAACGGCGGATTTTGATAGACGACGTGCGCGAATATAGGCACCGATAGCTTGACCCGTGACGTCTTTAAACATACGTTGCAAATGCCACTTGGAATAACCTGCCTTCGCCGCCACATTATCCAACGAGAGGGGCTGATCCAGGTGACCTTCCAGCCAGCTCAGGAGATCGCGAATAATCCCAGCTTGATCCATAAAATGTCCCCATCCTTTAAACTCAGGTACCTATATTAAGGTAGCGGATAATAGCATTTTTTGATGTTTTAGCATTCAGTGTTTTTTTTGCTTTTAAATGCGATTATCTGGTGGATATCGTTAGTAATTTTGTAAAGCTGTGATCTTTAAACCTTTTCCATAGCGTTTGTGATTATCACGCAGCGGAATTTTAAGAAATGGTAACAATATGAAATACAAGAAGTTAGTAGCAGGGTTGTTCTTACTGGCGGCGGGCCAACTGGCGCACGCCGAGCAAATCGGCTCCGTCGATACGGTATTTAAATGGCTGGGGCCGGATCACAAAATCGTGGTCGAAGCCTTCGACGATCCCGATGTACAGAACGTCACCTGCTATATCAGTCGGGCGAAAACCGGCGGTATTAAAGGCGGGTTGGGGCTGGCGGAAGATACCTCAGACGCCGCCATCTCCTGTCAGCAGGTCGGGCCGATTGAGCTGACGGACAAGATCAAAAACGGCAAAAGTCAGGGCGATGTCGTGTTCCAGAAACGTACCTCGCTGGTGTTCAAAAAACTGCAGGTCGTTCGCTTTTATGATGCCAAACGCAACGCGCTGGTCTATCTGACCTATTCGGATAAAGTGGTCGACGGCTCGCCGAAGAATGCCATCAGCGCCGTGCCAATCATGCCCTGGAATAAATAAACGGGAGTCGCAATGCAACAGCCACGGATTTGGTTAGTTGAGGATGAACAGAGTATCGCCGATACCCTTGTTTACATGCTGCAGCAGGAAGGATTCGACGTGACCGTTTTCGGGCGCGGGTTGCCCGCGCTTGATGCGGCGCTGCATCAGATCCCGGATTTAGCGATCCTCGACGTTGGTTTGCCCGATATTAGCGGCTTTGAACTATGCCGACGACTGCTGGCGCGCCATCCGGCATTGCCGCTATTGTTTCTGACCGCACGCAGCGAAGAGGTTGATAAGCTGCTGGGACTGGAAATTGGCGCTGATGACTACATCGCCAAACCATTTTCGCCGCGCGAAGTTTGCGCGCGGGTACGTACCGTTCTGCGTCGGCTACAGAAATTTTCAGCTCCTTCGCCGGTGGTGCGCGTTGGCGAGTTCCTGCTGGATGAGCAGGCGATGGCGATAAGCTGGTTTGGCCAACCGTTGAATCTGACGCGTTACGAATTCCTGCTGCTGAAAACCCTAATCAACGCCCCCGGTCGCGTATTCTCCCGCCAGCAGCTGATGGAACTGGTATGGAGCGATGCCTACGAGAGTATCGATCGCACCGTCGATACCCATATCAAGACCCTGCGCGCCAAGCTGCGGGCGGTGAATCCGAATGTTAACCCTATTAATACGCATCGCGGTTTGGGCTATAGCCTGGGAGGCTGTTGATGCGTATCGGGATGCGCCTGCTGCTGGGTTATTTTTTGATTGTCGCCATTGCCGCGTGGTTTGTGCTCTCAATATTTGTGCAGGAAGTCAAACCGGGCGTGCGTCGGGCAACGGAAGGCACGCTTAACGATACTGCAACGCTACTGGCGGCGCTGGCTCGTGATGATCTGCTTTCGGCAAACCCGCAGCAAGGGCGGTTGGCGCAGGCGTTTCAGTCGCTTAATCAGCAGCCCATCAACGCCAATATCAGCGGTATCAGGAAAATGCGCAATGAGTATCGCGTCTATCTGACGGATGCTCAGGGAAAGGTGGTGTTTGACTCCAGCGGGCAGGCGGTGGGCCAGGATTATTCGCGCTGGAACGACGTCTGGCTGACCCTACGCGGCCAGTACGGCGCGCGCAGCACGCGCAGCGATCCTGATGATGATAATAGCTCAGTCATGTACATTGCCGCACCGGTAATGGATAACGGCCGTATCATCGGCGTGGTGAGCGTCGGCAAACCTAATCTGGCCATGACGCCGGTGATTAAACGCAGCGAGCGGCGGATCCTGTGGGCTGGTGGCGCGTTGTTGGGGATCGCTTTACTGATCGGCGGCGGGATCGTCTGGTGGATTAACTTCTCAATTGGCAAACTGGTTCGTTACGCCGATTCGGTGACCGCCGAGCGTCCGTTACCTCTACCGAACGTCGGTAGTCGCGAGCTAAGCAAGCTGGCGCAGGCGCTGGAGAGCATGCGCGTGAAGCTTGAAGGCAAAAACGCGATTGAAAACTATGTCTACGATCTCACGCATGAACTCAAAAGCCCTCTGGCGGCCATTCGCGGCGCGGCGGAGATCCTGAGCGAGGCGCCGCCGCCCGAGATCGCCGCGCGTTTCACCGCCAATATTCTTGCGCAGAATACGCGCATGCAACTGCTGGTGGAAAAACTGCTGCAGCAGGCGCGGCTGGAAAATCGTCTGGAGATAACGCCGCAGTTGGTTTCGGTTGATGCGCTTTTCCAACGTCTGGCGGAAGACCGCGACATTGCGCTGACGGCGAAGGCCATCACCTTACGCTGGCAGGAGAGCGGGGTAACGGTGAATGGCGATAGCGAACTACTGGGGCAGGCGCTGGGCAATCTTATCGACAATGCGATTGACTTTACCCCGTACGGCGGTGAAATTTCCCTGGCGGTAGAGATGCGTAATGAAGAGGCGTGGTTGAGCGTCACGGATAACGGTAGCGGAATTCCTGATTTTGCGCTGGAGCGCATCTTTGAACGCTTTTACTCGCTGCCGCGGGATGACGGCCATAAAAGCAGTGGTCTTGGCCTGGCGTTTGTTCGTGAAGTCGCGCGTCTACATCAGGGCGATATTAGTTTGCACAATCGCCCTGAAGGCGGCGTGGTCGCGACGCTACATCTTCACCGTCCCTTCACATAACTTCAAACACACTGCACATAGCCCCCTTACAGTGAGCCCATCACGATTGGGAGAAGGCTATGATGAAATCACCGTTGTTCTGGAAAATTAGTACGTTGTTGGGCTGTATTTTGCTGTTGTCCGTGCCGCTGATGATGGTCAGAGCGCTTATTGTCGAGCGGGCGGACTATCGTAGCGATGTTGTGGATGCGATAGAGCACAGCACCAGCGGTTCACAAAAGCTGGCCGGGCCGCTGATCGCCATCCCGGTAACCGAGACGCTGACCCGAATGGAGAACCAAAAAGAGGTCGAATATCAGCGTCGCTGGATCTACTACTGGCTACCGGAATCGCTGGCGGTCAGCGGCGCGCAAAATGTGGAGTCGAGAAAAGTCGGCATTTACAGTGGGCAGGTCTGGCATAACACCCTGCAAATTAAGGCGCAGTATGATCCTACGCGGCTGACGGAGCTGAAAAAAGCGAATACCACGTTAGGAAAGCCGTTTTTAGTTCTCAGCGTGAGCGATGCCCGCGGCATCGGCGCCATCAACGCGCCGGTCATTAACGGTACGGCACTGGTCGTTGAACCGGGGCTGGGATTGAACGGCGGCGGTATGGGCATTCATATGCCGATGCCGGTATTAACCGCAGACAACAAACCGCTGGAGATTGCTTTTACCCTCGATCTTAATGGTACCGGCGACTTCTCTGTCGTACCGTTGGGCCGCAACAGCGAGCTGCGGCTAACCAGTAACTGGCCGCATCCGGGATTCCTGGGCAACTTCCTGCCTACAAAGCGCGAAGTGAGCGCCTCGGGTTATAGCGCGCACTGGCAAAGCAGCTGGTTCGCCAACAATATGGGCAGCTATTTCAACGATGATACCGATATTGAATGGCCGCGTTTACCCGCCTTCAGCGTGGACGTGATGTCGCAGGCCGATCAATATCAGCTCACCGACCGGGCGACTAAATACGCCATCCTGTTAATCGCGCTAACTTTTATGGCCTTCTTCGTTTTCGAGAGCCTGACGCATCGCCGTCTGCATCCAATGCAGTATCTGCTGGTGGGGTTATCGCTGGTGATGTTCTACCTGGTGTTGCTGGCGCTCTCGGAACATGTTGGGTTTACGCCTGCCTGGGTCGTTGCCAGCCTGATTGGCGCGGTGATAAACGGCGTTTATTTACAGGCGGTACTGAAAGGGTGGCGTAATAGTCTGTTATTTGTTGCAGCGCTACTGCTGCTGGATGGCGTGATGTGGTTACTGTTGCGTTCGGAGGATAGCGCGTTGCTGCTCGGTACCGGGGTTCTACTGTTGGCGCTGTGCGCGTTGATGTTCCTGACCCGCCGCGTGGACTGGTACGCCTTGTCACTACCGCAAAGCAATCCGCAAAAACCGCAAAGTAAGGATGACGACACGTTACGTATCTGGAAGTAAAAGAGAGATAAAAAAACAGCGCCAGAAGGCGCTGTTTTTGCATTATAGCTGCGGCATAACCGAAGTTATTCCTGCAGATCGCCACAGAAGCGGTAACCTTCACCGTGAATAGTGGCGATGATTTCCGGGGTATCCGGCGTGGATTCGAAATGCTTACGAATGCGACGAATGGTCACGTCCACGGTACGGTCATGCGGCTTAAGCTCGCGACCGGTCATTTTCTTCAGCAGCTCTGCGCGTGACTGGATTTTGCCCGGGTTTTCGCAGAAGTGCAGCATCGCGCGGAATTCACTGCGCGGCAGCTTATACTGCTCGCCGTTTGGGCTCACCAACGAACGGCTGTTGATATCCAATTCCCAACCGTTGAACTTGTAGCTCTCAACGCTGCGACGCTCTTCGCTCACGGTACCGAGGTTCATGGTACGGGAGAGCAGGTTGCGCGCGCGGATAGTCAGTTCACGCGGGTTAAACGGTTTAGTGATATAGTCATCGGCGCCGATTTCGAGGCCAAGAATTTTATCAACTTCGTTGTCGCGGCCGGTAAGGAACATCAGCGCGACGTCAGCCTGCTCACGCAGTTCACGCGCGAGCAGAAGACCATTTTTACCTGGCAGGTTGATATCCATGATCACCAGGTTGATATCATTTTCAGACAGGATCTGATGCATTTCCGCGCCATCGGTCGCTTCGAATACATCATAACCTTCTGCTTCGAAAATACTTTTTAACGTGTTGCGTGTTACCAACTCGTCTTCAACGATAAGAATGTGCGGGGTCTGCATGTTTGCTACCTAAATTGCCAACTAAATCGAAACAGGAAGTACCAAAGTCCCTGACCTGCCTGGTACATGCCACAAATTAACATGTCCGGCGTAACATGACTAAAGTACGTAATTGCGTTCTTGATGCACTTTCCATCAACGTCAACAACATCATTAGCTTGGTCGTGGGTACTTTCCCTCTGGACCCGACGGTGTCAAAAACGGCTGTCATCCTAACCATTTTAACAGCAACATAACAGGCTAAGAGAGGCCGAACACCCAATAAAACTACGCTTCGTTGACATATATCAAGTTCAATTGTAGCACGTTAACAGTCTTGTGAAATCATTGCATCGATTTGCGACTTATCGTCACATTTCTTACACAGCTCAATTAGTTGCAACTATGAATTAATAAATGCAGTGAATCCAAAGCCTGTGGGCAAATGAAAACTGAAATATCATTGCCAAACATATGGATAAATGCGTTCTGTTAACATACTCCGTATTGGTGTCCAATGTGAACAGTTTAGTTTTTTTTAAGAGTAAGAAAGCCCATTTTTAGTGATTTTTGTTGCAGATTTGTAAATTTTCGCCGCGTAAAATGGGGGAGACCGCAGAGTCGCGCCGCGTAAGAGGATAAAGAGAAGCACAATGCGTTTATCAATTATTTTGGTGGCGCCCGCCAGGGCGGAGAACGTGGGCGCGGCGGCGCGAGCGATGAAAACCATGGGATTCAGCGAATTGCGGATTGTCGATAGCGAAGCGCATCAGCAGCCCGCCGCGCGCTGGGTGGCGCATGGTTCGGGAGATATTTTAGATAATATAAAAACCTACCCGACGCTTGAGCAGGCCCTGCACGATGTCGACTTTACCGTCGCCACTACCGCCCGCAGTCGCGCGCGTTTTCACTACTACGCCACGCCGCAGCAGTTGCTACCGCTGCTGGAAGAAAAAGCACAATGGATGAAACATACGGCGCTGGTCTTTGGCCGTGAAGATTCCGGATTAACTAATGATGAACTGGCGCTGGCCGATGTGCTTACCGGCGTGCCGATGGTCGCCGATTATCCCTCCTTGAATCTTGGGCAATCGGTGATGGTGTATTGCTATCAGCTGAGCTCACTGCAGCAGCAGACTGCGGTTCAGCAGCCTGAAACCGACGAAAAACAACTGCAGGCGCTTCGTCAGCGGGCGCTTTCACTACTTGGACGGTTGGGGGTCGATGACGACATGAAACTGGCCGACTGGCTACAACAGCGAATCGGCCTGTTACAGCAGCGCGACACCGCCATGCTGCATCGTTTGTTGCATGATATTGAAAAAAGTCTATCGGAATAAAATGCCGTAATAAGTTTTTTTTATAGTTTTATGTACTGATTGCAATAGCAACAGGCTGGTAATGCGGCGGAAATATCGGGGCGCTGTGGCGGAATGATGATGTTGGTTGAAAAGTCGCCAATTTAGAAATTCGTTGACTTAAGCAGGCAGATACTTTAACCAATATAGGCAGGACACAAGACAGATAAAAATACAGAGTACACAACATCCATGAATCGCATCGGCATGATTACCACCATTATCACCACCACCATTACCACAGGTAACGGTGCGGGCTGACGCGTACAGGAAACAACAGAAAAAAGCCCGCACCTGAACAGTGCGGGCTTTTTTTTTGACAAGAGATCAAGGGGTAAGAACCATGCGAGTGTTGAAGTTCGGCGGTACATCAGTGGCAAATGCAGAACGCTTTCTGCGAGTTGCCGATATTCTGGAGAGCAATGCCAGGCAGGGGCAGGTTGCGACCGTGCTGTCTGCCCCGGCGAAAATTACTAACCATCTGGTCGCGATGATTGAAAAAACTATCAGCGGCCAGGACGCTCTGACCAATATCGCCGACGCCGAACGTATCTTTGCTGACCTGCTGCAGGGGCTGGCCGACATGCAGCCGGGCTTCCCGCTCGCACAGCTGAAAACCTTCGTTGATCAAGAGTTTGCGCAGATTAAACACGTCCTGCACGGTATCAGCCTGCTGGGGCAGTGCCCGGACGGTGTTAACGCCTCGTTGATCTGTCGCGGTGAAAAGCTCTCTATCGCTATTATGGCGGCGCTACTGGAAGCGCGCGGTCATAAAGTCAGCGTGATTAACCCGGTCGAAAAACTGCTGGCCGTCGGCCACTACCTTGAATCCACTGTCGATATTACTGAATCCACTCGCCGTATCGCCGCCAGCCAAATCCCGGCAGACCACATGGTGCTGATGGCCGGTTTTACCGCCGGCAATGAAAAGGGTGAACTGGTGGTGCTGGGGCGTAATGGCTCTGACTATTCCGCAGCCGTGCTGGCCGCCTGTATGCGTGCCGACTGCTGCGAAATCTGGACCGATGTCGATGGCGTTTATACCTGCGATCCGCGTCAGGTACCGGATGCGCGCCTGTTGAAATCCATGTCTTATCAGGAAGCGATGGAGCTTTCCTATTTTGGCGCTAAGGTGCTGCACCCGCGCACCATCGCGCCCATCGCCCAGTTCCAGATCCCATGCCTGATTAAAAATACCGGTAATCCGCAGGCGCCGGGAACGCTTATCGGCGCCAGCCTTGATGAAGACGGCCTGCCGGTAAAAGGGATCTCGAATCTCAACAATATGGCGATGTTCAACGTTTCCGGGCCAGGAATGAAGGGCATGGTTGGCATGGCGGCGCGCGTCTTTGCCACCATGTCCCGCGCCGGTATCTCTGTGGTGCTGATTACCCAATCCTCTTCGGAATACAGCATCAGCTTCTGCGTGCCGCAAAGCGACTGCGCTCGCGCGAAGCGGGTGATGGAAGATGAATTTTATCTCGAATTGAAAGAAGGTCTGCTGGAGCCGCTGTCAATCATGGAGCGCCTGGCAATCATTTCCGTCGTAGGTGATGGGATGCGTACGCTGCGCGGTATCTCGGCGAAATTCTTCGCCGCGCTGGCGCGCGCCAATATTAATATCGTGGCGATTGCCCAGGGCTCTTCCGAGCGCTCAATTTCGGTGGTCGTCAGCAATGACGATGCGACCACTGGCGTGCGCGTCACGCATCAGATGCTGTTTAACACTGACCAGGTTATTGAAGTCTTCGTGATTGGCGTCGGCGGCGTCGGCGGCGCGTTAATCGAACAGATTAAACGCCAGCAGAGCTGGTTGAAGGGCAAGCATATCGATCTGCGCGTATGCGGCGTCGCCAATTCGCAGGCGCTGCTGACCAACGTCCATGGTTTGAATCTGGAAAACTGGCGTGGCGAACTCGCGGAAGCGAAAGAACCCTTTAATCTGGGCCGTTTAATCCGCCTGGTGAAGGAGTATCACCTGCTGAACCCGGTTATCGTTGACTGTACCTCCAGCCAGGCGGTAGCCGACCAGTACGCTGACTTCCTGCGTGAAGGTTTCCACGTGGTGACGCCGAATAAAAAGGCCAACACCTCTTCACTGGATTACTATCACCAGTTACGCCACGCCGCCAGCAGCTCGCGGCGCAAATTCCTCTACGACACCAACGTCGGCGCGGGTCTTCCGGTCATTGAAAACCTGCAGAACCTGCTGAATGCCGGCGATGAACTGCTGCACTTCTCCGGGATCCTGTCTGGTTCGCTTTCATTCATTTTTGGTAAGCTGGATGAGGGTATGAGCCTCTCCGAAGCCACTAAACTGGCGCGTGAGATGGGCTATACCGAACCGGATCCGCGCGACGATCTTTCCGGCGTGGATGTGGCGCGCAAGCTGCTGATCCTTGCCCGCGAAACCGGGCGCGAGCTGGAGCTCTCGGATATTATCGTTGAGCCTGCGCTGCCTGCCTATTTTGATGCCAGCGGCGATGTCGAAAGCTTTATGGCGAGCCTGCCGACGCTTGACGATCAATTCGCCGCGCGGGTTGCTAAAGCGCGCGACGAGGGTAAAGTCTTACGTTACGTCGGCAATATTGAAGAAGATGGCGTCTGCCGGGTGAAGATCGCCGAAGTGGACGGTAACGATCCGCTGTATAAGGTGAAGAACGGCGAGAACGCGCTGGCGTTTTACAGCCACTATTATCAGCCGCTGCCGCTGGTGCTGCGCGGCTATGGCGCGGGTAACGATGTAACCGCGGCTGGCGTGTTCGCCGACCTGCTGCGTACCCTGTCATGGAAGTTAGGAGTTTAAGATGGTCAAAGTATACGCCCCGGCTTCCAGTGCCAATATGAGCGTCGGGTTTGATGTGCTGGGGGCCGCGGTGACGCCGGTCGACGGCACGTTGCTGGGTGATAACGTCTCGGTAGAGGCGGCGGCGGAGTTTAGCCTGCGTAACGTAGGCCGCTTCGCCGGCAAATTACCGTCGGCGCCGCAGGAAAATATCGTCTATCAATGCTGGGAAGCCTTTTGCCGCGAGATCGGTAAAACGGTTCCGGTGGCGATGACCCTGGAAAAGAATATGCCGATTGGCTCGGGCCTTGGCTCCAGCGCCTGTTCGGTGGTCGCCGCGCTGGTGGCGATGAACGAACACTGCGGCAAGCCGCTGAATGAAAACCGGATGCTGGCATTGATGGGCGAGATGGAAGGGCGCATCTCCGGCAGCGTTCACTATGATAACGTGGCGCCGTGCTATCTTGGCGGTATGCAGTTGATGATTGAAGAGCAAGGCATCATCAGCCAGCAGATCCCGGGTTTTGATGAATGGTTGTGGGTGCTGGCCTATCCGGGCATTAAGGTCTCTACCGCCGAAGCGCGCGCGATTCTTCCGGCACAGTATCGCCGTCAGGATTGCATCGCCCATGGTCGCCATCTGGCAGGTTTTATTCACGCCTGCTATAGCCGTCAGCCGCAGTTGGCGGCAAAGTTAATGAAAGATGTTATTGCCGAACCGTACCGCACCAAACTGCTGCCGGGCTTCAGCGAAGCGCGTCAGGCGGCGATGGAAATCGGCGCGCAGGCTTGTGGTATTTCCGGCTCCGGCCCGACGCTGTTCGCGTTGTGCGATAAACCGGACACCGCGCAGCGCGTCGCCGACTGGCTGGCCGCGCATTATCTGCAAAATCAGGAAGGCTTCGTTCATATTTGCCGGCTGGACACGGCGGGCGCTCGAGTAGTGGGATAAGTGATGAAACTGTATAACTTAAAAGATCATAACGAACAGGTCAGCTTTGCGCAGGCCGTGACGCAAGGGCTTGGCAAACAACAGGGGCTGTTCTTTCCGCACGATTTGCCGGAATTCAATCTGACCGAAATCGATGAAATGCTGGAGCAGGATTTCGTGACCCGCAGCGCGAAAATCCTGTCGGCCTTTATTGGCGATGAGATCCCGCAGAATGAACTGCAGGCCCGCGTAGCTTCGGCGTTCGCCTTCCCGGCGCCGGTCACTCAAGTACAGGATGATGTCGGCTGCCTGGAGCTGTTCCACGGCCCGACCCTGGCGTTTAAAGATTTTGGCGGCCGTTTTATGGCCCAGATGCTGACGCATATCGCAGGCGATAAGCCGGTGACGATCCTGACCGCGACCTCCGGCGACACCGGCGCGGCCGTGGCGCATGCCTTCTACGGCCTGCCGAACGTCAAAGTAGTTATCCTCTATCCGCGCGGTAAGATTAGCCCGCTGCAGGAGAAGCTGTTCTGCACCCTGGGCGGCAACATCGAAACCGTGGCGATTGACGGTGATTTCGACGCCTGTCAGGCGCTGGTTAAGCAGGCGTTTGACGATGAAGAACTGAAGGTCGCGCTTGGTCTCAACTCCGCCAACTCTATTAATATCAGTCGTCTGCTGGCGCAGATCTGCTACTACTTCGAGGCGGTCGCGCAGCTGCCGCAGGAGGCCCGTAACCAGCTGGTGGTGTCGGTGCCAAGCGGCAACTTCGGCGATCTCACCGCCGGCCTGCTGGCGAAATCGCTGGGGCTGCCGATTAAGCGTTTTATTGCCGCTACCAACGCCAACGATACCGTGCCGCGCTTCCTGCAGGATGGCAACTGGGCGCCGAAGGCGACGCAGGCGACCCTGTCTAACGCCATGGACGTCAGCCAACCGAACAACTGGCCGCGCGTGGAAGAGCTGTTCCGCCGCAAAATCTGGCGTCTTAATGAGCTGGGATACGCCGCGGTTGATGATGAAACCACCAAAGCAACCATGCGTGAACTGAAATCCATCGGCTACACCTCTGAACCGCATGCGGCGATTGCTTATCGCGCGCTGCGCGACCAATTGCAACCGGGCGAGTACGGGTTATTCCTCGGTACCGCGCATCCGGCGAAATTCAAAGAGAGCGTAGAAGAGATTCTGCAGGAGACGCTGCCGCTGCCGAAAGAACTGGCTGACCGCGCCGACCTGCCGCTGCTGTCGCATAATCTGCCGGCTGATTTCGCCGCGCTGCGTAAGCTGATGATGGGCTAATTAAGACTGAAAACACCCCTGTCGCTTACCGGACAGGGGTGTCGTCGTTTTTACTGCTCGTGGCGCTTAAACACCAGTTCGCCTTTCTCCGATGCTTCCCCATCAAAGAAATAGCCTTCGCTATTAAACGCCTGCAGCTGCTCCGGCCTGGTTAAACGGTTTTCAATGATGTAGCGGCTCATCAGACCGCGCGCTTTTTTGGCATAGAAGCTGATCACCTTGAATTTGCCGTTTTTCTCATCGAGGAACACCGGCTTAATCAATTGGCCCCGCAATTTTTTCGGTTTGACCGATTTAAAATACTCATCGGACGCCAGGTTGATGACGATATCGTCGCCCTGGGCCTGCAGCGCCTGATTGAGCTTATCGGTGATGATATCGCCCCAGAAATGATACAAATCTTTGCCCTGCGGATTTTCCAGCTTAATACCCATCTCCAGACGGTAGGGCTGCATCAGATCCAACGGGCGTAATACGCCGTAAAGGCCGGAAAGCATGCGCAGATGCTGCTGGGCAAAATCGAAATCCGCTTCGCTAAAGGTTTCGGCCTGCAGACCGGTATAAACGTCGCCTTTGAACGCCAGTATCGCCTGACGGGCATTCTGCGGGGTAAAGTCCGGATGCCAGTCGTGAAAACGGGTGGCGTTGAGATCGGCCAGCTTATCGCTGATGCTCATCAGCTTACCGATTTGCGGCGCCGTCAGCTTACGGGCGATACCGATAAGCTGTTGAGAATGCTCCAGCAGTTCGGGCTGGGTATAGCGCGTCGTTGCCAGCGGGCTTTGATAATCGAGCGTTTTAGCAGGTGAAATCAGAATCAGCATATCCAGTCCTTGCAGGGAATTTCGACGAATTTTAACAAAAAAAGAGTACGGTGGGATCGATTGCTGCGATTACCGCGCTATTCACGCGGTATCTCATCCCAGGCGCCGGGCGCCAGATGTTGCTGAATTTCCGGATAGCGAGCGGGGTCGAAGACCGGTTGCACGCCGAGTTTGCGCTGGCGCAGATAATCGCTGGCGAGGATCCGAACCGTTGGCGACAGCAGCAAAATCGCCGTTAAGTTGGTGATCGCCATTAGCGCCATAATAATATCCGCCAGTTGCCAGACCACCGGAAGACTCACCAGGGTGCCTGTCAGTACCATCAACACGGTGATAACCCGGAGCGTCCAGATATGTAGCGGCTTATTGAGACGCAGGAAGATCAGATTGTTTTCGGCATAAATATAATTGGCAACAATCGAACTGAAAGCGAAGAACAGTAGCACGGCAGCCACCAATCCCGGTCCCCAACTGCCAATAAGATCGCCCATCGCGTGCTGCATGGTTTGAATACCGCTGACCGCACTGTCGCGGTTTTCGCGCGGCGCCAGCATGATAATGACCGCGCTGGCGGTACAGATAACAATGGTATCAATAAAGACGCCAATCATCTGTACGATGCCCTGCGCCGCGGGATGCGGAGGCCATGATGCAGCGGCAGCGGCAGCATTTGGCGTTGAGCCCATGCCTGCTTCGTTGGAAAACATCCCGCGCTGGAAACCGCCGGTAAGCGCCTGGCTGATGGTATAACCCACCGCGCCCGCCGCCGCTTCCTGCCAGCCAAAAGCGCAGCGGAAGATGGTTTCAAAAACCGCCGGCAGGGCGGCGAAGTGCCAGAGGCCAATCAACAGACTGGCGCCCACCCATATCAGAGCCATAAGCGGCACAAACCACTGCATCAATCGCGCCACGCCGCGTAGACCGCGGACGATAATCAACAGTGTTGCGGCAGCAAGCGCGGCGCCGACGGCGACCATCGGCAAATCGAAGGCATAGGCCATGGCGTGCGCCACCGAGTTGGCCTGCACGGTATTAAAAATCACCCCATAGGCCAGCAGAAGCAGAATTGAGAAGACCACGCCCATCCAGCGCATCTCGAGGCCGCGGGCCATATACCACGCCGGGCCGCCGCGAAACTGGCCTTCGCCATCGCGCTCTTTGTACAGTTGGGCAAGCGAACATTCGGCGAAGCTACTGGCCATGCCGAGTAGTGCGGAGACCCACATCCAGAACACGGCGCCTGGGCCGCCGGCGGCAATCGCTAACGCCACGCCCGCCAGATTACCGCTGCCGACGCGAGCCGCCAGGCTGGTGCACAGCGCCTGAAAAGACGTTAATCCGCCGGGCTGCGGGCGAAGGCTTTTTTTAAGACTTTTGCCAAACTGGCGAATATAACGGAACTGAATAAACTCCGTTCGCCAGGTGAACCAAATGCCGGCGCCCAGTAACAGGTAAATCATTACCGAGCCCCAGAGTATTTCATTGATAAACGAGAGAAAATCAGGCATTAAACGTCCTCTTGTCCATGCCGGCGCGCGGTGTAAGCGCTACCACTCCGGTGACAATCCTTTAGCATTCAGATAATTAATATGTCGAGTTTATCACACTCTGCGCTCTTGCATTGTCGGCGGTTGCGCTGACCCTATGGCGTGTTATCATCTTGGCAGACCGGTTACATCCCCTTAACTGCTGTTTAAGAGAAACACTATCATGACGGATAAATTGACTTCTCTGCGTCAGTACACCACTGTCGTAGCTGACACCGGAGATATCGCGGCAATGAAGCTGTATCAGCCTCAGGATGCCACCACCAACCCTTCTTTGATCCTCGGCGCGGCTCAGATCCCTGAGTACCGTAAGCTGATTGACGACGCTGTTGCCTGGGCTCGCGGCCAGAGCAGCGATCGCGCGCAGCAGATTATCGATGCTTCCGACAAACTGGCGGTGAACATCGGTCTCGAAATCCTTAAACTGATCCCGGGCCGTATTTCTACCGAAGTTGATGCCCGTCTGTCCTACGACACCGACGCCTCTATCGCGAAAGCGAAACGCCTGATCAAACTGTATAACGATGCCGGTATCGGCAACGATCGTATCCTGATCAAACTGGCTTCCACCTGGCAGGGCATCCGCGCCGCCGAGCAGCTGGAAAAAGAAGGCATCAACTGTAACCTGACCCTGCTGTTCTCCTTCGCTCAGGCTCGCGCTTGCGCCGAAGCGGGCGTCTTCCTGATTTCTCCGTTCGTTGGCCGTATCCTCGACTGGTACAAAGCGAACACGGATAAGAAAGAGTACGCGCCGGCAGAAGATCCGGGCGTGGTTTCCGTTAGCGAAATCTACGAGTACTACAAGCAGCACGGCTATGAAACCGTCGTGATGGGCGCAAGCTTCCGTAACGTTGGCGAAATCCTTGAGCTGGCCGGTTGCGACCGTCTGACCATCGCCCCTGCGCTGCTGAAAGAGCTGGCGGAAAGCGAAGGCGCTGTCGAACGTAAACTGGCGTTCAGCGGCGAAGTGAAAGCGCGTCCGGAACGCATTACTGAATCCCAGTTCCTGTGGCAGCACAACCAGGATCCGATGGCGGTAGACAAACTGGCGGAAGGTATCCGTAAGTTTGCCATCGACCAGGAAAAACTGGAAAAAATGATCGGCGACCTGCTGTAATCATCCCAGCGTGACCGGGCTACCGGTCACGCTACTTCTTTTGAATCCTGTCTGTAATTCTCTCCAGCGTGTATCATTCCGCTTAATTGCACTATTTGAACGGAATGAATATGAATAAATTACGCATCGGCTTAGTTTCTATTTCTGACCGCGCCTCCAGCGGCGTTTACCAGGACAAAGGTATTCCTGCGTTGGAAGAGTGGCTGGCGCGTGCGCTGACAACGCCCTTTGAACTGCAGACTCGCCTGATCCCTGATGAACAGCCCATCATTGAACAAACGCTGTGCGAGCTGGTTGACGAGATGGGCTGTCATCTGGTGTTGACCACCGGCGGCACCGGCCCGGCGCGCCGTGATGTGACGCCGGACGCAACTTTAGCGATTGCCGATCGCGTCATGCCCGGTTTCGGCGAGCAAATGCGCCAGGTTAGCCTACACTTTGTGCCGACGGCTATCCTCTCCCGGCAGGTTGGCGTCATCCGCAAGCAGGCGCTGATCCTCAACCTGCCCGGCCAGCCGAAAGCGATTCAGGAGACCCTCGAAGGGGTCAAAGACGCGGACGGTAAGGTGCTGGTACATGGTGTATTCGCAAGTGTACCTTATTGTGTACAGTTGCTTGAGGGGCCGTATGTGGAGACGGAAGCGAGCGTTGTAGCAGCTTTTCGCCCGAAAAGCGCGCGACGTGAAACTTTATCCTGAATTTAATGCATTGCTGATATAACCTGCATCGCCGGTGGTGTGCTGTTTTATTTACGGTATAGTGTTTTTTACTTTACACATTGCGTAATATTACTGCGGACGAAGCGCCAGTTATGTCACAACACACCCGAGCACTGAATCGACAGGATTATAAAACTCTGACGCTGGCCGCCCTCGGCGGGGCGCTGGAGTTTTATGACTTTATTATCTTTGTTTTCTTCGCCGCCGTCGTCGGCGAACTGTTCTTCCCGGCCGATATTCCGGAATGGCTACGTCAGGTACAGACCTTCGGTATTTTTGCCGCGGGTTATCTGGCGCGCCCTCTTGGCGGCATTATCATGGCCCACTTTGGCGACCTGGTCGGTCGCAAAAAAATGTTCACCCTCAGCATTCTGCTCATGGCGTTGCCGACGCTGGCGATCGGTCTGCTGCCGACTTATGCCTCAATGGGCATCGTTGCGCCGCTGCTATTACTGCTCATGCGTATTTTGCAAGGGGCGGCGATTGGCGGCGAAGTGCCGGGCGCCTGGGTCTTCGTGGCCGAACATGTCCCGGAAAAACGCATCGGTATCGCCTGCGGCACCCTGACCGCGGGATTGACCGTCGGGATCCTGTTGGGTTCGGTGGTGGCGACGCTTATCAACACCAGCATGACGCCGCAAGATATCCACGACGGCGGCTGGCGTATTCCTTTCCTGCTGGGCGGCGTTTTTGGCCTGGTGGCGATGTATCTGCGTCGCTGGCTGCAGGAGACGCCGATATTTCTGGAGATGCAGAAGCGCAAAGCGCTGGCGCAGGAGTTGCCGGTGAAGGCGGTGGCGCTTAAGCACCAGAAGGCCGTCATCGTTTCGATGCTGCTCACCTGGCTGCTGTCCGCCGGCGTGGTGGTGGTGATTCTGATGTCGCCGGTCTGGCTGCAAAAACATTATGGCTTTGCGCCGGCGATTACCCTGCAGGCCAATAGCATCGCCACGATTATGCTGTGCATCGGCTGTCTACTCGCCGGTCTGGCGGCAGACCGTTTCGGCGCCAGCCGCACTTTTATCGTCGGCAGCCTGTTGTTGGCGGCCGCCAGTTGGGCCTTTTACCACCTTTCCGGCGCCAGCCCGCAGCGGCTGTTTCTGCTGTATGGGACGGTGGGGCTGTGCGTCGGCGTGGTGGGGGCGGTACCTTACGTGATGGTGCGCGCTTTCCCGGCGGAAGTGCGTTTTACCGGCATCTCATTTTCCTACAACCTGTCGTACGCCATTTTCGGCGGCCTGACGCCGATCGCCGTTACGATGCTGATGGGGGTTTCGCCGATGGCGCCGGCCTGGTACGTACTGGCGCTGTCGCTGATGGGGCTGGGGTTAGGTATCTGGCTGCGTCAGGGGTTGACGACGCAGGCGGTTTTACCGCAAGGAGAACTGTAGCGTTAAATTTAACGCCGCCGCCCGGTTTGCGGGCGGCGGCAGGCCATTAGCGTGGTTCGCCAATCGGCAGAACGGTGCGGCCGAACTGCTCGTTCAACACTTCACCCATCGCCAGGTAAATAGCGCTCGCGCCGCATACCAGGCCGACCCAACCGGCAATTTTAACAATGCCTTCGTTATCGACCAGGTGACCAATCGCCAGCAGCGCGAACAGTACCGTCAGGCTAAGAAAGACGAACTGCAGCATGCGCGCGGCTTTCAGCGTGCCGAAGAACATGAACAACGTAAAGATACCCCACAGGCCGAGATACATGCCCAGGAAGTGCGCGTTCGGCGCATCAGCCAGGCCCATTTTCGGCATCAGAAGGATCGCGACCAACGTCAGCCAGAAGGAGCCGTAGGACGTAAAAGCGGTTAAACCAAAGGTGTTGCCTTTTTTATACTCGAGCAGGCCGGCAAAAATTTGCGCAATGCCGCCGTAAAAAATGCCCATCGCCAGGATAGCTACATCGAATGCGAAAAGGCCGCTATTTGCCAGGTTAAGCAGAATAGTGGTCATGCCAAAGCCCATAAGGCCCAGCGGTGCCGGATTAGCCAACTTAGTGTTGCCCATAATTCCTCAAAATAATGATTAGAAAGGGAAGCATTACCCCGCCACTTGCGGTGGGGCGCGGCATAATAATGAGGCGTGCAGAGGCTGTCTATGATCTGGCGGGGTATTTTTCAGCAATTTACCTTTCGCGGCGATAATGGCCAACTCTTCGGCGAACGAGTGCGATATCCAATGAATATGTTCTTATTTACTATTTATTTTTTGTATGGGTTATACCGGCTATTTTTATCGTCTGGCGTGTCGTTTGCTCTCGCGTCTGCGTTTTGCCAGAAAAATTTTTTTTGGCCTGCCCCTTGATGAAAACCAGGGCGACCCCATCTTGTAGTCAACCGCAGTGAAGAACCTGAAAAAAAATGATGTCAGGGCAGTTGAAACCGCACGTTTCGCCCTTATTACAGGTTCACAACCACATGTTGATCGAATTTTTAGTGGAGACGTTTAGATGGGTAAAATTATTGGTATCGACCTGGGTACTACCAACTCTTGTGTAGCGATTATGGATGGCACTACCGCTCGCGTGCTGGAGAACGCCGAAGGCGATCGCACCACGCCTTCTATTATTGCCTATACCCAGGATGGTGAAACTCTGGTTGGTCAGCCGGCTAAACGTCAGGCAGTGACAAACCCGCAAAACACCCTGTTTGCGATTAAACGCCTGATTGGTCGCCGCTTCCAGGATGAAGAAGTTCAGCGTGACGTTTCCATCATGCCGTACAAAATCGTTGCTGCAGATAATGGCGACGCCTGGCTTGATGTGAAAGGCACCAAAACCGCGCCGCCGCAGATTTCTGCTGAAGTGCTGAAAAAAATGAAGAAAACCGCTGAAGATTATCTGGGTGAGCCGGTAACTGAAGCTGTTATCACCGTACCTGCGTACTTCAACGATGCTCAGCGTCAGGCAACCAAAGATGCCGGTCGTATCGCAGGTCTGGAAGTTAAACGTATCATCAACGAACCGACTGCCGCTGCGCTGGCTTACGGTCTGGATAAAGAAGTCGGCAACCGCACTATCGCGGTATACGACCTCGGTGGTGGTACCTTCGATATCTCTATTATCGAAATCGACGAAGTTGACGGCGAAAAAACCTTCGAAGTTCTGGCAACCAACGGTGATACCCACCTGGGTGGTGAAGACTTCGATACTCGTCTGATCAACTACCTCGTTGACGAGTTTAAGAAAGAGCAGGGTATTGACCTGCGCAACGACCCGCTGGCGATGCAGCGTCTGAAAGAAGCCGCAGAAAAAGCGAAAATTGAGCTGTCTTCCGCTCAACAGACCGACGTTAACCTGCCGTATATCACCGCAGACGCGACCGGTCCGAAACACATGAACATCAAAGTGACTCGCGCGAAACTGGAAAGCCTGGTTGAAGATCTGGTTAACCGTTCCATCGAGCCGCTGAAAGTTGCCCTGCAGGATGCCGGTCTGTCCGTTTCCGATATCAACGACGTGATCCTCGTTGGTGGTCAGACTCGTATGCCGATGGTGCAGAAGAAAGTTGCTGAGTTCTTTGGTAAAGAACCGCGTAAAGACGTTAACCCGGATGAAGCTGTAGCTATCGGCGCAGCCGTTCAGGGTGGTGTACTGACTGGTGATGTTAAAGACGTTCTGCTGCTGGACGTTACCCCGCTGTCGCTGGGTATCGAAACCATGGGCGGCGTGATGACCGCGCTCATCAGCAAAAACACCACGATCCCGACCAAGCACAGCCAGGTGTTCTCTACTGCGGAAGACAACCAGTCCGCGGTAACCATCCATGTGCTGCAGGGTGAGCGTAAACGCGCTTCCGATAACAAATCTCTGGGTCAGTTCAACCTGGATGGTATTAACCCAGCACCGCGCGGTATGCCGCAGATCGAAGTGACCTTCGATATCGATGCTGACGGTATCCTGCACGTTTCCGCTAAAGATAAAAACAGCGGTAAAGAGCAGAAGATCACCATCAAGGCTTCTTCCGGTCTGAATGAAGAAGAAATTCAGAAAATGGTTCGCGAAGCGGAAGCTAACGCTGAATCTGACCGTAAGTTCGAAGAGCTGGTTCAGACCCGTAACCAGGGCGACCATCTGCTGCACAGCACCCGTAAGCAGGTTGAAGAAGCAGGCGACAAACTGCCGGCTGACGACAAAACTGCAATCGAGTCTGCGCTGACCGCACTGGAAACTTCTCTGAAAGGTGAAGACAAAGCGGACATCGAAGCGAAGATGCAGGCGCTGGCCCAGGCTTCCCAGAAGCTGATGGAAATCGCTCAGCAGCAGCACGCTCAGCAGCAGGCTGGCGGCGCTGACGCTCAAGAAAGCAGCGCGAAGGATGACGATGTTGTCGACGCTGAGTTCGAAGAAGTGAAAGACAAAAAATAATCGCCCTTTGAACGGGTAAAACACTGGCACGGGCGAAGAGGTTTCCTCTCCGCCCGTGCACGCATGTTAAGGGGCTGAAAAACACCAATGGCAAAGCAAGATTATTACGAGATTTTAGGCGTTTCCAAAACAGCGGAAGAGCGTGAAATCAAAAAGGCGTACAAGCGCCTGGCCATGAAATACCATCCGGACCGTAACCAGGGTGACAAAGAGGCCGAAGCCAAATTTAAAGAAATCAAAGAAGCGTATGAAGTCCTGACTGATGCCCAGAAGCGTGCAGCCTACGATCAGTACGGCCACGCCGCGTTTGAACAAGGCGGCATGGGCGGCGGCGGTTTCGGTGGCGGCTTTGGCGGCGGCGCGGATTTCAGCGATATCTTTGGCGATGTGTTCGGCGATATCTTCGGCGGTGGCCGTGGTCGTCAGCGCGCGGCGCGCGGCGCAGATCTGCGTTACAACATGGAATTGACGCTGGAAGAAGCGGTCCGTGGCGTCACCAAGGAAATCCGCATCCCGACGCTGGAAGAGTGCGATGTCTGCCACGGCAGCGGCGCCAAATCCGGAACTCAGCCGCAGACCTGTCCAACCTGTCACGGTTCCGGTCAGGTCCAGATGCGTCAGGGCTTTTTTGCCGTTCAGCAAACCTGTCCACACTGTCAGGGACGCGGTACGCTGATTAAAGATCCGTGCAATAAATGCCACGGTCACGGTCGCGTTGAAAAAACCAAAACCTTGTCGGTGAAAATCCCGGCTGGCGTCGATACCGGCGACCGTATTCGTCTGGCTGGCGAAGGCGAAGCGGGCGAGCATGGTGCTCCGGCGGGCGATCTGTACGTTCAGGTTCAGGTCAAACAGCACGCGATCTTCGAGCGTGAGGGGAATAATCTGTACTGCGAAGTACCGATCAACTTCACCATGGCTGCGCTTGGCGGCGAGATTGAAGTACCGACGCTGGATGGCCGCGTTAACCTGAAAGTTCCTGGCGAAACGCAAACCGGCAAACTGTTCCGCATGCGCGGCAAGGGCGTTAAATCCGTTCGCGGCGGTGCTCAGGGCGATCTGCTGTGTCGCGTGGTGGTAGAAACGCCAGTGGGTCTTAACGACAAGCAGAAACAATTGCTTAAAGAGCTGCAGGAAACTTTTGGCGGTCCGACGGGTGAGAAAAACAGCCCGCGTTCCAAAAGCTTCTTCGATGGCGTGAAAAAATTCTTTGATGATTTAACGCGTTAATTGCGTTTAATCACCTTATTAGCACAAGCCTGAACATCCCTGTTCAGGCTTTTTTCTACCCTAACCTCAGCCTTGAATAGAAACGCTATACTTTGTTTAGCATGTCCGGATTTGATTTATTTTGAGTATTATCTATATTGCTTTTTTCGATAAAAGAGGCTGACAGTGGATGGGATCGAAAGGTGCCAATAAGGGCTTTGATTATAATTTAATCAAGGTTCTTGACGCTGTCATTTCGGCAGGAAATGCCGCGAAGGCGGCGAAAAAATTGGCCATCACTCCCGCCGCGGTCTCTTTGGCATTAAGACGTCTGCAAAACTTCTATCAGCAGGAGCTGTTTGTCAGAAGCAAAGATGGTTTACTGCCAACGGCGAAAGCACTCGAAATACACCAAAGTTTCCGTCAGGCCATGTCGCTTGTCGACAATACTTTTCTGCCGGAAAATAAGGATGATGACACCCGGATTACGATCCTTGGAAGCGATTTCATCGAAAGTTATTACCTTTCCCAACTGTACGGTAGCGCGCTTTTCGAGCAGGGCGTTATCAACCATTTTTCATCCCGCAACATTAGCTGCGATAAAGCTAAAGAGCTTTTATTGACCGCTCAATGTGATTTATCGATCGGTTCTGAACCGCTGGTTGAGCCCGGACTCGATAATCAAATTATTGATAGCTTCAGAAACTTTGTCTGTATTTGTGCCAAAGGTCATTTATTCAGCGAGCTGTCGCAGCTTTCTTTGCATCAATTCTACTCTTCCCGCCATGCCATGTATCAACCGGGGATTACTTCACTCACCATCATCACTGATAACGGATTATTTAAAGATGATGTTTATTATAACGGCTCACGTACTATGGGCTATTGTAGCGATTCTATCACCGGGCTGGTTAGCATGGTAGAAAGAACCGCATTGATTGCACTGTTACCTTTGAAACTGGCGTTGTTTTATAAAAATCAGCGTAAATATGATATAAATTTTATCCAACCGCCCCCTGAGTTGATGTTTAAATCCGTGCAGGTTTATGCTTCATGGAACAAAAGCAGTAGAAATATATCAGCGATAAATGAAACAGTTTCCATGTTACATACGCTGTCCTCATTCAGACGGTAAGTTTCCTCATCTTACCGTCATTAATATGATGTGGTTAGTCATGATGTTCTTTGATTACCTTTCCACTATTCCGCCGCTTACACTCCTGATGAATCTTTTTTAAACTTTAGTTATTCAGGAGCGATTATGTCTATTCCTAATCATTTAGAGACAACGGAAGTTGTATTACTGGAAGTAGAAATACTTCTGATCATTATTTCTATCGGCGCCTGGGGCGGGTTCGTTAGTTTCCTGCTTCGCAGGAATAAAGAAGAGGCTGGCGAAGCCCATCAGGGAATTATGACCTGCCTGACGCAGGTAGTCATATCTTGTTTTACCAGTTTTCTCCTTAGCGCTATTGCTATCGAAAAAGGGTTTAGCTTTAATATGGTGCTGTTAGCCGCTGGTTTAGGCGGTGTATTTGCCGGCCCGATTTTAAAAATCCTCGGAGAAAAAGTTAAAAGTGCTGTTGGCGGTTCGAAACTCAAATAGTATTATCAGGTAATAAAAGGCTCATCCTTGAGTCTTTTATTACGGATTTTTTTGTCTCAACTATGTCACTCGGTTTTTAATCCAGCCGTAAATGAACTCTTCATTTTGTCGGCGATTTTCGCAGATATCCAGATAATAAGCGCCCTGGCTACAGTTGAGCGCTTTCACTAACACCGCTTCTCCTTCTTTACCTCGTTGCGATAAATAGGAATTTAGCGCATGTAAGGTTTGCGGGCCGATGCTGCCATCTGCTTTTATATCCGGATAATACTGCTGCTCGCGGTTCATCACGTTAAGCCAGCGCTGTAGCCACGTGCAAGGGTGATGGGGACCAATATTCACGGCGGCGTCGCAGAGTTCAAATGCTACCGCCCAGGAAAGTTGCGATACTTGTTCAAAGCCGGGTTTGATCCAGTAATCCGTTTCCAGGATTGCATAGGCTTCATTGTGAGAAAGTTCACTCATTTTCCCCTGGTAACCATGCGCTCGCGCCGTTGCTTCTGTGATACCCCAGTTAGTCTCTCCGCCTTTATCCTTCGGGTTGGCGCTGTAACCGCCTTCCAGCCCCAGAATTCCATCAATAATTGGATTCATTTTTTTCTCCCTGAATTAATGAATATGCATGTACATCATTGTACCTAGCGTGACTGAAAAGACGGTGGTCAGGGCTGCCAGCGTTTTACGGAAAAACTGCTTCCTGGCTTTTGGTTTTTTTGGCTCGACTTTCTCAATGGCGATATCCTTATTGACCTGTAATCCCTGGCGCGGGATGGTAATGAAGAGATCGTTTATGCCCAACGCCTTCAGGTCTCGTCTGATTAAATACAGTATCTGCGTTAGATTGGCATCATTCACAAAATGACTTCTGCTACCCCATAGCTCATTAGTGATTTTCTGGCGTTCGATAATCTCCAGATGAGCGTTTTCAATAATGAAGCTAAGACATTTAGAACGCATTGCCGTCATTCTAATAACTTGCGAGTTTGAGCTCGTTCTTAGTTCATATTTCTGTTCATTGTAGATGCAGTTGTTATTGATGAGATAAGTTTTCATAACGTCTTCCTTTAGATTTGCACATCCTGATTGTCGTTGGTGAATATATTGCACAAGAAATGGCTCAATCCATTTTTTGTCATCGGTTTTATTGTATTGCCATTTGTTGGGGAGACCTTCGTCACATAATCTCATGTAAATTAAATGACGGTTAATTACTACCTAAATTATATTTAATATGCTGTCTGTTTTTTATCTTTCCTGCTGAAAGACGAGCCTCATTTTCCCAATGATTCCACGTTGATGTTTCCTGAGTAGACATCATTAAAATAATTTTTCTGTGCTGATGAATTGCTGAGGTTTTGTGATTAGCTAATTTTTGATGAGTAATGGATTGTTGTTTTCGCAGAACGAACTGCGATAAATTTTAAACTTAAAAGGAAATTTAAAATGGCTACCAGCAAACTGATTAAAGGCGATACTCTTACCGAAACCAGCAACGCCGCTGATGGTTTTAACCCAGCAACTGAAGTTAGCAACTATAGCTATACATCAGCTCGTGTCGCAAAGCCGGTCTATAACAAATATAAAGCGGCAACCACTAAGCCGAAGGTATTTGGCTATTATACCGACTGGTCTCAGTATGATGGTCGCCTGCAAGGGGACGATTCTAAAGATAACCGCGGTCGCGGCTACGACCTGACCAATATCTCACCGACTGCTTACGATAAAATTATTTTCGGCTTCGTTGGCGTGACCGGTTTCCATAAAAATGATGGCCAATATCGTGACGTCGTGGCTGAAGGCGCGGAACAGTGCGGTAAAGTTAAGTACGAACCGACTTTCCTTGATCCATGGGGTGATTTCCAGTCTTACGTCAACGTTGGACATAGCGTTAGCGGCTGGGATGTTGATCCGAAGACCGTGACTCAAGAAAATTGTAAAGGTCTGCTTGGCGGTCTGCGCGATCTGCAGGCGAAAGCGAAACAGCAGGGCCATAACCTGGTGCTATCCATGAGCATCGGCGGCTGGACCATGAGTAACGGCTTCCATGAAACCGCAGCGTCTGATTCCGCACGTAAAACCTTCGCCAAAGGCGTGGTGAAACTGTTCAAACAGTTCCCGATGTTCAGCGAAGTGGATATCGATTGGGAATACCCGAACGCTGAAGGCGCTGGCAACCCTTGCGGCCCGGAAGATGGTGAAAACTATGCGTTGCTTATTGGCGAACTGCGTAAGCAACTGGATTCCGCCAGCCTGAGCAATGTGAAAATCTCCATCGCCAGCTCCGCGGTCGTGAAGACCTTTGATTACTCCAACGTGAAAGCGCTGATTAAAGCAGGTCTGTATGGCATCAACCTGATGACCTATGACTTCTTCGGTACCCCGTGGGCGGAAAGCGTTGCTCATCACACTAACCTGAATGCGCTGGAAGAGGGCGGTTGGGGCGTCAACACTATCGTGGAACATCTGCTGTCTGAAGGTTTCCCTGCTGAAAATATCAACATTGGTTATGCCGGCTATACCCGTAATGGCCGTAACGTTGAGCTGGAGTCGCTGTCTCCGCTGAAAGGCACCTATAACCCAGGTAACGGCGATACCACCGGTACTTTCGAATCCGGCACTAATGAATGGTATGACGTGATCTACAACTACCTGGATCTGGAAAACCAGAAAGGCCGTAACGGTTTCAACGTCTACACCGACCAGGTCGCTGATGCTGACTACCTGTATAACCCGGAATCCAAGCTGTTCATGTCTCTGGATACTCCACGTTCAGTAAAAGCGAAGGGCGAATATGCAGCAAGCCTGGGTCTGGGTGGTATGTTTACCTGGACTATCGATCAGGACAATGGCGTGCTGCTGAACGCGGCTCGCGAAGGTCTGGGTTATGAAATTGAGTCTGAAGTCATCGATATGGAACCGTTCTACTTCGAAGGCATCAACGTAGAAAAAGATGAATCCGAAGAAGACGATAAGGCAACTGACGTCAATCATGCGCCAAAAGCCGCTATCGAGCTGCTGGTTGTCGGCGGTTCTACCGTCCAGCTGTCAGGCGCGAATTCTTCTGATGAAGATGATGATGAACTGAGCTACAGCTGGGGCGTACCGTCTGAAATTACCGTCGCGGATAAAACTGCGGAAGTGATTGAGTTTGTGGTGCCTGAAGTGAGTGCGAAAACGGCCTTCCAGTTCACTCTGTTTGTGCGTGACTGCTACAACGAACCTTCCACTCAGCAACGTTTTGTGCTGACGGCGGTGCCAGCATTAGCATCTCAGGGCGAACCTGAACCGGCTGATGAAGAAGAAGATGAAACCGACATTATTCCGCTTCCAGACGAAGATACTACACCGGCTGAAGATGACGCCTCTACCGATGATGCGGCAGACCAGGATGCGCCACACGCGCTGTGGGATGCTAACACCGTATACGGCGCAAGCTGGGGTACCTTCGAAACCGTGAGCTGGAAAGGTCACAACTACCAGGTGAAATGGTGGTCCCAGGGCGACCAGCCTGACCTGAACTGCGGTCAGAGCGGCGCATGGACTGACTTAGGCGCTTACTAATACTTCTGCGCTTAACGAGGTATGGGCTCCATGACAAAGCCCCGGTTTTCCGGGGCTTTTTTCCACCAGGGAATGAGGAATCACGTTGATGACCGTTGTAATTAAAAATAGCCAGATTGATGTGAACAGCTGGTACCAAAAAGTCACTTTAACCTTCACAAACGAAAGTAACCGCTCGGTAGATCTGAACCAGGCGGCAATTAGCTTTACCGCCTCCGGCCATCCGGATCCGTGGGGCAATACGGGAGGCACGCTAAAAGGGGATCGTTCATTAACTTTGCGTGACACCGCCCAGGGAACCCTGGAGTTCAATGAAATCATCATCAACAACAGTAGTGAACTGCTGCTGCAGGCAGGGGAAAGCGGTACCCTGTTTTTTAGCCTGGCTGCCACCCAGGTACCGGTAAAAATGTCCACCTTTACGTTAACTCTGACGGACGATACCGCAGATGAAGTTGAGCCAGAACCTGAAGTACCAGCGGATGATACCGCTGATGAGGTTGAACCAGAACCTGAAGTACCGGCGGATGATACCGCTGATGATATTGAGCCAGAACCTGAAGCGCCCACCGATGATGCGATTACCGGCGCGGGACTGACCCTGGTATCCGGAGAGGTGAAAGCGTCCAGCTGGTACCAACGTATTGCCCTGACGCTGACGAATCACTATTCGCAGTCCGTCGATATTAATCAGTTGAAATTAGGTTTCACCGCGACAGCGCATCCCGATCCGTACAGCCCATTTAGCGGCACCATGCTGGGGAATCAGGCGGTAACGCTGGCCAGCGACGGCGGTTGGCCGATTGAAAAAAATACCATCACAATCAATAACGACGGCGAGTATCTGTTGGCTTCCGGTAAATCGGCGGTGCTGGAGTTTTATCTTTCGGCCACGCAAACGCCCGTTGCGCTTAGCGATCTGACGGCGACGCTGGCCCATGATCCTGGACGCCAGGGACAAATCATTGTGCAATTCCCGGCGCAGGCGCAGAGCACCTCGCTGAAGCCGGAGATCGAACTGCAGTATCCGGATGGCCGCCAGCAGCGCTTTGCCGGTGAATGGGGCGCTTCGCTAACCATCGGCGATCTGAGCGCTGGTCGTTATGGTATGACGGTACTGGAGTTGTGTAACGATGAAATGAGGATTTCACCTGTTACTGAAAACTATGCGTTGACACTCTCGTCCGGTAACGCCGTCGAACGGTGCCAGATTGCTTATCAGCCAGCGGTGCTCTTTGCCGCGATCGAGCTGCTACTGGCGGATGATGAACTGGAAGGCGCGGAAGTCGTCGTTGAGCTGTGGTCGGAAGCAGGCGTGCGCGAACGTACTCTGACGCTGATGGCGAATCAACCGCAGCGCGTCACTCGGCTATTAGCAAATCATCAATATGCTATTTGCCTGCAGCCGACGACGATGAACAACCAGTTGCTGACAACGCCTGCGCAGCCTGCGACCTTCGTGCCGACGGTAGGCACGACGGCTCAGGCAGACGTTGCGCTACAAAAAACGCCCGTTGCGAGCGATAACTTTGTTGAAGTCGCGGTGACGGTATTAGGCTTACCACAGGGTACGGCAGCTCAACGCTATCGTTTCCGCTGCGGCAGCTACCAGTACAGTTTCGTGCTGGCCAGTGATACTCGCCAGCAGAAGCTGCCGCTGCGTTTATCTGCCGGGGAATATAGCGTGCAGGTAGCAGATGTATACATCGCCGGTACGCCGTGGCGCTGTGATGTCAGCGCGCCGTTGCGTTTGCTGCAAAGCGTTAATAACGTCACGCTTGAGTTTATCCAGGGCGTTCCGTTGCAGGTAAAAGGTTGGCCGAATTATCTGGCGCACGGCGGCGTGACGGTGAATGCGGCGGAGACGGTCGATCTTTATCGTGGCGTGCCGTTCAGCGCGCTGTTTAAATATGATGGTTTTGATGGCGGCGGCGATCCGATTCCGGCGGCGGAAGTGGACACTAACGGCGATGGCTTCCTTGATTATGCCTCACTACCGATCCATAAAACCGTGCCTTTGGTTCGCGAGATCGAGGCCGACGCCGGCCGTGCGGTGATGCCGGTGATGGTGGTCTATACCGCCAATGCCAGCGGAGGCAGCGCGGTATCGGACCTGCAGGACGAACAGCGTCTACGCAATCACTTTGGTAGCTTCATTACCCAGTGTCTGGCGGCGCAATCCTGGAAAGATGACCAGCATCCGGTTCCGGCAACCTTTGTCCTGAATCCAGACTTCCTTGGCGCCATGCAGCAGGAGCCTTATGGCTATACCGCGCTGCGTAAGGCCAATAGCGTACAGGTCAATGTCCAACTGGCGGCGGCGATTAATGCGCTTCCTTCGATGCCAGGGTTTAGCGCGCCGACGCTGCCGACTTTCAGCAACGATTTGTACGGCTACGTACAGGCGATTAACTATATCGTTCGCCAGTTCGCGCCGGACATCGCTTTCGGCTGGCAGACCAACGTTTGGGCGACGGGCACGGCAGATTGGCTGCTGCGCGCCAATGCCGCGCCGCGGGAACAAGGGGCGGCGATCGCTGACTTCATTAATGAACTGGGCGTGTACGGCGGCGACTATGCGCCAGACTTTATCGCATTTGATAAATTTGAACGCGACTGCTTCAGCCCGGATGCCTTAGCCCACTACGGCTGGAACGCTACCTGCTGGATGAACTATCTGGGCATGGTGAAGGAGACCGCCAGAGCATTGCAGAAACCGGCGATGTTGTGGCAGATCCCCGGCGGCCATATGCCGACGGTTGCGGAAGGGACCAGTAAAATTGCGGCGGCGCATTTTGCGTCAGGTGCTACTTTCTTCATGGGGGATTCGCGGATTGGCAGCGATATCAACGCCATTACCCCGGCGCTGTTAAATACCGCGATGAACAGCACGACCTATGGCGTCGCGACGGTGGGTGATTTTCTGCGCTGCGATGGCGGATACGATTGGAGCCAGATGCAGGCGTTAAATCTGCCGGACTATAACGTTTTTGCCGTGCTGTGGGGCGGCGGTTCGACCGTCAGTATCACCACTATTCATTCCAACGGTGAAGATGGCGGTTGGTTGGCGGAGAAAATGGTGGAGTACTACGCGGCGCCCCGCTACTTTAGTTAATTCCCTGTATTTCATGTAGCGTTAAGGCGGTGATTCAGTGGCGGTACTATACTGGATCGCTGCCTTTTCTCTTTCTTGTTATATCATAAGAAATAATTTCATTTGTTATAGTGTGTAATGTTAAAAATGATTAATAACATTTTGAGATCTTTGTTGGTTATTTGTTTGAGGATTATCTTATTTGATAAATGATTGATTATTTGTGCTTTCATCATACATTTATTCTATATTTAATATTTATTTATTATTAATTGCAGGCTAACTAATGTATGTATATCTTTATTTCTCATATGATTATGGATATTTAATGAAGATATAATGAAATTAAATGGTTTCGAAAATGATAATGAGAATGCCTTGCACTCATATATTTTCTCTCAGCAGGCTAAACCACATGCAGCGATTGACGCCTTATTTTCAGCGCTCTTGCCCTTTGGTAAATCTTTCGTCGTGCAGTCGGGTGAAGAATTTTCACTATACACAGAGCAGAGCAGCCGCATTGTGTTGCTGGAGTCCGGTATCTTCTCAATTTGCCGCAGTGATCGAGGCTTGAACGTGCTATCGGTTTTCGCCCCGTCAATTGCTGGACTGATAGATAGCTACGGTGTGACATACGATGTTCCCACCCGCCCGGAGCATTTTTTGATTGCTGAAACAGAATGCCGTGGTCGTGCAGTCTCGTTAGCGGATTTTATTAAGGTGACGGATGAGTGCAATCTTTGGCACGACGTAGCTCGTTTTCTCGCTTATCGTCTGATGGTGATGAACGTTCGCGACCGGGAGCTGGTTGGCGTTGATTCTTATCTTAAGGTTCGTGCGTTATTAATCGAAATTGCCGCCTACAACGACGAATATCGCCAGAGCATTAATGTTCTGAACTTTATTCAACGTCGTACCGGAATATCGCGGAGTCGTACCATGAAGCTTCTTTCTGAATTGCGAAAGGGCGGATATATCAATATTGATGGTGGACGTCTGTTAGGGATTAAAAAACTGCCATTGGCTTACTAGTTGCTGTATCTAAATAACAGCCATAACGATTTATTTACTGTAAAAACAGTCAGTTAATGGTGGTCCTATAAAAACAGTTTTTGTCGATTGCAACTCTCTGGCCAATTTATAATAATTAAATAACGGCAGAAATTAATTATCTATCGGCGCTTATAAATAAGCGCTGGTTTGCTATTCATTGAATATAGTATTTCTGTACGCTACAAACTTTAACGTTTTTGCGCCCGGTACCAGCAAGAGATCTCTGTGAAGAGAGCTCGGTACTAAAATTCGTTATTAATTCTGTTTTCGACTTGTGTATTTAAAAGGTTATTTATGAAAAAACATCTTTTAGTGATGGTCATGACTGCCATGACGGCGGGCGGTATGAGCTGCGCGGCGAATGCGGATACCGCGACGGTCTCCGGTGGTACGGTGAATTTTACGGGACAGGTTGTGAATGCCGCATGCTCCGTTTCTGCTGACTCTATCGATCAAACCGTTACCCTGAGCCAGGTTCGCACCAGCAAACTGACGGCAGCCGGAATGGTAGCTAATCAGAAAGAAGATTTCTCAATCAAACTGGAAGATTGCGATACCACCGTCAGCCAGAATGCGGCGGTTATCTTTAATGGTCAGCAGGACAGTTCACTCGCCGGTTCGCTGGCGAATACCGCAGGCGCAGGCTCGGCGACTAACGTTGCGCTGCAGCTCTACGGCCCGGATGGACAGGTTCTGAACATCGGCGACACCTCTGGCACGATCACCCTGATTGATGGTGAAAACACCGTACCGCTGAGCGTTGATTATGTCGCAACCGGCGCGGCGACTGCAGGTAACGTCGCAGCGACCGCGACCTTCAGCATGGTCTATTCCTGATTGGTATCCGCATCTCCTCCGTTGTTGGCAGCGGAGGGATGCATTTCATCTCCTCCCTGGTTATCAAAAGAATGAGTACGCGAATTACCCCGATTTTATTTTTATTAGTACTGCTGGCGGCGCTGGGAATGACTCAGCTGGCCCATGCGGGTGGTATTGCGCTGGGTTCTACCCGGGTTATTTATCCGCAGGGTGATAAGCAGGTCTCTCTGCCGGTGATAAACTCTTCCAGCAATAATGTATTTTTAATTCAGTCGTGGGTGGCGAATGCCGATGGCGGCAGAAGCGCCGATTTTGTCGTTACCCCGCAGCTGTTCGTCATTCAGCCGGGGAAAGAAAATCTGCTGCGTATTATGTACGTTGGCCCCTCCCTGCCGACAGATCGCGAAAGCGTTTTTTATCTCAACAGTAAAGCCATTCCCTCGGTTAATAAAAGTAAACTGGCGGCGAATTCGCTGCAAATCGCCACGCAAAGCGTCATTAAACTGTTTATCCGCCCCAAACACTTACCGGTTGCCTCGGTTGACGCTCCGGCAATGTTGCGCTGCCAGCGTGCAGGCGACCGCCTGACGATCGCCAATCCATCACCCTATTATGTCTCGCTGGTTGATATTCATGTCGGCGGACAGAAATTAGCCAATTCAATGGTGCCGCCGAAAAGCGAGATAACGTTGCACGGCGGAGCAGGGCAGGCGACCTTCCAGTCAATTAACGATTTCGGCGCCATCACGCCGCTGCAAACCTGTCTGAGTCATTGATATTGTGTTGAAACTCGATGTCTCCGCGTGCCAGTTGAAGGTGGGTAGATTGCCGGCGCTTATCAGCCTGGCTCTGATCTCGGCAAGCGTATGCACGCTGCCGAGCAGCTGGGCCGAAAACTATTTTAACCCGGCCTTTTTATCTGACGATCCGTCGAAGATCGCCGACCTTTCCCACTTTGAAGGCAACGGTCAGGCGCCGGGGGTTTATCGGGTCGATGTCTACCTTAATGGCGCATTGTTGACGACGCGCGATATTGCTTTTCACGTCAATAACCAGGCCGCTGATGGTTCTGGCCTTCGTGCCTGCCTGACGACTGAGATGCTCAACGGCATGAACGTGAATATTAGCGCTTTTCCACAATTGGCGAAGGCCGCTACGGGCGACTGCGTCGATCTTGCGGCTACGATCCCCGCCGCCTCCACCGCTTTTGATTTTAGTCAGCAGCGGCTGAATATCAGCATTCCGCAGGCGGCGCTGAACAGCCGGGCGCGGGGCTATATTCCGCCGCAAAACTGGGATGAAGGTATTAATGCGTTGTTGCTCAACTATACGTTTACCGGTGCGAATAGCCGGGACCGTAGCGCTGGCGGTACTGATAGCGATAGCTACTTTCTCGGTCTCAATAGCGGAGTAAATCTTGGCGCCTGGCGTCTACGTGATTATTCGACATGGAACTACAACAGCGATAATCAGCAACAGAAAAGCGACTGGCAGCACATCAGCACCTACGTTGAACGCGATGTGGCGGCGCTGAAAGGCGAACTGACGGCGGGCGACAGCTACACCCCCTCAGGCGTTTTCGATAGCCTGCCGTTTCGCGGGCTACAGCTGGCGTCCGATGACAATATGCTGCCGGACAGCATGAAGGGCTTCGCGCCGACTATCCACGGCATCGCCAAAAGCAACGCCCAGGTGACGATTCGCCAGAATGGCTACACTATAGACCAGCGCTATGTACCGCCTGGCGCATTCACGATTGACGATCTCTATCCGACCTCCTCCAGTGGCGATCTCAACGTTGAGATCAAGGAGTCCGACGGTAGCATCTCCAGTTATAGCGTACCCTATGCCGCCGTACCGGTTCTGCAACGCGAGGGGCGGGTGAAATACGCCGCCACCGCGGCGATCTATCGCGGCGATAGTAGCCAGAAACGGGATGTGAGTTTCGGCCAGGCGACCCTGATGTGGGGGTTGCCGCACGGCTTTACGCTATACGGCGGAACGCAGTTTTCCTCCGATTATCGCGCCCTGGCGCTGGGAACCGGGGCCAACTTCGGTAACTGGGGGGCGATTTCCGTCGATCTTACCCAGGCTTACAGTACGCTGGCGGATGAGAGCGAGCACCAGGGGCAATCGCTGCGCTTTTTATATGCCAAATCTTTAAATGACCTGGGTACCCATTTTCAGCTGTTGGGATATCGCTACTCAACCTCTGGTTTTTATACCCTCGATGATACCGCGTGGAAGCGGATGTCAGGCTATAACGGCCAGCAGAAGGACGACAGCGATCGTGATGCTGGCGATGACTACAACCTGTATTACACCAAACGCGGCAAGGTACAGATCAACCTCTCTCAGCAGTTCGGTCATTTTGGCTCACTGTATGTCACCGGTAGCCAACAGAGCTATTGGCACACCGATGAAACCAATAAATTACTGCAAATCGGCTACAGCGACACGCTGGCTGGGGTCTCGTGGAGCCTGTCATATAGCAGCAGCCGCGCGCCCGGCGAGGAGCAACGCGACCAGGCGCTGGCGCTCAATCTTTCGCTACCGCTCAGCCAGTGGCTTTCTCACGGCGACGATATTACCCAGAGTCGACATAACGTTTATGCGACGTTTTCCACCAGTAGCGATGGACACGGCGGCGTGACGCAAAATAGCGGTATCAGCGGCATGTTACTGGATCAAAACAACCTGAGCTATAGCGTCCAGCAGGGCTATCAGAATCAGGGGGGTGGTGCGAGCGGCTCCGCCAGCCTCGAATACGACGGGGCAAAGGGCAACCTGAATGTCGGCTACAACAACAGCAACCATGGTGATTATCGGCAACTGAACTATGGCCTCAGCGGCGGCATGGTCGCGCATGCTCATGGTCTGACCCTCAGCCAGCCGTTGGGCGACACCAATGTTCTTATCGCCGTGCCGGGGGCAGGGAATGTCAATATCGAAGATCAACCGGGGATCCACACCGATGGCCGCGGCTACGCGGTGGTATCGTATGCCACTACTTACCGCCAGAATCGCATGGCGCTGGACGTCAACTCGCTAAAAGACGATGTCGATATCGATGATGCGGTGATCAATGTCGTTCCCACCCAAGGGGCGTTGGTGCTGGCCAACTTTACTGCCCGGATCGGCGAGCGCGCGCTATTGACGCTAAGCCATTACGGAAAACCGCTGCCGTTTGGCGCTACGGTATCCATTGCTGGCGCGGCGGAAGAAGGCATCGTTGGCGACGATGGCGAAGTGTATCTCTCAGGCCTTAGCCCGCAGGGCACGCTGAAAGCACAATGGGGGCCGCAGCCTGACCAACAATGTCTCACTCATTATCATCTCCCTGACGTTAGCCAGCCTTTGGCGCGTCAGCATCTGGAATGTCGCTAAATGAAGCCTGTCTCTTTTCTTGTTCTGTTAATGGGGCTGCTGCTGGCCCGCGGTAGTCTGGCGGCCGTTTGCCAGAACACCAATGGCTCGCCCGCGACGGTCGATTATGACCTGACGACGACGCTAACGGCGGCGCAAAATCAGGCCGGTACCACCACACAACTTAGTAAAAACCAGGATGTGAACGTGCAGGCGGTTTGTCCCGCCGGCTCTTCGGATTCGGGGCGGACGTATCGTTCGTATGTCGCTTCTTCATCGATAGTGGAAACCAACGGCGACTGGAAATATATGCAGCTGGATGGCGCCTATCTTGAAGGAGCAATGCGCATTGAAGATTCGTCGGCCGGGGAATTTTATCCACCAATGGATTATGTCTATATGGGCTATGACGCCAACGTTAACAACGGCTCGCCTTTTCCGGTACATGATTCGAATCTGATATTCCAGCTTAAGGTTGTGAAGCCATTTATTGGCACGGTAAATATCGAGCCGAAGACCATGTTTAATGTCTATGTCACCACCACCGGGGACGACCCGCTGAGTACCGTGGTATATAGCATTGTCTACAGCGGCAGCGTGACCGTGCCGCAAAGCTGCGAAATTAACGCCGGGCAAACCATTCTTGTGGATTTTGGCTCGCTGTACAGCGGTGGTTTCAATCGCGCCGGGGAAAAACCAACGGGTGTCCGTAAGAAAAGATTCACCGTGCCGGTGAAGTGCAGTGGGGTGGATTCGCAGGTCAACTTAAGTTTGCGGTTGATAGCCACCGCCGATAGCCACTTAAGCCAGGCTATTGCCTCCGACAATCCTGATGTTGGCGTGGTGGTTGAGAGCAGCGACGGCGCGGTATTAACGCCGAATGACGCCAGCAGCGTTGAGCCTTTTACTACCGATGAAAACGGACACGCGAACCTTTCCCTGCAGGCGTATCCAGTCAGCACCACCGGCCAGACGCCGGCGGAAGGCGCCTTCACCGCACTGGCTAACTTACGGGTGGATTTCGACTAAATGCGCCTGATTCGTTACTTCTTCTTATTCATTCTGCTATGCGGCAGCGGTTGCTATGCCGACGATAGCGGCTACAACCTGGAATTCACCGGCACCATTGTCGCGCAAACCTGCGATATCGAAATTTCCAGCCTCAGCCAGAGTATCGATTTAGGTCAGTTCTCTGTGGAGGATTTCCCCTCTACCGGTACGACGACGAAGTTCAAGCCGTTCAACATCAACCTGAAAAACTGCTCGCGCGGCATTACCGGCAGCAAAATCTGGTTTACCGGCACTGCCGACAGCGACAACCCGGCGCTGCTGGCATTGAGCGATACCGGCATGGGTAGCGAAAAAATGCTGGCAAGCGGCGTTGGCGTGGAGATCCTTGATGAGGACCAGGATGCCGTCAGCATCAATAACACCAGTTCGGTGGTCTACCCGCTGAAAACGGGCCGCAATACCTTATCGTTCTATATCCGCTACAAATCTACCCGGCCAACCGTGACCTCCGGCAATGCGACGGCGGTGATGTATTTCGACCTGCAATATGAATAGGCGCGCGGCAATGATTAAAAAACTGTACCTCTGCTGGGGGCTGGCTCTGGCGGCAAGCGGTGCGCTGGCCCATGACGGCCGGGTCTACGTCACCGGAACCATTACCGACAACACCTGCACGCTGTCGCCGGATTCCGAGAATATTCAGGTTGATATGGGAACCGTTAGCAGCCGCCAGTTTTATCAGGCCGGTGCCGGCGCGGAGTGGCAGCCTTTTTCGATCACGCTGCAAAATTGCGGCAGCACCGCCAGCGGCGTAACGGTGAGCTTTAGCGGTACCAGCGATCCGCAAGATGGCGATTTGTTCGCGTTGAATGCCGGGGCGGATATGGCAAGCGGTATGGGAATTGCGCTGTATGACAAGAATAAACAGCAAATCGCGCCGGGGGCACAGAGCGATGTGCAGGCGCTAACCGCGGGCGCCGCGTCCGAACGTTTACAGTTTTATGCCCGCTATGTAGCTGATGGCGCCCCAGTGGCACCGGGAGCAGCCGATGCTTCCGCGACTTTCGTACTGAGTTATGAATAGACGACATTTCTACTGGCCAGGGCTCTGGCTGCTGCCCGTTGCAATAAGCCATGCCGGTGTGGTGATTGGCGGCACGCGTTTTATTTATCACGCTGAAAGGACGACGTTGAGCGTTCCGCTGCGCAATACCTCGGACAGTGACTGGCTGGTGGATAGCCACGTGCTGAGCGGTGGACGCTGGCCAGGGGGCGATGATTTGTCGCCCCGAAAACCGCCATTCGTGGTCACGCCGCCGCTCTTTTTATTGCGCGCAGGCCAGGAGAACACACTGCGTGTCGCATGGAGCGGCGAGGCGCTGGCGCGGGACCGTGAAAGCTTGTTTACGCTGAGCATTGCCGCTATTCCATCGGGAAAAACCGGCGCCAATAGTGTGCAGATGGCATTTCGCTCGGCGTTAAAACTGATTTATCGACCTGTGGGGCTAATCGGCGATCCGCAGCAGGCCTATCGTCATCTGGTCTGGAACTTAACGGCGGATGGGCTGACGGTACGTAATCCAGGCCCCTATTACGTCACCCTCTTTTCAACCCGCGTCAACGGTACGCCGATCGACGCTGCCGGCGTGGTCGCGCCGTTTTCTACCCGCCGCACAGACTGGTGTCGACAAACGACGCGCTGCGCCGTGCGTTGGCAAAGCCTCAACGATGCCGGAGGCGTAATGCCGCCGGTCACGGCAACGGCGCAACGGTGATGACGATTTTATTCTGCCCCTGTGGGCATCTCCTGAACTTGATAATGAGAACTCAATAATGCGCAAACTTTCCTGTAAATCGGTGGCGGGGATAGCGCTTGGCGGCATCATCTCTTTTTCCACGTTGGCGGCGAAGACCGACCCGGCGATAGGCGATATTGGGCCGACCGCTGAGGCGTATATCGCCAGCCATCCGGATAAAGTTGGCGAAGCGGTAGCGACCTATCTGGCGGATCATCCTGAATTCCTGATTGCCGCCAGCGAAACGCTACATCAGCGCCAGCAGGTTGCCCAGAAGCAGGCTTATGCGCAGCTGGCGCTGCAGTACCGCTCTGAGCTGCTGAGCGGCAACTCTCCCTCCGTTGGCCCGGCGGATGCTAAAGCGGCGGTGGTGATGTTTTTTGACTACCAGTGTTCCTGGTGCAGCAAGATGTCGCCCGTGGTGGAAGAACTGGTGAAATCGAATCCTGATACACGTTTTATCTTTAAAGAGTTTCCGATCTTTTCATCCCGCTGGCCGGTGTCTGGTTTGGCGGCGAGAATCGGCGAACAGGTGTGGCTGAACGATGGCGGGACAAAGTATTTGGCCTGGCATAATGCCCTGTACGCCACGGGTAAAGTGGAAGGACAGCTCACCGATCAGGATGTTTATGCGCTGGCGTCGCACTATCTCACCCAGCCGCAGATTAGGGCGGTTAAAACTGCCCAGCAGAGCGGGGCGGTACATGATGCGCTGCTGAGCAATCAGGCGCTGGCGCAGCATATGAATTTCTCCGGAACCCCGGCTTTTGTGGTGATGCCGCAGGCAGCGGCTCCGGATGCCGGGCGTATCTCGGTAGTACCGGGCAGCACATCGCAGGATGCGTTGCAGATGGCAATTCAGAAAGCTAAAGGTTAAGTCTCAGCGACCGGGGCGCTGTACCCGGTTATCAGCTTCCTCAGACCGAGGATTTGGCGTATGCAATTCAAGAAAGACTGGTTAGGGCTGGCGGCCATTTCACTGTTCACAATTGGCGGCGTGCGGGCTCACACTGCCGGTAATATCCAATTTTTTGGCAATGTAGTTACTGAAAGTTGCTGGAACGAAACGGAAAGTAGCGAGATTTTGTGCCAGCGCGCCGATCGCATCGAACGCCACGTGATTGTGGAAAATATCACCACTTCGCTGGCTTCGGCTTACGCAACGGTGGAGAAAAGTTATCTCGATGCCGACAAGCAGCTCACTCTGTTGCGGGTGGTCTATGATTAACAAATATCGATAAAGATCGGAAAAAGCGATTCTAATGGCAATTTAAATCTGTTTTTTTCGATGTTTTTGCGGCTGTATCATACTTTTATCGAGTTATTGACCAATAAGGTGAGAGTAAAAGTGAAACATCTGCAACGATTTTTCAGTAGCGATGCTTCCGGGGGCATTATTCTAATCTGCGCCGCCGCGCTGGCGATGATTATGGCCAATAGCAGCGTCACCAGCGGTCTGTATCATGCTTTTTTAGATACTCCGGTACAGCTGCGCGTCGGCGCGCTGGAAATTAACAAAAACATGCTGTTGTGGATCAACGATGCGCTAATGGCGGTGTTTTTCCTGTTAATTGGCCTGGAGGTGAAGCGTGAGATGATCCAGGGGGCGCTCGCCAGCCGCCGTCAGGCGGTGTTCCCGGTAGTTGCCGCGATTGGCGGCATGGTGGTGCCGGCGCTTATCTATTTAGCCTTCAATGCCCAGGATCCCGTTGCGCGGGAAGGGTGGGCAATCCCGGCGGCGACCGATATCGCCTTTGCGCTTGGCGTTTTGGCGCTATTAGGCAACCGGGTACCAACGGCGTTGAAAATTTTCCTGATGGCGCTGGCTATTATTGATGACCTCGGGGCGATTGTGATTATCGCGCTGTTTTATACCAACGATCTGTCGGTACTGTCGTTGGCCGTCGCCGCTGGCGCAATTGTGGTACTGGCGGCGCTCAATCTCTGCGGCGTGCGGCGCACCGGTATCTATATTCTGGTTGGCGCGGTGCTGTGGACGGCAGTACTGAAATCTGGCGTACATGCGACCCTGGCGGGGGTTATCGTCGGTTTTATGATCCCGCTGAAGGAACAGAATGGCAAATCGCCGGCGAAGCAGCTTGAGCATGTGCTGCATCCGTGGGTAGCGTTTCTAATCCTGCCGCTGTTCGCTTTTGCCAATGCCGGGGTTTCGCTGCAGGGCGTCACGTTCGCGGGGCTGACTTCGCTGCTGCCTCTGGGGATTATTGCCGGGCTGTTTGTCGGTAAGCCGCTTGGGATTAGCCTGTTCTGCTGGCTGGCGCTGAAGTTTAAGTGGGCCTCGTTGCCGCCGGGAACCCGCTTCCCGCAGATTATGGCGGTCGGCGTACTGTGCGGAATTGGCTTCACCATGTCGATTTTCATCGCCACGCTCGCCTTCAGTAGCGTTGACCCCGGATTGATCAACTGGGCCAAGCTGGGCATTCTGATAGGATCTATTCTGTCGGCTATCGTCGGCTACATGATTCTGCGTAAGCGCGTAACGGATCCTCACAGCGTGTAACTTCATCGGGAGAGCCTGCGGGCTCTCCGGGGCATATCAGGGAGAGAAGCATGTCGCATATCAATTACAACCATTTGTACTACTTCTGGCACGTCTATCGGGAAGGCTCGGTCGTCGGCGCCGCCGAGGCGCTGTATCTGACGCCGCAGACGATTACCGGGCAGATTAAGGCGCTGGAAGAACGATTGCAGGGCAAACTCTTTAAACGTAAAGGACGAGGTCTGGAACCCAGTGAGCTGGGGGAACTGGTGTTTCGCTACGCGGATCGCATGTTCACCCTGAGCCAGGAGATGCTTGATATCGTCAATTATCGCAAAGAGTCGAACCTGCTGTTTGATGTCGGCGTCGCCGATGCGCTATCCAAGCGGCTGGTGAGCGGCGTTCTGGATGCGGCGGTAGTGGAAGATGAACAAATACATCTGCGCTGTTTTGAATCCACCCACGAGATGCTGCTGGAGCAACTGAGCCAGCATAAGCTGGATATGATTATCTCGGATTGCCCGATTGACTCGACCCAGCAGGAAGGGCTGTTTTCGGTGAAAATTGGCGAGTGCGGGGTGAGCTTCTGGTGTATGAATCCGCCGCCGGAAAAACCGTTTCCCGCCTGCCTTGAGGAACGTCGCCTGCTCATTCCCGGTCGCCGTTCCATGCTCGGGCGCAAATTGCTGAACTGGTTTAATTCGCAGGGGCTGCAGGTGGAAATACTCGGCGAGTTCGACGATGCGGCGCTTATGAAAGCCTTCGGCGCGGCGCATAATGCGATTTTTGTGGCGCCAACCCTCTATGCTCACGATTTCTATGCCGATGAGTCGATTGTCGAAATTGGCCGCATGGAAAACGTGATGGAGGAGTACCATGCTATTTTTGCCGAGCGAATGATTCAGCATCCTGCGGTACAGCGTATCTGCAACCGCGATTATTCCTCGCTGTTTGCGCAGCCGCAAAGCTAAGTACCGGCAAACAACAGACATAAAAAAACCCGCTTTCGCGGGTTTTTTTAACAAAGTTCAGCAAGCGGACGATTAAGCCAGTTTGTTGATCTGTGCAGTCAGGTTTGCTTTATGACGCGCAGCTTTGTTTTTGTGGATCAGACCTTTAGCAGCCTGACGGTCCACGATTGGTTGCATTTCGTTAAATGCTTTCTGTGCAGCAGCTTTGTCGCCAGCTTCGATAGCTGCGTATACTTTCTTGATGAAAGTACGCATCATAGAGCGACGGCTTGCGTTGTGCTTGCGAGCCTTTTCAGACTGAACGGCGCGCTTCTTAGCTGATTTGATATTAGCCAAGGTCCAACTCCCAAATGTGTTCTATATGGACAATTCAAAGGCCGAGGAATATGCCCGTTTAGCCTTCTTTTGTCAATGGATTTGTGCAAATAAGCGCCGTTTAAGATAACGAGGCTTCATTACGTAGTGATGGCGCAAGATTCTACCAGCTTGTTGTAGTCGAATACAGTCTTTCCACCATAAAAATCGACGGCTGCGTATAGTTTTTCCTGCATTATTACGCTGAGTGAATGAATTAGCAGGATCTTTCGTAATCGAGGTGCAATCGCTGGTTAACGTCGCCTGTTGTACAAGGTATACTCGGACGATTTTCACTGTTTTGAGCCAGACATGAAGCTGATACGCGGCATACATAATCTCAGTCAGGCCCCGCACGGGTGCGTGCTGACCATTGGAAATTTCGACGGCGTGCATCGCGGGCATCAGGCGCTGCTGCAGCGCCTGCGCGCAGAGGGCCGCCAGCTCGGTCTGCCGGTTGTGGTGATGATTTTTGAGCCGCAGCCGCTGGAGCTGTTTGCCGCCGATAAAGCGCCGGCGCGGATCACGCGGCTGCGTGAGAAGCTTGGCTACCTGGCGGAAAGCGGTGTCGACTACGTGCTGTGTGTCCGTTTCGACCGGCGTTTCGCCGCGCTGACGGCGCAAGATTTCATCAGCGAACTGCTGGTGCGTCAGCTGGGCGTGCGGTTCCTTGCCGTTGGCGATGATTTCCGCTTTGGCGCTGGTCGTCAGGGGGATTTCTTGTTATTACAGAAGGCCGGGGCGGAGTACGGTTTTGACGTCACCAGTACCCAGACCTTTTGCGAAGGTGGCGTGCGTATTAGCAGCACCGCGGTGCGTCAGGCGCTGGCCGACGATGACCTCGCGCAGGCGGAAAACCTGCTGGGGCATCCGTTTACCATCTCTGGTCGCGTCGTCCACGGCGATGAGCTGGGGCGCACCATAGGTTTCCCGACGGCGAACTTACCGCTGCGTCGCCAGGTTTCCCCGGTTAAAGGGGTCTTTGCGGTAGAAGTGACAGGGCTCGGCGATAAGCCATTACCCGGCGTCGCCAATATTGGCACTCGTCCAACGGTCTCCGGCGTGCGACAGCAGCTGGAAGTTCACCTTCTGGACGTTGTAATGGACCTCTACGGTCGCCATATAGATGTAATACTGCGTAAAAAAATACGTAACGAGCAGCGTTTTGCGTCGCTGGATGAGCTAAAAGCGCAAATCGCACGAGATGAGTTAACGGCCCGCGAGTACTTTGGGCTCACCAGGCAGGGATAATCCTACTGGTATTTATCAAACCGAAATAACGGAACCGAGAATCTGATGAGTGACTATAAATCCACCCTGAATTTGCCGGAAACAGGGTTCCCGATGCGTGGCGACCTCGCCAAACGCGAGCCGGGAATGCTGGCGCGTTGGACCGATGATGACCTGTACGGCATCATCCGTGCGGCGAAAAAAGGCAAAAAAACCTTCATTCTGCATGATGGCCCTCCTTATGCGAATGGCAGCATTCATATTGGTCACTCGGTTAACAAGATTCTGAAAGACATTATCGTTAAGTCCAAAGGACTGACGGGCTTTGACTCGCCGTACGTTCCGGGTTGGGACTGCCACGGTTTGCCGATCGAACTGAAGGTCGAGCAGCAATACGGTAAACCGGGTGAGAAATTCACCGCTGCAGAATTCCGCGCCAAGTGCCGTGAATATGCCGCCGAGCAGATCGACGGGCAGCGTAAAGACTTTATCCGCCTGGGCGTGCTGGGCGACTGGTCGCGTCCGTACCTGACCATGGACTTCAAAACTGAAGCCAATATCATCCGCGCGCTGGGTAAAATCATCGGCAACGGTCACCTGCATAAAGGCGCTAAGCCGGTGCACTGGTGCGTTGACTGCCGTTCCGCGCTGGCGGAAGCGGAAGTTGAGTACTATGACAAAACGTCTCCGTCTATCGATGTGGCGTTCCACGCGGTAGATAAAGCCGCCGTGCTGGCGAAGTTCGGCGTAGCCGACGTTAACGGCCCGGTTTCTCTGGTTATCTGGACCACCACGCCGTGGACCCTGCCGGCCAACCGCGCTATCTCTCTGTCTCCTGAGTTCGACTATGCGCTGGTGCAGGTTGACGGCCAGGCGCTGATCCTGGCGAAAGACCTGGTTGAAAGCGTGATGCAGCGCATTGGCGTGGCGGATTACACCATCCTGGCGGCGGTACAGGGTTCCGAGCTTGAACTGATGCGCTTTAAGCATCCGTTCCTCGATTTCGATGTGCCGGCGATCCTTGGCGACCACGTGACGCTGGACGCGGGTACCGGTGCGGTGCATACCGCCGGCGGCCACGGTCCGGACGACTACACTATCAGCCAGAAATACGGTCTGGAAATCGCCAACCCGGTTGGCCCGGACGGCTCTTACCTGCCAGGTACTTATCCGTCTCTGGACGGTATTAACGTCTTCAAAGCCAACGACATCATCGTTGAGATGCTGCGCGATAGCGGCGCGCTGCTGCACGTGGAAAAAATGCAGCACAGCTATCCGTGCTGCTGGCGCCACAAATCGCCGATCATCTTCCGCGCTACCCCGCAGTGGTTCGTCAGCATGGATCAAAAAGGCCTGCGTGCCCAGTCTCTGAAAGAGATCAAAGGCGTGCAGTGGATCCCGGACTGGGGCCAGGCACGTATCGAATCGATGGTTGCCAACCGTCCTGACTGGTGTATCTCCCGTCAGCGTACCTGGGGCGTGCCGATGTCGCTGTTCGTGCATAAAGAAACCCACGAGCTGCACCCGCGTACCCTCGAACTGATGGAAGAAGTGGCGAAACGCGTTGAAGTTGACGGCATCCAGGCGTGGTGGGATCTCGATTCCCGCGACATCCTTGGCGATGACGCCGACAGCTACGAAAAAGTGCCGGATACCCTCGACGTGTGGTTTGACTCCGGGTCCACCCACTCTTCTGTGGTTGATGTGCGTCCGGAATTCGCCGGTCACGCCGCGGACATGTATCTGGAAGGCTCCGATCAGCATCGCGGCTGGTTCATGTCTTCGCTGATGATCTCCACGGCGATGAAAGGCAAAGCGCCCTATCGTCAGGTACTGACCCACGGCTTCACCGTCGATGGCCAGGGCCGCAAAATGTCCAAGTCTATCGGTAACACCGTTAGCCCGCAGGACGTGATGAACAAACTGGGCGCCGATATTCTGCGTCTGTGGGTGGCTTCCACCGACTATACCGGCGAAATGGCGGTCTCTGATGAGATCCTCAAACGCGCCGCGGACAGCTATCGTCGTATCCGTAATACCGCGCGCTTCCTGCTGGCGAACCTTAACGGTTTCGATCCGGCAAAAGATATGGTTAAACCGGAAGAGATGGTCGTTCTGGACCGCTGGGCGGTCGGCTGCGCGCAGGCGGCTCAGGAAGATATCCTCAAAGCCTACGAATCCTACGACTTCCACGAAGTGGTGCAGCGCCTGATGCGCTTCTGCTCCATCGAAATGGGCTCGTTCTATCTCGACATCATCAAAGACCGCCAGTACACCGCGAAAGCGGACAGCGTGGCGCGTCGCAGCTGCCAGACCGCGCTGTTCCATATCGTGGAAGCGCTGGTGCGCTGGATGGCGCCGATCATGTCCTTCACCGCGGACGAAATCTGGGGCTATCTGCCGGGCGAGCGTGAAAAATACGTCTTCACCGGCGAGTGGTATGAAGGCCTGTTCGGCCTGGCCGACGACGAAGCGATGAACGACGATTTCTGGGATGAACTGCTGAAAGTGCGCGGCGAAGTCAACAAGGTGATCGAGCAGGCGCGTGCTGATAAGAAAGTCGGTGGTTCTCTGGAAGCGGCGGTTACGCTGTATGCCGATGCTGACCTGGCGGCCAAGCTCAACGCGCTGGGCGAAGAATTACGATTTGTCCTGTTGACCTCCGGCGCTAACGTTGCTGATTATGCACAGGCGCCGGCTGATGCCTGGCAGAGCGATCTGCTGAAAGGGCTGAAAGTGGTCCTGAGCAAAGCCGAGGGCGAGAAGTGCCCACGCTGCTGGCATTACACCAGCGATGTCGGCAAGGTGGCGGAACACGCAGAAATCTGCGGTCGCTGTGTCAGTAACGTCGCCGGTGACGGCGAGCAACGTAAATTCGCCTGATGAGTAAATCGATCTGTTCAACGGGGCTACGCTGGCTGTGGGTCGTCGTAGCCGTGCTGATTATCGATCTGGGCAGCAAATTCCTGATCCTCCAGAACTTCGCTCTGGGGGAGACGGTTTCGCTGTTTCCATCGCTTAATCTGCATTATGCGCGCAACTACGGCGCGGCTTTTAGCTTCCTCGCCGACAGCGGCGGCTGGCAGCGCTGGTTCTTCGCCGGGATTGCCGTTGGTATCTGCGTGGTGCTGGCGGTGCTGATGTATCGTTCGAAGGCGACGCAAAAGCTGAACAACATTGCCTACGCGCTGATCATTGGCGGCGCGCTGGGTAACCTGTTCGACCGTCTGTGGCACGGCTTTGTGGTCGATATGATCGACTTCTATGTCGGCGACTGGCATTTCGCCACCTTCAACCTTGCCGATAGCGCCATCTGCATCGGCGCGGCGCTGATCGTGCTGGAAGGCTTTTTGCCTTCCAGTGATAAAAAAACATCATAAAAAATTGCCGGATGGCGACGCTAAAGCGTCTTATCCGGCCTACAGTATATATCGCCCTTTGTAGGCCCGGTAAGCGCAGCGCCATCGGGCAAACAAGCGGCGGCAATATAAAAGAGCAAACCTGCATGTCTAACTCTGTACAGAGCAACAGCGCGGTGCTGGTGCACTTCACGCTGAAACTGGATGATGGCTCCACCGCCGAATCCACGCGCGGCAACGGCAAACCAGCGCTGTTTCGTCTTGGTGATGCCTCGCTTTCCGAAGGGCTGGAGCAGCATCTGCTGGGGCTGAAAGCCGGCGATAAAACCACGTTCTCGCTGGAACCTGACGCCGCCTTTGGCGTACCTAGCCCGGATCTGATCCAGTACTTCTCTCGCCGCGAGTTTATCGACGCCGGCGAGCCGGAAATCGGCGCGATTATGCTCTTTACCGCAATGGATGGCAGCGAAATGCCCGGTGTGATCCGCGAAGTGAACGGCGATTCCATCACCGTCGACTTCAACCATCCGCTGGCCGGGCGTACCGTTCATTTTGATATTGAAGTGCTGGAAGTCGATCCGGCGCTGGAGGGGTAAGATGCAGATCCTGTTGGCTAACCCGCGCGGTTTTTGCGCCGGCGTTGACCGCGCTATCAGCATTGTCGAAAACGCGCTGACGCTGTACGGCGCGCCGATCTACGTTCGTCACGAAGTTGTCCATAATCGCTACGTCGTCGATAGCCTGCGCCAGCGTGGGGCGATTTTTATCGAACAGATTAGCGAAGTGCCGGACGGCGCGATCCTGATTTTCTCCGCCCACGGGGTTTCGCAGGCAGTACGCAACGAAGCGAAGAGTCGTGACCTGACGGTTTTCGACGCTACCTGCCCGCTGGTAACTAAAGTCCATATGGAAGTCGCCCGCGCCAGCCGCCGCGGCGAAGAGTCGATTCTGATTGGCCACGCCGGGCATCCGGAAGTTGAAGGCACCATGGGCCAGTACAATAACCCCGAAGGGGGCATGTATCTGGTTGAGTCGCCGGAGGATGTGCTGACGCTGGAAGTGAAAAACGATGCCCGACTGTCGTTTATGACCCAGACCACGCTCTCCGTCGATGATACTTCTGACGTTATCGACGCGCTGCGCGAGCGCTTCCCGAAAATCGTCGGCCCGCGTAAAGACGATATTTGCTACGCCACCACCAACCGTCAGGAAGCCGTACGCGCGCTGGCGGAGCAGGCTGATGTGGTGCTGGTGGTCGGTTCGAAAAACTCCTCGAACTCCAATCGCCTGGCTGAACTGGCGCAGCGGATGGGGAAAGCGGCCTATCTTATCGACGATGCCACCGATATCCAGGAACAATGGGTTAAGTCTGCTGCCTGCGTTGGGGTAACGGCGGGCGCGTCGGCCCCGGATATCCTGGTGCAGAATGTGATTGCCCGTCTGCAGGAGCTGGGCGGCGGCGAAGCGGTGCCGTTGGAAGGCCGTGAAGAGAATATCGTTTTCGAGGTGCCGAAAGAGCTGCGTGTAGATGTCCGTGAAGTAGAATAAGTTCTTTCACCCCGCAGTATGAGAAGATGCCAGACTTAACGTCTGGCATTTTTTTTGGGAGAAAACCATGCGCTTACCGATTATTCTCGACACCGATCCGGGTATTGACGATGCGGCGGCGATCGCCGCCGCGCTCTTCTCGCCGCAGTTGGATTTGCAATTAATGACCACGGTGGCGGGCAACGTCTCGGTGGAAAAGACGACCCGCAACGCGCTGCAACTGCTGCATTTCTGGAATGCCGATGTACCGCTGGCGCAAGGCGCGTCGATGCCGCTGGTACGTCCGTTGCGCGATGCCGCCTCGGTACATGGCGAGTCCGGCATGGAGGGCTATGATTTCGTCGAACATAACCGTCAACCGCTGGCAAAACCGGCATTTCAGGCGATCCGCGATGCGTTGATGCACGCGCCGGAACCCGTGACCCTGGTGGCCATCGGCCCGCTAACCAACATTGCCTTGCTGATAACGCAGTATCCTGAGTGCCTGTTTAATATTCGTCGGCTGGTGCTGATGGGCGGCTCGGCCGGGCGCGGTAACTTTACCCCCAACGCCGAGTTTAATATCGCCATCGCTCCTGAAGCCGCCGCGAAAGTCTTCCAGAGCGGGCTGGAGATTGTGATGTGCGGGCTGGATGTCACCAATAAGGCGATGCTGAGTGCGGACTATCTGGTCACTCTGCCCACGCTCAATCAGACAGGCAAAATGCTTCATGCTTTATTTAGCCATTATCGCAGCGGCAGTATGAGCAGCGGTCTGAGAATGCATGATTTATGCGCTATTGCGTGGTTGGTTCGTCCGGATCTGTTTACGCTCAAACCCTGCTTTGTGGCGGTAGAGACGCAGGGGACCTGGACGGCTGGCGCTACCGTGGTAGATATCGAAGGGCGTCTGGGACAACCGGCCAACGCACAGGTGGCGCTGGATTTGGATGTCGCGGGTTTTCAACGTTGGGCGGCGGAGGTTTTCGCTCTCGCGCCGTGACAGTTATAGCTGCTGGTGTGAATCGACCACATTACACCATAACTCTCTCGCTTCATCCGTCCACATGAGCAGTAATAATGACGCGAAGCGTTCAGCCGCTGCGGAAAGAGGGCGGTTTTTAACGCGAATCATGCCAAGCGTGCGTCTGATTACCGGTTCGACCAGCGGCACGCTGACGACAGCGCTGTTGGCGTGATGCGGCATGGCCAGGCAGGGCAAGGCCGATATGCCAAGCCCCGCCTCGACCAGGCCCAGAGAGGTGGATAAATGTCTGACTTCGTAAAACCAATCTAATTTCCATGGCTTATCCTGCAGGCAACTTTCAATCAGTTGCCGATTACCGCTCGAGCGTCTGACGCCAACTAATCTCTGCGAGACGAGCTCCCGCCATTCCACTAATTTTTTACTGGCCAGCGGATGATCCTGCCGGCAAGCCAGCACGAAGGGTTCATTAACCAGTGGGCTAAATTCGATGTCGGGATGTGTGATGAAGTTCATATTTATTCCAAAATCGACTTCGCCTTTTCTCACCGAGGCCATGCAATTTTCTATACCTTGTTCATAAATTCGAACTTTGATATGGGGGTAACGCTGATTAAATTGAACGATGGCGCGAGGTAAAAAATAAAATACCGCCGTCGGGATACAAGAAAGCGTTACCGTATCATGCACATTAGAAGTCAGGTTGCTGATGTTAAAAATGGCGGCATCAAGGCTGGCAATCAGTGACTTTGCCTTTGGAAGAAGCATTTTTCCTGCTTGAGTGAGCATGATTTTTCGGGTGGTTCGTTCGAAAAGGGCTGTATTGAGGTTACTTTCTATTTTTTGTATTTTGCGGGTCAATGCGGGTTGCGTCAGGTTAAGTACCTCTGCCGCTTTGCTAAATGAACCCAGCTCGGCAACAGTGACAAAAGCTTTCATTCCGGATAGTTCATTGTTCATTGCTGCTCCGTAATCAGAAATAAATAATTTATATATAGAATGGCTCTGTTAATTATTGCCATGACGATAGTAGTGATTAATGTTTTGTAGGTATAAGTCTTATTTTTATATTTTATCAATCACTATCTTCCTTGCAAGTAGAATCAGATGGTAAACGGTTGTGCGAGTAAATGAATAATAAAGTAAATAAAAAACTTTAAATACATTAAGTGCATTAAATTCACGCCCCGTTTATTTAATCTTTTTATATTTGTAAGGAACATGTTATGAAACAAATTCCGTGTGTTCTCATGCGTGGTGGAACATCAAAAGGCGCTTTCCTGTTAGCAGATGATCTACCAGAAGATATTCAAAAACGTGATGAAACATTATTAACTATCATGGGTTCTGGCCATGAACTGGAAATTGATGGCATTGGCGGCGGGAGTCCGCAAACCAGTAAAGTGGCTATTGTCAGTAGATCGACCAGCCAGCAAGCGGATATTGACTACTTATTTGTACAGGTCATTGTCAATGAGCGACGGGTTGATACTACGCCTAATTGCGGCAACATGCTGTGCGCAGTCGGCGGGTTTGCTATCGAAAAAGGACTTGTCGCGGCGAATTCCCCGGTAACGCGGGTGCGAATCAGAAACGTCAATACCAACACCTTTGTTGACGCAGACATTCAAACCCCGGGCGGCCAGGTTGTTTATGAAGGAGATACCCATATTGATGGCGTTCCAGGGCTGGCGGCCCCGGTAGGCCTGACATTCTTAAATGCCGCCGGGGCGAAATCAGGCCAGCTTTTCCCAACCGGCAACCGGGTTGATATTTTGGATGATATTCGCGTCACCTGTATCGATATGGCGATGCCGATGGTTATTATTCCAGCGCATAGCTTGGGTAAAACAGGGTATGAATCGGCGGCGGAATTAGATCAGGATAAGGAATTTTTTCAGCGCCTTGAATCAATACGTAAGCAAGCAGGCGCGGCAATGGGATTTGGCGATGTCTCGAACATGGTAATACCTAAACCAGTGCTGGTTGCCCCACCTCAACACGGTGGAACGCTGAGTGTTCGATATTTCATGCCCCACAACTGTCATAAATCGTTGGCCATAACGGGCGCTATCGGTCTGGCGAGCTCTTGTATTATTGCTGATACCGTAGTTAACGAGCTGACGAGAATATCGGGTGCGGGATTAATCAGAGTTGAACACCCTAGCGGAAGTATTGACGTCAATTTAAGTAATGCTAATGAAACTCCTGAAAATATTCGCGCATCGGTGATTCGTACCGCACGTAAAATTCTTTCTGGCATGGTTTATCTCCCTGAATAAATGCGGCTGCGCACTTATAAAATTCATTCAGGTAAGGGATTAAAATGGATAAAAAAACATTATGCAAGCTATTATTGCTTGTTGCTATTCCATTGCTTATTAGTCTATTTCCGGCCCCGGCTGGGTTGACTGAACTTGCATGGGTATTGTCAGGTATTTATCTGGCTGCAATTGTTGGTTTAGTGATTAAACCATTTTCTGAACCAGTCATACTGTTAGTCGCTGTGGCTGCCTCCATGGTTGTCATTGGCAATTTAGGTGATGGTTCAATAAAATCATCGAGCGTATTAAGTGGCTATGCATCAGGTACCACCTGGTTGGTGTTTTCTGCATTTACCTTAAGTGCCGCTTTTGTTATTACTGGTTTAGGTAAACGGATTGCATATATTCTTATTGGCAAGATAGGGAGTACCACACTTGGCTTAGGCTATGTTACCGCCTTTCTGGATCTGATTCTTTCACCCGCGACACCGTCGAATACGGCCCGTGCTGGCGGTATCGTATTACCTATCATCAATAGCGTGGCTGTCGCGCTAGGATCGGAACCAGAGCATACGGCAAAACGCGTTGGTCATTATTTAATGATGAACGTCTATATGGTTACCAAAACCACCAGTTATATGTTCTTTACCGCCATGGCGGGTAATATCCTGGCGCTCAAAATGATTGAGGATATTTGCCATATCAAATTGAGCTGGGGCGGATGGGCATTGGCTGGCATATTGCCAGGCTTAATCATGCTGTTACTGACACCGCTTATAACCTATAAGCTATACCCGCCCGAATTAAAAAAAGTAGATAATAAAGCCATTGCCAAAGAAGGTCTTGAGTCTTTAGGGCCGATGACCTTACGTGAAAAAATGCTCTCCTGCTTGTTTGTGATGGCGTTAGCGGGTTGGGTATTTAGCACTTCTCTTGGGGTTAATGAATCAACGGTGGCGATTTGCGTCATGGCGTTGATGCTGATATTAAAAATTGTTACCTGGGATGATGTCATTAAAAATAAAGGTGGCTGGAACACGCTAATTTGGTACGGCGGTATCATTGGTTTGAGTTCTTTGCTTTCCAAAGTTGGTTTTTTCTTGTGGTTGGCCGAGTTACTGAAAGATAACATTTCATTTGGTAGCCATAGCACGCTGGCATTCGTTGTCATCGTCGCGTTGAGTATACTGGTTCGTTATTTCTTTGCCTCGGGCAGCGCCTATATTGTGGCGATGGTTCCGGTCTTTGCCATGCTGGCGAATGTTTCCGGTGCGCCAGTTATGTTAACCGCTTTAGCGCTGCTGTTTAGTAATTCCTATGGCGGTATGGTCACCCATTATGGTGGTGCTGCTGGCCCGGTTATATTCGGGGTTGGTTATAATGATATTAAATCCTGGTGGATTGTTGGCGGTATATTAGCGCTATTGACTTTTATTCTGCATATCACCGTTGGGGTATGGTGGTGGGAATTATTAATGTACTGGAAAGTGATTTAACTTGAAGTTTATAAAACGCTGCATCACCTGCTTAGACTAATTATTAAATTCACACGCTGAAAAGAGGTGTTATATCTTTATGTCACCAGTAGCAATTACATTGTCACTGTTGTTATTTTCAATTGTGATGTTTGTTTGGGAAAAAATCCCTCTGGCCGCTACGGCTATGATCGTCTGTATTACTTTAGTTGTAACAGGTGTTTTTGATGTAAAAACGGCTTTTGCGGGGTTTATTAATCAGAACGTTATTTTATTTGTGGCAATGTTCGTGGTTGGCGGCGCCTTATTTGAGACAGGGGTGACGGATAAAATTGGCGGAATCGTTACCCGTTACGCTCGCTCGGAGAAGCAGCTCATCGTTATTATTATGTTGGTTTGCGGAATACTCTCTGGTTTTCTGTCTAATACGGGAACCGCTGCGGTACTGATTCCGGTGGTCATTGGTGCCGCGGTTAAGTCCGGCTATGCGCAATCCCGTTTGTTGATGCCATTGGCGTTTGCTTCAGCGTTGGGCGGAAACTTATCGCTTATTGGCTCGCCGGGTAATCTGATCGCCCAGTCAGCTCTGGAGCAAGTCGGGCAGCGCTTCGGTTTTTTCGAGTATGCCAAACTAGGTATCCCCATGCTGCTTTGCGGGATCATCTACTTTTTGACCATCGGTTATAAACTGCTGCCAGCGCAATCTGTGAGTACTGCGGGGAAATCAGAAAAGAGCAGGAAAGTTGACTGTCCAAAATATAAGCAAGTAATTGCTGTTTTAGTGTTGGTATTTACCGTACTGGGGATGATTTTTGAGAACGTCATTGGTTTGCCGATTGCGATTATCGGTTCAATTGGCGCTTTATTCTTGGTTATTACACGAGTGATTACTGAAAAACAGGCGTATCAGTCAATTGACTCGCAGACGATTTTCCTTTTTGGCGGCACATTAGCTTTAGCGAAAGCACTCGAAACCACTGGCGCTGGTGCAATCATGGCCCACTCAATTATCGATCTGCTTGGTCAACAGGCTTCACCGTTCTTATTGTTAAGTGCCGTTTTGATTATTTCCTGCGTATTAACCAATTTTATGTCGAATACCGCAACGGCGGCCTTGCTTATTCCCATTGGCCTGTCTATTGCAAATTCAATGGGCGCTGATCCGCGAGCGGTGTTGATGGCTATTGTCATTGGCTGTTCATGTGCCTATGCGACACCGGTTGGCACGCCGGCGAATATGATGATTTTTTCCGCCGGGGGATATCGGTTTATGGATTATGTCAGAGTCGGATTACCTCTGATTGCCATCTCGGTAATTGTCAGTTTTATTTTGCTGCCGATATTCTTTCCTTTTTATTCGTAGAGTCACGAAGAAAAGAACACCGTTATTATTTAATCTATCTTAAAGGATGCTAGTCATGATCAAATTACACGATCGTGGGGTATATTTATCCCATCAGTACGGGATCATTCCGGAAGAGGAGTGCGCAAATCCTGTCGCTAAAGATATTGCGCGGAAGGGAACCATCGCCTGGTCAATACTGTCAGCACATAATATTTCTGGCGATGAACAGAAATTAAAAATAAAGTTTGATTCCATGGCTTCCCATGATATCACCTTCGTGGGCATCATCCAGACGGCTAAGGCCTCTGGAATGACGCGCTTTCCCTTGCCGTATGTTTTAACCAATTGCCACAATTCACTTTGTGCAGTGGGCGGTACCATTAACAGCGACGATCATATTTTTGGTCTTACATCAGCACAGAAATATGGCGGCATTTATGTACCGCCGCATATTTCCGTTATTCACCAATACATGCGCGAGATGATGGCCGGCGGTGGCCAAATGATACTGGGCTCGGATAGCCATACGCGTTATGGCGCGCTGGGGACGATGGCCGTCGGTGAAGGCGGCGGTGAGTTAGTTAAACAACTATTGGGAAACACCTGGGATATTGATTATCCCGAGGTCGTCGCGGTGTTTTTAACTGGCAAACCTGCCGCTGGCGTTGGCCCTCAGGATATTGCGCTGGCAATGATTGGTGCGGTATTCAAAAGCGGTTATGTGAAGAACAAAGTGATGGAGTTCGTCGGCCCCGGCGTGGCCAGTATGTCGACTGACTACAGAAACAGTATTGACGTCATGACTACCGAGACCACCTGCTTATCCTCCATCTGGCAGACCGATGAAGAGACGAAAAACTTTTTGCGGCTTCATGGTAGAGAGAAAGACTATCGGGCGCTGTCAGCCAAAGAGATGGCTTACTACGATGGCTGCATTGAGATCGATTTAAGCACCATCAAGCCGATGATCGCGCTACCGTTTCACCCTGCCAATGTCTATGAAATTGATACGCTTAATCAGAATTTGCCGGATATTTTACGCGAAGTTGAAATTGAATCTGAGAAAATCTCGCTGGGGCGCGCGAAGCTATCTCTGTTGGACAAAATAGAGAATGGCAAATTACGCGTTCAGCAGGGGATTATTGCTGGTTGCGCGGGAGGAAACTATGTCAACGTCGCGCAGGCGGCTAATGCCCTGAGGCATCATTCCTGTGGCGACAATATTTTCTCACTTTCTGTATATCCTTCTTCTCAGCCGGTGCTGATGGCGTTAACGAAACGGGGAATGATCAATGATTTAATGAGCGCGGGTGCCATTATTCGTACCGCATTCTGCGGCCCTTGCTTTGGCGCCGGCGATACCCCGATGCATAACGGCTTGAGCATCCGTCATACGACGCGTAACTTTCCGAACCGTGAAGGTTCCAAGCCTGGTAATGGGCAAATGTCAGCGGTGGCGCTGATGGATGCGCGTTCAATTGCCGCGACGGCCGCTAACGGGGGATTGTTAACCTCGGCGGCGGAGCTTGATTGTTGGCACGAAGCTCAGGAATATGAATTTGATGTTTCCCCCTATAAAAACCGGGTTTATCAGGGATTCGTTAAAGGTGTTACGCAGCAACCGCTGATCTATGGCCCAAATATCAAAGACTGGCCGGAAATGAATGCGTTAACGGATAATATTCTGTTAGCCGTTACTTCAAAAATAATGGATCCGGTGACCACTACCGACGAACTGATACCATCAGGTGAAACATCATCGTTTCGTTCAAACCCGTTAGGCCTGGCGGAATTTACCCTTTCCCGACGCGATCCGCAGTATGTGGAGCGGGCTAAAAAAATTGCCTCCATCGAGCAACAACGCGTCAATGGTGAAGATCTTTGCCGTTTAAATCCACAGCTGGAAAATATATTTTCCCAGATCCGGTTGCTGCCGGGTCAGGAAAATATTACCGCGGCACAGACGGAGATCGGTAGCATGATCTATGCGGTGAAACCCGGTGATGGCTCGGCGCGAGAGCAGGCGGCCAGCTGCCAGCGAGTACTTGGCGGGCTGGCAAATATTTGTCAGGAGTACGCGACCAAGCGCTATCGTTCCAATGTGATTAACTGGGGAATGCTGCCGCTGCAGATGAAGGAGGCGCCTGATTTCGAGGTTGGCGATTTTATCTATATCCCGGCAATAAAAAGCGCGCTGAAGGGCGAGTTAAGTGATATCACCGCTTTTGTCGTTAGCGATCATCGCCCGGTGCGGCAGATAACGCTGTATATGGAGAAATTAACTTCATCAGAACAAGAGATTATCAAAGCCGGTGGCCTTATTAATTATAATAAAAATCAATTAACCAGTAGTCATTAATTGATTTCAACCCATGCTGGCAGCTATTTTGCTGTCAGCAGATGAGCTTCTGGAAAATATGAACACGTTTTAGTTGGCGGCTGACAATGTGTTGCCTGCGTTCAACGCCGGCACCTTCTCGCTAAGAAAATCAATCATCACCCGCATTCTGGCGGGCATATGCTTATGGCCTGCCCATAACAACCACAGATTGCCGGAATAGCTGCTGATAAATTCCCACTCCGGCAGCACTTGCACAATTTCACCCTTTGCCAGCGCTTCGCGAGCGGTAAACAGCGGCAGACTGCCGATACCCAGATGTTGCTTAACAGCATCGAGACGCACGGCGGTGTGGTTAGCGGCGTAGCGCCCATGCGTATGCACCGTTTCGCTTTTGCCTTCGCGACGAAATTTCCACCGCGCGTCGGCGGGCGTTTCGCCAAGGCTGATGCAGCTATGCGCGCGCAGATCCTGCGGGGTATGCGGCGTACCGTGGCGCTGTAAATACTCCTTAGTGGCGCAGATGAGATGAGCGATCGGCATCAGTGGTTTGCCATGCAGGCCAGGGGAGGGGATATGGGTGATGCGTAGCGCCAGGTCAATGCCGTCATCGATAAAATCAAGGTCGCGGTCTTCCAACCGTAAGCAGACGTCTACCTGCGGATATTGGTTGAAAAAGCTCATCATTAGCGGATGGATGACAAAGCGTCCGACGGCCTTCGGCACGCTCAGGGTCAGTTTGCCCTGAGCCACCGTTTGGGTACTCCCGGCGGAGTCCATGGCCTGTCGCGCTGCTTCCAGCATTTCAAGCGCAGGTTCATACACCGCTTTCCCGGCATCGCTCAGCCGTAGTTTGCGGGTGGTTCGGTGCAGCAGCTTGCAGCTCATCTCCTGCTCCAGCCGCGAGACGCTGCGGCTCACGGCGGAGGGGGTAAGGCCGTTCTGGCGAGCGACGGCGGAAAAGCTGCCTTGCTCGACAATTTGTACAAAGAGGGCGAGGTCAGGTAGAAGGTTCAAATTCATTTGTGCCCTTGGAGCAAAAGTGCATTGGTTGTAGAGGAGATTATCGCTGTCAATATTATCAATATACTGTGCTGACAGAGAGGAGAACAACCATGACTGAACGTGTTTATTACGCCAGCGACGCCACCGAAGGGCGCGCACAGATTATCGGCTGTCGCGCCGAAGCCGATGGCCGTTACGCCATTGAACTTGATCGTACGCTGTTCCATCCGCAGGGCGGCGGCCAACCGTCGGATAGCGGCTGGATCGACGAGCAGGTCGTGACGGCGGTCGCTACGCGCGGCGATAGCGTACTGCATATCGTTGAGCAGCCGCTGCCGCTGGGCGAGGTGAAGATACGAATCGATGCCTCTGCGCGGCAGCTACATGCCCGTCTGCACTCAGCCGGTCATTTGCTGGGACTGGCAGGCGAGCAGTTAGGCTGGCGACCGGTGAAGGCGCATCACTGGCCTGGCGAGGGGCGGATTACGTTTGCTGCCGGCGCTGGTGCCGCGTTGCCGGAAGCCAGCACACTGCTGACGCAGGTGAGCGCGTGGCAGCAGCAGGATTTACCGCGCCGCATCACCTTCGCTAATGGCTTGCGCGCGGTGGGATTTGGCGATCTGCCGGCTTATCCCTGTGGCGGTACCCATGTTGCCAGTCTGGCGGCGCTGGGGAATATTGTTATCAGCCAGTTGAAAATGAAAAAAGGGCAGATGATCGTCAGCTATAACCTCGAGTAAGTGTTTCAGGCATGCTCCGGATAGGGATGTTTGCCGCGATAAATACGCTCCGGTCGGCCGACTTTGCCATAACTAATTTCCGCTTCCAGAAAATCGTTTTTAACGCCTTGTTCCAGATAGCGGCGGGCGGTGGTTTTACTGCTGCCGAGGATGCGAGCCAGAGAGTCAGCGGTATGCACTACTTTCGGGTCAGAGAACAGCTGCAGCACACGATGAAAGGTACTTTCATCGATCCCGCGCAGCGGCGCTTCAGCGGGCTCTGTTTGCTCGCGAGCCTGAATATTAAACAGGGCGTCGACGTGAGTCTGGCTGGCCTGTTCGCTTGAACGCAGCGAACTGCGGTAGCGGGCGAAGCGCTCCAGGGTGTGTTGTAGACGTTGATAGTGCACCGGCTTAATCAGGTAATCAAATACCCCCAGACGCAGGGCTTCACTGATGGTATCCATATGATTATCAGCGGTAATAAAAATGATTCGCCCTTTGTAGTTGGTGCTGACGGCGTGGCGAATCAGATCCAATCCCTTGCCATCAGGGAGAAAGTTATCTAACAGGATCAGCTGCGGCTGGTAGAGACGCAGCATTTTTTTTGCGCTTTCCAGTTTATCCGCAATGCCGATAACGTTGAACTGGGGGAACTGTTTGATGGTATCCACCAGGATTTCCGCCAGCATAGGTTCGTCTTCAACGATAAGAGTAGTAATGCTATCCATGATGTTCATCTCGGGTCAGGGGGATATAAAGAGTAAAGATGGTGCCAAAAGGAATATTATTTTCGACGACGATACTGCCGCCTGCTTGATCTACGTAACTGCGTACCAGCCAGAGCCCAATACCGTGATCGCCGCTGGCGCTGCTGGTGACGCCGCGTTCGAAGATCCGATCGCGTAGCGCCTCGTCAATGCCGCAACCCTGATCGGCGATCTCGACAATCAGTTCATGACCATCGCTGTTAATCAAACATTCGATCTGTTTCGATCCCAGCGGCTGGCGCAAAGTGGCATTGTAGGCGTTGTCGAGAAGATTCCCCACGATCGAGATCCATTCGCTGTGCGAAAGCGCGCCGGGAAGTTTATCGACGAAACAGGATGGGTCGAACACCAGTTCAAGGCCGAGCTCTTTGGCCCGGTAATATTTACCGATCAGTAACCCGGCAAGGTGATTATCCTGGAAATTACGCGCAATAAAATCGAGCACCTTCTGGTGGCTTTCTGACTGTTGCTGAATCAGATCCAATGCGTGATCGTAGCGTTTGAGAAACAGCAGTCCGGCGATAGTCGAGATCAAATTACGGTGTTCATGCTGTACGGCGCGCAGGTTATCGGCGTACTGCTGCACCTGGCTGAGCTGCAGGCTGAGGGTATTAATATCATCTTTGCTACGAAAACTAATTACCCATCCCTGGGGCGCATTATTTAAGATCACCGCCATACGGCTGGCGATCACTTTGATCTGATTAAAAGTGACGATCGCGTCTTTCTTATTCTCGTGAGGCGCATCGTAGAAGAAGGCCTCTTGCGAAATAACGCTGCTGATCCCTTTGCCGATTAGCGTCGGCTCTGGCTGGCTCAGATTAAGCAGACGGCGGGCGGTCTGATTTATCGCGGTTATTTTATAGTTTGAGTCTATGGCGATAAGCCCTTCAAACACCGATTCAAAGAGCACGCTTTGCTGGATGAGCAGTTGCGATAGCTGCTGGGGCTCCATATTGAGCATCTGCTTTTTGATATGCAACGAGAAGCGGCGGGCGCAATACAGCAGTAATAGCAGGATAATCGCCATCGGGATCAGTAGCGAACTTATCTGCAGGCTGAGCCAGTTTTCTAACTGTTCGATGGTATAGCCGACCGACACGATGCCGATGACTTTCCCGCTGGCGTCCTGAATCGGCGATTTACCCCGTAACGATGATCCTAATGAACCTTTGCGCACAGAGACGTAGCTTTTGGCGTTATACAGCGCCTCATCGCTATCGCCCCCCTCCATCGATTTGCCGATTTCATCAGGGTTAACGTGGTACAGACGTCGGCCTTGCGCATCGCCAACGGTAATGTAGGTGGCGTCAGAGAATGAACGCATGGGGTCGATAAGTTCTTTGATTCTCGCGAGATCGCGTTTCTGGACCGCTTCCACCAGCTCCGGCATCGCCGAAATTTGCATCGCCTGAATCAGCGCCCGTTGTCCGACCTGGTAATGAAGACGTTCCTCTGTAATGTCTGTCAGATACCAGGACATGGCCAACATGACGACGGTCGAGGTAAATAAGATCAGCAGGAAGATGCGGTTTTGAAAGGATCGCCTTGCAAACCAGTGGGTGATTTTGCGGGTAGACATAGGGCCGATAGACATTAAATAGTTAGTTTCCTCGTTTGGCGGCCTGCGTGCTACCAGATGGCACACAGATCCAATAATTTCAGAAAAACGCCCGATCAAAAGCCATTGAGTCGGGCGCTGGTGTGGTTGCCCGGGTTGGGCGCCAGCCGCAACCCGGGAAGGATGCCGGCTTACATCGCCAGCACGTACTTGAGCATCACCCCGGCGGCGATCGC
>NZ_JBXUNG010000011.1:0-153653 GCF_057196925.1 Klebsiella sp. SYXHC3 | reverse complement strand
GGTCGTTAGCTCAGTTGGTAGAGCAGTTGACTTTTAATCAATTGGTCGCAGGTTCGAATCCTGCACGACCCACCAATGTAAAAAGGCGCCCTAAAGGCGCCTTTTTGCTATGCGCAGAACTTTAAGATTCGACAAAATTGTCGGGAACAATTTTGCACAACGCGACAGCGTTGGCCCGTAGGGCGAGTCTCAGGATGAGACGAGTTTCCCTGCAGCAGGTTCGGGTCGAACGCAGTGAGACAACGGAGCCGCTTGCGGCGACGGCCCGAAGGGCGAGGCGAAGCCGAGTCATCCTGCACGACCCACCAATGTAAAAAGGCGCCCTAAAGGCGCCTTTTTGCTATGCGCAGAACGCCAGATAGCGAAACGGCCTGCAACGACTGCCAACAATGAAGAACAGGCTATCAATACGCTTCTGACGGAGTTTTTTCACTTTCCACTCCAGGTTCGATAATCGCCACGATAGTACAGGGTGGCGGCGGCATGATTCCATTATTAATCGCTATCAGATTGCCATCCTCTCTTTGCGCAAACAGCGGTGTTGCACCGGGGTTGGTGCTGAGATACTCCGGCCAGCCAAAATTGTTATTCAGGCGAGTGACTTTCATGACTGCGCCTTTCGCTATCAGGCTACTAAGCCGTGCCCAGGTCATATCAGTATCGAAAAGCTGTTCGTGACGCGTTTCTTTCTCACTACGTCCTTTAGTCACAGGCCCCGTACGGATTGAGAAGACGCGATTATTACCAAATATATGCTGAAAATGCAGGGTGGTCAGCGCATTCTGGTGACGATTTGGCGACAAGGCGATCACCTGACGAATCTCACTCAGATTCAGGTAGTTTTCCGCATGTTCAGACCAGACATTGCCATAATATGTTGGTAAGCCTTCCATCCTTGCCAGCCGGTAGTATTCCCAGCTGTTATCGCTCAGTTGAACCGGAATATCGAGTTTTCTGAGCGCCTGGGCCAGGGTTCTGGCGACCGTATTCGCCCCGACAATCAGCACTCCTCGAGGCCTACGTTGCTGCACGCCAAGCCAGCGCGCCAATTGACTGCTGGTAAGGCTTTGCAAAACTACCGTACCTATAATGATTGCGAAAACGACGGTTACCAGCTGATCCGCGTTCTCATAGCCTTTTTTTTGCAGCGTCAAAGCAAACAGGGAACTGACAGCGGCAGCAACGATTCCGCGCGGGGCGATCCAACATAACATCAGCCTGTCACGCCAATGCAAGCTGGAACGCCATGTCGAAACAAGAATGCATAGTGGACGGGCCACAAACTGGACGATAAGCATCAATATCAGCAGCGGCCAGCCCATCGCCCAGAGTGCATGGATATCAAGACGGGCCGCCAGGATGATAAATAGCGCTGAAAGTAAGATGGCGGATAGCTCTTCTTTAAATTCAACGATATCCGAGGTCTCAACCTCTCGCATATTAGCCAGCCAGATCCCCAGGACCGTTACCGCAAGCAGACCAGATTCATCCGCCAGCGTATTGGACACGCCAAACGTCAATAGAACGAAGGATAAAACAGCGAAGTTTTGCAGATAACCCGGGATCCAACCACGCCTGAGCGCATTCCCTAAGAAAACGCCAAACACCGCCCCGCTCACCAGCCCTATAACTACCGTTTTTGTAAGCATGATCAGCAAATGAAGCCATGTGCCCGTTTGCTCCTGCAAAGTAATAAACTCAAATACTAATAGGGTAAAAATCGCTCCCACCGGATCAATGACGATCCCTTCCCAGCGCAGTACCTGATTAATAGAGGCTGTTGGACGAACCACTCGCATGAGTGGAGAAATCACTGTCGGCCCTGTAACCACCGTGACCGCCCCGATCAGTGCAGAAATCTGCGGCGTGAGTCCTAAAATTCCCCAGCAGGTTAGTGAGATAACGGCGAAAGTGATCAACATTCCAATTGTGACTAAATTGCGCACAATGCCACCCAAGCCACGAATCTCGTCAAAACGTAGCGTTAGGGCCCCTTCAAACAGAATGATGGCCACCGACAGCGATACCAGTGGGAAAAGTAGAGGACCAAATAATATATCCGGTTGCAATAAATGCACCCCGGGGCCAAGTAGTACGCCGATGAGCAGCAGCGGCAGGATAGAAGGTATGCGTAATCGCCACGCCAACCACTGAGCAAGCAGTGAGGCAATGGAAATAATTACGAGCATAAAAGGGACTGATAATTCCATTTTTACCATTCTCAAATAGCGTGTGGAAAATTCAACAGCTCGGCCGCCCGACAATGACACGCTCCGCTCTATTCTCTGTATAGTGTAAACAAGTTGATCGAACGTAGTGTATTTAAACAATGATTCAAATTGGGGCTGTTGATTTCTGAACCGACTAAAGCAGGATTTTCACCAGGCATGAGAAAAGGAAATATCTACGATTGTGCAGTATAAAAAGTAGCGTTCCCCACCAGCGTTAAGAATGACGCTTAGCGCTGATAAAGCGGGTCCTCGACCCTGGCTGATGTCAGGTTTGCCCCCTCTTCACGCACGATTTCCCATAGCGCCTGCGCCGCGGTCGACAGCGAGCGATTTTTACGCTGCGCCAGCATCAATTGGCGCTCCACAACCGGAGTTAATCTTTTTACCTGCAAACGGCTGCCCTGCGGCAAGGGTAAAGCCAGCGCCGGCAGTACGCTAATGCCAATCCCCGATTCCACCATCGGGAACAGCGTCGCCGGATGACCAATTTCCTGCACAATATCGGCTTTGATGGCAAAACGCGCCAGCGCGGCATCAATCAGCGGTCGGCTGCCGGAAGCATAGTCCTGCAATACCAGCCTCTCCCCTTGCAACTCCTGCCAGTTGACCGATAACTGCCGGGAAAAACGGTGATCCTCACGACATAACAACAGAAAAGGTTCCGCCAACACGGACTCGCACTGCAAGTCTGCCGCCGTCCCCGGATCGATAACGATACCAAAATCAACCTCGCCCTGACGGATACTTTCCAGCACCCACTGCTGCGGCCTGTCATGCAGTACGAAATCAATATCCGGATAGCGGCGATTGCTATGCGCGATGCATTGCGGGATCAGATGCGCCGAGATGGTCTGGCTGGCGGCGACGCGCACGGTCCCCGTCAACTGCTGTCCTACCCGCCCCGCTTCACGCAGGGTCACATGGAGTTCATCAAGCAAACGCTCAAGCTTGCCCGCCAACTGATGGCCTGCTTCGGTGAGCACCACTTCACGCGTCGTTCTGTCGAGCAAACGTACGCCGGTCTGGTGCTCCAGCTCCTTAACGCTATGGCTCACTGCCGACTGGCTAAGACCAATAATTTCCCCGGCACGGCTAAAACTGCGCGCCCTGGCGACGGTGACAAAGACCTTTAACTGACGTAACGAGTAATTCATCTGTTTTATTCATGAATAGATGCAATAAATCAATTTTATTTCTCAAAATAAAGAAAGCACAATAGCGGCATCGAATTTCAGGAGCGTTTATGAAACTTTTCCGCATTCTTGATCCATTTACACTGACATTGATTACCGTGGTTCTGCTGGCCTCGTTCTTTCCGGCGCGCGGCGAATTCGTCCCTTTCGTCGAGCATCTCACCACCGCCGCCATCGCGCTGTTATTCTTTATGCACGGCGCCAAGCTGTCGCGTGAAGCAATTATCGCCGGTGGCAGCCACTGGCGTTTACACCTGTGGGTGATGTGCAGCACCTTTATTGTTTTTCCGGTTCTGGGGGTTCTGTTTGCGTGGTGGGCGCCGATTAAGGTCGACCCGATGCTCTATAGCGGTTTTATTTACCTTTGCATATTGCCGGCGACCGTACAGTCAGCAATTGCCTTTACTTCGCTCGCCGGCGGTAACGTCGCCGCGGCGGTCTGTTCCGCTTCAGCATCAAGTCTGCTCGGTATTTTTGTTTCGCCATTGCTGGTAGGGCTGCTAATGCATTTGCATGGCGCTGGCGGCGATCTGGAACAGGTCGGTAAGATTATGCTGCAACTGCTGCTGCCGTTTGTTCTTGGACACTTGTCGCGCCCGTGGATCGGTAGCTGGGTGGCGAAACATAAAAAATGGATTGGCAAAACCGATCAGACCTCGATCTTGCTGGTGGTCTACTCAGCCTTCAGCGAAGCCGTCGTCAATGGAATCTGGCACAAAGTGGGCGTGGGATCGCTGCTGTTTATCGTCGTTGTCAGCTTGGTGCTGTTGGCTATTGTCATCGCGATCAACGTTTTTGTCGCCCGCCGCTGCGGCTTTAGCAAGCCGGATGAAATTACCATCGTCTTCTGCGGCTCGAAAAAGAGCCTGGCGAACGGGATACCGATGGCGAATATCCTGTTCCCGGCATCGATTCTGGGGATAATGGTGCTGCCGCTAATGATCTTCCATCAGATCCAACTGATGGTCTGCGCTGTACTGGCTCGTCGCTATAAAGCGCAGACAGACGCCCAACAGGCGCAGGAGAAATCCCGCGCTACGGCAGGTTAACGCGGTTGTTTAAGGGGCTGCACCAGTTGCGTCAGCCCCTCGGTCTTGATTAATAAGGTCAACGCCATCAGCTCGCCGAGATGCCCGGCAGGGAATTGATCCTTACGGGCAAACCACAGCAAATACTCTTCCGGGACGTCGATCAAACGGCGCCCCTTATATTTGCCAAATGGCATCTCGGTATTAGCAATCTCGATGAGCTGCGCTTTATCCACGTTATTCTCCCAGCAGGCGCATCATTTCGGCTTCGTCGATAACCTCAATGCCTAACTCCTGCGCCTTCGCAAGCTTAGAGCCCGCCGCTTCGCCGGCAATCACCAGATCGGTTTTCTTCGACACGCTGCCGGCGACTTTCGCCCCCAGCGCGACCAGCCGCGCTTTGGCATCATCGCGCGACAGCTGGCTCAGGCTACCGGTTAATACCACGGTTTTACCAGCAAACGGACTGTCAATTTCTTCCGCCTTCACCACCACCGGCGCCGGCCAGCGAACGCCTTCAGCGCGCAGTTGCGCGATGACCTCGCGGTTGCTCTCTTCGGCGAAGAAGTTAAAAGTATGTGTGGCGACGACAATCCCGACGTCAGGAACCTTCTGCAGCTCCTCAATCGAAGCCTGTTCCAGCGCTTCAATAGTGCCAAAATGCGCCGCCAGTCCCGCGGCGGTCGCCTCACCGACTTCGCGAATACCTAACGCATACAGGAAGCGGGCGAAAGTCGTCTCTTTCGCTTTCTCCAGCGCGTTGACCACATTTTGCGCCGATTTCGGTCCCATGCGATCCAGCCCGGTAAGCTTACCGGCGCTGAGCCGGAACAGATCGGCTGGCGTATGGACGTACTCTTTCTCAACCAGCTGATCGATGATTTTATCGCCCATACCGTCGACATCCAGCGCCCGTCGGGAGACAAAGTGCTTCAGCGCTTCTTTACGCTGTGCGCCGCAGATAAGCCCGCCGGTACAGCGCGCCACGGCTTCCCCTTCCACCCGTTCAACATCGGAATGACATACCGGACAATGTGTAGGGAAGATGATTTCACGCGTATGTTCCGGGCGTTCAGAAAGCACCACGTTGACGACCTGCGGGATCACATCCCCCGCGCGGCGAATGACCACTTTGTCGCCAATACGCAGACCTAAACGTTCGATTTCGTCGGCGTTATGCAGGGTGGCGTTACTGACCAGCACCCCGGCCACGTGCACCGGTTCAAGGCGCGCTACCGGCGTAATCGCTCCGGTACGGCCAACCTGGAATTCCACATCGTTGACAAAAGTCATCTGCTCCTGGGCCGGGAATTTAAAGGCCACCGCCCAGCGCGGAGCGCGGGCGACGAAACCAAGCTGCTCCTGCAGCGCCAGCGAATCGACTTTAATCACCACGCCGTCAATATCAAAACCAAGTTTCGGACGGTCTTCTTCAACCTGGCGATAGTAAGTAAGCACTTCCTCTGGAGAATGACACAGCTTCACGCGGTCGCTCACCGGTAGCCCCCACTGCTTAAACTGCTGCAAACGCGCGGAGTGGCTGGCCGGCAGTTCGCCGCCTTCCAGCACGCCAACGCCGTAGCAGAAGAAAGTAAGCGGTCGCTTCGCGGTAATACGCGGATCCAACTGGCGCAACGAACCCGCGGCGGCATTGCGCGGGTTAGCAAATACTTTGCCGCCGGTGCGGCGCGCTTCTTCATTGATTTTTTCAAATCCGGCCTGAGGCAGGAATACTTCTCCGCGCACTTCCAGCCGCGCCGGGATATTGTCGCCGCGTAGCTTCAGCGGAATAGCGCGAATGGTTCGCACGTTGGAGGTAATATCCTCGCCGGTGGTGCCATCGCCACGGGTCGCCGCCTGCATCAGCACGCCGTTTTCATAGAGGATGCTGACCGCCAGGCCATCGAGCTTGAGCTCGCAGCACCAGGTCAGATCCGCCGTATCGCTTAAACGGTCCTGCACGCGTTTGTTAAAGGCGAGGAAACTCTCTTCATCAAAGACGTTATCCAGCGATAGCATGGGCACTTCATGGCGAATCTGGCTGAAAGAGGCCAACGGCGCCGCGCCAACGCGTTGGGTCGGCGAGTCAGGGGTAATCAGCTCAGGATGTTGCGCTTCGAGTTCGCGCAGTTCGCGCATCAGCCGGTCATATTCCGCATCGGGAATCTCCGGGGTGTCCATAACATGATACAGATATTCATGATGGCGAAGGGTGGTTCGCAGTTCAGTCAGTTTTTGTTCGATTGGTTCCATATCGCACCATCAATGATAAAAAACCCCCGACGGGCGGGGGTTCAGATTAAGCAGACGACACGCTAGCGCGTAGATCAGGCGTTAGCCTCTTTTACTTCGCGAATACGATCCTGGTACTCACGCAGTTTCTGCGGCGTCATCATCCGACGCTGGTCGTCAAGCACCACGCCGCCAACTTCATCGGCGATGTACTGCGCCGATTGCAGCATCAGTTTAAAGTTTTGCAGCTCGTCGCCAAACGACGGCACCTGCATAAAGATAGTCACGCCTGGCGTGGTCATATCCACCATAGCATCCGGATTGAAGGTGCCAGGTTTAACCATGTTCGCCAGGCTAAACAATACCTGTCCGCTACCGTCCGGGCTTAAATGACGATGGAAAATATTCATATCGCCAAACTTAAAGCCGGCCTGCTGGATGCTGTTGATCAGCAGTTCGCCATTAAGCTGCGAACCGTGATGCGCGGCGACGTTCATCACGATGACCGTCTCTTTGCGCTCTTTCGGCTGCGGCGCGGCGGCCGGCTGCTGAGGTTCAGCGGCTGGCGCTTCAGGGGCCGGTTGCGGCTGCGGCGCGGCAGGCTGTTGAACCGGCGCAGGTTGTTGAGCAACAGGTTGTGGGACTGGCGCCGACTGTTGAGCTACAGGCTGCTGCGGAGCAGACTGCACCGGCTGCTGATATTGCGGCGGTACCGGCTGCGGCTGATGGACCGGCTGCGCTGGATGTACCGGCTGAGCAGGGGCAACATGATGCGGCGGCTGGGCCTGCGGCTGCGGAGCAACAGGCTGCTGCGGGCGCGGCGCGTGCGACGGCGCCTGATGAACCGGCTCGTCCTGACGCACAGGCTGCTGCACCTGACGCTCATAAGGAGGCTGATACTGGTGTTGCGGCGCCTGACGAGGTGCTTCTTGCTCCCCATATGCGCCGTTCGGGGCGTGATTAACCCGGTGAACGCGAACTTCACCTACGCCTTCAACATCGTCATCAAAGTCATCGCCTTCCGATGTTTCATCGTCGCGAGACTTCATACGTTTCAGTGGGCGATCGCGGAACATCGAGGAACGCTCTTTACGGCTGGTCCAGAAACCATGTACCAGTAAAGCGATTATGGCGATCGCGCCAACAATGATTAATATCAGACGCAAATCCTGCATCATTATATTCTCTGTTGTTCTAACACCTTGCCACCACGGCAAACATTTACTCACTAAGAGTATTTGCCGATTACATCAAGTGCAAGTGCGTCTGCCCCTTTCACCCCATAAAGATGAACTAAATCGTGCTTTTTGCTGTTTTTTCGAACATTTCCTAACTGGTTATTGTCTGGCAACCCGATAAAATAAGCGGGCATTCACACTGAATGTTAAAAAAGGAGCATCGCCTGACTATGGTTTCATCATCCGCAACTACCCCACGTAGCGGCGTCTACTATTTTTCACAAGGCTGGAAACTCATCAGGCTGCCAGGGATCCGACGTTTCGTGTTCCTGCCTTTATTAGTTAACGTGATTCTGATGGGCGGCGCGTTCTGGTGGCTGTTTACCCGCCTCGATAGCTGGATCCCTTCATTAATGAGCCATGTGCCTGAATGGCTTCAGTGGTTAAACTACCTGCTGTGGCCGGTGGCTGTTATCTCTATTTTGTTGGTATTTGGTTACTTCTTTTCGACCATCGCCAACTGGATTGCCGCGCCGTTTAGCGGCCTGCTGGCGGAACAGCTCGAAGCGCGACTGACCGGCGCGACGCCGCCCGACGTTGGCATATTCGGCATCATGAAAGATGTCCCGCGCATCATGAAACGCGAATGGCAAAAGTTTGCCTGGTACCTGCCGCGCGCCATCGTTCTGTTACTGCTGTACTTTATCCCCGGCATTGGCCAAACCGTCGCGCCGGTACTGTGGTTCTTGTTTAGCGCCTGGATGCTGGCCATTCAGTATTGCGACTATCCGTTCGATAACCATAAAGTGCCGTTTAAAACCATGCGCGAGGCGCTGCGTTCGCGGAAGGTCATCAACATGCAGTTTGGCGCGCTGACCAGCCTGTTCACCATGATCCCGGTTCTCAACCTGGTTATTCTGCCAGTCGCTATCTGCGGCGCGACGGCGATGTGGGTGGATTGCTATCGCGATAAGCACGCGATGTGGAAATAGCGCGCTTAGCTCTCTCTTTCGGGGCGGTACACGCCGCCCCTTATTTCCGTCTTATTCCTTCTTGCTCATCATTATTTCCCTTCAGCATATAGATATGCTAAATCCTTACTTCCGGATATTGTTTAAGCGGGTATGCTGAAGTCGTACCCCCAAATTTCATACAGTTAAGGACGGGCCATGAGTAAGATTTTTGAAGACAACTCCCTGACTATCGGTCATACGCCGCTGGTACGACTGAACCGCATCGGTAATGGCCGAATCCTGGCCAAGGTAGAATCTCGTAACCCGAGCTTTAGCGTTAAATGCCGTATCGGCGCCAATATGATTTGGGATGCTGAAAAGCGCGGCGTACTGAAACCGGGTGTGGAACTGGTTGAACCAACCAGCGGCAACACCGGTATCGCCCTCGCCTACGTCGCCGCCGCTCGCGGCTACAAACTGACGCTGACCATGCCGGAAACCATGAGCGTGGAACGCCGCAAGCTGCTGAAAGCGCTGGGCGCTAATCTGGTGCTGACCGAAGGCGCGAAAGGCATGAAAGGCGCCATCCAGAAAGCGGAAGAGATTGTCGCCAGCGACCCGGAAAAATATCTGCTGCTGCAGCAGTTCAGTAACCCGGCTAACCCGGAAATTCACGAAAAGACCACCGGCCCGGAAATCTGGGAAGACACCGATGGCCAGGTTGACGTCTTTATCTCCGGCGTCGGTACCGGCGGTACCCTGACCGGTGTTTCTCGTTATATTAAAGGCACTAAAGGTAAAAAAGATCTGATTACCGTCGCCGTTGAGCCGACCGACTCGCCTGTTATCGCCCAGGCGCTGGCTGGTGAAGAGCTGAAACCTGGCCCGCACAAAATTCAGGGCATCGGCGCCGGCTTTATCCCGGGCAACCTCGACCTGAAACTGGTCGATAAAGTGGTCGCCATCACCAACGAAGAAGCCATCTCCACCGCTCGTCGCCTGATGGAAGAAGAAGGTATTCTGGCCGGTATCTCTTCCGGCGCTGCTGTCGCCGCGGCGTTAAAGCTGCAGGAAGATGAAGCCTTTACCAATAAGAATATTGTGGTTATCCTACCGTCTTCTGGTGAGCGTTATTTAAGCACGGCGCTGTTCGCAGATCTCTTCACCGAGAAAGAATTGCAACAGTAGTGCCAGTTTGTAAAAACCGTGTAAAAAAGCACCTTTTCGGGTGCTTTTTTGTGGCATACGTCAAAGTTTTACCCCTCCTGGCATTGATTCACCTCGTAGGGTCTGGTATTTAACCAGCACATTTATTTTGAAGCGCGAAATTATTCAGATTTGGATTTCCGCAGGCTGAATCGATTTTATGATTTGGTTCAAGTCTTCCTTTCGCGGCATAATGTTTAATGAAGTGCTAGACGTCAACGGACTTAAGGTCCTCTCAGCGGTTCCGCTGCTGACGCCTTAGCCACACACGTAACGCCGGCGCTAACAATACAGGCTAAAGTTTGGCCGTTAGGCTAGACTTTAGGTCCACAACACTAAACCTATAAGTTGGGGAAATATAATGTTCCAGCAAGAAGTTACCATTACCGCTCCGAACGGTCTGCACACCCGCCCTGCTGCTCAGTTTGTTAAAGAAGCGAAAGGCTTCACTTCTGAGATCACTGTAACCTCCAACGGCAAAAGCGCCAGCGCAAAAAGCCTGTTCAAACTGCAAACTCTGGGCCTGACTCAGGGTACCGTTGTGACCATCTCCGCTGAAGGCGAAGATGAGCAAAAAGCAGTTGAGCATCTGGTTAAACTGATGGCTGAACTCGAGTAAGTTCACGGGTTCTTTTTAATATCAGTCACAAGTAAGGTAGGGTTATGATTTCAGGCATTTTAGCATCCCCGGGTATCGCTTTCGGCAAGGCTCTCCTGCTGAAAGAAGATGAAATTGTCATCGACCGGAAGAAAATTTCTGCCGATAAGGTTGATCAGGAAGTTGAACGTTTCCTGAACGGCCGCACCAAGGCCTCCGCCCAGCTGGAGGTCATCAAAACCAAAGCTGGTGAAACTTTCGGTGAAGAAAAAGAAGCCATCTTCGAAGGGCATATTATGCTGCTGGAAGATGAGGAGCTTGAGCAGGAAATCATAGCCCTGATTAAAGATAAGCACATGACTGCCGATGCGGCAGCCAATGAAGTTATCGAAGGTCAGGCAACTGCACTGGAAGAGCTGGATGACGAATACCTGAAAGAGCGTGCCGCTGACGTACGCGATATCGGTAAACGTCTGCTGCGCAACATTCTGGGCCTGGCAATCATCGATCTGAGCGCTATCGCGGAAGAAGTCATCCTCGTTGCCGCCGATCTGACCCCGTCGGAAACCGCACAGCTGAACCTGAATAAGGTGCTGGGTTTCATCACCGACGCGGGCGGCCGTACTTCCCACACCTCTATCATGGCGCGCTCCCTTGAGCTGCCGGCAATTGTCGGTACCGGAAGCGTCACCTCCCAGGTGAAAAACGGCGACTATCTGATTCTCGATGCGGTTAACAACCAGGTTCTGGTTAACCCGAGCAACGAAAAAATTGAAGAGTTGCGTGCGCTGCAGGCGCAGGTTGCTGAAGAAAAAGCAGAACTGGCGAAACTGAAAGATCTGCCGGCCATCACCCTCGACGGTCATCAGGTTGAAGTTTGCGCTAATATCGGTACCGTTCGCGACGTAGACGGCGCTGAGCGCAACGGCGCAGAAGGCGTGGGCCTGTACCGTACCGAATTCCTGTTCATGGACCGCGATTCTCTGCCGACTGAAGAAGAACAGTTCGCAGCCTATAAAGCGGTGGCTGAAGCGTGCGGCTCACAGGCCGTTATCGTTCGCACCATGGACATCGGCGGCGATAAAGAGCTGCCGTACATGAACTTCCCGAAAGAAGAGAACCCGTTCCTCGGCTGGCGTGCCGTGCGTATCGCGATGGATCGTAAAGAGATCCTCCGCGACCAGGTTCGCGCTATCCTGCGTGCCTCCGCTTTCGGTAAGCTGCGCATCATGTTCCCGATGATCATCTCTGTTGAAGAAGTGCGCGCACTGAAGAAAGAGATTGAGATCTACAAACAGGAACTGCGTGACGAAGGTAAAGCTTTTGACGAATCAATTGAGATCGGCGTGATGGTGGAAACCCCGGCAGCCGCGACTATTGCTCGTCATTTAGCCAAAGAAGTTGATTTCTTTAGTATCGGAACCAATGATTTAACGCAATATACTCTGGCAGTTGACCGTGGTAATGATATGATCTCGCATCTTTACCAGCCGATGTCACCGTCTGTGCTGACTCTGATCAAGCAAGTTATTGATGCTTCTCATGCAGAAGGCAAATGGACTGGTATGTGTGGTGAGCTTGCGGGCGATGAACGTGCTACACTTCTGTTGCTGGGTATGGGGCTGGACGAATTCTCTATGAGCGCCATTTCCATCCCGCGCATCAAGAAGATTATTCGTAACACGAACTTCGAAGATGCGAAAGTATTAGCAGAGCAGGCTCTTGCTCAACCGACAACGGACGAGTTAATGACGCTGGTTAACAAGTTCATTGAAGAAAAAACAATCTGCTAATCCACGAGATGCGCGGCCCAAATTACTGCTTAGGAGAAGATCATGGGTTTGTTCGATAAACTGAAATCTCTGGTTTCTGATGACAAAAAAGACACCGGAACTATTGAGATTGTTGCTCCGCTCTCTGGCGAGATCGTCAACATCGAAGACGTGCCGGATGTGGTTTTTGCGGAGAAAATTGTGGGTGATGGCATTGCCATCAAACCTACTGGCAACAAAATGGTTGCGCCGGTAGAGGGTACCATCGGTAAAATTTTTGAAACCAACCATGCTTTCTCTATTGAATCCGATAGCGGCATTGAGCTGTTTGTTCACTTCGGTATCGATACCGTTGAACTGAAAGGCGAAGGCTTCAAGCGCATCGCTGAAGAAGGTCAGCGCGTGAAAGTCGGCGACCCGGTTATCGAATTCGATCTGCCGCTGCTGGAAGAAAAAGCCAAGTCTACCCTGACTCCGGTTGTTATCTCCAACATGGACGAGATCAAAGAGCTGATCAAACTGTCCGGTAGCGTCACCGTTGGTGAAACTCCGGTTATCCGCATCAAGAAGTAATTCTTGCTTGCCGAGAAAATGGCGCCTGAAGGCGCCATTTTTTTATGCTGGGCGGTAGCATTTTTCACTCCCCAGGATTTTCATCCCCTGCGGGCTACTTTCCAGAATCCGCCGTTCGCTATCCGCGACCCATAGCTCGCACTGGTAGCCAGGATCGCTTTCAAACAACGACCTCGCCCTACAGGCATCTTCCAGCGCGTTCATTCCCGTTGTCTCGAAATGGCCGACGGTTCTTCCCTCCCTGCGTACCACTAACCGATAGCTATGCATCGTTATTGCGCTCCAGACGGCGGTAAAATGAGTTCATCGCAGCCCTGACTCTCGGTCCAGGTCATTACCGCCAGCACGCGCTGAGCGGCGGCGCGCGTAGCGTCGCCCAACGGCATGTCGCGCACCAGGTTGCTGATGAGCTCGGCGCAGAACAGATCGCCGGTGCCTTTGAGGTCAGTTTCGACGCGAGGATGGACGACCACTTCGACTGCGTCGTCGGTGACCACCAGCACGTTAATAGTCGAAGCATCCGGTCCAGGTGCGCTGGTAATCACCACCCACTTTAGCGTATCGGAAAGCAGACTTCGCGCGGCGACCACCGCTTCCTGCTGGTTGTGGCACGGCATGCCGCTGAGGGTTTCGAGCTCGAACAGATTTGGCGTGATACCCCGCGCCAGCGGCAATAGATGGCGGCGATAAGCCTCGGGGATCTCCGCTTTTACGTAAATGCCGCTATCCACGTCGCCAATCACCGGGTCAACCAGAATACAGAGGTCGGGATGGTGCACGCGGATCCGCTGTAGCCACTGCGCCAGCAGCGCAATTTGCCCGGCGCTGCCCATATAGCCGGTGGTTACCGCCCGCAGTTCGCGAAGCGCATAACGCTCCTCCAGCGCCCGCAGATAGCCGCTAAACCACTCTTCCGGGATCACTCCACCGTAGAAAGTATCGTAATGTGGGGTATTGCTGAATAACACCGTCGGCACCGCCATCACCCGTAATTCATGCTGCTTGATTGCCGGTACCGCGATACTGTTGCCGACGCTGCCGTATACCACCTGCGATTGCACCGCCACGATATCAACCTCCAGCGCCCGGCTGTGGTCGTTAAAGAGCACGGACTGTATTTCGTCTTGCTGACTCATCCTTTCTCCCCCCGCTGGACAGCGGGTCATACTCTGATTATCATTCGTCCTATGCTAAAATTCATTTTGTCATAGGTCAATAATGTTCACCGGAAAAACCGCAAGCGAGATTTTCGATAACATCCGTCATCTGGTGCAGAGCGGCGCGTTGCAACCCGGCGAGGCGCTGCCGCCGGTGCGCGAACTGGCAGGCGAACTGGCAGTCAACCGCAATACGGTGGCGGCGGCCTACAAGCGGCTGGTGACTTCAGGGCTCGCCGTCAGTCAGGGGCGCAACGGCACGGCCATTAAGGCGCGCAATACGCTTAATGCGGTCGAGGGTGGCGATCCAACGACATCGCTGATTGATATTTCCGGCGGCAATCCGGATCCACGATGTCTGCCGGATATTGGCCGTTTTCTTCCGCAGCTGGCGCAGACCCCGCACTTATATGGCGATGCCGCCGTTGAGCCACGGCTGGCTGACTGGGCCCGGGAGTGGGTCAGCCGCGATATCGGCCAGGAATTTGACATCAACTTGACCAGCGGCGCGATTGACGCTCTGGAACGCCTGCTCTGCGCGCTGCTGCTACCCGGCGACAGCGTCGCGGTAGAAGACCCCTGCTTTCTGAGCAGCATCAATATGCTGCGTTACGCCGGTTTCCAGCCCAGCCCTGTCGCCGTCGACGGTGAAGGCATGGACCCGGAGCGGCTTGAAGAAGCACTGCGCAACGGCGCCCGCGCGGTAATACTGACTCCACGCGCCCACAACCCGACCGGCTGCAGTTTGACGCCGGAGCGCGCACAAGCGATTCGCGCCGTGCTCGCCCGCTATCCGCAGACGCTGGCGATCGTTGACGATCACTTCGCTCTGCTCTCAGCGACATGCTGGCACAATCCGCTACCTGACGGCATTCAGCGTTGGGCGCTGGTGCGCTCAATGTCCAAAACCCTGGGCCCGGATTTGCGGCTGGCGATAGTCGCCAGCGACCCGACAACCTCGGCGGCGCTGCGCCTGCGCCTGAACGCCGGTAGCCAGTGGGTCAGCCATTTACTACAAGAGCTGGCGTTCGCCTGCCTGAATGATAGCGCTTTTGCCGCCTCTCTGACTGCGAGCCAGCGCCATTATCAGCAGCAAAATCAGCAGCTCGCCGCCGCGTTGGCCCGCCACGGCGCTGGCGATTATCCGCCTGGCGATGGTCTTAACTTCTGGCTGCCGCTATCAGCCGCCAGCCAGCCGCTGGCGTTGCGTCTGGCGCGGGCCGGTTGGCTGGTACGTGAAGGTGAAGCCTTTGGCGTGAAAACACCGGCGCACGGCCTGCGCCTATCGCTGGGCGCCTTAACCGAGGCGCAAATTGAACAACTTGCACACGATTTATCGCTGGTCTTACCTTGTTAAACACGGGAGTTGTTATGCGGATCCACTTTATCGTCCATGAAGTTTTTGAAGCGCCTGGCGCCTATCTGCGCTGGGTTAACGCGCGCGGCTATCAGGCCAGCTGGTCGCGAGTTTATGCCGGGGATCCGCTGCCGGCGAATGCCGAAGGTTTTGATATGCTGGTGGTACTTGGCGGCCCGCAATCACCACGCACCACGCTTGCCGAGTGCCCATGGTTTGATGCCCATGCCGAGAAAAACCTGATTGCCCAGGCGATTGCCGCCGGGCGTATCGTGGTCGGGATTTGTCTCGGATCGCAGCTCATCGGCGAAGCGCTGGGGGCGCCGGTGATGCAAAGCCCGGAAAAAGAGATTGGCCACTATCCTATCATCCTGACCACCGCCGGACTGCAGGATGACAACATCGCCCATTTCGGCTCATCGGTGGTAGTCGGTCACTGGCACAACGATATGCCGGGCCTGACGCCTGCGGCGGAAGTCCTGGCTTCCAGCGAAGGGTGCCCGCGGCAAATCGTCAAATATAGCGATCGGGTCTACGGTTTTCAGTGCCATATGGAGTTTGACGCGGAGGTCATCGAGTTATTAATTACCCACTCGCAACATGAACTTGCCGCCGCAAAAGGCAGGCGCTTTATTCGCAGCGAAGATGAAATGAGGCAATGGGATTATCGCGAGATGAATCAAAAACTATGGGCGTTTCTGGATAAGCTGGTAGCGAAACACGCACTTTAGTTAACCGGCCCCCATGCCTGGCATGGGGACCGTGATAGCGCGTTTAGATACCCGCTCCCTGGCTGAAGTGTTCTTCGCCGAACACGCCGGTTGAGAGATAGCGATCGCCGCGATCGCAGATGATCGCCACCACCACCGCGCCCGGATTGGCGCGAGCAATACGCAGCGCCCCGGCAACCGCGCCGCCGGAACTGACGCCACAGAAGATCCCTTCCTGTACGGCCAACTGGCGCATCGTGTTTTCCGCATCCTGCTGGTGGATATCCAGCACCTCATCCACCAACGAGGCATTAAAAATGCCCGGCATATATTCCTGCGGCCAGCGGCGGATCCCCGGAATGCTGCTGCCCTCTTCCGGCTGTAGCCCAATGATGCTTACCGGCTTCGCCTGTTCGCGCAGAAAACGCGATACGCCGGTAATGGTACCGGTGGTGCCCATGCTGGAAACAAAGTGGGTGATACGCCCGTCCGTCTGGCGCCAGATCTCCGGGCCGGTGGTGGTGTAATGGGCGTAAGGGTTATCCAGATTATTGAACTGATCCAATAGCTTACCCTCGCCACGCTCGGCCATCGCGGCGGCCAGATCGCGAGCGCCCTCCATCCCCTGCTCTTTGGTGACCAGGATGAGTTCAGCGCCGTAGGCGCGCATCGCGGCACGGCGCTCCTGGCTCATGTTGTCCGGCATCAGCAGTTTCATCTGATAGCCTTTTAACGCCGCAATCATCGCCAGCGCGATACCGGTATTACCGCTGGTCGCCTCGATCAATACATCGCCGGGTTTAATTTCGCCGCGCTTTTCCGCTTCGACAATCATCGACAGCGCGGCGCGATCTTTTACCGAGCCTGCCGGGTTGTTGCCCTCAAGCTTGAGCCAAATTTCGCTGCCGTTGTCCGGCCCCAGACGTTGTAATTTCACCAGCGGCGTGTTGCCAATTGTTTGTTCTAATGTGTTCACTTCAGCTGTCCAATAAAAAGCCCGGCCGCGTCATGCGCTCCGGGCTGTCAGCCGGGGCAGCGCTGAGCCGCCCGGCAAAAGCACGTGGATTTAAGCTATCAGGCCGACTCTGCCAGAGCAAGTTCGCCGCGCGGCTCGATGCGCTCGGTTCCGTTATACAGGCGCGCATTCTGCAAGCCGACAAACAGGCGTTCGCCGCGGGACGGGGCCTCATTGCCCGCCAGCACCACGCTCAGCGGTTCGTCATACCACCCAAGAGGCTGGACGACTAATTGGGTGTAGTGCCCCTTCGGACTGGCTTCCAGCACCTGCACCGGCAACGGCGAATCCAGGCTGGTACGGCGGCTGATATCTACTTCCCACGGCCGCAGGAACAGATCGACCGGCCCCTGGTATGCCGGGGTATAGCCTAAAGGCCAGCGGTGGGCGCCGACGTGGAACTGGCCGCCGCGAATGGTGCCCTGCAGGCGGTTAACTTCGCCCATAAACTCGAGCACAAAACGGGTCGAAGGTTCACGCCAGACGCGTTCAGGCGCATCGGCCTGTTCGATGTTGCCCTGGCTCATTACCACGACCCGATCTGCGACTTCCATCGCCTCTTCCTGGTCGTGGGTAACAAACACGCTGGTGAATTTTAATTCTTCATGCAACTGGCGCAGCCAGCGGCGCAGTTCTTTACGCACCTGCGCATCCAGCGCGCCAAAGGGTTCATCCAGCAGCAGAATTTGCGGCTCGACCGCCAGCGCGCGCGCTAACGCCACGCGTTGCTTCTGGCCGCCGGAAAGCTGCGCCGGATAACGGTCGGCAAGATGGGCCAGTTGCACCATCTCCAACAGTTTGGTCACCTTGGCTTTGATCGCCGCCGCATTGGGACGCTCACGGCGCGGCAGCACGGTCAGGCCAAAGGCGATGTTATCGAATACCGTCATATGTCGAAACAGCGCATAGTGCTGGAAAACAAAGCCCACTTTACGATCGCGCGCGTGCATTCGGCTCACGTCGGTACCGTGAAAACGGATATGGCCGCTGGATTGATGCTCCAGCCCGGCGATAATCCGCAATAAGGTGGTTTTACCGGAGCCGGACGGCCCCAACAGCGCAACCATCTGCCCGGAAGGGATATCCAGCGAGATATCATTCAGCACCTGGGTGCGACCAAACGATTTCTTAATATTGGCAATCTCAATGCTCATGATTTCCCTCCTGTTGCGCGCGTTTTTCCTGATTGGCCAGACGCCATTGCAACATACTCTTTAAAAACAGGGTCAAAATAGCCATTAACGTCAGCAGGGCCGCGGCGGTAAACGAACCGACGGTGTTGTAGTCCTGCTGCAGTAATTCAATTTGCAGCGGCAGCGACAGCGTTTCGCCGCGGATCGAGCCGGAAACGACCGACACCGCGCCGAATTCGCCAATCGCGCGGGCGTTGGTCAGCACCACGCCGTACAGCAGCGCCCAGCGAATATTGGGTAGCGTCACCCGACGGAACATCTGCCAACCGGAAGCGCCGAGCAGGATCGCCGCTTCATCTTCGTTGCTTCCCTGACTCATCATGACCGGCACCAGCTCGCGGACCACAAACGGACAGGTGACGAAGATAGTCGCCAGCACCATGCCCGGCCAGGCGAACATGATCTGCAGGTTGTGCTCATCAAGCCAGCCGCCGAGTGGGCCGTTGGAGCCATAAAAGAGTAAATAAACCAGACCTGCCACCACCGGCGAGACGGCGAACGGGATATCCAGCATCGTCAGCAGCAGCTGGCGGCCAGGGAAGGTAAAGCGTGTTACCAGCCAGGCCAGCAGCGTCCCGAACACCAGATTCACCGGCACGGTAATCAACGCGATCATCACCGTCAGCCAGATGGCGTGCAGCATGTCCGGATTGGCCAGGTTTTCCAGCACCGGCATTAACCCTTTACTGAAAGCCTGGACAAAAATATAAATCATCGGCACCACGAGGATGAAGGCGGATACCAGCATCCCGACGCCGATCAGAAACCATTTGCCCCAGTTGATCCGGGGCGCGTCATAGCGCTTCAATTGAGTAACTTCCGCCATTAGTGACCTACCACGCGTCGACCAAAGCGACTCTGCAGGGTGTTGATAGAGAACAGCAGCAGCAGCGAAGCCGCGAGGATCACCGAGGCAATCGCGCTCGCCGCCGGGTAATCAAACTCCTGCAAACGAATGAAAATCATCAGCGAAGTCACTTCCGTTTTCCATGCGATGTTGCCGGCGATAAAGATCACCGCACCGAACTCGCCAAGGCTGCGGGTAAACGACAGCGCAATCCCCGCCAGCAGGGCTGGCGACAGTTCAGGCAGCACCACTTTGCGGAAACTCTGTAAGCGCGTCGCGCCAAGGGTTTCCGCCGCCTCTTCATATTCCGGCCCTAACTCTTCCAGCACCGGCTGCACGGTACGCACCACAAACGGGATGCTGGTAAAGGCCATCGCCACCGCGATGCCAAGCCAGGTATAGGTCACTTTGATATCAAACTTCGCCAGCCACTCGCCGTACAAGCCATTAACCGAGAACAGCGAGGCCAGCGTCAGACCCGCCACCGCCGTCGGCAGCGCGAACGGCAGGTCCATTAGGGCATCGAGCAGCGTACGGCCTGGAAAACGATAACGGGTAAGAATCCACGCCATCAGCAGGCCGAACACGCCGTTAAAAATCGAGGCCACAAAAGCCGACAGCAGCGTGACTTTATAGGCGGCGACCACCTGAGGGTTGGTAATCACCTCCCAATACTGCGCCCAGCTCATCTGCGCCAGCTGCATCACCAGCGCGCTGAGCGGCAACAGTAAAATCAGGCACACAAACAGCAGGCTGGTGCCAAGGCTCAGGGTAAAGCCCGGCAGCACGCGCTTGGACGATACAGCCAACATTACTGACGCCCCGCTGCCAGCAGTTTGTCCAGCTCGCCGCCGCTGACGAAGTGGGTTTTCATCACTTCAGGCCAGCTGCCAAACTGGTCTTCCACGCGGAACAGTTCGGTCTGCGGGAATTTATCTTTCAGCGACGCCATCACTTTCGGATCGTTCACGCGATAGTAGTAATCGGTGATGATGGTCTGCGCCTGCGGACTATAGAGATAGTTCAGGTAGGCTTTCGCCGCTTTTTCAGTACCGTTGGCCTTAACGTTTTTGTCTACCCACGCGACCGGGAATTCGGCGAGGATATTGACCTTCGGCACAACGACTTCGAACCCCTGCGCTTCATACTGTTTACGGATGTTGTTAACTTCCGATTCAAAAGTAATCAGCACATCGCCCAACCCGCGCTCGACGAAGGTGGTCGTCGCGCCGCGACCGCCGGTATCGAATACCTCGACGTTCTTCAGGAACTGGGTCATGAACTGTTCGGTTTTGGCTTTATCACCGCCATCGGCTTTGTCCGCCGCCCCCCAGGCCGCAAGATAGGTATAGCGCGCGTTGCCTGAAGTTTTAGGATTCGGGAAGATCAGCTTCACGTCAGAACGCACCAGATCGTTCCAGTCATGAATATTTTTGGGGTTGCCCTTACGCACCAGGAAAGCCATGGTCGAATAGAACGGCGAGCTGTTATTCGGCAGACGGCTCTGCCAGTCTGCCGGGATCAGGTTGCCTTTATCATGCAGAATCTGGACGTCCGTCACCTGGTTATAGGTCACGACGTCAGCCTTCAGGCCCTGCAGAATCGCCAACGCCTGCTTGGAGGAGCCCGCATGGGACTGCTTGATGGTCAGCTTGTCGCCGCCGTTTTCTTTTGCCCACTGCTGTTCAAAAGGCGGATTAAGGGCGGCGAACAGCTCGCGGGAAACATCATAGGAACTGTTCAGCAGTTCAGTCGCCTGCGCCTGCGCCACCAGCAGCATGGAAGCTGCCAGCGCCAGATATCCTTTTTTCAGTGATTTAACGGCCATTGCGCACCCTTATCAAAAATGATCATTTACTGATGATCATCATATTTATAACGAGTACGAAAGGAGTAACGGTTTTATATACCGTTTGGCGATTTGGAAGTAGAAAAGAGAATAAGCAACTGGCAAAGCTTTGCTGAAAGCGGCTGTACGTATGCTGGATTCGCTTACACCCTAACCCTCTGGGTTAGGGTTAGGGTGAGGGGAAAAATTACAGCGCCTGAATACGCTCCAGCGACGGCGCGAAGTAATAACCGCCAGTCACCGGTTTAGTGAAGCGCAGCATGGCATCGCGCTTACCGTCGGTATCGCCGAACATACTCAGCAACTGCTGCTCAATGTTATACAGGCGCGCGCAGTAGGCGCAGAAGTACAGGCCGTTAGTGCCGCTGGCGGTACCGTATGGCAGGCTCTGGCGGACGATTTTCAGCCCTTTGCCATCTTCTTTTAAGTCCACGCGGCTCAGGTGCGAAGTAATCGGGCGCTCGTCGCCATCGATCTCTTCATTGGCTTCTTTGGTACGGCCAATCATCATCTCCTGATCCGGCACGCTCATGCGGTTCAGCTGCTTAAGATTGTGCTCCCAGCGTTGCACGAATACGTAGCTGCCGCCCGCGTCAACGCCGTCTTTAATCACCGCGACTTCACGGCGGGTTTCTTCGCCTGCCGGGTTTTCGGTGCCGTCGACAAAGCCGCTCAGATCGCGTTCTTCCACCCAGCGGAAACCGTGAATTTCTTCTTTCACTTCAATGGCGTCGCCGAAAGCGGCCACCGCCGCCTGGGCGACGGAAAAGTTCACTTCATGACGGGCGGATAAAATATGAATCAACACGTCATACTGCGTGGATGGCGCCAGCCCTTTGCCGTAAACCGGAAAATCTTTTAACTCTTCCGCGCCTTCACCACCGCTCAGCTGACGCCAGACGGTATTGCCGAAAGCGACCACCGCGCCGAGTTTGGCGTCAGGGAATTTAGCCTGGAAGGTGGCCACGTTATCGACAAAAATTTTGCTCGCTTCGCGCAGGGCGTTAACGTCCCCTTTTACATTGGCTTCAATCCAAATCGCCGCGCGGCAATGTTCCGGCAAAATGCCGCTCTGAACCTGAGACATCGCTCCTCCTGAAATGATGCAACCACAACGCTATGACGTTGCTAACGCGCCATTGTAACCGTTTTTATCCGCCCACGTGTCTCTTCAGATCAAATTAGCGACGCCAGATAATTTTGCTGACTTTCCAGTTCTTCAGGGTATCGTCGGACGGCATCAGCTCGTCCGGACCGCTCCAGTGGCCGGTAAAGGCGTAGCTGATGTGCTGGCTGCCAGGCGCTTTACATTCCACCACCGCGCCGTTGTCGGGAACGCCTTTCTCGCAGTTGCCGAACGCTTTGCCGTACAGCTCGCTAAACGGGGTACCGATTTTCACGCCGCTGGCGGCGGGAATCGCGCTATCGCGCACATCAATGCGGCTCACCGTACCGCCATCGCCGTTGATAGTCAGCGCCAGCTTGTCATCCTTTAGCGCTTCAAAATAGTGAACGATTTTGCCATCCGCGGTTTTCATTCCGCTGCGCAGACGGTAGCTGCCGCCGAGGGCATCGCTAATTGCCTGTTCATTGAGCGGCGTCGACGCCGTCAGTTTACCCACGCCCTGCTCGGTGACCTCGTTGGAGGAACCAAACCAGTTCCATGGATAGGCAGCCGACCAGTTCACCGCGCTCATCGTTGAGCAGCCGGTTAGCGCCAGCGGAAGCGCGCAAAGCATTAGACGTAGCGATTTCATAACTCAATCCTTTCTGATTCATTCAACGCATGTTGGAGTGCGCGATCGGCAAAAAGTGCCATTAAAGCGCTTCAAGGCGAAAACAGGCGTGCAACCTGCGGCTGGTTATCAGCCACCATAGCGCATAAATATCGGCCGCCAGCAGGGCGATGGTCAGCATGGAAGGCGCCTCGCCGGTGAACCACAGCCACGGCTGCCAGGCCAGCAATAGCGCCTGTGAAGCAATTAGCAGCCAGCGCATCAGCGGCCAGAGACGCGGGAAACGCTGACGCTGACCGCTAAGCAGAAATGCCGCGACCGCCGGTACGCCGGGCAGCAAACCCAGCCAGAAGTTATCGTGATCGGGATAGAACAGGCTCAGCAGCGCATCCCCCTGCTGGCGGGAGGCGCCGGCCATGACGAACAGCACCCAGGTGCGCGCCTGCAGCAACAGCACACCCCAAAACAACAGCGGCAGCCGTAAACGACCCTGGGTATCATAATCGGCAGGAATAAATTCAGTATTCTTCATCTTCAATCAGGCGTTTACCCAGGGTGAGTACATCCGAGTGCTCGTAACCGAGACGCTCGTACATCCCCTGCACCACATCGTTATCGTCACGCACCATAATTGAAATTTTCGGGCAACCGCGGGCGATCAGCTTCTTTTCCAGCCGATTGAGCAGCGCATTAGCGATACCGCGGCCGCGGTATTCCGGATGTACGCCAAGATAGTAAGCGGAGCCGCGGTGGCCGTCGTAACCGCCCATCACCGTCCCCACCACTTCACCGTTCACTTCAGCGACCAGAAACAAGCTCACGTCGTGGTTGAGCTTACGCTCGATATCCATTTCCGGATCGTTCCATGGGCGCAGAAGATCGCAGCGCTCCCAAAGGGTGATCACTTCTTCGAAATCCTGCTGGCGAAAAACGCGAATCTCCATGGTATTCCCCACCATTTACGGTTAAAAACAGTGATTATGGCGCGAATATGACTGATAGCCAATATCAGGCGAAATCATCAGCAAAAAATGGCATAATATCGCTTTGTCATGTATTGAAATGAAAAGTAAAACAATTCTTATTTTGAGTGGTCGTAACGGGAAACGCGATACGATATAACATTGGACATCACTTGTTTACAATTCAGGCCGAATGAGCACTTTTAAACCATTAAAAATACTTGCTTCGCGCCGTCAGGTGCTGAAAGCAGGACTGGCTGCGATGACGCTAACCGGCGTCGCTTCCCAAGCCACTGCCAAAGAGCAGCCGCTAAAAACTTCCAATGGACACAGCAAACCCGTCGCAAAGAAAGCAGGCAGCAGGCGTCTGGTGATGCTTGACCCCGGTCATGGCGGCATCGATACGGGGGCAATTGGCCACAACGGTTCGAAAGAAAAACACGTCGTGCTGGCCATTGCTAAAAATGTGCGCAGCATTTTACGCAGCAACGGCATCGATGCCCGTCTGACGCGTAGCGGCGATACCTTTATTCCGCTGTACGATCGCGTTGAGATCGCCCACCAGCACGGCGCCGATCTGTTTATGTCGATTCACGCCGACGGCTTTACCAACCCGAGTGCGGCCGGCGCCTCCGTCTTTGCGCTCTCCAACCGCGGCGCCAGTAGCGCCATGGCGAAATATCTCTCCGAGCGCGAAAACCGCGCCGATGAGGTCGCCGGTAAAAAAGCGACGGATAAGGACCATCTGCTGCAGCAGGTATTGTTCGATTTGGTGCAAACCGACACCATTAAGAACAGCCTGACGCTCGGCTCGCATATTCTGAAAAAGATTAAGCCGGTGCATAAACTGCACAGCCGCAATACAGAGCAGGCGGCCTTTGTGGTGCTGAAGTCCCCTTCGATTCCCTCGGTGCTGGTCGAAACGTCGTTCATTACCAACCCAAATGAAGAGAAGCTACTCGGCACAACCGCTTTCCGCCAGAAGATTGCTAACGCTATCGCTTCCGGCATTATTAGTTATTTCCACTGGTTCGATAACCAGAAAGCGCATTCGAAGAGACGTTAATGAAACCCGATGTACAGCAGGTCAAAGCCTTCCTTCTTCAGCTGCAGGATGCCATTTGCGCCAAACTCTCCGCCGTTGACGGCAAGGATTTTGTTGAAGATAGCTGGCAGCGCGAAGGCGGCGGCGGCGGACGCAGCCGGGTTTTACGCGACGGCGGCATCTTTGAGCAGGCCGGGGTTAACTTTTCTCACGTCCACGGCGATGCGATGCCCGCCTCGGCTACCGCCCACCGCCCGGAACTGGCCGGGCGCAGCTTTGAAGCAATGGGGGTTTCGCTGGTGGTGCATCCGCGCAACCCCTATGTGCCGACCAGCCACGCTAACGTTCGCTTTTTTATTGCCGAGAAGCCCGGCGCCGACCCGGTGTGGTGGTTCGGCGGCGGGTTTGATCTAACGCCTTATTATGGGTTTGAAGAAGACGCCATTCACTGGCATCGTACTGCCCGCGATTTATGCCTGCCGTACGGCGACGAGGTCTATCCGCGCTACAAAAAGTGGTGCGATGATTACTTCTTCCTTAAGCACCGCAACGAACAGCGCGGCATTGGCGGTCTGTTCTTTGATGATTTAAATACCCCGGACTTCGACCACTGCTTCGCCTTTATGCAGGCAGTGGGCAACGGCTTTACCGACGCTTACCTGCCGATCGTTGAGCGTCGAAAAACCACGCCTTACGGTGAGCGCGAACGCGATTTCCAGCTTTATCGCCGCGGGCGTTATGTGGAATTCAATCTGGTGTGGGATCGCGGCACGCTGTTCGGCCTGCAGACCGGCGGTCGTACGGAGTCTATTCTGATGTCGATGCCGCCGCTGGTGCGCTGGGAGTATGACTACCATCCGCAAGAAGGCAGCCCGGAAGCCGCATTGAGCGAGTTTATTAAAGTCAAAGAGTGGATCTGATTTAGGTCTCCTGAGACAAAAAAGCCCCGGATTACCGGGGCTTACTTTTTTATTGTGCTTACAGCGGCTGGGTCTGCGCTTCCACGACCGCCAGCGCCACCATGTTGACGATACGGCGCACGGAGGCGATAGGCGTGAGAATATGCACCGGCTTAGCGATACCCATCAGTACCGGCCCGACGGTTACCCCTTCCGAACTGGAGACGCGCAGCAGGTTGTAGCTGATACGCGCGGCTTCCATATTCGGCATCACCAGAATATTAGCCGCCCCTTTCAGCGGGCTATCCGGCATACGATCGTTGCGGATGCTCTCCACCAGCGCGGCGTCGCCGTGCATTTCGCCGTCAATCATCAGATCCGGCGCGCTCGCTTTCACCAATTCCAGCGTTTTGCGCATTTTGCTGGCAGACGGGCAATCAGCTGAACCGAAGTTAGAGTGCGACAGCAGCGCGACACGCGGTTCGATACCAAAACGACGCACGCTTTCCGCCGCCATCAGGGTGATCTCCGCCAGCTCTTCCGGCGATGGATCGTGGTTGACATAGGTATCGGCGATAAAGGTGTTTCCGCTTGGCAGCAGCAGCGCGTTCATCGCCCCGGCGGTGCTGACGCCGTCGCGGAAGCCAAACAGCGGCTGAACCACGCGATAGTGCTCATGATAATCTCCGATGGTTCCGCAGATCATCGCATCCGCCTCACCGCGATGAACCATAATCGCGCCAATGACCGAAGTGTTGCTAATGACCGCCCGCTGCGCCTGCTCCTGGGTAATGCCGCGGCGCTTCATCAACTGGTAGTACTCGCTCCAGTACTCTTTGAAGCGCGGATCGGATTCATTATTGACGATTTCGAAGTCCACGCCCGCTTTAATCTGCAGGCCCAGTTTCTGGATGCGCATTTCAATCACGCTCGGGCGACCGATGAGGATTGGCTTCGCCAGCCCCAGAGAAACCAGCTCCTGCGTGGCGTGCAGCACGCGAGTCTCCTCGCCTTCCGCCAGCACCACGCGCTTCGGCTCTTTGCGCGCCTGGGAGAAGATCGGCTTCATAAACAGGTTAGTTTTATAAACGAACTCGCTCAGCTTCTCGATGTAGGCATCGAAGTCGGCAATTGGCCGCGTCGCCACGCCGGATTCCATCGCCGCTTTAGCGACCGCTGGGGCGATCTTGACGATCAGACGCGGATCGAACGGTTTCGGAATAATGTACTCCGGGCCAAAGCTGAGATCCTGGTCGCCATAGGCGGAAGCCACGACTTCGCTCTGTTCGGCATGCGCCAGCTCGGCGATAGCATGAACCGCCGCCAGCTTCATCTCTTCGTTTATCGCCGTCGCGCCAACATCCAGCGCGCCGCGGAAAATGAACGGGAAGCACAGCACGTTGTTGACCTGGTTTGGATAGTCGGAACGGCCGGTACAAATAATCACGTCGTCGCGCACTTCCTTCGCCAGCGGCGGCAGGATTTCCGGCTCCGGGTTCGCCAGAGCGAGGATCAGCGGCGAGCGCGCCATTTTCTTGACCATCTCCGGGGTCAGAACTTTCGGCCCGGAGCAGCCGAGGAAAATGTCCGCGCCATCAATGACATCGTCGAGGGTACGTTTCCCGTCGTCTTCCACCGCGTAGGCCGCTTTGGTTTCCGCCATGTTGGCTTCACGGTCTTTATAGATAACGCCTTTCGAGTCGCAGACCACGATATTGTGTTTCTGCATTCCCAGCGCCACCAGCAGGTTCATACAGGCGATTGCCGCCGCTCCCGCGCCGGAGACCACCATCCGCACATCGGAGAGATTCTTCTCGACCACCCGCAGACCGTTGAGGATCGCCGCAGTGCTGATAATCGCCGTGCCGTGCTGATCGTCGTGGAACACCGGAATATTCATGCGCTCACGCAGTTTCTGCTCAATGTAGAAACATTCCGGCGCTTTAATATCTTCGAGGTTGATGCCGCCAAACGTCGGCTCCAGGGCGGCAACGACATTAATGAATTTGTCAGGATCCAGCTCATCAACTTCAATATCGAACACATCGATACCGGCGAACTTTTTAAACAGAACGCCCTTTCCTTCCATTACCGGTTTTCCGGCCAGCGCGCCGATATTGCCTAAACCGAGGACGGCGGTACCGTTGGAGACCACCGCCACAAGGTTGCCGCGAGCGGTGTATTTGTAAGCGGCCAAAGGATCCTTCTCAATTTCCAGGCACGGCGCGGCAACGCCCGGCGAATATGCCAGCGCCAGATCGCGTTGGGTCGCCAGGGGCTTAGTCGGCGACACCTGAATTTTCCCGGGCACCGGGAACTCGTGGAAATCGAGGGCGCTTTGTTTCAACTGCTCATCCATTTTATGGTTCCTTTCACGTATCGAATCGTAGGGGGTGAAGCGTGATGGCGAGCCGTCGGCCCGCCTTAAGGCGAGGCTTAGTATCGCGCCTGACGGCGGTTTAAACTTTGAAGGCCGCCATACTCTTGCCATCACAAAGGTCTGGTTGTTATCAATTTATAATATTTATGTAACCTAGTTTCACGGTCAATGATAGCCCCGTCTGCTATGCTTTTTAGTTATGTACCTCATCACGACCTCTACCGCATAACGACAAGAACTCATGCAACTTATTGTTCCAGGAGTACTTTTTAATGAACCAGCTAGACAGTATCAAACAATTCACCACCGTAGTCGCCGACAGCGGCGACATTGAATCTATCCGCCACTATCAGCCTGAAGATGCCACCACCAACCCTTCGCTGCTCTTAAAGGCTGCCGGACTGGATAACTACGCCGGGCTTATCGATGATGCCCTCGCCTGGGCTGCAAAACAGGGCGGCAACCGCGAGACGCAGGTCGCCAATGCCTGCGATAAACTGGCGGTCAATTTTGGTGCGGAAATACTCAAAAGCATCCCAGGGCGCGTCTCCACCGAAGTCGATGCCCGTCTCTCCTTCAATCGTGAAAAAAGTATCGAGAAAGCGCGCCATCTGGTCGCTCTCTATCAGGAAATGGGGATCGATAAGTCGCGGATCCTGATCAAACTAGCCTCCACCTGGGAAGGGATCCGCGCCGCGGAGGTGCTGGAAAAAGAAGGGATTCACTGCAACCTGACGCTGCTGTTCTCTTTCGCCCAGGCTCGCGCCTGCGCTGAAGCCGGCGTGTTTCTGATTTCGCCCTTCGTCGGGCGTATTTACGATTGGTATCAGGCTCGTCAGCCGTTAGATCCTTACGTGGTTGATGAAGACCCGGGAGTGAAATCGGTGCGCAATATCTACGACTATTTCAAACTCCATAAGTACAACACCATCGTGATGGGCGCCAGCTTCCGCCGCACCGAACAAATCCTCGCGTTGGTTGGCTGCGACCGCCTCACCATCTCCCCGGCCTTGTTACAAGAGCTGCAGGCCAGCGACGCGCCGGTAATACGCAAACTCATCCCCGCTCATCAGATACTGCCACGCCCGGTTCCGATGAGCGAAGCGGAATTCCGCTGGGAGCATAACCAGGATCCGATGGCGGTAGAAAAACTGGCGGAAGGTATTCGCCAGTTCGCCGTCGATCAACGCAAACTGGAAGATCTGCTAGCAGCAAAACTGTCATCCTTTGTCACGGAGTAAACGACTATGTCCCGAAGAGAGCTTGCTAACGCCATTCGCGCCCTGAGCATGGACGCCGTCCAGAAAGCCAATTCCGGCCACCCCGGCGCTCCGATGGGGATGGCGGATATCGCCGAAGTGCTGTGGAACGATTTTCTCAAGCACAACCCGACAAACCCGCACTGGTACGATCGCGATCGTTTCATTTTGTCTAACGGCCATGCTTCGATGCTGCTGTATAGCCTGCTGCATTTGACCGGCTACGATCTGCCGATGAATGAGCTGAAAAACTTCCGCCAGCTGCATTCGAAAACGCCGGGTCACCCGGAACATGGTTATACCCCCGGCGTGGAAACCACCACCGGGCCGCTCGGCCAGGGGCTGGCTAACGCCGTCGGGATGGCTATCGCCGAACGTACGCTGGCGGCGCAGTTTAACCGTCCCGGCCACGACATCGTCGATCACTACACCTGGGTGTTTATGGGCGATGGCTGTCTGATGGAGGGGATTTCTCACGAGGCCAGTTCGCTGGCGGGCACCCTGGGATTAGGCAAGCTGATCGGGTTCTACGATCACAACGGTATCTCTATTGACGGCCACGTTGAAGGCTGGTTCACCGACGATACCGCCGAGCGCTTTCGCGCCTACCACTGGCACGTGATTGGCGATATCGACGGTCACGACCCCCAGGCGGTGAAGCAGGCAATCCAGGAAGCGCAGGCGGTAACAGACAAACCCTCGCTGATTATTTGCCGCACCATAATCGGCTTTGGTTCACCGAATAAAGCCGGTTCCGAAGAGTCGCACGGCGCGGCATTGGGGGAAAAAGAGGTCGCGCTGGCCCGCGAACAGCTGGGCTGGAAATACCCGCCGTTTGAAATCCCAAAAGAAATTTATCAGGGCTGGGATGCGCGGCCGCGCGGCGAGAAAGCAGAACATGCGTGGAATGAAAAATTCGCCGCTTACCAGCAGCAATATCCAGAACTGGCGGCAGAGCTCAAACGGCGCATGGAAGGCGAGCTCCCGGCTAACTGGCAAAAAACGGCCCATGATTATGTGGCGAAGCTACAGTCGGAACCGGCGAAAATAGCCAGCCGTAAGGCTTCGCAAAATGCGCTTAACGCCTACGGCCCGGATTTGCCTGAGCTGCTCGGCGGTTCCGCCGACCTGGCGCCCAGTAACCTGACGATCTGGTCCGGCTCGAAGTCGATCAAAGAGGATCAGGCGGGTAATTATATCCACTACGGCGTACGCGAATTCGGTATGACCGCGGTAGCTAACGGCATCGCCCTGCACGGCGGTTTTATTCCCTATACCTCGACTTTCCTGATGTTCGTCGAATACGCGCGTAACGCCGCACGCATGGCGGCGCTGATGAAGGCGCATCAGATTATGGTCTATACCCATGATTCAATCGGCCTTGGCGAAGATGGCCCAACGCACCAGGCGGTAGAGCAGCTGGCAAGCCTGCGGCTGACGCCCAATTTTAGTACCTGGCGGCCGTGCGATCAGGTGGAAACCGCCGTCGCCTGGCAGGCGGCCATCGAACGCAATGACGGCCCTACCGCGCTAATCCTTTCGCGACAGAATCTGGCGCAAATGGCCCGTACGCCGGAACAGGTACAGGAAATTGCTCGCGGCGGTTACGTTCTGAAGGATGCGGGCGGCAAGCCGGATCTCATCCTGATCGCCACCGGTTCAGAAGTCGAGATCGCCGTTCAGGCGGCGGAGACGCTGCTGGCCAGCGGCATAAACGTGCGGGTGGTGTCGCTGCCTTCCACCGACGTTTTCGATGCTCAGGATGAGGCCTGGCGCGAGTCGGTGCTGCCTTCCGATGTTAGCGCCCGCGTCGCTATCGAAGCCGGTATCGCCGACTACTGGTATAAATATGTCGGCCTGAAAGGCGCAATTGTTGGTATGACCCGCTACGGGGAATCGGCGCCCGCCGACAAGCTATTCCCGTTCTTCGGCTTTACCGCTGAACATATTGTCGAAGTCAGCCGTAAGGTGCTTAACGGGTGATCCATAGTGTGGGCCAGGCGTCTGGCCCCTGCCAGTTATCACACTGCGGTTGCTGAGCGTAGCGGGTCAAATTGAACCGCTGGCCGTCATAACGCCAGCGGGTTTGGATCCCGCAATCGCCCGGCGCGCGGCCTTTATCGAAGGTCACCAGTTCATGACGCTGCTCGTCAAAGCTGGCGTTAATCAACTCAATATCGCGCGGCGCATTGCCGGGCGGCTGGAAAGGCAGCGCCAGGCGCACCTGGCGGGCAAGATGCGGCGTTTTGCGCGACACCAGCCACGCCAGCCAAACGGTATTGTAGGCGCCCGCTTCGCAACTGGTCATCAGCAGAACTTTCTCATCGGTCAGCGCGGTGACGCGGATTTCCCGGCGGAAAGGATCGAGCGAACAGGGGCTGGCGTTCATCCGCTCATTGCCGTAATCGATAAGCTCATTAAGTTCGTCGCGGCTGAGGGGTGACTGCGCCACCTCCGCTTTGCCTACGGTGCGCAACGCCGGCGCTGGCGGTACGCTGAGCGGTGGTTCTTCACCTTTGCCGACCCACGCGGTTTCGCTGCCGACCCGCTTTTGCCGATTATCAATAAATAGCAGCGCGGCCTTCAGGCCCTTCAATGAAATGCTTTGCAGACCGTTTTGCAGGGTAATCTCTTTCCCCTCCTGGGCCTGCTGCAGGAAAGCGTCGATACTGACGCTATCACCGGTTTTAATCAGCTTATCGGCAATCTGCCAATGTTTACCGTCAAAATGCAGCGGTTTTCCATCTAGCTGCAGCCGCGGGCCGATGGCCGCCAGCGCGGCAACCGGATTACCGACGCCGCCAAGTTCGATGCGTAAAGCGGCATCGGTGGCTGCCCCCGCGCTGCGGCTTAACGTCATCACCAATCCATGATGCAGCCCGACATTACGCGTGACGCAATAATTTTGATTGTTGCAGGTGACAAGCCAGTCTCCAAACAACTGCTGGGCTGGCGCCGCCCACGCCAACGACGTCGGCAGAAAACCGAAAAAAAGCAGCATTAAAACCCGATAAAACATGAGCGGCACAATCCCGAAGTATGACTGACAGAGTGATTTCTAATTCATCATTATCATCAGCACTGGCGGGGTTTTGCTCAATCAGATTTATCAGAGATCCCGCGACATCAGGCCGGAATTTTGTAGGTATTGCAGCAGAATCACCGCTTTGCCATCCTGAATTTCACCGCTGGCGATCATCTCCAGCGCCCGGACGAACGGCAGTTCCAGCACCTCAATATCTTCATCATCCACGCCGCCGCCCCGGTTAGCGCGCTGCGCTTCGCTGTATTCGGCGATAAAAAAGTGAATCAGTTCGGTCACGCCGCCGGGCGACATATAGAGTTCGAAGACCTTGCGCGCCTCGCCGACCTGATAGCCGGTCTCCTCAATCGCCTCCTTGCGGATGCATACCTCTGGCGCGTCGTTATCCAGCAGTCCGGCGCAGGTTTCAATCAGCATGCCATCCGGGTTGCCGTTAACCCAGGTGGCGACGCGGAACTGACGCACCAGTACCACGCTCTGCTTGTTGGGGTTGTAAAGCAGAACCGTGGCGCCGTTGCCGCGATCGTACACTTCGCGTTTGTGACGCACGACGCTGCCGTCGCGGCGCGTCAACTCATAGGTCATGTTGCGCAGCAGAAAGTAGTTTTCGGAGAGGATTTTATCTTTAATGACGTGAATATTAAGTGACATGCAAACTCCGCAGCGTGAAATAACCCAGTCATACTACGCCGCGGAGCCTGCTTTGTCGTTAGTGCGGCAGTGCGGAAGCGACACCAAGATAGTCCATGATCCCCTGCGCGGCATGCCGCCCTTCCGCCATCGCCGTCACCACCAAATCCGCGCCGCGTACCGCGTCGCCGCCGGCAAAGATCTTCTGATTACTGGTCTGGTAACGATAGAGGCTCTCCACGTTCGCCTTGATCCGCCCGCGACTGTCCAACTGTACCCCTGCGACTTCCAGCCACGGCATCGAATGCGGGTGGAAACCAAACGCCATAATGACCGCATCGGCAGGCATCACAAATTCGCTGCCGGGGATCGGCGACGGACTGCGGCGGCCCTGAGGGTCCGGTTCGCCAAGCCGGGTACGCAGAAAGCGCACGCCGCTGACCCGGCCGTCCTCGCCGAGCTCAAGGGTGATCGGCTGAACATTGAATTCAAAGCTCGCCCCCTCTTCGCGGGCGTTTTTGACCTCTTTTTTCGACCCCGGCATGTTAGCTTCATCCCGACGATAGGCGCAGGTGACCCGTTGCGCGCCGTGGCGCAGCGCGGTACGCACGCAGTCCATCGCCGTATCGCCGCCCCCCAGCACGACAACATTCAGCCCGGCGGTATCGATATAAGGTTCATCGGCCAGCGCTTCCAGCCCCATCACTTGTTTAGTGTTGGCGATAAGGAACGGCAGCGCTTCATACACGCCCGGCGCCTCCTCATTGGGCAGATCGGCTTTCATCGAGCGATAGGTACCGGCGCCGACGAAAACCGCGTCATAGTCTGCAAGCAGTTGAGCGAGTTCGATGTCTTTGCCCACCTCGCAGTTCAGTTCAAAGCGGATGCCCATTTGGCTGAAAATCTCGCGCCGACGGGCCAGCAATGATTTATCCAGCTTGAAAGGCGGAATACCGAAAGTCAGCAAGCCACCGATTTCCGGGTGGCGATCGAACACCACCGGCGCCACGCCGCTACGCGCCAGAAGGTCGGCGCAGGCCAGGCCCGCAGGCCCGGCGCCGATGATGGCAACCTTCTTGCCGCTGGCTTTTACCGCCGAAAGGTTCGGGCGCCAGCCGTCGGCCAGCGCCTGGTCGGATATATAGCGTTCGATGTTGCCGATAGTCACCGAGCCGCTCTCGTCGCGCAGCGTGCAGGCGCCTTCGCACAGGCGATCCTGCGGGCAGACGCGGCCGGTGATTTCCGGCAGACAGTTGGTTTGATGGGAAAGCTCAACGGCGCTGGCGATGTCGCCGGCTTTTACCCGCTCGATCCACTGCGGAATATGGTTATGCAGCGGACAGGTCCACTCGCAGATGCTGCGATCGCCGCATTTCAGACAGCGTTGCGTTTCCCGCCGCGCCTGTTCGGCGCTGAAGGGCAAATAGATTTCGCCAAAGTGCTGTTTACGCGCATCAGCCGCCAGTTTATCCGCCTCGCCGCGCGCGGGCGTGGCCGCCATCTGGCTGGCCTTATCGCCAGAGGTTGACGCTAAAGCGGTCAAAGTACGATGTTGCCACGACGCCGCATCCGCACGCGCTGCCCGCAGGCGCCGCGTTTTCGCCATCTCGCTTAGCGTGGAATCGGTCGCCAGCTGTAATGCCTGCGCCGGACAATTCTGCACGCAGGCCGGCCCTGCTTGGCGCTCATAGCATAAGTCGCACTTGTGCGCCGTTGCCCTGCCGTCTGGCGTGACGACGATTTGCATCACGCCAAAGGGGCAAGCCACCACGCAGGATTTACAGCCAATACATTTTTCTCCATGCACCAATACGCTGTCATCCTGCTGGCTAATAGCGCCATTAGGGCAGCTACGCACGCAGGGCGCGCCTTCACAGTGACGACAGGTTACCGCGTTACGCTGTTTCTGGTTTTTAATAACGGTAATACGCGGCAAAAAGCGCTGTGGGGTCAAGACATGTTGTTCGCCATTATGCGCCATCACGCAGGCCACTTCGCAGCCCCTGCATCCGATGCATTTGCGACTATCGCTCATAATAAAGTGGTTCATACATCCTTCCGGCTTATCGCTAATAACCCCTCATTTAGTATGACTGTTTATTACCTGACATCATGACCGTGGGACAATGGTCATTTGCCCAGAAATCGGCTTTTCTCGCCAGAATCCGGTTTAGATCAAAAATATTGACCTGAATGAAATTTTGTTTCATTTAGCTGAGCAATAATAGGCGGCTTTGACGGAATGACAGAAAAGACGTGATAAGCGCATATAAATTCAGAGAGGAGCGGCAGAGGTTTCTTTACGCTCTCATAAAAGACACATGATAAATTACACTATCTCCTTAATTTCTCCACGATTGCCTGCGGGGTTAACTATAAAGTGTCACAAGCTGCGCAATAACAAAAAATGTATACAATGAGGTCCTGATTCCGATGGCGAATTTCTTTATCGATCGCCCCATCTTTGCCTGGGTTTTGGCTATTCTGTTGGTCCTGACCGGCACGTTGGCAATTTTGTCGCTCCCCGTAGAACAATATCCGGATTTGGCGCCGCCTAACGTCCGGGTGACGGCCAATTATCCCGGCGCCTCCGCGCAGACGCTGGAGAATACCGTGACCCAGGTTATCGAACAGAATATGACCGGCCTCGATAACCTCATGTACATGTCATCGCAGAGTAGCGCCACCGGTCAGGCAACGGTTACCCTGAGCTTTACCGCCGGTACCGACCCGGATGAGGCCGTGCAGCAGGTACAAAACCAGCTGCAATCGGCGATGCGTAAACTGCCGCAGGCGGTACAGAATCAGGGGGTCACGGTGCGCAAAACCGGCGACACCAACATTCTCACTCTTGCGTTTGTCTCTACCGACGGCAGCATGGATAAGCAGGATATTGCCGACTACGTCGCCAGTAACGTGCAGGATCCTCTAAGCCGCGTCAACGGCGTCGGCGATATCGACGCCTACGGTTCGCAGTACTCGATGCGCATCTGGCTCGATCCGGCGAAACTCAACAGCTATCAGATGACGGCGAAAGATGTGACTGACGCCATCGAATCGCAGAACGCGCAGATTGCCGTCGGCCAGTTGGGCGGTACCCCGTCGGTGGATAAACAGGCGCTGAACGCCACCATCAACTCACAATCGCTGCTACAAACGCCACAGCAGTTCCGCGATATTACCCTGCGCGTGAATCAGGATGGTTCGGAAGTCACGCTGGGCGATGTCGCCAGCGTCGAAATGGGCGCTGAAAAATATGATTATCTGAGCCGCTATAATCGTCAGGCCGCTTCGGGACTGGGAATTAAGCTCGCCTCCGGCGCCAACGAAATGGCCACCGCCGAGCGCGTTATCGCCCGTCTTGATGAACTGTCGCAATATTTTCCGCACGGGCTGCAGTATAAAGTCGCCTACGAGACCACCTCTTTTGTAAAAGCCTCGATTACCGATGTAGTAAAAACGCTGCTGGAGGCGATTCTGCTGGTGTTCCTGGTCATGTATTTGTTCTTGCAGAACTTCCGCGCGACCCTGATCCCGACCATCGCCGTGCCGGTGGTATTGATGGGCACCTTCGCGGTGCTTTACGCCTGCGGTTACAGTATTAACACCCTGACGATGTTCGCGACGGTGCTGGCTATCGGCCTGCTGGTCGATGACGCCATCGTCGTGGTCGAAAACGTCGAGCGCATTATGAGCGAGGAAGGGCTCTCGCCGCGCGAAGCGACGCGAAAATCGATGAAGCAGATCCAGGGGGCGCTGGTCGGTATCGCTATGGTGCTATCGGCGGTATTCGTGCCCATGGCCTTCTTCGGCGGCACCACCGGCGCCATTTACCGCCAGTTCTCCATTACCATCGTTTCAGCAATGGTGCTGTCGGTGCTGGTAGCGATGATCCTCACCCCGGCGCTGTGCGCCACGCTGTTAAAACCGATTCACAAAGGCGAAGTACATGGTCAAAAAGGGTTCTTTGGCTGGTTTAACCGCGCCTTCAACCGCAGCGCCAGCCGCTATGAAACTTTCGTAGGCAAAATTCTCCACCGCTCGCTGCGCTGGATTTTGATTTACGTCCTGCTGCTCGGCGGCATGGTGCTGCTGTTCCTGCATCTGCCGACTTCGTTCCTGCCGCTGGAAGACCGCGGTATGTTCACCACCTCGATACAGCTTCCGAGCGGTTCCACCCAACAGCAGACGCTGAAAGTGGTGCAGAAAGCGGAGGATTATTTCCTTAATAACGAGAAGAGTAACGTCGAGTCGGTATTTGCTACCGTCGGCTCCGGCCCCGGCGGCAACGGCCAGAACGTCGCTCGTATGTTTGTCCGCCTGAAAGACTGGGACCAGCGAGACCCGACAACCGGTTCCTCGTTCGCTATCATTGAGCGCGCGACCAAAGCCTTCAATAAAATTAAAGAAGCGCGCGTTTTTGCCAGCAGCCCACCGGCCATCAGCGGCCTTGGCAGCTCCGCGGGCTTCGATATGGAGCTCGAAGACCACGCCGGTAACGGTCACGAGGCGTTGATGTCAGCACGCGACAAGCTGCTGGAGCTGGCGGCGAACAACGACCAGCTCACCCGCGTTCGCCACAACGGTCTGGACGACAGCCCGCAGCTCCAGGTTGATATCGACCAGCGTAAAGCCCAGGCGCTGGGGGTCTCTATTGATGATATTAACGATACGCTGCAGACCGCCTGGGGTTCGAGCTACGTAAACGACTTTATGGATCGCGGACGCGTGAAGAAGGTCTACGTCCAGGCAGCGGCGAAATATCGCATGCTGCCTGACGATATCAATTTGTGGTATGTGCGTAACAGTAGCGGCACCATGGTACCGTTCTCCGCCTTCGCCACCTCGCGTTGGGAAACGGGGTCACCGCGCCTCGAACGTTACAATGGCTACTCAGCGGTCGAGATCGTCGGTGAGGCCGCGCCAGGCGTCAGTACCGGTACCGCCATGACCATCATGGAAGAGTTAGCCAAACAGCTACCGAACGGTTTCGGCCTTGAATGGACGGCGATGTCCTATCAGGAGCGTTTGTCTGGCGCTCAGGCGCCTGCCCTGTACGCCATTTCTCTGCTGGTGGTGTTCCTGTGTCTGGCGGCGCTATATGAAAGCTGGTCGGTACCATTCTCGGTGATGCTGGTGGTGCCGCTGGGGGTTATCGGCGCGCTGCTGGCGACCTGGATGCGCGGCCTGGAAAACGACGTCTACTTCCAGGTTGGTCTGTTGACGGTCATCGGCCTGTCGGCAAAGAACGCCATCCTGATTGTTGAGTTCGCCAACGAGCTGAACCAGAAAGGCGAAGATCTGCTGATCGCCACGCTATCGGCCTGCCGCCAGCGTCTACGCCCGATACTGATGACCTCGCTGGCGTTTATCTTCGGCGTGCTGCCAATGGCCACCAGTACCGGCGCGGGTTCCGGCAGTCAGCATGCGGTCGGTACCGGCGTCATGGGCGGGATGCTCTCCGCCACCGTGCTGGCCATCTTCTTTGTGCCGCTGTTCTTCGTGTTGGTGCGCCGCCGCTTCCCGCTGAAAGAGAGGCCGGAATAAACCTTCAAATAACAGAAAAGGCGACTGTCATAGTCGCCTTTTTCATGGGTCAAACATTGTCTTCAGTACCGACAAAGCCAGATTTTATTTACGCAGCATGTCTTCAATAAAATCTTTCCAGTTCCCCAGTTCATGTTCAATCATAATAGCCTCTCTTATTATTATGGCGATTTTAGATAATTTCCCCGCTCAGGAGAAGTTCGTCCGATCTATCGCTCTAATCGCTTTTCTTGTCGCCGCAAGCCTTGAATACTCTGGCTTGCCGCTACCATAAGCCGGTTCATGTAAATTTAATGTGACACAGAGCAACATTAAGCAACATTTTGTTAATATCAGAATTCCTGTAATTCATTGTCTTAGTCTGCCGTGAAAAAGAACAAATTTTAATCAGACAAGGCTGAAAAGTTATATTTATCCAGCCGATTCACGTATTATTTAACAAAGCTTATATATTCGGAAAAAACTGAGAAACATATTCTTTTAACGTGAAGGTTTAATTATGTTGACCATGTACGGCATCAAAAACTGCGACACCATTAAAAAGGCCCGCCGCTGGCTGGAAGCCCATCAGATTGACTATCGCTTCCATGATTATCGTGTTGACGGACTGGACCGCGAATTGCTGAATACCTTTATTGCCGAATTAGGCTGGGAAGCGCTGCTTAACACCCGCGGCACCACCTGGCGCAAACTCGATGAATCGGTCCGCACTGGGATCGATAATGCCGATGCGGCGGCGGCATTGATGCTGGAAATGCCGGCAATTATCAAACGCCCATTGCTCTGCGCGCCCGGTCAGCCTATGCTGCTGGGCTTTAGCGAAGCAAACTACGAAAAATTTATTAACGAGGTGTAGTCTATGTCTTGCCCGGTCATTGAGCTGGCTCAGCAGCTTATTCGCCGCCCTTCCCTTAGCCCCAATGATGCGGGATGCCAGGCGTTAATGATTGAACGTCTGCGGGCGATCGGTTTTACCGTTGAAGCGATGGACTTCGGCGATACGCAAAATTTCTGGGCCTGGCGTGGACAGGGTGAAACGCTGGCCTTTGCCGGCCATACCGATGTGGTGCCGGCCGGCGACGCCGACCGCTGGATCAACCCGCCGTTTGAACCAACTATTCGCGATGGCATGCTGTTTGGCCGCGGCGCGGCGGATATGAAAGGGTCGTTGGCGGCGATGGTTGTCGCCGCCGAGCGCTTTGTCGCGCAGTATCCGGATCATAAAGGACGCCTGGCGTTTCTCATCACCTCAGATGAAGAAGCCAGCGCCACCCATGGCACGGTAAAAGTGGTCGAAACGCTGATGGCGCGTAACGAGCGCCTTGATTACTGCCTGGTCGGCGAACCTTCAAGTACCGAAGTGGTTGGCGATGTCGTGAAAAATGGCCGTCGCGGTTCACTCACCTGTAACCTGACGATTCATGGAGTCCAGGGCCACGTCGCTTATCCGCACCTCGCCGATAACCCGGTACACCGCGCCGCGCCGATGCTGGCGGAGCTGGTGGCTATCGAATGGGATAAAGGCAATGAGTACTTCCCGCCGACCAGCATGCAAATCGCCAACGTGCAGGCTGGCACCGGCAGTAACAACGTCATCCCTGGCGATATGTTCGTTCAGTTCAACTTCCGTTTCAGCACCGAGTTGACCGACGAGATGATCAAGGCCCGCATCATCGCGCTGCTGGAAAAATATCAGCTGCGCTATACCGTCGAATGGTGGCTTTCCGGCCAGCCATTCCTGACCGGCCGCGGCAATCTTGTCGATGCGGTAGTGAACGCCATTGAGCACTATAATGAAGTAAAACCGCAGTTGCTAACCACCGGCGGTACCTCTGACGGACGCTTTATCGCCCGCATGGGCGCGCAGGTAGTTGAACTGGGTCCGGTGAATGCGACCATTCATAAAATTAATGAATGCGTCAATGCCGCCGACCTGCAGCTGCTGGCGCGGATGTATCAACGCATCATGGAACAACTGGTCGCCTGACGACAATAACGATTACCCTGCAGCGCCGCTGCGGGGTAAAAAGAGGACACAGCATGGAATGGCTTATCAATCACTGGTGGATTCTGGTGTTGGTATTTTTAGTCGGCGTGATGATCAATGTGATTAAAGATCTTAATCGCGTCGACCCGAAAAAATATCTCGATAACAAACCGGATCTGCCGCCGCATCGCGACTTCAATAGCAAGTGGGATGACGACGACGACTGGCCGAACAAAGACCAGCCGAAGAAGTAAACCTGCGCTCCCCGTCATCGCGTAGGCTGGATGCATTCCCGGGTAGCGGCTGACGCCTTACCCGGGCTACGATTTGTACCATTGCGAACTGAAACTGCCGGTGTTGGTGGCCTCAAAATTCCCCGGTGGCGCTGCCGCTTACCGGGGCTACAGCGCTGTGCGATTTGGTAGCCCGGAGAAGGCGCAACGCGCCGCGTCCGGGAAAACCCTTAAAAAAGTTGTAAACCGATAACAGTATCTACCTATACCAGCCGACGTTGTACCGCGGGGCCATTACAGCATTTCGATAATATCGTCATCTTTCGGCGTACCGCCGCTTAGCGCTTCATCAAAATAGTGCTTCGGTACGGTATAACGCAGCCGATCGAGGGCAAACTGCATGCTCCGGTCATCAATGGCATGTCCGAGATCTTCAACGATATCCAGCGTGACATCTCCCCCCAGCTCCTGCAGCCGCTCCTGCGCGGAAACCGCCCACGCCAGATCGATCACCCGATCCTCGCCGCCGTGGATCAGATGCACGGTGGTTTGCGTGGTCGCCGTTTGCGGCAGCGTCGCGTAACGGCCGTTAAAGGCAATCACCCGCGACGCCAGTCCTGGCTCGGCTTTAATACTCTCAAGCGACATAATCGCCCCCTGCGAAAAACCGATCAGCGCCGTCGCCTGTGGGCCCAAACCGCTCTGTTTTTGCCAGTAGCGCACCGTTTCAATAAAGGTCGGCATAATGGCATCGATGCGTTGCTGACGATTCTCTTCCGTCACGCCTTGCACCGAAAACCACTGCCGCGCCGGCGCCGGGCCGCAGGGTTCTGCGCCACCGATACTGACAATGAGCGCATTGGGAAATTGCGGCGCAAACCAGCTACCAATTTGCCCCATCGAAACCGGATTATCGCCAACGCCATGAAACAGCAGCAGCAACTGTTGCGCAGGTGTTGCCGGGCTCTGAACAATAAAGTGATCGTGTTTCATGGTTATCTCCTGATGTCTCAGATAAGCAGGAATCTGGCTCCTGATTGATGCAAGGCAGTTTACGCCGCGCAGAGAATATGACCATGCCATTTAACTGAATGAGTTAGTTAAAAAAATTGCAGCTTCCTGACCCACTCGTCCAGCCGTTGCGCGCGGGCAGGATCGAGGCCTGACAGCGCCGCCGCCGCCTCTTCCCGCAGTCGCCCCAACAGCGCCTTGCGCCCGGATAAACCAAGGTTTGCGCACAGCGCTGCCTCATCGTGCTGCGCTAATCGCGCACGAAGCGCCACTAACGGCAGCGGCGTCACCTGCAGAAGCCGGTTCAGACTCCCAACCGCCGTCAGCAGTGGACGATGCGCAAAGGCAAAACCGGCAATCTCCAGCCAGTCCTCCTCAGTAAGCATAGCTGTTTCATCCGCCGTCACCGGAGCGCGTTCGTCACGCCACTGACTTAGCCAGCGTTCATCCCGCGCCAGCCGTTGATGTTCGCGCCAGGCCAGCTGCTGCCCCGCTTCGCTGAGCGGATAAAGCGCCATCGCCGTATAGCAACCGCTGCTCGCCTCGCGATGCGTGCCCATCCGCACCAGCAGAAAACCGCAGCGCTGCCAGAAGCGCCATAGTTCAGGGGTATAACCAAAGCTGACGGAGAGATAGTCACAGCCGTGCGTCTGCTTGACGGCATGGGCGATTAAACGCTGCCCCAGCCCTTCGCGCTGACGCGCTGGATGTACGGCAATACGGCTGACGCGCCTGCCGGTCAGCGTCGCCGCCAGTGGGCTGCCGCCATGCGCGGCCAATGACTGGGCCACAAGATTGCCGCGCGGGCGGCGATATCCAGCCCAGACGGCACGGCTAAGTTCAGGTTCAAGCCCTCCCTCCTCCACCAGCCACACCGCGCCAGCGACGCCATTCCCGCAGCGAGCCACGGTAAAGTGCTGGCCCGGCGCATCCATCATCCTGCGCAAATCCAGCGGCGACGTGCGGTAATGCGCGCCGGAAAGCAGTTGATAAGCCTCTGATGGGCGCGAGGGTTGTTCGCGCCAGGCACGCTGGCTTAACGTCTCCAGCTGCGGTTCCCCGTGCGGAGCCTGGAGAAACGCCTCATCGTTAAATAATAATAACCGGTCGATAACCGACTCCAGCGGGCAACCCGGCGCCCAGCGAATCGGCGACGACAGATGATACCGCCGTAGCGTTGGGAAACCGGCGCAGAACTTCAATAAGAAGCCGCGACCGGTTCCCTCATAGCCCTGAACCGTCGTCGTTAACAGCGTATGGGGAAAATGCGCCGTCAGCTGGCGCAGCGTCGGCGCGGGGATAGCGGCGGCCTCATCAACCACCAGCCAGTCGGCTTTCGCGTCGCTTGCCAGCAGGGCATCAGGCGCCATAAAGCGCATCTTCTCCCCCGCAAAAGCGGCGATGACCGCTGTCGCGTCGCGCGTCGGCGCGGTGACGATAGCGGAGCCGGCGAGCTGATGGATCAACATTCCCGCCAGCGCGGATTTACCGCGCCCGCGCCCGGCGGTGACGGCGGCAATTTCCGGGGGCGATGACAGTAGTGACGAAAGAATGGCGGCCTGTTCGGCCTGCGGGTAGCCATCGGCAGCGTGCCAGTCTCTGCGCGGCGCGGCCTCCGGCAACCGTAAGCCGTCGCCCTGTCGCCACAGCGCGACCTCAGGATCCGCGCTAAAGAGTTGAAGACAACGATGGACAAAGTTAGGGGTGGCGATCGGTTCAGATGTATCGCTCCAGCGCAGCGAATCGCCATCCGCCTGCTCAGACCAGCGGGCAAAATCCGGCGCCAGGAGCACTAACCAACTGCCGGCGCGGAGCGTACCGCCGAGGGCAGCAAAAGCCGCCACGTCAAAACCGTGACGAGCATCGAAGAAAGCATGCAGGAACTCGCGCCCGAGCAGCGTTTTCAGCGCGCCCGGCGCCACGTAGGGTTCCTGCTGCGGCAACGCGCCGACCCACAGACTATCGCCGCCCAGCCGCTCTCGCAGCTCAACGGCCTGCGCCAGACACCAATGTTCGTCGCCGCTGAGCACCAGCAGGCGACGAATACCCTCGCGCGCCATCTGCGCGGTCAGGTCAAGCAGCGTTTCCATCGGCAAACGTTAGCGAAGCGCGCTGCCGAAGGTATTACACTGCGAAGGATCGCCGCTATCGAAACCGCGTTTGAACCAGGTATAGCGCTGCTGGGAGGTCCCATGGGTGAAGCTGTCCGGCACCACGCGGCCCTGGCTCTGCTCCTGCAGACGATCGTCGCCGATGGCCTCAGCGGCATTGAGCGCCTCTTGCAGATCGCCGGTTTCCATCACATCCTGTTTCTGCATGTTATTGCCCCAGACGCCCGCAAAGCAGTCTGCCTGCAGCTCCATTTTCACCGACAGGCGGTTCACTTCAGTCTGCGAAGCCTGCTGCTGCATCTGACGGACCTTAGGTTCGATGCCGAGCAGCTTCTGCACATGGTGGCCGACTTCGTGCGCAATCACGTAGCCCTGCGCAAAGTCGCCGTCAGCGCCGAGTTTGTTTTTCATCTCGTCATAGAATGACAGGTCGATATAGACCGTGCTGTCCGCCGGGCAGTAGAACGGCCCCATCACCGATTGACCGGTGCCGCAGCCGGTACGGGTCGCGCCGCGATACATCACCAGCTTCGGCTGTACGTATTGCCGCCCCATCTTTTCAAAAATAGGCCCCCAGGTATCTTCGGTAGTGGCCAGAATAACGGAGGTGAACTTCGCCGCTTCATCATCCTTCGGGCTGATCGAACGCTGGGTTGAAGTCTGCTGCTGCGGCATCGGTTCGCCGGTCAGCATGCCGGTTAAATCCACGCCATAGTAACCCGCCACCAGAACGATAATTAGCAGGACGATGCCGCCTTTACCGCTTGGAATACGGAAACCGCCACCGCCGCCGCCCAGCGGCGAACCTGAATCACTACGTCTGTCTTCCACATTGTCGCTTTCACGACGCCCTTGCCAGCGCATAAGCACCTCTATTCCATCATGTTACGAATATGAGAGATCGTAGGCGGTTCAGCGGAGGATTACCACAGGAAACAACGAATAAGAGTGCCGGAAGAGACGATTTCTTCCGGCGCGGAGGGGATTAGTCGAGCTTGACGCCCAGACGGTGGGCCACTTCTTCGTAAGCTTCGATCAGGCCGCCGAGGCTCTGGCGGAAGCGATCTTTGTCCATTTTATCGAGGGTGTTTTTATCCCACAGACGGCTACCGTCCGGAGAGAATTCATCGCCAAGCACCACTTCGCCTTTGAACAGACCGAACTCCAGCTTGAAGTCGACCAGAATCAGACCAGCATCATCAAACAGTTTGCTGAGTACGTCATTCGCTTTGTAGCTGAGCTCCTTCATGCGCGCCAGGTTTTCTTTATTCACCCAGCCGAACGTCTCACAGTAGGATTCGTTGACCATCGGGTCGTGCATGGCGTCGTTTTTCAGGAACAGGTCGAACAACGGCGGAGTCAGTTCGATACCTTCTTCAATACCCAGGCGTTTCACCAGTGAACCTGCCGCGCGGTTACGAATCACGCATTCAACCGGCACCATATCCAGCTTTTTCACCAGGCATTCAGTATCAGAAAGCAGCGCTTCCATTTGGGTCGGGATACCGGCTTCTTCCAGCTTGCTCATAATGAAATGGTTGAATTTGTTATTCACCATACCTTTACGATCGAACTGCTCGATGCGGGCGCCATCCCCTGCTGACGTATCGTTACGGAATTCAAGTACCAGCAGATCCGGGTTTTCTGTGCTGTATACCGTTTTCGCTTTACCACGATACAACTCAGCTTGCTTTTTCATCTTTCACCACTCCAGTGATATTAAGCCAAAAAATTACCTTTCCGCCCGTAGGCAAAATCAGGCAAATTACCTGACTTTGCGGCTACGCACACGTTTGCGTCACTATACATTAAAAAGGGCCGGATTGCTCCAGCCCTTTTTATTACTTGTTAAATGCGGCCTGGAATACGGCTACCAGGGCGTCATTTTGCGACTGCGTCAGGGTGTGGCCTTTCGGGTCGATAAACTGCAGACTACTGCGGTTATCGAGATCGCCGACCTGCAGTTTATAGTCGCCAGAGGCCAGCTGCGGGTCACTGGCGCCCAGATCCTGCCAGCTACTGTCAGACAGCGGCTTGTAAGTTACCGCCATGCTGCCCTGAGAGCGAGTGCTGTCGGTTACCTTCATGCCCACTTTTTCAAGCGCGGCCGGCAATTTCTGCCACACCATGTTGAACGGCGCGCGTACCACTAGCATCGGCAAGCCGGTGTCATCCGCCGCGCTCTGCACGTCGAAGGTCGCGCCAGCGCTTCTCTGCGCCGCGTTCTGCGCATTAGTGGCGTTGGAATCAAGACCGGAAGAGATAACGTTCAGCATTGAGGTGCTGTAGCGCTGCAGAGAAGCCGGGTCAGACACGGGCTTGCCCGCCTGCTCCAGGTTCACCAGCTTCACCACCACCGCCTGCTGATAGCCCTGCGGCTTAACGGAGATTTGATAACGGCCACGGTACTGCTGGTCTTCATCAAGGCGGTTCCACTCTACCCAATCGGTATTCAGCGTCTGGCCTGCATCGTCACGCTTGGTGATGGTGTAGTTTTTCGCCTGTACGATGCTAACCACCTGCGCCCATAAAGAACCGCTGCGGCTGTTTTCCACCATCAGGGTGGAGGTGTCGCCGTTAAACTGGGTACGCGCGCCGCTGACCAGGGCTAAAGGCTGAGCTGGCGGACGAATATCCAGCGCCTTGCCTACCGCACCGGTGCTGGCGGCAACCGGAATGTTGTAGTCGCCAGTCTGCAGCGGCAGGATCATCCCCGCCGGGGCGTGAAGTTCACTGAGCGGCGTGGCATCTAAATAAGCCTCGTCGCCGCTAACCTGACGCTTATAGCGCGAGTCAGAACTACAGGCCGCGAGGAGTAAAACCAGCGAAACACCCGCAACCTTCGCCAGGCGCGACTTCTGTACTGAGTAAGCCATCAAATCTCCCTAAACTCTACAGCAAACCGGCATGCTTCAGCGCTGCGGTAACCGCTTTCGTACCCGCTTCGGTAATCGGCGTCATCGGCAGGCGCAGCGTGTCGGTCGCTACAAGTCCCAACGCCTTACAAGCCCATTTGACTGGGATCGGGTTGGGTTCGACAAATAATTTTGTATGCAGCGGCATCAGACGCTGGTTAATCGCGCGAGCTTCCGCGAATTGACCCGCCATCGCCAGTCGGCACATGTCCGCCATTTCACGCGCAGCAACGTTCGCCGTGACGGAAATGACGCCGACGCCGCCGAGCTGGATAAAGTCCATGCCGGTTGCGTCATCGCCGCTCAGCAGAATAAAGTCATCTGAAACCAGCTCTTTGATCTGGTGAACGCGACTTAAGTTCCCTGTTGCTTCCTTAATACCGACAATATTTTTAATTTCCGCCAGGCGGCCAACGGTTTCCGGCAGCATATCGCAACCGGTACGGGACGGCACATTATACAGAATTTGCGGCAGGTCAGTATGTTCAGCGATAGCTTTAAAGTGTTGGAACAGGCCTTCCTGGGTCGGACGGTTATAATAAGGAGTGACCGTCAGGCAGCCGACAACGCCGCTATCGTTGAAACGTTTGGTCAGGCTAATCGCCTCTGCGGTTGCATTTGCACCGGTACCAGCAATGACCGGGATGCGGCCATCGGCCAGCTCAAGGGTCATCATCACGACGTCGCCATGCTCTTCATGGCTCAACGTTGCGGATTCGCCGGTAGTCCCTACCGAAACAATCGCCGAGGTTCCGTTGGCGACATGGTAATCAATCAGTTTTTTCAGGCTTGACCGGCAGACATTACCGTTATCATCCATCGGCGTGACAAGCGCTACAATACTTCCCGTGAACATGGGCCATCCTCAGAGCAGAAGTGGGACAAGATTCTCAATGTTACGTTTGGTGCTGCAATAAAAGCAAGAGACCCAACGCCATCTGGGATGTTGTACGCCGGTTTTTTTTATGCTTTCCTAATGTTACCTCACCTTTTTAAAGGAAGAACAGGTTTGACAGCCTCATTACAACACTATCTGGTGATTACCGCTCTGGGCGCAGACCGCCCCGGCATCGTAAACACAATCACTCGCCACGTCAGCAGCTGCGGCTGCAATATTGAAGACAGCCGCTTGGCCATGCTCGGCGACGAGTTCACGTTTATAATGCTGCTTTCCGGCTCGTGGAACGCGATTAACCTGATCGAATCAACGCTGCCGTTAAAAGGAGCCGAGCTGGATTTGCTGATCGTAATGAAGCGCACCTCCGCCCGCCCACCGCAGGCGATGCCGAATACGGTTTGGATCCAGGTAGAGGTGCCGGACTCGCCGCATATCATTGAGCGCTTTACCGCGCTGTGCGACACGTGGAATATGAATATCGCCGAACTGGTCTCCCGTACTCAACCGGGAGAAGATAAAGACGCCGCTCAGCTATTTATTCAAATCACCGCACACAGTCCTGCCTCGCAAAACACGACAAATATCGAGCAAGCGTTCAAAGCACTATGTACAGAACTGAGCGCACAAGGCAGTATTAACATCGTTAATTATTCACAGCATGATGAACAGGATGGAGTTTAACCAATGACCCCACTGAAAGCCGGTGATATCGCACCGAAATTTAGCTTACCGGACCAGGACGGCGAGGAAGTAAATTTAACCGACTTCCAGGGACAGCGTGTTCTGGTTTATTTTTACCCGAAAGCCATGACCCCAGGCTGCACCGTACAAGCGTGCGGTTTACGCGATAATATGGACGACCTGAAAAAAGCGGGCGTCGAAGTACTGGGTATCAGCACTGATAAACCAGAAAAACTGTCTCGTTTTGCCGAAAAAGAGCTGCTGAACTTTACGCTGCTGTCTGATGAAGATCATCAGGTCTGCGAACAGTTCGGCGTCTGGGGCGAAAAATCATTTATGGGGAAAACCTACGACGGCATTCACCGTATTAGCTTCCTCATTGATGCTGACGGCAAGATTGAACATGTGTTTGATAACTTCAAAACCAGCAATCACCACGATGTCGTGCTGAACTGGCTGAAAGAAAACGCATAACGTCTAAATGAAAACGCCGGGGATAATAAATCGCCCGGCGTTTTTTTGCGTCAGTCAGCGCGTCACTCGTCTTCAATAACCATTCCATCAGGCCAGGCGTGAACCACCGCCTTGATTAATGTCGCCAGCGGAATCGCGAAGAATACCCCCCAGAACCCCCACAGCCCGCCGAAAATCACTACCGACAGAATAATCACCAGCGGATGTAAATTCACCGCCTCCGAGAAGAGAACCGGCACCAGCAGGTTGCCATCCAGCCCCTGAATTATCAGGTATACGGCAAACAGGCTCCAGAACTCAGTACCCGCGCCGAACTGGAACAACGCCACGCCGACCACCGGAATGGTGACCACAAAAGCGCCGATATACGGAATCAGCACCGAGAATCCCACCAGCACCGCCAGCAGCAGCGAGTAGTTGAGACCGAAGAGAATGAAGCCTATCCAGGTGGCGACGCCGACGACAATCATCTCCAGCACCTTGCCGCGGATATAGTTGGTAATCTGCTGGTTCATCTCTTTCCACACCTGCCCCGCCAGGCCGCGATTACGCGGTAATACGCGGCGTACGGCATTGAGCATCTGCTGTTTATCTTTCAGCAGGAAGAAAACCATCAGCGGAACCAGGACCAGATAAACCGCCAGCGTCAGCAGGCCGACCAGCGAGGCGAGCGAATACTTCACTACCGAATCGCCAACGGTCAGCATGCGGCTGCGCATATTTTCGGCCATTGCATCAATGATGCCGGCATCCATCAATGCCGGATAGCGCCGCGGCAGCGTGGCGGCGAAATCGGAAAGCTTATTGAGCATACCAGGCATATCGCGGATGAGATAAATGCCCTGTTGCCAGGCCACCGGCATCACCACAAAGGCCATTAACAGCAAGATACCGACAAATAGCACCAGCACCAGCGAGGTGGCCCAGGTTCGCGACAAGCCGATACGCTCCAGACGAACGGTGGGCCACTCCAGCAGATAGGCCAGCACGATGGCGACCAGCAGCGGCGCCAGCAGCCCGCTGAAAAAGAACATAATGCCGAAGCCGGCCAGCAGAATAACCAGCAGCGCTATCGCTTCCGGGTCGCTGAAACGACGACGATACCACTGCATTAACATCTCAAGCATAAACCCTTCCCTGAAGCGCAAATCGCCACAATCCTGGGAATTGTATCTAAGTGTCACAAAAAAGACTTCGCTTTTTATTGGCTATGACACAAACCTGCACAACTGTGCGAATATCATATTTTCAACGCCATCAACGACAGCTAAACTCGCTGAATCTGCGGCATGGGAACATTGGGCCGCACAACCGGTCAAACTGGCACACCCACATTACAGGACAGAGGTTATGTTCAGGCAGTTAAAGAAAACGCTGTTGGCCGCCGCCGTCGCGTCGTTGACGCTGGGGACGATATTACCTGCCGCCGCTGACTCGGCGGATACGCTGCCGGATATGGGCACCTCGGCAGGAAGCACCCTTTCCATCGGTCAGGAAATGCAGATGGGGGATTACTACGTACGCCAGCTACGCGGCAGCGCGCCGCTGATAAACGACCCGCTGCTGGTGCAATACATTAACGGGCTGGGCATGCGCCTGGTCGCTCACGCTAACTCCGTCCGTACGCCGTTCCACTTTTATCTGATTAATAACGATCAGATTAACGCCTTTGCCTTCTTTGGCGGCAACGTGGTGCTGCACTCGGCGCTGTTCCGCTATGCGGATAACGAAAGCCAGCTTGCCTCGGTAATGGCGCACGAAATCTCCCACGTCACCCAGCGCCATCTGGCGCGCGCGATGGAAGACCAAAAACGTAGTGCGCCGCTAACCTGGGTTGGCGCGCTAGGCTCTATTCTGCTGGCGATGGCCAGCCCGCAGGCGGGGATGGCGGCATTAACCGGCACCCTGGCTGGCACCCAACAGGGGATGATTAGCTTCACTCGTCAGAATGAAGAAGAAGCCGACCGCATCGGTATTCAGGTACTGCAGCGCTCCGGTTTCGATCCGCAGGCGATGCCGGCGTTTATGGGTAAATTACTCGACGAATCCCGCTATTCCAGCCGCCCGCCGGAAATGCTGCTCACTCACCCACTGCCGGAAAGCCGTCTGGCCGACGCCCGTAACCGCGCCAATCAGATGCGCCCGGTGGTAGTCCAGTCGTCGGCGGATTTCTATCTCGCCAAGGCCCGTACCCTCGGTATGTACAACTCCGGTGAAAATAAGCTCGGCAGCGATCTGCTTGACGCCTGGTCAAAAGGGAACATCCGCGAACAGCACGCCGCGCAGTATGGCCGCGCGCTACTGGCTATGGAGAGCAATAACTACGATCAGGCGCGCAAAGCGCTCCAGCCGCTGCTCAGCGCCGACCCACAAAATCCCTGGTATCTGGATCTCGCCACCGATATCGATCTTGGGCAGAAAAAGACCACTGACGCAATTAACCGCCTGAAAAACGCCAAAGAGATCCGCACCGATCCGGTCCTGCAGCTGAACCTGGCCAACGCCTACGTACAGGGCGGGCAGCCGGCGGAAGCCGCGACCATTCTCAACCGCTACACCTTTAACAATAAAGATGACGGCAACGGTTGGGACCTGTTGGCGCAGGCGGAAGGCGCATTGGGTCATCGCGACCAGGAGCTGGCGGCGCGAGCCGAAGGCATGGCGCTGGCCGGTAGGCTTGACCAGGCCATCTCGCTGCTGAGCAGCGCCAGTTCGCAAGTAAAATTGGGCAGTTTGCAGCAGGCGCGCTACGACGCTCGCATCGACCAGCTGCGCCAGCTGCAGGAAAGATTCCGCCCCTATCAGAAAATGTAAGGAGACCACATGTCTGACGCGGTAAAAATTTACCACAACCCTCGCTGCTCGAAGAGCCGTGACACGCTCAGCCTGCTGAAAGCTAACGGCATCGACCCTGAAGTGGTGCTGTATCTGGAGACGCCGCCGGATGCCGCGACGCTGCGCCAGCTGTTGAAAATGCTGAATATGAGCAGCGCCCGTGAACTGATGCGCCAGAAAGAAGATCTGTATAAGTCGCTCAATCTCGCCGACCCACAGCTCAGCGAAGAGGCGTTGATTCAGGCCATGGTCGAGAACCCGAAGCTCATCGAACGGCCCATCGTGGTCAGCCACGGCCAGGCGCGTATCGGCCGCCCGCCGGAACAGGTACTGGAAATCGTCAGCTAACCCCTACGCGCCGCCGGTCTTGCCCGCGGCGCGATTTTTTTCGTGCCCGCTTCCAGAAAATACAGGCCAACTCCCCCTGCCCGCACAGTGGTGCTACTGTCTGTCCGTCACCTGAATCCACTGGACGGATTGCCAATGAAAAAAGCTATTTCCACGCCGCATGACGCAGTATTTAAAACCTACCTTTCCCATTCGGATACCGCGCGTGATTTTCTCCGGTTGTATCTTCCTGAAGCGCTAAAGGAGATCTGCGATCTGCGCACGCTACATTTAGAATCAGGTAATTTTATCGAAGAAGATCTCAGACCTTACTATTCCGATATTCTCTACTCGCTGCAAACCACTGCGGGCGACGGCTATATTTACGCGCTAATCGAACATCAAAGTAGCCCCGACCGACATATGGCCTTTCGCCTGATGCGCTACGCCGTCGCCGTCATGCAGCGCCACCTTGATGCCGGACACGAAAAACTCCCGCTGGTGATCCCGGTTCTTTTCTATCATGGCCTGGTAACGCCCTATCCGTTTTCAATGCGCTGGCTGGATGAGTTTGCCGCGCCGGAACTGGCGACCACGCTCTACCACGGCGAATTTCCACTGGCGGATATCACCGTCATACCGGATGATGAAATCGCCACTCATCAACGTATGGCAACGCTGGAATTACTGCAAAAACATATTCGACAACGCGATCTGGCGCAGTTACTCGACAAGCTGAGCGAATTATTATTGACTGGATTAGCCACGCAAACACAGGTGCAGGCGCTAACCTGGTGCTCGCGGGAAATAGCCGCGAACCGATAAAGTTTATTCGTGAGTTGGCGCGCCGGACGCCGCAACATAAGGAGACGCTGATGACTATTGCAGAATATCTCGAGCAGCAAGGGCTGGAGCGCGGTTTGCTTCAGGGCCGGCAAGAAGGCCGGAAAGAAGAAGCACAGCGTATCGCCGCCGCGATGTTACGTAGCGGTCTCGCCCCCGCGCTGGTGGCGCAGCTAACCGGGCTGGCAGAGCAGGAACTGGCGTCGCTTTCGGCTTAAAGCTTCAGGATCTCTTTAACAAATGGGATCGTCAGTTTTCGTTGGGCGGTAATCGATGCGTGATCGAGCTGATCGAGCGTCATAAACAGCGAGCGCATTTCTCTATCCAGCCGCTTGAGCAGGAATCGGCAGACGTCTTCCGGCATCTCGAAACCGCGTAGTCTGGCGCGTAGCTGCAGCGCCTGCAGCTTATCTTCATCCGACAGCGGCTGCAGCTTATAGATTTGCCCCCAGTCAAGGCGCGAGGCGAGATCCGGCAAGCCGAGATGCAGCTGCCGCGGCGGGCAATCGCCGGTGATCAGCAGGCGGGTTTTACCTGATTCGAGAATACGGTTATAGAGATTAAAGATAGCCATCTCCCAGGGCTCGTCCCCTGCCACGCACTCGATGTTATCGATGCACACCAGCGCCAGTTGCTCCATGCCGTCCAGCACTTCCGGCACGAACCACGTGCGCTTATCCAACGGCACGTAGCCGACGGCATCGCCACGCTGGGATAGCTCAGCGCAGGCGGCATGCAAAAGGTGGCTACGCCCCGCGCCTTCACGAGACCAGATATAGATGTATCCGCTGTGTTCCTGCCGCAACACGTTCTGCAGAGCGGCAAGTAGGGAAGGATTATCACCCGGCCAGAAACTCGCGAACGTTTCGTCGTCAGGAAGATACAGTGGCAAAGAGAGCTGTGCCGGAGCGTTCAGATGGACCTCAACATAGGCTTACAGAAAAACGCGAAGAGTTTAACACAGTTTTAGGTCCGGAGAGAACCGGGCAGGATCGCTGCCCGGTATCAGGATCGTTATTTCGCTTCTTCGCTATCCGCGGCGTCCAGCACCACTTCTTCCGGACGCAGAACGCTGATCAGTTTAAAGATCAAGCTCAGACAGATACCGACGATCGTCGCCAGCGCCATGCCTTTCAGCTCCGCCGCGCCAATATGCACCTTCGCGCCGCTCACGCCGATAATCAGAATAACTGAGGTCAGAATCAGGTTCTGCGCTTTGCTGTAATCGACTTTTGATTCGATCAGCACGCGGATACCGGATGCGCCGATCACCCCGTACAGCAGCAGAGAAACGCCGCCCATCACCGGTACCGGGATAATCTGAATCGCCGCCGCCAGCTTGCCGACGCAGGAGAGCAGAATCGCAATAATCGCCGCGCCGCCAATAACCCAGGTACTGTATACGCGGGTAATCGCCATCACGCCGATATTTTCACCGTAGGTGGTGTTTGGCGTTGAGCCAAAGAAACCGGAGACAATCGTCGACAGCCCGTTGGCGAACATCGAGCGGTGCAGACCCGGATCGCGGATCAGATCGCGTTTAACGATATTGGCGGTCACCACCAGGTGCCCCACGTGCTCGGCGATCACCACCAGCGCGGCAGGCAAAATAGTGAAAATGGCAAACCACTCAAAGCGCGGGGTGTAGAAGGTCGGCAGTGCAAACCAGTGCGCTTCGGCGATAGGCGTCGTATCGACCACACCCATCACGAAGGAGAGCGCATAGCCTACCAGCACGCCGATAAGAATCGGGATAATCGCCAGGAAGCCGCGGAACAGTACGGAACCAAAAACCGTCACCGCCAGCGTCACCATCGAAATAATAATGGTTTTGCTATCGGGCGATTGACCGTCAGCCGGCAGCAGCCCGGCCATGTTCGCCGCTACACCCGCCAGTTCCAGGCCGATAACCGCCACGATGGCGCCCATCGCCGCCGGCGGGAACATCACATCCAGCCAGCCAGTACCGGCTTTTTTGACAATAAAGGAGACGATGCAGAACAGGACGCCGCACATAATGAAACCGCCGAGCGCTACTTCATAACCCAGCGGCAACAGCAGCAGCACCGGGGAGATAAAGGCGAAGCTCGACCCCAGATAGGCCGGAATTTTGCCTTTACAGATAAAGAGGTACAACAGCGTACCGATGCCGTTAAACAGCAGTACGGTAGCCGGGTTAATGTGGAACAGGATAGGCACCAGAACCGTTGCGCCAAACATGGCGAACAGATGTTGCAAACTAAGCGGGATTGTCTGTAAAAGCGGCGGTCTTTCACTCACCCCGATTGCACGGCGCGTCATAATGTTATCCTCTGAGAGTCGTTTGTTATTTGTTGTGGGCGTGATTTATTCAAAAAAAAGCCGACTCTCAAAGTCGGCTTTTTATCACTTCATCATTTATTTGGTACCGAAAATCTTATCGCCGGCATCGCCGAGGCCCGGAATAATGTATCCGTGCTCGTTGAGGCCCTGGTCGACGGAGGCGGTGTACAGCTCGACGTCAGGATGCGCTTTCTCCAGCGCGGCAATGCCTTCCGGCGCCGCCACCAGCACCAGCACCTTAATGCTCGAACAGCCCGCTTTTTTCAGCAGGTCGATAGTTGCGATCATCGAACCGCCGGTTGCCAGCATCGGGTCAACCACCAGCGCCATACGCTCGTCAATGTTAGAAACCAGCTTCTGGAAGTAAGGAACCGGCTCCAGCGTTTCTTCATCACGGTAAATACCAACCACGCTGATACGCGCGCTCGGCACGTGCTCCAGCACGCCTTCCATCATCCCCAGACCGGCACGCAGGATAGGCACTACGGTAATTTTCTTACCTTTGATCTGCTCAACTTCGACCGGACCGTTCCAGCCTTCGATAGTGACACGCTCGGTAGCGAGATCGGCGGTTGCTTCGTAGGTCAGTAAGCTACCAACCTCTGAGGCGAGTTCACGGAAGCGTTTAGTACTGATGTCATGCTCACGCATCAGGCCCAGCTTGTGTTTGACGAGTGGATGTTTCACTTCCACGATCTTCATTCTCTTTCTCCTCTGAGGGGCAGCCACAAAAAAAATCGCGGGATTATACCGCTTTTTGCGGATTGCGCCATACCCATCTTGCTTGACGTATATCAAACAAAGTGATTTATGGATTGTTACACATTATAAAACAAACAAAAAAAGCCGGAGGTTCCCCTTCGGCTTTTATCTTTGACAAGGCTATGCTTGTTGGCGATTACAGATTTTCGCCGTTACTGGCAATAACCTGCTGATACCAGGCAAAGGATTTTTTACGGCTGCGGGCCAACGTGCCGCGACCGTCGTTATCTTTATCGACAAAGATAAATCCATAGCGTTTTTTCATCTCGCCGGTACCGGCGGAGACCAGATCGATACAGCCCCACGGGGTATACCCCATCAGATCGACGCCATCCTCCACTACCGCTTTTTTCATTTCGGCAATATGGGCACTGAGATACTCGATACGATACTGGTCATCCACGCTGCCGTCAGCTTCACGCACGTCAATGGCGCCAAAGCCATTCTCAACGATAAACAGCGGCAACTGATAGTGATCCCAGAACCAGTTGAGCGAGTAGCGCAGACCAACCGGGTCAATCTGCCAGCCCCAATCCGATTTCTTGACGTACGGGTTGGAGACCAGGCTGGTACTTTCGTCGTAATCCAGGTGCGGATTATCGTCAGTCGCTTTGGTGGCGAAGGACATGTAGTAGCTAAAACCAATATAGTCGACGCAACCCTCTTTTAACGCCAGGCGATCGGCGTCGGTGATATCCAGCGTAAAACCGCGGCGCGCGAAGTAGTTGAGCAAATGCTGCGGATAGCGGCCACGCACGTGCACATCGGTAAACCAGTAACGACGATGCATAGCGTTCATCGCCATCATGATGTCGTCCGGCGCGCAGGTGAGCGGATAGATTGGACACATCGCGATCATACAGCCAATCTGCAGGTCCGAATTAATCTCACGTGCCGCCTTTACCGCCAGCGCGCTGGCCACCAGTTCATAATGGGCGGCCTGAAACATCACCGGCTCACGGTCTTCTCCGGGCTGATACTTCAGGCCGGAGTTGGTAAAGGGGGCGAAATCTTCATGGAAGTTGGCCTGGTTGTTGATCTCGTTAAAGGTCATCCAGTACTTCACTTTGTGCTGATAGCGGGTAAACACCACCTTCGCGAAGCGGACAAAGAAATCAATCAGCTTACGGTTGCGCCAGCCGCCGTATTCAGTCACCAGGTGGTAAGGCATTTCAAAATGGGAGAGCGTGATCACCGGTTCGATGCCATATTTCAGGCACTCGTCGAACAGATCGTCATAGAATTGCAGGCCCGCCTCATTGGGCTCCAGCTCATCGCCCCGCGGAAAAATTCGCGTCCAGGCAATTGAAGTACGGAAACACTTAAATCCCAGTTCGGCAAACAGCGCTACGTCTTCTTTATAACGATGATAAAAATCAATTGCCTCATGGTTGGGATAGTTATGACCAGGCAGTACGCCGTCGGTGATCGTTCGCGGCACCCCATGGGCGCCTGCGGTCATCACGTCCGCGACGCTAATCCCCTTCCCTCCTTCTTGCCAGCCGCCCTCAAGCTGATGCGCCGCTACCGCGCCGCCCCACAAAAAACCTTCTTTGAATCCGGACATATACTCTCCCTATAGACGATCGTTATGCGCTTTTCACCAAACAGAAACCGGTTTCATTGGCATAATGATCATTCATTAAAGGCGAGGCAAGCAGAAGACTGTACCCGGTTTCATTTTCGTGAACAGTATCAAATTTGCTCATCTGTTAGCCGTTTTAAATCGAGTGTAAAGCAGGCTCGCAAACGTTTGCTTTCCCTGTTAGAATTGCGCCGATTTTTCTTGCTACCGCAAACGCGTGGAGACTTCGCAGTGACCGATAAAACCTCTCTCAGCTATAAAGATGCCGGCGTGGATATTGATGCAGGCAACGCTCTCGTCGACCGTATTAAGGGCGTGGTGAAGAAAACCCGTCGCCCGGAAGTGATGGGCGGACTGGGCGGATTCGGCGCGCTGTGCGCTCTGCCGCAGAAATACCGCGAACCGGTACTGGTCTCCGGTACCGACGGCGTCGGCACCAAGCTGCGTCTGGCGATGGACCTTAAACGTCACGACACTATCGGTATCGATCTGGTCGCTATGTGCGTCAATGACCTCGTAGTTCAGGGCGCCGAGCCGCTGTTTTTCCTCGACTACTACGCGACCGGTAAACTGGACGTAGACACCGCGGCAAGCGTCATCAACGGCATCGCCGAAGGCTGCTTACAGTCCGGCTGCGCGCTGGTTGGCGGCGAAACGGCAGAGATGCCGGGTATGTACCATGGTGAAGATTATGACGTGGCCGGTTTCTGCGTCGGCGTGGTAGAAAAATCAGAAATCATCGACGGCAGCAAAGTGGCTGACGGCGACGTCCTGGTCGCGCTTGCCTCCAGCGGCCCGCACTCTAACGGCTACTCGCTGGTGCGTAAGATTATCGAAGTCAGCGGCGTTGACCCGCAGACCACCGACCTCAACGGCAAACCGCTGGCCGACCACCTGCTGGCGCCGACCCGCATCTATGTCAAATCGATTCTGAATCTGATTGCCAACGTCGACGTTCACGCCATCGCCCACCTGACCGGCGGCGGCTTCTGGGAAAATATTCCGCGCGTACTGCCGGACAACACCCAGGCGGTAATCGACGAGTCCTCCTGGCAGTGGCCGGAAGTCTTCAACTGGCTGCAAACCGCCGGTAATGTCAGCAGCCACGAAATGTACCGCACCTTTAACTGCGGCGTCGGCATGCTGGTCGCGCTGCCGGCAGCCGAGGCGGATAAAGCCATCGCCCTGCTGAACGAGCAGGGTGAAAACGCCTGGAAAATCGGGTACATCAAGGCATCCGATGCCGAACAACGCGTGGTCATTGAATGAAAAACATTGTGGTGCTGATTTCCGGTAACGGCAGTAATTTACAGGCGATTATTGATGCCTGCGCCCGGAAGCAAATCAACGGCACCCTGCGTGCGGTATTCAGCAATAAGGCCGAAGCATTCGGCCTTGAGCGCGCCCGCGAGGCCGGTATTCCGGCCTTCGCGCTCTCGCCGAAAGCGTTTGATAGCCGCGAAGCCTTCGACCGCGAGCTGATGCAGCAAATCGACGCCTTCCAACCGGATTTGGTGGTGCTGGCAGGCTATATGCGCATCCTTAGCCCAGCGTTTGTTGACCACTATCAGGGGCGTTTGCTGAATATCCATCCTTCTCTGCTGCCGAAATATCCAGGGCTGCATACTCATCGCCAGGCGCTGGAAAACGGTGATGAGGAACATGGCACCTCGGTGCATTTCGTCACCGACGAGCTCGACGGCGGGCCGGTGATCTTACAGGCTCGGGTGCCGGTATTTCCGGAAGACAGCGAAGATGACGTTACCGCCCGCGTTCAGGCGCAGGAGCACGATATCTATCCGCTGGTGGTGAGCTGGTTTGTTGATGGCCGCCTGCGTATGGAAGCTAACTCTGCGTGGCTGGATAATCGCAAGCTGCCGCCGCAGGGCTATGCCGCCGAAGAATAAGTTCGACCTGCCCCGGAGCAATCGCCGGGGCACCTTCCTCTCTTATTTCCTCGCTAATTATCGCCGTTTTCCAGACATAGCGCGTTAGGGTTCCAGGCTGCCGGTAATGGTATCGGGCGCTGATAATCAAATTCGCGCAGTGTCAGACCCGCTACGCCGTTGGCATACAGTACCGGCAAACCGCCGGGATAAGGTTCGACCCCCCAAACTCGGCCGCTTTGCGGATTCAGACACCAGGCGTTATCAATCCCCATCCCGGTCGGCGACATCGGATTGCACGGCGGGCGGATATCATAAAGCCCCTGCTCCGCTGCCAGGTTCAGCTTCTGGGTGAGCTGCACGCCGTCAAACAGAATGCGCCGGATCTGACCTGGCGTTTCACTATGCAGGTTTATCGCGCCTTCGCACTCGCCAACCAGCCCGCGGAACTGGATCTGTGAGATTTCGCCGGGTTCAATCGCCGGATCGCGGCGGCGCGCGGAAAGGAAAACAGGGTCCGCCTCGCCCCAATGACAGGCCGGCGCGCTCACGCAATCAAAAGCAATGCTGCTAAAAATCATCCGCCGTAGCCGCCCGCCGTCGCGGGATATCAGGCCAATGCCGCGATTGGAGTCAAAGATAGTGCAGTTACTCACCAGCACATCTTCAATATCCTGCCAGGTTTCAGTACCGATTTTAAAGGCGCAGCTTTTCGAGCGCAGCGTGCAGTTAACGATGGTTACCTGACGCAACGGTCGCTGGATACGCTCAGGTTTATCGGTGGTCTTCAGACAGATGGCATCATCCGCCGCGCTGAAATAGCTATTGGCGATATGTACCTGCTGGCAGCTATCGATATCCAGCGCATCGGTATTAGCCATCGTCAAATCGTTGTCGACGGTGACGCCGTCAACCACCACGCCCATGCAGGAGACCAGATGAATTGTCCACATCGGGGCATGCCGTACGGTGATATTCTCCAGCCGGACGCGACGGCAATTTTCCAGCAAAATGATCCGCGGACGCGCCCTGGCTGGCATGCGGTAACCCATGGCATCAACGCCACGGGAAAACCAGCCATCAGCGCTGCCGTAAATCTCGCCGCCTCCGCAGATAGTAATATTCTGCGCATCCACAGCATACAGAAAGGCCCGATCTGAAGATTCCGCCCGGCTCAGCGCCGTCGCCTGAGCAAAGTCATCATAGTTTTCGCTAACGATAAGCTCGGCGCCCGGCGACAGCCACAAACAGGTGTTCGAGCCTATCCGTAAACCGCCGAGCGCGTACCTGCCGCAATCAACCACCAACCGGCCGCCGCCAGCCTGCGCCAGTTCGTCCAGCGCCTGTTGAAAGAGTTCAGTATCAGGCGTCACGCCATCCGCATGGGGATGGCGCTGCGAAAGATAAATGTTCATAGCATGTCCTGGAAATCAACGTGGGGACTATCTCACCATCTCTCTCACCCTCAGCGTAGGGTCGAAATCGCTACCGCGGAAATATCTGCGTACCCTTTCACATTCGCCGTCACGCTCAGGGGCAAAACGTGAGATTACGCGCAAAATTTGCCTGCGGAAAAATGAAAACAGGGCCGTTATCACAGTAAACGCCCTCTTAAACCGCTGCATATGTGAGCAGTATCACGGGATTTATTTCATTTTGTCGCCATTTGGCATGCTGCTCGCAGAACGGTACGAAAAACCGACTGTCGGGATTCTCGCCACCCCTCCCCCTCTTTTACTGTGCAACCTCGCATTCCTTACCAAAGAGATACGCTCATGACGAGGACAGTGACCCCGCAACGAGAAGTCAAAACCCGCAACATCCTCTGCTGGGGGATGGGCGATATTTTCGGCAGCGGCGCGATGACCATCACCGGCCTGTGGCTGCTCTACTTTTATATTGAAGTCGCCGGGCTCTCGCCCGCCGCTGCGGCCTCTATTTTCGCCATCGCCAAGATTTGGGACGGCATCACGGACCCGGTGATGGGCTACATTACCGACAACATTCGCACCCGTTGGGGGCGGCGACGGATCTTCTTTATTCTCGGCGCGCCGTTATCGCTCTGTTTCGCCCTGATGTGGATAAGTGGTTTTGGTTATGCCTGGTACCTCGGTACCTATCTACTATTCAGCACCGTCTTCACCCTGCTGATGGTGCCTTACGATACGCTGCCTGCAGAGATGACCACCCGCTATGATTTGCGCTCGAAAATGTCCGGCGCGCGAATGCTATTCGCTCAGGCGACAGCCTTTCTCGCGGCGCTGATCCCCGGGCAAATCATGGCCCACGTCGCCGATAAATCGCAGGCGTTTCTCTATATCGGCATTATCTTCGCCCTGCTTTTTGCCTTGCCGTGGATCTTCGTCTGGCGCGGTACCTGGGAGCGCGAGCATCTCCCACCACCGCAGACGCAGCAAGGTTTAGGCAAAACGCTACGTTCGCTGTATAGGGAAATGGCCTCGACCTTCCGTCTGCGGACCTTCCGTATTCATATCATGATGTATGTCGGCGGCGCGGTGGCGTTGGATATTTTCGGCTCGCTGTTTATGCACTATATGACCTACGTGCTACGTGTCGGCACCTCGCTGGCTTCGCAGGCCATGAGTCTGATGACGCTGTTTCAGTTCTTCGCGATCCCTTTATTTACCTGGCTTTGCATCCGTGTCGGCAACGGCAACGCCTATAAGGTCGCCATCGCGCTGATCCTCTGCGCACTACTGTGGTTCAGCCAATTGACCGCTTCTTTCAGCCATCTTTCCTGGCTGCTACTCGGCGGCGCAATCGTGATGGGCATCGCCCGCGGCGGCACCTATCTTATCCCATGGAATGTCTACAATTTTCTGCCCGATATCGATGAAGCTTATACCGGCGTGCGGCGTGAAGGGATCTACGCGGGGGTAATGATGCTGACGCGCAAATTCTCCCAGGCGCTGGCGCTGTTTATCGTCGGCCTGGCGCTGGAAGCCTTTGGATTCACCAAAGGCGCCGAAACGCAGAATACCGCCGCGCTGAATGGTATCTGGTGGGTATTCCTCGTTGGCCCCGGCCTGCTGGCCTTATTGGCAATGTATGGCGCGTTTCGTTTTCGCTTGAGCCAGCCGCGACATCAAATCCTGATTAGCGAACTGGAGCGTCTGCGCGCCGGTGGTCATCCACAGGATGCCAGCCCGCAGACCCGCGAAACTATCGAGCTACTGACCGGCCATCCTCATCGCAACGATCGCTGGCAACACGCCGCCGTTTCTTCTCAAGGAAATCACTATGTCGCAGAAAAACAACCGTCCTGAATTACAATCACTCATCGAAGCGCTAATCGGCAACTTAACCGCGATTACCGATGATAGCGGCGAGTATTTGCAGCGGCTGGCAGATGGCCGGGTGGTTGACACCAAAGGTTGGGACGGTTGGGAGTGGACGCATGGCATCGCCCTGTTTGGCCTGTTTCGCTACCAGCAGCTGACAGGATCGCTTCGGGCTCGTGAACTTATCGACGGCTGGTTTAGCGCCCGTTTCGCCGAGGGTACGCCGGAGAAAAACATCAACACCGCTTGTCCGTTTTTAACCCTGGCGCTGTGCTATCAACAGACGCCGCGCAGCGACTGGCGCGCCTATCTGGAAAGCTGGGGAGATGCTATATATCGCCAGATGCCGCGTACCGAAGAGGGCTGCCTGCAACACGTCACCTATGAGAATCCCCATCATCAACAAATCTGGGACGATACGCTCATGATGGCGGTACTGCCGCTGGCGATGTTCGGCAAGATGTTTGGTAAACCGCGCTGGGTAGAAGAGGCGAAATTTCAGTTTTTGCAGCACCTGCACTATTTAAGCGACCACCAAAGCGGCCTGTGGTTTCACGGCTGGCATTTCGACGGCAGACACCATTTCGCCGGCGCGCTGTGGGCCCGCGGCAATAGCTGGATAACGCTGGCGATACCGGAACTGCTGGAGATGCTTGAGCTCGACGAACATGACGCCTTTTACCGCCAGTTGCAAAATACTCTGCAGATTCAGGTCAGCGCCCTTGCCCGCTGCCAGGCCGAAAACGGCCTATGGCCGACGCTGCTTAACGACCCGGATAGTTATCTGGAAGCCTCTGCGACGGCGGGCTTTGCCGCGGGTATTTTCAAGGCGGTGCGCCTCGGCTACCTCGACGATGCGTTTCTGCCGGTCGCCGGGAAAGCCTGCCGGGGCATTATCGAACATATCTCGCCGCAAGGAGAGTTAACGCAGGTGTCGTTTGGCACAGCGATGGGAAACGACCTCGACCACTATCGTAACATCCCCCTGACCGCCATGCCCTACGGCCAGGCAATGGCGATACTGTGCCTGGTTGAAGCGCTACGCCGCACGCTTTAATACGGCTATCTGAGCGCCGTCAGTTCGGTGCTCAGGCTATCCGCCAGATTACGTGCTCGTACAGGATCGAACATCACGTAAAACGCCGGTGAGGCCTCGCCTGTCTGCTGACAAAGCGTTTCCATTTCCGATGCGCAGCGATATAACGCCTGCACGTTAATATGGCAAATCTCCCGCATGCTCCAGCTGTTTTCCACCTCTCGGGCGAAGTGCAGAGTAAAGAAGGCCTTTTGCGCGTGGGTAAACGTCTGACAATAGAGCGCCAATCCCTGCCACTCCTCACGCCACCGAAGCGCCAGCGCGGCGGGGAAATCCGCCGTGAGAGCGAACGCTTGCGCTGCTTTCCCCAGCAGCTGCGCGCTGGCTGCGACCTCATCTTTTTCTTGCGCGATTTGCGTGAGATTAGCCATCGACTTCTGCGGGTCGTCGCGGGTGAAGTGGATATCCTGCGCCGAACCGGGTAACCAGTGACTGCGCGCCAGTTGTCCGTAAAGGCCCCACACCGCCTGGCCGTAGCTTTCAGGCAATTGGCTATGGCGATGGAAAACATGGTCTCGCACATATATTGACTGATAGAGCGTCTGCGTCGCCTGTTCAAGCAGCGACTGGAACTGCTGCGCGACATCGGCTGGCGGACACCAGCCGTAACGCTGCGCCAGCCATTGCACCAGTAACTGCTGCTGATTTTTCGCCGCCCCTTCGCCCAGCAACTGACTACAGGCGAAGAGATTACATTCGCTTAACGTCGCAGGGATCCAGTGATTATCGATACTTTCCCAACTGGTTTTACAGATAGCGCCGGTAATGCGCGGGTTGCGACTCTGACACCACAACAGTCGCCCCTGCAGCTCATCAATACGTAAAAACGGCATGACTCCCCATCCCACTTCTTCGCCGGCAAGATCGATATCGATCCATACATCTCGCGTCTGCACCGCCAACAGCGCCGGATTGTTAGGGAAAGCAGGCCAGAAACGTTCCGGCGTGAGTTTTATCGATACCGAAACCGCAGGCGGCAGCGGTTCAATCGCGTCCAGCACGGCGCTGAGATCGTCATTGCTGGCAGGGAAGACACGCAGTACCAGATGCTTATTTTGCGCGGCTACCGCCTGACTCAGGGCGTTAAAACAGCGGCGGTAGAGCATCAAGCTTTGCGCTGGCTGGCGGGGATCGTCGTGTTGTCTGTCCCACTGCGGGCGAGAGATCGGTAATAATCCATCGGTACTGGAGAGCGCGATAATCAAACCGGTGAGCGCCGGTACGCTTTGACACACGGCGCGGATTTTGTCGGTTAACCAGCGGCTCCAGAAATCGACATCAAAACGCACCCCGCGCGGGGTATCCAGCAGTTCCGGATGCGCTAATAACAGTTCGGTCGGGAAGCTAAGTTCTTTCGCCTGCAGATAACATCGCAACCCCTGCTCACGGCAGCGTAACGCCAGCCGGTTGAGATAGATACAGCGCGCTCGTTGTTGGCTCGACAATCGGTCGTTATAGTCAAAAGGGGTATACCCCTGTGGCGAAACCAGCTTGCCAAATAACTCGGCCTGTCCCACCACCACGGTATTAAAATCATGCTCAATTGCGTATTCAATCAACCGACAGGCCGACGGCCAGTGCCAGATGTCCTGATTATTGAGCTCCAGCGCCCGCGTTTCCCACATTGTTTCGCCCTCCATTTCGCCCCTGACTGAACATAACGTAAACAAACAAACGCGTCCGCTTTTTCCCGGCATCTGATTGCAAGAAAACTGTCATATTGCTTTGACATAGTTGGACATTCAATGGCAAAGCTCGCCATAATGAAAAAGCGACGTCAATGATCCGGAGTGTGAGTTGTAATGGGCCAGGAAAAGCTATACATCGAAAAAGAACTCAGCTGGTTGTCCTTTAACGAGCGCGTACTTCAGGAAGCGGCGGACAAGAGCAACCCGCTTATCGAGCGCATGCGCTTCTTAGGAATTTACTCCAATAACCTTGATGAGTTTTACAAAGTGCGCTTCGCTGAACTTAAGCGACGCATTCTTATCAGTGAAGAACAAGGTAGTACCGCCCATTCGCGTCATCTGTTAGGCAAAATCCAGGCCCGCGTGCTAAAGGCCGATCAGGAATTTGATGGTCTCTATAATGAACTGCTGCTGGAAATGGCGCGTAATCAGATCTTCCTGATTAACGAACGCCAGCTGTCCGTTAACCAGCAATCCTGGTTACGCAACTACTTCAAACAGTATCTGCGCCAGCATATTTCGCCGATTCTGATCAACCGCGAGACGGACCTGGTTCAATTCCTGAAAGATGATTACACCTATCTGGCGGTGGAGATTATCCGCGGCGACACCATTAATTATGCGCTGCTGGAGATTCCATCTGATAAGGTGCCACGCTTTGTGAACCTGCCTCCGGAAACGCCGCGACGCCGCAAACCAATGATTCTGCTGGATAACATTCTGCGTTACTGCCTGGATGATATCTTTAAGGGCTTCTTTGACTACGATGCCCTGAATGCATACTCGATGAAAATGACCCGTGATGCCGAGTACGATTTGGTACACGAAATGGAGTCGAGCCTGATGGAGCTGATGTCCTCCAGCCTGAAGCAGCGCTTAACCGCCGAGCCGGTACGTTTTGTCTACCAGCGCGATATGCCGGATGCGATGGTCGAAATGCTGCGCGATAAGCTCTCCATCTCGAACTACGATTCGATGCTGCCGGGCGGTCGTTATCACAACTTTAAAGACTTTATCGGTTTCCCGAATGTTGGCAAGGCCAATCTGGTCAACAAACCGATGCCGCGCCTGCGCCACCTGTGGTTCGATAAATTTCGCAACGGCTTTGACGCTATCCGCGAACGCGACGTACTGCTCTACTACCCATACCATACCTTCGAGCACGTGCTTGAACTGCTGCGTCAGGCGTCGTTCGACCCGAGCGTGCTGGCAATCAAAATCAATATCTACCGCGTCGCTAAGGATTCACGGATTATCGATTCGATGATCCACGCCGCCCACAACGGTAAAAAAGTGACCGTGGTGGTTGAACTGCAGGCTCGCTTCGACGAAGAGGCCAATATTCACTGGGCCAAACGTCTGACAGAAGCCGGCGTACACGTTATCTTCTCGGCGCCGGGGCTGAAGATCCACGCCAAACTCTTCCTCATTTCGCGTAAAGAAGGCGATGAGGTAGTGCGTTATGCACATATCGGCACCGGCAACTTCAACGAGAAAACCGCTCGTATCTACACCGACTATTCACTCCTCACCGCCGACGCGCGCATCACTAATGAAGTCCGTCGCGTGTTTAATTTTATCGAAAACCCTTACCGGCCTGTCAGCTTCGACTACCTGTTGGTGTCGCCGCAGAACTCGCGTCGTCTGCTGTATGAAATGATCGACCGCGAAATCGCCAATGCGCAGAATGGGCAACCGTCCGGAATTACGCTTAAATTAAATAACCTGGTCGATAAAGGGCTGGTGGACAGACTCTATGCCGCCTCCAGTACCGGCGTGCCGGTTAACCTGCTTATCCGCGGCATGTGCTCGCTAATCCCGGGTCTTGAGGGAATTAGCGAAAATATTCGCGTGATTAGTATCGTTGACCGTTTCCTTGAGCACGATAGGGTCTATTGTTTTGAAAACGGTGGTGATAAACAGGTGTGGTTATCCTCCGCCGACTGGATGACACGCAACATCGACTATCGTATCGAAGTCGCCGTACCGCTGCTGGACCCGCGTCTGAAGCAACGCGTACTGGATATTCTCGATATCCTGTTCAACGATACCGTAAAAGCGCGCTATCTTGATAAAGAACTGAGTAATCGCTACGTGCCGCGCGGCAATCGCCGCAAAGTACGCGCACAGATAGCGATTTACGATTATCTCAAATCACTCGAACAACCCGATTAACCTATGCCAATAAACGAAAAAACCCCTCGGCCGCAGGAGTTCGCTGCGGTCGACCTTGGTTCGAACAGTTTTCATATGGTGATCGCCCGTGTCGTCGACGGGGCAATGCAGATCATCGGTCGCCTGAAGCAGCGCGTACACCTGGCCGATGGCCTGGATGAAAACTCGGTGTTGAGCGAAGAAGCGATTACTCGTGGGCTGAACTGCCTGTCGCTGTTTGCGGAACGTCTGCAGGGATTCTCCCCTTCCAGCGTTTGTATCGTCGGGACGCATACCCTGCGCCAGGCGGCTAACGCGGCGGATTTTCTCAAACGAGCGGAAAAAGTTATCCCTTATCCCATCGAAATAATCTCCGGTAACGAAGAAGCGCGTCTGATTTTTATGGGCGTCGAACATACGCAACCGGAGCGCGGCCGTAAGCTGGTTATCGACATCGGCGGCGGTTCGACTGAGCTCGTCATCGGCGAAGATTTCGAGCCCCGCCTGGTTGAAAGCCGACGTATGGGCTGCGTAAGCTTCTCGCAGGCCTATTTCGCCGGCGGCGTTATCAATAAAGAAAACTTCCAGCGCGCGCGCCTGGCGGCGGTGCAAAAACTGGAAACCCTGGCCTGGCAGTTTCGTATTCAGGGGTGGAACGTGGCGCTGGGCGCCTCTGGCACCATCAAAGCCGCGCACGAAGTGCTGGTCGCCATGGGGGAGAAAGACGGATTCATTACCCCGGAACGTCTTGAAATGCTGGTCAGTGAGCTTCTGAAGAATAAAAACTTCGACTCATTAAGCCTGCCGGGATTGTCGGAGGACCGCAAAGCGGTATTCGCCCCGGGCCTTGCAATTTTGTGCGGGGTATTCGACGCGCTGGCGATCAAAGAACTGCGCCTGTCCGACGGCGCCCTGCGCGAAGGCGTGTTGTACGAGATGGAAGGTCGCTTCCGCCACCAGGACATTCGCAGCCGTACGGCCCAGAGCCTGGCGAACCAGTACAATATCGATCGCGAACAGGCGCGCCGGGTACTGGAGACCACCACTCAGATGCTGGAACAGTGGCAGGAGCAAAACCCGAAACTGGCTAACCCGCATCTGTCTGCCCTGCTGAAGTGGGCGGTAATGCTACATGAAGTGGGGCTGAACATTAACCACAGCGGCATGCATCGCCACTCTGCCTATATCCTGCAAAATAGCGATCTGCCGGGCTTTAATCAGGAACAGCAGACGCTGATGGCCACGCTGGTGCGCTATCACCGCAAAGCTATCAAGCTTGATGATTTGCCGCGTTTTACCTTGTTCAAGAAAAAACAGTTCTTGCCGCTGATCCAACTACTGCGTCTGGGCGTATTACTGAACAATCAGCGTCAGGCGACCACTACGCCGCCAAAACTGACATTGAAGACGGAAGCCAACCACTGGACGTTAATTTTCCCGCATGACTGGTTTAGCCAGAATGCGTTGGTGCTGCTGGATCTGGAAAAAGAGCAACAGTACTGGGAAGGCGTGCCGGAATGGCTGCTGAAAATTACTGAGGAAGAGGTATAAAGCTGGCATCTTTGACTAAAATGGCCGGGTCATACGCCCGGCCGTTTTTTATGCGACGTCAGCCGCGCAGGCTAGCTGTTCAATCGGGACCGGCATACCAATATCATAGCCCTGCATATAATCAATCCCCAGCGAAATCACCGCCTGGCGGATCTCCGGCGATTCCACATACTCCGCTACTACCTGCATATTTTTGATTTGCGCCAACCGGCAAATCGACGCCACAACCTGATAATCCAGACTGCTGGTGACCAGATTACGGATAAAGCTACCGTCAATTTTCAGCATATCAACGTTAAGCGTTTTCAGCCGCGCATAGCTGGCATAGCCGGTACCGAAATCATCAATCGCCACCCGGCATCCCAACTCCTGCAACCGCGCGAGGGTTTGTTGCGCCTGTTCCGGATTACTGAGCGAGTGATTTTCCGTCAGCTCAAAAATAAGCTGCCACGGCTCGATATTATAATGATGCAACATTTCCTCGACTTCGTCCGGGAACCGGCTGCGGCTGACCGAGACTGGCGACAGATTGATGGCCAAACGCATGCCCGGCAACGTATGGCGATTAGCGTTCATAAAAGCCAGCGTATTGTCGATAACCCAGTTGTCGATGCGCGAAGCCAGACCAAATTCGTGCGCCGCAGGCAAAAAATTATCCGGCGCAACCAGCTCGCCCTGCTCGCCCACCATACGCAACAGGACTTCATGGTAGCTATCGCCGCGCATGCCGATAATGGGCTGCGCCATCAGCCGAAAACGATTCTGATCCAGCGCCTGCAGGATCTGGTTCATCATTGACACACGTTCTTTTAACCCCTGCTGAACGTGAACGGCGCCTCGGCGCTGCACGTTTTCCGGGTGGCCGCTGGTCAATGACATGTCGGCAATATTATTCAGTTCGCCGAGCAGTAAATACAGATGCTTGACAGGAGAACGTACGTTGCAATAGCTGATCCCGACAGGCGGCTGTAGCGGAATACCATCCCAGATAAAACGGAACTGCTTAATCCGCTCATCCAGCATCACGATGCGTTTTTGATGGTCGTCGCTATTCAGGCGTATCACCAGGTCATGGCCCGAAAGGTGATAGACCATTTCGTTCGGCTGCAGTATGTGACTCAGGTATTCCGACAGCTGCTGCTTATACTGAATGCGTAGCATCACGCCGTAGTGCCGCCCAAGCAACTCCAGCTCTGGCATGCGTAAAAAGCACAGCACCGACCAGGTCGAGTGGTTTAGCGCTCGGCTCAGGGCCCGTAAATTCGGCATATGAACGACCGGGTCGAGAAAGGCCATCCGGCGAACCCGACGGTGGATCATCCGCTGCTGCGTCGCCAGCATTGCCATATAAGCGATAATAAAAGAGAACACCAGGTAACTGGAGGAGGTAATCGCCAGCTGGTTATTGTAGATCGGGGAAAATGGCAGGTAGCTGTAATGAAAATGGATAACCAGAATTAATATCGGCGGCCACGCCAGGGAAATAAAACGATAGCCAAAACGCATCGCCCCCCACAACATGACCGGCATAAGTAATGACAATGTATAATTTGTGCTAAATATCGTGCTGCTGGCATTTAACGGCATGAATAATAAAGCCAGTATTATTAACAATACTATTGCCCAGACAATAATTTCCAGCGGTTTTATTTTTTGGTCGATTTGTAAACGCACCTGGGATATAAAGCCGCGTAAGTGTAGCGGATTACGAATAACACGCAGCAAAAAATAGCACAGCGGCACACCGGTCAGACACCCTACCATCAGCGCCTGAAAAGTGATTAACGATCGTAAACTAAATGGCGTTGACCCCACCAGTTCCGCCGCCCGCGGATGCAGGCCAAGATACTCAGCAATCTGCGAAATAATGAGAAAAATTACCGAGGGCAGCAGCATTTGCCAGAACAGCCGATACGGCATCAGGGCAACATTACCATGTGAAATCTGCTGACGGCGTGGAACGAAAATGCGATAACCGCCCCAGCACAGCACTGAAGGGATCAAAAAATGAAACAATACGCCGATAGATTGCTCGAAGGTCATTCCGCGCGTAATGGTCAGCAGTAAGCCGACTATAATGCCCGGAATCGCCGCCCAGCCGAAAAACAGCATCAGGCTCAATACTAACGCCAGCGGAAGATAAAACAGAAAGACGGTGTGACCGTTAAGATTTGCAAATGTATTCGCGGCGCGCGCCAGCGGCAACAGCAGCGTAGGGAGGATGAGCGGTAGTGCCCACCATTTATCCTGATATCGTTTGTATAGTTTAATAATACTCATAGATGCTCGACAGATTACCCCAACTCCTGCGGAGTATATTCAGACAGGCATCCAACCCGACCAGGCTAACCGCGAAAGTAATAACGATGCGGAACAGATGGACGATTTTAGTGGCCAATGGAATCAAGCAATTGACGCAAATCAACAAACTATTTAGCTAATATTAATAAAACTTATTTTTTTGCGGACTGGTGCAATATTCAAAATCCGTGTAAATACGATGTTCATCTTATATAACATTAAGTAATGTTTTAGCACTACGATTTTTACACCGCCGACAATTGACCCCGCCGCTATACTATGACTTAATACCCCCATCGCCCGTCTTCGGGTATACTTCAAGGAACCTTTTGTGAGTCAGGCACCCAGTATGCGTAAACGACATCGATTTAACCGTCGCATGACCCGTATCGTACTACTTATCAGTTTTCTCTTCTTCTTTGGACGCTTTGTCTACTCCTCTATCGGTGCCTGGTACCATCATCAGGACAAACAAGAGTCGCAGCAATCGACCATCACCATTGATGCTCCCGCGACACCAACGACCCCAGCCCAGGAATAACGCCTACGGCAAAATTTTTAGTTGGTGCAGCAGACGCAGCATCTCCGCTATCCCTTTGTTGATAACTTTATCCTGACGCATCACTACGCCCAGTTGGCGATAGAGCCGCGGCGATAGCGACTGTACACGTATTCCGGTGCGGTCATCTTCAGCCGCCACCGCCATCTTCGGTACGATACTGTATCCCAGACCAGCACGCACCATACGCTTGATAGCCTCAATGCTACCGAGTTGCATCACCGGCGCCGAGTTTACCCCGGCAGCGCGAAACCAGCCATCGATCAGCTCACGGGTCCCGCTGCCGGCTTCAAATGCTATTAGCGAAAGTGCCTGTAGCAGTGAAGGCGTCAATTGCCCCACTAGCGGTTCATCATCGTTGGCAGTAATAAATACAAACTCTTCCTCCAGCACTGGCGTTACCGCCAGGCTGCGGCCGCTGGCAGGTAAGGTCACCAACCCCAGATCAAGCCGGCTCTCTTCCACCGCACGTACAATGTCAAGCGTATTACCGGTCGTGACGCCAACCGTTAACAGCGGATGCTTCTCGCGTAGATGGCACAATAGCGGCGGCAGCAAATGAATACAGGCCGTCGCCCCGGTACCGAAGCTCATCGTGCCGTGCACTTCATGGTTAAACTCAGCCACCGACTGCACCGCCGTATTCACCGCCTGCTCAATAATCTCACTATGGGCCAGTAGCGCCAATCCGGCGGCAGTAGCCTTGATCCCTCGCCCGGTACGCTCAACCAACCGCGTCTGCAGGAACTGCTCAAGCTGGCGAACCTGCAGGCTTACCGCCGGCTGCGATATTCCCAGTACATCAGCGGCGGCGGAAAAACTGCCGCGCTGCGCCACCAGCCGGAAGGTTGTCAGATTTACCAAATTCAGCATCGTCATCACAAAGTTTCTCTTATGCAGGCTATAAGCCCCAGGTGCTGCCTGCACAATAGCGCGCGCGATATGCTGCCGACAACTGCATAACGCTCTGGAATTCAATGAAAACGTCAATCTTGCCTGGCACCGCGCCTCTTTCCCTTACGCTCGCAGCCGGCGGCAACCAGCTCATCAACTGGGGGATCGTTTTTTATATGCCCGGTACCTTTGCCGGCGCTATTGCTAATGATACTGGCTGGGGCGGAACAGAGATCTATCTCGGTTTGACCTTCGCCATGCTGATGATGGCGGCGATCTCGCCTTTTATCGCCCGCCTGTTGGCCTGGTTTGGCGGTCAGCGGGTGGTGTTCATCGGTTCATTAACAATCGCGGCAAGCTGCCTGGCAATGTCGCAGGCAGACAGCCTGATCTTCTGGTACGTCGCATGGCTACTGGCCGGTGTCGGTATGCGGCTGGCGCTATACGATGCGCTGTTCGCCGCGCTGGTTAACCTGTATGGTCAACGCGCCAGAGTAACTATTTCACGGGTGACCCTGGCTGGAGGACTGGCCTCAGCGATATTCTGGCCGCTGGGCACCGCGCTGCTCGCGCTAATGGGCTGGCGTGGAGCGCTGGTAATCTACAGCCTGTTTGGCCTGCTTAGCGCACTACTGCTGTGGCGGATGCCTAATCAACGCTTGCCCGACCGGAGCGCTCATCAGGAGAAAGTGCCGCTTTCCCGCCGCGACCAGCACATGGGCCTGCTGTACGCCTCGCTTATCGCTTTGGTCACCTTTATTTCTAACGGCACATCCACCCATCTGCCTGAGTTTATCGCCAGCTACGGTCTGCCGGTAATGATAGGGGTACTATGGGGCATCGGACAGACCGGCGCCCGATTTCTGGAGGTGATTTCAGGAGCGCGCCTCTCCCCACTTCGGTTAACGCTGTTGACCACAGCGCTGTTGCCGCTCTGCTTTTTACTGGGCCTCAACGCCGCCTCGCTAAGCTGGACCGTTGGCGGTTTCGTTTTCGCCTACGGGGCCATTAACGGCCTGACGACGGTATTTAAAGCAACATTACCGTTGCAGCTATTCGCGGCGGAAGATTACGCGCGGCGTACCGGACGGCTGTTGATCCCAGCGCAACTACTGGCCGCCGTCTCGCCATTTGCCTATGCCTGGCTAAATCAACATCTGGGGATAGAAAGGAGCCTTGCTATTTCGGGTCTATTATCGCTGGTCGTACTGGGGCTGGCGCTGAGAATCGGCTGGCTGCAGCGGCGGCAGGTTGTGCGGATAAGTCATGGACAAAGTGAAGAGAGGGTATGAAAAACCCTCTGTAAAACACACACTTAGGACTATCAGGCCACGATCAGACGCTTAAACAGCAGCTGCTGAACATCCTGCCGATGTGCCAGGATCGCATGCGCGGTTACTAAAGTTCCGTCTACGGAATACAAAACCCGGTAGCCTTCAGCGTGAGTAAACTCCCGATATTTGGCGCAGCCAATTTTCAGCAATTCGGGGCAAATCTGGCAGCCCAAGGGGAACTGTCCTACGGTGCTCTCAAACTGGGTGAGAATATCTGCGATAACCGGACGCGGCTCAACATCAACACGCTTCAGAAAACCCGCTATTGTGTCGATGCAGTGCTTCACCGTAAGCGTGTACTCAAAGGTCACCTGCTGTTCCATGGAAGTCCCTTAACGTTGAGCGCGCTGCGTTTAATCCGCAAGGCCATCCAGCAACTGGTCTTTCGAGAACACGCGCCCTTCCGCTTTATCTTTCTCTGACAGAGTAAGCAATTTCAGCAAAGCAATGGCGTTTTCCCGTTCCTGCTGCTGATCATAGGACTCTATAACGTAAGCAGGCACACCGTTTTGTGTGACCAGGATAGGTTCTGACAGATCAAGCGTTGCGGCGTTCTTTTTAACGTAGCTGATAGTCTCTACTTTCATGTTGGTCCGCCTAATGGTCATGTCTCGGTTTTAATATAGACTATATTTAGACTACGCTCAATAATCCTTCCTCAGCGCCATTTACCAGGACATAAAAAAACCCTCTGTAAACAGAGGGTTTGGTTCAGCTATCAGCAGGAATTATTCCCACTCAATAGTCGCTGGCGGCTTACCGCTGATGTCGTACACCACGCGGGAAATACCGTTAACTTCGTTGATGATGCGGTTGGAAACACGGCCGAGGAAATCATACGGCAGGTGCGCCCAGTGCGCGGTCATAAAGTCGATGGTTTCTACCGCACGCAGGGAGACGACCCAGTCATATTTACGGCCATCGCCCATCACGCCGACGGAGCGAACCGGCAGGAACACGGTAAATGCCTGGCTTACTTTGTCATACAGGTCGGCTTTGCGCAGTTCTTCAATGAAGATAGCGTCCGCGCGACGCAGCAGGTCGCAGTACTCTTTCTTCACTTCGCCGAGTACGCGAACGCCAAGGCCCGGCCCCGGGAACGGGTGGCGGAACAGCATGTCGTACGGCAGGCCCAGCTCCAGGCCAATCTTACGCACTTCGTCTTTGAACAGCTCTTTCAGCGGTTCAACGAGGCCCATCTTCATCTCTTTCGGCAGACCGCCCACGTTGTGGTGAGATTTGATGACGTGCGCTTTACCGGTCGCGGAAGCGGCGGATTCGATCACATCAGGGTAGATAGTGCCCTGCGCCAGCCATTTCACGTCTTCCAGCTTCAGCGCTTCTTCGTCAAACACTTCAACGAAGACGCGGCCAATGATTTTACGCTTCGCTTCCGGATCGTTTTCGCCCTTCAGCGCGGTCAGGAAGCGATCTTCCGCCGCAACGTGCACGATGTTCAGGCCGAAACGGTCGCCGAACATATCCATAACCTGCTCGGCTTCGTTCAGGCGCAGCAGGCCGTTATCCACGAATACGCAGGTCAGGTTTTTGCCGATAGCGCGGTGCAGCAGCATCGCGGTAACGGAAGAGTCAACGCCGCCGGACAGGCCGAGGATGACTTTATCTTCACCTACCTGCTGACGAATACGCTCAACTGCGTCGTCGATGATCTTCGCCGGCGTCCACAGCGCTTCACACTGGCAGATATCGCGCACAAAGCGCTCCAGCATACGCAGCCCCTGACGGGTGTGGGTGACTTCCGGGTGGAACTGTACGCCGTAGAAGCGTTTTTCTTCATTCGCCATGATGGCGAACGGGCAGCTTTCAGTGCTGGCGACGGTCACAAAGTCGGAAGGGATAGCGGTGACTTTATCACCATGGCTCATCCACACGTCCAGCAGCGGCTTACCGTCAGCGCTCAGCGCATCTTCGATGCCCTTAATCAGCGCGCTGTCGGTCTGCACTTCCACCTGCGCGTAACCGAACTCGCGCTCGTTGGAAGCTTCAACGTGGCCGCCCAGCTGCATGGCCATGGTCTGCATGCCATAGCATACGCCGAATACCGGTACGCCGGCTTCGAAGACGTACTGCGGCGCACGCGGGCTGTTGTCTTCGGTGGTGCTTTCCGGGCCGCCGGAAAGAATAATGCCGTTCGGGTTGAACTCGCGGATTTGAGCTTCGGTCACGTCCCAAGCCCAGAGCTCGCAATAGACCCCTAATTCACGTACGCGACGCGCAACCAGCTGGGTGTACTGAGAACCGAAGTCCAGGATAAGAATGCGATGTTTATGAATGTTATCCGTCATTGACGTTAATTCCAGAGAAGTAGCGATGATTGAATAAAAATCGCCCGGCGCGTAGCCGGGCGATGAAAATCAGGAGCCCATGCGGTAGTTCGGGGATTCCTTGGTGATCGTCACGTCGTGAACGTGGCTCTCCTGGATGCCCGCGCCGCTGATGCGCACGAACTCTGCTTTGGTACGCAGTGCGTCAATAGTACCACAACCGGTCAGACCCATACAGGAGCGCAGGCCGCCCATCTGCTGGTGAATGATCTCTTTCAGGCGGCCTTTATAGGCAACGCGGCCTTCGATACCTTCCGGTACCAGTTTGTCAGCGGCGTTATCGCTCTGGAAGTAACGGTCAGAGGAACCTTTAGACATCGCGCCCAGGGAACCCATACCGCGGTAGGATTTATAAGAACGGCCCTGATAGAGCTCGATTTCACCCGGGGATTCTTCGGTACCGGCCAGCATGGAGCCTACCATCACCGCGGCGGCGCCTGCGGCAATCGCTTTTGCGATATCGCCGGAGAAGCGGATACCGCCATCGGCGATAACCGGAATACCGGTGCCTTCCAGCGCTTCAACCGCGTCGGAAACAGCGGTGATCTGCGGAACGCCTACGCCGGTAACGATACGGGTAGTACAGATGGAGCCTGGGCCGATACCCACTTTCACCGCGCTGACGCCAGCTTCCGCCAGGGCACGAGCACCCGCGCCGGTCGCCACGTTACCGCCGATGATTTGCAGGTCAGGATATTTAGCGCGCGTTTCGCGAATACGCTGCAGAACGCCTTCGGAGTGACCGTGAGAGGAATCGATCAGCAGAACGTCAACGCCTGCGGCAACCAGCGCGTCAACGCGCTCTTCGTTACCGGCGCCAGCGCCAACGGCTGCGCCAACGCGCAGACGACCGTGCTCGTCTTTACACGCATTCGGTTTACGTTCCGCTTTCTGGAAATCTTTTACGGTGATCATGCCGCGCAAGTGGAAGCTATCATCCACTACCAGCGCTTTTTCTACGCGTTTTTCGTGCATTTTCGCGAAGACCACTTCACGGCTTTCACCTTCACGCACGGTGACCAGGCGCTCTTTCGGCGTCATATAAACGCTGACCGGCTGATTCAGGTCGGTAACAAAACGCACGTCGCGGCCGGTGATAATGCCGACCAGTTCGTTGTCTTCGGTCACTACCGGATAACCGGCGAAACCGTTACGTTCGGTCAGTTCTTTCACTTCGCGCAGGGTGGTAGTCGGCAGAACGGTCTGTGGATCGCTTACCACGCCGGATTCATGTTTCTTCACGCGGCGGACTTCTTCAGCCTGGCGCTCGATTGACATGTTTTTATGAATAAAGCCGATGCCGCCTTCCTGGGCCAGGGCAATTGCCAGGCGCGCTTCAGTTACGGTATCCATCGCCGCGGAGAGCATAGGAATATTCAGACGAATCGTTTTCGTCAGCTGCGTGCTGAGATCGGCGGTATTCGGCAGAACGGTAGAATGAGCGGGAACAAGGAGGACGTCGTCAAACGTCAGGGCTTCTTTAGCGATACGTAGCATGGGCAATATCTCGACCAGGGTGGATAAATATTGCCGTGGCATTATACAGAGCGTAACCGATTGCATCCACCCTTTTTTGCAAAAAATACTTGCGATCCCCTCTCAGCGCGTTACTATCGACTGAATAACCTGCTGATTTAGAATTTGATCTTGCTCACATGTTGCCATCTCAATCCCCTGCAATATTTACGGTCAGCCGCCTGAATCAGACGGTTCGCTTACTGCTGGAACGCGAAATGGGCCAGGTATGGATAAGCGGCGAGATCTCTAACTTCAGCCAGCCCTCTTCCGGCCACTGGTACTTCACCTTAAAAGACGATAACGCTCAGGTGCGCTGCGCGATGTTTCGCAACAGCAACCGTCGCGTCACGTTTCGCCCGCAGCATGGCCAGCAGGTGCTGGTTCGCGCCAACATTACCCTTTACGAGCCTCGCGGCGACTACCAGATCATCGTCGAAAGCATGCAGCCCGCCGGTGAGGGCCTGTTGCAGCAAAAATATGAGCAGCTCAAGGCGCTCCTGGCGGCGGAAGGGTTATTCGATCAAAGCCACAAGCAGGCGCTCCCCTCTCCCGCGCACTGCGTCGGCGTCATCACCTCCAAAACCGGCGCCGCGCTGCATGATATCTTACATGTGTTGAAACGCCGCGATCCCTCGCTGCCGGTGATTATCTACCCGACGGCGGTGCAAGGCGATGATGCGCCGGGGCAAATCGTGCGCGCAATAGCATTAGCCAACCAGCGCCAGGAATGCGATGTGCTGATCGTCGGGCGCGGCGGCGGTTCGCTGGAAGATTTATGGAGCTTTAACGACGAACGGGTCGCGCGGGCAATTTTCGCCAGCCGCATTCCGGTAGTGAGCGCCGTCGGCCATGAAACTGACGTCACTATCGCCGATTTCGTCGCCGACCTGCGTGCGCCGACGCCTTCTGCGGCGGCAGAGATCGTCAGCCGCAATCAGCAGGAACTGTTGCGTCAGCTACAGTCCGGCCAGCAACGCCTGGAGATGGCGATGGATTACTTCCTCGCCAACCGCCATCGCCGCTTTACTCAGCTGTTTCACCGTTTACAGCAGCAACATCCTCAGCTGCGCTTAGCGCGTCAGCAGACCGAACTGGAGCGCCTGCGTCAGCGGATGCGCTTTGCGCTGGAAAGCCAGCTCAAACGTGCCGACCAGCGTCAGCAGCGCGCCGTGCAGCGGTTGAATCAGCAAAACCCGCAGCCGCGCATCCATCGCGCGCAGTCGCGTATTCAGCAACTGGAATACCGTCTGGCGGAAAATATTCGCGCCCGTCTGAGCGAGCAGCGTGAGCGCTTTGGCAATACCGTGACGCATCTGGAAGCCGTCAACCCGCTGGCGACGCTGGCTCGCGGCTACAGCGTCACCTCAGCCGGCGATGGCAAAGTATTGAAAAAAATCAAACAGGTGCAGGCTGGCGATGTCGTGACTACCCGGCTGGAAGATGGTTGGGTCGAGAGCGAAGTGACAGCCATCACTCCGGTGAAGAAAACGCGCGCCCGCAAAAAAGTCTGATTATCCGCCCGTTTCATGCGGGGATAACTATACTGCTGTCATGCCCTTTTAAAACCGTTCATCCGGCCAGGGAGCGTGATATGCCAGATACTCGTCCTCGTTTCGTGATTCCACCCTACATTTTACGCCGCATTGTCGATCATGGCTCCGCTCAGCAACAGCGCTGCGCGCAGCAAACGCTGAGCCATGTACAAACCCTCATGGCGCATGTGCCGGGCCGCCCCGCTGCCGCCCATGTCGCCATGCCAGGCCAGCTTGAGCGCGACATTTACGATGCCAGGCAGACTCAGGAACTTCCAGGGAGCCAGGTGCGTTTTGAAGGACAGCCTTCCAACGGCGATGTTGCCGTCGATGAGGCCTATGATTATCTCGGCATCACCCATGATTTTTTCTGGAAGAGCTATCATCGTGATTCGCTGGACAACCGCGGATTGAAGCTGACCGGCAGCGTCCACTATGGTCACGAATATCAAAATGCCTTCTGGAACGGGCAACAAATGGTGTTTGGCGACGGTGATGGCGAGATCTTTAATCGTTTTACTATTGCTATTGATGTGGTGGCGCACGAGTTAAGCCATGGCGTTACGGAGAGCGAAGCCGGGCTTATCTATTTCGAACAATCCGGGGCGCTCAATGAATCGCTTTCCGATGTTTTTGGCTCGCTGGTCAAACAATATCAGCGCCAGCAAACGGCAGACAAAGCGGACTGGATAATTGGCGAGGGGCTACTTGCGAAAGGTATTCACGGCCAAGGTCTGCGTTCGATGTCGCACCCGGGAACCGCCTATGATGACCCTATTCTTGGCAAAGACCCACAACCCGCCCACATGAAAGATTTTGTGCATACCCAGCAGGATAACGGCGGCGTGCATATTAACTCCGGCATTCCTAATCATGCTTTCTATCTCGCCGTCATCGCGCTGGGTGGTTTTGCATGGGAAAAAGCGGGATATGCCTGGTACGACGCGATTTGTGATAAATCGCTGGCAAAAGACGCCGATTTCCCAGCCTTTGCCAAACTGACGATTCATCATGGCGAAAAACGTTTTGGTAAAGAGACCGCCGAGGCGATTCGAAAGGCCTGGGAGGATGTTGGAGTCACATCATGAACGAGGCAGACCTCAGCGATGACGCGATTATTGAGCTGGCCCGCGAAGGTGGCGTTGCCTGGATCCCGACGCTGAGCGGCATGCGTAAGATTGTCGTGGCGCAGCTTAACGAGCAACAAAAACAGCGCATCGCCGCAATACTGCAACAGTCGTTGCCGTTGGGCAAGCCGCCGGGCCAGCCGGATTCTCCGGGTAGCGGCGACCAGCGTTTTTTTCGCATCCAGATAATCAGCGCCCAACACTATCACAGCCTGATCATTCTCATCCCGGAAGAGCGTGCGCCGCAGGCGCTGGTTGAACTCTGGCGAAATGGTGAAGGCTGCGTTAGCGATTAACCGAGCACAAATTCGACGCGTTTTTTCGAAATCAATCCGTGGCCGTGCTGGCAGAAATAATCCACCGCGCCGCAGGCCTTCAGTACTTCCAGCGGCTGATGGCAGTCCGGGCAGCGGGCCTCTACAGCAAACTCTTTCTCACAGTGCGCGCAATGCGCGCCGTTGCCTTGCGTTTCCAACCGGGCATGGCAAATCGGGCAATTGAGTTCCATGGTGCCTCCTTCTCATAATGAATAGCATGAGTTTATCACGTCATACGTCAGCGTTGCTGACCCGCGAAGCGTTGAATAGGGTAGATAAAAAAAACCCGCCAGCGGCGGGTTTCTGCATTATTTACTTTTCTTGATATGCTTAATCAAGCGCTTACGCTTACGCATCTGGTTCGGCGTCAGGGTATTGCGTTTATTGGCAAACGGGTTTTCCCCTTCCTTGAACTGAATACGGATCGGCGTACCCATGACATCCAGGGATTTACGGAAGTAGTTCATCAGGTAACGCTTATAGGAATCAGGCAGGTCTTTCACCTGGTTGCCGTGAATCACCACGATCGGCGGGTTATAACCGCCGGCGTGCGCATACTTCAGCTTCACGCGGCGACCGCGTACCAGCGGCGGCTGATGGTCTTCTGCTGCCATGGTCATAATGCGGGTCAGCATGGCGGTACCCACGCGACGGGTGGCGCTGTCGTAAGCTTCGCGCACCGATTCGAACAGGTTGCCGACGCCGCTGCCGTGCAGAGCGGAGATAAAGTGCACGCGGGCGAAGTCGATGAAGCCCAGACGGAAGTCGAGGGTTTCTTTCACCTGCTCTCTCACTTCCTGGCTCAGGCCATCCCATTTGTTGACCACGATAACCAGGGAACGACCGCTGTTAAGGATAAAGCCCAGCAGCGACAGATCCTGATCGGAGATACCTTCACGGGCATCAATGACCAGCATCACCACGTTGGCGTCTTCAATCGCCTGCAGCGTCTTGATGACTGAGAATTTCTCCACGACATCGGTAATTTTGCCGCGCTTACGCACGCCGGCGGTATCGATCAGCACATATTCGCGTTCATCGCGCTGCATCGGGATGTAGATACTGTCGCGGGTAGTGCCTGGCATATCGTAGACCACCACACGGTCTTCGCCGAGAATGCGGTTAGTCAGCGTTGACTTACCGACGTTCGGGCGGCCGACGATCGCCAGCTTAATCGGGAGATCTTGCGGGTTGAAGTCGTCTTCCGGTTCTTCAACTTCTTCGCCGTTTTGCTCGGCTTCAAACTGCGCCCAGTAGGCGGCGTCTTCATCCACTTCTTCCTGCGGATTAACCTCATCTACCCACGGTAGCAGCACGTGTTCCAGCAGGCTGGTAACACCGCGACCATGCGAAGCGGCGATCGGATAAATATCGCCCAGCCCCAGCGACCAGAAGTCGGCCATCGCCTGATCGACGTCGATGCCGTCGGTTTTGTTCGCCACCAGGAAGGTCGGTTTTTCTCGAGAACGCAGATGTTTGGCGATCGCGGAATCCGCCGGCATCAGGCCCGCGCGCGCATCAACCATAAACAGCACCACGTCGGCCTCTTCAATCGCCAGCAGAGACTGTTCCGCCATCCGGGTTTCCACGCCTTCTTCCGTACCGTCGATACCGCCGGTATCGATACAGATAAATTCGCGGCCTTCCACTTCAGCACGACCGTACTTACGGTCGCGAGTCAGCCCCGGGAAATCCGCGACCAACGCGTCACGAGTGCGCGTTAAGCGGTTGAAGAGCGTGGATTTTCCAACGTTAGGGCGCCCGACAAGCGCGACCACAGGTATCATGTTAAATGCCTCATACAAATTGCAATACAACCTCATTTTACGAGGTTTTTTAAAAAGTCAAAACGGCCCCTGTCTGTCAGGAGCCGTTTATTAAAGCGATACTACCGCGCGAGTTAACGCGTGATCGAATACAGCGTACCGTCTTTGGCCTGGATAAGCAGGCGACCGTCGGCGATAACCGGGTCGGTCAGGAAACCGGAGCTATCGACTTTCTGCTGCGCCACAAAGTGGCCATCTTCCGGATTAATCCAGTGCATGTAACCTTCGCTGTCGCCTACCACCAGGCTGCCGTTATACAGCGCCGGAGAAGTCAGCAGACGGTGCAGCAGATCGCTCTGGGTCCACAGCGTTACGCCGCCATCGGTGGTTAGCGCCAGCAGACGGTCATTCTGATCGACCAGATAGATACGGTCACCGTCAACGATGAAATCGTTCACAGAACCCAGTTCGCGTTTCCAGATAATCTGGCCGCTGCGCAGATCCAGCGCGGTCAGGTTGCCATTATAGGCCAACGTATAAACAACGCCATTAACGATAACCGGCGTGGTGTCAACGTCGTTCAGACGGTCGATTTCAGTCGGGCCGGTGGCCGTAGAAATACGCTGCTGCCAAATCATCTGCCCCTGCTGCATCAGCACGGCGCTGACGCGACCGTTGTCGCCACCAACAATCGCCGCGCCATAAGCGGTGGCCGGAGCGGACTCACCGCGCAGGGAGAGCGCAGGCATGTCCAGGTTCACGGTCCATTTTACCGCGCCGTCGGTTTCGTTCAGCGCCTGCAGCTGACCGTTGCTGGTATGCACCAGTACCATGCCATCGCTAACGACCGGACGAGAAATCGCTTCACCCGCCACACGGCTCTGCCACGCGACGGTACCGTCGCTGGTATTCAGCGCGAACAGCTGCGCCTTTTCAGTACCAACATAAACGTGGCCGCCGGAAACGGTCAGCCCGCCGGAGAGCAGCGCCGGAGCGCGCGAGAACCAGCCGTCTTTTTCCGCCAGGTTCACCGACCAGACTTCTTTACCGTCTTCAGCGTGCAGCGCTTTCACGGTGCCTTTACGGTCAGCCGCATACACAACGCCGTCGGCAAAGGCCGGGTGCAGGTTGGAATAGAAATCACCGATACCATCGCCAACTGAAGTGCTCCAGGACGTGGACGGCGTAAACTGGTTTTCCACCGTCGGCAGCGGTGACATTTTCACCACATCTTCTTCGCTGTTAAACAGCGAGCAACCGCTCAGTAAGGTGACGGAAAGCAGCCCTGGCAAAAGTAATTTACGCAATTGCATCGAGTCCCTCTCAGATGGACAAATTATTTATTTTCATACGCATCATTTCGCTGAGCGCTGGCGATGCATCGCTTTTCACGCCTGCTTCCCAGGCCGCGCGGGCACCCTGCTTGTCGCCTTTGCTCAGCAGAATTTCACCGCGCAAATCGGCAACGATAGCGGTCCAGCCTTCGCCTTTAATGCCTTCCAGGGTTTTCAGCGCCGCATCCGGCTGCTTAAGCTGCAGCTGTACGCGGGCCAGACGCATATTGATAACCGATTTCAGGTTATCGTCAGAGGCGGCCGCCAGCCCTTGTTGCAGCTGCTTCTCCGCGCCCTGCAGATCGTTTTTATCGACCAGACGCTGCGCGAGCTCCAGCGATGCGAACGCGCCATAGGTGTTTTTGCTGTCGGCGGCGAATTTCTCCGCTGCGGTCAGGGTTTCAGGCGAATCTGACTTCAGTGCGGAAATGGCATTCTCATAGGCCAGAGAGGAATCCCGGGCCGAATCCAGCTGATGGGAAGTCCAGTAGCGCCAGCCAACCAGCGCGCCGATCCCTAAAATCACCCCGACGGCCAGCGCTTTACCGTTCTCGGCAAAGAAACGCTTGAGGGCGTCGACCTGCTCGTTTTCGTTGTTGAAAGTTTCCACGCAGTCCTTCTCCTGACTAATAGTTTCCGGGAAATTAACCCAGAAGTGTGCGCAAATGCGCGGCAACGCAATCCTGCGTTACGGTAGTTTGCTCACCTGAGCGTAAATCCTTCACTACCACGTTTCCGTCAGCAATTTCTGACTCACCGACCACCAGCGCGACGCGCGCGCCCCACTTGTCAGCGCGGGCGAACTGCTTCTTAAAGTTACCGCCGCCGTGGTTAGTCATCAGCTTAACGCCGGGCAGCGCATCGCGAACCTGCTCAGCCAGACGCATTGCTGCGGACTGAGTATCGGTACCGGAGGCTACCAGGTATATATCGACAACAGGATCGGCTTTAAATTCCGGATTGACTGCCTGAACCAGTAAAACAAGACGTTCCAGGCCCATCGCAAAGCCAACGCCCGGCGTTGCGCGTCCGCCAAGCTGCTCTACCAGACCGTCATAACGGCCGCCGGCGCAGACGGTACCCTGCGAACCGAGGCTGGTCGTGACCCACTCAAATACGGTGCGATTGTAATAGTCGAGCCCGCGCACCAGGCGCTGGTTGACGGTATAGCGAATTCCAGCGGCGTCGAGCAGCGCGCACAGACCGGCGAAGTGTTCTTTGGACTCGTCGTCCAGATAATCGCCCAGCGCCGGCGCATCGTTCAGCAGCGACTGCACTTCCGGATTTTTAGAGTCCAGCACGCGCAGCGGATTGGTATACATGCGGCGTTTGCAGTCTTCATCAAGCTTATCTTTAAATTGTTCCAGATAGGCAACCAGCGCGTCGCGATAGGCGGCACGCGCCTCCAGCGAACCGATGGAGTTCAGCTCAAGGCTGACATGATCGGAAATGCCCAGCTCGCGCCACCAGCGCGCGGTCAACATGATAAGCTCAGCGTCGATATCCGGGCCCTGCAGGCCAAAGACTTCCGCGCCAATCTGATGGAACTGACGGTAGCGCCCTTTCTGCGGACGCTCGTGGCGGAACATCGGCCCCACGTACCACAGACGCTGTTCTTGATTGTACAGCAGACCATGTTCGATGCCGGCACGTACGCAGCCCGCCGTTCCTTCCGGACGCAGCGTCAGGCTATCGCCATTGCGGTCTTCGAAGGTATACATCTCTTTTTCAACCACGTCGGTCACTTCGCCGATCGCGCGTTTGAATAACGGGGTCTGCTCTACAATCGGCAAACGAATTTCGCTGTAACCGTAGCTACCGAGCACCTGCTTCAGTGAGCCTTCAATGCGCTGCCAGAGAGCGGTTTCGCCCGGCAGATAATCGTTCATGCCACGGATGGCTTGAATGTTCTTTGCCACGTTTATTCTCTTTATATATAAAAATGAACCCCGGCGCCTTGCGCCCGCAGGTTCAATCATACACGGGAAGCGTATTGCTTCCCAACACGTTATTTTGCTTCAACCTGCTGAACTTCAATACGACGCGCTTCATCCAGCATGGTGGCTTTCGCACGGATACGCGCTTCCAGCTGGTCAATCATGTCGTTGTTGTCCAGTCGGTCTTTGCGAACGCCGTCTTCGTACAGGCCGCTTTTCTTGTTGCCGCCGGTGACGCCGAGAGTGGAAACCAGCGCTTCGCCAGGGCCGTTAACCACACAGCCGATGATCGAAACATCCATCGGAGTGATGATATCTTCCAGACGCTGCTCCAGCGCGTTCACCGTACCGATGACGTCAAACTCCTGACGCGAGCAGGTCGGGCAAGCGATAAAGTTAATACCGCGAGAACGGATGCGCAGCGACTTCAGGATATCGAAGCCAACTTTGATCTCTTCCACCGGGTCGGCGGCCAGCGACACGCGCAGGGTATCGCCGATCCCTTCAGACAGCAGCAGACCTAAACCGATCGCGGATTTTACCGCGCCGCTACGCGCGCCGCCGGCTTCGGTGATCCCGAGATGCAGCGGTTGATCGATCTGCTTCGCCAACAGACGATAGGATTCAACAGCGAGGAAGACATCTGAGGCTTTTACGCTAACTTTGAACTGATCGAAGTTCAAACGATCGAGATGATCGACGTGACGCATGGCGGACTCTAACAGCGCCTGCGGCGTCGGCTCGCCGTATTTTTCCTGCAGATCTTTTTCCAGCGAACCGGCGTTGACGCCGATGCGGATAGGAATGTTTTTGTCGCGCGCGCAGTCCACAACCATGCGGATACGCTCTTCGTTACCAATGTTGCCTGGGTTGATGCGCAGGCAATCAACGCCATATTCAGCGACTTTCAGCGCGATACGGTAGTCAAAGTGGATATCGGCGACCAGCGGGACATTGACCTGCTGTTTGATGAGCTTGAAAGCTTCCGCTGCGTCCATCGTCGGGACGGAAACGCGGACGATGTCCGCGCCTACGCGCTCCAGCGCTTTGATTTGATTTACCGTCGCGGCCACATCAGTGGTGCGAGTATTGGTCATCGACTGTACGGCGATGGGAGCCCCATCGCCAATCGGCACATTACCAACGTAAATGCGTTTGGACTTTCTACGTTGAATTGGAGCCTGGTTATGCATGAAAAATCTCCCGCGTTACCCGTCTGTTACTGCGCCGGTGATTGTTCGGCATTAAGGGTCAGACGCGCAACCTGGTTAGTTCTGATAAAACGACTCAAATCGACTGGTTTGCCCAGATACTGAATTTGTACCGCAGCCGGGGCGCCGATTTTCAGCTTATACGGCGCCTGACCGCTCAGGTTCAGGTTCCCGCCTTTACGCTGCAGGCCGCTGAACAGTTTCTTACCGGTCGCATCGCTCACTTCCAGCCAGCAATCGGCGCTAAAGTTCATCACCAGATCCTGAGCGGAAGCCGTCGTCGCGGCATTCGCCTGATCGGTCGGCAATGCGGAGGTCGGGGCTGGCGCAGCCGGCGCGGCGGCGGCGGTATCAACGTTAGCCTGCGAAGGAGCGACCACGGCGTTGTTATCCACCGGCGCGGAGGTCGCCGCTGGCGCGCTTGGCGCAGGTGCGGTGGAGGTATCGACCGGCGCGCTATTGGCATTGGCTGCCGTCGTATCCGGCGCGTTATTCGCCGAGCTGGTATCCAGCGGAATTGACTGGCTGCCGCTATCGCTACTGTTCAGATCGCTGGTGGATTGATCGGCCATGCTGGTGATCTCTTCCTGCTGCGCTTTGTGGTCTTGCCACCACCATGCGCCGCTCAGGCCGATAACCACAAACAAAATCAGCCAGGTAAAGCTCATCAGCCAACCGTCGCGTTTTTTGCGACGTTTACCCAGCGAGAAGCTCTGCATCGGCGCCACTTTGGCGGCGCGAATCGGCGCTTGCTTCGCCATCATCGGCAGCAGTTCTTCTTCCGGAATATGTACGAGGCGAGCGTAGGAACGGATATAGCCACGCAGGAAGGTCGAAGCGAGATCGGCTGGCGCCTTATCTTCTTCAATATCACGAACCGTGGAAACCTTCAGGCATAAGCGTTCAGCCACCGCTTGCTGGCTGAGTCCGAGTTGTTCGCGGGCGTTACGCAGGCGCGCGCCCGTAGAGTTTGCTTCTTGATGGTCTTGAGTGGCTTCAGTATTCATTCGCTACAACTACTGGTACGTGAAATTTAAAGTTCAGCGCGGGAAAGAGCCTGCGCCGCGAGACACTGCTCAACGTCAACCGACAGTATAAGGCTGTCCGGGCGACTATCACAGAGACTTATCAATATTGAATGCTAAGCGGTTGTTGTACCGCTACATACTGCCTCAAAGTCGACAAAAACGCACCGTAATTATTAACCGAATCAGCGTATTTCGCCTGGCAATTCGACATATTTATGCAGCGCGCAGCGAAAGCTGTGCGCTGCATAACTTATCAGACGGCTTTCACGTCGATCGCTTCGCCCTGCATACGCTTACGCAGCGTACGTTTGGTACGGTCGATTACGTCGCCCGCCAGCTGGCCGCAGGCAGCATCGATATCGTCGCCGCGGGTTTTACGCACGATGGTGGTGAAACCATATTCCATCAGCACTTTGGAGAAACGATCGATACGGCTGTTAGAACTACGGCCGTACGGCGCGCCCGGGAACGGATTCCATGGGATCAGGTTGATCTTGCACGGCGTATCTTTCAGCAGCGCCGCCAGTTCATGGGCGTGCTCGGTACCGTCGTTGACGTGATCCAGCATGACGTACTCGATAGTCACACGACCCTGGTTGGCGTTGGACTTCGAAATATAGCCGCGCACCGAGTTCAGGAAGGTCTCAATATTGTACTTTTTGTTAATCGGTACAATTTCGTCGCGGATGGTGTCGTTCGGCGCGTGCAGAGAAATCGCCAGCGCAACGTCGATCATGTCGCCGAGTTTATCCAGCGCCGGCACCACGCCGGAGGTAGACAAGGTCACGCGGCGTTTGGAGAGACCAAAACCGAAGTCATCCAGCATGATTTCCATCGCCGGAACGACGTTGTTGAGGTTCAGCAGCGGCTCGCCCATGCCCATCATTACCACGTTGGTAATTGGACGCACGCCGGTAGTCTTCACCGCGCCGACGATTTTCGCCGCGCGCCAGACCTGGCCAATAATTTCGGAAACGCGCAGGTTACGGTTGAAGCCTTGCTGAGCGGTGGAGCAGAATTTACATTCCAGCGCACAGCCAACCTGTGAAGAGACGCACAGCGTGGCGCGGTCTTCTTCCGGGATGTATACCGTTTCAACGCGCTGATCGCCAACGGCAATCGCCCACTTAATGGTGCCGTCGCTGGAGCGCTGCTCTTCAACGACTTCCGGCGCACGGATCTCGGCGACTTCCTTCAGTTTGCCGCGCAGGACTTTGTTGATGTCGGTCATTTCATCAAAGTCATCGCAGCAGTAGTGATACATCCATTTCATCACCTGATCGGCGCGGAAAGGCTTCTCGCCCATGTTTTTGAAAAACTCGCGCATCTGCTGACGGTTTAAATCCAGCAGGTTGATTTTGGCATCTTTATTCGGCACCGTCAGAGCGGCGGTATCAGGTGTGACAATTTGTTCAGACATAATTTTTCCGGCCTCGTTATTACACGTTATGGCCCCAGGTGGGTTGAAAAAGAAACGCCCCGGAGAGCGACTGCTCGTCCGGGGGCGCTATATTCTACAAATTCTGACGCATAGAAGCCATGCCTACACGCAGTCAATGATGAAAAAATCTGTTGCTGCGTACTTAATCCTCTAAGGCTTTTCGATTGTCGCAAGGCGGCAAGCTAGTGAATCCCCGGGAGCATAGATAACTATGTGACCGGGGTGAACGCGCGCAGCCAACGCCGCGACGGTCAAAAGACGACGAGGATTAGCGAGTGCGCGGGCAAACCTCGCCTTCAGCAAAGAAGAACGCGATTTCGCGAGCAGCGGATTCTACAGAGTCGGAACCGTGGGTGCCGTTCTCGGTGAAGCTGTCAGCGTAGTCAGCGCGCAGGGTACCGGCCAGGGCGTTGTCCGGGTTGGTGGCGCCCAGCAGGTCACGGTGACGCTGAACCGCGTTTTCGCCTTCCAGTACGGAAACCACGATCGGGCCGGAGGTCATGAACTCAACCAGACCGTCAAAGAACGGACGACCTTCGTGCTCAGCATAGAAACCGCGAGCCTGCTCAACGGTCAGATGCAGCATTTTGGTGCCGACGATTTTGAACCCTGCAGCTTCAAAGCGAGAAAAGATGCTGCCAATAACGTTTTTTGCCACCGCGTTTGGTTTGATGATGGAAAAAGTACGTTCAATAGCCATGATTACCTCTAATTAAATGTTCTGTTGTTGCACATACGATCGTATGGCCTGGCGCGCATTATAATGAGCAACGTCGGCGATGCCTACGGACGAAGGTAACATTTTGTTAAAATAAGATGAGTATTAGCAACACAAACCGCCAACAACAGATTTACCCTGTTTATTGTAGGGTGAAATTAGCGGCCGCCGTTTGCCCTGCCTCATCCATTACCACCAGTTGCCACTCGCCGGGTTTATCTAGCGTAATTGTCGTTCTTACGCCTGTTGCCTCTAATGGTTCGCCGTTAATAAACCACCAGCGTCGCCCTTCCCCACCGCTCGTTTGTACGGGTAACATCACCCGCGCCTCGCCCGGCAGTCGTTTTATCACTGCGCCTTCGCGGATGCCGGAAAGCACCAGCGGCGCGGCATCCTGAGTCTGCAGCGGCGGACACGCCTTCGATGCCGTACCCAGCCGCGCCCGGCGGCGCTCGCTAACCGGCAGCCAGGGTTCCAGCGGCAGCGGCCAGACATCAACAGAAGTTTCTGTCGCGCCCGGACAATCCGCGGCGACCCTTTCTCCTGCTGCGTTACGCCAGACCGGGAAGCGGATACCGCGCACGCCCTCCTGACCCGGTAGCAGCAGCGTCGGCGGCTGGCTGGCGTCCAGAAGCCAGCTGGCTAAACGCCTGCGGCAGTTACTATCGCCAACCGGCAGATCCTGCCCGCCGGGCCAGCAGACAGTGCCGCGGCTCACCGACTGCGGACGCGGGTCGACCGGCAGCCCGCCGCGGCTCATTAACGGACGCGCCAGCAGCATATTATTGACCTGGTTTAACAGCGGCACGGCGCTGGCAAAACCAAACTGCCCCACCACCGGCGTACCGTCTGGCCGTCCGGTCCAGATGCCAATCAAATAACGCGCGTTGAGGCCTACCGCCCACGCATCGCGATAACCGTAGCTGGTACCGGTTTTCCACGCCAGCGGCACCGCCTGCGGCAGCGACGCATCGGGTAATGGCTGGGCTTCGCCTGCCAATATCCGCCGGGTGATCCACGCCGCGCCTGGCGACATTAGCGCCCTTTCCACCAGCGGGTCGTCGGGCTTCATGCGCAGCCGCGCCGCCTTGCCATGGCGGGCGAAGGCGCCATATGCCGCGACAATATCTTCCAGCCTCGCTCCGGCGCCGCCGAGGATCAGCGACAGATTCGGTTCGGCGCCGGCGGGTAGCATCAGAGGGAGCCCGGCATTGCGTAAATTAGCCGCAAAGCGTTTTGGTCCATAGGCTTCGAGCACCTGCACCGCCGGGAGATTCAACGAACGCACCAGAGCCTCGCTGGCGCTCACCGGGCCATGAAACCCGCTGTCGAAATTACCTGGACGATAATCGCTAAAGCGCCGTGGCACATCCTGTAATAGCGATGCCGGGTGAATCAGCCCGTCATCCATCGCCATCGCGTAGATAAAGGGTTTCAGCACCGACCCCGGCGAGCGCACCGCCGAGACCATATCAATGTGGCCGAAGCGGCTATCATCGCGGATATCCGCCGATCCCACCCAGCCGCGGACTTTCATATCGGTGTGATCGACGACGACAATCGCCAGTGAGCTGCGCGGCGGCAGACGTGATTTCCAGTTCATCGCCAGATCTTCAAGCTGCCGCTGGAGCCCGGCATCGAGCGTTGTCGTCACCTTTTCATCACCGCTTGTCGCCAGCACCCGGCGCGCAAACAGCGGCGCCAGCTGCGGCATCTGCCGCGGAAAAAGCCACACCGGCTCTTCCATCGCTTCCTGTACCGCTCGTTGCGGCCAGACGCCCTGGCTGAGCATCCTCTCCAGCACCTTATCGCGAGCCGCCTGCGCCCGCTGCGGCCAGCGGTCCGGGCGTAAACGGCTCGGCGCCTGCGGCAGCACGGCCAGTAGCGCCGCCTCGCCGTAGCTAAGCTGAGCGGGCGGTTTACCAAGATAAGCCCAGCTGGCCGCGCCGATCCCCTGCAGGGTGCCGCCAAACGGCGCGCGGTTCAGATACAGGGTAAGAATTTCGCTTTTTGACAGATGCCACTCCAGCTGCAGCGCCCGCCATAGCTGGCGTAGCTTGCCACCGAAGGTGCGCGGATGAGGGTCGAGCAGACGCGCGACCTGCATGGTGAGCGTGCTGCCGCCAGAAATCACCCGCCCGGAAGTGAGATCCTGCCAGGCGGCACGCAGCACCGCGAAGGGATTGACCCCCGGATGTTTCCAGAACCAGCGGTCTTCATACTGAATGAGCGCCTGCAGATAGCGCGGCGAAACGTCGGCGATGGTGACCGGATAACGCCAGACGCCCTGCGCATCGGCAAAGCGCCAGAGCGGCGTGCCGTCTTCCGCTACCACCACGCGGGCGGGGGTGACTTCATGCAGCGGCAGCGGCCACAGACGATCGGCCAGCAGCACCGCTAACCACAGCAGAAAAATAAACGCCGCCAGCCAGCGCCAGCGGCGTTTTATGCGAGGTAATGCGCGCATTTACGGCGTAACGGTAAGCGGGCCGCTGGCCGTTACGGTCGCCCGCCACTGCGGTACATACATCGACTCCACCTGCGGTTGCGGAACCTGATAGGTGCCCGGCGTCACCGCCCGCGCCAGATAGACCAGCGTCACCGGCTGACCTTCATTGATGGCGACGGCGGCGACAAAGCGGTCATCGCGGAACTCGATATGCTGAATATCCGCCTGCTGCATCTGGTTAAGCAGGTTTTGTACCGCTTCGCCATTCTCCTGCAGGCTGGCGCTGCTATTAGCCAGGTTCTGGTTTTCCAGCTCAAGTCCCGCCGGCAGCAGATCGACCACCAGCGCGTCAGGAACGTTACGTTTGGCGGTCACCTCCAGCTTGACCAGCACCAGTTCGCCGCTGCGCAGCGAAGTCAGCGATTTCTGCTGACCGTGGGTATCGAAAATAGCACGTTCAATCCCCAACACGTTGCCGCCCGGCTGTGGCGCGCTTTGCGGATAACCGCTGCTATCGAGGCGCAGCCACAGCGGCTGATTGCCGGTATTCGTCACCTGCAGCGCCGCCAGCCGATCGCCGTCGAGATTGCGGGTTTGCGCTTTGTCGCTGGCAAGCGGCTCCGCCTGCAGCGAGGTTTGCGCCTGCCAGTTGCCCGGCAGGTCGGCAAGCGTACGCCCGGCAAGGAACAGCGCGTTGGTTTCCTGCGTCGACAGCCAGCGCTGACCGAAGTCCTCTTCCGACAAGCTGCTCAACAGCTGGTTTTGCACCTCTGGCAGCAGCTTATTCTCTTCCAGCAGCGCCAGCTTCAGCGCATCATCGCGAAGTTGGCTGCCGTAATCGCCCAGCCAGCGATTCTCATCCTGGCGCGGCGTGGTAACCGCCAGCTTCATGGCCTCTGCGCCGCGCGGCGCATCCCCCATGGTTTTCAGCGCAATACCGAGTTGCAGCAGCGGCAATCCAGAACGCGCCTGTTCGTGACGGCTCCAGATTTCACGCAAGGCGCCGAGCGGCGCTTTTTGCTGGCGCGCCAGCACCAGCGCGGCATATGCCTGAGCGGCAAAACGGCTGGCCTGGGCATCGTCGCTGTAGCGCACGGTCATCAAACCCGGTTCCTGTAGATAGCGCAGCAGGCGCTCGTTGCCCTTATTAATCGCGTTGACCGGCACGCTATAGCCCTGCTCACCCGCGCGGACGAGGAAGTCCATGGCGTAGGCGGTCAACCAGTACTCTTCCGGGCCGGCTTTATCCCATAGCGCAAAGCCGCCATTTTCCAGCTGCATCTGCAGCAGGCGCGAGATACCAACATCGACCGCCGCGCGGCGTTTCTCATCGCTATCGCCGCTGATGCCCAGCGCTTTTAGCTGCGCCGCGCTGGTGTACAGAGAAGGGAACAGGCCGCTGGCGGTCTGCTCAAGGCAGCCATAAGGATAGGCTTTCAGCTCGCGAATATAGCGGGCGAGATTCAACGGCGGTTTACCGCTGAGCAGCAGTTGGCCCTGCAGCGTTTGCGGGGCAAACCCCTGACTCTGCGCCGCCGGCGCCTGCCAGCTTTCGCCAGGTTGTAGCACCGCGCCGCTATTGACGGTCTGTGCCGGGAATGCCGGACGTACGCCGATTTTCCACTGTTTTTGCAGCGGCGCGAAGGTTTCGCCCGGCAGGCTCAGACCGCTGATAGTGGCGTTGACCTGACCATCGCCGAACCCCGCTAACGCGGTCACCGGCACAAACAGCGTGCTGCGCGCGCCCGGCGCCAACTGTACCGGCGGCAGTTGGCCCTCGGTCAACGTGACCAACCCGCTGGCGGTAAGATGTACCTGCAGGGTTTGCGGTTTGTCGGTCAGATTGCTGAGATCCAGCGCCAGACGCGTGGCGTCGCCGCTGGCGAGGAAACGTGGGGTATTTAGTTCCGCGATAACCGGGGCGGCTACCACCACTTTATCTTCGCTGCTGCCGAAGTCGTCTGCCGTCCACGCCTGCGCCATCACCCGCAGCTCGCCGTTAAAATCGCCGATGGGTAATGTCACCGAGCCTTCACCCCGATCGTCCAACACTACCGGCTGCGCCTGCTGGGCGACGATCGTCACGTGATTAACCGGCGGTTTGCCGCCGCGTTTTAACTCGTCGCCATCGCCGCCGAAGCGCAGGTTGGCTAAACGCCCCTGCCCTTCGATTACCTGGCCGTAGATGTCATAAATATCCGCGCCGTAACGTTTCTGGCCGAAGAAAGCGTTCCATGGATCCGGCGTGGCGTAATCGGTAATATTCAGCACCCCGCTATCCACCGCCGAGAGCAGAACGTTAACCTGTTTCGGCACCTCGCCCTCTTTAACGCTGGCCTTCACTTTCACCGTCAACGGCTGATTCGGGCGCATTTTCTCCGGCGCCTCCAGCGCCAGAGACAGACGGCGGTTTTCATCACCCAGCGGCAGATGCAGCAGGCCGACCGCGCGTTTCGGCGTCGCCGATCGCGATTTATCGCCGGGGCGAACCACCAACGTGCTGAGGTAGAGATCGTGGCGATTCCAGGCTTTATCGACCGGAATAGACAGATCCATACCCTCCGCCGGGACGTCAATTTCCTGCCACCACAGCGGCCCTTCGCTGGATTCGACCATCGCGTAGCCTTTACCCGCGGCCGGGGCGGCAATATGCAGCTTGATGGTGTCGCCCGGTTTATAGCCTGGTTTGTCGAGCTTCATCGTTACGCGGTCAGGACGCGCCGCGCCGGCGCCTTCGCTGTTATCCTGCCAGCTATAGCCCGCCCAGAAGCGCACGCTGCTGACAACGTCATCCGGCCCTTTCACCTCCAGACGATACGAGCCCCACTCTACCGGGAAACTCACTTTACCTATCTGCCCGGCCTGCAAATCCAGGGACTCCTCGCCCTCCTGCAGATCTTTTTGATCGAACTGCGACTGCCAGCCTTCGCTATCGGACCAGTTCCAGTAGTAGTCGCGACGCTCGCGGATCAGCCGCACCTGCAGACCGGAGACCGCTTTTTTCTCGCCTTTGGCATCGGCATAGACGATGTCAAACGCGGCGTTACTGTTTTCATCGACTACCGGCTGTTTCACCGTGGTATCGGTGCGGTAGTCGTAAACGTCCTTCAGCGTAAATTGCGGACGGATCCCCGGCAGCGCCTCGGCAGGCCAGATCGGCTGCTGTACGGTACGGCTCACCGGACGGCCGCCGGATTCCAGCAGGCTAGCCTGCAACACGACCTGCAGCGGCGAATGGCTATCCTGCCACTGGCTCGCGGTGGTCACTTCGCCATGGCCTTTTTCATCCAGCGTCAGCTGGACTTCATCGAGGCTACGGGAGAGGTTTTCTTCCGCGATATCGCCGAACTGGAAGCCCGGCAGCGCGGCGACGGCATCGCGTAGCGGACGCAGGAACAGTTTGCCCTGCAGCTGATTGCCGCTGGCCGGCGCGCCGTAAAGATAGGCGCCGCTGACGCTAAAGGCGACGTCGGCATCCGGGGCGATAGGCGCGGCCTGCGGCGTCAGATTCAGCGCCATGCGTTCGGGCATAAAGTCTTCGACGTGGAAATCCCACTCGCGGGGTTGATTATCGCCGGTGCTGGCGCGAATGTGCCACATACCGGTGGCGGCGCCGCTGTCGAGCGGATAAGTAAACTGATACAGGCCATTGACCGGTTTGCTCATCACAGAGCGAATCACCTGGCCATCCGGCTGCACCACTTCCAGCTTCACCGGCTGCTCCGCCAGCGGTTTTCCATCGCCGTCGCGCAACAGCGCGTTAAGGATAACCGTTTCCCCCGGGCGATAGAGATCGCGCGGGCCAAACATAAAGAACTGTTTACTGAAGCCAGGGGCGCCAGCGATGGAGAATTCCGCCAGATCCAGCGCCGGCAGTTTAAGGTCAAGCAGCGTAGTCTGCCCGTCTTTTCGCGCCAGCAGCAGCGCCGCCTCTTTATCGGTTTGCAGAGTAACATGACCCTGGCTATCGCTTTTCGCCTGCGCCAGCGTCTGCCCTTTGGCGTTTAGCAATTGCACTTCAATTCCCGACTGCGCGGCGCCATTTTCGAGGCTCTGGGTGAAGACATCGAGCCGGTTGTGGTAGCGATGCGCCGAGACGCCGATATCGCTGAGGGTGAACAGCGTTGCCGCGTTACTGTAGCTATAATGACCGGCCGGGTTCATCACCGCCACATAGACGCCTGGCTGCTGGAGCGGCTTGATGTCGTTAAGCGGCAGCAGCAGCTTTTCACGGGTATTACGCGCCGGGTTGAGATCGAAGCGCCCGCTGTAAACCAGATCGGCCATCTTCAACATTTCGTCAGATTCCCAATTGCTTAACGAGTTCCGGTATTCCCACTGACTGACGAAGGCCGAGAGTGATTCCGGCTTGATACGGAAGAAATTAACATCGACATTGTCGACGTTCAGCGCCATCACTGGCAGCCCGGCGACCACTTTCCCCGGCAGCAGCGAACCGCGGCTGGCGAAACCGACGCTCGGCGCGATATCGCGAGTAGCGATGGTTTTTTCAAAAGGGCTGCCGAGGGTGGCGTCATTGAGGGCAATGAGCGTTGGGTCAACGGTGACGATCAATTCACGCTTTGGCTCGAGGTGGCGCAGACGCAGCTCTTTGAGATTCGGCGCCAGCTCCCACGCGCCGTCAACCTTGCCGCTTTTCTTATCGACCAGATGCACGCTGTGGGAGAAATCCTGATCCGGTTTGAGCGGAATGGAGAAGGTCAGCACCAGCGTCGCTGCGCCATCTAGCTGCACTTCAGAAGCGTCGAGCAACGTCAAAGCCTTGCCCTGGCTTTTTTCTTTTAACGTCGCCAGCTGCGCGCTATCCGGCTTTTTCGCGCTATCGGCGGCGCCTTTATCGGCCGCCGATACGGCCTGTGGTTCACCGCTGTTATCGCAGCCGCTTAATGAGAGCGCGGTAAGGAGCGCTAACGATAGCGCCGCTAAACGAAATGGTTTCATCCTTCTAACCCCTCGGCCCAGAGCCTGATGCAATCAATAACGTTCTATTATGCGTCATCGCGGCGATTCTCAACAGCTACCAGCATAGAAACCACCGATGAATCGGGAAACTACGTGACCACCTCCCCACTCCCGCGACCTTAACTTGTCAGCCCTTTATAAAACGCCGACAATTCATTGATCGATAATAAAACGGAGGCACTCATGTCCACCTCATTCTTTGTTGCGGCCGACTGGCTGGCGGAACATATTGATGACCCGCAGATTCAAATTCTTGATGCGCGGATGGCGCCGGCGGGTCAGGAAGCGCTGCGCGATATGGCGGCGGAATACCGCGACGGGCATATCCCCGGCGCGGTTTTTTTTGATATCGAAGCGCTGTCTGACCACACCAGCCCGCTGCCGCATATGATGCCGCGTGCGGAAACCTTCGCCGTGGCGATGCGCGAGCTTGGCGTCAACAGCGATAAGCACCTGGTGGTTTATGATGAAGGCAATCTGTTCTCAGCGCCGCGCGCCTGGTGGATGCTACGTACCTTCGGCGTCGAAAAAGTGTCAATTGTCGCCGGCGGCCTCGAAGGCTGGCGCCGTGATGAATTGCCGCTGGAGAAAGGCGAACCCGACCTGCTGGAAGGCGAATTTGAGGTGAACTTCGATCCGGAGGTGATCAAACGCTTAACCGATGTACTGCTGGTCAGCCACGAAGGATCGGCGCAGATCGTTGATGCCCGTCCGGCGGCGCGTTTTAACGGGCTGGCGGATGAACCGCGTCCAGGCTTACGCCGCGGGCATATCCCCGGCGCGCTTAACGTCCCGTGGACCGAGCTGGTGATTAATGGCGAACTGAAAACCGTTGATGAGATGAACGATATCTTTAAGCGTCAGGGCGTTGATTTTGCCCGACCGATTATCGCCAGCTGCGGTTCCGGGGTAACGGCGGCAGTAGTGGTACTGGCGTTGACCACCCTCGGCGTCAACGGCGTGTGCCTGTACGATGGCTCGTGGAGTGAATGGGGAGCGAGAACGGATTTGCCGATCGAGCCGGCGCAGTAAAGGTAAAATATCCGGGTAGTGGCTGCGCCCTACCCGGCAGGCTTTAAATAATCCGGTTCTGTTTGAAATCGCGCAGGAAGCTGCCCCAACGTTTTTCATAGAACGGCGTAATATGGGCAATCATAAAGTGGCTGATGCCCTTCTCGCCTTCTACCACCTGGCAAATATCGATAGGTTCATCGCCTGGCAAGGTATCGGTGGCCACGCTGCCGGTGGTTTGGATAATGGATTCAATATCTCCTTCCGCTTCAATCCCGATCAACAAGTTAGCCGGCGCGTCGGCGCTCTCTTTAATCGAGCACAGAAACGCCCGCTTGACGGTCTTCAGCGTTTTGAACAGCGTGGTCAGCGAATCCACCATCTGCGCCGGCGGTTCGGCGACTTCAGACAGCAGCAGCGCTTCACCGCCTTCCAGTACCGTCTGGGTACTGAGCGGACTGCCCTCTTCACCCAGCAGATGGCTGATTTCCCGCGGGGTAAATTCTTTGCCGCTCGGCAGCTTCGGGTTGAGGAACAGCGATTCGCCCAGCGTCATCGCCATCAGCGTGCGGGCGGGCATCATCACGAAAGCCTGTTCGTCTTCTACCGCCTGCTGCAGCGCCTCCAGCGAGGTAAAGAACGGAATAACCGACGTGCCGTCTTCTTTTTCCCAATGCTGTAGATCGAGGGCGCTATCTTCGACAATCTGCTCGCCGTCAGCCGCGCTACCCGGCACCCACACGGTGGCCTCAAGCAGCGCGGTGAAAAATGCCGGACGATGGGCAGGCTCGGTCGCCGCCTTCTCCAGCAGAGTTTCTAATTCATTTTTAGTATCAGACATAGATTCGCTACTTCAAAAATCGCCCGTCCGCGCGGGCTTACGGTTTTCCTGGCCGGGTAAGCGTAGCGCCACCCGGCAAGGCCATTACTCAGCCGTTAGCAGATTAGCGATAGTGCGCACGCCAAGGCCAGTCGCACCCGCCGACCACTGTTCAACCGCAGCTTTACGGTAAGTCGCAGAGCAGTCGATATGCAGCCAGCCCTGGTGGTAGTTTTCCACGAAGTGGGACAGGAATCCCGCCGCGGTGCTGGCGCCGGCCGGATACGCCGCACTACCGGTGTTGTTCAGTTCAGCGAAGTTAGACGGCAGCTGGTTGCGGTGGAATTCGGCCAGCGGCAGACGCCAGAAGGCTTCATTTTCCGCCTGCGCGCTCGCCAGCAGACGATTCGCCAGCGCGTCGTCAAAGCTAAACAGCGCGTGGTAGTCGTTACCCAACGCCGTTTTCGCCGCACCGGTCAGAGTGGCGGCATCGATGATCAGCTGCGGCTTCTGCGCCGAGGCGTCGATCAGGCCATCCGCCAGCACCAGGCGACCTTCGGCGTCGGTGTTCATGATTTCAACGGTTTTACCGTTGCGGTAATGAATGATATCGCCAAGCTTGAAAGCGTTGCCGCTAATCAGGTTATCCGCGCAGCACAGGAACAGCTTCACACGTTTGTTCAGACCGCGGGTAATGGCGAAAGCCAGCGCGCCCGTCACGGTGGCCGCACCGCCCATGTCGGATTTCATCGAATCCATAAAGGCGCTTTGCTTGATGCTGTAGCCGCCGGAGTCGAAGGTGATGCCTTTGCCGACCAGACAGGCGTATACCGGCGCGTCTTTATCGCCGGTCGGGTTGTAGTCCAGCGCCAGCAGGACCGGCGGGCGCTCGGAGCCGCGGCCAACGGTATGCAGGCCAAGATAGTTCTGCTCGCGCAGATCTTCGCCTTTGGTGATGCGATAGCTGACCTTTTCGCCCGCCACGCCGCACAGCAGATCGACGGCGCGCTGCGCCAGCTGTTCTGGCCCCAGCTCTTCTGCCGGCGCGTTGATGGTGTCGCGAACCCAATCGATGATCGTCAGACGGTTATCCAGCTCGCTGCGCTGCGCGTCGTCCAGGGTTGGCCATTCGACCTGGCGCTGACCTTTCGGCCCTTTATAGCCGGCCCAAAAGGCCCAGGCGCGATCGGTGTTCCAGCCTTCGCCGCTCAGGGCGACGTGCTTGATCCCCATGCCGTCAATTTTGCGCGCCGCGCGCTGGATTAACCCCAGGTCGTCTTTACCGTTGAGATGTAAGGCGATACCGTCGTTATTGATACTCCAGGTCGCTTTTTCTCCCCAGCGCGCATCGGCAGGCAGAGTAGAAAGCGTAATCTTCATGGCTTCGGTCATTATCTTTATCCTTATTAGCAAACGGGCCACCCTATGGCAGCCCGTTAAAATTTTTCCGCTTGAGGCGAAAATTATTCGGCTTCGTCTAACCAGACTAGCAGAATCGCCTCCAGAATTTTTTCATTGGATGCGTTTGGGTCGTCATCGAACTCTTCCAGGTCGCAAATCCACTGATGCATATCGGTGAAGCGAACGGTTTTCGGGTCGAGATCCGGGTAAGCGTCATACAAGGCTTCGCCGATTTCGCGACTGTCGGTCCATTTCAGTGCCATATTAGTGCTCGCGTGCGTGGTTGATGGTGTAACGCGGGATCTCAACGACCAGATCTTCGTTGGTGACGCGCGCCTGACAGCTCAGACGGCTGTCAGGTTCCAGCCCCCAGGCTTTATCCAGCATGTCGTCTTCATCTTCGCTACTTTCCGCCAGCGAGTCAAAACCTTCACGCACGATGCAGTGGCAGGTGGTGCAGGCACAGGATTTCTCACAGGCGTGTTCAATCTCGATACCGCTACGCAGCGCCGCATCCAGAATGGTTTCACCGCTCTCAGCTTCCACAACTACGCCATCCGGGCACAGGTCCTGGTGGGGCAGAAAAACAATTTTTGGCATTTTAAACCTCGTCCACGGATTGGCCTTTCAGCGCAGCGCGGACCGACTGGTCCATGCGGCGTGCGGCGAATTCCTGGGTTTGTGTGTCGATATTTTTAATGGCTTCTTTAATCGCGTCGGCATCTTCGCCTGCCGCGGCGGTGCGAACCTGCTCCGCGGCGGCATCGATAACCTGACGCTCTGCGGCGCTTAACAGCGCGGCGTCGGCGGCCAGCGCGCTTTCCAAGCTCTCCAGTACGCGAGCGGCTTCGACTTTCTGTTCAGCCAGCATACGCGCCTGAATATCCTGTTCGGCGTAGCTCATCGAATCTTTAATCATGTTGGCGATTTCGCCGTCGGTCAGGCCGTAAGACGGTTTCACCTGGATTGAGGCTTCCACGCCGGTCGATTTCTCCATCGCCGTGACGCTCAGCAGACCGTCGGCATCAACCTGGAAGGTCACGCGAATATGCGCCCCGCCCGCCGGCAGCGCCGGGATACCGCGCAGCGCAAAACGCGCCAGGGAGCGGCAATCCTGCACCAGCTCACGTTCGCCCTGCATCACGTGAATAGACATCGCCGTTTGGCCATCTTTGAAAGTGGTAAACTCCTGCGCCCGGGCCACCGGAATGGTGGTATTACGCGGGATCACTTTCTCTACCAGGCCGCCCATGGTTTCCAGCCCAAGCGACAGCGGGATAACATCAAGCAGCAGCAGTTCACTGTCCGGTTTGTTGCCGACCAGAATATCCGCCTGAATCGCCGCGCCAATGGCGACGACTTTGTCCGGGTCGATAGAGGTCAGCGGGGTACGGCCAAAGAATTCGCCAACGCGCTCACGCACCAACGGCACGCGGGTGGAGCCGCCAACCATCACCACTTCCAGCACTTCTTGCGCTTCAACGCCGGCGTCTTTCAGCGCGCGACGGCAGGCCATCAGAGTACGTTTTACCAGTGGGGCAATCAGATCGTTAAACTGGCTACGGGTGATATCGCCCTGCCAGCCGCCGACCTCAACGTGCGCCACGTCGGCATCGCTCAAGGCGATTTTCGCCGCAATGGCGGCATCCAGCAGCTCACGCTGCAGGCGGTTATCGCTACGGTCGCGGAGACCTGCCTGCTCGCGCAGATAGTCGGCCAGCAGATGGTCGAAATCATCGCCGCCGAGAGCGGAATCGCCGCCGGTCGCCAGCACTTCAAACACCCCGCGGCTTAAGCGCAGAATGGAGATATCAAAGGTACCGCCGCCGAGATCGTAAACCGCAATCACCCCTTCCTGGCCGGAATCGAGGCCGTAAGCGATAGCCGCCGCGGTCGGCTCATTGAGCAGACGCAGCACGTGCAGGCCCGCCAGACGCGCCGCGTCTTTGGTTCCCTGACGCTGAGCATCATCGAAATAGGCCGGAACGGTAATGACCACGCCGTCGAGATCGCCCGCCAGCGCTTCAGTGGCGCGAGCGGCCAGCGCTTTGAGGATATCGGCGGAGACCCGCACCGGGTTCAGTAAGCCGCCGGCGGTCTGGAGCATCGGCAGTCCATTTTCGCTGGCCTGCAGCTGATACGGCAGATGCGGATAGCGGGTTTGAATATCGGCGAGGGAACGCCCCATCATTCGCTTCACCGAGCTGATGGTGTTCACCGGATCCTGAGCGGCATTCAGCCGGGCTTCATAGCCGACGGTCAGCCCCGAGGCGTGGTAGTTCACGACCGACGGCAGCAGGTAGCGGCCTTGATGATCGGGCAGAGTTTCGGCCTGGCCGCTACGCACGGTAGCAACCAGAGAATTGGTGGTGCCAAGGTCGATACCTGCCGCCAATCGACGCTGATGCGGCGCGGCGCTCAGACCAGGCTCACTAATTTGTAATAGGGCCATAATTGCTTCCGAAAATTAAAAATCGAGCAGTTTTTCTTCGAGTTCTTCAGCACTGCTGCGCAGTTTATCGAGAAAACGGAGCTTGCGTACAGTATCAGCCGCCGCATCCCAGGTCTCGTTTTGCAATTGTTCAACCATCAGTTGATGGCGGGTATCAAACAGCGCTTTTACCCGTTTGATAAAAGCTTCCAGCCGCGCTTCGTCTTTCGCCTGGCCGATTTCATCGAGCTCTTCGCGCAATTCCAGCTGCTCCATCAGGAACGCGGTGTCGCGGACGGTGTGCTGCTCGCTGGCGAGGTCAAAGCCGTGCAGCGAAAGGAGATATTCCGCACGGGTCAGCGGATGACGCAGAGTCTGCCAGGCCTGGTTAATGGTGGCGGAGTGCTGAACCGCAGCCAGCTGTTCCGCAGCGGGCGCGCTGGCGAATTTATCCGGATGGTACTGGCGCTGCAGATCCTGATACCGGACAGCCAGTTGTTCGAGCGAGAGGGTATAGCTGGCTGGTAACCCGAAGAGGGTGAAATAGTCCATAGTAACCTCAGGGTCATGCATCTAAACTAAAACCCCACGCGCGGCGTGACCGCGGTGGGGTTGGGGATTACCGATTATACGTTAAAGCTTTCGCCGCAACCGCACTCATCTTTCACGTTCGGGTTGGTAAATTTGAACCCTTCGTTGAGACCTTCTTTGACGAAGTCCAGTTGAGTGCCGTCGAGGAATTGCAGGCTCTTGCCGTCGATCACGACTTTCACGCCTTTGTCTTCAAACACGGTGTCTTCTGCCGCCGGCTCGTCAACAAATTCCAGTACATAAGCCATGCCTGAACAGCCGGAGGTTCTTACCCCCAGACGCAGGCCAAAGCCTTTACCGCGGTTCGCCAGGAAGGAATTGACTCGCGCTGCTGCACTGTCGCTTAAGGTAATCGACATAACAAACCTCAACTCTTAATTATTTTGCTTCACGTTTGCTTTTGTAATCCGCAATCGCGGCTTTAATCGCGTCTTCCGCCAGGATAGAGCAGTGAATTTTCACCGGCGGCAGTTCCAGTTCATCGGCGATATCGGTGTTCTTGATAGCCTGCGCTTCGTCCAGAGATTTACCTTTCACCCACTCGGTGACCAGGGAGCTGGAAGCGATAGCGGAACCGCAGCCATAGGTCTTGAAGCGCGCGTCTTCAATGATACCTTCATTGTTGACTTTAATCTGCAACTTCATGACGTCGCCGCACGCCGGCGCGCCAACCATACCGCTACCGACGCTGTCGTCGCTGTTGTCGAAGGAGCCGACGTTGCGCGGGTTTTCGTAATGATCGATGACTTTTTCGCTGTATGCCATGTTGAATTCTCCTTATCGGTGCCGAATTAGTGATGTGACCATTCAATGCTGTTCAGATCCACGCCCTGTTTGAACATTTCCCACAGTGGAGAAAGGTCGCGCAGACGGCCGATGGAGTTACGAACCAGATTGATGGTGTAGTCAATCTCTTCTTCGGTAGTGAAACGACCTAAAGAGAAACGAATAGAACTGTGCGCCAGTTCATCAGTCATGCCTAACGCGCGCAGCACGTAGGATGGCTCAAGGCTCGCGGAAGTACAGGCTGAACCGGAGGAAACCGCCAGGTCTTTCAGCGCCATAATCAGCGACTCGCCTTCAACATAGTTGAAGCTGACGTTAAGAATGTTCGGCGCGCCCTGCTCAAGGTCGCCATTCAGATAGACTTCTTCCATATCTTTCACGCCGTTCCACAGACGGTCACGCAGGCCGCGCAGGCGCGCCATTTCGCTTTCCATCTCTTCTTTGGCGATACGGTAAGCTTCGCCCATACCGACGATCTGGTGGACAGGCAGGGTGCCAGAACGCATGCCGCGCTCGTGACCGCCGCCGTGCATCTGCGCTTCGATGCGGATACGCGGCTTACGGCGTACGTACAGCGCGCCGATACCTTTCGGGCCATAAATTTTGTGACCGGAGAAGGACATCAGGTCAACTTTCAGCTGGCTCAGATCGATAGGCAGTTTGCCCACGCTCTGGGTGGCGTCAACGTGGTAAATGATACCGCGGGCGCGGCACATTTCGCCGATGGTAGCGATATCCTGCACCACGCCGATTTCGTTGTTCACGTGCATAATGGAAACCAGGATGGTGTCGTCACGCATCGCCGCTTCCAGCTCTTTCAGATCGATAATACCGTTGCTCTGCGGAGCAAGGTAGGTCACTTCAAAACCTTCGCGCTCGAGCTGACGGCAGGTATCCAGCACCGCTTTATGCTCGGTTTTGCTGGTGATGATGTGCTTGCCTTTTTTCTGATAAAAGTTGGCTGCACCTTTAATCGCCAGGTTATCGGATTCCGTTGCGCCGGAGGTAAAGACGATTTCGCGCGGATCGGCGCCGACCAGTTCGGCAATCTGATTACGGGCGATATCTACCGCCTCTTCAGCCTGCCAACCGAAACGGTGAGAACGTGAGGCCGGGTTACCAAAGGTCCCGTCCAGGGTCAGGAACTGCATCATTTTCTCGGCAACACGCGGGTCCACCGGCGTTGTTGCGGAGTAATCGAGGTAAATCGGTAATTTCATTGCTCTTAAACTCCGTACATCACTCAATGCAAGGAACCAGGCAACCGGCTTGATGTACGACCGAGTACACGAGATGTCTCAACATCCCGGCCTGATTCTGAAAATCTTTATTATTGCTATCTACCCTGCCGTTTCACCTTGCAGCCCGTAAGCCGCAAGCTGAAACTAAGCCTCGTGCTAGGCGCGCAGTTTTACGTCAATGGCGTCCTGAGAACGCGTAGTACGCTGAGATTCATGATTGTGCTGACGACCAGAAACATCGAGGATTTCCTGGTTATTCACCAGTTCGCCCAGGGTGATGTTGTTGAGGAAACCGGTCAAACGTTCGCTCAGATCGCGCCACAGCGCGTGGGTCAGACACTTATCGCCACCCTGGCAGCCGCCTTTACCCTGACAACGGGTGGCGTCAACGGATTCGTCTACGGCGCTGATCACTTCGCCTACGGCGATGCTGCCAGCTTCTTTACCTAACAGGTAACCGCCGCCTGGTCCACGAACGCTGGATACCAGACCATTTTTACGCAGGCGAGAGAACAGCTGTTCCAGATAGGAAAGCGAAATTCCCTGACGCTCTGAAATATCTGCCAACGGAACCGGACCCGTTTCAGAATTGAGCGCAACGTCAAGCATTGCGGTCACGGCATAACGCCCTTTAGATGTCAGTCTCATGTCTTACTTAACCTCAAACTCGCCCCTGCCCGGGCTTTTTATTAATATGGGTATTGCATAGCAGGGCCAAGTCTGACATTCCCGAGTAAATTGGTCAACTATTTACTTGACTGTTTTAGTCAGGTATTTGGCTTTCCGTGCCGTTATTAATTTCGAGCCGCTCCCGGGGTCGGCCAAAGGCCTCGCCCGGGCTACAACAGATTCGTAGGCCGGATAAGCGAAGCGCCATCCGGCGTTAACGCGCTTACTTACCTTTATTCTGCTGCTCAATAGACGCCAGCATCCCGCGCAGGATGTTCAGCTCCTGGCTTTCCGGACGCGCGCGGGTGAACAGGCGACGCAACTTGTTCATCACCTGTCCCGGATGATTCGGGCGGATAAAACCGGTCGCCAGCAGCGTCTGCTCAAGGTGGCCGTAGAAACGTTCTAAATCATCGACCAGCGGATACGGCGTTTCTTCATGTTCAACCGCCGGTTGCGCCTGTTCCTGAGTCGCCAGCCAGGCCATTCGCACTTCATAGGCGATAACCTGCACCGCCATTGCCAGGTTCAGCGAGCTGTACTCTGGGTTGGCGGCGATCGCCACGTGATAGTGGCATTTCTGCAGTTCGTCGTTAGTCAGGCCAACGCGCTCGCGGCCAAAGACCAGCGCGACCGGCGCATGCTGACCTTCGGCTACGCTTTTCAGACCGCATTCGCGCGGATCCAGCATCGGCCACGGCAGCGTGCGGGAGCGCGCGCTGGTGCCAACCACCAGGCTACAGCCCGCCAGCGCTTCATCAAGGGTATCGACGATCTGCGCGTTACCAATCACATCGCTGGCGCCAGCGGCCAGCGCGATGGCCTGGGAATCAGGTTTCACCAGCGGGTTGACCAGCCACAGGTTAGTTAAGCCCATGGTTTTCATCGCGCGGGCAACGGAGCCCATATTGCCGGTGTGTGAGGTTTCTACCAGTACGATTCGAATATTTTGCAGCATTATGGTTCTTCGGCTAAAGATTATTCGTGCATGCTAACATAAAACGGAGACATAAGCAGAATTCGCTGTTACTATATGCGCCGTTTTTTCCCGTTCTTTAACATCCAGTGAGAGATACCGATGCATCCGATGCTGAACATTGCCGTGCGCGCAGCGCGCAAGGCGGGTAATTTAATTGCCAAGCACTACGAAACGCCAGATTCCGTAGAAACCAGCCAGAAAGGCAGCAATGACTTTGTGACTAACGTCGATAAAGCCGCAGAAGCGATTATTATCGAAACTATTCGCAAGTCTTACCCACAGCACACCATCATCACCGAAGAAAGCGGCGAGCACGCTGGTGAAGATCAGGATATTCAATGGGTTATCGATCCACTGGATGGCACCACCAACTTCGTTAAACGTCTGCCACACTTCTCTGTTTCCATCGCCGTACGCATTAAAGGCCGTACTGAAGTCGCCGTGGTTTACGATCCAATGCGTAATGAACTGTTCACCGCCACCCGCGGCCAGGGCGCGCAGCTGAACGGCTACCGTCTGCGCGGCAGCAACGCTCGCGATCTCGACGGTACTATCATCGCCACCGGTTTCCCGTTCAAAGCGAAGCAGCACGCTACCGCTTACATGAACATCCTCGGCAACATGTTCACCGAGTGCGCTGACTTCCGTCGCACTGGTTCCGCCGCGCTGGATCTGGCCTACGTTGCCGCTGGCCGCGTTGACGGTTACTTTGAAATCGCCCTCAAACCGTGGGATTTCGCCGCTGGTGAACTGATCGCTCGTGAAGCAGGCGCCATCGTTTGCGACTTTACCGGTGGTCATAACTATATGCTGACCGGCAACATCGTAGCCGGTAACCCGCGCGTCGTGAAAGCGATGCTGGCGAACATGCGCGAGCAACTGAGCGAAGCGCTGAAGCGTTAATTTCTCACTGAATGTAAAAAGGAAGCCGCGGCTTCCTTTTTTTATACCCTAAAACGGCCGCAAGCCGCCGCCCGGCGGGATCGCGCTACTCCACATCACGACAGCCGCCGTCAATAGCGCCACGCCGCCGGCCAGCGCCAGCGTCGCCCAGCCAACCTGTTTCCACATCGCCGGCGCCTGATGACGACTCAGGCGGATAGCCAACTGGCGGAATCCATGCACCAACAGCGCCAGCCCGCTTATGGTCAGCGACGTTCCCGCCGCCATCACCAGCGCGGCAGCCATGCCCCAGCCAAAGACGCCGATTACCTTGCTGAACAGCAGCACCATAATCGCTCCCGAGCAGGGACGCATGCCCATCGACAGTACAATCGCCAGCCTGGCGCGCCAGTCGTCGCCACTCTGTAGTTGATCCGGCGCCGGAAGGTGCTGATGGCCGCAGCCGCAATGTTCATCATGGACGTGATGCGGGGTAAAAGCGGTAAACGTTGGCCGCCGCAGCAAGACTCGCAGTTTTTTCAATGCCCGCCAGCACAGTAAAAGCCCCAATGCGCCGACCAGCAGATAGCTCCCCTTCTCCAGCCAGAAGCTGCTGAGATGCAGTTGACGCGCCGGAAGCTGCAGCAGCGTCAATACCACCACCACCAGTACTATCGCCACCATTCCCTGCAACAGCGATGCCGCCAGCGTCAGCGTAATACTCGATTTCAGCTTTGAGGGATGGGTGGCAAGCCAGGTGGTTATCACGATTTTTCCGTGACCGGGGCCAAGCGCGTGCAGTACGCCGTAGACAAAACTGAACCCGAGCAGTGACAGCCCCGCCGCTGACGGATTATCCGCCACCGCCTGCAGCAGTTGGCTGAGCTCAAGATTCAGTGAACGCTGCCAGACCGCGCTTTGCAACAGTACCTGCGGCCAGGCGAGCCACAACCAGATACCGCCCACGACGGTCAGCGTCAGAAACAGCGCCAGCGGCCAGAATGATTTCCAGCGCGGCGCCCGCGCTCGCGGCGTAAAGACTACTGACATATCAAGGTCACCTTCTGGGCGAAGTAGTTACCCAGTTCCATATCTTCCGGCGGCGCGTCCTCTTTATCGAGCGACTGCGCATAAGACAACATTTTGTCGTTGGGTTTCGGCGTCATTACCGTGGCCTTGCAGGAGGCCCGCAGCGCGGCAGGCAACGAAAAATCGCTATCCTGCTCATAAAACATATCGACGTAGTAGGTCGGATCGAAGGTGGATAAAGTAAAGGTTTGTCCGGCAACAGGTTGCGGTGTCGCCAACGGCAAGGTGAAAGTGAGTACCGCCTGCAGCCCGCTACGCGCAAGGCCGTAGCCATCCGGGCGGTTAGCAAACTTAACACGCTGGCCGTTGTGCCACAGTTCGCTGAAGTAGTGCTGGCCGAGTACGTTGGCCATGACCTCCGCCGCCAGTTTTTTCCATACTTCGCTGCCCGCCTTTGCATTGCCGGCATCATAGAGCAGATCCGCTGAAGTTATTTCGTCCATCGTCCAGCGCATCTTAAAACCGGTCAATAGACCGTCTTTCACCACGGCTTCACTCTGCAAATTAATGAAGCTGTGCGGATGCGCAACGGCTGACAATGATAAAACCATGAAAAATGCCGCACCGACGCAGTGTTTCACTTTCTTCATCTGTTCCTCGCGTGAAAAATTCTGTGAACTTCGCCAGCAATCCTGATCTAAAGGCCGCGGCCCGCCCTGCTCACCCTGCATCCTTTGGCTATTCTTAGCTGAAACCCTAACTGGAACTTACCAGATGATGACAGTGATTGAACCACCATCTGCGCTTTCCAGTCCACAGCGCCGTAGCCAGGTGCTCCTGATGTTCTATCTTCCGGGACAATCCGTCACGCCGCAACAGCTGGTCAGGCTCAACCAGGTGGATGAGGCGACGGCCCAACAGGATATCGCGGAGACGGGGCGCGAAATTCAGCGTTATCATCGACTGACTCTCGCGTCGCAGATGGACGGCAGCTATCGGATTGAAGGCGCCGCGCTCGATCAACGCCTGTGCCTGCTGCACGCTCTCCGGCGTGGGCTACGCCTGTGCCCGCATTTCGTTCATCACCATTTTACCCCGGCGTTAAAAACGCAGCTTAAACAGCAGGGTATCGCGCGAACCTTATATGATGATACCAATCTTCAGGCGCTGGTGAATCGCTGCGCTCGCGCGCTCAATCGGCAGTTCGACTGCCGGGACGGTCAGTTCCTGCGCCTGTATCTTCAGTACTGCCTGCTACAACATCATCTGGGCCAGTCGCCGGATTTCACCCGTGAGCAGCGCAACTGGGCGCAGGCCGCGGCGGAATTTAACCTCGCCGCCGAAATCGTCCGCCACTGGCAGCGCCGGGTCAGCGCCACGCCCCACGCCGGCGAACAACTTTTCCTGACCCTGCTGTTTATGTTACTGAAAACCCCGGATCCCATTCACGACGGTCATCAACAGGACAGACGCCTGCATCTGGCGATCTCCCGCTTGATCCATCGTTTCCAGGATCTGGCGGGACGGCCATTCAGCGATGAACAAGGGTTGAGTGACCAGCTCTATATCCATCTTTCGCAGGCGTTGAACCGCAGCGTATTCGCCATCGGTATTGATAACGCTTTACCGGAGGAGATCGGACGCCTGTATCCGCGCCTGATGCGTACCACCCAGGAGGCATTACGCGATTTCGAAACGGCCTATCATATTCAATTTAATCAGGAAGAGGTCAGCTTAATCGCGGTGATTTTCGGCGCGTGGTTGATGCAAAAAGCCGACCTGCATGAAAAGCAGGTGGTGCTGCTGACGCGGGAAAATAGCGAACTGGAACAGGCGCTGGAAATGCAATTGCGGGAATTAACGCTGCTGCCGCTGAATATTAAATACTTAAGCGTGACTCAGTTTCAGCAACAAGGCGCGCCGAAGGATGTGACCTTAGTGGTCACGCCTTACACCACCGCGCTACCGCTGTTTTCGCCGCCGCTGTTTCATGCTGAAGAGAATTTTAGCGATCACCAGCGGCAGCAGATTTGCAAAATGCTTGAGGATTAGGCGCTCACCGCCTTCGGTCGCACGAACAGCGCCGGTAGCGCCACCAGCGCCATCACCCAGAAGACGCCCTGATGCAGGTGCTGGTAGAGGAAACCAGCAAACACCGTCATCACCGCGATGCTGCCGCCCATCGCCACCGCCGAGTAAACGGCCTGCAGGCGGATAACCTCACTTCCCTGCCGCGCGGCGATATAGCGCATGGCCGCCAGATGACAGACGGTAAACGTTCCGCAGTGGAGGATCTGCGCGACCAGTAGCCATGGCAGCGCGGTCGTCCAGCCCATAATCGTCCAGCGCGCCACCCCGCACACCGCCGAGAGCAGCAGCAGGTCGCGGGCGCTAAACCGACGGAACACTTTTTTACTCAAGGCGAAAATCACCACTTCGGCGACGACGCCGAGCGACCATAAATAACCGACGGCGGAGGCAGAATAACCGGCCTGCTGCCAGTATAGCGCGCTGAAGCCATAGTAGGCGGCATGCGCTCCCTGCAACAGACAGACGCAGGCTAGAAAACGCCAGCTTTGCCGCACCAGGCTAAGCCACGCCGGTAGTCCGGCCGCCTCCTGGTGGCGGCTCTCCCCCTGCGGCATCACTGAAGGTTTCAGCAGCATGCCCAACAGCATCGAAGCGGTGCCCAGGCTTAACAACAACAGGATCGCCCGGTAATCAAACAGACTCACTAGCTTGCCGGTCAGCGCAGAACCGATGACAAAAGCAATCGATCCCCACAACCGCACCCGGCCGTAATCCATGGTGATCTGCTTTTGCCAGGTGTTGGCCAGCGCATCGGTTAAGGGTACCAGCGGCGAGAAAAAGAGGTTGAATCCGACGATGACCACCATCAGCCAGGCCACCTGCCCGCCGACCCAGAAGGCGAGAGCAAACAGCAGCGTCAGCAACGCCAGGATACGCAAGGCGCTAATCAAACGAGAAGGATCGCTGACCCGCGGCGCAATTAGCAGGCTGCCCAGAAAACGCGCCACCAGCCCGGCGCCGAGCAGCACGCCAATGGTTTCCGGCGTCAGGCCAACGCCTGCCAGCCAGACGCTCCAGAATGGTAAAAAAATACCGTAGCTAAAAAAGTAGGTGAAGTAACTTAGCGCCAGCCAGCGCGTGGAGTGCAAGACCATGATTCCCTCCCGAATGGAAGCTCTAGTCTGGCGATAAAGCGCATACTGAGCAAACCCATGTCTCACTATCTTCATGGTCGTTAAGTACATTTCTCTTAAAATCGTGAGCATTGTCACGCGATGAGTGTGCGACATGGCGGGCAGTATGAAAAAAAATCCGATAACCGGGCATCAGAGCGCTTCCCTCGTACCGGCTTAATCGCCGCTCAACGAGGCGCAACAATATTATTTTCCCAGCGTGGCGGGGAGTAAAAATGTGTATTACGTTTAGATCACACGCCTGTGATAAAGGACTGATTATGAACACGCTACGCTATTTTGACTTTGGCTCTTCCCGCCCTGTCCTGCTGTTAATCGCACGTATTGCGATCGTGCTGCTGTTCATTATTTTTGGCTATCCGAAACTGATGGGGTTTAGCGGAACGGTACAATATATGGCTTCTTCCGGCGCGCCGATGCCAACGCTGGCGGCGATCATCGCGGTCATCATGGAGGTACCCGCCGCTATTCTGATTATTTTAGGTTTCTTCACCCGCCCACTGGCGGTGATCTTTATCTTTTACACCCTGGGTACCGCGGTTATCGGCCATCATTACTGGGATATGACCGGCGATGCGGTATTGCCGAATATGATTAACTTCTATAAGAACGTCAGTATCGCCGGGGCCTTCCTGCTGCTGGCGATAACCGGACCAGGTTCGATTTCGCTGGACCGTCGATAACCAGCAGACACAAAAAAGGCCGCAATCGCGGCCTTTTTTATCTTAACGCGGCAAGATTACGCGTAAACCGGGAAACGGGCGCAGATATCCAGCACTTTACCTTTGACGCGCTCAATAACAGCTTCGTCGTTGATATTGTCGAGAACGTCGCACATCCAGCCAGCCAGCTCTTTCACTTCCGCTTCTTTAAAGCCGCGGCGAGTCACAGCCGGAGAACCGATACGGATACCGGAAGTCACGAACGGGCTCTTCGGATCGTTCGGTACGCTGTTTTTGTTAACGGTGATGTTGGCGCGGCCCAGGGCGGCGTCAGCTTCTTTACCGGTCAGGTTTTTATCTACCAGATCCAGCAGGAACAGGTGGTTTTCAGTACCGCCGGAAACCACTTTGTAACCGCGGTTCAGGAACACTTCCACCATCGCTTTGGCGTTTTTGGCAACCTGCTGCTGGTAAACTTTGAACTCTGGCTCCATCGCTTCTTTCAGCGCCACCGCTTTCGCGGCAATTACGTGCATCAGCGGGCCGCCCTGCGCGCTTGGGAACACGGCGGAGTTCAGTTTCTTGTACAGCTCTTCGCTACCGCCTTTCGCCAGGATCAGGCCGCCGCGCGGACCCGCCAGGGTTTTGTGGGTGGTAGTAGTAACAACGTGGGCGTGCGGAACCGGGTTCGGATAAACGCCGGCGGCAATCAGGCCCGCTACGTGCGCCATATCGACGAACAGGTAAGCGCCGATGCTGTCAGCGATTTCACGCATTTTCGCCCAGTCAACGATACCGGAGTAAGCGGAGAAGCCACCGATGATCATCTTCGGTTTGTGCTCCTGGGCCTGCTTCGCCATGTCTTCGTAGTCAATTTTACCGGACTCATCGATACCGTAAGGAATGATGTTGTACAGTTTACCGGAGAAGTTAACCGGGGAACCGTGGGTCAGGTGGCCGCCTTGCGCCAGGTTCATACCCAGCACGGTATCGCCTGGCTGCAGCAGTGCGGTGTAGACGGCAAAGTTAGCCTGCGAGCCGGAGTGCGGCTGCACGTTAGCGTAGTCGGCGCCGAACAGTTCTTTCGCGCGGTCGATAGCCAGTTGCTCAACGATATCCACGTACTCGCAGCCACCGTAGTAGCGCTTGCCCGGATAACCTTCGGCATATTTGTTAGTCAGCTGGGAACCCTGAGCCTGCATCACGCGCGGACTGGTGTAGTTCTCGGAGGCGATCAGTTCGATGTGCTCTTCCTGACGTACTTTTTCCTGCTCCATAGCCTGCCACAGTTCGGCATCATAATCGGCAATGTTCATTTCACGCTTTAACATCCGCATCTCCTGACTCAGCTAACGATAAAATTTTGGCCTAAAAAGGCGGTCCTGATGGACAACGGCCCACAGTATAACCGAATCATTCTGTGATAACAGGTCTTGACAAAGGATTTTACGCAAACGATTGGCTCCACAGCACACAAGGCTTTGAGCAATAACGCATCAAACATTATCAACGGATTTCTTTTCAGGTTTGTGATGCAAATTCTTCATGTTGTAACTGCTTTGCGGCAAAGTGATAAAGAACCATTTACATAGCAGGGTTATTTATATAAGATGCATTTGAAATGCATCAATAGGATAATATTTAAGGAAGCTGCTATGCTCGACGCTCAAACCATCGCCACGGTCAAAGCCACCATTCCCCTGCTTGTAGAGACCGGCCCAAAGTTAACCGCGCATTTTTATGATCGTATGTTTACTCATAATCCGGAGCTCAAAGAGATCTTCAATATGAGTAACCAGCGCAACGGCGATCAGCGCGAAGCGCTGTTCAACGCTATCGCCGCCTACGCCAGTAATATCGACAACCTGCCGGCCCTGCTGCCGGCGGTCGAAAAAATCGCCCAGAAACATACCAGCTTCCAGATTAAACCGGAGCAGTACAATATTGTCGGCAGCCATCTGCTGGCGACCCTCGACGAAATGTTTAGCCCAGGCCAGGAAGTACTCGACGCCTGGGGCAAAGCCTACGGGGTGCTGGCGAACGTCTTCATCAACCGCGAAGCGGAGATCTATCAGGATAACGCCAGTAAAAATGGCGGCTGGGAAGGTACCCGCGCGTTCCGCATTGTTAAGAAGACCCCGCGCAGCCAGCTTATTACCAGCTTTGAACTGGAGCCTGTCGACGGTCAGCCGGTCGCCGATTACCAGCCAGGACAATATCTGGCTATCTGGTTGAAGCCGGAAGCCTTCGAATATCAGGAAATTCGTCAATACTCTCTGACCCGCAGAGCGGACGGTAAAGGCTATCGCATCGCGGTGAAACGCGAGAATGGCGGCCAGGTGTCCAACTGGCTGCATAACCACGCCAGCGAAGGCGACGTAGTCTACTTAGCCGCGCCGGCAGGCGACTTCTTCCTCAACGTGGAAGCGCAGACGCCGGTGACCCTGCTCTCCGGCGGCGTCGGCCAAACGCCAATGCTGGCGATGCTGGATACGCTGGCGAAAAGCCATCATCAGGGCCAGGTGAACTGGTTCCACGCGGCGGAAAACGGTGACGTTCACGCCTTTGCGGACGAAGTGAAGGCGCTTGGCGCGGCGTTGCCTAAGTTTACCTCTCACGTCTGGTACCGCAGCCCGAGCGAGGCCGACCGTCAGGCAGGACGTTTTGATAGCGAAGGTTTGATGGATTTAGCGCCGCTGGCGGAAAATATTCGCGACCCGCAGATGCAATTCTATCTCTGCGGCCCGGTAGCGTTTATGCAGTTTGCGGCGAAGCAGCTGGTAGAATTAGGGGTCAATAAAGACAACATTCATTACGAATGTTTCGGCCCGCATAAGGTTCTGTAAGCCCAACGACGCGGGGATTTGTAGATACTATTATCGGTTTGCAACGGTTTTGGTCCGGGAAAAACATGTGCTTTGTGTTAATTCAGAGCACATTGCGCTCCCAGTTAATTTTGCTGCAATATGTTTTCCGTGGCGCAGGGAGCGCACAGAGGGCGGCCAGTCGCCGCCGCCCTCTGTACTCCCGGGCTCTGGCCGCCAAAATCGCCACTTCGTGGTACCTTCGACTTATCCCTGCAGGCTTCGGGTCGGGCCGAGGCAGCGTCCTTGCAAAACACGGCCCTCAGCCCGCATCCATGCGGGCTGCCCCGGCCTTCCGGGAACGTCTCAGCGATTTTGAGGCCACCAACACCGGCAGTTTCAGCCAGCATGGTGAATAAATTAACAGCAGGCCGCACGGACCGTAGGCCGGGTAAGCGTAGCGCCACCCGGCAATACTGCAGCGAGCGGCGAGGATTAAATCGCCGCGTCGTCTTCTTCACCGGTACGGATACGAATCACCCGCGCCACGTCGAAGACAAAGATTTTACCGTCGCCGATTTTACCGGTCTGGGCGGTACGAATGATGGTATCGACGCAGGTATCGACGATATCGTCCGTCACCACGATTTCAATTTTCACCTTCGGCAGAAAATCCACCATATATTCCGCGCCGCGGTACAGCTCGGTATGCCCTTTCTGACGACCAAACCCTTTGACTTCCGTCACCGTCATGCCGGTGATACCGACTTCCGCCAGCGCTTCACGCACGTCATCCAATTTGAACGGTTTAATAATCGCATCAATCTTTTTCATGGTTTTCCTGTCTTTGTCGCGTAACCGGTTGCTTACCGTATCATAACTTGCGCTATGCCGCGGGGCTACTCTTTAAAGTCGTTGGCGTCGAGCTCGTGGCGCGACAGCAGTTTGTAAAACTCGGTGCGGTTGCGCCCGGCCATCCGCGCGGCATGCGTCACGTTACCTTTGGTTATCTGCAAAAGCTTACGCAGGTAGTTGAGCTCAAACTGATTACGCGCCTCGACGAAGGTCGGTAGCGCGGTATTCTCACCCTCCAGCGCCTGCTCCACCAGCGCATCGCTGATCACCGGCGATGAAGTCAGCGCCACACACTGTTCAATCACGTTAACCAGCTGGCGCACATTGCCCGGCCATTTGGCGGCCATTAGCCGCTTCATCGCATCGGTGGAGAAGGCGCGCACGAAAGGTTTGTGACGGTCGGCGGACTGGCGCAATAGATGATTGGCCAGTAACGGGATATCCTCCGCGCGCTCGGAAAGCGGCGGGATCTTCAGGTTAACCACATTGAGCCGATAGAACAGATCTTCACGGAACTCACCGCGCGCCATCGCCTTCGGCAGATCGCGGTGGGTCGCCGAGATAATGCGCACGTCGATATCGATATCGCGGTTGCAACCCAGCGGGCGCACCTTACGCTCCTGCAGTACGCGCAGTAGCTTCACCTGCAGCGCGACGGGCATATCGCCGATTTCATCAAGGAAAAGCGTACCGCCCTCGGCGGCCTGAAAAAGCCCTTCGCGGTTGCTGACCGCGCCGGTAAAGGCGCCGCGCGCGTGGCCGAACAGTTCGGATTCCAGCAATTGTTCCGGCAACGCGCCGCAGTTAATCGCGATAAACGGTTTTTCGTGGCGCGGACTGGCGTTGTGGATCGCCTGGGCGACAATCTCTTTCCCGGTACCGCTCTGGCCGATAATCAGCACGCTAACGTCCGACTGCGCCACCATACCGGCCTGCTCCAGCAGCCGCAGCATCTGTGGGCTGCGGGTGACAATCGCCTGTCGCCAGCGCTCGTCGGTGGCCGGCGAGCTCTGCTCGAGAGCATCGTCAATCGCTTTATATAGCGCGTCTTTATCGACCGGTTTAGTCAGAAAACTAAACACCCCTTTCTGGGTAGCGGCAACGGCGTCAGGAATAGAGCCGTGGGCGGTCAGGATGATGACCGGCATGCCGGGTTGCGCCTTCTGGATTTCAGCAAACAGCTGCAGGCCATCCATTTCATCCATGCGTAAATCGCTCACCACCAGGTCCACCCGCTCGCGCGTCAGCACGCGTAGCGCCTCGGGCCCGCTTTCCGCCGTGACCACGCTATAACCCTCACTGACCAGTCGCATCCCCAGCAGCTTTAACAGCCCCGGATCGTCGTCCACCAGCAACAGGTGGGCGGGTTTACGGATCGTCATGGATCACCTCCGGTACCTTGTCGCTACCGCTATTAAAATTGCCGCCGGGCTTACGGCTGGAGAGCTGGCGCTCAATATCGGTAAGGTTTTCCAGCTTGCGGGTGGTCAGCTCCAGTTGGCTACGCAACTGCTGCTCCTGCTGACGCAAGGTTTCCAGTTCAGCATCGCTCGATTGCTGGAGTTTGCCGTAGCGGGAGCGCTCCTCAAATAACTGCAATTGCCGGGCCTGGCCGTCGCGCCACAGCCGGTACAGCGGGCGAACCTGCGCGGCGATTTGCGGGCTAAAGCTGTCGATGCGGGCAACCATTTCGCGACGCTCATCGGGGGTGATTTTGGCGTCGGCCAGCAGAATGCCGCGTTTCAACGCATCCTGCCAGTTATCATCGTTATGCAATTTGGCTTCGGCGCGGGCTTGTACCGGCGCCAGGCGATCCGCGCAGTCAATACCACGCAGCCAATACAGCGGGTTCTTATCACTGGCATCGTTTTCCAGCGACCAGATATTGGCGCAATCTACGGAGAGAAAATCCGCCACCTGATGTTCCGGTAGCTCGGGCGGCGCATTGCCGTCTGCGGCGCGCGGCGACATAGCGGCAGAACAACCCGCCAGCGTCAGGCAGCATAGGCCCGACAGCAGCCATCCCCGTAAAGGACGGCGCAATGCGAAAAAGAGGGACATATTCACCCAATGTTGATTCATGTGTTGGTTTTTCCCGGCTCAGCGGCGGGGAGCGAGATGCGAAAACAGATGAACCCGGGATTATCATCGACCAGGCTCAGCTCTCCCTGCATTTGCCGTACGCAGTCGCGGGCGATACTCAACCCCAGACCGCTGCCTTTTACTGCCCCTTTACGCAGGTGGCTTCCCTGATAAAAAGGCTCGAAAATCATATTTCTTTCGGCGACGGGGATCGGCTCGCCGCTATTGGCGACATCGATACGAACCTGCTCGCCGTGGCGGTAACTATGAATCCGAATGTTACCGGATTCAGCGCCATAGTGCACCGCATTGGAGTACAGATTATCAAGCACGCTGGTCAGCAACGTCGGCTCCGCCAGGCAGAAGCGTTCACCCAGCGCCAGCTCGGTAGACATCATCTTGGCTCTTGCCGGTAAACTATGCGCGGAAACGACGGTCTGCGCCAGTTCGGCAATATCCACTTTCTGCCGCTCGACCGGGCCATCGGCCAGTTTGCGGTTATAGTCGAGCAGCTGTTCGATCAGCTTTTGCAGATTGCGGCTGCTGTTATCAAGGATCTCAACGATTTCTTGCTGTTCCGTCGTCAGCGGCCCCGCTACCCGGTCCGCCAGCAGCTCCGTTCCTTCACGCATGCTGGCGAGCGGTGTTTTCAGTTCATGTGACAGATGACGAAGAAACTGGTGGCGTTGGGACTCCAGCCACGCCAGACGTTCACTCAACCAGATAATCCGTTTACCGACCGATCGCAGTTCGCGCGGGCCGGTGAACAGTGCCGCATCATCCAGCGATTTTCCCTCTCCCAGGCGATTAATCATCTTCTCGATGCCCTTCACCGGGCCGATGATCATGCGGGTAAACAGCAAAACCAGCGTCAGGCTCAGCAGAAACAGAACCAGCGCCTGCCAGCCGAAGAACTGCCCGCGCTCGGCGATCTCCTGCTGTAGCTGCTGGCCGCGGGAGAAGATGACCGTGCGGGTCGCTTGCACCATTTCACTGTTAGCATCGGCAAAGGCTTCGAGGCTCGCCGCGGCTTTGGCGTCCGGCGCGCTATTATGGCAACGCAATTGGGCCAGGTCGGCGAGGTTCTGCCGCAGGGTCTGCCAAATGTGAGCATCCGGCAACACGCCGGAGAGCGCCTCAAGCATTTCGCTATAACGCTTACGTTGATTTTGATAGACCCGCTCAAGAGTAGGATCGTCCAGCACGCAATACTGGAGATAGCTACGCTCCATTTCCAGCGAGGCGTTGACCATCGCTTCGCTACGCCGCGCATCAGTCAAGGTGGTGCGGTTAATATGCGCGGCCTGGGCGCTGAGCGCGTTCAGGCTTTGCCAGGCCTGCCATGCCAGCACCAACAGCGGCAGCATGATCAGCACAAAGGAAAGCGTCACCAGTTGGCGCAAGGAACGGGGGAAAAGAGAGAATCGCTTCAAAGATATAGCCTCAACCATTAGCTCCTGAAGATGCTAACTGAGGATGGCGGAAACATCCACGGCAGAAACAATAAAGGCAGGCTCTAAAGCCTGCCTTTATTAAGGAATGAGGCGGTGCCTTACTCGACGTTTCGCCCGATGACTGATAAAGCAGAGCTGTTATCAGGAGTTGGACGGCAGGCACCTGTTTGTGCGTCATTCGAAGTTTATGTAGCGCTTCCCGAAGGGGCTGACATAAGAAGGTGAATGAGCCACTGCTGATTATTATGCACGAACTATGCCACCTTTCAAAAAAATTATTAACAGCATGATATATAACGAATTACATGCAATAACCCACTAAAATTCATTTGTCTATTCTTTGACCATAGTGTCGCCAATTGGCAACAACAAATCAGCCCTCAATTACACATATTTAAAATCAATAGCTTAAGTGTCGTCATTCAGAGACACCATTAAACCGCGTCTGTCGGTAATTCCCGACACTCTGATACGGCCTCGATCACAAATAAAAAAGCCCCCTGGATTAACAGGGGGCCCGTTTTCATCAACTTAGATTAACCCAGTTGCTTACGCGCGTTGCGGAAGATACGCATCCATGGGCTGTCTTCACCCCAGTTTTCCGGGTGCCAGGAGTTGCTGACGGTACGGAAGACGCGTTCCGGGTGCGGCATCATGATCGTCGCGCGACCGCTTTCGCTGGTCACCGCGGTAATGCCGTTCACCGAGCCGTTCGGGTTCGCCGGATAGGTTTGCGTCACTTTGCCGAAGTTATCGACGAAACGTAGCGCCACCAGGCCTTTGCTTTCAAGCGCGGCCAGGTGCGCGCTGTCCCGCACCTCCACCTGCCCTTCGCCGTGAGAAACGGCAATCGGCATCATCGAACCGGCCATGCCCTGCAGCAGCAGCGATGGGCTCTGGGTGACTTCAACAAGGCTGAAACGCGCTTCAAAGCGGTCAGAGTGGTTGCGTACGAAGCGCGGCCACAGGTCGCTTCCAGGGATCAGCTCACGCAGGTTGGACATCATCTGACAACCGTTACACACGCCCAGCGCCAGCGTCTGCGGGCGATGGAAGAAAGTGGCGAACTCATCGCGTACGCGTTCGTTGAACAGAATCGATTTCGCCCAACCTTCGCCTGCCCCCAGTACGTCACCGTAGGAGAAACCGCCGCAGGCCACCAGCGCATGGAAGTCGCCAAGACCAGTACGACCCGCCAGCAGATCGCTCATATGCACGTCGATGGCATCGAAGCCGGCGCGATGGAAAGCGGCCGCCATTTCAACGTGAGAGTTAACCCCCTGCTCGCGCAGCACGGCCACTTTCGGGCGCGCGCCGGTCGCAATATACGGCGCGGCAACATCTTCATTGATATCAAACGACAGCTTAACGTTAAGGCCCGGGTCGCTATCGTTAGACTTCGCCTGGTGCTCCTGATCGGCGCATTCCGGGTTATCGCGCAGGCGCTGCATCTGCCAGGTGGTCTCCGCCCACCACATACGCAGCGTGGTGCGGCTTTCGCTGAACAGCGGCTGACCGTCGGCGGTGATAACAAAACGATCGCCTGCCGTCGCCTGGCCTAAGTAGTGCACGCAATCTGCCAGACCATTCATCGCCAGCAGCGCTTCCACCGCTTCGCGGTCGGCGGCGCGAACCTGAATCACCGCGCCCAATTCTTCGTTGAACAGCGCAGCCAGACGGTCGTCGCCCAGCGCGGCGATATCGGCTGTTACGCCGCAGTGACCGGCAAAAGCCATTTCCGCCAGCGTCACTAACAAGCCGCCATCGGAGCGGTCGTGATAAGCCAGCAGCTTACGCTGTGCCACCAGCGCCTGCATCGCGTCCCAGAAGCCTTTCAGCTGCGCGACATCACGCACATCGGCCGGCTGGTCGCCTAGCTGACGATAGACCTGCGCCAGCGCGGTGGCGCCCAGCGCGTTACGCCCTTTGCCGAGATCGATCAGCAGCAGGGCGTTATCTTCCGTAGAGAGTTGCGGGGTCACGGTGCCGCGCACGTCTTCAACGCGGGCAAACGCGGAAATCACCAGCGACAGCGGCGAGGTCATTTCGCGCTGCTCGCTTCCTTCCTGCCAGCGGGTTTTCATCGACATTGAGTCTTTACCCACCGGGATAGTCAGGCCCAGCGCTGGACACAGTTCTTCACCGACTGCTTTTACCGCCTCATACAGGCCGGCGTCTTCACCCGGGTGACCGGCTGCCGCCATCCAGTTTGCCGACAGTTTGACGCGGTTGAGTTCGCCAATCTGCGTAGCGGCGATGTTTGTCAACGCTTCGCCGACCGCCAGGCGGGCAGAGGCGGCAAAGTCGAGCAGCGCAACCGGCGCGCGTTCACCCATCGCCATAGCTTCGCCGTAGTAGCTATCGAGGCTGGCGGTGGTCACCGCGCAGTTGGCGACCGGGATCTGCCACGGCCCCACCATCTGGTCACGCGCCACCATACCGGTCACGGTGCGATCGCCGATGGTCACAAGGAAGGTTTTCTCAGCCACCGTCGGCAGATGCAGCACGCGGTTAACCGCATCGGCAATCGTCATTGGTTGACGATCCAGCTCGCTGCCCTGCGCTTTCAGCGTTTGCACGTCACGCGTCATTTTCGGCGTTTTGCCGAGCAGGACGTCCAGCGGCAGGTCGATCGGCCGATCGTTAAAGTGGCTGTCGCTCAGGCTAAGGTGTTGCTCCGCCGTGGCTTCGCCGATCACCGCATAAGGCGCGCGCTCGCGGCGGCACAGCTCTTCAAACAGCGGCAGCTGTTCCGGCGCGACCGCCAGAACGTAACGCTCCTGGGATTCGTTACACCAGATCTCCAGCGGGCTCATGCCCGGCTCATCGCTGAGGATATCGCGCAGCTGGAATTTTCCGCCGCGGCCGCCATCGCTCACCAGCTCCGGCATGGCGTTAGAGAGACCGCCCGCGCCAACGTCGTGGATAAACAGAATCGGGTTCGCATCGCCCAGCTGCCAGCAGCGGTCGATCACTTCCTGACAGCGGCGCTCCATTTCCGGGTTGTCGCGCTGTACAGAGGCGAAATCCAGATCGGCATCAGACTGGCCGGAAGCCATGGATGACGCCGCGCCGCCGCCGAGACCAATGTTCATCGCCGGGCCGCCCAGCACGATAAGCTTGGCGCCAACGGTGATTTCGCCCTTCTGGACGTGCTCGCCGCGGATGTTGCCAATACCGCCCGCCAGCATGATCGGTTTGTGATAGCCGCGCAGCTCTTCGCCATTGTGGCTGGTCACTTTCTCTTCATAGGTACGGAAGTAGCCATTCAGCGCCGGACGACCAAATTCGTTGTTAAACGCCGCGCCGCCCAGCGGGCCTTCGGTCATGATATCCAGCGCGGTTACGATACGCTCAGGTTTACCGAAATCCTCTTCCCACGGCTGTTCAAAACCCGGGATACGCAGGTTAGACACCGAGAAGCCGACCAGACCCGCTTTCGGCTTCGCGCCGCGCCCCGTGGCGCCTTCGTCGCGGATCTCGCCGCCGGAGCCGGTTGCGGCGCCCGGCCACGGCGAAATCGCCGTCGGGTGGTTGTGAGTTTCAACTTTCATCAGAATGTGCGCCGGCTCCTGATGGAAGTCATAGCGCCCGGTCTGGTAGTCGGCGAAATAGCGTCCGACTTCGGAACCTTCCATTACCGCGGCGTTGTCTTTATAGGCAGACAGCACATATTCCGGGTTTTTCTCGAAGGTATTTTTAATCATTTTAAACAGCGACTTCGGCTGTTGTTGGCCGTCGATAATCCAGTCGGCGTTAAAAATTTTGTGGCGGCAATGTTCCGAGTTGGCCTGCGCGAACATATACAGTTCAATGTCGTTCGGATTGCGGCCAAGCTTAACGAATGCGTCCTGCAGGTAGTCGATTTCGTCATCGGCCAGCGCCAGCCCCAGACGGAGGTTGGCGTCAATCAGCGCCTGACGTCCCTGGCCCAACAGGTCCACGCTGGCCACCGGTGTCGGCTGATGATGAGCAAACAGCTTCTCTCCCTCTTCCAGCTCAGTGAAAACGCTCTCCATCATGCGATCGTGCAGCTCCGCCGCAACGGCGTCCCACTGCGCATCGCTCAGACCCTGTGCTTCAACGTAGTACGCCACGCCGCGTTCCAGCCGCACGACCTGCGATAAACCGCAGTTATGGGCGATGTCGGTAGCTTTGGAGGACCAGGGGGAGATAGTGCCGGGGCGAGGGGTGACGAGCAGTAATTTACCGGTTGGCGTATGGCTGCTGAGGCTTGGGCCATATTTAAGCAGTCTGACCAGTCTTTCGCGCTCCTCATCGCTTAGCGGGGCGCTCAGGTCGGCAAAGTGAACATACTCCGCGTATAAGGTGCTAACCGGCAGGTTGGCCGCCTGAAAACGTGCCAGCAGTTTGTTGATACGGAATGCCGACAGTGCAGGTGAACCACGCAAAATATCCATCATAAGTCTCTCGTCTTCGAAGCTTTCAAGGTGAGCCAGGGGGAAACGGGCGCCATTATAGAGAATCCTGAGCCCCGACGAAACCGTTTGCGTAGAAATAAAATGATTCATCAGTTTTATCAATAAATGTGACATGAATCGCGAATATGTTGCCAACTGGCGCATTCTTAAGCAAAATGCCGCTCAACTTACGGCAACCTTTTACTTTTTCCGGATATACCCAGCTGAGGAACTCCACGCTGCAGAAAATTAACTATTTGAAAAAATTAAAGATTAATTATCTGCTGATCGGCGTCGTCACCCTTTTGTTGGCGGCGGCGCTGTGGCCGTCTTTACCGTGGATGGGAAAACCGGAGAACCGCGTTGCCGGGATCATTGCTCGCGGCGAACTGCGCGTAAGTACAATTAACTCGCCGCTGACCTACGCCGCCATCAACAACAAAGACTACGGTCTCGATTACGAACTGGCGAAACGCTTCGCCGATTACCTTGGGGTGAAGCTGAAAGTCACCGTGCGGCAGAATATTAGCCAGCTATTTGACGATCTCGATGCCGGTAAAACCGATATGCTGGCCGCCGGGCTGGTCTATAACACCGAGCGGGTAAAGAACTATCAGGCGGGCCCCACCTATTATTCCGTTTCGCAGCAGCTGGTCTATCGCGTTGGCGGTAATCGTCCGCGTACGCTGGCCGGGATCAACGCCGAACAGCTCGCCATCGCCCCAGGCCACGTCGCCCTCAACGACTTGCAGGCGCTGAAGGAGAGCAAATACCCGGACCTCAACTGGCGCGTTGATGAAAAGCGCGGCACCACCGCCCTGATGCAGGCGGTCATCGACGGCACGCTGGAATATACCGTCGCCGATTCCGTCGCCGTCAGCCTGTTCCAGCGCGTACATCCGGAGCTGGCGGTGGCTCTCGACATCAGCGATGAACAGCCGGTCACCTGGTTTAGCGAAAAAAGCGAAGACAATTCACTATCGGCAGCCATGCTCGATTTCTTTAATAGTATGAATGAAGACGGCACCCTCGCCCGCCTGGAAGAGAAGTATCTCGGCCACGGCAACGACTTCGACTATGTTGATACCCGCACCTTCCTGCGCGCGGTACAGAATACGCTGCCGGATCTGAAGCCGCTGTTTGAGAAATACGCCCGACAGATCGACTGGCGACTGCTGGCGGCGATTGCCTGGCAGGAGTCGCACTGGGATCCGCAGGCCACCTCGCCGACCGGCGTGCGCGGTATGATGATGCTAACCCGTAACACCGCCCAGAGTTTAGGTCTGACCGATCGTACCGATGCCGAACAGAGCCTCGACGGCGGCATGCGCTATCTGCAGGATATGATGGCCAAAGTGCCGGAGGCGATCCCGAAAGAGGAGCGGATCTGGTTTGCGCTGGCGGCCTATAATATGGGCTACGCGCATATGCTTGACGCAATGGCGCTGACTAAAAAACAAAAAGGCAACCCGAACAGCTGGTCCGACGTTAAGCAGCGTCTGCCATTGCTGAGCCAGAAGCCCTACTACAGCCGCTTAAAATATGGCTACGCCCGCGGCCATGAGGCTTACGCCTACGTGGAAAATATTCGTAAGTACCATATCAGCCTGGTTGGATATTTGTCTGAACAGGAAAGGAAAGCGGCGCAAGAAATGGCGATTGCCGAAGCTTATCCGGCCGTCGCGCCGGAAGAACTCGATAGCGAGCATAAAGAGTATGCGATGCCCTTCTTTAAATTCCGCGGCGAAAAGCTTGTCGACAACGTTAAGCTGAAGTTGCCGACAATGGGACGTTAGCCCTCTTCCTGACGCGCTTTCTTCAATGCCTTTTTCTCTTCCCGCCGCCAGCGGAAGAAATCGCTCAGCATCGCGGAGCAAGATTCAGCCAGAATTCCCTCGGTAATTTCAACCCGGTGGTTCATCCCCGGATGATGCAGCACATCGATTAACGACCCGGCCGCGCCGGTTTTAGCATCGCGGGCGCCGAACACCAGCCGCGAGATGCGGCTATGCACCATCGCCCCGGCGCACATCACACAAGGCTCCAGCGTGACGTACAGCGTGGCATCAATTAAACGATAGTTCTGCAGGACCAGCCCTCCCTGACGCAGCGCCATAATTTCGGCATGGGCGGTAGGATCGTGACGACCAATTGGCCGGTTCCAGCCCTCGCCGATGACCTGATTGTTATGCACCAGCACGGCGCCCACCGGCACCTCGCCCTCTTCCCAGGCGCGTTTCGCCAGCGTCAGCGCATGGCGCATCCAGTATTCATCATTAAATTCGTGGTCAGACACAGCGGCACTCCTGCAGAAAAAGCGGGGCGCATTATACATGGGCACTATATATCGCCCAAATAATTCGCCTGCAGCGGAATTATTCGAGCTGCTGGAGATCGCCCTGCGGCGTCACTCGCCAGCGATGCTGGCAAAAACAGAGTAGCGGGTTATCCTGCTCGCTATCGCTATAGCCGCTATATAAGCGTAGCGGCGCGCCGATCCGCTGTTCCAGCTGCGCTACTTTCTCATGGCCCAGGCAACGCAGCGTCAGCACCCAGCCGCCGCGACGGCGGCTCATGCGGCTGGCGATAAGCTTTACGCGCGGCAGCCAAAGCGTATCGGCATAGACCTGTTCCACCAGCGACTGCGGTGAGCCGGTAATCAGCCAGACGTCGGCATCGGTACTGGTTAAATAGTCGTTTAGCCGGCCCTGTACCACCGGAAAGGCGGTCACGTGCTGGCGAAACCAGCTAACGAACTCCGCCTCCAGACGCTTAAGATGGCTTTCACGCCGGCCGCAGGTGGCGGCCCACAGCAGCAGGCTCATCGGCCAGCGCGCCGCGCGTCCGTTAACCAACAGGCCCAGCAGTACTATTGGCGACAAGGCCGCCACTGACAGTATGTTGAGCGGTTGACGACGTAAGAGGTAACGAATAAAGCTGCCGAACATATCCTGCTGGTGCAATGTGCCATCAAGATCGAAAAACACGACTCGTCGCGCGTTACTGTTCAAACCGAACTCCTTTCTGGTACGGATTTTCCTGGCGATGCCGATAGCTTAACAGGCTTGCCGCGACGAGCGCGAAATTGTCTGCCACGGTTGAGGTAAGATTCAGAATCTGACCCATTCGCATAATTCTTCACAGCAGAATTTTTAATTCGTACTATTCCACTTATAATCGAATACAAAATTCTTTCAGCCGCTAACGCCCTCCTTCGGAGAAGCCATGAACTGTTTAATCCGCATCCGCCAACGTTACCCGTCGCTGGCGGCGAGCGACAAAAAACTTGCCGACTTTATTCTGGCTCAGCCGGACCAAACCCGTCATCTCAGCTCGCAGCAGCTGGCGGGCGAAGCGGGCGTCAGCCAGTCCAGCGTGGTGAAGTTCGCGCAAAAAATGGGGTTCAAAGGCTTTCCGGCATTAAAACTGGCGCTCAGCGAAGCGCTGGCCAGCAGTCCGGATCCTCACTCTGTGCCGGTACATAACCAAATCCGTGGCGACGATCCGCTGCGTCTGGTAGGCGAAAAGCTGATCAAAGATAACATCGCGGCGATGCACGCTTCGCTGGACGTCAACAGCGAAGAGAAACTTCTGGAAGCAGTGGCCCTGCTGCGCGATGCTCGCCGGGTGATCATTACCGGCATCGGCGCCTCCGGGCTGGTGGCGCGCAATTTTAGCTGGAAGTTAATGAAAATTGGCATCAACGCCGTCGCCGAGCAGGATATGCATGCGCTGCTGGCAACGGTGCAGGCGATGTCGGCGGACGATCTGCTGTTGGCTATCTCCTATTCCGGAGAACGCCGCGAGATCAATATGGCGGCTGCTGAAGCGCTCCGCGTCGGCAGCAAGATCCTCGCGATCACCGGTTTCACTCCCAACGCGTTGCAGCAGCAGGCTTCACAGTGTCTTTACACCATTGCTGAAGAGCAGGCGACGCGCAGCGCAGCCATCTCCTCCACCAGCGCGCAAATGATGCTCACCGATCTCCTCTTTATGGCGCTGGTGCAGCAAGATCTTGAACACGCGCCGGAACGCATACGCCATAGCGAAGCGCTGGTGAAAAAGCTGGTCTGAGTAGAAAATGGGCGTATAATGCCCGCCCTGTTTGTGTTGTTTCTGAGATTTTCCTGATGGCGCTGTTAATCACCAAAAAATGCATCAATTGCGATATGTGCGAACCGGAGTGCCCAAATGAGGCCATTTCGATGGGCGAGAGCATTTATGAGATTAACAGCAACCGCTGCACCGAGTGCGTGGGCCACTACGACACGCCAACCTGCCAGAAAGTGTGTCCGATCCCGAATACTATTCTCAAAGATCCGGCGCACGTCGAGAATGAAGAACAGTTGTGGGATAAATTCGTGCTCATGCACCACGCGGATAAGCTTTAACCGCGGGTTTAGCTTTCGACGATCACCGTGGCGCAGGCGTAGTGGCGTTCATCGGCGAGAGTGACGTGAATAGCGCTTACCCCCATCCGTTCGGCTAAAAGCTTTGCTTCGCCCCATAACCGCAGTTTCGGCTTGCCCAATTCATCGTTGTAAACTTCGAACTGATTAAACGCCAGGCCGTTGCGAATACCGGTTCCGAGCGCTTTCGCCGCCGCTTCTTTGACCGCAAAGCGTTTTGCCAGAAAACGCACCGGCTGCTGGTGCTGCTCCCAAATGCTCCATTCGTGATCGCTCAGCACCCGGCGCGCCAGGCGATCGCCGCTACGGGCGATCACCGCTTCGATGCGGGCGATTTCGACGATGTCGGTACCCAGCCCGAGAATCGCCATTAGCCGCGCGCTTCCAGCATCAGGCGTTTCATTTCCGCGACAGCCTCTTTCAGGCCGCTCATCACTGCGCGACCAATAATGGCATGGCCGATATTCAGTTCGTGCATTTCCGGTAAGGCGGCAATGGCTTTCACGTTGTGATAGGTCAGACCGTGACCGGCGTTCACCTTCAGGCCAAGGCTGGCAGCATAGGTCGCCGCTTTGGCGATACGCTCAAGCTCTTTAGCCTGTTCGGCATCGGTTTTGGCATCGGCATAGCAGCCGGTATGGATTTCAATATACGGCGCGCCCACTTCGGCAGCCGCTTTGATCTGCTCATCATCCGCGTCGATAAACAGGGAGACCAGAATACCGGCATCCGCCAGGCGCTGACAGGCATCGCGCATCTTATCGCGCTGCCCGGCCACGTCCAGCCCACCCTCGGTGGTCACTTCCTGACGCTTCTCCGGCACCAGGCAGCAAAAGTGCGGTTTAGTTTCGCAGGCGATCGCCAGCATCTCTTCGGTAACCGCCATTTCAAGATTCATTCGGGTATGCAGCGTCTGGCGCAGGATGCGCACGTCACGATCGGTGATATGGCGGCGGTCTTCGCGCAGGTGCACGGTGATACCATCGGCACCGGCCTGTTCAGCAATAAAAGCCGCCTGCACCGGATCCGGATAAGCGGTACCGCGCGCGTTACGCAATGTCGCAATGTGGTCAATATTGACCCCTAACAGTAATTCAGCCATGACAATCCTCGTTAATCATTATTCGTATTATCGGCTCGCGCCTTTCGCGCGGGCATAAACTGGCGAAACAATTCCCGGCTCTTGAGCGGTTTCCCTCCAAGATACGGCTTCAGGGCGATGCGGGTAAAGCGCTTCGCGGCGCGCAGCGTATCTACATCCGGAAACTCGCGGCTAGCCAACGCTTTCAAATGGTGCCCGGTAAACGTGCTGTTATCAATCACCAGGCTGGCGATAAAGCCTTTTTCTTCGCGATAGCGGTAGGTCATGGTGTCATCCACCGGGTCGCCGCTGCCGGCGCAGTGGAGGAAATCAACGCCATAGCCCAGGTGCCCGAGTAGCGCCAGCTCAAAACGCCGCAGCGCGGGCTCCGGCGAACCGCTGGCCCCGGCAAGCGCCTGGATGCAATGCAGGTAGTCGAAAAAAAGTTCAGAGAAGCGCGTTTCGTGCTCGAGCACGCGGGAGATGAGTTCGTTAACGTAAAGACCGCTGTAGAGCGTGATACCGCTGAGCGGCAGCGCCAGCGAGACGGCTTCCGCGCTGCGAAGCGTTTTGACTTCGCCGCGGCCGCCGAAGCGAACCAGTAAGGGGGTAAAGGGCTGTAAAGCGCCCTTGAGATTAGAGCGTTTGGAGCGTGCGCCTTTGGCAACCAGGCGCACGCGACCGGACTCTTCCGTGAAGACGTCCAGCATCAGACTGGTTTCGCTCCACGGTCGGCTATGCAGGACAAAGGCGCGCTGCCATCCATCCACGTTGCGTTAACTCAGAGGTCGTCAACGTAACCGAGACTGCGCAGCGCGCGCTCGTCATCGGCCCAGCCGGATTTCACTTTGACCCACAGTTCGAGGTGCACCGGCGCTTCAAACATCTCTTGCATGTCTTTGCGCGCTTCGATGCCGATGGTTTTGATTTTGGCGCCTTTGTTGCCAATTACCATCTTCTTCTGCCCTTCACGCTCGACGAGGATCAGGCCGTTGATGTCGTAACCGCCGCGTTCGTTACTCACGAAACGTTCAATTTCGACGGTCACGGAGTACGGCAGTTCAGCGCCCAGGAAACGCATCAGCTTTTCGCGGATGATCTCGGAGGCCATAAAGCGCTGGGAACGGTCGGTAATATAATCTTCCGGGAAGTGATGAATCGCTTCCGGCAGATGTTTACGTACGATTGACGCGATAGTATCAACGTTGGTGCCGGTTTCCGCAGAGATCGGCACAATGTCGAGGAAGTTCATCTGGCTGGCAAGGAACTGCAGGTGCGGTAGCAGATCCGCTTTCTCCTGCACGTTATCAACTTTGTTGACGGCCAGAATCACCGGCGCGCGCGCATCACGCAGCTTGTTTAGCACCATCTCGTCATCTTGCGTCCAGCGAGTGCCTTCAACAACGAAGATAACCAGTTCCACATCGCCAATCGAGCTGCTGGCCGCTTTGTTCATTAAGCGGTTAATCGCGCGCTTCTCTTCCATATGCAGGCCCGGGGTATCAACATAAATCGCCTGATACGGCCCTTCGGTATGGATACCGACGATGCGGTGACGGGTAGTCTGCGCTTTACGGGAAGTGATCGAGATCTTCTGCCCAAGCAGCTTGTTCAACAGCGTGGATTTGCCAACGTTTGGACGACCAACGATGGCGACAAATCCGCAATAACTTTTTTCTTCGCTCATTCCAGCTCCAGTTTTTTCAGCGCCTGTTCGGCGGCAGCCTGCTCCGCCTTGCGACGGCTGGAACCTGTGCCAACCACTGGTTCACTCAGGCCACTGACCTGGCAGTGGATAGTAAATTCCTGATCGTGCGCTTCGCCGCGTACCTGGACGACCAGGTAAGACGGCAGCGGCAGATGACGACCCTGCAGATACTCCTGCAGACGCGTCTTCGGATCCTTTTGCTTATCGCCCGGGCTGATTTCGTCCAGACGAGTCTGGTACCAGGAGAGGATTAAGCGTTCAACATTCTGAATATCGCTGTCGAGGAAAACCCCGCCGATTAAGGCTTCTACGGTATCAGCCAGAATCGATTCGCGACGAAAACCGCCGCTCTTCAGCTCGCCAGGCCCAAGGCGCAGGCACTCGCCCAGTTCAAATTCGCGGGCGATTTCCGCCAGCGTATTGCCTCGCACCAGCGTCGCGCGCATACGGCTCATATCCCCTTCGTCTACCCGAGGGAAACGATGATAGAGCGCATTGGCGATCACAAAACTTAAAATAGAGTCGCCTAAAAACTCGAGACGCTCGTTGTGTTTGCTGCTGGCACTGCGGTGAGTTAATGCCTGTTGCAACAGCTCCTGATGAACAAAAGTGTAGCCCAGCTTTCGTTGAAGCCGATTAATTACGATGGGGTTCATGCGTTACCAATAAATGAATGCGTCAAAGATGCAGCACACGAAACCGACCTGAGCATACATACCCTTGATATATAAGGGCAGAAACTAACCAACGCGGTTTCGTGTGCAGTGTCACTCTTTCGAGAGACAACCAAAAACTTCGGGGGGATATTCTATACGCAACGACAAGGGATGTCGTTAGTTTGGATGGATTTAAATACTAAATAATTCACGCTGCCGTTATTGCACTGGCAGCGTGAATTAAGACGAGGAATTAGTGGATGCCGCCAATGCGCGATAAACGTACGCCGGTTGGCCACTCGCCTTCCTGTTTTTCGAAGCTCATCCAGATGGCGGTGGCTTTACCCACCAGATTCGCTTCCGGCACGAAGCCCCAGTAACGGCTGTCGGCGCTATTGTCGCGGTTGTCGCCCATCATGAAGTATTCACCCGGCGGAACGACCCACGTTGCCAGCGGCTGGCCGGACTGACGATAGTACATCCCCACCTGATCCTGAGCGATGGGTACCGTCAGAATACGGTGGGTCACTTCACCCAGCGTCTCTTTACGCTCGGTCAGACGAATACCATCGGCTTTGGTTTCGCCTTTCGGCAGTTGCCAGAAACCGCTGGTGGCTTCGCCGCCGTTGCGGCGGGAGAAGGTCTGAACGAAATCGCTTGGTTCGACGTTGGAGTAGGTGATCGGCAAGGCGCTACCGCATGCCTGACCCGACGCGCAGCCAGGCTCAATCGTCACCTGTTTAGCCACCGGATCGTAAGTGACTTTATCGCCCGGCAAACCGACCGCGCGTTTGATGTAGTCCAGACGCGGATCTTCCGGATATTTAAACACCACGATATCGCCACGTTTCGGATGACCAGTTTCGATCAGCGTTTTCTGGTAGATCGGATCTTTAATGCCATAGGCGAATTTCTCCACCAGGATAAAATCGCCAATCAGCAGAGTCGGCATCATCGAACCTGACGGGATCTGGAAAGGTTCATAGATAAACGAACGCACAATCAGCACAATCGCCAGTACCGGGAAGACCGAGGCGCCGGTTTCCAGCCAGCCCGGTTTCGGGCCGACTTTCTTCAGCGTCTTCTTGTCCAGTTGCTCGCCGGTCGCTGCCTGAGCAGCGGCCTGACGTTCACGACGTTTTGGTGCGAATATGAACTTATCCAGACACCACAACAGCCCTGTCACAAGGGTCGCAATGACCAGAATCAGGGCAAACATGTTCGCCATGCCAACTCCTTAGATTATTTGCCGTCTTTACCAACGTGCAGAATGGCGAGGAACGCTTCCTGCGGCAGTTCAACGTTACCAACCTGTTTCATACGCTTCTTACCTTCTTTCTGCTTCTGCAGCAGCTTTTTCTTACGGCTGACGTCGCCGCCGTAGCATTTCGCCAGGACGTTTTTACGCAGCTGTTTCACGGTAGAGCGCGCGATAATGTGGTTACCAATAGCCGCCTGAATCGCAATATCGAACTGCTGACGCGGGATCAGATCTTTCATCTTCTCGACCAGCTCGCGGCCACGATACGGCGCATTGTCGTTGTGCGTGATGAGCGCCAGCGCATCGACGCGCTCGCCGTTGATCAGCACGTCAACGCGCACCATGTTAGAGGCCTGGAAACGCTTGAAGTTATAATCCAGCGACGCATAGCCGCGGGAGGTGGACTTCAGACGGTCGAAGAAGTCGAGGACCACTTCCGCCATCGGGATTTCATAGGTCAGCGCAACCTGTTTGCCATGGTAAATCATGTTGGTTTGCACACCGCGTTTCTCGATACACAAGGTGATCACGTTGCCGAGGAACTCCTGCGGCAGCAGCATGTGACATTCGGCGATCGGCTCACGCAGTTCCTGAATATTATTCAGCGGCGGCAGCTTCGACGGACTATCGACGTAGATAACCTCTTTAGAGGTGGTTTCTACTTCATAGACTACCGTCGGCGCGGTGGTAATCAGGTCAAGATCGTATTCACGCTCCAGACGCTCCTGAATGATTTCCATGTGCAGCAGGCCGAGGAAGCCGCAGCGGAAGCCGAAGCCCAGCGCCGTAGAGCTTTCCGGCTCATAGAACAAGGATGCATCGTTCAGACTCAGTTTACCCAGCGCATCGCGGAAGTTCTCATAGTCATCAGAGCTCACCGGGAACAGACCGGCGTAGACCTGCGGCTTCACTTTTTTGAAGCCCGGCAGCGCCTTATCCGCTGGATTACGCGCCGCGGTCAGGGTATCGCCCACCGGCGCGCCGAGGATGTCTTTAATAGCGCAAACCAGCCAACCCACCTCGCCGCATTTCAGTTCGGTACGGTCAACCTGTTTCGGGGTGAAGATGCCCAGACGGTCGGCGTTATAGACCTGACCGGTGCTCATCACCTTAATTTTGTCGCCTTTGCGCATGGTGCCGTTTTTAATACGCACCAGCGACACGACGCCTAAATAGTTATCGAACCAGGAGTCGATAATCAGCGCCTGCAGCGGCGCGTCCGGATCGCCTTCCGGCGGCGGAATATCACGAACCAGACGTTCCAGCACATCCGGCACGCCGACACCGGTTTTCGCCGAGCAGCGAACCGCGTCGTGAGCGTCGATACCAACGATATCTTCAATCTCGTCCGCTACGCGCTCAGGGTCGGCCGCAGGCAGGTCGATCTTGTTAAGAACCGGGACGACTTCGAGGTCCATTTCCATCGCGGTATAGCAGTTCGCTAGGGTCTGGGCTTCTACACCCTGCCCCGCGTCAACCACCAGCAGCGCGCCTTCGCACGCCGCCAGGGAGCGCGATACTTCATAGGAGAAGTCAACGTGGCCCGGGGTGTCGATAAAGTTGAGCTGATAAGTTTCACCATCGCTGGCTTTATAGTCCAGGGTGACGCTCTGCGCCTTGATGGTAATGCCGCGCTCACGTTCAAGGTCCATGGAGTCCAGAACCTGGGCCGCCATTTCGCGATCAGAAAGGCCACCGCAAATCTGGATGATACGGTCAGACAGCGTCGACTTACCGTGGTCGATGTGAGCGATGATCGAAAAGTTACGTATATTCTTCATATTTAGAGTTAATTATGCCTTACGAGTCTCATGAGGCCGCTGTTCTGTGCCTGACGTTTTTTAATCCGAAAACGCCGCATTCTACACTACATCCGCGAAACCAGGAAATGCTGTTAGATCCAGCATAACGGCAGAATTGTGGCGTTGTATCAGGAAGCGTAAATAAAGATGAGGGACAGTGAAATCACTGCCCCATTTCAGAGGAAGGCGTATCGACGCGCAGCAGATCCGGCGGTAAACCAACGCTTAAAATCACCGGCTGCCACGACTGGCGAGCAGCCAGCTTCGGCGACAGCCCACGCGCCACCAGGAACCCGCCGACGCCGCCCAACAGCGCGCCGCACAACGAAGCGATATCGCTGGCAAACAACACCTGAAAAATAGATGCCATCACAAACAGCCCGAACAGCGGCGCCATGTAGACCAGCAGCGCCGAACCCAGCAGGCTGCTTTCAGCAATGCCCAGCTCCACTTTTTGCCCGGCCGTCAGCGGCTGCTCACAGGGGACGCTAATGGTATGGCTGGTTTGCGGCCCCAGTTTATTGAGCACCCGGCTACCGCACCCGGCGCGCGAGGCGCAGCTGCTGCAAGAGGCTTTAACATCGCAGTGAACCTGCGCCACGCCGTTGTGCCAGGAGACAACAGTCGCCCACTCTTTGATCATTGCGCGGCCCTGAACTTAATACTGTCGGAGATACGTTTTGCCGTCTGCGGCGGTAATTCGCCCACCACTGAGATTTCGGCGTTATCGCGCACCGAGGTACTGACGGTACGGCGGCCGGTGCGCAGCAGCTGATCGCTACTGTTTACCGTCGCGCGGTTAACGTTGACGGAGAAGCTGAACAGACCATCGGAATAGAGACGCGACTCGACAGGACCATCGAAGGTCGGTAAACGACGCTGACTGCTGGAAACTTCCGTCACGCCCTGCGGCAGCCAGGTCGGCGCCCAGTTAAAGTTGGCTTTATTGCCGCTTTCCGGGACCGACAGCTGCGGCGGCAGGCTGGCTTTCGACAGCGCTTCCATACTCGAGCTTACGTTATCACCGATATTGAATGAGACCACCCGGAACTGCTCCAGGGTTTCACCGTCGCGGTCGAGCAGGTCGACGCGCAGCGGCAGCTTGGTCTCGGCATCCAGCCACGCAATGTAGCTGTAGCGCGTACCGTCGCGGGCCACCACGCGCACCACATCGCACAGGCGATCGGCGATACGCGTACGGCCAACGGAGATGAAATCATAATACGAGGCCAGCTTTTTGAAATCGGTATACACCAGAGACGGCAAGGAATCGACGATATAGTCGCCGTTCAGGGTGAAGGGATCGAGACCGGGTTCAAAATAGCTGATTTCAGTACCGCGCAGCACCACTTCCCGACGCGGACCGTCGAGCTGCAGCAACTGAGCAAGGGGCTGGTTGTTCAACCGCACGTGACGATAGCGCAGCGACTCAACGCCCTGTTTGTTGATACTGACAAAAGACAGCTCGTAATTGAGGGACTGGCTAGCCAGGTTCATCTGCTGCAACAACGCCCCGGACGATGTATCAGCCGAGGCGTTGGTGGAGAAGAACAGGCTGCCCGCCATGAGCGACATGGCACACCAAAGTTGCTTCATTACTGCGATTGCGTTCCTAAAGTTTGATAACCTGGCACCTGAACAGCGGCTTGCTGAGTCTGGGCCTGGCCAAACTGAAGCTGCTCAGCGTGCAGGCGACGCTGCAATTCATAGTCCTGCAGCATAGCATTAATACGACGACGTTGCTCCTGAACCTGCGCCTGCTGACCGCTGCCGGCGGAGGCATCAGCCGGAACGCCCAGGCTAACCGGGCTGGCTTTGCCCATCATCGGCATGGTGTTGAAGACTGGCGCTTCCGGCTGCTGGGAGGCATCGGAGTGTCCGTTATACTGCTGGACGCCGACGATCACAGCCAGAGAAACGCACGCTGCCACACCCATTTGGGTAAGCGAGCTGGCCCACGGGCGTACTTTCTGCCAGAAAGGCATTTGACGCCACTGGTGTGGAGCAGGTTGAGACTCAGGAATAAGCGGCGCAACCTGACGAGCAGGTTCGTTCTCGATGGCGGCCATCACGCGAGCTGAGATATCGAATTGGAGCATCTCGGCGGTATCGCCTCGCAGCGTGTCGCGGATGAGATGGTAGCTCTCCCAGGTTTTTTGCATTTCAGAAGAACGACTCAGCTCATTGAGCAGCTCGTTATCCAGCGTTTCACCATCCATTAAGGCCGAAAGTTTTTCTTTCTGCATGCCTGATACCCTTTTCCAGTATTCCGCTATCGTCAACGCCTGATTAGCGGTTGAACTTTATTATCAATAGCTTCACGTGCCCGGAAGATACGCGAACGTACCGTGCCAACCGGACAATCCATAATGGCGGCTATTTCTTCATAGCTCAGGCCATCCAGCTCCCGCAACGTAATTGCCATGCGTAAATCTTCGGGAAGCGATTCAATGGTACGAAAAACTATTTGTCTCAGCTCTTCTGACAACATTAAGTTCTCAGGGTTCGAAATTTCTTTCAATGCCCCGCCGCTTTCGAAGTTTTCCGCCTCGTTGGCGTCAACATCGCTTGATGGCGGACGGCGTCCCTGAGCAACCAGATAATTCTTTGCCGTGTTTACGGCGATACGATACAACCAGGTATAAAAAGCGCTATCCCCCCGGAAAGAATCCAGCGCACGCCACGCCTTCACGAACGACTCCTGAACAACGTCAGCAATATCGCCCGGCGGTACATAGCGGGAGACCAGGCTTGCAACCTTGTGCTGATAGCGCACTACCAGTAGGTTAAAAGCTTTCTGATCTCCTTTCTGGACCCGTTCAACGAGGACCTGATCCGTTAACTGCTCGCTCATCCGAGGTAATGTCTCCCCAAACCCAATTCCCATGCGTATTCAGAACACCACCCAAGCACTGCATTATGAGCAAGCAGACGTTTGGAGTGTCTGAACACAATAAAGTTCCGTTACGCTTTTGATTTTTGTCTGACAACGGTGGACTGATTGTTATCTCTCATTATAAGTCCCGTTGTTCAACGCCAGGTAAGCTAATGAAGAAAAAGCGCAAGGCCCGCCTGAAGGGTAACGTAACCCAACTTATTTTTCACTATAAAATCTGAAGGTAACGGCTTGCTTCGCAAATATTTTCTTTCGTTTACATATTTGCTTTTCTGCCACCCTTGTTTAGCCCGCACAACTATTCACGAAAATAATTGTACGATTTAGCCCCACCAGGTGCTATGGTGAGGCCATTGTGTTTAGTAAATTAAACAGAAACTATGAAGACGACTCCTGACTTTTCCTGTGATGTGTTGATTATCGGCAGCGGCGCTGCCGGATTGTCTCTGGCGCTGCGCCTGGCGGAGCGCCACTCGGTTACCGTCCTGAGCAAAGGGCCGGTTAGCGAAGGCTCGACGTTCTACGCCCAGGGTGGAATTGCCGCCGTTTTCGATGAAACCGACAGCATCGAATCCCACGTCGAAGATACGCTCATCGCCGGGGCCGGACTTTGTGACCGTCATGCCGTCTCCTTCGTTGCCAGCAACGCCAAACCCTGCGTGCAGTGGCTTATCGATCAGGGGGTACTGTTTGATACCCAGGTCCAGGCCAACGGTGAAGAGAGCTACCACCTCACCCGCGAAGGTGGTCATAGCCATCGGCGGATCCTGCATGCCGCCGATGCCACCGGCAAAGAGGTTGAGACGACGCTGGTTGGCAAAGCGCTGGCGCATCCGAATATCACCATTCTGGAACGTAGCAACGCGGTTGACCTGATTATCTCCGATAAGATTGGCCTGCCGGGTACCCGTCGGGTAGTCGGCGCGTGGATCTGGAACCGTAATAAGGAAAAGGTAGAAACCTGCAGCGCAAGAGCCGTGGTGCTGGCGACTGGCGGCGCAGCTAAAGTTTATCAATACACCACCAATCCTGATGTCTCCTCCGGCGACGGCATCGCCATGGCCTGGCGCGCGGGATGCCGTGTGGCCAATCTCGAATTTAACCAGTTCCACCCTACCGCGCTGTTTCATCCACAGGCGAGAAACTTCCTCTTAACGGAAGCCCTGCGCGGCGAAGGCGCGCTGTTGAAACGGCCTGACGGTAGCCGCTTTATGCCGGACTTCGACGAACGCGGCGAACTGGCCCCGCGCGATATCGTCGCCCGCGCCATCGACCATGAGATGAAGCGCCTCGGCGTCGACTGCATGTATCTGGATATTAGCCATAAGCCCGAAGCGTTTATTCGCCAGCATTTTCCGATGATTTATGAAAAGCTGCTCGGCCTTGGTATTGATTTAACCAAAGAGCCGGTGCCTATCGTACCCGCCGCCCACTACACCTGCGGCGGCGTGATGGTGGATGATAACGGACGTACCGACGTCGACGGTCTGTACGCCATCGGCGAGGTAAGCTACACCGGACTGCACGGCGCCAACCGCATGGCCTCGAACTCATTGTTGGAGTGTCTGGTGTACGGCTGGTCGGCAGCCGAGGACATAGCGAAACGCCTGCCGCTGGCGCAAGCGGCGGAACAGCTGCCGCCATGGGATGAAAGCCAGGTTGAGATCCCGGATGAACTGGTGGTGATTCAACATAACTGGCACGAACTGCGCCTGCTAATGTGGGACTATGTCGGAATTGTGCGTACCACCCGCCGGCTGGAACGGGCCCTGCGGCGCATTACTATGCTGCAGCAGGAGCTGGATGAGTATTACGCGCGTTTTCGCGTCTCCAATAACTTACTGGAGCTGCGCAATCTGGTGCAGGTGGCCGAGCTTATCGTGCGTTGCGCCATGCAGCGTAAGGAGAGCCGCGGCCTGCACTACACGCTCGACTACCCGGACACGCTGGAAAACAGCGGCCCGTCGGTGCTCTCGCCGCTTGCTCACATAAAGAGATAGAAGTCGCGGGTCAGTGCGGTAAAGCCTTCAGAGTACTGCTGCTCTGGCCCACGAACCACCAGCCGATCGCTGAAACACTCGCCGGCGCTGGGAGAGAATGCCAGCAGGGCCCGATGCGGCGGGCGCATTTCTGTTTCCGCCACGTCGGTGCGTAAGCGCAAATGCCACCCCATCGCTTTCGCCCGTTCGACAAACGCATTACCAATATCCACCGGCAGCACCACGCAGAAAAAGCCCTCCTCGGTAATCAGATCCGCGGCGCAGGTGAGCAGCGTCGTATGATCGAGCGAGGTGGTATAACGCGCTTGTTCGCGCTGCGACGTCGCACAAGGTACGCCTTCGGCAAAAAACGGCGGATTGCTGACGATGAGCTCATAGCGCCGCGGCGGCTGCGGCTGCCACTGCTGAATCGGCGCCTGGTATACGGCGATGCGTCCAGGCCAGTTGCTGGCCGCCACGTTATCCCGCGCCTGCGTCGCGGCCTCTTCATCCAACTCCACCGCATCCAGTTGGACCGAATTCGCGGTACGCTGGGCTAACATTAATGCCAACAAACCGCTGCCGGTTCCGATATCCAGCACGTGCTTCACCTGAGCAATCGGCGCCCAGGCGCCCAGCAGAATACCGTCGGTACCGACTTTCATGGCGCAGCGATCGTGGGCGACAAAAAATTGTTTAAAGGTAAAACCATTGCGCGGCAGCGCAAACTTCGACTGAGACATCCTCAAAACCTTGCTGACGAAAACTCCTGTGCTTAAGGCTATGCACAATACCGGAGAACAGATAGCCTTACAAACAGATGAACATTACGTCAGTAACGTCTATAATCGGCGGCCCACTCAGAGGTAGAACATGACTGTAACGACTTTTTCCGAACTTGAACTCGACGAAAACCTGCTGGAAGCGCTCCAGGATAAAGGTTTCACACGCCCGACAGCCATTCAGGCCGCCGCTATTCCGCCTGCGCTTGATGGCCGTGATATTCTCGGTTCTGCGCCGACAGGCACCGGTAAAACTGCGGCATATTTGCTGCCAGCGTTGCAGCATCTGCTTGATTTTCCGCGCAAGAAATCGGGGCCGCCGCGGATCCTTATCCTGACGCCGACCCGCGAGCTGGCGATGCAGGTTGCCGATCACGCCCGCGAACTGGCGAAGCATACCCATCTGGATATTGCCACCATTACCGGCGGCGTTGCGTACATGAACCACGCGGAAGTGTTCAGCGAAAACCAGGATATCGTGGTCGCCACCACCGGTCGCCTGCTGCAGTATATTAAAGAAGAGAACTTCGACTGCCGCGCGGTAGAAACGCTGATCCTTGATGAAGCGGACCGCATGCTGGACATGGGCTTTGCCCAGGATATCGAAACCATCGCCGGTGAAACCCGCTGGCGCAAGCAGACCATGCTGTTTTCCGCCACGCTGGAAGGCGATGCGATTAAAGACTTTGCCGAACGCCTGCTGGAAGAGCCGGTTGAAGTTTCTGCAAATCCGTCGACCCGCGAACGTAAAAAAATTCACCAGTGGTACTATCGCGCCGATGATATCGATCATAAAACCGCGCTGCTGGTTAATCTGCTGAAACAACCGGAAGCAACCCGCTCTATCGTCTTCGTGCGTAAACGCGAGCGCGTTCACGAACTGGCCGCTAAGCTGCACGAAGCAGGCATTACCACCTGCTGGCTGGAAGGCGAAATGGTGCAAATCAAACGTAACGAAGCGATTAAACGCCTGACCGATGGTCGCGTGAACGTGCTGATTGCCACCGACGTCGCCGCGCGCGGTATTGATATTCCGGATGTCAGCCACGTGTTTAACTTCGATATGCCGCGCACAGCTGACATCTATCTGCACCGTATTGGCCGTACCGGCCGTGCAGGTAAGAAAGGCACCGCTATTTCGCTGGTTGAAGCGCACGATCACCTGCTGCTGGGCAAAATCGGCCGCTACGTTGAAGAACCGCTGAAAGCTCGCGTGATTGATGAATTGCGCCCGAAAACCCGCGCGCCGAGCGAGAAGTTAACCGGTAAACCATCGAAGAAAGTGCTGGCGAAACGCGCCGAGAAAAAAGAGAAAGAAAAAGAGAAGCCGCGGGTGAAGAAACGCCACCGCGATACCAAAAACATCGGTAAGCGCCGTAAGCCAAGCTCTGCCGTGACGCCGTCAACGTCCAACGAAGAGTAAAAAAAACGCCGGGATATCCCGGCGTTTTCACATCTGGCTTCAGCCTTACAGGCTTTCGGTAAAGGTACGAGCGATAACGTCGCGCTGCTGTTCCGGAGTCAGAGAGTTAAAACGTACCGCGTAGCCGGAAACACGAATGGTCAGCTGCGGGTATTTTTCCGGGTGCTCAACGGCATCCAGCAGAGTTTCGCGACGCAGCACGTTTACGTTCAGGTGCTGACCGCCTTCCACGCGGACTTCCGGTTTCACGTCTACCGGGATTTCACGGTATTCGATTTCACCCAGTTTGCTCACCGCAACTACGTCATCTTCCGCAAAACCACCTTTGGCACACAGGCAGCGCGCTTCGCCTTTTTCGCTATCCAGCAGCCAGAAAGAGTTCAGCAGGTCGTCGTTTGCCGCTTTAGTAATTTGGATACCAGTAATCATTTGATGCCTCCCAGGCAGTGTTTATTCGATTTTGGCCTCTTTGCGGCCAATTGGTAAAACCATTGTTGTATGAGTGTATATATATCAGCCACACACCCGGCATTCATTGACTTAAATCAACAAAAACCACTCACTCAAAGTGGGTATATGAGGATAGTATTGTTTTACATCAAGTTACGCCAGTAGGTGCCATAAAAAAATTTGTAAATTTTCAATTTTTTTATGCGCAACCAGTCAGGAATGACGTCGCGATTTTGTTATGCAGAAAGAAGCAGTTAAGCTATGGGCATGACCCTTTGCAGGAGAGCGAGATGACCACCCCATTAACCTGGCACGACGTGCTGGCGGAAGAGAAGCAGCAGCCCTATTTTCTCAATACCCTCAAGACCGTCGCCGAAGAGCGCCAGTCCGGCATGACTATCTATCCGCCGCAGAAAGATGTCTTTAACGCCTTTCGCTATACCGAACTGGGCGAGGTCAAAGTGGTCATCTTAGGTCAGGATCCCTATCACGGCCCGGGACAGGCGCACGGTCTGGCCTTTTCTGTTTTACCGGGAGTGCAGATACCGCCGTCGCTGCTGAACATGTATAAAGAGCTGGAAGGCACCATCCCCGGCTTTCAGCGCCCGGCGCATGGTTATCTGGAAAGCTGGGCGCGCCAGGGCGTGCTCCTGCTTAATACCGTGTTAACGGTGCGCGCCGGTCAGGCGCATTCACACGCCAGTCTCGGCTGGGAAACCTTTACCGATAAAGTGATAGCGCTGATTAACCAGCATTGTGAAGGAGTGGTATTTCTGCTGTGGGGGGCGCACGCGCAGAAAAAAGGCGCCATTATCGATCGCCAGCGCCATTGCGTCCTGAAAGCGCCGCACCCGTCGCCGCTGTCGGCGCACCGCGGTTTCTTCGGCTGCAACCACTTTGTGCAAACCAACCAGTGGCTGGCCGAACGCGGCGAGGCGCCCATTGACTGGATGCCGGTGCTGCCCGCTGAAAGCGAGTGAGCGACGGCAATAAAAAAGCCAGCATCAGCTGGCTTTTTGCATTCAGAGACCGTTATCAGGCCTTATTCTGACGCCACCATTCCGCCAGCAGCACGCCGGTCGCCACGGAGACGTTAAGGCTTTCGACGTTGCCGGTGCCATCGATGGCGACGTTGAGGTCAGAGCTGGAGATGGCCGCATCGGACAGACCGTCGCGCTCCTGGCCTAATACCAGCACCATTTTCTTCGGCAGCTCGGCCTTAAACAGCGGCGTACCGTTATGGCTGGAGGTCGAAACGATGGCGTAGCCAGCCTGACGGAACTGCGTCAGGGTATCGATAAAGCTGTCGCCGGTGATCGGCTCAACATGTTCCGCGCCGCCTTCTGCAGTACGGATCGCCGCGCCAGACTCCAGCACGCCGGCATCCTGTACTACCACGCCTTTCACGCCAAAGTGCGCGCAGCTACGCATAATCGCGCCGAGATTGTGCGGGTTGCCAACATCTTCCAGCGCCAGTACGCAATCTTCGGCTTCTGCTTTCGCCACCCACTGGGCCACGGAAGTACCATGACGTTTTTTGATCAGGAAGCAGACGCCGCCGTGGTGTTCGGTACCAGACGCCTTCGCCAGTTCGGCTTCGTCCACTACGTGGTAGGCCTTACGGTTGGCCGCCATCCAGCGCAGCGCCTCTTTAAAGCGCGGAGTGACGCTCTGGATAAACCAGGCGCGTACGATGGCTTCCGGACGGCTCTGGAACAGCGCCTGACAGGCGTTCTCGCCGTAGACGCGGGTCTCTTCCGCGCGCTGACGGCGCAGCACTTCCGGATCGATAAAGCTCTTACCGCTGATACCGCCGTGATCTTCTTTTACCGGCGTCTCATCGCCCGGAGCACGGGAAACGGTGCGCCACGGGGACGCATCATCGCGATTAAAATCATTACGCTTGCGATCGTCGCGTTTGCGATCGTCGCCGCGGCTGTTACGTTCATCGCGCGCAGGGCGGCTGCGGCCGTCAACACGTGACTTTCCTGGACGCCCTCCCCCTTTCCCGGTACGCGGGTTATGGGTACGTTTGTCAGAATCATCATCACTGCGGACATACATCACTTTGACCTTGCCGCTTTTATTTTTCAGTTCGTCGCTCATCTATTTTCTCCACCTGCGCTGCGCGAAGCGCGAAGATTACCCGATGTATCTTCACTTAGCCATTATTTCATTTAAAAGCCTTGGTCTATTGTAACCATCGAACAAAAAACATTGTCCTTTATTCGCGCCTCATCGATAATATGTAACATTACAGAAACAAATCGGCCACGTGCCGCGCTGCAACCCCATAACCAGAGGTTAGTTATGAATACCGTTTGTGCCAGTTGTCAGGCTCTTAACCGCATCCCCGAAGACCGTAGCGCCGATGGCGCCAAGTGCGGACGCTGCGGCCACGATCTCTTTGACGGCGATGTCATCAACGCGACCGGGGCAACGCTGGATAAACTATTAAAGGACGATCTGCCAGTCGTTATTGATTTCTGGGCCCCGTGGTGCGGCCCATGCCGTAGCTTTGCGCCGATCTTTGAGGATGTGGCTGAAGAGCGCAGCGGTGAAATGCGTTTTGTGAAAGTGAACACCGAAGCCGAACGCGAGCTGAGCGCTCGCTTCCGCATCCGTAGCATTCCAACCATTATGATGTTCAAAAATGGTGAAATGGTCGACATGCTGAATGGCGCCGTCCCCAAAGCGCCGTTCGATAGCTGGCTGAACGAAGCCAACCAGCAGTAACCCCACCGGGGCACCGCTTGTGCCCCGTTTTCTCCTCTGCGACAATAGCGTTTTTCATTAGCGACTCCCATGATTGATAACGCTGTCCTTCGGCTACGCGCCGAACGCCTCGCGCGCGCAACCCGGCCTTTTCTTGCTCGCGGCAACCGCATCCGCCGCTGCCAGCGCTGCCTGCTCCCCCTAAAACAGTGTCTGTGCGCAACGCTGGCGCCGGCGCAGGCCGACAGCCGCTTTTGCCTGGTAATGTTCGACACCGAGCCGATGAAGCCCAGCAATACCGGGCGCCTTATCGCCGATATTCTGCCCAACACCGAAGCGTTTCAGTGGTCGCGTACCGAGCCGCCGCAGGCGCTGCTCGATCTGGTCGCCAACCCCGATTATCAGCCCATGGTCGTCTTTCCGGCCTCTTATGCCGGAGCGGAACGCCAGGTACTGAGCGCCCCGCCGGAGGGTAAGCCGCCGCTGTTTATTATGCTCGACGGCACCTGGACGGAAGCGCGGAAAATGTTTCGCAAAAGCCCGTATCTCGATGCGCTGCCGGTAATCTCTGTCGACCTGTCGCGCATCTCCGCCTATCACCTGCGCGAAGCCCATGCCGACGGTCAGTACTGTACGGCGGAAGTCGCCATCGCCCTGCTGGACTTAGCCGGCGACGCGCAGGCGGCGGCCGCGCTTGGCGATCACTTTAGCCTGTTCAGAAGCCGCTATCTGGCGGGAAAAACGCAGCATAAGGGCAGTATCACAGCACAACAGGCTGAAAGCGTTTAAAATCATTCGGTCACAGGGGATCAAAGGAGACCGGAATGAGCCAACGAGGCCTGGAAGCACTGCTGCGGCCAAAATCGATCGCCGTCATTGGCGCATCGATGAAACCGCAGCGCGCTGGCTATTTAATGATGCGCAATTTGTTGGCCGGCGGTTTTAATGGCCCGGTCCTGCCGGTGACGCCCGCCTGGAAAGCGGTGCTTGGCGTACTGGCGTGGCCGACTATCGACAGCCTGCCGTTTACCCCGGATCTAGCGGTGCTCTGTACTAATGCCCGTCGCAATCTCGAGTTGCTCGAGGCCTTAGGGCGGAAAGGGTGTAAAACCTGCATTATCCTCTCTTCACAGCCAGACCAGTACCCGGCGCTGCTCGAGTGCGCCGCCCGTTATCAAATGCGTCTGCTCGGTCCCAACAGCCTGGGACTGCTGGCGCCGTGGCAGGGCCTGAACGCCAGCTTTTCGCCGGTCCCTATCCAGCGCGGCAAGCTGGCGTTTATCTCGCAATCCGCCGCCGTCTCTAACACCATTCTGGACTGGGCGCAGCAGCGTGAAATGGGCTTCTCGTACTTTATTGCGCTTGGCGATAGTCTTGATATCGACGTCGACGACCTGCTCGATTTTCTCGCCCGCGATAGCAAGACCAGCGCTATTTTGCTCTATCTGGAGCATCTCAGCGATGCCCGGCGTTTTGTCTCCGCTGCCCGTAGCGCATCGCGTAATAAACCCATTCTGGTCATCAAAAGCGGCCGCAGCCCGGCGGCGCAGAAATTACTGCATGTCAACTCAGGGATGGATCCCGCCTGGGATGCCGCTATTCAGCGGGCGGGGCTGCTGCGCGTGCAGGACACCCACGAGCTCTTTTCCGCCGTTGAAACCCTGAGCCATATGCGCCCTTTGCGCGGCGAAAAGCTGATGATTATCAGTAATGGCGCCGCGCCGGCGGCGCTGGCGTTGGACGAACTGTGGCTGCGTAACGGCAAACTCGCCAATCTCAGTGAAGCCACCTACGACCAGCTCAGGCAGGCGTTACCGACGGGCGTCGAGGTTGCTAATCCTCTGGATCTGCGCGATGACGCCAGCAGCGAGCACTATCTCAAAGCGCTGAATGTGTTGCTGGACAGCCAGGATTATGATGCGCTGCTGGTGATCCACTCCCCCAGCGCCGCGGCGCCGGGCACCGAAAGCGCGCTGGCGTTGATTGATGCCCTTAAGCGTCATCCACGCGGGAAATACGTCACGGTGCTGACGAACTGGTGCGGGGAGTACTCTTCCCAGGAGGCGCGACGGTTGTTTAGCGAGGCCGGTATCCCAACCTATCGCACACCGGAAGGCACTATTACCGCCTTTATGCATATGGTCGAGTACCGGCGCAACCAGAAACAGCTACGGGAAACGCCGGTATTGTCCGATACCTTGACCGCCAATACCGCAGAGGCCCACACGCTGTTGCAGCGCGCGCTGAGCGAAGGCGCGACCTCGCTGGACACCCATGAGGTCAGCCCGCTGCTGCGCGCCTACGGCATCCATACTCTTCCCACCTGGATTGCCGCCGACAGCGCCGAAGCGGTACATATCGCCGAGCAGATTGGCTACCCGGTGGCGTTGAAGCTACGTTCGCCGGATATTCCGCATAAATCGGAAGTTCAGGGCGTCATGCTCTATTTACGTACCCCAGCTGAAGTCCAGCAGGCGGCGGACGCGATTATCGACCGGGTAAAAATGGCCTGGCCGCAGGCGCGCATTCATGGCCTGTTGGTACAGAGTATGGCCAACCGCGCCGGGGCGCAGGAGCTCCGGGTCGTCGTCGAGCATGACCCGCTTTTCGGCCCGCTGATTATGCTTGGCGAGGGCGGCGTCGAATGGCGTGCGGAAAATCAGGCCGCGGTCGCCCTGCCGCCGCTGAATATGAACCTGGCGCGTTATCTGGTGATCCAGGCCATCAAGAGTAAAAAGATCCGCGGACGCAGCGCGCTACGCCCGCTGGATATTCCCGGCCTCAGCCAACTGCTGGTGCAGGTCTCTAACCTGATTGTCGATTGCCCCGAGATCCAGCGGCTGGATATTCACCCCTTGCTTGCTTCCGGCAACGAGTTTACCGCCCTCGACGTTACTCTCAGCCTGGCGCCATTTAGCGGCGACAGCGAAAGCCGACTGGCGGTCAGACCCTATCCGCAGCAACTTGAGGAATGGGTGGCAATGAAAAACGGCGAGCGCTGCCTGTTCCGGCCGATCCTGCCTGAGGATGAACCACTATTATTGGCCTTTATTGAGCGGGTCACCAAAGAAGATCTCTATTACCGCTACTTCAGCGAGATCAACGAATTCACCCATGACGACTTAGCCAATATGACGCAGATCGACTACGATCGTGAAATGGCCTTTGTTGCGGTTCGCGCCACGGAGCAAGGAAGCGAGATCCTCGGCGTGACCAGAGCAATTTCCGATCCTGATAATATTGATGCCGAGTTTGCCGTGCTGGTGCGTTCTGACCTGAAAGGTTTAGGCCTTGGTCGACAGCTTCTTGAAAAACTGATCGCCTATACGCAGAGCCATGGATTACAGCGCTTAAATGGCATCACCATGCCAAATAACCGCGGCATGATAGGCCTTGCCAGAAAGCTTGGTTTTGCAGTGGATATCCAATTAGAAGACGGAATAGTGAGCCTGTCTCTTGCGCTGAATACGTTACATTCGGTGACAAGCGACAGCAATTAATGACCACATTCGCGGGTAGTAATGGTATTATTGCCCGCTTACGTCATCTGCATGGTACAGAAGACCCTTCAATAAACAGAGAAGAAACGCACTGTGATGTTGTCAAAATTTAAGCGTAATAAACATCAACAACACCTTGCCCAACTCCCTAAGCTCTCTCAGTCAGTTGATGATATCGAGTTCTTTTACGCGCCGGCTGATTTCCGCCAGGCGCTACTGGCAAAGATAGCCCACGCCACCCAGCGTATTTGCATTATTGCGCTCTATCTTGAGCAAGATGATGGCGGAAAAGGAATACTGCAAGCCCTGTATGACGCTAAACGCCAGCGTCCAGAACTGGATGTGCGCGTGCTGGTTGACTGGCATCGCGCCCAGCGTGGCCGTATCGGCGCGGCAGCCTCCAATACCAATGCCGATTGGTACTGTCGCATGGCCCAGGAAAACCCAGGGATTGATATCCCGGTGTATGGCGTCCCGGTCAATACCCGGGAAGCGCTCGGCGTGCTTCATTTTAAAGGCTTCATCATCGATGACAGCGTTATTTATAGCGGCGCCAGCCTGAACGATGTGTACCTGCATCAGCATGATAAATATCGCTACGATCGCTATCAGTGCATCCGCAACGGCAAGATGGCCGACGTGATGTTCGACTGGGTCGAGCAGAATCTGGTACAGGGTCGCGGCGTGAATCGACTCGATCGCCCGGATCGACCAAAAAGCCCGGAAATCAAAAATGATATTCGCCAGTATCGCCAGGATCTGCGCGAAAGCGGCTATCACTTCACCGGCAATGCCGATGAAGATCAACTGTCAGTCACGCCGCTGGTTGGGCTCGGTAAATCGAGCCTGCTCAACAAGACTATCTTCCACCTGATGCCGTGTGCGGAACATAAGCTGACCATCTGCACCCCGTATTTCAACCTGCCCGCCGTACTGGTCAGAAATATTATTTCTCTGCTACGCAGCGGAAAAAAAGTGGAAATCATCGTCGGCGACAAGACCGCGAACGACTTCTATATCCCGGAAGATCAGCCGTTTAAAATCATCGGCGCATTGCCTTATTTGTACGAAATTAACCTGCGTCGCTTCCTGAGCCGTCTGCAGTATTATGTGAATACCGATCAGCTCATCGTACGTTTATGGAAAGATGACGATAACAGCTACCACCTGAAAGGCATGTGGGTTGATAACGAGTGGATGCTGCTGACCGGCAACAACCTCAATCCGCGCGCCTGGCGGCTGGATTTAGAAAATGCCGTACTGATCCACGATCCTAAGCATCAACTGCGCGAAATGCGGGAAAAGGAGCTTCAGCTCATCCGTACACATACGACGGTAGTGAAGCACTATCGCGATCTACAAAGCATCGCCGACTATCCGGTGAAGGTGAAAAAGCTCATCCGCCGTCTGCGGCGCATCCGCATCGACCGCCTCATCAGCCGCATTCTCTAAGATCAACGCCCCGTAATCCGGGGCTTTTTTTCAGGAAGAATTATGCGCTACTTCATCATTATTGCCCCTTTACTACTCAGCGGCTGCAGCCATATGGCCAATGATGCCTGGAGCGGTCAGGACAAGGCCCAACACTTTCTCGCGTCGGCAATGCTCTCCGCCGCCGGCAATGAATATGCGCAGCATCAGGGATACAGCCGCGATCGCAGCGCCGCCATCGGTCTGATGTTTTCCGTTAGTCTGGGGGCATCAAAAGAGTTATGGGACAGCCGCCCGGCAGGGAGCGGCTGGAGCTGGAAGGATTTCGCCTGGGATGTCGCCGGCGCCACCACCGGCTATACGGTGTGGCAACTGGCGCATCAATAAGGTTACAAACGCAACCCCTTCCCTTTACCATGCAGCATCAGGGAGACCAGGAAGGCAATCGCCGCCATTACCGTCACGTACCAGTAGAAGGCATTCTCCATTCCTATAGATTTAAGCGACAGCGCGACGTATTCAGCCGAACCGCCGAACAACGCGTTTGCTACCGCATAGGACAGGCCCACGCCCAGCGCGCGAACCTGTGCCGGAAACATTTCCGCCTTCAGGATCCCGCTGATGGAGGTGTAGAAGCTGACGATCAGCAACGCGCAAATCACCAGCGCAAATGCGGCATACGGCGAGCTAACATTCTGCAGCGCACTCAAGATTGGCACGGTAAACAGCGTCGCCAGCACGCCGAAACACAGCATTGAAGTACGGCGCCCCACCTTATCCGAGAAGGCGCCAAATAGCGGTTGTACCAGCATATACACGAAAAGCGCCGCCGTCATAATCATGCTGGCGGTGCTGGCCGTCATGCCGGCGGTATTCACCAGATATTTTTGCATATACGTGGTGAAGGTGTAAAAAGTCAGCGAACCGGCGGCAGTAAAGCCCAGCACCATGACAAAAGCCCGGCGATTACGCCACAAACCTTTAAAGGAACCGGCCTCTTTCAGCGCACGGGTTTCCTGCTTCGAGGTTTCATCCAACTGACGACGCAGCCACAGCGCGACGATGGCCAGTACTGCGCCCAGCGCAAAAGGAATACGCCATCCCCAGGCATGCAAATCTTCATCACTGAGGATTTGCTGTAGTGCGACAACGACCAGTACCGCCAGCAGTTGACCGCCAATTAACGTAACGTACTGGAAGGAGGCGTAGAATCCTTTCTTTCCTTCTACTGCCACTTCACTCATGTAGGTCGCGCTGGTGCCATATTCCCCGCCAACGGACAGGCCCTGGAACAGACGTGCCAGCAGGAGCAAAGCCGGTGCCCAGGTGCCGATAGTGGCGTATCCCGGTAGACAAGCAATTACCAGCGAGCCGAAGCACATCATGCATACCGAAATAAGCATTGAGGCTTTACGTCCGCGACGGTCAGCAATGCGGCCAAACAGCCAGCCGCCGATGGGGCGCATCAGGAAGCCAGCGGCAAAAACTCCGGCGGTTTGTAACAATTGAGTAGTGGTATTTCCTGAAGGGAAAAAGATGTGCGCAAAATAGAGTGAGCAAAATGAGTAGACATAAAAATCAAACCATTCCACCAGGTTCCCTGAAGATGCCCCCACAATTGCCCATACACGGCGCCGGGTATCGCCCTGCTCCAGGGAACCCTGCTCGTTAATGCTACTTTCTGTCATTATAATTTTGCTCCAGCAAAGACCGTAATCTGTCTCATCGGGCGTGACACGTCACTCAGACAAATTAATTAGTGAACCAAATGTTATATAATTGTTATTTATTTATATGTGATTGTATTCACATTTTTTTTCGTAACACCGGTTTTCGCGATTAACGTCAGCACATGAGCAGTGAAAAAGTGAATTATGGCGAAGTGGTTACAACGACGGGGTTTTATATGGCTTTGAATGAAGGTGATGAGATGGTGTAGCAAGATTTTCCCGCAGGCGGTTCAACCCCGGGAAGGAGCGGTAGCCCCGGTAAGCGCAGCGCCACCGGGGAAGATGGCGGCGCGTCTGGCCGCAAAACACAAAAACAAAAGGCCCGGTCTTCCGACTGAGCCTTTCGTTTACGTTGCTATGACAGCGGCTTTCCCCGGAGGCGGTGCTGCGCACCTTTTCCGGGCTACGGGGTCTGTAGCCCCGGTAAGCGCAGCGCCACC
>NZ_JBXUNG010000010.1:0-154126 GCF_057196925.1 Klebsiella sp. SYXHC3 | reverse complement strand
GGAATAGCTCAGTTGGTAGAGCACGACCTTGCCAAGGTCGGGGTCGCGAGTTCGAGTCTCGTTTCCCGCTCCAAATTTCTTCCTTTATCCAGTTTATCCACAGTGCGAAATCGCGCCGGGGATGATTTTCGTTGCCTATCTAAAAATACTGTAAACAGAGTTATCCACAGGCTGTCGTTTGGCTGATGGCGCGATAAATGCTTCACTTTGTAAATAATATTGTCGTATCTGATTGAAATTTAACATTTAAATTTCATTTCAAACTGTTAATTCTATCACTTGACGTACGTCTGCCCGTTGAAACGCAATGTGTTTTTGTTTTTATTCACAGCCTGTGAATGAATCAGGCGTCGCGCGGTAATCCTTTCTCGACCACCCTGACCAGGCGTAATTTCTGCGGCAACTGCACTTCGATAACGTTGGCGTTTCGCTTTTCGATCTGCTGCGCAACCGCCCATTCAATGTGTTCATCGAGAAGTGGGTGCTCACCTCGGCGACTTTCCAGCGCGACCAGATTGGCTTCATTCCACGGGGCATTACCGAGCGCGACGGCGATATTGCGTAACCAGCGTAAGTGACCGATACGGCGTATCGCCGATCCCTCAGTGACTTTCAGGAACCAGGCTTCGCTCCAGGCGAACAGCTCAATCAGCTGCGGCGCATGTAGCGCTTTACGCGGGCTGAAGTCCTCTTCATCGGTGAGCTGCGAAAAACGGTTCCACGGACATATCAACTGGCAATCATCGCAGCCGTAAATACGGTTGCCGATAAGCGGACGAAATTCTTCCGGGATGGCGCCTTCCAGCTCGATGGTCAGATAGGAGATGCAGCGTCGCGCGTCAACGGTATAGGGCTCGACGATGGCGCCGGTGGGGCAGATAGTCATACAGGCGACACAGCGTCCGCACTCTTCGGCAACCGGCTGGTCTACCGGTAGCGGAAGATCAATAAGCAGCTCGCCGAGGAAGAAAAACGATCCGGCGTCGCGGCTTAAGATAAGTGAGTGCTTACCTGTCCAGCCAAGGCCCGCTTTTTCAGCGATTGGCCGCTCCAGGATAGGCGCGGAATCGACAAACGGTCTAAAATTGAGCGAAGCACACTGTTCCTGAATCATCTCGCCGAGTTTTTTCAGGCGGTTACGTAGCAGCTTATGATAATCACGCCCCAGGGCATAACGGCTGACGTAACCCAGCGTGGGATCTTTCAGAGTGCTGGCGAAAGCAGCATTGGCGGGCAGGTAGTTCATGCGCACGCTAATCACGCGTAGCGTACCGGGCAGCAGTTCATGCGGCCGGGCGCGCATCATGCCGTGGCGAGCCATCCATTCCATTTCGCCATGGTATTGTTTATCCAGCCATGCCTGTAGTTTAGGTTCGCTGGCGCTGAGATCGGTATCGGTAATACCGACCTGCTGGAAGCCAAGCTCGGTGCCCCATTGTTTGATTTGTTGCGCTAACTGATTGAGATCGAGGGGCTGTGACATGATGGACCATACAATGACGAAAAACCCTGACAGTATACCACACATCGTATGGCCAGCGGAGACGCTGCGCCAGGCGGAAAGAGAGGCGGCGGATAGTCTCGGGCTGACGCTTTTTGAATTGATGCGCCGTGCCGGCGAGGCGGCGTTTCAACTGGCCCGAAGCCTTTATCCCGCCAGCCAGCACTGGTTGATTCTTTGCGGCCACGGCAATAACGGCGGCGACGGCTATGTCGTCGCGCGACTGGCGCAGGCGCAGGGCATCGCGGTAACGCTACTGGCGTTGGAAAGCGATAAGCCGCTGCCGGAAGAGGCGCAGGCCGCGCGGGAAGAGTGGCTCAATGCCGGCGGCGTCATCCACGCCGCCGATAGCGGCTGGCCGGATGATATCTCATTGATTATTGACGGGCTGCTCGGCACCGGCCTGCATAGCGCGCCGCGCGCTAACGTCGCCGGGCTGATTGAACTGGCGAATGCCTATCCCGCGCCGGTTATTGCGCTTGATATCCCCTCCGGGTTGAACGCGCAAACCGGCGCGACGCCTGGCGCGGTAATCCACGCCGCCCATACCCTGACGTTTATCGCGCTAAAACCCGGACTACTGACCGGCAACGCCCGCGACGTCGTCGGGCGCTTACATCATCATGCGCTCGGGCTGGAGCGCTGGCTTGCCGGGCAAAACACCGCTATTCGCCGTTTTTCCGCAGCGCAACTGGCAGGCTGGTTGCCGCCGCGTCGCCCGACGTCGCATAAAGGCTCGCATGGTCGGCTGGTGATTATCGGCGGCGATCGCGGCACCGCTGGCGCCATTCGTATGGCAGGTGAGGCCGCGCTGCGTGCCGGCGCGGGTTTAGTACGCGTGCTGACCAGGGCGGAAAATATCGCGGGCATTGTGACTGCCAGACCGGAATTGATGGTCCATGAGCTGAACGGTGACTCTCTTGCCGAGAGCCTGGAGTGGGCGGATGTCGTGGCGATTGGTCCCGGTCTTGGGCAAAGCGAATGGGGTAAAGCGGCGCTGCGGCAGGTAGAGAATTTTCGCAAACCGATGGTCTGGGATGCCGACGCGTTGAACCTGCTGGCAATCAATCCCGATAAACGTCACAATCGCGTGTTAACCCCGCATCCTGGCGAAGCCGCCCGTTTATTGAATATCAGCGTGGCAGAAGTTGAAAGCGATCGCTTACATTCTGTACAACGTCTGGTAAAACGGTATGGCGGCGTGGTGGTGCTAAAAGGCGCAGGAACCGTCGTGGCGAATAACGCGGGGGAAATCGGTATCATTGATGCCGGTAATCCCGGAATGGCCAGCGGTGGGATGGGCGATGTGCTCACCGGCATTATCGCCGCGCTGTTGGGACAGGGGCTGACCCCATATGATGCCGCTTGCGCAGGCTGCGTGGCGCACGGCGAAGCCGCAGACCGGCTGGCCGCCAGAGATGGCGCCCGCGGGATGCTGGCGACCGATCTTTTTTGCACGCTGAGGCGTGTTGTTAACCCGGATGTGATTGACCTAGACCATGATTAACCGTGTGATTCCTTTACCCGACGAGCAGGCGACATTAGACCTTGGCAACCGCGTAGCGCAGGCCTGTAGCGGCGCGACGGTTATCTATCTGTATGGCGATTTAGGCGCGGGTAAAACCACCTTCAGCCGCGGTTTTCTGCAGGCCCTTGGCCACCGCGGCAATGTCAAAAGCCCAACGTATACGCTGGTGGAGCCTTACACCCTCGACAATCTGATGGTGTATCACTTCGACCTCTACCGGCTGGCGGATCCTGAGGAGCTCGAATTTATGGGGATCCGCGATTACTTCGCTAACGATGCCATCTGCCTGGTAGAATGGCCGCAACAAGGTGCGGGTGTACTGCCTGACCCGGATGTCGAAATTCACCTGGATTATCAGGCGCAAGGGCGTGAGGCGCGCGTAACGGCGGTCTCTTCATTGGGTGAGTCTTTATTGGCGCGTTTAGCCATTTAGCCTAAAGGATGACGGGATGAAGTATCGTATAACCAGTTGGCTGGCCGCCGCTCTGATGCTGCTCGGCACTCAGGCATCCGCGGCAAGTTTATCCGATATCCAGGTCTCAAACGGCGATCGGCAGGCCCGCATCACGCTAAGTTTTGTCGGCGATCCTGAATATTCTTTCACCCCGCAAGGTAAGCGGGCGGTGGCGTTGGATATCAAACAAACCGGCGTACTTCAGGGGCTGCCGCTGCAGTTTAGCGGTAATAATCTGGTCAAGAGCATTCGTTCCGGCTCGCCTCAGGATACGCAATCGCTGCGTCTGTTGGTCGATCTGACGGAAGATGGTAAAACGCGGGCGGTGAAGCAGCAAAATGGCGCCAACTATACCGTCGTCTTTACCATTAACGCCGATGTGCCGCCGCCACCTCCTCCGCCAGTGATAGCGAAACGGGTCGAAGCGCCGGTAGTGGCGTCGCGTCCGAGCACGCCGCCGCGCAATCCGTTTAAAAACTCTGGCAGCGACAGAACCACGGTGGTGACCAGCAGTCAGCCGGCGATGACCAACAACCAGACCATCAGCCGTCCGGCGGCGCGTACCGTCTCTTCTGACGATAAAATTATTATCGCCATTGACGCCGGTCACGGCGGCCAGGATCCTGGCGCCATCGGACCGGGCGGCACCAAAGAGAAAAACGTCACGATTGCTATCGCCCATAAACTCCGGGCGTTGCTCAACGACGATCCGCAGTTTAAACCGGTGCTAACCCGCAACGGCGACTACTTCATCTCGGTTATGGGGCGTTCGGACGTGGCGCGCAAACAAAACGCCAATTTCCTTGTCTCTATTCATGCCGATGCGGCCCCGAACCGCGACGCGACCGGCGCATCGGTGTGGGTGCTCTCTAACCGCCGCGCGAATAGTGAGATGGCCGGCTGGCTAGAACAGCATGAGAAACAATCCGAACTTTTGGGCGGAGCGGGCGACGTGCTGGCAAATAGCCAGTCGGATCCTTATCTGAGCCAGGCGGTGCTGGATTTACAGTTCGGCCATTCCCAGCGCGTCGGTTATGATGTGGCGACGGATGTACTAAGCCAGCTGCAGCGGGTCGGTAATCTCCATAAACGCCGCCCGGAGCATGCCAGCCTTGGCGTACTGCGCTCGCCGGATATTCCGTCGATCCTCGTCGAAACTGGCTTTATCAGTAATAACGGCGAAGAGCGCCTGCTGGGTAGCGATGATTACCAACAGCAGATTGCAGAGGCGATTTATAAAGGGCTGCGTAACTATTATATGCAGCACCCGCTGCAATCAGCGCCGCGCGGCACGGCTGCGCAAACCGCCAGCGCCAGTTCGCCTAGCGGGACGTTGATTAACTAAGGAGAAGGTCATGCCGATTCAGGTTCTACCGCCGCAGCTCGCCAACCAGATTGCCGCTGGCGAGGTGGTGGAACGTCCGGCGTCGGTAGTGAAGGAGCTGGTTGAGAACAGCCTTGATGCCGGCGCAACCCGTATCGACATTGATATCGAACGCGGGGGCGCGAAGCTTATCCGTATTCGCGATAACGGCTGTGGGATCAAAAAAGATGAGCTGGCGCTGGCGCTGGCTCGTCACGCCACCAGTAAAATCGCCTCGCTGGATGACCTTGAGGCGATCATCAGCCTTGGCTTTCGCGGCGAAGCGTTGGCCAGTATCAGTTCCGTCGCCCGCCTGACGCTGACTTCGCGTACCGCGGAGCAGCACGAGGCATGGCAGGCTTATGCTGAAGGGCGCGACCAGGCAGTGACGGTGAAACCGGCGGCGCATCCGATAGGCACCACGCTGGAAGTCCTGGATCTGTTTTACAACACCCCCGCGCGGCGCAAGTTCATGCGTACCGAAAAAACCGAGTTTAATCATATTGATGAAATCGTCCGCCGCATCGCGCTGGCGCGTTTCGATGTAACGATTAATCTCAGCCATAACGGCAAAATGATGCGCCAGTATCGCGCAGTGGCGGAAGGCGGCCCGCGTGAACGCCGCCTCGGCTCGATTTGCGGCGCGGCGTTCCTGGAACACGCGTTGGCCATTGAGTGGCAGCATGGCGATCTGACGCTGCGCGGCTGGGTTGCCGATCCGTTGCATACCAATCCGGCATTAGCGGAAATCCAGTACTGCTACGTCAACGGGCGTATGATGCGCGACCGGCTGATCAACCATGCCATTCGCCAGGCCTGTGAAGACAAGCTGGGCGCTGACCAGCAGCCGGCGTTTGTGCTGTATCTGGAGATTGACCCGCATCAGGTTGATGTCAACGTGCATCCGGCGAAGCACGAAGTACGTTTCCATCAATCGCGGCTGGTGCATGATTTTATCTATCAAGGCGTACTGAGCGTGCTGCAGCAGCAACTGGATGCGCCGTTGGCGGAAGAAGACGAAGCGCCCGCGTCGCGGCCGGTGCCGGAAAATCGCGTAGCGGCGGGCGCTAACCATTTCGCTCGCCCATCGCCTGCCCGGGAACCGGCGGCGGGTTATGATACCCGCGCGCCGCGGGAACCTGCCGCCGGCGGCGGCTATAGCGCAGGCGGCGCCAACTGGCCCCACGCGCAGCCGGGCTATCAAAAACAGCAGGGGGCGCTTTACCGTCAACTGCTGCAAACCCCGGCGGCGGAAAAGCCACCCGTTGCGCCGGCGCCTGCGGAAAGCCTGGCAGCCCATAGCCAAAGCTTTGGCCGGGTGCTGACTATTATCGGCAGCGATTGCGCGCTGCTCGAGCGCGGCGGCACATTGGCGTTGCTGGCGCTGCCGGTGGCGGAGCGCTGGCTGCGTCAGGCGCAGCTAACGCCGGGCGCGGAAGCGGTTTGCGCGCAGCCGCTGCTGATCCCGCTGCGTCTTAAAGTGAGCGAAGCAGAACGTAAGGCGCTGGAAAAGGCGCAGCCGGCGCTGGCGCAATTGGGTATCGATTTACAAGCAGATGCTCAGCACGTGACGGTTCGCGCGGTGCCTTTACCCTTAAGACAACAAAATTTACAAATCTTGATTCCTGAACTGATAGGCTACCTGGCGCAGCTAACGGCATTCGACGTCGGCGACATTGCCCAGTGGACGGCGCGTAATCTGACGAGCGAGCACGCGCAGTGGAGTATGGCGCAGGCGATTTCCGTGCTGGCGGACGTTGAGCGCTTATGTCCGCAGCTGATTAAAGCGCCGCCGGGTGGTCTGTTACAACCTGTTGATTTACATTCGGCGATGACAGCCCTGAAAGATGAGTGATGTAACTGAGGCGAGCCTGCCTAAGGCAATTTTTTTAATGGGGCCGACGGCCTCCGGTAAAACCGCATTAGCTATCGCCTTGCGTAAAGTTTTGCCCGTAGAGTTGATTAGCGTCGATTCCGCCCTCATCTATCGAGGAATGGATATCGGCACGGCCAAACCCGATGCCGCGGAGCTTAGCGCTGCGCCGCATCGGTTGCTGGATATCCTTGATCCGGCAGAGTCGTACTCGGCGGCGGATTTTCGCCGCGATGCGTTGGCGGAAATGGCGGATATCGTCGCCGCCGGGCGCATCCCGCTGCTGGTCGGCGGAACAATGTTGTACTTCAAAGCGTTGTTGGAAGGGTTATCGCCGCTGCCTTCGGCGGATCCCGCAGTCAGGGCCAGAATTGAGCAACAAGCAGCAGAGCAGGGGTGGCACGCATTGCACCGGCAGTTACAGGACATCGATCCCGTGGCCGCCGCGCGTATTCATCCAAATGATCCGCAAAGACTTTCCCGAGCACTGGAAGTTTTTTTCATTTCGGGTAAAACTTTAACGGAACTGACGCAAACGTCAGGAGAGGCTCTGCCGTATCAGGTGCATCAGTTCGCCATCGCCCCGGCGAGCCGTGAACTGCTACATCAACGCATTGAGCAGCGTTTTCATCAGATGTTGGCTTCAGGTTTTGAAGCAGAAGTGCGGGCGCTATTTGCCCGTGGAGATTTGCATACGGATATGCCTTCCATTCGTTGTGTCGGATACCGCCAGATGTGGTCATACCTTGAAGGCGAGGTCCCGTATGATGAAATGGTTTATCGAGGTGTTTGCGCGACGAGACAGTTAGCTAAACGTCAGGTCACCTGGCTGCGTGGTTGGGAAGATGTTCACTGGTTAGACAGTGAGCAACCTGAACAAGCGCTCAACAAAGTATTACAGGTTGTTGGTGCTAGCCAGAACTGAACGTGTACAATTGAATGGTATCGTGCGTAATTTTTTTTAAGAATCGTAAGGTTCTGAGTACAAAACAAGCATACATATAAGGAAAAGAGAGAATGGCTAAGGGGCAATCTTTACAAGATCCGTTCCTGAACGCTTTGCGTCGGGAACGTGTTCCGGTTTCTATTTATTTGGTGAATGGTATTAAGCTGCAAGGGCAAATTGAGTCTTTCGATCAGTTCGTGATCCTGTTGAAGAACACGGTCAGCCAGATGGTCTATAAGCACGCAATTTCTACTGTTGTTCCGTCCCGTCCGGTGTCTCACCACAGCAATAATGCTGGCGGCGGTGCAAACAACTATCACCACGGTGGTAGCGCGCAAGGTTCTTCTGCGCCGCAGCAAGACAGCGACGACGCCGAATAAGGCTAATGCTGTTTTTCCACGTCGGGGAGCCAGGTTTTCTGCGTTCCCCGCTGGTATTTTATAAGGGGTTTACGCTTGTTTGACCGTTATGATGCCGGTGAGCAGGCGGTACTGGTACACATCTATTTTTCGCAAGACAAAGATATGGAGGATCTCCAGGAATTTGAATCCCTGGTCTCTTCCGCCGGTGTCGAAGCAATGCAGGTGATTACCGGTAGCCGTAAAGCACCGCACCCGAAGTATTTTGTTGGTGAAGGTAAGGCTGTTGAAATTGCGGAAGCCGTAAAAGCGACCGGCGCCTCGGTCGTGCTGTTCGATCATGCCTTGAGTCCGGCCCAGGAACGTAACCTGGAGCAGCTTTGCGAATGCCGGGTTATCGATCGCACCGGTCTGATTTTAGATATCTTTGCCCAGCGAGCGCGTACCCACGAAGGGAAACTGCAGGTTGAGCTGGCGCAGCTGCGCCATCTGGCCACCCGTCTGGTACGCGGCTGGACCCACCTTGAAAGGCAGAAGGGCGGGATTGGTTTGCGCGGACCGGGTGAAACCCAGCTCGAAACCGACCGTCGATTGCTGCGTAACCGTATTATGCAGATCCTGTCGCGACTGGAAAAAGTAGAAAAGCAGCGCGAGCAAGGTCGGCGGTCACGCGCTAAGGCCGATATCCCAACCGTCTCGCTGGTGGGATATACCAACGCTGGAAAATCAACGCTGTTCAACCAGATAACCGAAGCGGAAGTCTATGCCGCGGACCAACTGTTCGCCACCCTGGACCCAACGCTGCGCCGTATTAACGTCACCGACGTCGGCGAAACGGTACTGGCAGACACCGTAGGCTTTATTCGTCATCTGCCGCACGACCTGGTGGCGGCGTTTAAAGCGACGCTGCAGGAGACGCGTCAGGCGACGCTGCTGCTGCATGTGATTGACGCGGCGGATGTCCGCGTGCAGGAAAATATTGATGCAGTAAATACGGTCCTTGCTGAAATCGAGGCCGATGAAATTCCGTCATTGCTGGTGATGAACAAAATCGATGTGCTTGACGATTTTGAACCGCGCATCGATCGGGATGAAGAGAATAAACCGATTCGGGTCTGGCTCTCCGCCCAGACCGGAGTTGGCGTACCACTGCTTTTTCAGGCGTTAACAGAGCGTCTTTCCGGCGAAGTGGCGCAGCATACGCTGCGCTTACCGCCGCAGGAAGGTCGCCTGAGAAGCCGTTTCTATCAGCTTCAGGCGATAGAAAAAGAGTGGATGGAGGATGACGGCAGCGTAAGCCTGCAAGTGCGCATGCCCATCGTGGACTGGCGTCGCCTCTGCAAACAAGAGCCTGCGTTGGTCGACTACGTGGTTTGACCTGGCCTGAAGATATTAACCCCTGTGGGGATATCAAAAACAAATATGGAGCATATACATGGCGTGGAATCAGCCCGGTAATAACGGACAGGACCGCGACCCGTGGGGAAGCAGCAAGAATGGCGGCAACTCTGAGGGAAATGGCAACAAAGGCGGTCGCGATCAGGGGCCGCCCGATCTGGATGATATCTTCCGCAAGTTAAGCAAAAAACTTGGCGGTCTCGGCGGCGGTAAAGGCGGCCAGGGTGGCGGTAATGTGACGCAGGGGCCGCGCGGCCCGATGGGCGGGCGCATTGTCGGCATCGTTGCTGCAGCGGCGGTGATTATCTGGGCAGCCAGCGGTTTCTATACCATCAAGGAAGCGGAACGTGGTGTGGTGACACGCTTTGGCAAGTTCAGCCATCTGGTTGAGCCAGGTCTGAACTGGAAGCCAACCTTTGTCGATAATGTGCAAGCGGTGAACGTCGAGTCGGTTCGTGAGCTGGCCGCATCTGGTGTGATGCTGACTTCCGATGAGAACGTCGTGCGCGTTGAGATGAACGTACAGTACCGGGTGACCGATCCGGAGCGCTACCTGTTTAGCGTGACCAGCGCCGACGATAGTTTGCGTCAAGCCACCGACAGCGCCCTGCGCGGCGTCATCGGTAAGTACACCATGGACCGTATCCTGACCGAAGGTCGTACCGTTATCCGTAGCGATACCCAGCGCGAGCTGGAAGAGACCATTCGTCCGTACAACATGGGTATTACCCTGCTGGACGTCAACTTCCAGACGGCGCGTCCGCCGGAAGAGGTGAAGGCCGCGTTTGATGATGCCATTGCCGCGCGTGAGAACGAGCAGCAGTACATCCGCGAAGCGGAAGCTTATACCAACGAAGTTCAGCCGCGTGCGAACGGTCAGGCGCAGCGTATCCTCGAAGAGGCGCGTGCGTATAAAACCCAGACCGTACTGGAAGCACAGGGTGAAGTCGCTCGCTTTGCGAAGATCCTGCCGGAATATAAAGCCGCGCCGGAAATTACCCGCGAGCGTCTGTATATCGAAACCATGGAAAAAGTGCTGAGCCATACCCGCAAAGTGCTGGTTAATGACAGCAAGGGCGGCAACCTGATGGTGCTGCCGTTGGATCAGATGCTGAAAGGCGCCACTGGTGCGCCGGCAAAGAGCGATAGCAGTGGCGCAAGCGATCTGCTGCGCCTGCCGCCTGCGTCCAGCTCAAGCAGCGCCAGCACCTCATCAACCTCGAGTTCAACCGGGGGTACCATTATGGACCAACGCCGCGCCAACGCGCAGCGTAACGACTACCAGCGTCAGGGGGAATAACGATGCGTAAATCTGTTATCGCGATCATTGTCGTCGTGCTGGTAGTGCTCTACATGTCTGTCTTCGTGGTGAAAGAAGGCGAGCGTGGCATTACGCTGCGCTTTGGCAAAGTTCTGCGCGACGATGAGAACAAGCCGCTGGTGTATGCGCCGGGTCTGCACTTCAAGATCCCGTTTATTGAATCCGTGAAAATGCTGGATGCGCGTATCCAGACCATGGACAACCAGGCTGACCGCTTTGTTACTAAAGAGAAGAAAGACCTGATCGTCGACTCCTATATCAAGTGGCGCATCAGTGACTTCAGTCGTTACTATCTGGCGACCGGCGGCGGCGACGTCTCCCAGGCCGAAGTTCTGCTGAAGCGTAAGTTCTCTGACCGTCTGCGCTCTGAGATTGGTCGTCTGGACGTGAAAGACATCGTGACTGATTCCCGCGGTCGTTTGACCCTGGAAGTGCGTGATGCGCTGAACTCCGGTTCTGCAGGTACAGAAGATGAAGTCTCGACGCCGGCAGCCGATGACGCTATCGCTAAAGCGGCAGAACGGGTAGAAGCTGAAACTAACGGTAAGGTTCAGGTAATCAACCCGAACAGTATGGCGGCGCTGGGTATTGAAGTCGTTGACGTACGTATCAAGCAGATCAACCTGCCGGCTGAAGTGTCTGAAGCGATCTACAACCGTATGCGCGCCGAGCGTGAAGCGGTTGCTCGTCGCCATCGTTCACAAGGTCAGGAAGAAGCGGAAAAACTGCGCGCGACCGCGGACTATGAAGTGACCAAGACCCTGGCGGAAGCCGAGCGTCAAGGGCGTATTCTGCGCGGTGAAGGCGATGCCGAGTCGGCAAAACTGTTTGCCGATGCATTCAGTCAGGATCCGGGCTTCTATGCCTTTATCCGTAGCCTGCGCGCCTATGAGAAGAGCTTCCAGAGCAACCAGGACGTGATGGTCCTCAGCCCGGATAGCGATTTCTTCCGTTACATGAAGTCACCGGATTCTGTGCGTAAATAAGCCGGGTCAGTGTGAAATCAGAAGGCGCCTTGCAAGAGGCGCCTTTTTTCATGCCATAGATTGTGATTTTTCTCTCAGCTAGTGGTTTCATATTGCCTGTGAAATGCCGGAGAATGTGAAGAAAGAAAAGGGTTTTGCGGTAATACTCACCGGCGCCAAACTGGCGGCGGTTTTGTTTTTCTATAAGGGTCATCAATAATGAATGCAACAATTTGGCTGGCACTGGCGCTGGTTTTAGTTCTCGAAGGTCTTGGCCCACTGCTTTATCCCCGCGCCTGGCGCAAGATGGTAGCGACCATGAGCCAACTGCCGGATAATTTATTGCGTCGCTTTGGCGGCGGTCTTGTGGTAGCTGGTATCGTCATCTACTACATGTTGAGGAAATCGATTGGCTGATCAAAAAACAATCGTATTACCCTCATTTTGAGTGCAAAAAGTGCTGTAACTCTGAAAAAGCGATGGTAGAATCCATTTTTAAGCAAACGGTGATTTTGAAAAAATGGGTAACAACGTCGTCGTACTGGGCACCCAATGGGGTGACGAAGGTAAAGGGAAGATCGTCGATCTCCTGACTGAACGGGCTAAATATGTTGTGCGCTACCAGGGTGGCCATAACGCAGGCCATACTCTCGTAATCAACGGTGAAAAAACCGTCCTCCATCTTATTCCATCAGGTATTCTCCGTGAGAATGTAACCAGCATCATCGGTAACGGTGTTGTGCTGTCTCCGGCTGCGCTGATGAAAGAGATGAAAGGTCTGGAAGACCGTGGTATCCCTGTTCGTGAGCGTCTGCTGCTGTCCGAAGCCTGTCCGCTTATTCTCGACTATCACGTTGCGCTGGATGTTGCGCGTGAGAAAGCACGCGGTGCGAAAGCTATCGGTACAACCGGTCGCGGTATCGGCCCGGCTTACGAAGATAAAGTCGCCCGTCGCGGCCTGCGCGTTGGCGACCTGTTTGATAAAGCTACCTTCGCTGACAAACTGAAAGAAGTGATGGAATATCACAACTTCCAGTTGGTGAACTTCTATAAAGCAGAAGCGGTCGACTATCAAAAAGTGCTGGACGATGTGATGGCGATTGCCGACATCCTGACCAGCATGGTCGTTGACGTCTCCGATCTGCTGGATCAGGCGCGTCAGCGCGGCGACTTCGTGATGTTCGAAGGCGCGCAGGGCACGCTGCTGGATATCGACCACGGTACCTATCCGTATGTAACTTCCTCCAACACCACTGCTGGTGGCGTGGCGACCGGCTCCGGCCTGGGCCCGCGTTATGTGGATTACGTTCTGGGTATCATCAAAGCTTACTCTACTCGTGTAGGCGCGGGTCCGTTCCCGACCGAGCTGTTTGATGAAACCGGCGAGTTCCTGTGCAAGCAGGGTAACGAATTCGGCGCCACTACCGGCCGTCGTCGTCGTACCGGCTGGCTGGACGCTGTCGCGGTACGCCGCGCGGTGCAGATTAACTCCCTGTCCGGCTTCTGCCTGACCAAACTGGACGTCCTGGACGGCCTGAAAGAAGTGAAAATCTGCGTCGGCTACCGTATGCCGGACGGCCGTGAAGTGACCACCACTCCGCTGGCTGCCGACAACTGGGAAGGTATCGAGCCTATCTACGAAACCATGCCGGGTTGGTCCGAAACCACCTTCGGCGTGAAAGAGCGCAGCGGTCTGCCGCAGGCAGCGCTGAACTATATCCAGCGTATTGAAGAGCTGACCGGCGTGCCGGTTGATATCATCTCTACCGGTCCTGACCGTACTGAGACTATGATTCTGCGCGACCCGTTCGACGCGTAATCATCATCCAGGGGCGCCGTTCGGGCGCCCTTGTTTTTGCAGTTCGCCCGCCCCATTTCAAATAAATTAGCGGCCTGAGCGCTGGCTGGTTTATCATCAATAGAGTTAATACCCGCGGATTCACCGCTTTCCCCTTACCCTGAGGTTGATGTGCAGTTAACGAGTTTCACCGATTATGGATTACGTGCGCTGATTTATATGGCGTCGTTGCCGGATGACCGAATGACCAGTATTTCCGAGGTGACGGATGTCTATGGCGTTTCCCGTAATCATATGGTCAAAATAATCAATCAGTTAAGCCGTGCTGGCTACGTGACGGCCGTGCGGGGAAAGAATGGGGGGATTCGCCTTGGCAAGCCAGCTAAAATGATTCGCGTGGGTGATGTTGTGCGCGATCTTGAGCCGCTATCGCTGGTGAATTGCAGCAGCGAATTTTGCCACATTACTCCCGCTTGCCGCCTGAAACAGGCACTTGCCGAAGCCGCGCAAAGTTTCCTGAAGGAACTGGATAACTACACGCTGGCCGATTTGGTTGAAAAGAATCAACCGCTATATAAATTATTACTGGTGGAAGAAAAGCGCTGAGTGATTCGCGCCGCAGCGTAAAGAGAACTCACAAAGCGGCGGCGTGCGCCACCCAGAGACTTTCATCGGAGATGACAACGGAGGAACCGATATGTCACAAGATCCATTCCAGGAACGCGAAGCTGAGAAGTACGCGAATCCAATCCCGAGCCGGGAATTTATCCTCGAACATTTAACCAAACGCGAAAAACCGGCCAGCCGTGATGAGCTGGCGATTGAGTTAAATATCGAGGGCGAAGAACAAACCGAAGCGCTGCGTCGTCGCCTGCGTGCAATGGAACGTGACGGCCAGTTGGTCTTCACTCGTCGTCAGTGCTATGCGCTGCCGGAACGTCTCGATTTAGTCAAAGGCGTCGTTATTGGCCACCGCGACGGCTACGGCTTTTTACGCGTCGAAGGGCGCAAAGACGACCTGTATCTTTCATCTGAGCAGATGAAAATGTGTATCCATGGCGATCAGGTGCTGGCCCAGCCGTTGGGCGCCGATCGTAAGGGTCGTCGCGAAGCGCGCATCGTTCGCGTGCTGGTGCCGAAAACCAGCCAGATCGTCGGCCGTTATTTCACCGATGCCGGTGTAGGCTTCGTGGTGCCGGATGACAGCCGTCTTAGCTTCGATATCCTGATCCCGCCTGAAGAGATCATGGGCGCGCGTATGGGCTACGTGGTGGTGGTCGAGCTGACCCAGCGTCCAACCCGCCGTACCAAAGCGGTCGGCAAAATAGTTGAAGTGCTGGGCGACAACATGGGCACCGGCATGGCCGTTGATATGGCGCTGCGTACCCATGAGATCCCTTACGTCTGGCCGCCGGCGGTGGAAAAACAGGTCTCCGGCCTCAAAGAGCAAGTGCCAGAAGAGGCGAAAGCTGGGCGCGTCGATTTGCGCTCTCTGCCGCTGGTCACTATTGACGGCGAAGATGCCCGCGACTTCGATGACGCGGTGTATTGCGAGAAAAAACGCGGTGGCGGCTGGCGACTGTGGGTGGCTATCGCCGACGTGAGCTACTACGTGCGCCCCGGTACGCCGCTGGACGGCGAAGCGCGCAGCCGCGGGACGTCAGTCTACTTCCCTTCGCAGGTCGTACCGATGCTGCCAGAGGTGCTGTCCAACGGCCTGTGTTCGCTGAACCCACAGGTCGATCGCCTGTGTATGGTCTGCGAAATGACGATCTCGTCAAAAGGCCGCCTGACCGGCTTTAAATTCTATGAAGCGGTGATGAGCTCTCACGCCCGCCTGACCTATACCAAGGTGTGGCATATGCTGCAGGGCGATCAGGAGCTACGCGAGCACTATGCGCCGCTGGTGAAGCATATTGAAGAGCTGCATAACCTCTACAAGGTGCTGGATGGCGCCCGTGAAGAGCGCGGCGGTATCTCATTTGAAAGTGAAGAAGCTAAATTCATCTTCAATGCCGAGCGCCGTATCGAGCGTATTGAACAGACTCAGCGTAACGATGCGCACAAGCTGATTGAAGAGTGCATGATCCTGGCGAACATCTCCGCGGCGCGTTTCGTTGAGAAAGCGCAGGAGCCGGCGCTGTTCCGTATTCACGATAAACCAAGCACCGAAGCGATTACCGCCTTCCGTACCGTGCTGGCGGAACTGGGGCTGGAACTACCGGGCGGCAACAAGCCGGAGCCGCGCGATTACGCCGAGCTGTTGACTTCCATCGCCGATCGCCCGGATGCGGAAATGCTGCAGACGATGCTGCTGCGTTCCATGAAGCAGGCGGTCTACGATCCGGAAAACCGCGGCCACTTCGGCCTGGCGTTGCAGTCATACGCCCACTTCACCTCGCCGATCCGTCGTTATCCTGACCTGTCGCTGCATCGCGCTATTAAGTATTTACTGGCGAAAGAGCAGGGACATAAAGGCAATAGCACCGAGACCGGCGGCTGGCACTACAGCATGGAAGAGATGCTGCAGCTGGGCGAGCACTGCTCGATGACCGAGCGCCGCGCCGATGAAGCAACGCGTGAAGTGTCAGACTGGCTGAAGTGCGACTTCATGCAGGATCAGGTGGGCAACACCTTCTCCGGCGTGATCGCCAGCGTCACCGGCTTTGGCTTCTTCGTCCGCCTGAACGATCTGTTTATCGATGGTCTGGTACATGTCTCCTCGCTGGATAATGACTACTATCGCTTCGACCAGGTAGGGCAGCGGCTGATCGGCGAGTCCGGCGGCCAGACTTACCGCCTGGGCGACCGCGTGGAAGTGCGCGTCGAAGCGGTCAATATGGATGAGCGTAAGATTGATTTCAGCCTGATTTCCAGCGAACGCGGCCCGCGTAATGTCGGCAAAACCGCACGCGAAAAAGCGAAGAAGGGCGCGCCGGGTAAAAACGGCGGCGGCCGTCGTCGTCAGGTTGGCAAGCAGGTAAACTTCGAGCCGGATAGCGCCTTCCGTAAGGAAAAAGAGAAAGCTAAAGCCAAACCGAAAGGCGAAAAGAAAGCGAAAAAACCGTCGGCGAAAACGCAGAAAATCGCCGCGGCAACCAAAGCCAAGCGCGCGGCGAAAAAGAAGATCGCCGAGTGATTGACGTCCCTTCGCCCTGAAGTCTGCTGGCGCAGAACGGGGTGAAGGGAACGGATAACAGAACCTAAAACGAGTACATCAATGAGTGAAATGATTTACGGCATCCATGCGGTGCAGGCACTGCTGGAACGCGCCCCTGAGCGTTTTCAGGAAGTTTTTATTCTGAAAGGCCGTGCGGATAAGCGTCTGCTGCCGCTGATCCATGCCCTTGAAGCGCAGGGCGTGGTGATTCAGGTTGCCAGCCGCCAGTTCCTCGATGAGAAAAGCGAAGGCGCGGTGCATCAGGGCATCATTGCCCGCGTGAAGCCGGGACGTCAGTATCAGGAAAACGATCTGCCGGATCTGTTGGCGCAGTTCGATCAACCGTTCCTGCTGATCCTCGACGGCGTCACCGATCCGCACAACCTCGGCGCCTGCCTGCGTAGCGCCGACGCCGCCGGCGTGCATGCGGTGATCGTGCCGCGCGATCGTTCCGCTCAGCTCAACGCTACGGCGAAGAAAGTCGCCTGCGGCGCGGCGGAAAGCGTGCCGCTGATCCGCGTCACTAACCTGGCGCGGACCATGCGTCTGCTGCAGGAAGAAAACGTGTGGATCGTTGGTACCGCCGGCGAAGCCGACCATACGCTGTTCCAGAGCAAAATGACCGGCCCGATGGCGCTGGTGATGGGCGCGGAAGGCGAAGGTATGCGTCGCCTGACCCGCGAACATTGTGATGAACTGATCAGCATCCCGATGGCGGGTAGCGTCTCTTCGCTGAACGTCTCCGTCGCCACCGGTATCTGCCTGTTTGAAGCGGTGCGCCAGCGCAGCTAAGCCGCCGCTGGCGAGGTGGGTTAGTCGTCCAGCGCCCGTAAATGATCGTTCTTATTGAGCGTCATCAGCGCGGCAATACTGACGACGGCCGTCGCCATCACGTAGTACGCCGGAATATCCAGATTACCGGTCTGTTTAATCAGGCCGGTAATAATCAACCCGGCACAGCCGGAGAAGACAGCATTCGAAAGCGAATAGGCTAACCCCAGCCCGGTATAACGCACTCTGGTTGGGAACATCTCCGCCAGCATCGCCGGCCCAGGCCCGGCCAGAATCCCCACCAGGCCACCCGCAATCAGCACCACGATACCTTTCACCAGCAGCGTACTGCTTTCCGCCTGCAATATTTTCAGCAGCGGTAGCGCCAGTACCAGCAGCAATACCGCAGCCGCGACCATCACCCGCCGACGCCCCCACTTATCGCTGAGCATCCCGGCAGGCAAGATGGTGATGGCGAAGCCAATATTGGAGATCACCGCAATCAGCAGTGCCTGATTAAAACCGGTGTGCAGCGCGGACTGAAGGTATGAGGGCATGATCACCAGGTAGGTATAACCCGCCGCCGACCATACCATCAGCCGGCCAATGCCGGTGAGAATCGCTTTGAGCGTCTGGCGCAAACTGGCACGGGTTTCCGCGGGCGGCGTAGCCTGCTGCTGGCGTAAAAAGCCCGGCGTCTCTTCCATTTTAACGCGTAGCCACAGCGCGACGATGCCCATCGGTATGGCGAGGAAGAAGGGGATGCGCCAGCCCCAGTCATGCAGCGATTCGGGGCTAAGCGCGGCGGAAATCAGCGCGACCACGCCTGCGCCTGCCAGCAGCCCCAGCGCGACGGTAAAAGATTGCCATGCGCCATACAGACCACGCTTACCTTTAGGGGCGAACTCGGTCATCAGCGACACCGCCCCTCCGTATTCGCCGCCGGCAAACAATCCCTGAAGAATACGTAATCCGGTCAGAATAAGCGGCGCGGCAATACCGATGCTGGCGTAAACCGGCACCAGTCCGATTGCCGTGGTGGCGAGCGTCATCAGCACCAATACGATAATCAGCGTCGGCTTGCGGCCGATGCGGTCGCCGAGACGGCCAAAAACGATGGCGCCCAGCGGGCGAAAGAAGAACGCTATCGCGAAAGAGGCGTAAGTCAGAATCAGCCCGGTCAGCGGCGCTTCTCCAGTCATTTGGAAAAAATTTTTCGCAATTACGGTCGCCAGAAAGCCATAGACCGCGAACTCGTACCATTCAATAAAGTTACCGATAGAACCGGCGATCAGCGCGCGTTTTTGCGCTGCCGATGTTGTGCTGGCGGTGTGCATAGGAAGCCCCGACTGATACAAAACAGTAACGAATGAATAAATTATTCCATACATTTTTAATGAGAAAATTTTAAATTCTTATGCCTGTGATGGGCTTCACGAAGGCGGAGCGGTTTTTTTGTGAGCGTCTATGCGGCCGACCATACTTACTGTCAGAGCCATTGACGGAGGGAGACATCATGCACTGGCAAACGCATACCGTATTCAATCAACCGACGCCGTTGTGTAACAGTAATCTGTTTTTGTCCGATACCGCGCTTTGTGAGGCAGTGACGCGTGAAGGCGCCGGCTGGGATGGCGATCTGCTCGCCAGCATCGGCCAGCAGTTGGGCACGGCGGAATCGCTGGAGTTGGGGCGTCTGGCCAATAGTAATCCGCCGGAACTGCTACGCTACGACGCCACCGGCGCCCGATTGGATGACGTGCGGTTTCACCCCGCCTGGCATTTGCTAATGCAGGGACTGTGCGCCAACCGGGTGCATAATCTTGCCTGGCAGGAGGATGCCCGCGCGGGTTCGTTTGTTGCCCGTACTGCCCGCTTTATGCTGCATGCCCAGGTGGAGGCGGGAACGTTATGCCCGATAACCATGACCTTCGCCGCAACGCCGCTGCTACAGCGCGCGCTGCCCACCGTCTTTAGCGACTGGCTGCCGCCGTTGCTCAGCGACCGCTATGACCCGCATCTGGCGCCCGGCGATCAGAAGCGTGGGTTGCTGATTGGTATGGGAATGACCGAAAAACAGGGCGGTTCCGATGTGCTCAGTAATACCACCCGAGCGGAAAAAACGGCGGAAGGATTATATCGGCTGGTGGGGCATAAATGGTTCTTCTCGGTGCCGCAGAGCGATGCGCATTTGGTGTTAGGCCAGACGCCGGGCGGGCTCTCCTGTTTCTTTGTGCCGCGCTTTTTACCCGATGGCCAACGCAATGGCGTGCGTCTTGAGAGGCTGAAAGATAAATTAGGCAACCGCTCTAACGCCAGTAGCGAAGCCGAATTCTTTGACGCCTGCGGGTGGCTGATAGGCGAAGAAGGCGACGGCGTGCGGCAAATTCTCAAGATGGGCGCGCTGACCCGCTTCGACTGCGCCGCCGGCAGCCATGCCCTGATGCGCCGCGCTTACTCGGTGGCGCTGTATCATGCGCTGCAGCGTCAGGCGTTCGGCAAGAATCTGGCCGATCAGCCGATGATGCGTCAGGTGCTGGGCCAGATGGCGCTGCGTCTTGAAGGACAAACCGCTTTTCTGTTCCGTTTGGCTCGCGCCTGGGATCGGCGCGACGATGCGCATGAAGTGCTATGGGCCCGGTTATTTACCCCAGCCGCCAAATTTGCTATCTGTCGCGCCGGTATACCGTTTGTCGCCGAGGCGATGGAAGCGCTGGGCGGTATCGGTTATTGCGAAGAGAGCGAGCTCCCACGTTTATACCGTGAGATGCCGGTGAATAGTATCTGGGAAGGCTCCGGCAATATTATGTGTCTCGACGTGATGCGGGTACTTAGCAAGCAGCCTGCGGCGCTAGAAATGCTGGCGGCGGAGTGTGCGGAAGTCAAAGGGCAAAATCGCCATTACGATCGCGCGTGGCGACAGCTTCAGCAACTTTTACGGCGGCCGGTTGAGGCGCAGGGACGAGAAATAGCGCGTCTGGTGTATTGCCTGGGGGCGGGTGCGCAGATGCTGCGCTTTGCGTCGCCGCCGCTGGCCCAGGCATGGTGCCGAATGATGCTGGATACGCGAGGAAGTGTCCGCCTGGACGCTCAACTGCTTGACGATGCGCTGCTGCGAGCAATGGGGCGCGGACGACAGCCGTCTCAGGCGTAGAGAATGGCCTGCACCCGCCAGCTATCCGGCTGCGGCTCTTCATACATTTGAACGATTCGATACCAGGAAGCGCCCTGCTCATCGGCTTTTACAGCAATGGCGTGCTCGACATCCTGCTGACTGCCGGAGATATTATTGACGGAAATCAGACCAATTTCGTTCAGGCCGGTGACGCAATCCGCACTGGCGAATTCGGCTGACTGAGCGGAAGTATTGGCCGTCGCGGTGGTCAGCAACAGGCTGGGTAAGGTCAGTGATCGTTTCATCGTCAGCTCCATTTCACGTAATCCCGAGGGCAGTCCGTTTGCTAACGTTCTGCCAAAAAGGCTGGCCGAACGTTATTATGCGCAGGAGAACGTGAATGGACGCAAAGCAGTGTAAAGCTGATTAAAAACGCATCACGCTGCTATTTATGATACAGAATCGCTTGCGAATACCACTGGCCGGGAACCATGGTGTCATCGATCATGACGATGACGTAGTAATCCGCTTTGGCGGCTTCTGCTTTGGCTTTCAACGCGGTCTCGACATCCATCGGCGAACCGTACATCAGCACGCTGACGGTACCTATCTTTTGCAGGCCCTCAGTCTGATTGCGACGAATCTCCTGCGGATGATCGCTTGCCGGCGGCGGCGCCTCCGGCGTACCCTGCAGGACGCTACATCCGCTTAAGGCGAGAGCCAGTAACCACGGTGTAAACCTACGCATGACCATATCTCGTTTCCTGATAGTGATAGTGTAGTGGTAGCCTGAACATCATTTCTGGGGAATGTTCCCGAATTGTTATCTATCGCGCGATTTTCGAATGAAAATGTTATGAAAGCGTAACCGAGCTCTCAACATTATAATTCACGGCAAAAGCAGAATTTTGGTGGTTGCTTTTTGCGCATTGCGTGATGCCACTATAAAGAAGGAGACGATAAATGATAACACTCGAAATGCGCAATCTGGCGGGCGGTGAAGTGATTCACGCCTGTCCGGCTGGGATGGCGGAGAAACCGCTGCCGGTTATCGTCTTCTATCACGGTTTTACCTCTTCCAAACTGGTCTACAGCTACTTTGCCGTCGCGCTGGCCGAAGCCGGCTTCCGGGTGATTATGCCGGATGCCGCCGAACATGGCGCGCGTTTTCACGGCGATGATGCCGGGCGAATGCTGCGCTTTTGGCCGATCCTGCGACAAAACTTTGTTGAGTTTGCCGCACTGCGGGAAGCGATTATCGCTGAGGGGTGGCTGGAAGACGAGCGGCTGTCGGTGGCCGGCGCATCAATGGGCGGCATGACCGCGCTCGGCATCATGACTCATCATCCTGAACTTAAATGCGTGGCCTGCCTGATGGGCTCGGGCTATTTCAGCACCCTCGCACAGACGCTGTTTCCGTCGCCCGGATTCGATACGGCAAGCCTGGCGGAGTGGGACGTGACTCATCAACTGGCGGCGCTGGCCGACAAGCCGCTGCTGCTGTGGCACGGTGATGCCGATGATGTGGTTCCACCTGGTGACACTTTCCGTCTGCAGCAGGCGTTAACGCAGAGCGGCCTGGCAACTAACCTGACCTGCCACTGGCAAAAGGGCGTGCGTCACCGCATCACCCCGGAAGCGCTGCACGCGACTACCGCCTTTTTTCTGCGGCATCTTTAAACGCGGATAACCTGCACGCCCTGATCCTCAAGCTGCTTGAGGATCGTTTCATCGGCCTGTTTACCGGTAATGACCAGGTCGATTTGGCTGGCCTGGCTGAATAGCATTCCGGCGCGTTCGCCGACTTTGCTGCTATCGACCAGTACCGCCAGCTTGCCGACGACGTTCAGCATTTTCTGTTCGGCCATCGCGGTCAACATATCGGTTTTGTACAATCCCTCGGCGGTTAACCCTTTGCCGCTGGTGAACATCCAGTGGCCGGCATACAGACTATTTTCGCTACCCTGTGGACTGAGGGTGATGAAGTGGCTGTGGTTATATTGCCCCCCCATAATGATGACGCTGTCATGCTCCTGATCAATCAGATAGTTGGCCAGCGGCAGGTAGTTGGTGATGATCTGCACCGGTTTGCCGCATAGTTCGCGGCCGAGCAGGAAGGCGGTGGAGCCGCAGTTGATAACAATGCTTTCGCCCGGCGACACCAGCTGCGAGGCGGCGCGGGCAATCCGCACTTTCTCATCATGGTTTTGCGCCTGATGAATGTTCATTGGCGACCAACGTGGGCGCTGTTCGCTGATGGCTTCCGCGCCGTTACGGACTTTCTTCAGCTTACCGTTTTCATCCAGCTTATTAATATCGCGTCTTGCTGTCGCCGGAGAGATGCCGAGACGGGAAATTACCTGTTCAACGGTGACGAATCCCGTTTGCGCCAGCAAATCCAGTAAAATTTGATGTCTTTGCGCTTCAGTCATGAGCGAATCCGATTAAAAGTGACAAGCAAAGATGATATTTGAAATCAACGCTAAATACTAATGCGGAAAGGGAATTCCGGCGGGCGCGCCCGCCGGAATACGGTTACAAGAAGGATTTGAACGGCAGGTCCGGCTCAATGGTAAAGCAGTCGTCGAACCCGCGTGGGTAGTGGTACTCGAAATTGTCTTTATCCAGCGGCCAGGTAAATTTACCGCCGACCTGCCAGATAAACGGCTTGAAGCCGTATTTCAGACGATCTTTTTTCATCTCCCACAGTACGCGGATCTCTTGCGGGTCGGCCTGGAAGTTGGACCAGATATCGTGATGGAACGGGATAACCACTTTGGTATTCAGCGATTCCGCCATGCGCAGGATATCGGCGCTGGTCATTTTGTCGGTGATGCCGCGCGGGTTTTCCCCGTAGGAACCGAGGGCGACGTCAATCTGATGCTCGTTGCCGTGCTTCGCGTAGTAGTTGGAGTAGTGGGAGTCGCCGCTATGGTACAGGTTGCCGCCCGGCGTTTTGAACAGATAGTTGACCGCGCGCTGGTCCATGCCGTCCGGCAGCACGCCGGCGGCTTTTTGCTCGGCTGGCAGGGTAATGAGCGCAGTACGATCGAATGCGTCGAGCGCGTGGATCTCAATGTCTTTGATCTTCACCACATCGCCCGGTTTCATGACGATGCAGCGTTCTGCCGGCACGCCCCAACCAATCCACAGGTCAACGCAGGTTTTTGGCCCGATAAACGGCACATCGGCGGCGCAGTTTTGCATCACCGCGGCGGCGACGTTAACGTCGATATGATCGTTGTGATCGTGCGTCGCCAGCACGGCGTCAATTTGGCGGATGGCGAAAGGATCGAGCACGAATGGCGTAGTGCGCAGGTTCGGCTGTAGTTTTTTCACCCCGGCCATGCGCTGCATCTGGTGGCCGGTTTTCATCAGCGGATTACCGTGGCTCTGCTTACCGGTGCCGCACCAGAAATCGACGCAAATATTAGCGCCGCCTTCCGATTTAAGCCAAATACCGGTGCATCCCAGCCACCACATGGCAAAGGTGCCCGGCGCAACCTGCTCTTGTTCGATCTCTTCATTCAGCCAGCTGCCCCATTCCGGGAAAGTGCTCAAAATCCAGGATTCACGGGTGATGGTTTGCACTTTACTCATCTATCTCTTCCTCTTTTATTTCAAAAGTAATCAATTGGTGATTTGTTTTGATTGATATTGTCACTTTTTTTTCAGGAATGCAATCGGCTATTTTCGATAAAAAGCGCTGATATCGTTGCGCTAACGCGCTGATAAACCCTGAATTTAATATCATGGATGTATGTATATTGTTGATATTAGTGGTTTGTTTGGTTGTGATATGACGTGGTGGAAAATACACGTATAAAAAATGTGATTATTTGCGTGATGCGTCACATTTAATCAAATTCAATCTTGTTGTGATTGTTTTTGATTATTAGAGTGAGGGCGACGACAACTGCTGAGCGTCATGCGCGTTCAAAGCCTTCCTCTTCTGGAGTGTGTTATGGAGATCCTCTACAACATCTTTACCGTCTTCTTTAATCAGGTAATGACTAATGCCCCGCTGCTGCTGGGTATCGTGACCTGCCTTGGCTATATCTTGTTGCGTAAAAGCGTCAGCGTGATTATCAAAGGCACGATCAAAACCATCATAGGTTTCATGCTGTTACAAGCCGGCTCCGGCATTCTTACCAGCACCTTTAAGCCGGTGGTGGCGAAAATGTCAGAGGTTTATGGCATCAATGGCGCGATTTCCGACACCTACGCCTCAATGATGGCGACCATCGACCGGATGGGTGAAGCCTATAGCTGGGTGGGGTATGCGGTGCTGTTGGCGCTGGCGCTAAATATCTGTTACGTCCTGCTGCGCCGCATTACCGGCATCCGCACTATCATGCTGACTGGCCATATCATGTTTCAGCAGGCGGGGCTGATTGCGGTCTCTTTCTTCATCTTCGGCTACTCCATGTGGACGACCATTATCTGTACCGCGGTACTGGTCTCCCTGTACTGGGGGATCACCTCCAACATGATGTTCAAGCCGACTCAACTGGTTACCGACGGTTGCGGCTTCTCTATCGGGCACCAACAGCAGTTTGCCTCGTGGATTGCCTATAAAGTGGCGCCGTATCTGGGGAAAAAAGAGGAGAGCGTCGAAGACCTCAAGCTGCCGGGCTGGCTCAATATCTTCCACGACAACATCGTCTCTACCGCGATTGTGATGACCATTTTCTTTGGCGCCATTCTGCTCTCCTTTGGCATCGACGTTGTACAGGCGATGGCGGGCAAAACCCACTGGACGGTCTATATCCTGCAGACCGGTTTCTCCTTCGCCGTGGCTATTTTCATCATTACCCAGGGCGTGCGTATGTTCGTCGCCGAGTTGTCCGAAGCCTTTAATGGCATCTCTCAGCGCCTGATCCCCGGCGCCGTGCTGGCGATTGACTGCGCCGCTATCTATAGCTTCGCGCCGAATGCCGTGGTCTGGGGCTTTATGTGGGGCACCATCGGCCAACTGATTGCCGTGGGTATTCTCGTCGGCGTTGGTTCCTCCATCCTGATCATCCCGGGCTTTATCCCAATGTTCTTCTCTAACGCGACGATTGGCGTCTTTGCTAACCACTTCGGCGGCTGGCGCGCGGCGCTCAAAATCTGTCTGGTGATGGGCATGATTGAAATCTTCGGCTGCGTGTGGGCGGTGAAGTTGACCGGAATGAGCGCCTGGATGGGCATGGCGGATTGGTCAATCCTGGCGCCGCCGATGATGCAGGGCTTCGCCTCGATAGGGCTGGCGTTTATGGCCGTCATTATTCTGATTTCACTGGCTTATATGTTCTTCGCCGGCCGCGCGCTGCGCGCCGAGGAAGACGCGGAAAAACAACTGGCAGAAGCCTCTGCTTAATAAGGAGTTCTGATTATGACCGTACGTATTCTGGCTGTGTGTGGCAACGGGCAAGGTAGTTCCATGATCATGAAAATGAAGGTGGACCAGTTCCTGACGCAATCAAATATCGACCACACGGTGAACAGCTGCGCGGTAGGTGAGTATAAAAGCGAACTAAACGGCGCGGACATCATCATTGCCTCGACCCACATCGCCGGCGAAATCACCGTCACTGGCAATAAATACGTGGTTGGCGTGCGCAATATGCTGTCGCCTGCGGATTTCGGCCCAAAACTGCTTGAAGTGATTAAAGCCCACTTCCCGCAGGATGTGAAATAAGGAGCCGCCATGAAACTTCATGATTCTCTAGCGCAGAACCACTCCATACGCCTGCAGGCGGAGGCGGAAAGCTGGCAGGAGGCGGTGAAAATCGGCGTCGATCTGCTGGTGGCCGCCGACGTAGTGGAACCGCGTTACTACCAGGCGATCCTCGATGGCGTCGCGCAGCATGGCCCCTATTTTGTTATCGCGCCGGGGCTGGCGATGCCGCACGGCCGTCCGGAAGAGGGGGTTAAGAAAACCGGATTTGCGCTGGTAACCCTCAAAAAACCGCTAATTTTCAATCACGAAGATAACGACCCGGTCGACATTCTAATCACCATGGCGGCAGTTGACGCCACCACCCACCAGGAGGTGGGCATCATGCAGATCGTTAACCTGTTTGATGACGAAGCCAATTTCGACCGTTTACGCGCCTGCCGCACCGAGCAGGAAGTGCTGGATTTAATTGAAAACGCCACTGCGGCGGCTGTTTAAGAGGGAGTTGATACGATGTCTCAGTTACCAATGTTGCAGGTTGCGCTGGATAACCAAACCCTGTCTCACGCCTATGAGACCACCCGCCTGATCGCCGAAGAGGTGGACATCATTGAAGTCGGCACGATTCTCTGCGTCGGCGAAGGGGTGCGCGCGGTGCGCGATCTGAAAGCGCTGTACCCGCATAAAATCGTACTGGCGGATGCCAAAATCGCCGATGCCGGAAAAATCCTGTCGCGGATGTGCTTTGAAGCCAACGCCGACTGGGTGACCGTGATCTGCTGCGCCGATATCAACACCGCCAAGGGGGCGCTGGATGTCGCCAAAGAGTTCAACGGCGACGTGCAAATTGAGCTGACCGGCTTCTGGACCTGGGAGCAGGCGCAGGCGTGGCGCGATGCGGGCATTCAGCAGGTGGTCTATCACCGCAGCCGCGACGCGCAGGCCGCGGGCGTGGCGTGGAGCGAGGCGGATATCAGTGCGATTAAGCGTCTTTCCGATATGGGCTTCAAAGTCACCGTGACCGGCGGATTGGCGCTGGAAGACCTGCCGCTGTTCGCCGGTATTCCTATTCACGTCTTTATTGCCGGTCGCAGCATCCGCGATGCCGCCTCGCCGGTGGAAGCGGCTCGCCAGTTTAAACGCTCTATCGCCCAGCTGTGGGGTTAAGGAGCGGTTATGTTGTCGAAACAAATTCCGCTCGGTATCTATGAAAAAGCGCTCCCCGCCGGGGAGTGCTGGCTGGAGCGGTTACAGCTTGCGAAAGCGCTGGGTTTTGATTTTGTTGAAATGTCGCTTGATGAAACCGATGCCCGTCTCGCCCGGCTGGACTGGAGCCAGGAGCAGCGCCTGGCGCTGGTCAAGGCGGTAGCCGAAACCGGCGTCCGGGTACCATCGATGTGCCTTAGCGCCCATCGTCGTTTTCCGCTCGGCAGCGAAGATGACGCGGTGCGCAAGCAGGGGCTGGACATCATGCGTAAAGCCATTCAGCTGGCGCAGGATGTGGGGATTCGGGTGATCCAACTGGCGGGCTACGATGTTTATTATCAGCAGGCGAATGATGAAACGCGCCGCCGTTTTCGTGAAGGCCTGAAAGAGAGCGTCGAGATGGCCAGCCGGGCCCAGGTCACGCTGGCGATGGAAATCATGGACTATCCGCTGATGAACTCGATCAGTAAGGCGCTGGGTTATGCCCACTACCTGAACAATCCGTGGTTCCAGCTTTATCCGGATATTGGCAATTTATCGGCGTGGGATAACGACGTACAGATGGAATTGCAGGCCGGCATGGGGCATATCGTGGCGGTACATGTCAAAGATACGAAGCCCGGCGTCTTTAAAAACGTGCCGTTTGGTGAAGGGGTCGTCGATTTTGAACGTTGCTTCAAAACGCTCAAGCAGACGGGCTACTGCGGTCCGTATCTGATTGAGATGTGGAGCGAAACCACCGATGACCCGGCGGCGGAAGTCGCGAAAGCCCGTGACTGGGTGAAAGCGCGGATGGCCCGCGCGGGCCTGACGGAGGCGGCATAATGCAGCAGCTTAAACAGCAGGTATTTGCAGCTAATATGGATCTGCCGCGCTACGGGCTGGTGACCTTTACCTGGGGCAACGTCAGCGCAATCGACCGGCAACGTGGGCTGGTGGTGATTAAGCCCAGCGGCGTAGCCTACGAGTCAATGACCGTCGATGATATGGTGGTGGTCGATTTGCAGGGCAACGTGGTGGAAGGGCGCTGGCGTCCCTCTTCTGATACCGCTACCCACCTTGCGTTATACCGCCGTTATTCCGGCCTTGGCGGGGTGGTGCATACCCACTCGACGCACGCTACCGCCTGGGCGCAGGCGGGGCTGGCAATCCCGGCGCTCGGCACCACCCACGCGGACTACTTCTTCGGTGATATCCCCTGCACCCGGGCGCTCAGCGCACAGGAGGTGGAAGAGGCCTATGAGCTGAACACCGGGAAGGTGATTATCGAAACGCTGGGCGAGGCCAACCCGTTACATACGCCGGGAATTGTGGTGTATCAGCACGGACCTTTCTCCTGGGGGAAAGATGCCCACGAGGCGGTGCACAATGCGGTGGTGATGGAAGAAGTGGCGCGAATGGCGTGGATCGCCCGCGGCATTAATCCGCAGCTACAGCCCATCGACAGCTGGCTAATGGAGAAACATTTTCTGCGTAAACACGGGCCTGACGCCTACTACGGGCAGAAGTAAGCTACGCGCTCCGGGGCTTTCACCTCAGGGTGAAGCAACTGGTCTGGCCCCGGAGCCGTTTTTAACCCTGACGATAGGCCGATGGCATACAGCGCATGCCGATGAGCGTGACCACGCAAATCATCGCGCCGGCGTAAAACGTCGATGCGGCGCCGAAGGTTTCCCACAGTACTCCTGCGCCGGTACTGGCCAGCAGCAGCGCCAGGCCGCTCATCAGGTTAAACATGCCGAATGCCGTACCGCGTAGTTCCGGCGGCGCGGTATGCGCAACCATCGCCGCCAGTAGCCCCTGCGTCATCCCCATATGAATCCCCCACAGCGCGACGCCGATCAGCAGCGTGCTCCAGTGGCCGCTGAGCGCCAGCACGATATCGGCGAGGATCAGCACCAGCAGCCCCCATTGCAGCAGTTTGCTGTGGCTCATGCTGTCAGAGAGCTTACCGAACGGGTAAGCCGTGAGGCTGTAGACCAGGTTCATCGCGACCATCACCAGCGGAATAGTAAACAGCGGGATCTCCATCTGCTGGGCGCGCAGTACCAAAAAGGCTTCGCTGAAGCGGGCGAGGGTGAAAATGCTGCCAATCGCGACCACCCACCAGTAGGCGGCGGAGAGCTTTTTCAGGTTTTCGCGCTTCAGCGGATTGCTACGTTTGTGCGCGATGGCGGATTTCGGCTCCTGCAGGCCAAAGCCCAGTAGAGCAATGGATAGTACGGCGGGAATGACCGCCACCCAGAAGATAGCGTGAAAATCGTTGGCCCAGATGAACATCAGCAGCACCGCCAGCAGCGGGCCGAGAAAGGCGCCGACGGTATCCAGCGCCTGGCGTAACCCGTAGGCAGCGCCACGGATCTCCGGCGGTGTTACGTCGGCGACCAGCGCATCGCGCGGCGCTCCGCGGATACCTTTTCCGACGCGGTCGATCATGCGGGCGCTAAATACCACCCCGGCGCTCGGCGCGAGGGCAAACAGCGGTTTACTCAGCGCCCCCAGCCCGTAGCCAAGCAGCGCCAGCCCTTTGCGTTTGCCAACGTAGTCGCTAATGACGCCGGAGAAGACTTTGAGAATTAAGGCGGTGGCTTCGGCTAGCCCTTCGATAAGACCGATAATAATGACGCTGGCGCCGAGCGTGGTGGCCATAAACAGCGGAAGCAGGCTGTGGATCATCTCGGATGAGACATCCATTAGCAGGCTGACGCCGCCGAGCACCCAAACTCCTTTCGGGATGCGACCTAACGTCGCGAAACGCGGGACCATCAATCACTCCTGATTAACAAACGGTGAATTGATGATTAAATCAGGTTGCGATGACGCTGGTAAGTCAGTTTGGAAAATAATTCTCAATTGCGTTTACATCGGCTATCGCTTCGCCCCTCGTGAGGAGAGGCGAAGCATCGACCTGGGTTAGCGGTAAATAGCGGCGCTGGCATGAATAAGGCCATTGCTCTGCGGTTCGTGAATCAGGATTGGCTGGAAGTACTTCGCTCCCAGGGCATCGCTTTCCTGGTTCAGGGCCTGGTCGGCCTCTTGCTCGCTAGCCATATTATGGTTGATATAAATTACGCCCAGACTCTGCACATCGTCCATGTTGCGAGCCTGACGCCCATCGATTTTGATGGCTGCCAGCGCGTTGGCGCTAAGGAGTAGCGCAGCCATAACGGCGATGATAATGCTTTTCATAGAACGCTCCTTACTGACAGTACGGGTAAAACGCTGGACTCCTCTTGCTGGTGTCTGGCCATTGATTAAATTGTAATCGCTGGCGCGTCGCCTGATAGCGACCTTTTCTGATGCAGTTGTTCAAAAAAATGCCGCGTTCGTTATTGGTTAATTTTAAATCACCCACTTAGCCCAGCTTGGCGCTTAGTGCGAATTATTTGTGCAAATGCGCTTGTGTTCCTGGGGGGGCGCAATTAGAATGACGCGTCAATTTTTCAGCCGCCCTTTAACACGTTCCTTGCCTCCATGGGCCGCGGCTGACCCAGACAGGAGGCTGAATAATCCGTAAGGAGCAATTCGATGCGTCATTACGAAATCGTTTTTATGGTCCATCCTGACCAGAGCGAACAGGTTCCGGGCATGATCGAACGTTACACTGGTGCAATCACTGCAGCAGAAGGTACGATCCACCGTCTGGAAGACTGGGGCCGCCGTCAGCTGGCTTATCCGATCAACAAACTGCACAAAGCTCACTACGTTCTGCTGAACGTTGAAGCGCCGCAGGAAGCGATCGATGAGCTGGAAACTAACTTCCGCTTCAACGACGCCGTTATCCGCAGCATGGTAATGCGTACTAAGCACGCTGTTACCGAAGCATCTCCGATGGTTAAAGCGAAAGACGAGCGCCGTGAGCGTCGTGAAGATTTCGCTAACGAAACCGCAGATGATTCTGAAGCTGGGGATTCTGAAGAGTAATCCTGATGACCAACCGTCTGGTGTTGTCCGGCACCGTGTGCAGGATGCCCCTTCGAAAGGTCAGCCCGTCAGGAATTCCTCATTGCCAGTTCGTGCTTGAGCATCGTTCTGTGCAGGAGGAAGCCGGTTTTCACCGGCAGGCGTGGTGCCAAATGCCCGTTATTATTAGCGGACACGAGAACCAGGCCATTACTCACAGTATAACGGTCGGTAGCGCAGTCACCGTTCAAGGGTTCATTAGTTGCCATAAGGCAAAGAACGGCTTGAGTAAAATGGTTCTGCATGCCGAGCAGATTGAATTGATAGATTCTGGAGACTAGCCATATGGCACGTTATTTCCGTCGTCGCAAGTTCTGCCGTTTCACCGCGGAAGGCGTTCAAGAGATCGACTATAAAGATATCGCTACGCTGAAAAACTACATCACCGAAAGCGGTAAGATTGTCCCAAGCCGTATCACCGGTACCCGTGCAAAATATCAGCGTCAGCTGGCTCGCGCTATCAAACGCGCACGCTACCTGTCCCTGCTGCCGTACACTGATCGTCATCAGTAATCGGTCACGGTCCATTAATACGACTTTGAGAGGATAAGGTAATGCAAGTTATTCTGCTTGATAAAGTAGCAAACCTGGGTAGCCTGGGTGATCAGGTAAACGTTAAAGCGGGCTATGCTCGTAACTTCCTGGTACCACAGGGTAAAGCTGTTCCAGCTACCAAGAAAAACGTTGAGTTCTTCGAAGCGCGCCGCGCTGAACTGGAAGCCAAACTGGCTGACGTTCTGGCCGCTGCTAACGCACGTGCTGAAGCAATCAACGCACTGGGCACCGTTACCATCGCGTCCAAATCTGGCGACGAAGGTAAACTGTTCGGTTCCATCGGTACTCGCGACATCGCTGACGCTGTTTCTGCAGCTGGCGTTGCCGTTGCGAAGAGCGAAGTTCGCCTGCCGAACGGCGTTCTGCGCACCACCGGTGAGCACGAAGTAGACTTCCAGGTTCACAGCGAAGTCTTCGCTAAACTGGTTGTTAACGTTGTAGCTGAGTAATTTTTTACTCAACTCACGTCGATGCGCCGGCCTTGTGCCGGCGTTTTGCTTTTTAGCGCCAGCCTGATTTTTATCTGGTATGGTAGCTATTCTCTCCACTTTCTGGATGATAAAATAAAACACGATTTTATTTCCGGTAAAGTTAATGGACGCTTCCTTTCCGACCCCCTCGATTTTTGCCAATAAAAAAGTAGCTTATGTCTGCGCGACCCTATGCTGTCTGCTGTGGGGCAGTTCTTATCCGGCGATTAAAAACGGCTATGAGCTTCTGCACATCGCCACCGATGATGTTCCCTCAAAAATTGTTTTTGCCGGATATCGCTTCCTGTTTGCGGGCTTATTGTTGCTGCTGTTTGCGCTCGCGCAGCGCAAACCCATCGCCCGGCTCAATGGCCGCCAGTGCGGGCAGCTGGCGATGCTGGGGCTGACGCAGACCGCTATCCAGTACGCCTTCTTCTACGTTGGCCTGGCATTCACCACCGGAGTGAAGGGATCGATTATGAATGCCACCGGGACGTTCTTCAGCGTTCTGCTGGCGCATTTTATCTACCAGAATGACCGGCTCAGCTATAACAAAACTATCGGCTGTGTGCTGGGCTTCGTCGGCGTGATGTTGGTGAACTTCAACACCTCATTGGGCGATTTTAATTTTGTCTGGCAGGGCGATGGCTTTGTCGTGCTGGCGGCGTTCATCCTCTCGGCGGCGACGCTCTACGGCAAACGCATCTCGCAAACCGTCGACCCGACGGTGATGACCGGCTGGCAACTGGCCTTCGGCGGCCTGGTGCTGGTGGCGGGCGGGTATTTGACCGGCGGGGAGCTACGGATGCACAGCCTGACCGCAGCGATGATCCTTGGCTATTTAACTCTGCTGTCGTCGATAGCTTTCGCACTATGGAGCGTGCTGCTCAAGCACAACCGCGTCAGTATGATTGCGCCGTTTAACTTTGTTATCCCGGTGGCCGGGACGGTGCTGTCGGCGATCTTTCTTGGCGAGAATATTTTTGAGTGGAAGTACGCGATCGCACTGGTGTTGGTATGCGTAGGGATCCGCTGGGTGAACAAAAACCAGGCGCGTTAGGCCGGGTGTTCGACCCGACCTAAGCGAAGTGTTTATCGCGCGCGCACGAAGCTGCCGTTCGACTGGCGGGTGAACAGCACCTGCTGGCCGTTGCCGGTATCGATAGTGAGGCCGGTGACGACGCCGTTGGCGTTCTGGCGAATTTGCACCGTTTGTCCACTTTGCAAGGTGCTTAATGGTTTGCCGGCGCCTTCGACCTGCGCCATGGCATAGACGTCAGTGGCTGGCAGTCCGTGGTCGCGGAACAGCTGCGCCAGCGTTTTGCCGGATTCAATCCGGTAGGTGCGCCACTGCTGTTCAATGCCCGGAGCAGACTGCTGCTGCGCCGGTTGTTGATACGGCTGAGAAGAGGAAGCGGTTTGCGTCTGGTCTGGCTGTTCATCCTGAATGGCTTCAGGCGCCACAGGCGCAACCTGGTCGGCATCGCTGACCGTCGGTGTATTGGTGATTGGCGGAAGCGGCACGGCCTGATTGCCCGAACCTTGCGGCTGAGACTGGGACTGCAGATCGAGATTAGCTTCGCGGCTGGCCTGGGTCGGCGTGCTGTTATCGCCGGAGGGGAGCAGGAAACCAATAATGACCAGCAGGAAGCCGGCGATGATGCCGCGGCGATGCATGGGCGGTAGCGGATCCATGAGACGAAGTTGATCCGGGGCGTGCCAGATCTTCGCCAGGGTAGATGTCAATTCAAAGCGCCCGGGCATGGCTTTCCTCCTGCTCCGCATATTTTTATCCTGCTTATGAGTATAGACGGCTAACGTCCTGAAGGTAGAGGTTAACCTGATATCGCCTATTGTTTCTGTTTCGCTGAGATTTGTCATCATCCGCCGACAAAGTTTTACCCATTCCTCTATGGCTGTTATGCTTTCGAACGCTTTTCTCAAGATGTTTATCACCCAAAAAAGGAACAAAGATGGCAACCCCGACTTTTGACACTATCGAAGCGCAGGCAAGTTACGGTATCGGCTTGCAGGTTGGACAACAACTGAGCGAATCCGGCCTGCAGGGGCTGCTGCCGGAAGCGCTGGTTGCCGGCATTGCCGATGCGCTGGAAGGTAATCAGCCGCAGGTGCCGGTTGAAGCCGTACACCGCGCGCTGCGTGAAATCCATGAACGCGCTGACGCCGTGCGTCGCGAGCGCTTCCAGGCGATGGCCGCTGATGGCCAGAAATACCTCGATGAAAACCGTGAAAAAGAAGGCGTGAACAGCACTGAATCCGGCCTGCAGTTCCGCGTACTGACGCAGGGCGAAGGCCCGATCCCGGCGCGCACCGACCGCGTACGCGTTCACTACACCGGCAAACTTATCGACGGTACCGTGTTCGATAGCTCCGTGGCCCGCGGCGAACCGGCTGAATTCCCGGTGACCGGCGTGATCGGCGGCTGGATCGAAGCGCTGACTCTGATGCCGGTGGGTTCCAAATGGGAACTGACTATTCCGCACAACCTGGCTTATGGCGAGCGCGGCGCGGGTGCTTCTATCCCGCCATTCAGCACCCTCATCTTTGAAGTTGAGCTGCTGGACATTATTTAAGCACCAGGGGCTTCCTCTCCTGTCAGGGGGAGGAAGCCGATAAAAACAGTGTAAAATCCTTAAGTTATAAATTTATTGGAATTTTGTATTGCATATAAGTTCGTTGAGTGTATTTTTGTGAGCTGTTTCGCGTTACATTGGTGATATAACACTCACTTTAAACATAAAATTAACATTATATCTAAATCATAGTATTCATCCCTCCGATTCTTACCTAATATCGATAAACCCTCTTGCCAGGGTTGCGACAAATGACAGGCCAACAGAGCCTGAACAACACAGACAGGTACAACAGGAAGAAAATCACATGGTAGATCAGGTCAAAGTCGTTGCCGACGAGCAGGAGACGACTGAACAATCGCTACGGCGAAATCTCACTAACCGGCATATTCAGCTTATTGCTATCGGCGGGGCGATCGGCACCGGGCTGTTTATGGGGTCTGGCAAGACCATCAGTCTCGCCGGGCCATCCATTATTTTTGTTTATATGATCATCGGTTTTATGCTGTTTTTCGTCATGCGTGCAATGGGCGAATTACTGCTGTCGAACCTCGAATATAAATCATTCAGTGACTTCGCCTCCGACCTGTTAGGGCCGTGGGCGGGGTATTTTACCGGCTGGACCTACTGGTTCTGCTGGGTGGTCACCGGGATGGCGGACGTTGTCGCCATCACCGCCTACGCGCAGTTCTGGTTCCCCGGACTTTCTGACTGGGTCGCTTCGTTAGCGGTTATCCTGCTGCTGCTGGGCCTGAACCTTGCAACCGTGAAGATGTTTGGCGAAATGGAGTTCTGGTTCGCGATGATCAAAATCGTCGCTATCGTGGCGCTGATCGTGGTCGGCCTGGTGATGGTGATGATGCACTTTAAATCGCCGACCGGCGTCGAAGCCTCATTCGCGCATCTGTGGAATGACGGCGGCTGGTTCCCGAAAGGCCTCAGCGGTTTCTTTGCCGGCTTCCAGATAGCGGTATTCGCCTTCGTGGGGATTGAGCTGGTGGGTACTACCGCGGCGGAAACCAAAGACCCGGAAAAATCACTGCCGCGGGCGATCAACTCCATCCCGCTGCGTATCATTATGTTCTACGTCTTCGCGCTGATTGTGATTATGTCGGTGACGCCGTGGAGCTCCGTCGTGCCGAGCAAGAGCCCGTTCGTTGAGCTGTTTGTTCTGGTCGGCCTGCCGGCTGCCGCCAGCCTGATCAACTTCGTGGTACTGACTTCCGCCGCCTCTTCCGCTAACAGCGGAGTGTTCTCCACCAGCCGTATGCTGTTCGGTCTGGCGCAGGAAGGCCAGGCGCCGAAAATGTTCGCCAAGCTGTCGAAGCGCGCGGTGCCGGCGAAGGGCTTAACCTTCTCCTGCATGTGCCTGCTGGGCGGCGTGGTAATGCTGATGGTCAACCCGAGCGTGATTGCCGCGTTCACCATGATCACCACGGTGTCGGCGATTCTGTTCATGTTCGTCTGGACCATTATCCTCTGCTCTTATCTGGTCTATCGTAAAAAGCGTCCGCAGCTGCACGAGAAGTCCATCTATAAGATGCCGCTGGGTAAAGTGATGTGCTGGGTGTGCATGGCCTTCTTCGTCTTCGTACTGGTGCTGTTGACGCTGGAAGATGATACCCGCGAAGCGCTGATGGTCACCCCGCTGTGGTTTGTTCTGCTGGGCGCGGGCTGGCTGTTTGCCGGTAAAAAACGTCTGGCGAAATAAAAAAGGCCACCCGGAGTGGCCAATAAACTGACAATGTCGAGAGGGCGCCTGCGGGCGCCTTTTTTTATGATTTTCCGGCGAGGGCACGCGGGAACAGCACGTTATTTTCCAGACTGATGTGCTCCATCAGGTCGTCAATCATCTCGTTAATGCCGTTGTACATCGCTTTCCAGGTAGTGCAGGCTTCCGGCGGCGGCGTCACGTTATGGGTGATGTGCTTGATCACTTCCAGCAGTTCGCCCGCTTCGTCATGCTCGCTTTCCATTACGCTGATAGGACCACCGGCCTGAGCGCCCATGCCCTGCTTGATCATCGGGAACAGGATCTGCTCCTCTTTCATCATGTGGCTGGAGAGTTCCTGGTGCAGCATGGTCAGATATTTGGTTAGCCCTTTTGGCACGTTCGGTTTATCGGCGTGGACGCGTTCAACCTTGGTTGCCTGCAGGATCAATTCCGGCAGCTGTTCGCGGTGGCGATCATGATAGCGAACGATGATGTGGTCGATGATGTCGGCGAACGGCGCGGCGCGCCAGTCGCGCTCGACCGGTTGCTCGGCCAGTTTCGCCAGCTCGGCTTCAATCGCCGCAACATCCAGCGCTTTGCGCGTCGCCGCGCGCTCCAGGGTTTGTTTGCCGCCGCAGCAGTAATCCATATCGTATTGACGGAACAGTGCGGAGGCGCGCGGGATGCTCAGCGCCAGCTCGCCCAAAGGTTGGTCACGGAAAGCCATAGCAATTACCTCGTCATCAAAAATATAAGATGCATATTAAATGCATCTTATGTCGATGGGAATACCCCTTTGGGATACCAGGCTATTTTTTGGGCTCAACGCGCAGTTCCTGCAGGACCGGTTTATCCGGGCGGGCGCGAACCGCCGACACCACGCCGAGCACCAGCAGCAGGATACCGCTGAGCGTCAGCAGCGGCGGCAGGCTCTGGCGGAGAAGGAAGGTGTACAGCAAACCGGCCAGCGTCTCGAAGACGATCAGCGGCCCGAGGATCACCGTCGGCAGACGCTGGCTGGCAATATTCCAGCACAGCGCGCCCACCCACGAGCAGAGCACGGCAATCGCCAGCATCAGCGCGATGAATACAGCCGGGCGCGGGCCGAAGGGGAGCGGAAAGTTGAGGTGTTGGCCCTGCAGCCACCAGCAGGCGGCGATGTAACCGACCAGCGAGAGCGGCAGGGTGACCAACGCCTGCGCGGTGGCCCACATCATCGGCGGCTTATCCGGGTTTTCACGCAGCCAGCGGGCGTTGCGCAGGGCATACCACGCCCAGCAGACGACGGCGATCAGCGCGAGAACAATGCCCGAACCATAGCGCCACGGGCTGAAATCAGGAAGCCCGTGCTGCAGCTCCGCCACGTTGACGCACACCAGCCCCAGGGCAATACAGATTAGCGCCGGAAATAGCCGCCGCCACGGCAGCTTGCCATCGCGCTGGCTATAAAGCAGGTTGGCGCACACCGGCAGTACTACCGGCAGGGTGCCGATAATCATTGTCGATACCGGCGCGCCGGTGCGCTGAATGGCGCTGGCCAGACAGAAGTAATAGATCAGGTTTCCCATCATGGTCAGCGCCAGCGCGGTCCACCAGTCCTTGCCGTTCAGTTGGCGTAGACGCGCGCGGCCGAGCCACGCCAGCGGCAGAGCGATAAGTCCCAGCGCCAGATAGCGCCCCATCGACTGCAGCACCGCCGGATATTCCGGCACCAGCAACGGGCCGACGAAAATCAGCCCCCACATTAACCCCGCCAGCAGGGCATACAACACGCCGCTAATCATGATGACATCCATCTTCAGTTTGCTTGCGCCAAGTGTAGGAGGGTACGAGGGAAAGAATATTGTATGAGATTGCGCTTTAGCGCCCGGCGACCTGCTTTTGGTAACGCACCGGTGTGATGCCGTAGCGACGGGTGAAGGCACGGGTTAAATGTGACTGGTCGGTTAACCCGGCGGCGATGGCCACTTCGGCGGCAGGCATGCCGTGGGTCAGAAACGCCTTGGCGCGCCAAAGGCGAATCGCCATCAGCATCTGGTGCGGGGTAACGTGAAAGTGGGCTTTAAACTGGCGCTGGAAGTGATAGGGGCTGAGCGCTGCCACCTGCGCCAGTTCATCAAGGCTGACGGCGCGCATATAGTTATCGTGCAGGTAGTCGCGTACCCGATCGAAGCGGTGCGCCGCTTCCGGCGCCATTGGCGCATGGTGGGCCAGCGGGCGGAAGATATCAACCAGGTCGAGCAGTATCCCTTGCTGCGCCAGCGGATCGTCAGCGTGCCACAGGCCGTAAATCAGTTGGCCGATTTGCCGGGCACGCTGCGGCTCCTGGCGCACAACCTCGCTGAACCACCAGTGGCGAACACCGGTGAAGGCTTCCAGCCGATCCGGCTCCAGATAAATCATCCGGTAGCGCCAGCCTTCGGCGGTTTCCGCCTCGCCGGTATGGAGCTCATCCGGATTCATGGTGACGATGGAATTGGCTGAAGCGACGTGCTGGCTGCCGCGATAGCGAAAGCGTTCGGCGCCTTGTTCAATCACGCCGATGCCGAAGGCTTCGTGGGTATGCGGTTCAAAGGCATAACGAGAAATATGGGCGTGATAGAGCTCAACGCCGGGAAGTTGTTCGAGATGGCGAAAGCGCGCGCGGTCTTTTTCATCGCTAAATTGTGGTGGTACGCCCTGCATGCCGTGTCTCCCGACGATTCATCCCTTCAATATTAGAGATGAAGCGCCGGGACGCAACCGCAAAAACTGACAGGGAGCGGTTAAATGATGCCTTTTACGCTATCGGCAAGCGACGTGGTCGGGCGGCCAATCAGTTTGCTCAGAGTGCGGCTGTCGTCAAACAGTCCGCCTTTCGACGCGCCGGTATCGGAATCCGCCAGCATATCGGCAAGCCCGGACGGCAGGCCGACGTTTTTCAGCGCGGCGGCGAAATCGGCTTCGCTGAGGTTTTGATAAACCACATTTTTCCCGCTTTGCTTGCTCAGCTCTGCAGCCAGTTCGCTCAGGGTCCAGGCGTTGTCCCCCGCCAGTTCGTAAACTTTCCCGGCATGACCCTCACCGGCAATAACGTGAGCGGCGGCGGCGGCATAATCGGCACGGGTGGCGGAGGCGATTTTACCCTCCCCGGCGGCGCCGATAAACACGCCGTGTTCCAGCGCCGGCGGCGCGCTGGCCAGATAGTTTTCGGTATACCAGCCATTACGCAGCAGCGCGTAAGGAATACCGGAATCAGCCAGCATTTGTTCGGTTTCGATATGTTCACCGGCCAGGCCCAGCGGTGAGGTATCGGCATGCAACAGGCTGGTATAGGCGATAAATTTCACCCCAGCGGCTTTGGCGGCGTTAATGACGTTACGGTGCTGAACGGCTCGCTGGCCGACTTCGCTTGAGGAGATTAATAGCAGTTTATCAACCCCTTGCAACGCGGCGGTAAGGGCGGCTTCATCGCCGTACTCGGCCTGCCGCACAGTGACGCCCCGCTGGCTGAGCGCTTGCGCTTTCGCCGGGTTGCGGACAATCGCCACAATCTGGCTGGCGGGGACGGTTTTTAACAGATCATGCAGTACGTGCTGGCCAAGCTGGCCGGTGGCGCCGGTAATCGCGATCATAGGTCTTCTCCTTCGTGTTCATTGGCAGTTGTGGTAAGCTAACACCTTAACTAACTTTTAGTAAGTACGCACAAAAAGGTAAGTATAAAATGGCCGAACCGACGCTGAGCGACAAACTGCGCAACGGGAATCTGTTTGCTGAACAGTGCCCGTCGCGTGATGTGCTAAAACACGTGACCAGCCGCTGGGGCGTGTTGATTCTGGTGGCGCTACGCGAGGGGACCCACCGCTTTAGCGATCTGCGGCGCAAAATGGGCGGCGTCAGCGAAAAGATGCTGGCGCAGTCCTTACAGGCGCTGGAACAGGATGGCTTTATCGACCGTGTTTCATATCCGGTGGTGCCGCCGCATGTTGAATATAGCCTGACGCCGCTCGGCCTGCAGGTGAGCGAGAAGGTGGCGGCGCTGGCGGACTGGATCGAGCTGAATCTCCCCGCGGTGCTGGCTAACCACGGGGAGTGAAAATGTATCACTACCTGTAACCCCGGATAGCGGCTGGCGCCTTATCCGGGCTACCGGCCAGCTCCGCTTTGTAGCCCCGGTAAGCGCAGCGCCACCGGGGAACAGGCATTACTGACTCAAATCCAGCTGATAAATAGCGAAACCGATCTCATCGGTCGTTACCTGCCGCATCGGATACTGTGCTTTCTCTTTGATAAACGCCGCGGCTTTGTCGCCAGGCGAGGTCTCAAAGCGAATATCCAACGGCGTTTTGCTGTGGATCGGCGCCAGTCGCCAGTTGTTATCCGCCGCCGGATGGATCGCGCCATCTTTCTTCGACTGTGCGCCAATCCACGCCGCCAGCACCGAACGGTTTTCGTCCGGGGAGGCAAAAGCGATATGGCTGTCGCCGGTACCGGCGAATTTGCCGCCGTAGGCGCGATAGTTATTGGTGGCGACGAGGAAGGTGGCCTGCGGATCGATAGGCTTACCGTTAAAGGTCAGGTCTTTGATGCGTTCTGACTGCGGGTGAATCATCTGGCACTCGCCGTCGTAGCGCGCCGGTTGGCTGACGTCGATCTGGTAATTGACGCCGTCAATCACGTCGAAGTTATAGGTGCGGAACCCGTCCCAGTTAATCAGCGACTGTGGTTTGCTGCTGGCGGGGTCAATCTGGTTAAACTGCCCGGCGGAGCATTCGAGCCACTCCTTGACCTCTTTACCGCTTACCTTCATCACCACCAGCGTGTTCGGGTAGAGATAGAGGTCGGCGGCGTTACGGAAGGTGAGCTGGCCTTTTTCCACTTCGACAAAGCTTGCCGGATCGTTTTTACGCCCACCGACTTTAAACGGCGCGGCGGCGGAGAGTACCGGCAGTTTCGCCAGATCCGGATCGCCCTGAATGTAGTGTTCGACATAGGCCTTTTGCGCCATGTTGACCACCTGCACCGTCGGGTCGTCCTGCACCAGCGCCAGGTAGCTGTACATGTTGTCGGCGGACTTGCCGATAGGCTTGCTGACGAATTCGCGAGTGGCGTCGTGATCGGCTTTCAGCACCGCCACCATTTTACTATCTTCCGCCGCCAGTGATTTTTTCGCTACCGCGTCGTAAATAGGTCGCGCTTCGGCTTTAGCCTGCGTCACTTGCCATTTACCGCTGTCGTTATTCAGCACCAAATCGACCACCCCGAGATGATCGCCCCACATTCCCGGCATCACCGCCGGAATACCGTTTAGCGTACCTTTGGCGATATCCGCGCCTTTAATGGTGGCGAAGTCTTTACCGGGGAACACCGCGTGGGCGTGGCCGAACATAATGGCGTCAACGCCGGGTACCTGGCTTAAGTAGTAGACCGAGTTTTCTGCCATTGCCTGATAGGGGTCGGCGGAGAGGCCGGAATGTGCAACCACGACCACCACATCAGCGCCTTTCGCGCGCATCTCCGGTACATACTTACGCGCGGTTTCAGTGATGTCGTTGACCTTCACCTTGCCGTTGAGGTTAGCTTTATCCCAGGTCATGATCTGCGGCGGCACAAAACCGATATAGCCGATGCGCAGGGTATGGGATTGACCATCGCTATCCTGAACCTCGGTATCCTGAATCAGATAGGGCGTAAACATCGGTTTGCCGGTTTTGAGATCGATAATGTTGGCGTTAACGTAGGGGAATTTCGCCCCGGCCAGCGCCTTGTGCAGGAAGTCGAGACCGTAGTTGAATTCATGGTTGCCCAGGTTGCCGACGGCGTAATTCAGGGTGTTCATCGCCTTATAAACCGGATGCACATCCCCCTCTTTGAGTCCTTTTGCCGCCATATAGTCGCCCAGTGGGCTACCCTGAATAACATCGCCGTTATCCACCAGCACGCTGTTTTTCGCTTCCGCGCGGGCTTTTTCAATCAGGCTGGCGGTTCTGACCAGGCCGAATTTTTCCGTCGCGGCATCTTTGTAGTAATCGAAATCCATCATATTGCTGTGCAGATCGGTGGTTTCCATGATCCGCAGGTCGACCGTCGCCGCGTTGACGCTGGCCGCCACCAGCGTGGCCAGCAGCGTTGCGCTAAACTTAATCATCAGAGGCGTCCTTTTTTATGAGCAATGGCACAAAAGAAAATGTATTTACATTCTGTTGCTTACAGAATTGTGAATTCTGCCAGAAAAGCGTGAATGGAAACCGCTAGTGTTATCACAGATAGCGGAACTGGTGATGATGCGATATAAATAAAACAACGAGTTAACGCCACTGTAACCAGAAGAGGTGGAGAATGTTAGAACAAGTATGTCAGCTTGCACGGACCGCGGGCGATGCCATCATGGATGTCTACGATGGGAACCAGCCGATGGATGTGAGCAGCAAAAAGGATGATTCTCCGGTTACCGCGGCGGATATCGCCGCGCATAAAGTCATTGTCAGCGGCCTGCAGGCGCTGGATGCCACAATCCCGATCCTCTCTGAAGAGGATCCGCCGGCTTGGGAAGTGCGGCAGCACTGGCAGCGCTACTGGCTGGTCGATCCGCTGGACGGCACCAAAGAGTTTATCAAGCGCAACGGCGAATTCACCGTCAATATCGCGCTGATTGAAAACGGCAAACCGACGCTGGGCGTGGTGTACGCGCCGGTGATGAAAGTGATGTACAGCGCGCAAAATGGCAAGGCGTGGAAAGAAGAGTGCGGCGTGCGCAAGCAGATTCAGGTTCGCGATGCTCGCCCGCCGCTGGTGGTGATTAGCCGCTCCCATGGTAACGATCCGGAGCTGCAGGAGTATCTGGAGCAACTGGGCGAGCACCAGACCACCTCAATCGGTTCGTCGCTGAAATTCTGCCTGGTGGCGGAAGGCCAGGCGCAGCTCTATCCGCGCTTCGGGCCGACCAGCACCTGGGACACTGCCGCCGGTCATGCGGTCGCGGTAGCCGCCGGGGCGCACGTTCACGACTGGCAGGGTAAAACCCTCGACTACACGCCGCGTGAATCCTTCCTCAACCCCGGCTTCCGCGTCTCTATTTATTAAGCAGCTTATGCAGCAGGCCGACAACCTGCTGCACCTCTTGCTGGGTCAGCGCGCCGTCTTTTGCCCACTGAACACGCCCGTCTTTATCTAACACCACAATTGCCGAACTGCCTTCATCGAGCTGCCAGGCTTTGCGCGCGAGGCCGTTGCTGTCGACGATAAACTGCGACCACGGATAGAGCTGCTTATTGCTCTCAATACTGCTGCGCACGAACATCCCGGAGCCGGGGATAGCGTCGTCGGTATTGACGATGGTAGTGGTCTGATAGCGGTCGTGCGGCAGGCCAGCCGCCTTAATCGCCTCAATCAAATTGGCATTTTTCTCTTTTGCCGAGGTACGCCCGGCAATATGCTGGATGACGCGCACTTTTCCCGCCAGCTGCGAGCTATTCCAGTTTTTGTAGCTAAACTTATCGTTATTCAGTATTAGTTCTCCGCGATCGGCGATGCCTACCGGCGCGACGCGCTGACCGTCGACAAAATTATGCGCCGAAGCCATTAACGGCAACAGGAGGGCGGAAACCGCCAGCAACTTACGTAGGGTCATGAGATATCCTTTTTTATATGCAGGTGATCCGACCACTTGGTCTTGTTTAATGATAAGTGCGATTCGTCGCCATTACCCGCAAGCGTGATGCCAGTTTGCGTGCCAACGCACACATTCGATCAAAAACGGAAACTTATACTAACAACTACGTATGCCTGAAACGAAAATTCTGAATTATTGTCATCAAAGGGTAAAAAAACTTCTACAGACTGGGTGTCTTCGGAAATCTGGACTATAGTTTTAGGGCATTAAAATTTGCGCTCCCGATACGCGGGCTAACTGTGGCACCGCAGGAGCGTAACCCTGGCAGGAGACAACAATGAAAATTTTCCAACGCTACAATCCGCTGCAAGTGGCGAAGTACGTGAAGATCCTGTTTCGTGGACGGTTGTACATCAAGGACGTTGGCGCTTTTGAATTTGATAAGGGCAAAATCCTTATCCCGAAGGTTAAGGACAAGCTGCACTTCTCAGTGATGTCCGAGGTCAATCGTCAGGTTATGCGTCTGCAAACAGAGACCGCATAACGTGGTATGACGGCACGAAAAAAAACGGCTCCCATCGGGAGCCGTTGATGTTTTCAGGGCCGCTTACGCCGCGCCTTTCTCTTTTTTCGCCGCTTCTTCGATATCAGGCAGTTTCGGTACCAGTACCGTTGGTTTGTTGTCGATGCGGGTGACCAGCAGCTGGTCGATACGGTAGTTATCGATATCCACCACTTCAAACTTGTAACCGGAGAACTTCACCGCATCGGTGCGTTTCGGGATCTTACGCAGCATGAACATCATAAAGCCGCCGATGGTCTCGTAATTATCGGACTGCGGGAACTCATCGATATCCAGCACGCGCATCACGTCGTCGATCGGCGTCCCGCCGTCAATCAGCCAGGAGTTCTCATCGCGGGCGACGATTTGTTCTTCCAGCCCCTGGCCGACCAGGTCGCCCATCAGGGTAGTCATGACGTCGTTGAGGGTGATAATCCCTACCACCAGCGCGTATTCGTTCATGATCACCGCGAAGTCTTCGCCGGCGGTTTTAAAGCTTTCCAGCGCTTCAGAGAGCGTCAGGGTATCCGGCACGATCAGCGTATTGCGGATCTGCACGCCGCCGGTTAACACCAGACTCTGGTTTGCCAGTACGCGGTTCAGCAGGTCTTTGGAATCGACGTAGCCGATGATGTGATCGATATCCTCGTTACATACCAGGAACTTGGAGTGCGGATGTTCCGCCACTTTATTCTTCAGGCTCTGCTCGTCTTCGTGCAGATCGAACCAGATCACGTTTTCACGCGGCGTCATCGAAGAGGGGACGGTACGGGATTCCAGCTCAAAGACGTTTTCAATTAATTCGTGTTCCTGTTTACGCAGTACCCCGGCCAGCGCACCGGCTTCCACCACCGCGTAAATATCATCAGAGGTGATGTCGTCTTTACGCACCATTGGGATTTTAAACAGGCGGAAGATGTTGTTCGCCATGCCGTTAAACAGCCACACCAGCGGGCGGAAGACCAGTAAACAGAAGCGCATCGGGTTGATGATGCGCAAAGCCACGGCTTCTGGCGCAATCATACCGATGCGTTTCGGCGTCAGGTCAGCAAACAGGATGAACAGGCTGGTGACCAGGGTGAAGGAGAAAATAAAGCTCAGCTGCTCGGAAAGCTCCGGCGACATGTAGCGGCTCAGTACGCTGTGGAAAGCAGGCGAAAAGGCGGCATCGCCGACGATACCACCGAGAATGGCCACGGCGTTAAGGCCGATCTGCACGACGGTGAAGAAGGTGCCAGGGTTTTCCTGCATTTTGAGAACGCGCTGCGCGTTCACATTGCCTTCATCAGCCAGCAATTTGAGTTTGATTTTACGTGATGCGGCCAGTGAGATTTCAGAGATCGAAAAAAATGCACTGACGGCAATAAGGAAAAGTATTACTAAAATACTGTTTAACATATCTTTTCTGACCGTTGAGGCCAGATCCTCGGAAGGGAAGTGGATAACTCTTTTAATGTGGAATACATAAAAAACCGGTCCGAAGGCGCTGGACCGGCTATGACACAGCGTAGTATAGCGTAAATGTCTGTAAAGCCACCAGAGCGATAATTATTCTCGCCAGCGGCCTTACTCTTCAGGATTACGCCTGCGGGGGGAGGCAAACGCCAATCCCGCCGATACCGCAGTAGCCGTACGGATTTTTGTGCAGATACTGCTGATGATCGTCCTCGGCATAGTAGAACGGTTTCGCCGTGGCGATTTCGGTGGTGATCTCGCGGGTGTCGTTGGCGTCGCGCATCGCTGCCTGGTAACGCAGCATGCTGGCCTGCGCCGCTTCAAGCTGCTCTGGCGTCAGCGGGTAGATAGCTGAACGGTACTGCGTGCCGTGGTCGTTACCCTGCTGCATCCCTTGCGCCGGATCGTGGTTCTCCCAGAAAACCTGCAGCAGTTGTTCATAGCTGATGACCTGCGGGTCATACACCACACGCACCGCTTCCGCGTGCCCGGTGTCGCCGCTGCAGACTTCACGATAGGTTGGATTTGGCGTATAGCCGCCGGTATAGCCCGCCGCGGTGCTGTAGACCCCCGGCAATTGCCAGAACAGACGCTCGACGCCCCAGAAGCAGCCCATCGCGAACAGCGCGACCTCCATTCCTTCAGGAACATTGGTCATTGAGTGGCCGTTAACGGCGTGGAGCGTTGCTACCGGCATCGGCGTGTTGCGCCCCGGTAGTGCATCCGCCTGGGCGACAAGATGCGTTTTATCAAATAGACTCACGGTTGGCCTCGCAATTTGTGGTTAAGGTTGTAACGTCGCGTATCTTTTTAGACAATAAACACGCTCAATACGTCTAAATTTAAACATAAGAATTATTTGGGTTACCGTCACTTTTTCAACCCTTAGTTGTTAGGGTTTTGTTAAGCCGTGGAGCGGCACTTGCGTTTCCTTCGGGGGGAAACAAGGATATTCAGGAGAACACGTGCAACAAATCCGCCAGATATGCGTTACCAGCCTTTTGCTGGTCAGCGGGGTCGCCAGCGCAGCGAATGTGCGTTTGCAGGTTGAGGGGTTATCCGGGGAACTGGAAAAAAACGTCCGCGCCCAACTATCCACGATCCAGAGCGATGAGGTCACGCCGGACCGTCGCTTTCGCGCGCGCGTCGATGACGCCATCCGCGAGGGCCTGAAAGCGCTGGGTTATTATGAACCCACTATCGATTTCGATCTGCGTCCGCCGCCCAAAAAAGGGCGTCAGGTACTGATTGCCAAAGTAACTCCCGGCGAGCCGGTGCGCATTGGCGGTACCGAGGTTATCCTGCGCGGCGGCGCGCGCACCGACCACGATTATCTGGACCTGCTGAAAACGCGTCCGGCAATTGGCACGGTACTTAATCACAGCGATTATGACGGCTTCAAAAGCTCGCTCACCAAGGTGGCGCTGCGTAAAGGCTATTTCGATAGCGAGTTCAATAAAAGCCAGCTCGGCGTGTCGCTCGACCGCCATCAGGCTTTCTGGGATATAGATTACAACAGCGGCGAGCGCTACCGCTTTGGTCCGGTAAGTTTTACCGGTTCGCAGATCCGCGAAGAGTACCTGCAAAGCCTGGTGCCCTTTAAACAGGGTGATTATTACACCTCGCAGGATTTGGCGGAGCTGAACCGCCGCCTGGCGGCGACCGGCTGGTTTAACTCGGTGGTCGTCGCGCCGCAGTTTGATAAATCACGCAAAACCAAGGTGCTGCCTCTGCAGGGCGTCGTTTCGCCACGCAAAGAGAACACCGTGGAAACCGGGGTCGGCTATTCGACAGACGTCGGGCCGCGCGTGAAAGCAACGTGGAAAAAGCCGTGGATGAACTCCTACGGCCACAGCCTGAGCTCCAGCATCAGCCTCTCCGCGCCGGAACAGCAGTTCGATTTCAGCTACAAAGTCCCGCTGTTAAAAAGCCCGCTTGAGCAGTATTACCTGATGCAGGGCGGTTTTAAGCGTACCGACCTTAACGATACCAAGGCCGACTCCACCACCCTGGCGCTGTCGCGCTATTGGGAGATGTCGAGTGGCTGGCAGCGCGCGATTAATTTGCGCTGGAGTCTGGACCACTTTACCCAGGCGAACGTCACCAATACCACCATGCTGCTTTATCCCGGCGTCTCGGTAAACCGCACCCGCTCCCGCGGCGGCCTGATGCCGACCTGGGGCGATTCCCAGCGCTATTCGGTGGACTACTCCAACACCATGTGGGGCTCGGACATTAACTTTATCGTCATGCAGGCGCAGGACGTGTGGATCCGCACCCTCTATGACCGCCACCGCTTCGTGGTGCGCGGCAACCTTGGCTGGATTGAAGCCGATGACTTCAGCAAAGTTCCGCCGGACCTGCGTTTCTTCGCCGGTGGCGACCGCAGCATTCGTGGTTATAAATACAAGTCGATCTCGCCGAAAGACGACGACGGCAAGCTGATCGGTGCCTCAAAGCTGGCAACAGGCTCGCTGGAGTATCAATACAACGTCACCGGAAAATGGTGGGGGGCGATGTTTATTGACAGCGGCGAAGCGGTAAGCGACATCCGTAAAAGCGATTTTAAAACCGGCGCGGGCGTCGGCGTGCGCTGGCAATCGCCGGTCGGGCCGATCAAGCTGGATATCGCCAGACCTATCGGCGACAAAGAAGAACACGGTTTACAGTTTTATATCGGTCTGGGGCCTGAATTATGAGTTTATGGAAGAAGATAAGCCTCGGCGTATTACTCTTTTTAGTGTTGCTGATTGGTGCGGTTGGCTTTTTAGTCGGCACTACTACCGGTTTGCATCTGGTACTGAAAGCGGCGGACCGCTGGGTGCCGGGGCTGGAGATCGGCAAGGTTACCGGCGGCTGGCGTGACCTGACCTTACAGAACGTGCGCTTCGAACAGCCGGGCGTAGCGGTGACGGCCGGCCAGTTCCATCTCGGCGTCAAGCTGCGCTGCCTGTGGGATAGCAGCCTGTGCGTAAACGATATCTCGCTGCGTGATATCTACGTCGCTATCGATACCAAAAAGATGCCGCCTTCGGCGCCGGTAGAGGAAGAAGATTCCGGCCCGCTGAACCTCTCGACGCCATACCCCATTACCCTCAGCCGCGTGGCGCTGCATAACGTCAATGTCAAAATCGACGACACCGCCGTTTCGCTGCGCGATTTCTCCACCGGCCTGAACTGGCAGGAGAAAAACCTGACTCTGACGCCGACTTCGCTCCAGGGCTTGCTCATCGCCCTGCCGAAGGTGGCGAAAGTGGCGCAGGAGCAGGTGGTGGAGCCGAAAATTGACCATCCGAAACCGGAAGAGAAGCCGCTTGGCGAGACGATGAAAGATCTGTTCTCGCAGCCGGTGCTACCGGAGATGGTCGATGTGCATCTGCCGCTGAACCTTAATATTCAGGAGTTCCGCGGCGAACAGCTGCGCCTGACCGGCGACACCGATATGACCGTCTACAACCTGCTGCTGAAGGTGAGCAGCATCGACGGGCAGATGAAACTTGATGCGCTGGACGTCGATTCCGACCAGGGCAAGGTTACCGCTTCCGGCACCGCGCAACTGCAGGATAACTGGCCGGTCGACATCACCCTCGACAGCACGCTGAACATCGACCCGCTGAAAGGCGAGAAGGTAAAGCTGAAAGTTGGCGGCGAACTGCGTAAAAAACTGCAGGTCGGCGTTGATTTAGCCGGCTCGGTGGCCATGACCCTGCGCGCCGAAGCGCAGCTGGCGGAAGCCGGTCTGCCGCTGAATATGGAAGTGAAGAGTAAGCAGCTGTACTGGCCGTTTACCGGCGAGAAACAGTTCCAGGCGGATGATCTGCATCTGAAATTCAGCGGCAAAATGACCGACTACACCATGGCGTTTAGTACCGCGGTGAAAGGACAGTCGCTGCCGCCGGCTAAAATTACCCTTAATGCTAAAGGCAATGAACAGCAGGTGAACCTGGATAAGCTGACCGTAGCGGCGCTGGAGGGGAAAACCGAACTGAAAGCGTTGCTCGACTGGCAGCAGGCGATCAGCTGGCGCGGCGAATTGACCCTCGATGGCATTAATACCGCCAAAGAGGTGCCGGACTGGCCGTCGAAGCTGAACGGGATTATCAAAACCCAGGGTAGCCTGTATGGCAGCAGCTGGCAGATGGCGGTTCCCGAGCTGAAAATTACCGGCAACGTGAAACAGAATAAAGTGGATGTCCACGGTTCGCTGCAGGGTAACAGCTATATGCAGTGGAAAGTGCCGGGACTGCATCTGGCGCTTGGCCCAAACAGCGCCGATGTGAAAGGCGAGCTGGGGGTGAAAGACCTCAATCTCGACGCCACCATCGATGCGCCGCATCTCGATAACGCGTTGCCGGGGCTCGGCGGTACGGCGAAAGGTCTGCTGAAGGTGCGCGGCACCATCGATGCGCCGCAGCTGCTGGCGGATATCACCGCTCGCGCTTTACGCTGGCAGGAACTGACGGTAGCCCAGGTCAACGTCAAAGGCGATGTCAAATCCAGCGACCAGATTGGCGGTAATCTTGACGTACGCGTCGATCGTATCAGCCAGCCGGGCGTTAACATCAGCCTGGTGCAGCTGAATGCCAAAGGGACTGAGAAGCAGCACGATTTACAGCTGCGCGTACAGGGCGAGCCGGTGTCGGGCCAGTTGACGCTGGCGGGCAGCTTCGATCGTAAAGAGGAGCGCTGGAAGGGCACCCTGAGCAATACCCGTTTCCAGACGCCGGTAGGGCCGGTGGCGCTGACGCGCAACATTGCGCTGGATTACCGTAATCAAGAACAGAAAATCAGCATCGGGCCGCACTGCTGGAGCAACCCGAATGCCGAGTTGTGCGTACCGCAGACCATCGATGCCGGCGCCAGCGGGCGCGCGGTGGTCAATCTCAACCGTTTCGATCTGGCGATGCTGAAGCCGTTTATGCCGGAGGCGACCCAGGCAAGCGGCGTGTTTAGCGGTAACGCCGATGTGAGCTGGGACACCACCAAAGAGGGGCTGCCGCAGGGCAAAGTCACCCTCAGCGGGCGCAACGTCAAAGTCACCCAGACGGTCAACGACGCACCGCTGCCGGTGGCTTTCGATACGCTTAACCTCAGCGCCGACCTGCATAACAACCGGGCGCAGTTGGGCTGGCTGATACGCCTGACCAACAACGGCCAGCTTGATGGCCAGGTGGAGGTGACCGACCCGCAGGGGCGGCGTAACCTGGGCGGCAACGTCAACATTAGCAACTTCTCGCTGGCGATGATTAACCCGATCTTCGCTCGCGGCGAGAAAGCAGAAGGCAAGCTTAATGCTCGTTTGCGTCTGGGCGGCAACTTACAGAGCCCGCAACTGTTTGGTCAGATGCAGTTGAGCGGCGTTGATATCGACGGCAACTTTATGCCGTTTGATATGCAGCCGAGCCAGCTGGCGATGAACTTCAATGGAACGCGTTCGACCCTGCAGGGGACGGTGAATACCAAACAGGGGCAGATTGCGCTGAGCGGCAACGCCGACTGGACGCAAATCGACAACTGGCGCGCGCAGATTGCGGCGAAGGGTAGCCGGGTGCGCATTACCGTGCCGCCGATGGTCCGCCTGGATGTTTCTCCGGACGTGGTGTTTACCGCCACGCCAAGCCTGTTTAACCTCGATGGCCGCGTTGACGTACCTTGGGCGCGTATTGTGGTGAACGAGGTGCCGGAGAGTGCGGTGGGCGTCTCTTCTGATGAGGTGATGCTGGATAAAGATCTGAAGCCGATTAAGCCGCAGAGCGCCGGTATTCCGATCAACAGCAACCTGACGATTCACGTCGGCAACAACGTGCGTCTGGACGCTTTCGGCCTGAAAGCGCGTCTGACCGGCGATCTGAAAGTGGCGCAGGATAAGCAGGGGCTGGGGCTCAATGGCCAGATCAATATTCCGGAAGGTCGTTTCCACGCTTATGGTCAGGATCTGATCGTGCGTAAAGGCGAGCTGCTGTTCTCCGGGCCGCCGGATCAGCCGCTGCTCAATATCGAAGCGATTCGTAACCCGGAAGCCACCGAAGACGACGTGATCGCCGGCGTTCGCGTCACCGGTTCTGCCGATCAGCCGAAGGCCGAGATCTTCTCCGACCCGGCAATGTCGCAGCAGGAAGCGCTTTCTTATCTGTTACGCGGTCAGGGTTTAGGCAGCGAACAGAGCGATAGTGCGGCAATGACCTCAATGCTTATTGGAATGGGGGTTGCACAAAGTGGTCAGGTTGTGGGTAAAATCGGCGAGACGTTTGGCGTAAGCAATTTGGCGCTGGATACCCAGGGGGTAGGCGACTCCTCCCAGGTGGTGGTCAGCGGCTATGTGCTGCCAGGTCTTCAGGTAAAATACGGCGTCGGCATCTTCGACTCTTTGGCGACGCTTACCCTGCGTTATCGCCTGATGCCTAAGCTATATATGGAAGCGGTGTCTGGCGTAGACCAGGCTCTCGATTTGCTCTATCAGTTTGAGTTTTAGCAATGCGAATATTTGTTTACGGCAGTTTACGACGCAAACAAGGCAACAGCCACTGGATGACCAACGCCCAGTTGCTGGGCGCTCATAGTGTCGACGATTATCAGCTGTACAGCCTGGGCCACTATCCAGGCGCGGTGCCGGGCGAGGGCACAGTACATGGTGAAGTGTATCGTATCGACGCATCGACGCTGGCCGAGCTGGATGCGCTGCGCACCAAGGGCGGTGAATACGCGCGCCATCTGATCCAAACGCCTTACGGCAGCGCGTGGATGTATGTCTACCAGCGCTCCGTCGAGGGGTTTGCGCAGATTGAGAGCGGAAACTGGTTGGACAGAGACCAGTAATTGAAAACGGCAACGCCACCTTCGGGTGGCGTTGTTTTTTGGCCGTCTGAAACCAGAACAGGCCCATACAAAAACACCGCCCGGAGGCGGTGTTTTTTATGCTGGCTAAACAGAATTACTTCTGTTTAGCGCGCTCGAAGGAAGCAACGATTTCAGCTTTAGCCGCTTCAGCGTTGTCCCAACCGTCGACTTTAACCCACTTGCCTTTTTCCAGATCTTTGTAGTGCTCGAAGAAGTGAGTGATCTGGGCTTTCAGCAGTTCCGGCAGGTCGTTCACATCTTTGATGTGATCGTATTCTTTGCTCAGCTTGGTGTGCGGTACCGCAACCAGCTTGGCATCTTCACCGGATTCGTCGGTCATTTTCAGTACGCCAACCGGACGGCAGCGGATAACTGAGCCTGGTTGCAGCGGGTACGGAGTCGGGACCAGCACGTCAACCGGGTCGCCGTCCAGGGACAGGGTGTGGTTGATGTAGCCGTAGTTGCACGGATAGAACATCGCAGTGGACATGAAACGGTCAACGAACAGTGCGCCGCTCTCTTTGTCAACTTCGTATTTGATTGGGTCTGCGTTAGCTGGGATTTCGATAACGACGTAGATGTCTTCCGGCAGCTCTTTGCCCGCAGGTACGTTGAGTAAGCTCATGTCTGTTTCCTTTAAAAATGTTTGGCAAACAAGTGCCCGGTATTATAGCCAACTCACATCGAATGTCTTCGCTTCTTTTTGCCAGACTATGGGGGGAAGCGTCTGAATTTCTCCTCATCAGATAACCCTAAAATCCATAAAGATAGCTACATTCTGAATAATTTTGTGTAACCGTTTTCAATGTTGCGAGCGGCGGTTATCCAGAAGGCAAATTTTCGTCATTAGCGCAGGGCATGCCGTTGGGCGGGAAGCCTTATCGCCGCTCAGCTCAGACAAATCGCACCAATTAACATTTTATTTACTTTTTCGAAGTGTGATGTAACGCATTCAGTTACATAACGGATTGTCTATAGTTTGTTCGCAGGTGAGCATTTAACCAACAATAACCCTACGAGGAACATCTTATGTGGAAGCGCTTACTTCTCGTCACCGCGGTTTCGGCAGCTATGTCGTCTATGGCGATGGCCGCCAACCTGACCGTAGGATTTTCGCAGGTCGGCTCTGAATCGGGCTGGCGCGCGGCCGAAACGAATGTTGCTAAGGAAGAAGCGGCGAAGCGTGGCATCACCCTGAAGATTGCCGATGGTCAGCAAAAACAGGAAAACCAGATTAAAGCCGTGCGCTCATTCATTGCCCAGGGCGTGGACGCGATCTTTATCGCGCCGGTGGTGGCGACCGGCTGGGAGCCGGTGCTAAAAGAAGCGAAAGAGGCCAATATCCCGGTGTTCCTCCTCGACCGTTCGATCGACGTTAAAGATAAGTCGCTGTATATGACCACCGTCACCGCCAACAACGTGCTGGAAGGCCAACTGATTGGCGACTGGTTGGTGAAAACCGTCGATGGCAAGCCGTGTAACGTCGTGGAGCTCCAGGGCACCGTGGGCGCCAGCGTCGCTATCGATCGTAAGAAAGGCTTCGCCGAGGCGATTGCCAAAGCGTCCAACATCAAGATTATCCGCTCGCAGTCCGGCGACTTCACCCGCAGTAAGGGGAAAGAGGTGATGGAGAGCTTTATCAAAGCGGAGAATAACGGCAAGAACATCTGCATGGTCTACGCCCATAACGATGACATGGTCATCGGCGCGATTCAGGCCATCAAAGAGGCCGGGCTGAAGCCGGGCAAAGATATCCTCACCGGTTCTATCGACGGCGTGCCGGATATTTATAAAGCGATGATTGCCGGCGAGGCGAATGCCAGCGTCGAGCTGACGCCGAATATGGCCGGTCCGGCGTTTGATGCGCTGGAAAAATACAAAAAAGACGGCACCCTGCCTGAGAAGCTGACCATCACCAAATCGACCCTCTACCTGCCGGATACGGCAAAAGAAGAGTTAGAGAAGAAGAAAAATATGGGCTACTAAGCCTTCATGAAAATGCCGGGGGCGCTACGTTTGCCCGGCCTACATTGCGCTCTTTTGTAGGCCGGATAAGCGTAGCGCCATCCGGCGTGATGCAGGGGGAATCATGACCACCGACCAACATCAGGAAATCCTCCGCACCGAAGGATTAAGCAAATTCTTTCCCGGCGTCAAAGCGCTGGATAACGTTAATTTCAGCCTACGGCGCGGCGAAATCATGGCCCTGTTGGGCGAAAACGGCGCCGGAAAATCGACGCTGATAAAAGCGCTCACCGGTGTGTACCATGCCGAACGCGGGGCGATTTGGCTGGAAGGGCAGCAAATATCGCCGAAAAACACCGCCCACGCTCAGCAGTTGGGTATCGGCACCGTTTACCAGGAAGTTAACCTGCTGCCAAATATGTCGGTGGCGGATAACCTGTTTATTGGCCGCGAGCCGAAGCGCTTTGGTCTGCTGCGGCGCAAAGAGATGGAAAAACGCGCTACCGCGCTGATGGCCTCTTACGGCTTCTCGCTCGACGTGCGCGAACCGCTGAACCGTTTTTCGGTGGCGATGCAGCAAATCGTCGCCATCTGCCGGGCCATCGACCTGTCGGCGAAAGTATTAATCCTCGATGAACCGACCGCCAGCCTGGACACTCAGGAAGTGGAGATGCTGTTCACCCTGATGCGCCAGCTGCGCGATAACGGCGTCAGCCTGATTTTCGTGACCCACTTTCTCGACCAGGTCTATGCCGTCAGCGACCGTATTACCGTGCTGCGCAATGGCAGTTTCGTCGGCTGTCGGGAGACCCGCGAGCTGCCGCAAATCGACCTGGTCAAAATGATGCTGGGGCGCGAGCTGGACCATCAGGCGCTGCAGCGCGCCGGGCGCACGCTGCTTAGCGATAAGCCGGTGGCGGCATTTGAAGATTTTGGCAAGAAGGGCACGATTGCGCCGTTTACTCTGCAGGTGCGGCCAGGCGAGATCGTCGGCCTGGCCGGGCTGTTGGGATCCGGGCGCACCGAAACGGCGGAGGTCATTTTTGGCATCAAGCCTGCCGACAGCGGTAAAGCGTGGATCAAGGGCAAGCCGCAAACGCTGCGCTCGCCGCATCAGGCTTCCTGCCTCGGCATTGGCTTCTGTCCGGAAGATCGTAAAACCGACGGCATCATCGCCGCTGCTTCGGTGCGGGAAAATATCGTGCTGGCGCTGCAGGCGCAGCGCGGCTGGCTGCGGCCGATCCCGCGCCGTGAACAGCATGAGATCGCCGAACGCTTTATTCGCCAGCTAGGCATTCGCACTCCCAGCGCTGAACAACCGATCGAATTTCTCTCCGGCGGCAACCAGCAGAAGGTATTGCTGTCGCGCTGGCTGCTGACCAAACCCCAGTTCCTGATCCTCGATGAGCCGACGCGCGGTATCGATGTCGGCGCCCACGCCGAGATTATTCGCCTGATAGAAACCCTCTGCGCCGATGGCCTGGCGCTGCTGGTTATCTCCTCCGAACTGGAAGAGCTGGTGGGCTACGCCGACCGGGTGATCATCATGCGCGATCGCCAGCAGGTGGCGGAAATCCCGCTTGCCGAGCTATCGGTCCCGGCGATCATGAACGCGATTGCGGCATAAGGAGCCCAGCATGATGCCCAGAACCGTACCACAAAGCGGACAGCCAAAACGGCGCTTTAGCTGGCCGAAAGGGATGCCGCAAATTATCGCTCTCCTGCTGGTATTAGCGGTGGATAGCCTGGTGGCGCCGCATTTCTTCCAGGTGCTGCTGCAGGATGGGCGGCTGTTTGGCAGCCCGATTGACATTCTCAACCGCGCGGCGCCGGTGGCGCTGCTGGCGATTGGCATGACGCTGGTCATCGCCACCGGCGGCATCGATCTGTCGGTCGGTGCGGTAATGGCTATCGCCGGGGCGACCGCCGCCTCAATGACCGTCGCCGGGCACAGCCTGCCGGTGGTGCTGCTCGCCGCATTGGGCGCAGGCGCGCTGGCCGGCCTGTGGAACGGCATTCTGGTGGCCGTGCTGAAGATCCAGCCTTTTGTGGCCACGCTTATCCTGATGGTCGCCGGGCGCGGCGTCGCGCAGCTGATTACCTCCGGGCAGATAGTCACCTTTGATTCACCGGCGCTTTCCTGGCTCGGCAGCGGATCGCTGCTGTTGCTACCGACGCCGGTGATTATCGCCGTCGCAACGCTGCTGCTGTTCTGGCTGTTTACCCGCGAAACGGCGCTCGGCATGTTTATTGAGGCGGTGGGGATCAATATCCGTGCGGCAAAGAATGCCGGGGTGAATACCCGCATCGTGGTGATGCTGGCCTATGTACTAAGCGGTATTTGCGCGGCGATTGCCGGCATTATCGTCGCGGCGGATATCCGCGGCGCCGACGCCAACAACGCCGGATTGTGGCTGGAGCTGGACGCCATCCTGGCGGTGGTGATCGGCGGCGGTTCGCTGATGGGCGGGCGCTTCAATCTGCTGCTGTCGGTGGTGGGGGCATTGATTATCCAGGGGATGAACACCGGGATTTTACTCTCCGGTTTCCCGCCGGAGCTCAACCAGGTGGTGAAAGCGGTGGTGGTGCTGTGCGTACTGATCGTTCAGTCGCCGCGCTTTATCGGTCTACTGAAAGGGGTACGCGGCCGTGATAAAACGTAATTTACCTTTGATGATCACCCTCGCGGTATTCGTGCTGGGCTATCTCTACTGCCTGACCCAGTTTCCGGGTTTTGCTTCGACGCGGGTGATTTGCAATATCCTGACCGATAACGCTTTCCTTGGGATCATCGCCGTCGGCATGACCTTCGTGATCCTCAGCGGCGGTATCGATCTGTCGGTCGGGTCGGTGATTGCCTTCACCGGCGTGTTTCTTGCCAAAGCGATCGGCTTTTGGGGGATCTCGCCGCTGCTGGCCTTTCCGCTGGTACTGGCCATGGGCTGCGCCTTCGGCGCGTTTATGGGATTGCTGATCGATGCGCTGAAAATTCCGGCATTTATCATCACCCTCGCCGGTATGTTTTTCCTGCGCGGCGTGAGCTATCTGGTCTCGGAAGAGTCGATTCCTATTAACCATCCGCTGTATGACACTCTGTCCGGGCTGGCGTGGACCATCCCCGGCGGCGGCCGCCTGAGCGCGATGGGGCTGCTGATGCTGCTGGTGGTGGTGCTGGGAATTTTCCTCGCCCATCGTACCCGCTTTGGCAACCAGGTTTATGCTATCGGCGGCAACGCCACGTCGGCCAATTTGATGGGCATTTCGACGCGTAGCACCACCATTCGCATCTATATGTTGTCGACCGGTCTGGCGACGCTTGCCGGCATCGTCTTCTCTATCTACACCCAGGCGGGCTACGCGCTGGCGGGCGTCGGCGTGGAACTGGATGCTATCGCTTCGGTGGTGATAGGCGGCACGCTGCTTAGCGGTGGCGTCGGAACGGTACTGGGGACGCTGTTCGGCGTGGCGATTCAGGGGCTTATTCAGACCTACATCAACTTTGACGGTACGCTCAGTTCATGGTGGACGAAGATTGCCATCGGCATCCTGCTGTTTATCTTCATTGCGCTGCAGCGCGGGCTGACGGTGCTGTGGGAAAATCGCCAGAATGCGGCGGTGACTCGCGTGGGTGGGGCGGTGAATCGCTGACAGGGAACTCCCTTCCCGCAGGGCGGGAAGGGAAGGTAGAAATTAAGCGTCCGGGAACTCTTTAATGAAGTTCTCGACGTCTTCTACCATGTGGTCGTTGCCGACGAAGAACGAACGGCGCTGGTGCAGGCTTTCCGGGATGATATCGAGAATACGCTCTTTACCATCGCTGGCTTTGCCGCCCGCCTGTTCCGCCAGCATCGCCATCGGGTTGCATTCGTACAATAAACGCAGTTTCCCTTGCGGGTGGCTGGCGGTGCTCGGATACAGGTAGATGCCGCCTTTCAGCAGGTTACGGTGGAAGTCGGCCACCAGAGAACCGATATAGCGCGAGGTGTACGGGCGCTGGGTCTCTTTATCTTCTTCCTGACAGTACTTGATGTATTTCTTCACGCCCATCGGGAACTTGATGTAGTTACCTTCGTTGATGGAGTAGGTTTTGCCTTTCTCCGGGAAGCGCATCCGCTCCTGGCTCAGGCAGAAGACGCCGAGTGACGGGTCGTAGGTAAAGGCGTGCACGCCGCAGCCGGTGGTGTAGACCAGCATGGTGGAGGAGCCGTAAACCACATAACCCGCGGCAACCTGTTTGTTACCCGGCTGCAGGAAGTCTTCTTCGGTGACCGGCGTACCGACCGGCGTGACGCGGCGGTAGATAGAGAAGATAGTCCCCACGGAGACGTTAACGTCAATGTTGGAGGAGCCATCCAGCGGATCCATCAGCACAACGTATTTGGCGTGTTCGCACCCTTCGAAGACCACGATTTCATCTTCTTCTTCCGAGGCGATACCGGCGACGATATCACGTGCGCGCAGTGCAGCTTTTAATTTTTCATTCGCGAACAGGTCCAGCTTCTGCTGAACTTCACCCTGAACGTTTTCCGCACCGCTGGCACCCAGGATATCGACCAGACCGGCCTTATTGATATCGCGGTGGATGATCTTGGCGCCCAATTTTATTGCCGACAACAAAGCAGTCAGCTCACCGGTAGCGTGGGAGAACTCGTGCTGCTTTTCGACAATAAATTCACCTAACGTTTTCATAACTCGTTCCCTGCATTTTTATGTTGAGTAAAACGAACGCAACAATCTTAACAAATAATAAAAAAACTGCGCACAGGTGAATCGCGCCAGCAAATGCAGATTTGCCTGAAATGCATTTCTCAGGGGGCCTACATATGGGTAAAATGCGGGTCAGATTAATGAGGGAAGTAACGAATGCGCATTCATATTTTAGGAATCTGTGGCACGTTTATGGGGGGGCTGGCAATGCTGGCACGTTCCCTCGGGCATCAAGTAACCGGCTCGGATGCTAACGTTTATCCGCCAATGAGCACCCTGCTGGAAAACCAGGGCATCGATCTGATTCAGGGCTATGACGCCAGCCAACTGGACCCGCAGCCGGATCTGGTGATTATCGGCAACGCTATGACCCGCGGTAATCCGTGCGTCGAAGCGGTACTGGAAAACAACATTCCGTACATGTCCGGCCCGCAGTGGCTGCACGACTTTGTTCTGCGCGACCGCTGGGTGCTGGCCGTCGCCGGTACTCACGGTAAAACCACCACCGCCGGCATGGCGACGTGGATCCTCGAAGCCTGCGGCTATAAGCCGGGCTTCGTTATCGGCGGCGTACCGGGGAACTTCGATGTTTCCGCACGCCTGGGCGACAGCCCGTTCTTCGTGATTGAAGCCGACGAATATGACTGCGCCTTCTTCGACAAGCGTTCCAAGTTCGTTCACTACTGCCCGCGCACGCTGATCCTCAATAACCTTGAGTTTGACCATGCGGATATCTTTGACGACCTGAAAGCGATTCAGAAACAGTTCCACCACCTGGTGCGCATCGTGCCGGGCAAAGGCAAAATTATTCTGCCGGAGAGCGACATCAACCTGAAGCAGGTGATGGCGATGGGCTGCTGGAGCGAACAGGAGCTGGTGGGCGAACAGGGCCACTGGCAGGCGAAGAAACTCAACGCCGATGCCTCGCAGTGGGAAGTCCTGCTCGACGGCGAAAAAGTCGGCGAAGTGAACTGGGCGCTGGTCGGCGAGCATAATATGCACAACGGCCTGATGGCGATTGCCGCGGCGCGTCATGTCGGCGTGGTGCCGGCGGATGCCGCTAACGCGCTGGGCAGCTTTATCAACGCCCGACGTCGCCTTGAACTACGCGGCGAAGCCAACGGCGTGACCGTTTACGACGATTTTGCCCACCATCCGACGGCCATTCTCGCGACGCTGCAGGCGCTGCGCGGCAAAGTCGGCGGCACCGCGCGTATTCTGGCGGTGCTGGAGCCGCGTTCCAACACCATGAAAATGGGTGTCTGCAAAGACGATCTGGCGCCGTCTCTCGGCCGCGCCGATGAAGTCTTCCTGTTACAGCCGCAGCATATCCCGTGGCAGGTGGCGGAAGTGGCGGAAGCCTGCGTACAGCCGGCGCACTGGAGCGCCGACGTCGATACGCTGGTGGACATGATCGTGAAAACCGCGCATCCGGGTGACCATATTCTGGTGATGAGCAACGGCGGCTTCGGCGGCATTCATCAGAAGCTGCTGGATAAACTGGCGCAAAAAGCGGTCGCGGCAGAATAAGCGCGAACGCCTCCGGTTACTGCCCTCCGCGTGAGGGCAGTTTTGTTTTTGCCACCAGGGATTGTGTGATGCTGACCTGTGAAAGAGTACTTTCTACCGACTCGCCCCATTTCGCCACGCTTGACGCGCTGTACGCCCGCGCCTTTCCGTGGCACGAACAGCGCGAAAGCGACGCCAAACTTCAGGCGCTGAGCAACCCGCACTATGCGTTGGAAGCGTGGTTTGATGACGGGGGATTTATTGGCCTGAGCGGCTGCTGGCAGTTTGCCGGTTATAGCTATATCGAACATCTGGCGATTGACGACACCCTGCGTTCGCGCGGTTATGGCAAACAGCTGCTGGCGCAGATCCTGACGCGCGCGCCGCTGACCATTCTGGAAATCGATCCGCTCACCAGCGAAATCGCCCATAAACGGCTGCGCTTTTATCAGTCGATGGGATTCCATGCCAATGCCTGGGCGCACCGCCATCCGACCTATCATCAAGGGATCGACGATCATGAACTGCTGGTGTTGAGCTATCCGCAGCCGATCGATGCGGCGCAGTATCAGCAGTTTGCCCGCGATTTAGGGCGAGAGGTGATGGGGTAAGGTTTGCGCTGCGCTGACCGGAGCTAGCCACCGGATACCGGACAGTAGATATAGTTATCGGTTTGCAACTGTTTTGGTCCGGGAAAAACCGTTGTTTTGTATTAATTCAGAGCAGATTGCGCTCCCGATATTTCTTCTGCGTTATGTCTCTCATGGCGCAGGGAGCGCACAGAGGGCGGCCAGTCGCCGCCGCCCTCTGTACTCCCGGGCTCTGGCCGCCAAAATCGCCACTTCGTGGTGCCTTCGACTTATCCCTGCAGGCTTCGGGTCGGGCCGAGGTAGCGTCCGTGCAAAACACGGCCCTCAGCCCGCATCCATGCGGGCTGCCCCGGCCTTCCGGGAACGTCTCAGCGATTTTGAGGCCACCACGACCGGCAGTTTCAGTAGCTATGGGGACAGAGGTAAAGATCTTCTGCTCGAAATGGCATGGACCGTAGCCCGGATAAGGCGCAACGCGCCGCCATCCGGGAGATGGCGGTTAGCGTGGGGACTAGCCTTCGTTTTCGGCCAGTTCGCGCAGATACTGGAAGATCAGGCGCGCGGATTTCGGCGGCTTGTTGCCTTCTTTCTCTTTCTTGGCATTGCGAATCAGTGAGCGCAGCTGCTGACGGTCAGCGTCTGGCCACAGGTTCAATACTTCTGCGACCGCATCATCGCCATTATCAATCAGGCGATCGCGGATTTGTTCAAGCTTATGGAACAGCGCAACCTGCTGGTTGTGACGGTTCTTCAGCTTATCCAGCGCCTGGCGAATCGGATCGACGTCGCGGTTACGCAGCATTTTACCAATCAGCTGCAGCTGGCGGCGGCGCCCTTCTTTCTTGATACGCTGGGCGAGTTCAATGGCGTCGCGCAGGTCGGTATCGAGCGGCAGCTTATCCAGCGCGTTCTTACCAAGGTCTACCATTTCCGCGCCAAGACGCTTCAGTTCTTCCGCATCGCGCTTAATTTCACTCTTGCTGACCCAGATAATTTCATCATCTTCATCTTCAACGTCATCACCGGGCACGTCGTCGAGCCAGTCTTCGGGCTGCTTTGTCATCTCAGGCTCCTTAAAAAAGAGGCTAATGTTACCAGTTAAGGCGCGCACTGAAAAACGGTTCTCTGTTAGACTTCAGTTAACTCCTTCTTACATTATGGCATTAGCAATGAAAGTCATCTCTCAAGTTGCACAGCAGCGTAAGACGCTGGAAGAAGCCGTTAGTACGGCACTGGAACTGGCGGCAGGCAAATCCGACGGTGCGGAAGTCTCCGTCAGCAAGACCACCGGCATCGGCGTCAGCACCCGCTACGGTGAGGTGGAGAATGTTGAATTCAATAGCGACGGCGCGCTGGGCATCACCGTTTATCATCAAAACCGTAAAGGCAGCGCCTCGTCGACCGACCTGAGCCCGGACGCTATCGCCCGTACCGTGCAGGCGGCGCTGGATATCGCGCGTTACACCTCGCCGGACCCGTTTGCCGGCGTGGCGGATAAAGAACTGCTGGCCTTTGACGCCCCGGATCTGGACCTGTTCCATCCGGCGGAGGTCTCTCCGGATGAAGCCATCGAGCTGGCCGCCCGCGCCGAGCAGGCCGCCCTGCAGGCCGACAAACGCATTACCAATACCGAAGGCGGCAGCTTCAACAGCCACTATGGAATTAAAGTTTTCGGTAACAGCTATGGCATGCTCCAGAGCTACTGTTCGACTCGCCACTCGCTCTCCAGCTGCGTGATTGCCGAAGAAAACGGCGATATGGAACGCGACTATGCCTACACCATTGGCCGCGCTCTTGGCGACTTACAGACCCCGGAGTGGGTCGGCAACGAATGCGCCCGTCGCACTTTGTCGCGCCTGGCGCCGCGTAAGCTGTCGACGATGAAAGCGCCGGTTATCTTCGCCAACGAAGTGGCCACCGGGCTGTTTGGCCACCTGGTCGGGGCGATTGCCGGCGGCGCGGTCTACCGTAAATCGACCTTCCTGCTCGACTCCCTCGGCAAACAGATCCTGCCGGAGTGGCTGACCATCGAAGAACACCCGCATCTGCTGAAGGGGCTGGCCTCCACGCCGTTCGACAGCGAAGGCGTGCGCACCGAACGTCGCGACATCATCAAAGACGGCGTGCTGACCCAGTGGCTGCTGACTAACTACTCCGCGCGCAAGTTGGGTATGAAAAGCACCGGCCACGCCGGCGGTATCCATAACTGGCGCATCAACGGCCGCGGCCTGAGTTTTGCAAAGATGCTTAAAGAGATGGGCACCGGGCTTGTGGTCACCGAATTGATGGGGCAGGGTGTCAGTGGCGTGACCGGCGACTACTCGCGCGGCGCATCCGGTTTCTGGGTAGAAAACGGCGAGATTCAGTATCCGGTCAGTGAGATCACCATCGCCGGAAATCTGAAAGAAATGTGGCGTAATATTGTCACCGTCGGCGACGATATCGAAACGCGCAGCAATATTCAGTGTGGTTCCGTGCTGCTGCCGGAGATGAAAATCGCCGGTCAATGACCTGTGTGCCGGGCGCGTCCTGCCGCGCCCGCTTGATATCTTCATAATAAAAAGGAAGTGAGCAATGCGTAAAAAACTGTTAGCGATGCTGGCCGTCTCTGCTTTTGCGCTCGGTTCGGCATCGGCGTTCGCCGACCTTGGCGAAGACATGGACACCCTTGCGGAAAACCTGCAGGTGGTACAAAAAACCTCTGACATTGGCGAGCTGAAAGCGGCGCTGAATAAGATGCGCACCGCTGCGGTTGACGCGCAGAAAGAGACGCCGCCAAAACTGGAAGGCAAAGCGGCCGATAGCCCGGAGATGAAAGATTTCCGCCACGGTCTGGAAACGCTGGTCGGCCAGATCGACGGCGCGCTGAAGTTAGCTGACGCTGGTAAGCTGAAAGAGGCGCAGGCTGCCGCGGAGGACTTCAAAACTACCCGCAATACTTACCATAAGAAGTATCGCTAATCGCCATTTTCGGGAGGCGTCAGCCGATGTCTCCCGCCTAAAAGCCTACCTGTATCACATTTTTCCCTTTTCTTTTTCCGGTCTTTCTGCGGTCGTTTTCCGCTAAACCTCGCTCATTGTTGTGATGCGCATCACGTCATATCGCCTGTTTTTACATTTATCCGGCGAATATGTGGAGTCGATCACCTAAGCCTTCTCCCTTTCCACTTCGAAGTGGAAAACAACTCGCTACAAACTCCTGACCCCCGGCGCTACTTTGGATTCCAGAGACATCAGCGGGGTAACACAAGTGAATAACGGAGCGGTAATAAACGACGTAGGGGAGCAGGCGGCGCAGACCGAACGCCTGGCTGACAAGATGTTACAGCAGGTATTCGCCCTGTTAAGCCATCACGACATCGTCCCTAACGACGTTCAGGAGCAAATGCTGACTTCCCACGTGCGGGCCATGGCCCACCGGTCAATCAGCGGCGAACCGCTACCGGAAGTGGATGCCAGTCTGTTCGAAGAAATTTCTGAAGATTCAATGATGCTGGCCCGCGAAGTGGTCGCACAGTTCGGCAACCTGCCTGATGAAGAGGCCTGGTTGTTGTCCGTCCACTTCGAAGTCGCAAAAGAAAACCTGTAAGGAGCAAAACATGGAACAAATCACCGTAGTTATTGGCGACCGTCTGGGTAAAGGACAAAAAGTCGCGGCAGGCGCAGAAAAAGCCGGCGCACGTGCAGTGGTCGTCCCTGGCGTTGCTGCAGATATGAAACTTGGCGACATGATGAAAGCGGAAAACGCCTCTTTCGGCATCTCCTTCTGCGGTAGCGGCGGCGCAGGCGCCATCACCGCACAGACCAAGTACGGTTACAAAGCAAAATACGGCATGCGTTCTATTGAAGAGGGCGTCACCGCCATCAACGAAGGCTGCAACGTGCTGGGCTTCGGCTTCATGGATAAAGAAGAGCTGGGCGAGCGCCTGGTTGAAGCCTGGAAAAAGAAATACGGCGCATAAGTATGAAAGAGCAATTCACCACCACGGTGAGGGTTGCAGGCAAAGGCGAAAGCAAATCACGGGCCTTCGCCGATGCCCTTAACCATGTGCAGGCTGCGGTGATGAAATCATCATCGCGCATCCTACTGCGTATTGAGCCACAGGACGTGACGGTTGTTCATGCGCGCGAAGCGGTACGAAAAGAGGCGTTTCTGTTCATCTTTTTGCGCCGTGAACGACGGACCTACAGCGTGGAGCTGGACGTCACCGTCAACGTGACCGCCATCGATCTCGATAAAGTGGATTTCGTCACGCAAACCTGATTGTTACCAAAGGGTCAGACTATGTTCCTGATAATTTTAATAAAATCGCTCATCATCGGCGGCCTGGTCGGCGTCGGCGTGGGCGCCGGAGCGGCACGCATGTTTCACGCGCCCACCACGCAAGGGATGGGGGCGTTTCGTACCTTGGGCGAGCTGAATTCCTGCGAAGGCGATCCGGCTTCTCACTTCTCTTTTGGTCTCGGCTTCTTCTTTAACGCCTGGGCCTCTTCCGTTGCAGCAGGCTCCTTCACCCAGGACGTTGACCACCGCATTATCCCGAACTGGGGCGCGGCGGCGTTGATGGTGAAAAATCGTAACGTTGGCGAAACGCTACACGATCCGAAAAAAATGGCCATTGCCTGCGGCATCATCGGCATGATCGTCGTCGCCTTCCTTAACCTGACCGCCTCTTCCGTACCGGAAGCGCTGCAGGTCACCGCCGTTAAGGTATTGGTTCCGGCGGCAAACCTGCTGGTGAACACCGTGATGCCGGTGATTTTCTGGCTGGCGGCTATCGATGCCGGTAAGAAATCAGGCTTCTGGGCGACGATTTTCGGCGGCGCGGCGCAGCTGATTATGGGGAACGCCGTACCGGGTCTGGTACTGGGGATCCTGATCGGTAAAGGCGTAGAAGAGAGCGGCTGGAACCGGGTAACCAAAGTGATGATGATTGCCATTGTCGCGTTGTTCGTCCTCAGCGGCTTCTTCCGCGGCTTCGACATGAAGATGCTCGAATCCTTCCATCTGACCGTGCCGAACTGGCTGGACATGATCCACAACTCACTCAGCGGCAAGTAACGGGAGCCTGATAATGGAACAGAATAAAGGTTTTTGGTATGCCGACTGGTCGTTCCCGATCTTCGTTGGCCTACTCTCCTCCGGCGTCTTCGCCGGGACGCACATGTACTATCTGTACGGCATCGGCGCCTTTAACGAAGTGGCCTTCGTGGCGATGTTGAAGGCAGGGATTGATACCGGCGCGTACGGCGCGGTGGCGGCATTCGGCGCAAGCTTCCTGTTCGCCCGCATCATCGAAGGTTCGCTGGTGGGGATTCTGGATATCGGCGGCGCCATTCAGACCGGTATCGGCCTCGGCGTACCGGCGCTGCTGCTCGGCGCGGGCTTTGTCTTCCCGGTGGCGAACTTCGCCGCGTCGCTGGCAACCGGCCTGATCCTCGGCCTGGCAGTCGGCTACATCATCATTCTGGCGCGTAAGTTCACCATCAACCAGAGCGACTCCACCTACGGCGCCGACGTGATGATGGGGGCCGGTAACGCCTCCGGCCGCTTCCTCGGCCCCTTGATCATCCTCAGTGCGATGACGGCGTCTATTCCTATCGGGATTGGTTCTTTGGTTGGCGCACTGCTGTTCTACATCTGGCAGAAACCGATCACCGGCGGCGCCATCCTCGGCGCGATGATCCTCGGTTCCATCTTCCCGATTGCGATTAGCTAATCGCCCGATGGCGCCGCGCTTATCGGGCCTGCAAGTCAGCGCGATTTGTAGGCCGGATAAGGCGGTACGCCGCCATCCGGCAACAGATTCACTCTTTCATCAGGAGATAGCTATGTTTGATTTACTCCTGCGCCGTGCGCGCCTCGTCGACGATACCCTGACTGATATCGCCATCCAGGACGGGAAAATCGCGGCGCTGGGCGAGATTAGCGCGCCCTCCCGTAAAACCATCGAGCTGAACGGCAAGGTTTACGTCAGCGCTGGCTGGATTGACTCTCACGTTCACTGCTACCCGAATTCACCAATTTATCACGATGAGCCGGATAGCGTCGGCATCGCCACCGGCGTCACCACCGTGATTGATGCCGGCAGCACCGGCGCCGACGACGTCGATGACTTCTATCAACTGACCCGTAAAGCGGCGACGGAAGTTTATGCGTTGCTCAATATCTCCCGCGTCGGGCTGATTGCGCAGAATGAGCTGGCGAATATGGCTAATATCGACGCCGCCGCGGTGAAGCAGGCGGTGCAACGTCATCCTGATTTTATCGTCGGCCTGAAGGCGCGGATGAGCAGCAGCGTCGTCGGCGAAAACGGCATTACGCCGCTGGCGCGCGCCAAAGCCATTCAGCAGGAAAACGGCGATCTGCCGTTGATGGTGCACATCGGCAATAACCCGCCGAACCTCGATGAAATCGCCGATCTGCTGAGCAGTGGCGACATCATTACCCACTGCTATAACGGCAAGCCGAACCGTATTCTTAATCCTGCCGGCGAGCTGCGCAGCTCCATTACTCGCGCTCTGCAGCGCGGCGTGCGCCTCGATGTCGGCCACGGTACCGCCAGTTTCAGCTTTGAAGTGGCGCGGCGGGCGATTGCGATGGGCATTCTGCCGCACACCATTAGCTCCGATATTTACTGCCGTAACCGTATCGACGGCCCGGTGCGCTCGCTGGCGCTGGTGATGTCGAAATTCCTCGCCATCGGCATGACCCTGCCGCAGGTCATTGACTGCGTGACCGTCAGCGCCGCCGAGGGGCTGCGCCTGACGCGTAAAGGGCGCCTGGAAGTGGGCTTCGATGCCGATTTAACGCTATTTAACCTGCAGCATCAGCCCACGTTGCTGGTGGATGCCGAAAAAGAGAGCCTGCAGGCTGACAACATTCTGGTGCCGCTGGCCGCGATTCGCGCGGGCAAGGGCTATCTGACCGAACAAGGGAGCGCGGAACATGCCTTCGATTTTTGAGAAATACCATTTAAAACAAGTTATTAACACTTCTGGCCGAATGACGGCGCTGGGCGTTTCCACGCCGCGCCCGGAAGTGGTTGAAGCCGCGATGGCCGGTATGAACCAGTACTTTGAAATGAAAGACCTGGTGAATAAAACCGGCGAGTACATCGCCAAACTGCTGGATGTGGAAGGGGCGACCGTTGTCTCCTGCGCGTCGGCGGGGATTGCCCAGTCGGTCGCGGCGGTGCTGGTGAAAGACAGCGACTGGCTGCTGGAAAACCTGCACGTTACCCCGATTGAAAATAACGAAATCGTGTTGCCGAAGGGCCACAACGTCAACTTCGGCGCGCCGGTTGGCACCATGGTGGCGCTGGGCGGCGGTAAGCTGGTGGAAGCGGGCTACGCCAACGAATGTTCTGCCCAACAGCTGGCGGCGGCGATCACTCCGCGCACCGCGGCGATTCTGTACATCAAATCCCACCACTGTGTGCAAAAAAGCATGCTTAACGTCGCGCAGGCCGCGGAAGTGGCGCGCCAGCATAACTTGCCGCTGATCGTCGATGCGGCGGCGGAAGAAGATTTGCAGTGCTACTACCGCATGGGCGCCGACCTGGTTATCTACAGCGGCGCGAAAGCGATTGAAGGGCCGACCAGCGGGCTGGTCATCGGCAAAACGCAGTACGTTGAGTGGGTTAAGCGCCAGTCGATGGGGATTGGCCGGGCGATGAAAGTGGGTAAAGAGGGCATTCTCGGGCTGACCTGCGCCATTGAACACTACCTGACGGCGACCAAAGAGAGCGGCCAGCAGATGGTGGACAAGATGACGCCGTTTATCGAACAGCTCAACACTCTCAACGGCGTGACCGCGCGGGTGGTGTGGGATAGCGCGGGCCGTGATATCGCCCGCGCCGAAATTAAATTTGATGAAGCGACCACCGGCGTGAATACCGGCGATCTGGTTAACGCCCTGAAGCAGGGCGAATACGCCATTTACTTCCGCGGCTATAAAGCGAATGAAGGCATTATCGAAGCCGATGTCCGCAGCGTGAACGCGCAGCAGCTGGAGGTGGTCGCTCGCCGCATCGCAGAAGTTCTGAATAAGGAGAAAAAAGCATGAAACTGACCCCAAACTTTTACCGTGACCGCGTGTGCCTGAACGTACTGGCGGGCAGCAAAGACAACGCCCGTGAAATTTACGAGGCGGCGGAAGGTCACGTACTGGTCGGCGTGCTCTCCAAAAACTATCCGGACGTCGCCAGCGCGGTGGCCGATATGCGTGAATACGCGAAGCTGATTGATAACGCGCTCTCCGTCGGGCTGGGCGCAGGCGATCCAAACCAGTCGGCGATGGTGAGCGAGATTTCTCGCCAGGTGCAGCCGCAGCACGTCAACCAGGTCTTCACCGGCGTGGCTACCAGCCGCGCGCTGCTCGGGCAGAATGAGACCGTGGTGAATGGCCTGGTCTCGCCGACCGGCACGCCGGGAATGGTGAAGATCTCAACCGGCCCGCTGAGCAGCGGCGCGGCGGATGGGATTGTTCCGCTGGAAACCGCCATCGCGCTGTTAAAAGATATGGGCGGCAGCTCTATCAAATACTTCCCGATGGGCGGCCTGAAGCACCGCGCCGAGTTTGAAGCCGTCGCCAAAGCCTGCGCCGCGCACGATTTCTGGCTGGAACCGACCGGCGGTATCGATCTGGAAAACTACAGCGAGATCCTGAAAATCGCCCTGGATGCCGGCGTGAGTAAAATCATCCCGCATATTTACAGCTCGATTATCGATAAAGCCAGCGGCAACACCCGCCCGGCCGATGTGCGCCAGTTGCTGGAGATGACCAAACAGTTAGTGAAGTAGTGCCTTGCCCCTCACCCTCAAAGGGTGAGGGGCAACTTATCCCACCGAACCATCAAGGAGTTACTATGCCAACCGCTCGTCACCTGCTTGTTGCTTCACTGTCTTTGCTTGCCGCCGGCGCCGCCGCGCAAACCCACTACGCCTGGATTGGTACCTATAATCCTAATGGCGAAGGTCTGTATCGCTTTACCGTCGATGCCAAAACCGGCGCTCTGCGCGATAAGGCGCTGGTGAGCTCGTTGCCGAACGTCGCGCAGTTAACCGTATCGCGCGATGGCAAAACGCTGTATGCCGCCAGTGAAGTCGAAAAAGGCGTGGTGCAGGCGTGGCGAATTGACAAGAACGGCGAGCTGACGGAACTCAACCAGGTTGCCTCCGGCGGCGCCGGGCCGGTGTATCTCTCCCTGACGCCGGATGGTAAATATCTGTTGGTGGCCAACTATGTTAGCGGCAGCACCGCCGTGCTACCGGTGAAAGAAGATGGTAGCCTGGGCGAGGCGGTGGATGTGCATCAGGATGAAGGTCCGGCCGGCGCCGAACGTCCGGCGGCGGCCGTCGAGGGCAGCTTTGCCATTAGCGATCACAATGGCCCTCACGCCCATATGATCGCCGCGGATCCCAGTGGGAAGTTTGTTTACTCCACCGATCTCGGGCTGGATCGGATCTATCAGTACCGGCTGGATAGCGCCAGCGGTAAGCTGACGCCGAACGATCCGCCGTTTATCGCCGCCTCATCGCCGGGAGCCGGCCCGCGCCACTTCGTCTTTACGCCAAAGGGCGACGGTCTGTGGCTGATTAACGAAGAAGCGTCGACGCTGACCTTCTATCATCTTGATAAGCAAAGCGGCCTGCTGCGCGAAGGCAAAACCGTCTCCGCGCTGCCGAAAGAGTATAAGGGCACCAGCTTTGCCGCGGGCCTGGTGTTGAGCAACGATGGCAAACAGCTATATGTCGCCAACCGCCTGCATAACAGCATTGCCCACTTTAGCGTGCTGGCTGACGGCAGCCTGAGCCACCAGGAGGATATCTGGACCCGTGGGGATTACCCCCGTACGCTGACGCTGGATAATCAGGGGCAGTGGCTGTACGTCATGAACCAGCGTAGCGATAATATTACCCGTTTTAGCGTGGCGCCGAAGGATGGCAAATTAACCTTTGCCCCAGACTACACGCCGGTCGGTAGCCCATCGCAGATGGTGATATCCGCCCAACCCTGAGCCGTAACAACAAGGAACTGACATGCGATTTCCCAACCAACGCTTAGCGCAACTCTTCACCCTGCTGCGAAATGAAACGCTGCCGCAGGATGAACTGGCGCAGCGGCTGTCGGTTTCTACCCGTACCGTGCGCGCCGATATCACCGCGCTGAATGCGCTGTTGGCGCAGTATGGCGCGCAGTTTACGCTCAACCGCGGTAGCGGTTATCAACTGAAGATTGACGACCGATCGCGTTTTCAGGCGCTGGAGGAGACGGCGCCGAAGACGCAGCACGTGCCGCGTACCGCCCAGGAGCGCATCCACTTTTTGCTGGTGCGTTTCCTGACCTCGGCGTTCTCCATCAAGCTGGAAGATCTGGCCGATGAGTGGTTCGTCAGCCGCGCCACGCTGCAAAATGATATGGTCGAGGTGCGCGAGCGCTTCCAGCGTTATCAGTTGACTCTTGAAACCCGCCCGCGCCACGGCATGAAGCTGTTCGGCAGCGAGGTATCGATTCGCGCCTGCCTGACCGATTTACTGTGGGAGCTGACGCTGCAGGGCGGCATTAATCCGCTGATTAGCGCCGAGGCGCTGGAAGCGGATGTTCCTGCGCAACTGGAACCGGTGCTGCAGGAGACGCTCACCCGGCATCATATTCGCCTCACCGATGTCGGCGAGCGCTTTATCTGCCTGTACGGCGCGGTTGTGGTACGCCGCGTGAGTGAAGGCTACCCGCTGGCCGATTTTAGCGCCGAAGATGTGGCGCAAAACGTCCGCGACGCGGCGCGCGATTTGGCGGGGGAGCTACAGCGGTTGGCCGGAAAACCCTTCTCGCCCGCCGAGGAAGAGTGGCTGTGCGTGCATATCGCCGCCCGTCAGGTACAGGATGTTGATCCCGAAACCATCAGCGCCGACGATGACGAAGCGCTGGTCAATTACATTCTGCGTTACATCAACAGTCAGTATAACTACAACCTGCTGGACGACGCCCAGCTGCACGCCGATCTGCTGACCCACATTAAAACCATGATCACCCGCGTGCGCTATCAGATAATGATCCCCAATCCGCTGCTCGATAACATCAAACAGCACTATCCGATGGCATGGGATATGACACTCGCCGCGGTATCGAGCTGGGGCAAATACACGCCTTATACCATCAGCGAAAACGAAATCGGCTTTCTGGTGCTGCATATTGGCGTCGGGCTGGAACGCCACTACAACATCGGCTACCAGCGCCAGCCGCACGTACTGCTGGTGTGCGATACCAGTAATGCGATGGTGCGGATGATCGAAGCGATCCTGCAGCGTAAATATCCGCAGTTGGCGATCGCCGCTACCATTTCCCAGCGTGAATATGAGCAGCGGGAGGCGATCGATGAGGATTTTGTCATCTCAACGGTACGGATCGGCGAAAAAGACAAACCGGTGGTGACCATCGCGCCGTTCCCCACCGATTACCAGTTAGATCAGATTGGCAAGCTGGTGCTGGTGGATCGCACCCGTCCGTGGATGTTGAATAAATACTTCGATGCCGCCCACTTCCGGGTGATCGATAAGCCGATAGATCAGCAAACGCTGTTCGCCGAGCTGTGTCAGCAGCTGCAGCAGGAAGGCTTCGTCGATGCGGAGTTTCATGATTCGGTGGTCGAGCGTGAAGCGATTGTCAGCACCATGCTGGGCGACGGTATTGCGCTGCCGCACGCCCTCGGCCTGTTAGCGAAAAAGACGGTGGTCTATACCGTGATCGCCCCGCAGGGTATCGCCTGGGGCGACGAAACCGCCCATATCATCTTCCTGCTCGCTATCAGCAAGAGCGAGTATGAAGAGGCGATGGCGATCTACGATATTTTCGTGACTTTCCTGCGCGAGCGCGCCATGAGCCGCCTTGCCGCGACCCGTAGCTTCGATGAGTTTAAAACGGTGGCGATGGAGTGCGTCAGCCGGTTTTGAGAGGCTGACGGAGGGGATTAACGCAAATGATGCACGACCTGGTTGCTGCTGCCGCGCCAGATAAGCGCCGGGTCTTTTAAATCCTGCACAAACTTACCGTCGACCAGCACGTTAATCAGGTTCACGACTTCCATCTGCTCGGCGTTCAGTTCGTCAATCTTATAGCCCGTCCAGACCCAGATATCTTTACCGGGGCATTCGGCGCGTACGCGCTGCACCAGATTGAGGATCTCCGCGACGTTTTGCGGATGCAGCGGATCGCCGCCGGAGAGTGAAAGCCCCTGGCGTTTAATGCGGGTATCGTTGAGGTCGGCAATGATGCGGTCGGCCATCCCGGTTGTGAACGGCATACCGGAATTTACCCGCCAGGTGCTTTTGTTGTAGCAGCCGGGGCACTCGTGGACGCATCCGGAGACAAACAGGGTGCAGCGGGTGCCGGGGCCGTTGACGATGTCGACGGGGTAATACTGGTGATAATTCATTGTTTCCTCTTCTCATTTGCCGCTGCAGCGTTGTTGGCTGCGCTCGCTCGCCCGGGTCACTTACTCCAGTAAGCTTCCCGGGACTTACTCGTTTGCCGCCTTGCTACAACGCCAACTGATTTGAGGAAACCCACCAGGCTGTCTGGGATTCCTTCGTTTGCCGCCTTGCTCTGACATTAATTGCTTTGCGAAAACGAAGGAGTGCGGCCATTTCCCGGCGTCGCTGCGCTCGGCCGGGCTACGACAGTAGTAGTGGTAGCCCGGATAAGGCGCTGCGCGCCGCTATCCGGGAAAAGCGCATTGGTCTTTAACCAATCTGCCCATTGCCCAGGTGCTTCACGCGGCGCTTCACTTCTTCCTGCTTGCCGGCGTTGAACGGACGCGCGTCCGGGCTGCCGAGATAACCGCATACCCGGCGGGTCACCGATACGCGGGCGGCGTCGTGATTGCCGCATTTCGGGCAGGTAAAGCCCTTGCTGGTGCACTCGAACTCGCCGGTATATCCGCACTCGTAGCATTCATCGATCGGCGTATTGGTGCCGTAATACGGTACGTGCTGATAGCTGTAATCCCACACGTCTTCCAGCGCCTTGAGGTTATGCTGGATATTCGGATATTCGCCGTAGCAAATGAAGCCGCCGTTGGCCAGCGGCGGATACGGCGCTTCAAAATCGATCTTGTCGTACGGGTTAACCTTCTTCTCGACGTCGAGATGGAAGCTATTGGTGTAGTAGCCTTTTTCGGTCACGCCCGGTACCACGCCGAATTCGGCGGTATCGAGGCGGCAGAAGCGATCGCACAGGTTTTCGCTCGGCGTGCTGTACAGGCTGAAGCCGTAGCCGGTCTCTTCCTTCCATTGTTCAACGGCGTCGCGCAGACGCTGAACGATGGCGATGCCTTTTTCACGCAGCGCTTCGCTATCGTACATATGCTGATTGTTGTACAGCGCGTTGATGGTCTCGTGAATCCCGATGTAGCCCAGGGAAATGGACGCGCGGCCATTCTTGAAAATTTCCGCGACGTCATCGTCGGCTTTCAGACGCACGCCGCAGGCGCCTTCCATATACAGAATTGGCGCGACGCGGGCTTTCACCCCTTCCAGACGGGCGATACGGGTCATCAGCGCTTTGCGCGCCAGCAGCAGGCGTTCGTCCAGCAGCGCCCAGAAGGCGGCTTCGTCGCCTTTCGCTTCCAGCGCGATACGTGGCAGGTTCAGGCTGATAACGCCGAGGTTGTTGCGCCCATCGTGTACCTGTTCGCCGTTCTCGTTTTCCCACACGCCGAGGAAACTGCGGCAGCCCATCGGCGTTTTAAACGACCCGGTGACTTTCACTACCTGATCGTAGTTGAGAATATCCGGGTACATGCGCTTGCTGGCGCACTCTAAGGCCAGCTGTTTGATGTCATAGTTCGCATCGCCGAACTTATGGTTCAGGCCGTCGCGAATGGCGAAGACCAGTTTCGGGAATACCGCCGTTTTGCGGTTTTTGCCGAGGCCGGCGATGCGGTTGCGCAGAATCGACTGCTGGATCAGGCGCGACTCCCAGCTGGTGCCGAGGCCAAAACCAAAGGTGACGAACGGCGTCTGGCCGTTGGCGGTATGCAGCGTGTTGACCTCATACTCCAGCGACTGGAACGCGTCGTAGCACTCTTTTTCGGTCCGCGTACGGGCATAGCCTTCGGCATCCGGGATCTGCCACTCTTCGGCAATTTTACGATGCTTTTTGAAGCTCTCGGTGACGAACGGCGCCAGCACTTCATCGATACGGTTAATGGTGGTGCCGCCGTAAATATGGCTGGCGACCTGGGCGATAATCTGCGCCGTGACCGCGGTGGCGGTAGAGATAGACTTCGGCGGCTCAATTTCGGCATTGCCCATTTTAAAGCCGTGAGTCAGCATGCCTTTCAGGTCGATCAGCATGCAGTTGAACATCGGGAAGAACGGCGAATAGTCGAGATCGTGGTAGTGGATCTCGCCGCGCTCGTGCGCCTGCACCACATCGCGAGGCAGCAGGTGCTGACGGGCATAGTGTTTGGCCACGATACCGGCCAGCAGATCGCGCTGGGTCGGGATCACTTTACTGTCTTTGTTGGCGTTCTCGTTGAGCAGCGATGAGTTGGTTTGCTCGACCAGACCACGAATTTCCTGGTTCAGACGGCCGCGCTTTTCACGCTCGATATCGCGATCGTGGCGATATTCGATATAGGCGCGCGCCAGCTGTTTCCACGGGCCGGACATCAACTGGTTTTCCACGGCGGTCTGGATGTCGTTGATATCGACCTGCGCGCGGCCCTGCATTTGCTGGCTAACGACTTCTGCGACGGTGGCGCAATAGTCTGCGTCATCGACTCCCGCTGCTTTAGCTGCACGCAGAATTGCTTCTTTAATGCGCTCTGACTTGAACGGCACTTTACAGCCATCACGTTTCATCACATGCGGTGTCATGATCACTCCATATATAGAACAGGTTATCCACAGAGGCGGAAGGTCTCCCAAAAGCGCGCCACGCTACGACTAGCGGCGTTTGCCTTCGGATCCGGCCCTTTTTATCCACATCTCATCACCGCCCAACAACGACAAGATATGGTGACATAATAGACGATTAATACAATATGTAGGGCTGAGGCGCATTTTAAGTTCTATATGTAGTGATTTGCATCAAAGATGTTTGCGATTTTATTGACCCAGAACAAGGTAAAAAGGTGAGAGTACGGATGATGGGCGCTAGCGTGAAATGTAAATTTAGGCGCTTAAAATATAAGCAAAAATGGGGCCCGATCGCGAAGGGAACGGGCAGAATATTCAGGCAATCAATGTATCGTTAAGCAGATCGACAAGCAGCAGCAGGGCGTAGCGGGCATGCTGCGGGTTGACGGGCAGGGGAAGCACGGCGCTGGCCATATCCGCCAGCGCGTGCTGTTCCGGGCTCAGAGCGATAATCGTCACCCCTTGCGTACGCGCCTGCAGCGTCGCGCTTTGTAATACGGCATTGGCATCGGCGGTGGCCAGCACCAGCAGCAGGTGATCGTCATTAAGGGTACTGGCAGTCATTCGCATCAGCGCCGCATCCTGGCAGAGATTAATCGCGATACCGGATGGCAGCAACTGGTGCTGAAGCAGCGCCGCCAGCGCCACGTCCTGGGCGCCGAGGGCGAAGCAATGCACCGCGCGGGCGCTCAGCAGGCGCGATTTGCACTTCTCCACCGCCGCTTCGGCGGTGTGGCCGAGCTGACGGGTTAGCGTATCGCCGAGGCTGCTAAGTTTGTCGCGCCAGGCGACGGGCAGGGCGGCGCTATCCGGCGTGAGCCAGCTGGCGCGCCGTTCGCTGGCCTGCGCCAGCTGTTTGCGTAAATCACGAATATCATCACAGCCCACTGAACGGGCGAAGCGGGTGATGGTGGCCGGGCTGACCCCCGCGCTGGCGGCCAGTTCGTCAATCGAGGCGCTGGCGGTAAAGCTAAGATTTTCCAGAATAAAGGCGGCGACGCGCGACTCCTGAGCGCTAAAGCGGACCAATCCGTCCTGTAGTTGACCTACGATATCCATCCTGATGTTCCCTTTGGCAGTACCCGGAATTGAAAATATTTTTCACTTAGTGAATAGCCGTTTTTATAGCACCTGCGCAGAATATTTCCTATGTCTGGCGTCGATGTTTCGCAATGGCATGAGGAAATAATGCGCAAAAATTGAGCCTCGATCACATCGGTGAAAATTATTTTCATATAGCCTTCACTATCACACAATATTAACAATATAGTCGCATAGGTCGTGAAGGCTGAAGCGATAAACACGCAAAGGGGAAGCGCAATGCCACGAATCGTACTCTGTTGTGCCGCAGGCATGTCGACCAGCATGCTGGTGAACAAAATGAAAGCGGAAGCCCAGCAGCGCGCGCTGGCGCTGGAAATCTATGCCGTAGCGGTGGCGGAATTTGAACGCGAACTGCCGAACGCCGACGTCATTCTGCTCGGGCCGCAGGTCAAATACGAAGCCGGCCGCCTGACCGCGCTGGCGGCGCCGCAGGGTAAAGCGGTGGCGGTGATCGATATGGCCGACTACGGCATGATGCGCGGCGCAGCGGTGCTGGATAAAGCGCTGGCCCTGCTCGAACGCTAATTTTCTAATCCCATTTTTATCACCCTCACGTGCGGTCCTGGCGATCGCGCGCGGCGATCTGCATGCCGAAAATGCGAATAGAGGTCACTATGCAAGCACTGAAAATCGCCGTTATCGGCGGCGGCAGCAGCTACACGCCGGAGCTTATTGAAGGGATTATCGTTCGTTATGAACAGCTTCCGGTCACCGAACTGGCGCTGGTGGATGTCGAATCCGGCAGGGAAAAGGTTGAGATCATTGCCGCGCTGGCCCGGCGGATGTTGAAACATAAAGGGCTGGAGCAGGTGGCGGTCAGCGTCCACTTTACGCTCGATGAGGCGATCCGCGGCGCCAGCTTTGTGCTGACGCAGCTACGCGTCGGGCAGCTGGCGGCGCGCGCCGCGGATGAACGGCTGGGTCTCAAATATCATCTATTGGGCCAGGAGACCACCGGCGTCGGCGGGTTCGCCAAGGCGCTACGGACGATCCCGGTGATCCTCGAAGTTGCGCGCAAAGTGGAACAGCTGGCGCCGGAAGCGTTCATTCTTAACTTTACCAACCCGGCGGGGATCGTCACCGAGGCGGTCAGCCGCTACAGCACGGCGAAGATCATCGGCCTGTGCAACGTGCCGATCAACATGCAGCACATGATCGTCGGGATGTTAGGCGCCCAGGAGTCCGAAGTGAAATTGCGCTTTGCCGGGCTCAACCATATGGTCTGGGTGCATAAGGTGCTACAGGGGCGCGAGGATGTCACCGGCAAAGTGATCGATATGCTCTGCGACGGTAAGGCGCTGTCGATGAACAACATTAAAGAACTGCCGTGGCCGGCGGAATTCCTCCGCGCGCTAAAGGCGATTCCGTGCCCTTATCATCGTTATTTCTGGCTGACGCCGGCGATGCTGGCGGAAGAGATCGCCGCAGCGAAAACCAAAGGCACCCGCGCCGAGCAGGTGATGAAGGTCGAGCAGGAGCTGTTTACGCTGTACGCCGACCCGCAGCTGGAAGAAAAACCAGAGCAGCTGAGCTTTCGCGGCGGCGCTTACTACTCGGAAGTGGCCGTTGAGCTTATCAATGCGATTCACAACAACCTGGGCGCGGAGATGGTGGTAAACACCCGCAACAACGGCGCGATTCACGGCCTTGATGATGATGCGGTGGTGGAAACCAACAGCATTATTGATGCGCAAGGGGCACGGCCGCTGGCGTTCGGCCCGCTGCCGCCGGCGATGAACGGCCTGACGCAGCAGGTGAAGGCCTTTGAAAGGCTGACGATTGAAGCCGCGGTACACGGCTGCCGCGAGAGCGCGCTGTTGGCGCTGGTGGCTAACCCGTTGGTCGGTAACGTCACCGATGCCCAGGCGCTGCTGGATGAAGTGTTAACGATAAACCGTCAATGGCTGACGCAATTTAACTGACCGCTATTTCCCTCGGGAGCACACCATGTCGAATACAAGCTGGATTGAACGTTACGTCATGCCCGCGGCGCTGAAAATCGCCGGGCAAAAGCACGTCCTGTCGGTACGCGATGGCATCATTCTGAATATGCCGTTTATGCTGATTGGCTCGTTTTTCCTGATTTTCGCCTACCTGCCGATCCCCGGCTATGCCGACATGATGAGCGGCCTGTTTGGCGAGGTCTGGCGTGATAAAATGCTGTACCCGGTGAAAGCGACCTACGACATTATGGCGCTGATTTCCAGCTTCGGCATCGCTTATCGGCTGGCGGAGAAGTACCGCACCATCGACCCGCTGAGCTCCGGGGCGATGTCGCTGGTGGCCTTTGTGATGACTATCCCGCAGAACACCCTCTTTACCCCGGTACACGGCGCGGCGGAGGTGATTAAAGGGGTGATCCCGGTGAGCATGGTCGGCAGCCAGGGGCTGTTTGTCGCTATTGTCATTTCGCTGCTGTCGACGGAGATTTATCGTTTGGTCGCCAGCCGCAATCTCGTTATCCGCATGCCGGACGGCGTGCCGCCGGCAGTGGCGAAATCGTTCCTCGCCCTGATCCCCGGCTTCTGTGTTCTGGCGGTGGTGCTGGCGCTGCGCCTGGCGGTTGAGGCCTCGCCGTTCGGCGACATCAACAGCATGATCGCCACTTTGATCGGTATTCCGATGCATCACGTCGGCGGTACGCTGCCGGGGATGATTATTTCGGTGATAGTGATCGGTATTTTGTGGACGCTGGGCCTGCACGGCGACGCGATTGTGCTGGTATTTATCCAGCCGGTGTGGCTGTCGAATATGTCAGAGAACCTGACGGCCTTTCAGAACGGCCAGCCGATCCCGCATATCATTACCCAGCAATTTTACGATCTGTGGATTGCGCCCGGCGGCACCGGCGCGCTGCTGGGGCTGGTGATATTTATGTTGCTGCGCAGCCGTAGTCAGCAGATGAAACAGCTGGGGAAAATTGCCGCGCCGGGAGCGTTGTTTAACATCAGCGAGCCGATGGTGTTCGGCATCCCGCTGGTGATGAACCCGTACTTCTTCCTGCCGTTTATTTTAACGCCGGTGCTGCTGGTGATCGTGTCCTATACCGCAATGGCGACCGGGCTGGTTGCGCCGCCGGCCGGAATCGCGCTGCCGTTCACTACGCCGATCTTCATCAGCGGCTATCTGGCGACCGGCGGCCATATTTCCGGCACCATACTGCAGGTCGTGAATTTAACTATTTCGCTGGTGATTTACTATCCGTTCTTCCGCGCCTGGGATCGGCTGAAGGCCAAAGAGGAGCACGCCTCAGCGCAGCCGCAGGAGAGCGTTATCCTTCCTGACGCTGACCGCGCGTAATCTCCAGCCCCACGAACCGGTAGCCCCGGTGAGCGTAGCGCCATCGGGGAAAAGCTTTATGCCTGCAACCACCATACCGCTTCGAACGGCCGCAGCGTCATTGCCGCCGGGCGGTTGGACGTCTCCGCATAGTTGCCAATCAGCGCCCGCCAGTCGCCAGACATCTCCGGCGGCTGCCACGGCTGGAACTCACGGCTCAGGTTGGCGGCCACCACCAGCGTCTGCCCCTGCCACTGGCGGCGATAACACCACAGCGACGGATGGTCCGGCAGCAGATCCTGATAATCCCCCCAGGTCAGCACCGGCGTGGTTTTTCGCAGCGCGATCAGCTGCTGATAGGTGTAAAACACCGATTCCGGATCCGCCAGCGCCGCCTCGACGTTAATCTCGCGATAGTTATTACCCAACGCGATCCAGGGTTCTCCATCGCTGAAGCCGCCGTTCTCGCCATCGTGCCACGGCATCGGCGTGCGGCTATTGTCGCGCGATTTGCTGGCCAGAATCGCCAGCAGTTCATCCGGGCTTTGTCCCTGCGCCGCGCGCTCGATAAACATGTTATGGCTTTCCACGTCGCGATAATCGCTAATGCTGCTGAAATGCGGGTTGGTCATGCCAATCTCTTCGCCCTGATAGATATAGGGCGTGCCCTGCATGCCGTGCAGTACCATCGCCAGCATCTTCGCCGCCGGCACCCGGTACTCGCCCTCGTCGCCGAAGCGCGACACGATGCGCGGCTGATCGTGATTACACCAGAACAGCGCATTCCACGCCCGGTTATGCATCCCTTGCTGCCAGTGGCGGAATAGCGCTTTCAGCGCCACGTAGTCCGGACGGGCGAGGGTCCATTTTTCACCGCCGGGATAATCGACTTTTAAGTGATGAAAATTAAACGTCATCGACAGTTCGCAGCCGTCCAGCGCGGCGTACTGTTGGCAGTGTTCAAGTGAAGTGGAAGACATTTCGCCCACGGTCATCAGGCCACGAGGGGTAAAGACATCGCGGCTCATTTCCTGCAGGAACTCGTGAACCCGCGGGCCATCGGTGTAGAAGCGGCGTCCATCGCCAACGGTATCGGAGGGGAAGTCCTGCTCCTTGGAGATAAGATTGATGACATCGAGGCGCAGGCCATCAACGCCGCGATCGGCCCAGAACTCGCAGACTTTTTTCAGCTCGGCGCGTACCGTCGGGTTTTCCCAGTTGAGATCCGCCTGCTCGGTGGCGAAAAGATGCAAATAATACTGTTCGCTTTCCGCATGCCATTGCCAGGCGTTACCGCCGAATTTCGAACGCCAGTTATTCGGCAATGCTCCCGGCTCGCCGTCGCGCCAGATATAGAACTGGCGATACGGGCTCGCCTTATTTAACGACTGGCGGAACCATTCGTGTTCCGTCGAGGTATGGTTAAACACCATATCCAGCACGATGCGGATACCGCGCGCTTTCGCTCCGGCGACCAGTTGGTCGAAATCCTCCAGCGTGCCGTATGAGGGATCGATAGCGGTATAATTCGCCACATCATAGCCGTTGTCCACCTGTGGCGAGACGTAGAACGGCGTCAGCCAGATAGCGTTGACGCCGAGCTTTTGCAGGTAGTCGAGACGGGCGGTGACGCCGCGTAAATCGCCGGTACCGCTGCCGGTGGTGTCCTGAAAACTCTTCGGGTAGATTTGATAAATAACGCCGTTTTGCCACCAGCGGGGAAGGGTATTCATATTACGTTCCTGCGAATAAAGGGGGCGCAAGCGGCGCCCCGAAAGAAGACGTTAGATAATCTGCAAGGTGCCCTGACGGTACTTGCGTTGATAAACCACGGTGGTGAGGATAATCGGCACTACCACGGCGATGGCCATCGCCGTGGCATAGACCTGCCAGTAGCTTGGCTGAATCGACAGGATGCCCGGCAGGCCGCCGACGCCGATGCCATTCGCCAGCACGCCGTTCAGGCCGCACAGCAGGCCCGCGAGGCCGGATCCGACCATCGCGCACAGCATCGGGAAGCGGTACTTCAGGTTGATGCCGTACATCGCCGGTTCGGTGACCCCGAGATAGGCGGAGATCGCCGCGGGTACCGAGATTTCGCGTTCATTCTGTTTACGGCTGGCAATAATAATGCCGACCACCGCCGACGCCTGAGCAATATTCGACAGCGCAATCAGCGGCCATACCGGCGTGCCGCCCATGCTTTGAATCATCTGCATATCGATAGCGAGGGTGGTCTGATGTACGCCGGTTATTACCAGCGGCGCATAGAGGAAGCCGAACAGCGCGGCGCCGATCGGCGCGAAGCTGCCTGTTAACAAGTGGCGCACCGCGAAGGCCACGCCGTCGCCAATCAGACGACCAAACGGGCCGATAAAAGCGTGAGCGAGGAACACCGCCAGAATCAACGAGCACACCGGCACCACCACCAGATAGAGGTAGTCAGGCACGATGCGCTTGAGACGTGTTTCGATAAAGCCCAGTGCCAACCCCGCCAGCAGAGCCGGGATCACCTGCGCCTGATAGCCGACTTTCGCAATGGTAAACAGGCCGAAGTTCCACACTTCCGGCACCTGCTGGCCGAGCAGGTAGGCGTTCATCAACTGTGGAGAGACCAGCGTGACGCCAAGCACGATCCCGAGGATCGGCGTGCCGCCCATTTTCTTCACCGCTGACCAGCAGATCCCCACCGGCAGATAGAAGAAGATAGCCTCGCCAATCAGCCACAAGAAGTCATAAATCGTTTTCAACGACGGGTGCATTTGCGCCAGCGTCTGGCCGTTGCTCATTGGCAGATCGCCGATGACGTTACGGAAACCGAGGATCAGACCGCCGCTGATCAGCGCCGGCAGAAGCGGGAAAAAGATCTCGGCAAAGTGCGAGATCAACCGTTCATGCCACTTCATATTTTGCCGCGCGGCCTGTTTGGCCTGCTCTTTGTCGGCGGACGCCTGACCGGTGGTGGCCAGCAGCGCCTTATAGTAATCGCCGACTTCGGTGCCGATGACCACCTGGAACTGCCCGGCGTTAGTGAAGCATCCCTTCACCATGCGCAACTGCTCAATCTCTTTCGGTTTGGCGATGGCCGGATCGTTCAGCACAAAGCGCAAACGGGTAATACAGTGGCTGACGGTGGCAATGTTGCCGCGCCCGCCCACCAGTTCGATCAGTTTATCGATGTCCTGCTGGTTTACTTTGCTCATGATGAAGCCTCAAAAACAGAGGGGAGAGATGCCGTTTTTACCTTGCATGCATCCTAACCGTTCCGTTGGCAATGCAAAATGGGAACGTTCCCGAAACTCGGCGAAGATCACATAAATCGCCCGAACGAGATTAATTCAGGGCAGCGGGAATGACGATTTGGCGGGGTTCGGCGTGGCCGGCGATCTGGTCGATCAGCTGCTGTGCCGCCTGGCGTCCGGCTTCGGCGTAGCCGGGATCGACGGTGAGGATCTCCGGATGCAGAAACTTCATCAGCGGCGTGCTGCCGACGCTGGCGAGTTGTAGCGTGTCGATACGCTGTTCCTGTAGATATTTACTGGCGCCGAGAGCGAGAGTATCGGTGGCGCAGACCAGCGCGCGGGTCTCGGGCGTCAGCACGCTGGCGACGCTTTCATAACCCTGCTTCATCGCCAGCCCCGGCAGGGCAGCGGTTGGCGTGAGCTTCTTTTGCGCGCAGAAATCGAGATACGCCTGATGACGGCGTTCCCCGGTGGTGACGTCGCTGTGCGGCACGCCGAGGAAGCTTATATGCCGGTGCCCGCGCTCATAGAGACGCTGCATCAGTAACTTGATCGCGCCATGATCGTCATAACACACCGAAGCGAAGCCGGGAGCGTCGCGCGCCAGCAGCACCAGCGTTTCGCGCCACGGCGCGAGCATCTCCTCGCGAATACCGGTAAAGCCGAACAGTACCACGCCGTCGATATTGCGCCGGGCGAGCATGCCCAGATGTTCTTCCACCAGCGCCGGAGAAAACTGGCTCTCCATCATGATCGGATCGTAGCCCTGCTGATAAAAGGCGGGCAGCATGGTCTGCACCGCTAAATTTTCCGACAGCGAATCCAGACGGGTGACGATAATCGCCACCACCTTATCGCTCTGACCACGCATGGCGCGGGCGGAGCGGGAAGGGGAGAAACCGTGCTGCTGCATCACCGCTTCCACCCGTTCGCGGGTGCGCTCGCTGACGCCGCTTTCGTTATTCAGCACGCGCGACACCGTCGATTTTCCGACGCCGCTTAAGCGGGCGATATCTTTGATTGTTAGCCGGTTTTGCATACGAGGTTCTCGCCATCGTCCGATTTGAGTGAGTCTAATGCTACTCAACGAATCCTCAATGAGCAAAGACTGGTTGATGTCTGGTTTAGTTGCCGGGCGGTATGATAGCCATAATAGCCACAAATAGTTTCCTGGTCGCGGTATACTCCGCGCCGTCTTGAGTCACTTACCGGAGAATTTTATGGACCCCGATCCCACTCCTCATCCTCGATGGATCAACCTTTCTTTCCGGTAAGCCTGTTTAGCACTGCTTTACCGGAAAGCGTAAAGCAGTGACGTCCACGATGTCCCTGCCCTATAAAAATAATGCCTGACAGGTAAGGCTTTGCCGCGCCTGTTGGCAACGCTGCGTTCGCTCGCGCGAGCGCGGAGGGACTGTTTATGCTGAAAAATTTTACCCGGCAGCTGTTCGCGCAGCTTAGCCGCCATTTACCACATCGTTTGATCCAGCGCGATCCGCTGCCCGATGCCCGCAATCTGGCCAGCGCGCCGCTCCCGGATTCACTCGGCAAGCGCTGCCTGGACGTGGCGGCCATGGATGAGCAGGAGATCTGGCGCGCGTTCGATAGCCACCCTGAAGGGCTGAACGACGTCGAAGTGGCGGCGAAAATCGCCCTGCACGGCGATAACCAAATCCCGGCGCAGAAGCCGTCGCCGTGGTGGGTTCATCTGTGGACCTGCTATCGCAACCCGTTCAACCTGCTGTTGACGGTGCTCGGCATCGTCTCCTATTCCACTGAAGATTTGTTCGCTGCGGGCGTTATCGCGCTGATGGTCGGCATCTCGACGCTGCTTAACTTCATCCAGGAAGCGCGCTCGACCAAAGCGGCGGATGCGCTGAAGGCGATGGTCAGCAATACCGCCACGGTGCTGCGGGTCATCAACGAACAGGGCGAGAGCCGCTGGCTCGAACTACCCATCGACCAACTGGTGCCGGGCGATATTGTCAGGCTATCGGCGGGAGATATGATCCCGGCTGACCTGCGCATCATTGTGGCGCGCGACCTGTTTGTCGCTCAGGCCTCGCTGACCGGCGAATCGCTGCCGGTTGAAAAAGTCGCGCGCACCCGCGATCCGCTACAAACCAATCCGCTGGAATGCGACACCCTGTGCTTTATGGGGACCAACGTGGTGAGTGGCTCGGCGCAGGCTATCGTCTACGCCACCGGCGGCAACACCTGGTTCGGCCAGCTTGCCGGGCGCGTCAGCGAGCAGGAAAGCGAGCCGAACGCCTTTCAGAAAGGCATCAGCCGGGTCAGCATGCTGCTGATCCGCTTTATGCTGGTGATGGCGCCGGTGGTGCTGCTGATCAACGGCTACACCAAAGGCGACTGGTGGGAAGCGGCGCTGTTCGCGCTGTCGGTGGCGGTCGGCCTGACGCCGGAGATGTTGCCGATGATCGTCACCTCGACGCTGGCGCGCGGGGCGGTGAAGCTGTCAAAACAAAAAGTGATCGTCAAACACCTCGACGCCATTCAAAACTTTGGCGCGATGGATATCCTCTGCACCGATAAAACCGGCACCCTGACCCAGGATAAAATCGTGCTGGAGAACCACACTGATGTTTCCGGTAAATCCAGTGAGAGAGTCCTGCACACCGCCTGGCTCAATAGCCATTACCAGACCGGGCTGAAAAACCTGCTCGACACCGCGGTGCTGGAAGGGGTAGAGCTGGATGCCGCCCGCGGTCTCGCGGAACGCTGGCAGAAGGTGGATGAGATCCCGTTCGACTTCGAACGTCGCCGCATGTCGGTGGTGGTGAAAGAGCAGAACGAGGCGCATCAGCTGATCTGTAAAGGGGCGCTGCAGGAGATCCTCAACGTCTCGACTCAGGTGCGCTACAACGGTGAAATCGTACCGCTGGACGACACCATGCTGCGCCGTATCCGCCGGGTGACCGATACCCTGAACCGTCAGGGGCTGCGGGTGGTGGCGGTGGCGACCAAATACCTGCCGGCGCGGGAAGGCGACTATCAGCGTGCGGATGAATCCGACCTGATCCTCGAAGGCTACATCGCCTTCCTCGATCCGCCGAAAGAGACCACCGCCCCGGCGCTGAAAGCGTTAAAGGCCAGCGGCATTACGGTAAAAATCCTCACCGGCGACAGCGAACTGGTGGCGGCGAAAGTGTGTCATGAAGTGGGGCTGGATGCGGGCGAAGTGGTGATTGGCAGCCAGATTGAAGCCATGAGCGACGACGAACTGGCAGCGCTGGCGAAACGCACCACGCTGTTCGCGCGCCTGGCGCCGCTGCATAAAGAGCGCATCGTGACGCTGCTGAAACGCGAAGGTCACGTGGTGGGCTTTATGGGTGACGGTATTAACGACGCCCCGGCGCTACGCGCGGCGGATATTGGCATTTCCGTTGACGGGGCGGTGGATATAGCCCGCGAGGCGGCGGATATCATTCTGCTGGAAAAAAGCCTGATGGTACTGGAGGAGGGGGTTATCGAAGGCCGCCGCACCTTCGCCAACATGCTCAAGTACATCAAAATGACCGCCAGCTCCAACTTCGGCAATGTCTTCAGCGTGCTGGTGGCCAGCGCCTTCCTGCCGTTCCTGCCGATGCTGCCGCTGCACCTGTTGATTCAGAACCTGCTGTACGATGTCTCCCAGGTGGCGATTCCGTTTGATAACGTCGACGATGAGCAGATCCGTAAACCGCAGCGCTGGAATCCGGCCGATCTCGGGCGTTTTATGGTCTTCTTCGGGCCAATCAGCTCGATTTTCGATATCCTCACCTTTGGCCTGATGTGGTGGGTGTTCCACGCCAACAGCGTCGAGATGCAGACCCTGTTCCAGTCCGGCTGGTTTATTGAAGGGCTGCTGTCGCAGACGCTAATTGTGCATATGATTCGTACCCGCCGCATTCCGTTCGTCCAGAGCCGCGCCGCGTGGCCGCTGTTCGCGATGACGCTGCTGGTGATGGCGGTGGGGATCGCGCTGCCGTTCTCGCCGCTGGCGGGCTACCTGCAGCTGCAGGCGCTGCCGCTCAGCTATTTCCCATGGCTGGTGGCGATTCTGGCGGGTTACATGGTGTTGACCCAGACCGTTAAAGGCTTCTACAGCCGCCGCTACGGCTGGCAGTAGCGGTTTCGCCCCTTTGCCGTTCGGCAGAGGGGCTTACCGGTATTTCTCTTAAATCTCATCAAGTTGTGAAGCCCGTCATCGCCATGTATTGACGCAATTTTGTGCGCATGTTAACCCAATGTTTTGCTTTTTTTGGCCCGTCATAAAAAGGAACATTGATGATTAACACCGTGCGTTACAGTCTGCTGACCAGCGGAATATTACTGAGCAGCATGGCGCTTGCCGCTCCGGCAGGCGATCTGCCGCTGATGCCGTGGCCCGCCCATGTGGAGCGCCCGCAGGCGCAGGGGGCGTTGGCGCTAAATAATCAGCTGACGATCAACGTCAGCGGCGACGATCTGGGCGAGGCGACAACTCGCTGGCGTGAACGTCTTGCGCGGCAAACCGGCTGGACGCTACAGCCGCAGACGGCGCCGGCAAAAAGCCCAACCATTAACGTGATCGTCAATAAGAAAGTGCCTTTCCTGCCGCAGCCTGATAGCGACGAAAGCTATCAGCTAACCGTTAACGCCGAAGGCGCGACCCTGAAAGCCAATACGCGTTTTGGCGCGCTGCGCGGCATGGAAACGCTGCTACAGCTGGTACAAAACGGCCCTGACGGCACCACCATTCCTTATGTCGCCATTGACGATGCGCCGCGCTTCCCGTGGCGTGGACTGCTGCTGGATTCCGCCCGTCACTTTATGCCGCTGTCGGCGATCAAGCGGCAGATTGATGGTATGGCGGCGGCGAAGCTTAACGTACTGCACTGGCATCTGACCGACGATCAGGGCTGGCGCTTCGCCTCCAGCCGCTATCCGAAGCTGCAGCAGCAGGCCAGCGACGGCCTGTTTTATACCCAGGCGCAGATGAAAGACATTGTGCGCTATGCCGCCGAACGCGGTATTCGCGTGGTGCCGGAAATCGATATGCCGGGCCACGCCTCGGCGATCGCCGTGGCTTATCCGGAGCTGATGAGCGCGCCGGGGCCTTACGCGATGGAGCGCCACTGGGGTGTGCTGAAACCGGTTCTCGACCCAACAAAAGAGGCCACCTACGCGTTTGCCGAGGCGATGGTCAGCGAACTGGCGGCTATCTTCCCCGATCCGTATCTGCATATCGGCGGTGATGAAGTCGATGATAGCCAGTGGCGCGCCAATCCGGCCATTCAGAAATTCCTCAAAGAGAAGGGGCTGGCGGACAGCCACGCGCTACAGGCGTACTTCAACCGGCGCCTGGAGACGTTACTCGAAAAACATCACCGGCAGATGGTCGGCTGGGATGAAATCTACCACCCTGATTTACCGAAGAGCATTCTGATTCAGTCCTGGCAGGGGCAGGACGCATTAGGCGACGTCGCCAAACACGGCTATCGCGGCATTCTCTCCACCGGTTTTTACCTCGACCAGCCGCAGTACACCGCCTATCACTATCGTAATGAGATTATCCCGCAGGGGCTTAACGGTGTGGATACGATTACCGATAACGACAGCGCCCAGAGCTGGCAGTTTTCGATGCCGCGCCTGAAGGGCAGCGCGGTTGAGGGCAGCTTTACGCTGGTAAAAGGCGATAGCGGCTGGCGTGGATTTATTGATTTTAAAGGGAAATCACGGCGTGCCGTGCAGGAGATTGAATGGCTCGGCGACAATCAGGTCACGTTCCGCGTCGATACCTGGATGGGCGAGACCCGCCCGGTGCTAACCATTAACGACGACAAGCTCGCAGGCTACTTCCTGCTTGGCAACACCCGTTATCCCATTGACGGTAAGCGGCTGGATGCCGTACCGCAGGGCATTCAGCCGACGCTGCCCGACGCGCAGCAACAGAAGAATCTGCTCGGCGGCGAGGCGGCGCTGTGGGCGGAAAACGTCGCCGCGCCGGTCATCGATATCAAGCTGTGGCCGCGGGCTTTTGCGGTGGCGGAGCGGCTGTGGTCGGCCGAAGACGTCAAAGACAGCGACAATATGTATCAGCGCCTGCAGGCGATGGACAGTTGGTCAACGGTCTCCGTCGGCCTGCAGCAGCACACTCAGCAGCTGGAGCAGTTCACCCGCCTGGCGAACAGCAGGCATACGCTGGCGTTGCAGATCCTCGCCGAGGCGCTGGAGCCGGCGCATTACTACACCCGTCAACATCTCAAGTTCCAGGCGAACAATTACCATCAATTTGAACCGCTGAACCGGCTGGCCGATGCGCTGCCGGCGGAGAGCGACACCGTACGCAGCCTGAACCAGTGGGCGGAGCGGCTGATCAGCGATGCCGAGGATACTGAGAGCGCCGATGCGCTGCGCCACGTCTTTACCCGCTGGCAGAACAACAGCGGCGATGCGCTGGCGCTGACCGACAATAACTATCAGCTGGCGACGATTAAACCGGTGGTGCAGCAGGTTGATAAGCTGGCGAGCCTCGGGCTGCGCTTGACCGATCTGGTGGCGCGGCAGGGAACGCTGGACGATAAAGAGTACGCCTCAATCCAGGCGCAGCTGGATACGGCGGCGAAAACCCAGGATGAGCTGGTGATTGCGGCGGTCTATCCGCTGGAGAAACTGCTGCGGGCAACGAAGATAAAATAGGGCATTTCCCTCACCCCGTGGATGACGCAAGCGCCTGGGGTGAGGGCAGAGAAGCGCTTAGCGACGGATCGCGATAGCTTCAATCTCAATCTTCACGTCTTTCGGCAGACGCGCGACTTCTACGCAGGAACGCGCCGGGAAAGTGGCGTTATGCTCGGTGAAGAACGCTTCATACGCGGCATTCACGGTGGCGAAATCGTTCAGATCTTTCACGAAAACGGTGGTTTTCACGATATCGCCCACTTTCAGGCCAGCGGCTTCAACGATAGCTTTTACGTTGTCCAGGGACTGACGCGCCTGCGCGGCGACATCTTCCGGCACGCTGCCGGTTTTCGGGTCTACTGGGATCTGGCCGGAAGTGATGATCATGCCACCCAGATCAACACCTTGTACATATGGGCCGATAGCTGCTGGTGCCTTTTCCGTCGCAATAGTTTTGCTCATAATATCTCCAGATGAACTGCAGTAATTAGGTCGTAGCCATTATAGGGAGGGCCGGTATTAATACCAACCGCAATTAGTTGGCCAGCACCACATAATGGGAAAACTCTTTTTCACAGTATTTGCATTTGAGTGCGATGTCATCGGCGCGTTTTTTCACTGCGAAACTCGACGAAACCGGCTCAGCGTGACTGATGCAGTTGCTGTTCGGGCAGACCAGCACGCTATTGATGCGCTCCGGCAGGCTCGGGCGGGATTTACCCACCACTTCGTAATCATCAATACGGTTAACCGTTGCGTCCGGCGCATACAGCGCCAACTGATTGACCTGCTCATCGGTCAGGAAGGTGTTCTCGATTTTAATCAAATCTTTACGGCCCATCTCGCCGGACGGCAGGTTCAGGCCGATGGTGATGCGCTGGTCGGTTTCGGTCAGCTTGAACAGGGTCAACAACTTGAAGCCGACCTGGGCCGGGATATGGTCGATCACGGTGCCGCGTTTAATGGCTTCTACTTGCAGTTTATTGTCGTGTGTCATCTCTCATTCCCCCTTATTGTGCCAGCTCGCTATTCAATACCAGTGCCAGTAACGCCTGGCGGGCGAAGATGCCGTTGCCGGCCTGCTGGAAGTACCAGGCGTGCGGCGTTTTATCGACGTCGGTGGTGATTTCATCAACGCGCGGCAGCGGGTGCAGCACCTTCATGTTGACGCGGGCGCCTTCGAGATCCGCGGCGCGCAGCACGAACTGTGCCTTCACGTTGGCGTATTCCGATGGGTCCAGGCGCTCTTTCTGCACGCGAGTCATATACAGAATATCGACCTCTGCCATCACTTCGTCGATGGCGCTATGCAGGCTCCAGGCGATGCCTTTTTCATCCAGCATATCGAGAATGTACTGCGGCATCGCCAGCGCGTCCGGGGCGATGAAGTAGAAGCGGTTGCCGTTGAATTTGGCCAGCGCCTGGGTCAGCGAATGTACGGTACGGCCATATTTCAGGTCGCCGACCATCGCGATATTGAGGTTCTCAAGGCGGCCCTGAGTTTCCTGAATGGTGAACAGGTCGAGCAGGGTTTGCGTTGGATGCTGATTGGCGCCGTCGCCGGCGTTGAGAATCGGTACGTTGCCGGAGAATTCGGTTGCCAGACGCGCGGCGCCCTCTTGCGGATGGCGCATTACGATAGCGTCGACGTAGGTGCTGATAACCGAAATGGTGTCGGCCAGGGTTTCGCCTTTCTTGCCGAGCGAGGTGTTGCTGCTGTCGGAGAAGCCAACCACGCTGGCGCCGAGGCGATGCATGGAGGTTTCAAAAGAGAGGCGAGTACGGGTGGAGGCTTCAAAGAAACAGCTGGCGATAACCTTATGCTTCAGCAGCTCGGGTTGCGGATTGGCTTTCAGCTTTGCGGCCGTCGCCAGCACCAGTTCGAGGTCTTCGCGGCTGAGATCGTTTATGGAAATGATATGTTTTTGATATAGCGGGTTAGCCATGCTTATCTCCTGACGCCTGAGCAAAAAAAAAGCCCCTTAAATAAGGGGCTTCGAGAATTCATTGAGCAACGGAAAGAAAAACGCCAGGCCAGCGCCTGCTTTCAGACGCGGTAAGACACAGCAATGTCGTACGCAATTGACCATATTTCCTCCCGGCAAAACGGCTGGCATTATACGCAGCTTTGATGAGCAATCAAGCGATTAATCCACAATCAGGGAAACGTTTGCCTGCGAAGGCTGCGCCAGCGCAAAAAACCGCGATAAAAATGTGGTCTGGCAGTGGTAAGCAGCGTATAAAACAAAAATGAAAAGCTGTTTTATATTTGAGGGCTACTATGATTATCGGCAATATTCATCATCTGCAATCCTGGCTGCCGGACGCGCTGCGTCAGGCGATTGAGCATGTTAAAGCCCACGTTAGTGCGTCGACGCCGCTCGGCAAACACGACATCGACGGCAATAATCTGTTCTATCTGATTTCTGAAGACAGCACCGAAGCACAGGCCGAGCGTCGCGCCGAGTATCACGCCCGCTATCTGGATATTCAAATTGTACTTCGCGGTCAGGAAGGGATGACCTTCAGCACCTTACCCGCAGGCGAGCCGCAGATTGACTGGCTGGCGGACAAAGACATCGCCTTCCTCGCCGAGGGCGCGCAGGAGAAAACCGTTATCCTTAACGAGGGCGATTTTGTGGTGTTTTATCCAGGCGAAGTGCATAAACCGCTCTGTGCGGTCGGGGCGCCGGCGAAGGTGCGCAAAGCGGTGGTGAAGGTGTTGATGGCTTAAAACGGTTAGCCCGGATACGCGTAGCGCGCTATCCGGGAACCTACCGTGATTAATGGTTATTTTCCAAGCGTCGCCACCATCACCGCTTTGATGGTGTGCATACGGTTTTCCGCCTGATCGAAGACGATGCTCGCTGGGGATTCAAAGACTTCATCGGTCACTTCCATACCGCCGTGCAGTCCATACTCCGCCGCCATCTGTTTGCCGAGAATGGTCTGGTCATCGTGGAACGCGGGCAGACAATGCAGGAATTTCACCTGCGGGTTGCCGGTTAATTGCAGCATGGCTTTATTCACCTGATAGCCGCGCAGCAGGGCGATACGCTCCGCCCATTTCTCTTTCGCCTCGCCCATCGATACCCACACGTCGGTATAAATGAAATCGGCGCCTTTTACGCCCGCGGCGATATCTTCCGTCAGGGTAATATTGCCGCCGTGCTTTTTCGCCAGCGCAGTGCATTCCGCCACTAAACCCTCTTCCGGCCAGCAGGCTTTCGGCGCCACCAGGCGCAGGTCCAGCCCGGTCAGCGCGGCGGCTTCCAGCATGGAGTTACCCATGTTGTTACGCGCGTCGCCGGCGTAGACCAGCGTCATTTCATTAAATGCCTTACCCGGCAGGTGCTCTTGCATGGTCAGCAGGTCGGCCAGGAGCTGCGTCGGGTGGAATTCATCGGTCAGGCCGTTCCACACCGGCACGCCGGCATACTCCGCCAGGGTTTCCACCAGCTCCTGGCCGTAGCCGCGGTACTGAATACCGTCATACATGCGGCCCAGCACGCGGGCGGTATCTTTCATGGATTCTTTGTGGCCGATTTGGCTTCCGCTGGAACCGAGATAGGTCACGCGGGCGCCCTGGTCGTAAGCGGCAACTTCGAAAGAGCATCGTGTGCGGGTTGAGTCTTTTTCGAAGATGAGCGCGATGTTTTTGCCCTTCAGTTTCTGGGCCTCGATACCGTTTTTCTTATCGGCTTTTAATTGCGCGGCCAGGTCGACAAGGCCGGTAATTTCTGCAGCAGTAAAATCCAGTAATCTCAAGAAATGCTTCTGATATAACGCGGACATAATTCCCTCACCTGGCAAACGCCACTATTGAATTAAAATTCACTTTATATGTATGAATATTCATTTGCAACCCCGAGTTAGAAATCTTTTACACAGAAGGTGGAGGCAATCACGGCGGTATGTGACAATAGGAGTATCTGCCGCACATTATGAGGAACGAGCCATGGCAAACCCGGAACTACTGGAAGAACAGCGTGAGGAAACGCGTCTGATTATCGAAGAGCTGCTGGAAGATGGCAGCGATCCGGACGCGCTGTATACCATTGAGCATCATCTCTCTGCCGACGATTTCGAAACGTTGGAAAAAGTGGCGGTAGAGGCCTTCAAGATGGGTTATGAAGTCACCGAGCCGGAAGAGCTGGAAGTCGAAGAAGGCGAAGTGGTGATCTGCTGCGATATCCTGAGCGAAAGCGCGCTCAACGCCGATCTGATCGATGCCCAGGTTGAACAGCTGATGAACCTGGCGGAAAAATTCAACGTCGAGTACGACGGTTGGGGTACCTACTACGAAGACCCGAACGGCGAAGACGATGACGGCGAAGATGACGAAGATTTAATTGACGAAGACGATAACGGCGTACGCCACTAAGTCGTCAACGGATACGGCGGCGTCTGCCGCCGTATATACCCGTCCTGATTAGGGTATAGCCTGGAGCTTCAATGGATTACCCGCAAATACTTTCCCCGATTTTAGCATTCCTGCACTGCCCAACGCCGCAGGCGTGGATTGACGAAGCCCGTAAACCGGAAAACCTGCCGCTGCTGTTGACCGACCATATGGTATGCGAGCTGAAAGCGGCGCAAAACGCCATGCTGCTGGTACGCCGCTACGTCGCCGATAAAGATGGCGCCGACGAGCTACTGGAATGCCTGAAACCGTACGAAGACTTTACCTATCGCCGTGGGCCGGAGCCGGATTTTGTCGCTCTGCATAAACGGATCAACAAAAGCGCCATGCCGCGAACCAACGACCCGTGGGGCAGCCAGTTGCTCGACAGCATGATTCTGCTTATCAAAGAGGAGCTGCACCACTTCTGGCAGGTGCGTGAGATCATGCTGGCGCGGGATATCCCTTACGTCAAAATCACCGCCAGCAACTATGCCCGCGGTATGCGCCGGGAGGTGCGATCCCATGAGCCGGTGATGCTAATCGATAAGCTGATTTGCGGCGCTTATATCGAAGCGCGCTCCTGCGAGCGATTTGCCGCGCTGGCACCGTGGCTGGATGATGATCTACAGAAGTTTTATCTGTCGTTGCTGCGCTCCGAGGCCCGGCATTATCAGGACTACCTGGATCTGGCGCAGATGATAGCGGGGGGAGATATCAGCGAGCGCGTACGCCAGCTTGGCGAGGCGGAAGCGGCATTGATCCTCCGCCCGGAGCCCGAGTTCCGCTTCCACAGCGGCGTGCCGACGGCGTTGTAGCCCGCGGTATTCGGCCCCTGTAGCCACTAACACCGGCAGTTTCAGTAATCCTGGGGAGAGGGAGAGCGTTGAGAGCTTTAGCTCGCAATAGCACGGGCCGTAGGTCGGGTAAGGCGTTAGCCGCCACCCGACAAAAAACGACACCGCGGGTAGCCCCGATAAGCGCAGCGCTACCGGGGAGGCCCACGGTAGCGAGGCGTTACAGCGTTTTCAACATCCGCACTTCACAATCGACGTGGCCGGTGCAGCCCAGCGGCTCGTCAATATGCTCAAACCCGAGATGCTCATACAAGCCAATCGCTTCTTTCAAAAAAGCGGTGGTTTCCAGATAGCAGCGTTTAAAACCCTGCTCGCGGGCGTAATCCATCGCCATCAGCGCCAGCTTTTTCGCCAGACCTTTGCCGCGCGCCGAGGTCATAAAGTACATTTTCTGCAGCTCACAGATATCGGACTCGCTACACGAAAGCGGCGCCACGCCGCCGCCGCCGACCACTTCGCCATTCTGCTCAACGACCCAATAAGCGGAGCCAGGTTGGCTATAGAGCTCATAGAGTTCATCCAGATTTGGGTCAGCGACCGTATAGCCTTTGTCGGCGGTCAGACCGTATTCCGCGGAGACCTGGCGGATAACATTGGCAATCGCCGGATTATCAGTGGCCGTGATGCGGCGCAGGGATAGCGTTAGGGTTGCGCTCGTATTCATTTGAAGACTCATTACATAATAATGACGGATGATGTTGTTAATAACACTGCGGGCGGGGAGAGTGCAAGCGAGGATCTTTCATAAAATAACGCCCCTTACCGGATGGGATAAGGGGCGGGAGGATTACAGCGCGGCGATCACTGCCTGCTGTTCAATCAGTTTCGCTTTCGCTTCCGCGTAGCCTTCCAGCTTCTCACGCTCTTTGGCGATAACCGCTTCCGGCGCGCGGGCCACAAAGCCTTCGTTGGACAGCTTGCTTTCGATACGGCCGATTTCCGCTTCGACTTTCGCCACTTCTTTTGCCAGACGCGCCAGCTCGGCTTCTTTGTCGATAAGACCCGCCATCGGGATCAGCAGCTCGGCGCCGTCGATAATCTTGGTCACGGAAACTGGACCTTTATCATCGGCAGGCAGCACGGTGATGCTTTCCAGACGCGCCAGGTTCAGCAGGAAGCTGCGGTTGTCGTTAACACGACGCTCGGCATCTTTGCTGCAGCCGCGCAGCAGCAGTTCCAGCGGTTTACCCGGAGCGATGTTCATCTCCGCACGGATGTTACGTACGGCGACGATCGCCTGCTTCAGCCATTCGGTGTCGGCCAGCGCCGCTTCATCAACCTGAGAAGCCTCGTACTGCGGGAACGGTTGCAGCATGATGGTATCGGCGGTGATACCGCAGATTACTTTCACGCGCTGCCAGATGGTCTCGGTGATGAAAGGAATAATCGGGTGCGCCAGGCGCAGCAGACCTTCCAGCACGGTCACCAGAGTATGACGAGTCCCGCGCAGCTCCGCTTCGCTGCCACCGTTCATGACCGGCTTGGTCAGTTCGAGGTACCAGTCGCAGAACTGGTTCCAGGTAAATTCATACAGGATGCCCGCGGCGATATCGAAGCGGAAGTTATCCAGCGCTTCGCGGTACGCTTTCACGGTCTGGTTGAATTCAGCCAGGATCCAGCGGTCGGCCAGGGACAGCACCATCTCGCCGCCGTTGAAACCGCAATCTTGATCTTCGGTATTCATCAGTACGAAGCGGCTGGCGTTCCACAGCTTGTTGCAGAAGTTACGGTAACCTTCCAGACGCTTCATATCCCAGTTGATGTCGCGGCCGGTAGAGGCCAGCGCCGCCAGGGTGAAACGCAGGGCGTCGGTGCCGTGCGGCTCGATGCCGTTCGGGAACTGTTTCTCGGTGCGCTTACGGATTTTTTCCGCCAGCTGCGGCTGCATCATGTTGCCGGTACGTTTCTCCAGCAGCTCCGGCAGGGTGATGCCGTCAACCATATCCAGCGGGTCAATGACGTTACCCTTGGATTTGGACATCTTCTGGCCTTCGTCGTCGCGGATAAGGCCGGTCATGTAGACGGTCTTAAACGGAACCTGCGGCTTGCCGTTTTCATCTTTGATGAAGTGCATGGTCATCATGATCATGCGGGCAATCCAGAAGAAGATAATGTCGAAGCCGGACACCATCACGCTGGTCGGGTGGAACTGACGCAGCGCATCGGTGTTTTCCGGCCAGCCGAGGGTGGAGAAGGTCCACAGCGCGGAAGAGAACCAGGTATCCAGAACGTCTTCGTCCTGACGCAGCGCGACGTCGGCGCCGAGATTATTTTCCTGGCGTACTTCGTCTTCGGTGCGGCCAACGTAGACGTTGCCCTGATCGTCGTACCATGCCGGGATGCGGTGACCCCACCACAGCTGACGGGAAATACACCAATCCTGAATATCGCGCATCCAGGAGAAGTACATGTTTTCGTACTGCTTCGGCACGAACTGAATGTCGCCATTCTCAACGGCTTCAACTGCCGGCTTGGCCAGCACGTCGGCACGCACGTACCACTGGTCGGTCAGCATCGGTTCGATAACCACGCCGCCGCGGTCGCCGTAAGGCACGGTCAGGTCGTGCGGTTTGATCTCTTCCAGCAGGCCCAACGCGTCGACGGCGGCAACCATCGCTTTACGCGCGGCAAAACGTTCCATCTTCTGGAATTCAGCCGGGATCTCGTTGGAATAGACGTCGGATTCGTTGCCTTTGGTATCGTAGACTTCCGCGCTTTCACGGATGTCGCCATCAAAGGTCAAAATATTAATCATCGGCAGCTGATGACGGCGGCCAACTTCGTAGTCGTTAAAGTCGTGCGCCGGGGTGATTTTCACGCAGCCGGTGCCTTTTTCCATGTCGGCGTGCTCGTCGCCAACAATTGGAATGCGGCGGTTAACCAGCGGCAGCACCACGAATTTACCGATCAGATCTTTGTAACGCGGATCCTCCGGGTTAACGGCCACGCCGGTATCGCCCAGCAGGGTTTCCGGACGCGTGGTGGCGACCACCAGGTAATCTTTACCGTCAGCGGTTTTCGCGCCATCGGCCAGCGGATAGCGGATGTGCCACATGGAACCTTTCGATTCGCGGTTCTCTACTTCCAGGTCAGAGATGGCGGTGCGCAGTTTCGGGTCCCAGTTGACCAGGCGCTTGCCGCGATAAATCAGGTCTTCTTTGTACAGGCGAACGAAGACTTCTTTTACCGCGTTGGACAGGCCTTCATCCATCGTGAAGCGCTCGCGCTCCCAGTCGACGGAGTTGCCGAGGCGGCGCATCTGGCGGGTAATGGTGCCGCCGGATTCCGCTTTCCACTGCCAGATTTTATCGATGAAGGCATCGCGGCCGTAGTCGTGGCGGGTTTTACCTTCTTCAGCGGCAATCTTACGCTCAACCACCATTTGGGTAGCGATACCCGCGTGGTCGGTACCGGCCTGCCACAGGGTGTTTTTACCCTGCATGCGCTGGTAGCGAATCATGGTATCCATGATGGTTTGCTGGAAGGCATGACCCATATGCAAACTGCCGGTGACGTTCGGCGGCGGGATCATGATGCAGAAGCTCTCCTGGCTTTCATCACCATTCGGTTTGAAATAGCCCTGCTTTTCCCAGTGCTCGTAAAGCGGCTGTTCGATATCTTGTGGGTTGTATGTCTTTTCCATTATTTCCAGGTTGCCGTGTTCAGGTTGAAACCAGCCATGCGGTACGCTTTATAGCGTTCGCGCGCCAGTTGTTTCAGAGAATCTTCGTAAGGGACAAAGTCTATCACTTCTGTGAAAGCGGTGGCAAAATCTGCAAAGTTTAGCCGCAGGCTGATAAGAATATCCCGCGGGCTGCTGTTGCGCTTTTGCGGCCAGGCAATTTCTACCGGCGCGCCGCCTCTCGGGCCTTCGCCCGCCAGGTTATGCGGCACAAAGCTCTCCGGCGGCCGCGTCCACAGCGCTTCGTCGAGGCGAATAGCCTGCTGTTCATCTTCACAGGCGATCAGGACGCGCTTGCCGTTGCGCCAACGTTCTGCGGCAATTTCACACACCAGCTGCTCGACGGCGCTGAGCTCGTCGACGATGGTGTCATTGTCCAGAAGATAGAACGTTGCGTTTTTCATATATGGGGCTTCTTGTTGTGGATTTAAATGCAAAGCCGGGTGGCGCTACGCTTACCCGGCCTACAAACGGCATTTTTCCGTAGGCCCGGTAAGCGTAGCGCCACCGGGCATCAGACGGCAATCACTCTTCGCCGTTAAAACCCGCACGATTGAGCAGGAACTGCGACAGCAGCGCCACCGGGCGGCCGGTCGCGCCTTTGGCCTTACCGGAACGCCAGGCGGTACCGGCGATGTCGAGGTGTGCCCAGTTGTACTTGCGGGTGAAGCGTGACAGGAAGCAGCCAGCGGTAATCGCGCCGCCAGGACGGCCGCCGATGTTCGCCATATCCGCAAAGTTGGACTCCAACTGATCCTGGAACTCGTCGGCCAGCGGCAGACGCCATGCGCGGTCGCCGGCCAGTTCGGAGGCGCCGATCAGCTCATGAGCCAGCGGATTATGGTTCGACATCAGGCCGGTGATGTGATGGCCGAGGGCAATCACGCAGGCGCCGGTCAGCGTCGCCACATCGATAACCGCTTCCGGCTCGAAGCGCTCAACGTAGGTCAGAACGTCGCACAATACCAGACGGCCTTCGGCGTCGGTATTCAGCACTTCAACGGTCTGCCCGGACATGGTGGTCAGAACATCGCCCGGGCGATAAGCGCGACCGCCAGGCATGTTTTCACAGCCCGCCAGCACGCCGATGACGTTCAGCGGCAGCTGCAGCTCGGCAACCATTCGCATTACGCCGTAGACCGCCGCCGCGCCGCACATGTCGTACTTCATCTCGTCCATGCCTTCGGCAGGCTTGATGGAGATGCCGCCGGAGTCGAAGGTCAGGCCTTTACCGACCAGCACGATAGGGCGCGCGTCTTCAGACGGGTTGCCTTTATACTCGATGACCGACATCAGCGACTCGTTCTGCGAGCCGTTGCCGACGGCGAGATAGGAGTTCATCCCCAGCTCGCGCATCTGCTGCTCGCCGATCACGCGGGTGATGACGTTCTTACTGTAAGTGTCGGCCAATTGGCGCGCCTGGGAAGCAAGGTAAGCCGCGTTACAGATATTCGGCGGCATATTGCCGAGATCTTTCGCCGCTTTGATACCGGCGGCGATTGCCAGGCCATGTTGAATGGCGCGTTCGCCGCTGGTGAGCTCGCGGCGAGTCGGCACGTTAAAGACCATTTTACGCAGCGGGCGACGTGGCTCGCTTTTGTTGGTCTTCAACTGATCGAAGCTGTACAGCGTCTCTTTGGCGGTTTCAACGGCCTGGCGAACTTTCCAGTAGTTGTTGCGGCCCTTGACGTGCAGTTCGGTCAGGAAGCAGACGGCTTCCATCGAACCAGTATCATTCAGAGTATTAATGGTTTTCTGAATAACTTGTTTATACTGACGTTCATCCAGTTCGCGCTCTTTACCACAGCCGATGAGCAGAATGCGCTCAGACAGGATGTTCGGCACATGGTGCAGTAACAACGTCTGGCCTGGCTTGCCTTCGAGCTCGCCGCGACGCAGCAGGGCGCTGATGTAACCGTCGCTGATTTTATCGAGTTGTTCGGCGATGGGGGAGAGGCGGCGTGGTTCGAAGACGCCGACCACGATACAGGCACTCCGCTGCTTCTCCGGGCTACCGCTTTTTACACTGAACTCCATGCACTATGCTCCTGAATCTTAAAGACAACAGTGGTGGCTACGGCTATACTCGTCGCCTTTCCAGTTGCAGATGCGTTGGCTACGCCTGCTTACCCCTGACGCTGGCTGATGCCGCTTTGGGGCTTCACAGTCCTGCCGCCTTTCTACAACTCGAAATCCATTGAGTATATAATTGCAAGCTTTCGTAACTCATGTCCGCTGTTGCGGTGACTTCGTGTTAATCTTAACGTTATTACGGCCTTGGTTCGTCAGAAAAGATCCTGATACGCAGAACCGATGAGTCATTTAATCTTAGCGATGTTTTCGACGACAAAAGAGAATAAATGACGTTTAAGCCATGAAACAAGCAATTTTCCTGCAATAAGACGGGTTTTTACGGGCGTATTTATAGTGATAATCATAAGATATCTGGTTCGTGAGACGCTGAAAAGCCAGTTGGCGATCCTATTCATCCTGTTACTGATTTTCTTCTGTCAGAAACTCGTCAGGATCCTTGGCGCCGCGGTAGATGGCGATATCCCGACCAACCTGGTGCTCTCGCTGTTAGGGCTGGGCGTACCGGAAATGGCGCAGCTCATTCTGCCCCTGAGTCTTTTCCTCGGGTTGTTGATGACGCTGGGCAAACTGTATACCGAAAGCGAAATTACGGTGATGCACGCCTGCGGCTTAAGTAAAGCCGTATTGATTAAGGCGGCAATGATCCTCGCCCTGTTTACCGGCGCCGTCGCGGCAGTCAACGTGATGTGGGCGGGGCCGTGGTCGTCGCGCCATCAAGATGAAGTGCTGGCGGAAGCCAAAGCCAACCCTGGAATGGCGGCGCTGGCTCAGGGCCAGTTCCAGCAGGCCAGCGACGGCAGCGCGGTGTTGTTTATCGAAAACGTGAACGGCAACCGCTTTAGCGACGTATTCCTTGCGCAATTGCGGCCAAAAGGCAACGCGCGTCCTTCCGTTGTAGTGGCGGATTCCGGCGAACTGTCGCAGAAAAAAGACGGATCCCAGGTGGTCACTATGACTCAGGGGACGCGTTTTGAAGGCACGGCGATGCTGCGCGATTTCCGTATTACCGACTTCAAAAACTACCAGGCGGTAATTGGCCATCAAGCGGTAGCGGCCGATCCCAGCGACACCGAACAGATGAATATGCGCACCCTCTGGAAGACCGATACCGCGCGCGCGCGCGCCGAACTGCACTGGCGATTTACGCTGGTGGCGGCGGTGTTCATGATGGCGCTGATGGTTGTCCCGCTTAGCGTGGTGAACCCGCGTCAGGGCCGCGTGCTGTCTATGCTGCCGGCGATGCTGCTGTATCTGGTGTTCTTCCTGCTGCAAACGTCGATCAAATCGAACGCGGGTAAAGGCAAAATGGACCCCGCTATCTGGATGTGGGGCGTGAACCTGCTCTACTTCGCGCTGGCGGTGCTGCTTAACCTGTGGGATACGGTGCCGATGCGTCGTTTCCGTGCCCGGTTTAATAAAGGAGCGGTGTGATGCAGGCGTTTGGCGTACTTGACCGCTATATCGGTAAAACCATTTTCAACACCATCATGATGACGCTGTTCATGCTGGTGTCGCTCTCCGGCATTATTAAGTTTGTCGACCAGCTGAAAAAAGCCGGACAGGGCAGCTATGATGCAATGGGCGCCGGGCTTTATACCATTCTCAGCGTACCAAAAGATGTGCAAATCTTCTTCCCCATGGCGGCGCTGCTTGGCGCATTGCTGGGGCTGGGGATGCTGGCGCAGCGCAGCGAACTGGTGGTGATGCAAGCTTCCGGTTTTACCCGTATGCAGGTGGCTCTGGCGGTGATGAAAACGGCGATCCCGCTGGTGTTGTTAACCATGGCGATGGGTGAGTGGGTGGCGCCGCAGGGCGAACAGATGGCGCGTAACTACCGTGCGCAGCAGATGTACGGCGGTTCACTGTTGTCGACCCAGCAGGGGCTGTGGGCGAAAGACGGGCATAATTTTGTCTACATTGAGCGGGTGAAGGGCAATGATGAGCTGGGCGGCGTGAGCATCTACCAGTTTAACGATAACCGTCGTCTGCAATCAGTTCGCTACGCCGCTTCCGCTAAGTTTGATAATGAAGCTAAGATCTGGCGCCTGTCGCAGGTGGATGAGTCTAATCTCACCGATCCAAAACAGGTCACCGGTACGCAAATGGTGAGCGGCACCTGGAAGACCAAGCTAACGCCGGACAAACTCGGCGTGGTTGCGCTGGATCCGGATGCGCTGTCAATCAGCGGCCTGCATAACTACGTGACCTATCTGAAGTCCAGCGGCCAGGATCCGGGCCGTTACCAGCTCAATATGTGGAGCAAAATTTTCCAGCCGCTGTCGGTGGCCGTGATGATGCTGATGGCGCTGTCGTTCATTTTTGGCCCACTGCGGAGCGTGGCGATGGGCGTGAGAGTGGTTACCGGGATTAGCTTCGGCTTCATCTTCTACGTACTCGACCAGATATTTGGCCCACTAACGTTGGTTTACGGCATACCGCCGATAATCGGCGCGCTGCTGCCAAGCGCAAGTTTCTTCCTGATTAGCCTTTGGCTGATGATGAGAAAAGCGTAGTACAATAGAAGGGTGCGAAAGCACCCTTTTTTTTCGTCTTTGCATGGAGGCATTGATGTTTGGTAAATCCCTGATATTCATTCTGCAGGTCGCTGCCGGAATCTTGTGGATCCCGGATATTTTTATCATCGCCACCATCTTCTTCGGCGCGTTGCATCCAGAGTGGGCCAGCGGCTGGTTCCTGTTTGAAGGCACAGTTTTTCTGCTTATGTTGGTGTTTTTTATCTGGTCGCTGAAACGAGCGGATGTGCTGAGCCTGACGACGGGGCTGGTGCGTGCGGGCACAGCAGAAGAGCAAAAAGCCGATCGGGTGCTGTTTTGGTTCGATCTCAATGGCACGTTAGCGGGGGTTATACTGTCGCTATCGATATTCGCTTTTCTGTTTGCTTTCGTGGTGTTAGACAAAGGCCTGCCGCTATATCTTCATCAGGTTGCGGTGGTCGCCGTGCTGGCGCTGTGCTGGCACGGCAATCACCGCCTCGAAGCGCGCAAAAGCGCGCGGGGATATGGGGATTATGTTAAGACAACCCCCTGAGGCGACTAAGGCCTAACGCTTACGCTCACCGAGCCAACAAAGAACCCGGATGAGGCGCAGCGCGCCGCAATCCGGGGTCGGCATCCTTCTTACGCTAACGGCGCCTTCCGCCGAGCAGGCTTCCCAGCATGCCGCGGACGATCTGGTTGGTTACCTGACGTACGGCGCTTTTGGCCGCGGTCTGCACGATACCATCTCGTTTACCGCCGCGCGGGCCGGTAGTGCCGAACAGAATATCTTTCAGCCCACCGAGTAGCCCGTCGTCATCACCGTTTTGTTGACCTTTTGCCGGCGGTGCCGACTGCTGCTCTGTGGCGACCTGCACCCCTTTTTGCAGCATTTCGAAGGCCGACTCGCGGTCAATCTCTTCTTCATACTTGCCGTACAGCGCCGAGTGGTTAATCAGGCCATTTCGCTCATCATCGGTGACCGGCCCCATCCGTGAACATGGGGCGATGACCATTGCGCGCTCGACGACCGACGGGCTGCCTTTCTCGTCGAGGAAGGAGATCAGCGCTTCGCCGGTACCGAGCTCCTGAATGGCCTGCTCGGTACTGAATGCCGGGTTGTCGCGCATGGTCTGGGCGGCGGTTTTCACCGCTTTTTGATCCTTCGGAGTAAAGGCACGCAAGGCATGCTGTACGCGGTTGCCCAACTGGCCGAGCACGGCATCCGGGATATCCGACGGATTCTGCGAGACAAAATAGACGCCGACCCCTTTAGAACGGATAAGGCGAATCACCTGCTCGATTTTATCCAGCAGTACCTGCGGCGCATCGTTAAACAGCAGGTGGGCTTCGTCGAAGAAGAACACCAGCTTTGGTTTTTCGAGGTCGCCGGCTTCCGGCAGGCGTTCGTAGAGTTCGGAGAGCATCCACAGCAGGCTGGCGGCGTAAAGCTTCGGCATCTGATAGAGCTTTTCGGCACTGAGGATATTAATCACCCCTTTACCGCTGGCATCGACACGCATCCAGTCCTGAATATCCAGCATCGGTTCGCCGAAGAAGTGCTCTGCGCCCTGCTGCTCAAGGGTTAACAGTCCGCGCTGGATAGCGCCGACCGACGCGCTGCTGATGTTGCCATACTGGTTCTGGAAGGCTTTGGCGTTATCACCGATAAACTGGGTGATGGCGCGGAGATCTTTAAAGTCCAGCAGCAGCAAGCCGCGATCGTCAGCAATACGGAAAATAATGTTTAGCACGCCGCTTTGTACTTCATTCAGGTTGAGCAAGCGGGCGAGCAGCAGGGGGCCGAGATCCGACACCGTGGCGCGCACCGGGTGGCCCTTTTCACCAAAGATATCCCAAACAACCACCGGGTTGGCATGCGGCTCCCAGTCGGTAACGCCGATTTTTTCCAGACGCGCCTGAAGTTTCTCAGAGCTCTGGCCTGCTTCCGCGATACCGGTCAGGTCGCCTTTCACATCGGCCATAAAGACCGGTACGCCGATCTCGGAAAAAGACTCCGCCAGTTTCTGCAAAGTTACGGTTTTACCGGTGCCGGTGGCGCCGGTAATTAGGCCGTGACGGTTAGCCATTGCAGGCAGCAGATGCAGTTGTTTATCCAACGTGCGCGCAATCAGCAGGGGTGAGCTCATGATCGATTCCTCCATTTATCCTGCGTCGATTATAGGCAACCTGACAGCAAAAAGATGGAGGAAATCGATAACTCTCAACGTTTAATCTCAGGCGCAGTGGCGCTGAATCAGCGCGATGCTCTGTTCAATCTCGCGGCGAATCTCCTCTTCGCGCCATGACGCCAGCTGCGGAGCGAAAGGCTCGAAGGCGTAATCTCCCTGGTATCCGCGGGCTTCGAGATGTTTTACCTGCTGGCAGGTCAGCAGCCTATCTTGTGGTGTCAGCATGATGCGCTCGTCGTCGGTCAACTGTTCGCGTGGGCGGGGATCGTCAACGCCGGAGAGGTGAACCAGACCTATCTCAGCAATGTCCAGCTGGCTGAATTCCTCTTCAGCTTGTGGATACAGGTGGTGGTGGAAAGTATCAATTAACAGCTTAAACGGCACCTGGGCGTCGCGAATGAGCGCCTGCGCCTGCGCCGCCGAGCGCAGCGAACTTTGTGGGAAGCCCAGCGGCTCGACCAGGCCCTGAACGCCATATTGTTCGAACAACGGCGCCAGCTCGCGCATAGCGGCAAGCGTTTCTTGCGGCGCTACAACGGTGCCATCATTTAACGGGCACATCACCAGCGATTTGGCGCCAATAGCCTGCGCCTCTTTTAGCAGCGACTCCGTCTGCTGACGTACTTCAGCGCTGTGGCGGTTGAAGGGATAGACGGCATTGATCGTCAGAATTTCAAGCTGGTATCGGTCGGCCAGCTTGCGCACCTGCTGGTGGGTAAGCTCATCGGTGACTTTACCGCTGGGTAAATCATTACGCAGCTCGACCTTATGCAGCCCGAGTTCGCTTACCAGACGGAAAAACGCTTCAATGCTAAGCGATGGCGCAATTTTACGATTGATACAGAAACGCTGCAGGGCAATGGCCATTTGACACTCCTGACAAGATGTTGACTGGTTTAGTTCGCTTGCCTGATAATTAAAATGTTTATTTCATCATTGGCAATGGATGAAATGATGGTTGTTTGAGCACGATCGCAAAATAGTTGCTGCGCCATTTCATAGTTTACATCAACGTCAACCCCAGAAAATCTCACCTTCACTACCGCTGCGATATGAAATCATGTAGAGAGAGGCTTGCTGAAAAATGCGACAGCTATCACCAAAGTGGAATTTCATTTTATCTGTTTATTGAAATATAAATTTCATTTTACTACGGTTATAGCACAGCACAATCAGCGACGGGCCGTAACTTGAACGGCCTTCTACACTATGAGGCGAGAAGATGACTATCACAGGTAACTTTATTGGTGGGAAAACGGTAACCAGCAGCAGCCGGGAAACGATGCCGGTGTACGACCCGGCCACTGGCGATGTGGTTCGCGAAGTCACGCTTTCCACCGCGCAGGAGGTTTCCGACGCAATCCAGGTCGCTCGCGACGCTTTTGACAGCTGGTCCCGTACCACGCCGCTGCGCCGCGCCCGCGTGCTGTTCAATTTTAAAATGCTGCTTGAACAGCACGTCGATGAACTGGCGGGAATTATCGTTAGCGAGCACGGCAAAGTGTGGTCCGATGCGTTGGGCGAGCTGACCCGCGGCATGGAAGTGGTTGAGTTTGCCTGCGGCATTCCGCATCTTATTAAAGGTGAGTTTTCTTCCGACGTAGGTACCGGCGTCGACAGCTATTCGCTCATGCAGCCGCTGGGCGTGGTGGCGGGGATAACGCCGTTTAATTTCCCGGCTATGGTGCCGATGTGGATGTTCCCCATCGCGTTGGCCTGCGGCAACAGCTTCGTGCTGAAACCACCGGCGCTGGCGCCGACCGCGGCGGTACGCATGGCTGAATTACTGAAAGAAGCCGGTCTGCCGGACGGCGTTTTTAACGTCATTCATTGCAGCAATGAAGATGCCGAGCAGCTTTATACCGACCCGCGTATTGCCGCCGTCAGCTTTGTCGGCTCCTCCGGCGTGGCGGAATATATCTATAAAACCGCCAGCGCTCACGGAAAACGCGTCCAGGCGTTTGGCGCGGCGAAAAACCATGCCATCGTGATGCCGGACGCCGATCTTGATGCGACAGTGAATGCCATCATGGGCGGTGCGTATGGTTCCGCAGGCGAGCGCTGTATGGCTCTGCCGGTAGTAGTGGCCGTCGGTGACGAGACCGCAGATAAATTAATCGCCCGCCTGAAACCATTAGTCGAGTCGCTGAAAGTGGGGCCCGGCTGCCTGCGCGGCAAAGACGAAAACGAGATGGGGCCGGTAGTATCTGAAGCGCATCAGAAAAAAGTACTCGGCTATATTGATAAGGGCGTCAGCGAAGGGGCGTCGTTGGTGGTGGATGGCCGCAGGCTGCGCGTGGCCGGGCATGAGGACGGATATTACGTTGGCGGTACGCTGTTTGACCATGTCACTCCGGAAATGACCATCTGGCGTGAAGAGATTTTTGGCCCGGTGCTGGGGATCGTCCGCGTTGCTGATTACCAAAGCGCGCTGGCGCTGGTAAACAGCCACGAATTTGGTAACGGCAGCGCCGTCTTTACCAGCAATGGCCATACCGCCCGCGAGTTCGTTCATGATGTACAGGCCGGCATGGTTGGCGTCAACGTACCGGTGCCGGTGCCGATGGCCTTCCATAGCTTTGGCGGCTGGAAGCGCTCGGTATTTGGCGCGCTGAACGTCCACGGGCCTGACGGCGTTCGCTTCTATACCCGTATGAAAACTGCCACCGTGCGCTGGCCGCAGGGGCAGCAAACCGTATCTGAATTCAGTATGCCGACGTTAGGTTAATCGGCGAAGGAGAACGCTATGTCGTTATTGGCTAAAGCGCAAAAAGAGGGACATATCCAGCACATCACCCCGCAGAGCGCGGGGTGGCATTATATTGGCTTTGATGTCTGGATGTTAAAACAGGGGCAAACCGTGACCCTGGAGAGCGGTGATCGTGAGCTATGTCTGGTTCTGGTCTCCGGGCTGGCCTCGATCAAAACTCAGCACGCCGATTTTCCCGACCTCGGTAAACGCATGTCGCCATTCGAGCGTACGCCGCCGTGGTCGGTCTATGTGCCGCCGCAGGATAAGGTCGAGGTTACTGCAGATTCCGATCTTGAGCTGGCGGTTTGCAGCGCGCCGGGCAAAGGCAGCTTCCCGGCGCGAGTGATACGGCCTGAGGATGTTGGCGTAGAGCATCGCGGTAAAGGGCGTAACCAGCGTCTGGTACATAATATTCTGCCGGATAACGCCCAGGCGGATTGCCTGCTGGTAGTGGAAGTCTACACCGAAGAAGGGGCGACCAGCTCCTGGCCATCGCACAAGCACGATACCGCGCTGCCGGGGCAGGAAACCCAGCTGGAAGAAACCTACTACCACCGTTTCGATCCGCCGCAAGGTTTTGCCTTTCAGCGAGTGTACACCGATGACCGCAGCCTGGATGCCTGTATGGCGCCCTATAACCATGATGTGGTGATGGTGCCGCGCGGCTACCATCCGGTAGCGGCGATCGCCGGTTACAACAGCTACTATCTGAACGTGATGGCGGGGCCGGATCGTAAGTGGCTATTTACCTGGGAAGACGATCACGCCTGGATCAACAGCGATCGCTATTCATAGTGCGCGATATACGAGAAAAGCCGGGGATGTCCCCGGCTTTTTTGTCTATTGATTGCCCCTGTTTACCGCTAGCGCAACGGGTAATCAGGCGCGGTGCTGCTGCGGCTCTTTGCTGCTATTCAATGCCAGCGATACCGCCAGCGTTTGCGCCAGGCACAGCGAGGCCACCTGTGAACGGAAACCATCGACCTGCGCTTCACGCACCACAAAGCACACATCACTGAAGGCGGCAAGCGGGCTTACCTGGCTATCGGTAATGGCGATTTGTCGCGCCTTGCGCTGGGCGCCAAGCTCAACCAGCTCCACCACTTCACGGGCATAAGGCGAGAAGCTCACTGCCACGACCACATCCTTCGGCCCCACCAGACTGAGCTGCTCGGTGAACATCCCGCCGAGGCCGTCGATCAGGAAGGCTTTGCGATCCAGATGGCGCAGTGCGTAGGTCAGGTAAGAGGCGACGCTGAACGAGCGACGCAGACCGATAACATAGATATTTTCCGCATCCGCCAGTAAATCTACCGCCCGGTTGAGGTCTTCGCCGGAGGTCTGCATTGCCAGTTGCTGCAGCGCCTGGGTATTGACCATGCTGAACATGTTGAGGATTTCCGTCGGCGTTTCCGGCGGCGTTGTTTCGTCGTTAGTAGTCTGGCGGAACAGACGTGCGCGCTCGGTGTAGTTGGCGGTCTCTTCCATCAGATGCTGCCTGAACATCTGCTTCATTTCGTTAAAGCCGCTGAAGCCAAAGGCGTTAGCGAAGCGAATCAGCGTTGAGGGCGGAACGTCAGCCTGTTGCGCAATGGAGGCTACAGTATCGAAAGCAACGCTATTACTGTTATCCAGTATATAGCGCGCCACCTGCTTCAGACGTTTGCTGAGCGTGTCGTAGCGCCGTCTGATTTCATCCTGCAGGATGGTCAGTTGGGTCGGATTATTAGCCATAAGTTGCGCTCTGAGAAAATGGAAGGAATATGGCTTCCAGTGTACCAAATGAAGCGAATTTTTCATTTTTTGCGATGAAATACGCGATTCATTTCACGAAGAAACCGCAGGCCCGCCGCTTTTAAGGAAGTGGCGGGCCTGAAGGAGGTTAGCCGCGCGCTTCGCGCCAGTAGCCGATGAGCCGTAGATAGTTCCGTTTCACTTCATCGATTAGCGCTGCGTCATCCAGTTCGCCCTGCATCCAGCGGCGCGAAGGTTGACCAAAGATGGTTCGGCCGACGGCAAAACCCTTGATCATCGGGTGCCCGGCCGCTTCGGCGAAACCTGAACGCAATCGATCCGATGGCGCATCCAGCCCCAGGAGCAGGATGCCCCGGCACCACGGATCTTCGCGCTCGATAAGCGCTGAGATCCGCTCCCACTGGGCGCTGGCCAGCGGCGGCAGCTTCCACCAGTCCGGCTGGATGCCCAACTGATAGAAGTGCTCCAGCATAGTGTGGTAGTGGCGTTCATCTTTGTCCGGTCCGTTCTCCGGCAGGATCACTTCCAATAGCAGCTCGTGCCCGGACTTATTGCAGGCCTGCCAGACTTCCAGCAGCAGCGCATCCTGCTCGGCGCGCAGCGCCGCCGGGTCATCCGGGTGGTAAAAGACCAGGCATTTGACGACGTGCTCAAGCGGCCAGTCGATCAGCTGTGAGCCAATATTACCATGTTCAAGACGTAGCGGACGCGAGCTGGGGAGCTCAATCGGCCGACCGATCCACCAGCCTTTACCGGTAATGGCGTTAAGTGAACGTTGACCATAGGTACCATCGGCGAGGATGCCGCTGCGCCGATCCAGCCCGGCCTCTGTGGCGGCCGCCTCGGCGGCGGCCAACAGCAGCAGTTTGAGTTCGGGAATACAGGCCGGGTCGCGCCCGGTTTCTAATGCCAGATCCGCCAGCTGTTTACGATGGTCAAAGGCGAAGATACACAGTTCCGGCCACGGCTGGCGCCGGCTGGTCACCCGGTGCAAATGATTTAACCGCGCGTCGATATCCGGGCGCGGAACGGCATCGGCCCGCGATAAATAATCATCAAGCTCTACTTTTGTCGGCATCGCCGGCGCGCAGCCGTGGCGCGAAACCACTAAGGCGCCGCAGGCGTTGGCGTAGCGGCAGGCCTGCTCCCAGCCCTCATCGTTAAGCCAGCCGCGCAGTAGCCCGGACATAAAAGCATCGCCGGCACCGAGCACGTTGAGTACTTCGACGCGAACGCCTTGCTGCAACGGCACTTCGTCCCAGCTATCCGGGATGGCGCCCTCCAGCACCACGCAGCCCATCGGCCCGCGCTTGCAGACCAGCGTCGCTTTGGTGGCATGGCGAACGTTTTTCAGCGCGGTGAGGGTATCGGTGCTGCCGCCGGCGATATGAAACTCCTCTTCAGTGCCGACGACTAAATCGAACAGGTGCAGAACTTCCTGCAACTGACGGGTCACCGGACCCGACTCAATGAAACGCGTTTCACCGTCGCCCAGCGAAGTAAGCCCCCACAGCACCGGACGGTAATCGATATCCAGCGCGGTACGCAGGCCGTGGCGGCGGGCGTATTCCAGCGCCTTCAGTACCGCGTCTCGGGTATTGGCGTGTGAAAGGTGGGTGCCGGTCACCGCCAGAGCGCGTGAAGAGGCGATGTACTCTTCATTGATATCGTCAGGCGTCAGCGCCATATCGGCGCAGTTGTCGCGGTAGAAAATCAGCGGGAAGGTATCCTGATCCTTAATGCCCAGCATCACCAACGCGGTCAGCCGTTCTTTATCCGTGATCAGATATTCGGTATCGACACCTGCACGGCGGAGGGTTTCACGCAGAAACCGGCCGTTGTGCTCATCGCCCACCCGCGCCAGCATCGCCGATTTTAATCCCTGAATCGCGGTACCAAAGGCGACGTTGCCCGAGGAGCCGCCGAGATACTTGGCGAAACTGGCCACATCTTCCAACCGTGCCCCTATCTGCTGGGCGTAGAGATCGACGGCCACCCGGCCAATACAGATGACGTCGAGCCGCTTAACTGCTGCATTCATCGCTTGGGTTTCCTTTTGCAAATCTGCTGCCAGGAGAAGGTCGCATGAGTGACGGTCTGCCGTGAACAGCCTGATGGTTATTAGTTATCTCTAGTTTGAGAAATAAATATTTCATTTTCAAATCTAATCGAAATTAAAAAACCAAAAGTGTGAAGGATCTACCACTCTGCGCGGGTACGCAGCTGCTCACCCATACATGCTGTCTGCGTCCCGCTTACCCATGTTCTCCTTTTTTTAATATCAATATTATCCATAATTTTCATGTAGATAATCTTGTTTTTCTTCTTTTTTTTGGAAACCTGCTCGCGAAGGAGATGTAAGTGAAACGTGTGAAATGGGTAGAGAGTTTGATCCTTCTCGCAAAATGAAACATTTCTTCTGTATTTGTATTTAATGAAAAAAATGTTTGCCTATAATCCAAAAATATTCCAGTGGACGTTAACGGCTTTCCCTCACCTACGCCATCTTCTTTGGCGAGCAAAGCGCTAACTCACACGACAAATACTGAACGATAAGGATTAGGCAACATGGGCAAACTGAGACTGACAATGGCGCAGGCGCTGGTGAAGTTCCTTGATAACCAGTATCTGGAGGTGGACGGCGAAGCGCAGAAATTCGTGAAAGGGATTTTCGCTATTTTTGGTCACGGCAACGTGTTGGGCTTAGGCCAGGCGCTGGAAGAGAACAGCGGCGAACTGCGGGTTTACCAGGGACGTAATGAACAAGGCATGGCCCATGCGGCCACCGGCTTTGCCCGTCAATCACTGCGCCGGCAGATCATTGCCTGCACTTCTTCCATCGGTCCCGGGGCGGCCAACATGATCACCGCCGCGGCGACGGCTACGGCCAACCGCATCCCGCTGTTATTACTGCCGGGCGATGTATTCGCTACCCGCCAGCCGGACCCGGTACTGCAGCAAATCGAACAGAGCCACGATCTGAGTATCACGACTAACGACGCATTTCGCGCGGTGAGTAAGTACTGGGATCGTATTACCCGCCCGGAACAGCTCATGAGCGCCTGCATTAATGCCATGCGCGTGCTGACGGATCCGGCGGAAACCGGCGCCGTCACCTTGTGTCTGCCACAGGACGTGCAGGGGGAAGCCTGGGATTATCCCGAGTCCTTTTTTGCCCGCCGTGTCCACCGTCTGGATCGCCGTCCGCCAAGCGCGGCGCAGTTGGCGGATGCGGTAGCGGCAATTAAAGCCAGCCGTAAACCGCTCATCGTCTGCGGCGGCGGCGTGAAATATTCCGCGGCAGGCGAAGCGCTGGTGAGCTTCGCCGAACGTTACGACATCCCGTTTGCGGAAACGCAGGCCGGAAAGGGCACGGTGGTTTCATCGCATCCGCTGAACGTCGGCGGCGTTGGCGAAACGGGCTGTCTGGCTGCCAACCTGTTGGCGAAAGAAGCCGATCTGGTCATCGGTATCGGCACGCGCTTTAGCGATTTTACCACCTCCTCGAAATGGATATTCCAATCCCCGGGCGTGCGCTTTCTTAACGTTAACGTCAGTAATTTTGATGCCTGGAAGCTGGACGGCATCCCAATGCTGGCGGACGCCCGCGAGGCGCTAAGCGCGCTCAGCGCCGCGCTGGCGAACGAGTCCTGGCAGGCAGGATGGGGCGCGCAGATTGCAAGCGTGCAGAGCCGGCAGATGAAAGAGACCCAGCGCGTCTACCAGGCGGTCTGGCAGGAAACGGATTTCGTACCAGAAATTGACGACCATATTGACCGTGAATCGGTTTATCGCGAATTCCGTCAAATCACGGATTCCACCCTGACGCAAAGCAGCGTTCTTGGCCTGCTGAACGAGTCGCTGGCGGCGGATGCGGTCATTGTGGCGGCGGCGGGCAGCCTGCCGGGGGATTTACAACGCGTCTGGCGCAACCGCGCGCCGAATACCTATCACGTCGAGTACGGCTACTCGTGCATGGGCTATGAGGTCAACGCCGCCCTCGGCGTTAAGCTGGCGCAGCCGCAGAGCGAAGTCTATTCGCTGGTCGGCGATGGCTCCTTCATGATGCTGCACTCTGAGCTGGTCACCTCCCTGCAGGAGCGGGCGAAGATCAACGTCATTCTGCTCGACAACATGGCGAACGGCTGCATCAACAACCTACAACTGGAACACGGTATGGATAGCTTCGGCACCGAGTTTCGCTACCGCTCGGCGGAAAACGGCCAGCTGCAGGGCGGGCTGGTACCGGTAGATTTCGCCACGATTGCTTCCGGCTACGGCTGCAAGACCTGGCGGGTCACCACCCTCGATGAGCTTCGCCACGCGCTGGATGCCGCTCGCCGTGAAACCGTCAGCACGCTTATCGACATTAAAGTACTGCCGAAAACCATGGTCCACAAATACGGTAGCTGGTGGAACGTTGGCGTGGCGCAGACGGCGCTGTCGGAACGTATCCGTAAAGTCGCTGAAATGATTAATGAAAAACGCGCCCAGGCGCGGGATTACTAACAAAGAACACGAACCCTGAACCCTACAGAACTACGGAGAGAACCATCATGTCACTCAAATTAGGTGTCATCGGCGCAGGCGCCATCGGTAAAGAACATATCCGTCGCTGCACCCAGGTCCTACAGGGGGCGACCGTGGTCGCCGTTTCCGATATCAACGCCGATAACGCCCGTGCGGCAGTAGCGCTGCCGGGCGTGCAGGCGGAAGTCTACGCCGACGGTCATGATGTGATTAAAGCCAGCGACGTTGACGCCGTGCTGGTGACCTCCTGGGATCCAACCCATGAAGAGTACACCCTGGCGGCTATTGAGGCCGGTAAGCCCGTATTTTGCGAAAAGCCGTTGGCGATGAGCGCGGAAGGCTGCCGCCGCATCGTTGATGCTGAAATGAAAGCCGGGCGTCGCCTCGTTCAGGTCGGCTTTATGCGCCCGTACGATGAAGGCTATCTGGCGTTGAAGAAGGTCATCGACGACGGTGATATCGGCGCGCCGCTGATGCTGCGCTGCGCCCACCGCAACCAGTCGGTCGGCGAGAACTACACCACCGATATGGCGATCACCAACACCCTGATCCACGAGCTGGACGTGCTGCGCTGGCTGCTAAATGACGACTACCGCTCCGTACAGGTACGCTTCCCGCGCTCGACCTCCCATACCCATGCGCGGCTGAAAGACCCACAGATCGTCTCGTTTGAAACGAAAAAGGGCACCCTGATCGACGTCGAAGTCTTCGTAAATTGCCAGTACGGCTACGACATCCAGTGTGAGGTGGTTGGCGAAACGGGCATTGCGCGCCTGCCGGAACCGTCGGCGGTGGAGATGCGTAAAGCCGCCAGCCTGTCGACAGCTATCCTCACCGACTGGAAAGACCGTTTCATCAAAGCCTACGACGTCGAACTGCAGGCATTTATCAATGATGTGAAAGCCGGCAAGCTGCAGGGCCCCTCCGCCTGGGACGGCTATGCGGCATCGGTTGCCGCCGACGCCTGTCTGAAGGCGCAGGAGTGCAACGAACCGGTAGCTGTGTCGCTGCCTGAGTGCCCGGCATTCTACCAACGCTAAATCCTCCTTCACCGACGTAACGTTTCAAACAGGTAACGACGATGAAAATTGCTTTTGATGTCGATGTGATTCGCGATCTCGGGATCACCAGAATGGTTCAGCAGGTGGCGGAGTGGGGCTACAAATACATTGAACAGTCGCCGCACCCGCAGATTAACCCATTCTACAAACATCCGCGCGCCAGCCGGGAGATCATGGCCGAGTATAAGCAGGCGCTGCGTGACAACGGCGTTGAACTCTCCTCGTTCATCTGCGTTTATCGCTGGTCCGGCCCGGATGAGCTGCGCCGTCAGGCGGCGGTGAAGAACTGGAAGCGGCTCATCGAAGTAGCGGTAGAGATGGGCGTGCAGGTTATCAACACCGAATTTTCTGGCGATCCTAACCAGCCGGAAATTTGCGAAGAAATGTTCTACCGCTCGATGGAAGAATTACTGCCGATATTCGAACGTGAAGGTATCCGCGTCGAAATCCAGGCCCACCCGTGGGACTTCTGCGAAGAAAACAACGAGACGGTGGATATCGTGAAGTCCTTCCGTAGCGACAACGTGAAGTACGTCTACAGCGTGCCGCACACCTTCTTCTACGACAAAGGTAAAGGTGAAGTCGAGAAGATGCTGCGCTATGCCGGTCAGGACCTGTCGCACGTGCTGATTGCCGATACCCGCAATCACACCAAACACTGCCGCTATATCGTTAATCCGCCGGGCGTTGACGCCGCCGTACACCAGCACGTCGGCGTCGGCGAGGGGGATGTCGATTTCGATGCTCTGTTCCGCACCCTGCGCGATATGCGCTTCGCTGAACAGACCTTCAAAGTTGGCGGTGAACCGATCGTCTGCACCTCGCTGTTTGGTTACCCGGAAAAGATGAAATACCAGGCCGTGGAAACGCGTGAACTTATCGAACGTGAACTGCTGCGCCGGTAAGGCGCGGCGGCAGGAGCATCAAAATGAACAAAGACAACGTCAAACTGGCTATCGCCCCTATCGGTTGGACTAACGACGATATGCCTGAGCTGGGGAGCGAAAACACCTTCCAGCAAACGGTCAGCGAAATGGCGCTGGCCGGGTTTACCGGCAGCGAAGTCGGCAGCAAATATCCGCGCGATCCGGCGGTGCTGAAGCCGATGCTGGATATTCGCGGCATGCAGATTTGCAACGCCTGGTTCAGCACCTTCTTCGCGAATGGCCAAAGAGAAAAAACCATCGATGAATTCGTTAACCACATGAATTTCCTCCATGCGATGGGCGCGAAGGTGATTGGCTGCTCTGAACAAAGCGGCAGTATCCAGGGGCTCGATAAACCGATTCTCGGTGATGTAAAGCCGTGCTTTAGCGATGAAGAGTGGCAGCGGGTAGCTGAAGGTTATAACGCGCTTGGCAAGCTGGCGGCAGAGAAGGGGATGCAGGTTTGCCTACACCACCATATGGGCACCGGCATTCAGACTACCGCGGAGATCGACAAGTTTATGTCGCTGGTGGACGAACGCGTCTTCTTGCTCTACGACACCGGTCACGCCTGGTATTCAGAGGGCGGCGAGGCGCCGATGCTGGCGATCCTGAAAAAATATCTGCCGCGCATCAACCACGTGCATCTGAAAGACGTCCGCCCCGCGGTAATTGAGCAGGTGCGCCGCGAAGGGCTCTCATTCCTCGACGGCGTCAAGAAAGGCACCTTTACCGTACCGGGAGACGGCGAAATAGATTTCCGTCCGGTCTTCCAGTTGCTGGATGACTACGGCTACAAGGGGTGGATGGTAGTGGAAGCCGAACAAGACCCTGCGCTGGCGAACCCCTTCGAATACGCCGTAAAGGCGCGTAAGTACATCCGCGAAACGGCAGGAATCTGATCGTTGATGCATTTCGGGCCACACAGCTGCGTGGCCTGCTTTTTCTAAACCTCAAAAGAACCACACGAGAACGACACGTCCGTGAGGCAGGAGGCCTCTGTATTCAGACAAGAGCATATCTTCCCCCTACAAGGTAGGTTACTGGAGTCTTCTATGTCACAGGAACAATATCTCACACTCAATAAAGCGTCGGGGCCGAATAGCGACGCTCCGGCAACGCCGTTTGTTAAGATCGTTGCGTTGATTGCGACCTTAGGCGGTTTACTCTTTGGCTACGACACCGGGGTGATTTCCGGCGCCCTGCTGTTTATGGGTAAGGAACTGCATCTCACGCCCTTTACCACCGGGCTGGTGACCAGTTCACTGCTGTTCGGCGCCGCATTCGGCGCACTGCTTTCTGGCCATCTGGCCAGCGCCGCAGGCAGAAAGAAAATCATCCTCTGGCTGGCGGTGATCTTCGCTATCGGCGCGGTGGGTACTGCCCTCGCGCCGGACGTCAACTGGATGATTTTCTTCCGCCTGGTTCTCGGCGTAGCGGTTGGCGGCGCGGCGGCAACGGTGCCGGTATATATCGCTGAGATGGCGCCCGCCAACAAACGCGGGCAACTGGTCACGCTGCAGGAACTGATGATCGTCTCTGGCCAACTGCTGGCCTATATCTCTAACGCCACCTTCCATGAGCTGTGGGGCGGTGAAAGTACCTGGCGCTGGATGCTGGCGGTGGCGACGCTACCAGCCGTGCTGCTATGGTTTGGCATGATGTTTATGCCGGATACCCCGCGCTGGTATGCGATGAAAGGCCGACTGGCGGAAGCGCGCCGGGTGCTGGAGCGTACGCGGCGTAAAGATGATGTCGAATGGGAGCTAATGGAGATTACGGAAACTCTCGACGAGCAGCGTAATCTTGGTAAGCCAAAAATTCGTGAAATCATGACCCCGTGGCTGTTTAAGCTGTTCATGATCGGTATCGGCGTGGCGGTTATTCAGCAGCTTACCGGCGTCAATACCATTATGTACTATGCGCCGACGGTGCTGACCTCGGTCGGTATGACCGATAACGCCGCGCTGTTCGCCACCATTGCCAACGGCGTGGTTTCGGTGCTGATGACCTTTGTCGGTATCTGGATGCTGGGGAAGATAGGTCGTCGCCCGATGACCATGATCGGCCAGTTCGGCTGTACTGCCTGCCTGGTGTTTATCGGCGCGGTGAGCTACCTGCTGCCGGAAACGGTCAATGGTCAGCCGGATGCGCTGCGCGCCTATATGGTGCTGGCGGGAATGCTGCTGTTCCTGAGCTTCCAGCAGGGGGCGCTGTCGCCGGTGACCTGGCTGCTGTTGTCGGAAATTTTCCCAACCCGGATGCGCGGGATGTTTATGGGCGGGGCGGTGTTCTCAATGTGGATTGCCAACTTCCTGATCTCGCTGTTCTTCCCGATGCTACTGTCGTGGGTCGGCCTCTCCGGAACCTTCTTTATCTTTGCGGCAATCGGTATCTTCGGCGCGATCTTCGTGATCAAATGCGTGCCGGAAACGCGCAATCGCAGCCTTGAGCAGATCGAGCACTATCTGCGTGAGAAGCTGGATACCAGCCCGGCGGGAAAAGCCTACGCGCGTAAATCCTGGGCTTCGTCGCAGGCGGATAAAATCTAAGGCTTCGCAAAAACTCTCCGGCGCATTCTGCGCTGGGGGGCGGTTGGTCACCCGGCTTGGGCGTTTATGCCGCAAGCCGGGCGCCCCGCAACAGACCTGTGCTACTTCACTTCTCCCAGCGCGGTCTTATCAACATAAGGTTTCATTAGCGCGTCAGCTTCCTTCTGTGCCGCCTGTACCGCTGCTTCCGGCGTTACTTTGGCATCGTTGACCACTGCCGCCAGTTGGTTCTCCATCGCCTTACGCACGGCGACGGTCTCCCAGGTGGAATACCACGGATGCGCGTACTTCAGCTGTTCAAGTGCGATCGCCGCCCGCGGATCCTGCTGCAGATAAGCTTTCATCTCCGGCGTATCGTAAGAAGCCTTACGCGGCGAGAAGTAGCCGGTAAAGCGGCTCCACGCGCCGTTTACCTGCGGGCTCACCAGATAAGTCAGGAACAGGTAGGCCGCTTTCTTCTGCGCGTCGTTGATGCCTTTAAAGCTCACCAGGCTGGCGCCGCCAATTGGCACCGCGCGCTGCTCTTTGGCTGGTAGCATGGCGACACCGAGTTCAAAATCTTTACTGTTCTCGCGCATAAAGCCCAGTGCGCCGGTGCTGAGCATCGCCATGCCAAGTTTGCCGGAGAAGAATGAAGCGCTGATCTGCTTCGAATTCAGTACCCCGGAAGGCATCACTTTGTCTTTGTAGATCAGATCCTGCCAGAAGCGCAGAGCGCCGATAGCGGTCGGCGAGTTGTAATAAACCTCACCCGGATAGTCTTCATTGAAATATTTACCGCCGTTGGCGCGCACCAGCGCCGAGAAGATCCAGCCGCCGTAGTCGTCGTTGGTCGACGGCAGCATGATCCCCCACTGGCCTTTGCTCTCATCGGTCAGCTTTTTGGCATCAGACAGCAGCTCGGCCCAGGTCTGCGGTGGTTGCGCGATTCCCGCCCGATCGAACAGCGTCTTGTTGTAGTAGAGGATCGGCGTCGAGTTATGGAACGGGATCGCGTAGGTGGTGCCCATCACCTGGGCGTTCTTATGCATCGCGGGCCAGAATTCTTTTTGCAGAAAATCGCCAGCCTTTTGATCGCCGTATTTAAACAGCTCATCCATCGGTAGGATCTCATCCTTCAGCGCCAGATCGGTGGTGAAGTTGGCGGACATGATCACCAGCGCCGGCGGTTGTCCGGCCTTCTGTGCGGATTCGGCTTTGATCTTGGTGGTGTCATAGTTGCCGGTGAAGATGCCGCGTACTTCGACATCCTGCTGCGACTCGTTAAAGGCTTTAATGACGCGTGTCATCTCCATCGTCAGCTTGCCGTCTACCGGGGCCGGGAACATGAAGTCTATCTTCTCTTTCGCCAGCGCCGCGCCGCTCAGGGCGAGGCTGAGCCCAACCGTCAGGGCGGTGAGGGGGTTAAACATGATTACACTCCATCAGTAAATTATGCTGGGTCTCAGCATGAAAAAGATGCACATCGGCAGGCGAGAAGCCGAGGATCAGCGATTCGCCTTTTTCAGGCACCGTGCCGCGGTGGCGGCGGCTAAAGCGCAGGGTGCCGATCGGGGTGCTGACGTGGAGCAGATAATCGGCTCCCATCAGTTCTCGTTGCAGGACGGTGCCCGGCAGGCGCAGATGGCCGTGCTCGACGCGGTCGGTAATATGTTCCGGGCGAATGCCCAGCCAGATGCGGGTCTGGCTGCGGTTGCGCGGCGGTAGCGGATGGCGTAGTTCGCCAAGCTGAACGTTGCCGTCAACGCAGGGAAGTGATAGCAGGTTCATCGCTGGCGAACCGATAAATCCGGCCACGAACAGATTGGCCGGGTTGGCATACAGATATTCTGGCCGTCCTACCTGTTGCACGTGGCCGCCGTTCATCACCACGATGCGGTCGGCCATCGACATGGCCTCGGTCTGATCGTGGGTGACGTAGACGGTACTGGTTTTCAACTGCTGGTGGAGGTCCATAATGCTGTCACGGACTTCGCTGCGCAGGCGGGCGTCGAGGTTGGACAGCGGTTCATCCATTAAGAACAGCCGCGGATTACGCACGATCGCCCGCGCCATCGCTACCCGCTGCCGTTGGCCGCCGGAGAGCTTAGCCGGTTTGCGATCGAGCAGCGCCTCCAGCTGCAGCATCTGCGCGACTTTATCTACCCGCGGCTGCCAGCCGCTTTTCTCTTCCTTGCGTACCTTCATGCCGAAGGTGATGTTGTCGCGCACAGAGAGATGTGGAAACAGCGCATAGTTCTGGAAGATCATCGCAAAATTGCGTTCGCGCGGCGTGGTGTCGGTGATGTTCTCATCATGCAGCCAGATTTCGCCTTCGCTGACCTGATCCAACCCGGCAAGCAGGCGCAGTAGGGTGCTTTTACCACAGCCCGACGGGCCGACCAGCACCACAAATTCGCCTTCGTGGATATCAAGCGACAGCGCGCTGAGCGCTGGTTTACCGTCGAAATGTTTACTGATGTTTTGCAGACTGAGCATGGCGGTTAGCGCTCTTCCGTTGGACAACTGATGTTTTCGTCGTACAGCCACGGCCCGGCGTAGTGGGCCAGCGAGTGCTGGTAGCTTACCCACTGCTCGCCGACCTGGCGGTGCATCAGGCACGAAGCCGGCGAGAGATCGTAATACGGGCGAGTGTCTTCGTGGCAGTACGGTACCTGATGGACGGTGCCGGGGAGGGTGGAGATCAGCGCCTGGCGATACTGGGTCATGGTCAGGCTATGGTTATGACCGCAAAAGATGCGCGTCAGCGACGGGAAACGCTCTACCAACGCCAGCAGACGGTGGCCGTTTTCGCAGGCAATCGGGTCCATCTGCGCGTTGCCCAGCGGCAGCGGCGGGTGGTGCATAAACACTGTGGCCGGTTTGTCGCCGCCGTCAAACAGCTGCGCTTCCAGCCAGCTAATGGTCTCGTCGGTCAGCCAGCCTTTTGAAGTGCCGGCGCGGCTGGAGTCGATAAACAGCAGGCGGGTAGCGAAGTCGTCAACCGCATAGCGCATATTATTGGCATCGCTACCGAGCTGTGGGCACAGCGGCTGCAGGTACTCCAGAAACAGCGCTTTATCATCGTGGTTGCCGGGGATGAGATACAGCGGATAGTTCAGGCTGCCGAGGATCTGGCGGGCGACCTGATACTCCTCCGGACGGCCGCAGTTGACGATATCGCCGCTCACCACCACCGCATCCGGGCGTTCGCGCAGCGCGTTAAGTTGAGAAACCACATCAGCATTGGCGGCGTTGACGTCGATAAAGCCGTACAGCTTCTCGCCGCGGCTGCGGAAATGGGTATCGGAAATGTGCGCTAACAGCATGAATAACTCCTTATTTGATCCCGGAGAAGCCGAAGCTTCGCAGGAACTGTTTCTGGAAAAGGATGAACGCCAGCATCAGCGGCAGGCAGACCATCAGCGTCCCGGCGCCGATGGTGCCCCACTGGCCGCCGGATTCAGCGCCCATGGCGAAAGAGACCAGCCCGACCGTCAGCACCTGCTTATCGGGATCGTTGAGCATCATCAGCGGCCACAGGTACTCGTTCCAGTGGTAGGTAATGCTGACGGTGGCGAAGGCCAGCACCGATGGCCAGGACATCGGCAGCAGTACGCGGAATAGCACCTGCCACCAGCGGCATCCCTCCATCAGCGCTGCCTCTTCCAGCTCTTTCGGGATGGCGAGGAACGCCTGGCGCATCAGAAACACGCCGAACGCCGAGGTAAAGTAAGGCATCATCACGCCGGTCAGAGTGTTGAGCAGGCCGAAGGTTTTCAGGGTCAGCATGTTCGGCACCATCATCACCACCGGCATGATCATCAGCTGGACGAGAAACAGCAGAAATAGCGTTTTCTTGCCGCGAAATTCGTGGCAGGCAAAGACGTAGCCGGCGGTGGTGATGGTGAGTAGCTGCACGAAGAAAGTGCCGAAGGTAAAGATAAGGGTGTTGGCGTACAGGCTCAGCCAGTCGGCGCTGTCCCAGGCGTCGCGGAAGTTATCGAGGGTCAGCGGCAGGCGCGGCAGCAATGAGGCCATATCTTCGCCGAAGGTGGTGGCGCTGAACGAGGTCGCCAGCATCCAGATAAACGGGCTCACCCATAGCAGCGCCAGGCAGCACATGATTACCGTCAGGGTAAAGGGCTGTGAGCGACGCAGGCGCAACCACAGCGGACGCGAAGCGGCGGGCGAGCGGACCATCAGCGGCGAGATTTCAGCGCTCATAGTGGGCTCCTTTTTCCAGCAATTTCAGGTTAATCAGCGAGAAGGCAAACAGCCCGGCCAGCGTCAGGAAGGTGGCGGCGGAGGCTTTGCCGAGGTCGTGGGTATCCCAGGCGAGATTCTGGATGTAATAGAGCAGCACGGTCGTGGCGTTATCCGGCCCGCCGCGCGTCATCACCGCGACGTGATCAATCTGGGTAATGGAGTAAATCAGCGCGGTGGTGATAACAAAGCTCAGCGTCGGGCGCAGCAGCGGCAGCGTGACCTTAAAAAACACCTGGGTGCGGCTGGCCCCTTCCATCAGCGCCGCTTCCCGCGTCGAGGCCGGAATGCTCTGCAACCCGGCGAGGAAAAACAGCATGTAGTAGCCAGCGAATTTCCACACGCCAATCAGCGCCAGCGCCAGCAGCGCGCTGTTGCTGCGCCCCAGCCAGTTGTTGTTCTGAGGGCCAAATAGCTTCGCCAGATAGTGATCGAGCAGGCCGAGACCGGGCATAAAAATAAACAGCCACAGCGCGGCGGCGCTGACCATTGGGATAATCATCGGGAAGAAAAAGGCGGTGCGCAACCAGCGGTTGACGCGGTGATTCTCGCTCAGCGCCACCGCCAGCAGCAGGGCGAGCGTCACGCCGGGTACCACCGTCAGCAGGATATAGAGCAGATTATTGACCAGCGATTGCCAGAAAACGCCGTCGGCAAACAGGCGGGCGAAGTTATCCAGCCCGACGTACTGTGCGCCGTCGCTGGCCATGCGGGTATCAAACAGGCTGTCATAGACCGAACGGCCAAGCGGAAACCAGGTAAACAGCAGTAAAAACAACAGGGAAGGCGACAGTATCAGCCAGGGGAGCCAGCGCTTATTCATGGTGACGGGCGTCTCGTTCAGGCGTTTATGGAAGCCCGGATTGTGGGAAGCGATGACTACAGGGGAATGGCGGGGAGATGACGGTTTGATGAAGCAAGGAGAAAAGCGCCGGGCGCACGGGACGCCCGGCGATAAATACCAATCAGAAGTCGGCTTTTAATACCGCGCGATAGCGGGCTTTGCCTTCGCGCACGTGCTTCAGGGCTTCGTTAATTTGCGACATCGGGAACAGTTCGGTGGTTGGCGCCACTTTGCTACGCCCGGCGAATTTCATCAGCTTACGCAGTTCGGACGGATTACCGGTCGCCGAGCCGGAGATGCTGCGGTCGCCGCCGATAAGGGTAAAGGCCGGAACCGGGAACGGCTTCATCACCGCGCCGACGGTGTGGAAGTTGCCGCCGTAAGCCAGCGCCTGGAAGTACGGCTGCCAGTCGAGATCCACCGCTACGGTGTTGATGATCAGATCGAACTGACCGGCCAGCGCGGTTAACGCCTGCGGATCGCGGCTGTTCACCACACGATCGGCCCCCATTGCCAGCACTTCCTGCTCTTTCGCCGGGTTGGAACTGAAAGCGGTTACTTCCGCCCCCATCGCCCGCAGCAGTTTAATGGCGATATGGCCGAGGCCGCCGATACCAATCACGCCGACGCGGCTGGTGGCGGTCACGTGATGGGTCAGCAGCGGTTTGAAGACGGTGATGCCGCCGCACAGCATCGGGCCGGCGGAAGCCAGATCGATGCTCTCCGGCAGCGGGATCACCCATTGCCAGTCGGCGCGCAGCTTATCGGCGAAGCCGCCGCGGTTCATGATGGTCGGTACCGAGCCTTCCAGGCAGTTGATCTGGTTGCCGCTGATACAGGCGTCACAGTGGCCGCAGCTGCGCGCCGTCCAGCCGATCCCGACCTTCTGACCAATCTTCAGCCCTTTATCCTGCGCCGCGCTGCCCAGCGCCGCCACCCGGCCAATCACCTCGTGACCGGCGACCAGCGGGTAGCTCGACATGCCCCATTCGTTGTCGATCATCGACAGGTCCGAATGACAAATCCCGCAGTACTCCACTTCGACTTCAACATCTTCCGGCAACAGTTCGCCGGCATCGTACTCCCACAGCGACAGATCGGCGCCCGCTTCTTTGGCGGCGTAACTTTTAATGATGCTCATGTTTGTTTCCTTGGGGTTGGCGTAGTAACGAAGAAAGTGTAGAGCATGGCAACAGGCGTCGCTTGGCATTAGGAGGGGTGGATAAGCGGGCGGACCAGCCGCCCGGGAGACGGTCAGCGGCTGGCAAGCGGCCACTGATTGAGGCGGATACCGCGCTGCGGCGCGCTCTCGGCAAAATCATCCAGCACCGCCTGCACATCTGGATCAAGATAGCCGACGTTATCGTGCTCGACGATCACCACGCTCTTTTCCGGAATTTTCGCCAGCAGCGCCAGCAGATGTGGATTGTGTAAAAAGGTCAGGTTTTGCTGGATGCGCAGCACGTAGTGGTCGTCGTAGCGCGCCAGCTGCAGCGAATGGCGATGGCTACGCCAGATGCTGAACGCCACCTGGGTGGCGAGACCAATCCCGATCCCCGCCAGCATGCCGAAGCCGATAATCCCACCAATGGTGGCAAGGAAGGGGACGTACTGTGCTGCGCCCTGGCGGAACTGTTCAATGAACAGCCGTGGCGTCGCCAGCTTATAGCCGGTGTACAGCAGCACGGCAGCGAGGCTGGCGAGCGGGATTAACGTCAGCAGGCCGCTAAACCACAGTCCGCAGATCAGTAGTAGTACGCCGTGGATAAAGATCGACAGTTTGCTCTGCGCGCCGTTGCTGACGTTGACCGAGCTGCGAACGATGACCGCGGTGATCGGCATCGCCCCGAGTACGCCGGAGAGCAGGTTGCCGACGCCCTGGGCGACCATTTCGCGGTTCGGCGAAGGCGGCGGATTTTGCGGACGCAGTTTTTTCAGCGCTTCCTGGCTGAGCAGGGTTTCGAGGCTGGCGACCAGCGCGAGGGTCAGCGCCACCATCCACACCGAAGGATTACGCCACGCGCTCCACGCAGGAGACTCCAGCTCGCCCAGCAGATCGCCGAGGCTACCGAACTCCGGCAGGGTAATGCGCGGCAGGGCGGCAAGCTGCTGCGGCGCGGCCTGGGTCATTAATACGGTGGTGGCACAACCGAGCAGGACAGCGATCAGCGGGCCGGGGATCCAGCGCAGGCTCTTCACCTGGCGGATAAGCGGCGAACCCCACAGCCATAGCACCAGCAGGCCGCCCAGGGCGACGGCGATAGCACTGAGGGAGAAGGTGGCGTTACCCTGTACGATATCAACGAGCCCGGTCTCTTCTGCGCTGCCAAGCGCGACAGGGATCTGCTGCATAATCAGCAGGATGCCGATCGCCGCCAGCATACCTTTGATGACGCTGGCGGGAACCAGCGAGATAAAGCGCCCGGCCCGCAGGATGCCGAACAGCAGTTGCAGTACGCCGGCCAGCACCAGCGCCATCAGGAAGACGGAGAAGGAACCCAGGGATTCAATGGCGGCGACGACGATGGTGACCAGTCCGGCGGCGGGGCCGCTGACGGCGAAGCGGGAAGGGCTGAGGGCGGTGACGACCAGGCCGCCGATGATACCGGTCAGCAGACCGACAAAGGGCGGTAAGCCGCTGGCCTGGGCGATGCCGAGGCACAGCGGCAGGGCGACAAGGAAGACGACAATGCCTGCGAGGGAGTCCTGACGAAGAGTATTCATGGGGCATGCTCCTGAGGTGAGAGGTGTTCGACGAGAGTGGTCAGATGGCCGGATGCCAGATCGTAGACGCAGCCGTGCAGGCTGAGCGGCCGTCCGCTGGCGAGCAGCGTCTGTACGGGATCACAGTCAAGCAGGCGGCTGAACTGGGCGCGAACGTTGGCCTCCACCAGGGCGTTGAGCGCTTCGGCCGCGTCGGTGTCAGTGGGTGTAAGATTAGCGATATCACCTTGCAGGGTATCGCGCAGCGAGCCGATGCGGCGGGCCAGCGCCGAGGACTCATGGGCCAGCGGCATCTCCGGCAACGAGAACGCCGCCTGCACGCCGCCGCAGCCGTAGTGGCCGCAGAGCACCACCCGTTCGACCTCGAGATAGTGGAGGGCATATTGCAGTACGCTCATAAAGTTGTCGTCGGCGGGGTCAATCATGTTAGCGATATTACGGTGGACGAAGAGTTCGCCGGGATGGCTGCCGGTGAGCACTTCGGCGGGAACGCGGCTATCGGAGCAGCCAATCCACAGCGAATGCGGCCGCTGGCCGGCTACCAGTTTTTCAAAATATTCCGGGTCATGCTGGCACTTCTGCAGCGCCCAGCTGCGGTTACGCGCCAGTAAAGGTTTTAAGGTAGTCACAGTCTTTCTCCTGAGTAAATTCACCGAGTGAAGATGTCCATCGAGACTCGTACAGCGACTAGTAAAAATAGTATTTACCGGAACTTTCACGCCTGAGGAAAATCCTGGAATAAAGAGCGAAAACAAAACTTTTCATTAATGTAAAGTTATAAAAATATTGACGTAATTAATAAATCCTTAAGGATTGCGGTAATAAGAAAAAGCGATGGAGTAGTTTTTTATGGAATATATAAATCAATTACATTAATTATTCTGGAATCTTATATTGAGTGTTTGAGGAAGCGTAAATGCTTATGGTTGGCGGCGATAAAACGTTGGCGCGATGAGGGGGTAATGTGAGATGGATTTGAGAAAAATTGGCGCGGAATTGGTGATGTGTCGGTCGTAGGGGCAGGGACGTGAAGGCCACGGAGCCGGTTTGTTCCGCATTGATGGCTGAAAAATGTGACGCCGCACCGCTCGTTTGTAGGATTACGCTGTTTTTTTCAACACTTAGCACTACTGATGCACGCTGTCGCTTGCATGGCGGCTATCGACAGGTATAATCCAAAACGTTTTCCGTATCCCTTCAGTGCCGAAGTGGCGAAATCGGTAGACGCAGTTGATTCAAAATCAACCGTAGAAATACGTGCCGGTTCGAGTCCGGCCTTCGGCACCATCGGAACATCAATAGACGTCAACGGACGTCTTTTTTTGTGCCTGAAATCCAGTATTTACCCATTATTCCCGCTATATTAACTCTCTCAAGGTCAACCTACTTCAACGTACATCTACCAACAGATGTTGGTACAGATGATGGTATTTCCGGTTCGATAATGCTTGTACCAACAGGGAGGGGATAAGCATGGCTCTAACAGATATCAAAGTCAGAACAGCCAAGCCAACGGATAAGCAATAAAAGCTGACTGATGGCAACGGTATGCATCTTCTCGTCCATCCCAATGGTTCTAAATACTGGCGTTTGCAATACCGATTTGGCGGAAAGCAAAAGATGCTGGCTCTGGGTGTTTATCCTGATGTGTCACTCGCTGATGCAAGGGCTCGTCGTGATGAGGCTCGTAAGCTTTTGGCAAACAGCATCGATCCGGGAGATAAAAAGAAAAATGATAAGGTTGAGCAGGAAGAAGCACGTACTTTCGAACAACTTGCTATTGAGTGGCATGCCACAAATAAAAAGTGGTCGGAAGAACATAGCCGACGAGTACTGAAAAGTCTGGAGGATAATCTCTTCCCTGCCATAGGTAAGCGAAATATTGCTGATCTTAAAACTAGAGACCTGCTAGTCCCAATCAAAGCGGTAGAGTTGTCGGGGCGACTTGAGGTGGCATCCTGTCTACAGCAGCGCACTACTGCAATTATGAGATATGCCGTTCTGAGTGGTTTACTTGATTACAATCCCGCACAGGAAATGGTTGGTGCTGTTGCTTCAAGTAACAGGCAGCATAGACCTGCATTGGAGTTGAAACGTACCCCCGAACTGCTTCAGCGCATTGACAGCTATACGGGTAGACCTTTGACCCGCCTTGCCGTTGAGCTAACCCTCCTTGTATTTATTCGTTCAAGTGAACTGCGTTTTGCTCGTTGGTCTGAGATCGATTTTGAAACATCGATGTGGACGATCCCAGCAGAGCGAGAAGCTATTGAAGGGGTGAAGCACTCCCAGCGTGGTTCAAAAATGCGTACGCCTCATTTGGTGCCGTTATCTCGTCAGGCGTTAGCAATCCTTAAACAGGTACACAAACTTAGTGGCGAGCGCGATTTTGTTTTCATTGGCGATCACGACCATCGTAAACCGATGAGTGAGAACACGGTGAACAAGGCGCTGCGCGTTATGGGTTATGACACGAAGGTAGAGGTTTGTGGACATGGTTTCAGAACAATGGCCTGTAGTTCATTGATAGAATCGGGATTGTGGTCGAGGGATGCGGTTGAACGGCAGATGAGCCATATGGAGCGTAACTCTGTACGTGCGGCTTATATTCATAAGGCCGAGCATCTGGATGAGCGCAGACTGATGCTGCAGTGGTGGGCTGATTTTTTGGATGCGAATCGGGAAAAGGAAGTTAGTCCTTATGACTTTGGTAAATAATCTAATTCCTGACGCTTGCTATGCGTGAATTTGAAAAGCCAGCTTGAACTATAACCCATACTTTTTTATAACTGTATTGTTCTGGCGATTCAGAGGTGCACTATGAAAACTTTCGATACTCAACTTGCGATGAGTATTGTATCGCACTCAACGGGAGGTTTTAGTTACGACACTCTAGCTAGAGCTTTGATTTCTAAGAATAAAAATGAAAGCCCCGACATTCTTCTTGAGTCATGTCGAAATTTTTGTCTCTCTCTTGAGGAAAAAGGCATTCTGAGGCGATGCCAAAAATGTTCTCATTCTCAAGATGAGTATTTCGAGTATATTCCTCACTAACATCAGTCCCTGAAAATTTTTTCAGGGACTGATAACTCCGTTCTTGTCATCCCCTTTTTTCTCCTGTAGCTTGTGTAACACGATTCTGGGGGGCGATTGTGAGCAACATTAACTTAATAACAACATGTACAAACGGCAAACACTACGGTAGTAGGGATATATTGAGTCTGAGTCAATTTTCATCAGGCCGAACACCTTCAAATGTGCTCGTGAATTCTTGGTGCAATGCTCTGAATGAAGCTATTTCTACCTCTGCAACTGTATGTGCAAAGGATCTTTATAAAGGTGGACATTGGGCGACAGCTAAAGCCATCTTAGATGATTATCCTATTGATTTATGGGTTCTTTCTGCTGGCTTAGGCCTCCTTCACTACAAAGACAATGTTGTACCTTATAAAGCGACCTTTGCTGTTGGATATGACGAATCAATACCATTGTATTCTCAAGAATATGCAGGAAAAAGTTTTCATAGAACATGGTGGAAAGAAATAACCAATAGATCTATTTTTAAATCTAAGCATCCTACATCTATTGTAGAGTTAATGAAAAAAAGAAAAAAAGAATATTATATAATCTGTGGTTCCCCAGATTATATTAATGCAATTGAACTGGATATCATTAATGGTCTTGAATATTTGGTTGATGCAAAAAAACAACTGCTTATTATAACTTCCAAAAAAATCAATAGTAGGCTGAATGCATACCTTTTCAAAACCAACCAAAATATAGCTCAGTGGTTGAGATGCAATATGCTTATGCTTAATATCAGTGTGGCAAAATACATTGTGAACGAATTTACGTCAAAACAACTCAATGATTTAAATGAGCTATCTCAAAAGTTAATAGAAGAACTCAAGGAGTTACCTGAGCGTGAAGTGAAAAAAGGAATTCGTCGTAGCCCGGAGGAAGTTAAGTCATTCATTTTAAAGCTTATGGAACAAAATCCTGGTATCAGTGCAACACATGCGTTGCGTGAATTTCGTGACTCGGGAAATTCATTTGAGGAAAAACGTTTTCGGGCTGAGTTTAAGGCCCTTAGAGAGGCTAAACCTTAATGCTACTTGCCTGGGTTTCATGGTAGAATCCCCCGTTTTTTGAGGCTTAGCAGTGGCGTCACAGGAGAGTAAGTTGTCGAAGCTAAAGTATTTTTTCCCTGATAGTCAGGATTTTATCGATCCCAGTTTTGACTTCTTCCGCGAAACGCGTAACGAACATCGCGTGCGTCAACGTGACGATCATTATCCGCATGAGGTTTTTCCTCATCCTTATGATGGTATGCTGGTTTCTAAAGCTGTAGTAGATGGTCTTGGTGGCGGTGAGAGCAAATATACCCGTGCCCAGCGTTTGCGTTATTTCCGTAATGGAATGAAGCACTTTTTCCGTCTTCCGGAAAATATGGAAACCATGGGTGATTGCGGAGCCTTCACCTATGTTAACCAGGACGTCCCCCCATACCGTGTGGAAGAGGTGATTGAGTTCTACGAAACTTCCCGCTTTAACCATGGCGTTTCTCTCGATCACATTGTCTTTGGCTATGAGAAGCCAGGTGAAGTATTCAGTGGCGAAGTATTGGCTGAATGTCGCCGACGCCAAGATATCACTCTGACCTTGGCTCAAGAGTTTTTAAACAAGTCTCAAAAGTCCTGTTTTACTCCCTTTGGCGTTGCACATGGATGGAGCAAAACTTCCTATCGTCAGTCTGTAGAGGCCCTGCTGGCCATGGGATACAGAAATATCACCATGGGGGGGATGGTGCCGTTGAAAACGGCGCAGATCCTTGAGACTCTCGAAGAGATTAAACCGCTGCTGAAAAGTGATACACGTGTTCACTTGCTTGGCATTGCCCGTCCAGAGAGTTTCGCCGACTTTATCAAGTTTGGTGTGACCAGTATTGACTCAACAACACCGCTGCAGCAAGCCTTCAAAGATCGGAAAAACAACTATCATACGCCTGATGGCCCGGCCTATACCGCTGTGCGTGTCCCTCAGTTTGATGCGAATCCAAGCTTGAGTCGCAAAATAAAATCTGGCGTGATTGATCAGGATATTGCACGACATCTGGAAAAGGATGCCATGACTGCCCTGTTTGAATATGATAAAGGGGCTTTGTCCCTTGAGAAAACTCTTGATGCAGTCCTGGCATATGAACGCCTCCATTCGGGTGAAAAAGAGGCCGATAAAATCCGTGCGGATTATGAGCGTACGCTGGGAGAACGTCCTTGGAAACAATGCCAGTGCAATATTTGCCAGGCCATCGGTATCAACGTCATCATTTTCCGCGGAGCAGAACGTAACCGTCGCCGCGGTTTCCATAATATTCAGGTGTTGTACAACCGTTTACAGCACACATTGTCATTACGCTCAGAGGAACTGCCATGAGTGAATATCGTGTTCCCGCCCTGCGAATCCGACAGGGTGAGGAGAGGCAACTCTATAGCCTTGCGATAGAAGGTAAACAGATCAGCAAAATTGCAGCGATTTCGCGAATTCGTCGCGGTGAAGAGAATTTGGTTGGTTATCAGCGTCCAGAAGTACGTAACCATATTCGCGAAATTCAGCGCTATATTGAGAGTAAAAACCCGATGATACCAAACCCGGTGATTATCGCTTTTGATAAGCGTGTGCGTTTTGAACCGCTTACAGATAATGGCGACATGGGGCATCTGGTGATACCTTTCTCCGAAGATAAGGATTTTGAGAAGCCAGGGTTTATTGTGGATGGTCAACAACGTACTGCTGCTTTGCGGGATGCGGAAATCGACTCGTTTATGATGCCGGTCTCTGCATTTATCGCTAATGATGCAGAAGAACAACGCGAGCAGTTTATGCTGGTTAACTCCACAAAACCGCTGCCCAAAACGTTGTTATACGAACTGGCACCGCATACCCACGGTCGTTTGCCATCCGATCTGCAAATGCGTAAGTTTCCTTCGCTGCTGACTCAACGACTGAACTTCGGGGAAGGTCCACTTGCGGGGCGCATCAAAACGGCAACCAATCCTGATGGGGTTATTGCTGACAACTCGATGATCAAAATGATCGATGCTAGTCTTCGTGAGGGAGCATTGTATCGCTTCCGTGACCCTGCGACAGGGTTGGGGGATGAAGGGAAGATGGTGAAACTGCTGAATAACTTCTGGTCGGCGGTGGAAACCGTGTTTACCGATGACTGGGACAAAAAGCCGCGCTATTCCCGTCTATTACACGGCGTCGGTATTCTTGCACTGGGTAGCCTGATGGATGAAATTGATCAGGTGCATCAGGACTATAAAGGTGAACCTGGCTGGACTGAGATCCCTTCCTATACTCGTTTTGTCGAAGAGTTAAATCGCATCAAGTCGCTTTGTGCATGGAGTAGTGGCGCGTGGAACTTCGGTACGGATATTGATGGTCAGCCTATCGTCCGTAAATGGAATGAACTGCAGAACCTGTCGAAAGATATCTCATTAGTGACGGATTATCTGGTCACAAGTTATATCAAAGCAGCGAACGCCAATATATAAAAAAGGGGCATTTGCCCCTTTTTTTATGCCACTACTGCAGAGACCTGCTGAACGTGCGCAATAAACGCGTTCAGCATTGACCCGGCACCTTTACCTGTAGGGTAGATTAAATCTCTGCGCTGTGCTGAGACCGCGTAAAAGGCCTGATGAGTGGCGCTGCCTGCAGAAAAGATGAAGTAATCAGCCTGTTTTGCTTGATTAATCAACTTGTCGGTTGCAGTGTGCGCATGGCTGATCTCCACTCTGATCCCGGGGAACAGCGTTTCCAGCATCCGTTTCGCGCGTCTTACCGCGCCTTCTGTCAGGCTATAAATCGCCACTCTGGCTCCGGATAAGTCCGGCAATTCATCTTCTGCATCTGCCGTACAGCTATCCTGCTCAGCCGGAAATACGCGCTCTGCACCTTCCCCTAGCACGTCAGTCGCCAAGTTGCGCATCACTGTACGAGTAGTCGGATCTAATCGCGCCCATATTCCGCTCACAAAAGACTGAACGCTGAGCCACAGCGAGGTGAGCGTCGCCCGATCCTGCACCGGAGCATCAAGGAAGAGTTCGATCAACTCGCCCAGCGCTGGCAGGTTGCGGAATGAACTGGCGCGTTCGACGATCAGTTCCAGCATGGCACCGGACTGTTGATACGCTTCCTGGCTAACAGAGCCTTGTAGGAAGCGGTCCGTCACCATTGTGGCCAGCTTGATATCCGCCTGACTGACGCTTTGTTCCATCGCAAGAACATCCAGCCACTTTAGCCACGTCGTACTACTCAGACTGAACTGATGACGTTCAAGCCATTCAATAAAGGCAGGCATCACGTTACGCAGGATCGGGAACGCGTCTGGTGGAACCTGACTTGATAGTAACTGGAGCATCGTCGCTTCATGGAACGAGTCGGCGGGCCAGTTTTCACTTTCCAGCGCGACCAGTTGCACCAGGCTGTTGCTGTCGACTTCTGACTGACATAGTCGGGAGAAACAGATATCCCAGCCCACGATTTGCGGATTGGTCAGATGGCGGATCTCCTCGATGAGTGTTTTCAGCAGTGGTACCGCCATCGCCTGCTCTATCAACTGCTGATCAAGCGTGTGGAGCGTTTGTGCGTAGCCGGTAATCTCCTCTTGCGTTGCGGTCAGGGAGGTTTGCAGATATGCGGCAAGCTGTTGCAGCGTATCCGGGAGCGACGCCGTCGCTGTCGCTGCTGACGGACTCACAACGTAGAACGGCCGACTGGCCCAGGTGTGCAATCCACTCAACCAGTCGGTTTTTAGGCGTTCTGGTAACGCGTTGAGCAGGTCGACTTCGCCAATAAGCATCACGCCGGTGGCCCAGGTTTTCCACGCCGCAAAGTCAGCCTCATCCTGGGATAAAAAAGGCATCTGCGTAAACAGAGGGTGTAGCGCCAGACATTGCGGGCGAAGATCCGCCGGGGAGGCCTGCGGATACCCGTGGATGTCGGGTGTAAAAAAGCGCTGCTGGTATGCTTTCAGCAGCATCCGCATCAGAGTTGTGGGAATGCGTCCCCGAACCAAATCAGCAAGCGAATCGTGATTCAGCAGCGTGTCCCACTTCTCTAACTTACCCGCCTGCTGGAGTTCAAGCAGCATAAGGTTGCGTCGCGAAAGCGCGCCGTTGTTCTTCAGTTCCTGTAGTAAAGCGTCGCTTGTGGCTTCGTCTTTTTGGCTATTCGCCAGAATGAAATCACTCAAGATCCGCCCAAAGGGACGTTTGACCGTGCGTACGATTGATGGCCTATCACGAAACAGGGCGATAACGTCTTTGAGCGCGGCGAAGACCCGCTCTTTTGCTGGTTTATCTTTCTGCTTTGTGGGCAGTAATTCGATCCGGATAAATCCGGCCGGACAGTGCGTCAGCAGAGCCGTTTCAGACAGCGATGTCGCTCCCTGTGCGGGGACGAAAGTCACCCTTCTATCGGCAATAACATCGGCAGACCCCAGCCTGGCATTCAACACATTGCTGAGCTCCAGCGTGGTGCGATCCGTTTCTGCCGCGGCAAAAAATACCCAGCGATGAGCATCGCACCAGGGCAGAATGATCGGCCACTGAGCGTCAGTCGCGCTCTCGTAGAGCGGCAGTAAGACGGTTTTTAAGTCCGCAGGGTAGGCGTTTTCAACGTTTTCTAGCAACCTGTCCAGCTTCAGTAAATTTCCGTTGCCAAAGAAGTCACGCACCCATTGAGGAGTATCAGTCATGGGTGTCTCCAAAGGTGTACTGGCCGCTAAATTCAATCAACGCATCTGAAATCACCGTATTATTAGTTGAAAACAGCAGATGCTCATCGTTCAGGTTTGCGCCGCTCCAGGTGTAATTCATGGATCCTTTCAGAAAGAAATGTTTGGTCAGCAACCCCTTGGCGTGCAGGTTCTCGTGATATAGGTATTGCATGTCGTGATCGGGCGATAAGCGCGTCAACAGTCGCTCGATAAAGACCACGCTGCGCGTGTCTTCACGTGTCACGATGCGTAGCGGACAGCCATTGTTGACGGCGGTGGCGAGCAATTCCTGGAAGCTGACCATCCGGGCCCCCCATGAAGGATCAAGAAAACTCCACTGACCGCCCCGGTTATCAATCACGTCAAAGTCGCTCATCCACGGTGAGATCAGCCAGATCGGTTCTGGGTAGAGGATCAAGCCACTAAACTGCGCGCTTAGAATTTCTCGCAAATGTCGCTGGCCCAGTGGGCCATGTAGGAAAATTTGTCGTTGTTCTTCCATTTCTGCGTTCCTTACAGCAGCGCTTCGGCCAGTTCAATACGTAACACTAGATTGCCACCCTGATAATCCACGGCGGATTCGCGGGGATAAAGATGCAAACCAAAGTACTCAATCGGGGTCACCTGCACCAGAGAGATCACTTCCACAATACGATGGCGGGCCTCGCGCGGGATATGCAGTTCTGCAAAGCCGTGTTGGGTAATGGCGTGATGTAACTGCGCTAACCAGTCGTTCTCGCTGATGCTGATGCTGCACGCCGTCTGTTGAAACAGTGAGCTTAGCAGCAGTCGTTCAGTCAGGTTGTTACCGGACTTAAACGGATTGTAATAGCTGAGAACCGACTGACGGATGGCATTGCCGCGCTGCCAGAGCATTCCCTGAATTTTGCAAAAGCGCTCAAAAACTTTAATCACACTGGCGTCAGGCAGTTCTTGCGTCGCTTGGGTATGGGCAAAAATATTCAGAGCGATTTCGTATCCGGCTTTGTCTTCCAGTTCCCGCCATGCGTTGAGATATGCAAGCATCTGCGCATCATGTGATGCCTGGCTGCCCGGACGTAGTACCCGTGTGTGCAGCACCGACATAAAACTGTGACTGAGTGCAAATCCCTGCGCCTTTAACAGCGCTCTGAGGTGGGCGTTAGCCTCACGGCGCTGCGGATGGCTGCTGGCCTTACGTATCGCATTTAAGGCCTCCTGGAGCTCGCTGGAAGAGGGGAGCCGCGAAAGCATTTCGAACAGGTCGTAGTCGATCTGCTCGTAATCGCTGGCGGCAAAACTACGCATAAACAGATTCAGTACGGAGACCGGATCCTGATGAAAAACGTCTTCCAGACGGGTAATGATGCCACAGCCGCCGGGTTCTGATTCGGTCAGCCAGATGTCCAGTACTTCGTCGTTGAGTTCGGTATCCACCACCAGACCGCGTTCATCGACATCCGGCAGCAACAGGTGGCTGGTTTGTTTGACCGCTCCGGCAAGGGTCGTTGTCAGCAGATGCTGTAGCCAGTCCTGAAAATCGACATCATCACTGAGATCCTGAGTCAGGATCGCGCTGTGCCTGTCCACCATTTCCAGAATGTCGGTCTCTTTAAACAGGTTGCGCAAATGTTGCTGCAGTTCCTGGCTTTCGGCGTCGTCTTCACCATCCTCGCTATTTTCAAAGATATTCTCTGCCTGGAAGAGTGTGTCCGCGATATCAGTCAGTCGACGTAGGCCGTCCGGGGTTTTTAATTCCGCGATAGAGTCTGCCAGAGACGACTGTGTGGCCAATTCCCGCGTAACCGCCGCTAGGTAGCACTCGTAGATCCAGTCAGCGGTGAACGTGTCATATTCGAAGCGTGGTTCATGTTTGATCCGATGCTGGAAATAGAGCGTTCGCAGTGCGCGCTGAATGGCCGGGTCATGCCGGAGGCGTTGCAGCAGAGTGGGCGGCAGCGTAAATCTGAGCCGGGCGCCATCCACCCACTGCCGCACGCCAACCCCGACAGGCTCGCCATTGTCGACCCACCTGAAGTTCACATGCGCCTGTTGCTTGGTTTTATTGCGTAATGAGGCTGTTGCGTGGGTGGCGTAACGCGTGACGTCGAGAGGTGTCATGTTCTGGTGGGTAAAGAACGTAATGGAGCGGAGGGTGTCCGTCCACGGGCCGGCAGGAATGGGGAGCGGATCGGCCTGATCGTCTGGGTTAAACCGGGTATGCCAGTACAGTTGCGAGTTGCTTTTCTCGGTGAGATTTTGCTCGAATCGCAGCGCGCGCGTAAGCACCTGCATCGGGCGAATGACCCTAATAGGGGGCTGACCTTCATACTCAATGATACACTCGGGCTGCCAGGTATCGCCGAAAGCCTGCTCAATTTCAAAATCAACATCCGAAACGCAATTCATCGCCGGAACAAAGTTGTTCGGGATAAGCCAGTCTGCTTCATTGTCGGAGTAAACGGCATAGCGCTTGGAAATGCGCCCCGGCGCAAACTCTTTCAGACCCTGAATAAAGGGCAAATGTTCACGTTTCTTGAACTTCCGCTCGAGATGGATCTCCATTTCCGGCAGATTGAGTTCACTGAATAGCGCTGAAGGAATAAAGGCCGGCAGCGGGGAACGTCCCGTCGATCGGTCTGCCTCCGGTTGGCCCATCCGCGACCATTGGGTGGTGAGTTGTCGTTTTAATGTCGGCAGCAACTCCATCATGATCGAACGGGGCGGCGACCACAGTACACGCTGAAGTTGCTCGTCAGTGATGCGCAGCGCGTAGAACAGATACTTTTCCAACTCCTGCTGCCACGCATGTTGTTCGATCACGGCGGTAATCAGGTGGAACATACGATCAAGATGGTCAAGAGACTCTCGCTTTGTCTGCGGTTTATTCAGCAATGACCAGATATTACTTCCGGGGATCTTCATGCTCAGCCAGTCAAGTGTCGCCATTGCCGCCTGCATTTTCTGGATATGAATGTTGCCCATCGGCAACGACTGTCCTTTTATCTCTGGATTAATGAGCTCTTCATAGCGTTGATAAACGACGCGGTCGCGGCCAAATTCGGACAGGACTGCGACCATCCACGGACGCATAGTTCTTGAACGACCGGCACGCCCTTTACGCTGCAAATAGGAGGCAACGTTACGTGGCGCTTTATGCTGAATAACCATGCCAACTGAGGGGTCGTTAAAGCCCACCTCCAGCGACGCGGTTGCAATAACCACTTCCGCTCTAGGATCGACCCCGACGTCCTGACTGGACGTTCGGGCAACGATGGCCCGGTCATTTTCGTCAAGTGGGTGACCAATATCCTGCGCGATACGCCAGTTCTGTCCTGCCAGAGTCAGCGTATGGCTGTTTTGCGGTGTTTCCAGACGCTGAGCGGCCAGCGGCGGTTTCGCAACGTATAAGTTTTGACCACGTGACCGCCAGCCTTCGGCGTCACACAGTTGATGATAAAGTCGGTTATTGATATCCAGATCGTCGGTGAAGACGAAGGTTTTTTGCCCCCATGTCCCGCGTGATTTTTTCCTTTTCGTATCCAGAATACGCCGGGCGAGCATGCTGGTCTGGATAGTAGTAGACAGCAGGGCGGTTTGCGAGACCGGATCACCGCGTAATGCCAGCAGATATTCAGCCCCTTCATCTTCCATTTCGTGGAGCTTCGGTTCGATAAGAGCCACATGTTTTTTATGCGCGCCTACCAGATCGGCGAAGAAACGTTCGGCGTCACTTAGCGTTGCCGACAGCCCGACAAAATGGGGGCGACTGCGTGCAAGTTGCATCCAGCGTCGCAGCAGATAGGCTGTCTGCGCACCGGTATTCCCCACATAGGTGTGTACTTCATCCAGCAGGACTACCGGCGGCGGTGTTACGCCGATGCCAACGCCAAATAGGTGATTCGTTTGGTTATTCCCGAGGTGCTGATTGAGCATTTCGGTGGTAGTAAACAGGATGTCAGGCGGGTTTTTCATCAGCGAGACGCGGGTTAGGATCACTTCGTCACTGTCTACGCTGTGATCGCAGTGGCTACAACGAAGAATCTCTCTTTTCGCTTTGATATCTTCTGCTTTCCAGTGCATTTGCCCCGGACATTTCGGCGTGGTGCAACGGAGTAAATCAAAGGGCATATCCTTGTCTTTATCTTTCGTTGCGTATTGATGGTTGAACGGGGTGTCACCGAAAAAAGAACCAATACGGATCTTGCGTCCTGCCAGTGCTAGGGCCTGACTGTCGAGTTTACGACATTTGCCCCAGGTTTCCATGAACTGATCTTTAAGCAGTTCTTTACGCGGATACAGTGCCAGCGTCCTGACCCGCTGTGCGTTGTCGCGCTGAATATCATTGAGGAGCGAGGTGAGTGCCGGGAGATAGAACGCCAGCGTTTTACCACTCCCCGTACCGGCACAGACAATGGTCCCGGTGGCTTCTTTCGCGTGAGCATGATGACTATGAAAGTGCCAGGCGCGCAAAATACGTTCGGTTGAGCGTTCCTGAAAGCCGGCAATGGAAAAGTCGCCGATCAGTCGGGAAAGCGCCTTGCGTTTAATCTCGTTCATCCACGGGACGTCGACCCATTTGCTCAGCACCGTTTGCGCCGGAAGTTCCCGCTTCGGATAGTTGCGCGGGCGACGGACGAAACGGTAGTCGGCGACAAGCGTCCGGGCTCGCTGAAGCGGTTGATCGCGGAACCATTGACGCTGGTGGCGGAACAGGTAGACCGATTCCGCCATACGCGTGCGGTAGCGCGTCCCCCCTTTGCTGGTCGGGACGCTGAAGAGCATGGCAGCATTCTGCAGTTCTGCCAGTAACGACTCTGCATCTTCGTAGGGCAGGTGCCGGGTAAAGAGTGAGATGATATCGGCATGGGTAAATGCGCCATCCGTATCCCCCCAGACCAGCAGTTCCGCTTCCCGCTCTTCGAGCAGGTCCAGCGCCTGGTGCAAGTGGGACAAATCAGCCGTAGACATAAACTATTTCCTTGTGATCACGAACTCATCCAGCATCTCTTCATCCCTTAACCACTCAAGCACCTCGGGCGTCAGGGCACTTAACGTCGGGCGGAGACTCTGCGGGCCATTAATGCTATTGAAAAATGCTTGCACCACGTCAGGCCAGTCTGTTTTCATCATGCCGCGCAGGGAATACAGTTTTTCGGCGAGCGCTTTGATTTGGTGAATCTTTTCACCGCTAACTGGTTGGCACTGCGTTAAGTTTTCGAAATCCTGACGTCGACGCTCATAGTCGGAGGCGATATCGTCAAATTTGTTCGCATTTTTTTGGAAATTCAGTGTCTTGTCATCGACATGAACCTGCTGATGTAACTCTTCCAACCATGCATCCCAGGCATCTTTTAGTTCTTTGCTCAGGTCCTTGTGTAGGGTGCCGAGTTGGCTGACGCAATGGGTCAAGGAATCATTCTGGATGATGTCGTAAGCGGTAGGTTCCTCTGAAGCGGCCAGCGTCTCATCTAGAGAGTTCTGTGGCGACTCTTCCTGATCTACAAGGTTTTCTTCCTCGCCGGGATTGTTTACCGACTGGTTTTTCAGCCAGCGTCCCCACTGTAACTTGAGACTTTTGACGCTGTTCGCGGCAGCGATCAGTTCGCTACGCTGCTCGTCATTCCAGGTAACCGCAATGCCCCGCGGGAGTTGTTGCTGGGCTGGATATTGCTGTTTAAGCAATGCAAACTTATCGGCAATGGTGTTAGTTTTGCTGCACACCAGATTACATTTATCGATGATTTGTGAGGCCTTACCAGCCTGAACGCTAAGATCGAGTTCTTTTTGCATTTCAGCCAGTTGTTGGCGCAAGGTGGTCATTGATCGGCTCCAGAGGCGATGATATCGCTCACAAGTGTTTTCAGACGGTCATTCACTTTATTCAGAGCAAGAGTCAGTTGCTGGATATCCCCTTTGGCGTTCATCTGCTGGAGTGTGAACGCGATCTTGGGTTGTACCAGTTGCCATTGCGCAAGTACGCTGCTGATTCTTGAAACGTAGTCACCGTCAAGTCGACAGATCTCCAGCCACAATTTCGCACTATCTTTCTGTTTTTCAATGGAAAGTAACGCAATTAAAGTCGCCAGACTCTCCTCGGCGTCGGTTCTGAGGGCTTCAATTTCACCCAGCAGCCACGAAGATGGTTTGTACTGAGCGCTGCCTGTGGGATAGTGCTCGGTCCGCACAGTCTCAATAAACGTCTGCCAGTCGTTCAGTTGGCTGAGGAAATCGTCGCTATCTTTAATGTTGGCAAAGAGATGAACATTTTTTAGCGTGCTGGCAAGTTCCTGTTTGACGGAGAGCGCCGCACGTTCAATTTCCGCACCAAGCGGCTGTTTTAACACTGTTTTCAGCGAGGAATATATTACATCGGCATCCAGCGCACGACTGCTGCCCAAGCCTGAGCCTTGCTCAGTGATGGCAACCTGTTCAAGCCACGCTTTTCTGGCATCATCCCATCCTACGAGCGCCTGCGCCCTGGCTTCGGCGACTCTGGCGCTGGCGTGCGGATGCAGGGTCGCCTCAATCCCTCTGAAACAGATCTCGGAAGGAGAGGTCGTCAGCGTTCGACCGGTACTTTTCCCTTCGGTTCTCCCGACACCTTTCTGGGTGAGGCATAGGGTATTGACGATCTCCGCCGGTTCTTCTTTACCCGTCACCAGGCCAAGCAGCAGAGCTTTTTGCAGATGCTTTTTAAGCGCATCCTGTAAGTTACGCGCCCGGAAGTGATTAATGGCGCTTTCCGTAGCCTGCGGCACCCACCACTGGATGAAGTTTTGATAGCGAGTGTAGTCTTCCTGCGCCTCTGGATAATTAAAGCCTTGCTTTAAACCGGCGTAATACTGGATACGTAACAGGGCTACCGCAGCGTTATACACATCTACCCGTCGGGAAGGATCGGTCAGGTCCTGCTCAGAGTAAAAGTTCGTAATAATGCTTGAGGGGTCAGACGCCGCTTTTGGCAGTGAAATCAACGTAAAACGACCTTCTTTCAGCGGTGGCCGAGAAGACATACCGAACAACTCTGGCTGTGCATGAATTTCATAACAGGCGTTCAGTGCCGCACGCAAATCACGGGCAACATCCTGCGGCAGAATGACATTGTCATTCACCCATGCACGGACCGCCCTGATAAAGGGTAGTTCGGATTTGGCAGTGTATTTTGCCTCTTCTTTCGGTTTGAATTCCGGATTGTCAATCTTTTTACCCGCCGGCGTACTGCCTATTTTGCCCGCCGTTTCGTGTGCGTTCTTTGTTGCTGGTTCCGCCGACTCCATGGTGGGACCTTTGCCATTCAGTTGCGCTGCTAGTTCATCGAGGCCAAAGGCACTCGCAACGCTGCCCGGCATTTTTTCGCGTAGTTCATCAAATGAATCAATGCCATATCCCCAGATGGCGGCAAGCGTCACCGAACTGCCAACCCGGTTGACAACTATCTGTGAAATCTTGTCTTCGATCTCGGGAACGGCATGAATTCCAGCGAAATTTGCTGGCGGGAACTGTGTTTTTTCCGCTTCTATTCTGCAATCGCGCAGAATATCTAACAGGATGCGGTTAATGATTGTACGCGGGTTAAAAATCAACTCGCCGCTGCTGTCGCGGCAATGCTTATCCGCCAATGCCAAAATGGCATTGCGGTTATACGGGAAGAGCGGGAATTTCTTATTGGCAGAATAACCAAAATCTTCTAGTGCATTGGGGATCTCATCACTGTGCCAGACAGGTGGCCACTGGGGCTTACCTTGCTCAGGACTGTTTTTTAACTCCTCTGATCCAAAGCGTGCGGCGTTCAGATAGCGACCACAGAGCGAGACAATACGATCTTCGTTATTGTCTTTATCGACGTTCTCGATGACCCACTCGTAGCCAGCACGCGTGATTAACGTTTCCTGGCGGCGTTTATAGCCGGGATAATTGTCGGTGACTGCAATCACTGAGTGGACAGGGCAGAGAATTTGCACGCCGCCAGGTGCCGCTTCTTCGATCAGGCTGTCGATCAGGACATCTTCAATGGCGGAGATCGCCGCCATATCTTCTACCAGAATCACCAGACGGCGATTAAGTCGCAGAAACTCCTTGCGGATTTCCTGAAAAAGCTCCTGAAAAGATCCTCCATTGAAGGTGAACAGGCGCTTGAAGAGTGATTTCAGCGAGGTATGCATGGCTTCATTGAGCACGCGCGCTGCACGGGTACGCGCCTCCACTTGGTCTGACTCATGCAGTTGAGAATGGTTAAGATAGCGGCGTGCACGCGCGGACAGATCGTCAGGCTCAAAGACAAAATAGAGATCTTCCGGAAGAAGTTCATATTTATCATGATCTTCTTCTCCTTCTTCCAGACCACTACTCATCCGACTGGCAAGTTTGAAAATACAGTGGCCCGGCTTCAGAAGATTCTGTTTGAAGTTGGGGTCGGTGATCAGATCACAGATACCGTTTTCCACCTCTTCAATGATGGCTTCCATATAGGCGAGTCGGTCTGCTGGAATGTCTTTACCTTGTGCCAGCAGCGTTTGACCTTCTTCCATGACCGCTTTTTGCATGTCCTGCAACTGATGGGCCATCATGGTCAACAGTAGATCTGCCAGATCTTTCGCCGGATACTGTTCTGTTACTTCATTAACGCGCATGCGTGCGTTGTCGAAAAATTCCCCCGTCAAGTTTTTCAGGATGCGTAAAAGCACCTGTCGTAGACTGGAGTTTTTGGGTATCCGGACAATTTCCCATTGCTCGCTCTGGTCGTTTTCCGCCAGGTACATGTTGAACCGGCAGTCTAACCAGCGCACCAGATGTGATTTCCCCATCCCCGAGCGGCCAATCAGTGGGATGGCGCGCTCCGTATGAAGTAACTGCTGGAACAGGTCTTCGTCACGTAATATTTTATGATTTTCATTGACGTCGCGTCGGGTCAGTAGCATCGGTTCATGCACGGCCAGAAGCACATGATCCTCTAATTCTTCTGCTTCATTGCGAATGCATTGGACGATATTTTTCCTGGATGGCCAGTACTCCATCATGCTCATTCTGCATCCTCCCTTAGCGTGATTTGGCTAACCCGGCGAATTTTACCGCCAGGTAAGTGGAGTGATAAGGCGTCTTTATCATCACTGCCGATGGCGAGGATAATGCGCTTACTGATTTCAAGTCGTTGCAGCGCAACGGATGTGCTGGTGCAGATATTGTCACCTTCCGGCGCGACCCAGTCTTTTTCCTGCTGCATCACGTCATGAACGGAGTTTCTGAACTGGCCCCCGTCCATCATTGGCATGACCTCCGCCATGTTTGCCATAAAGATTTTGGCGGGAAGGGTACGCGTATCGTCAAAGATCTCCGGCAGAAAATATTGAATGGCCCGGGTAGGGTCGGTGACATAATTTCCGTCCGGCATTAACTCGAGAAAACCGAGAAAACGACCAAATTCTCTCACTAGTTTTTCGGTGTTGGTATTGATGGTTTCGCCGGGTAACCATTTATGCACTTTGTTGGTGATGATCGTAGGGGAGAGAGGTTCCAGGCCCCCGAGCGAGTGTTGCTGAAGGCTCAACAGGCAACTCAGTACCCGCCACAGCGGTTCGCATTCATTCCCACTGGCAACGCCGTTTTCACGACAAGCATCAATCGTACAGGCAAGCAACCGATGCGCCAACGGACGCACACCTGCTTCAAGCGGTAACATCTTTCCGTCGAGCATCGGCCAGAGTCCCAGATTGCACCAGAAGCTCAGGTTCTCTTTTAATTTTCCCCATGCGTTATCGTTAGTGGGCAGGTTATCAGGACGATAGCGGGCGAGCAGCGTGTCCTGAGACAACGGTTCCTGTGCGCTTTGCAGAACGCGTTCAATCAAAGGAAGCAGTATCAGGCCGCTTCCTGGGTTTGCGTTGTTAATTATTGACATGTTGTAGTTGCCTGATAAAAGTGTCCAGCGACAGCGCATTAGCGGCGCTTGCACACCATGTTCGATGTGGGAACTGAGGATCGGCGAGATGCTCAGGTGCAATAATAATTCGCTCAAAGCGCGTCATGGGTAGGTCTGGGAACGCATTGGCCGTGTTAGGGATGATCACAATCTCTGGTCCATCCGATGCAGGTGCTGTCATTTTCTGTGCGCTCCAGAAATGCGAAAGCGAATCCAGGTTGTTCTCTAGTTGCAGGAACACTGGCCTGTCTGCACGAATAAACACGTATTCGCCAGAGGTGATCAGCGACCGCAACGTCACACGAAGTTCCATCAACAACGAATGTAACTTCATATTTTCGTTGTAATAAACTTTCTTTTCCGCACCTACGAAGAGTGCTTTTTTCTTCGGCTCGGAGCGTAAAATTTGTACATCTGTGCCCACGGTGGGCGAAAACGCTCCTTTCCCTTTCTGACGACATCCCGGACAACCTCCACAGGTTAACTCGGGAGGATGGCTCTGATATTCATAGAATTTCTGCAGAATTTTACACAGTGGTTTGCCAGGATCCTCCAACCACATTTCCATTACCGTAAAGGCTGCCCGGCGGTTATTCAACTCGGACTGGCGGATCTTCTCCACATGGGTGTTCCAGTGCGCTTCTGAATAATGCGCATCGTCACAGTGACGGATATGAACGTGGTTATAGTAGCTTTCGAACCATTCAATCAGTTGCGTGTTGTTGTCATCCAGATTATCTCGCAGGTCGTCAGGAATTTTCGGATCAGCAAAGACCAGTTTGATGAGTCCGGCTCTTTGCATTAACAGCAATGTCCGACGGTTCCAGGCTTCGTTTTTATCGCCTTGGTGATCAATATGAACGGGCTTGGTGTTCAGTGAAATCATGTAGTCAGCGATCGGGCTTTTCTTACGATCGTCAAACATTGCTTTCCAGCGGGCAAAACCTTTTTCTACGCCAATCAGCGTCTCAACGGCCAGCGATTTTGCCGTTTTCATTTGCGCCTTATGCCATACCAGATGCACCTGGCAGGATCTGCCGTCACGCCCAGCACGCCCGCAGTCCTGGTAATAGCGGTCGATATTTTCCGGAATGGCAGCATGAATGATGCTGCGGATTTCCTTTTTATTCATCCCTACCCCAAAGGCAGAGGTAGCGACCATGATATCGAGCTGGTCATTTTTCCATTTTGAAATCAATTTCTTGCGATTGTTTGTGTCAATTTGACCGTGGAACATGCCGGTTCGCCAGTAGCCCAGTTCGTTCAGACGGGCAGACCACATTTCCGCATCTGTACGGGTAGTGCAATACAAAATCAGCGGGCGGGGTAAGGTCATCAGAAGCTGTTCGACCCGCTGACGATGCGCGTTTTCATTTGCCTCATGATGCACAAAATATTCCGGCTCCGGGCGTAGGAAATTAGCTGACACTTCAATCAGTTCGCTGTTTTCATCATGGAACTGCTCGACCAGAATGTCCCGGGTGCTTTTGCTGTAAGTCGCCGAAAGTAGCAGCGTACGAAAACGGCATTTTCCTAGGGCTTTCAGTGAGCGAATCATAGGGGCAATCAGCTGAAAGTCAGGGCGGAACTCTGCGCCCCATTGATCGATCAAATGCGCTTCGTCGATGACGATCGCGCCAATCATATTCAGTCTGGAAAGCTCAAACAGCACCGGAACCAAAGAAGAGCGAACGGATTCCGGGGAACAGAAGAGCACACGCTGTGTCCCCGCTTTGATTCTTTCCTTAATTGCCTGACGCGAGGGCTGATCTTGTCCTCCGATCCAAGCATAACTTCCACCATGATCTTGGTCGGTGCCGCGAAGCAGTTTTTGCATGTCGTCAGCCTGCTCAATTGCGAGGGCGACGGTGGGGACGATCACCAGCGTGAGGGTGTTTGTCGGTGCGCTGAGCGCCTGGAGTTGGGTGAGCAGACTTTTACCGCAACTGGTGGGCAGATTCACCAGCAATGTACAGTTATTATCAGACGTTAGCAGCGTCCGGATGGCGGCCTGTTGACCGAATCCCTGATAGTGAGTCAGCCAGGGCTCCTCGGGTAACAGGCGCTTCAGTGCCGGATCGGTCTCGGGGCGCAGCAAGTTCCTGCGGATCTTACGCTGATAGGTGGCTCTGGTCAGCGCCAGGTCCGCATCTTCAGCCAGTTGAATTTGTTGCGCGGCAGGCGACTTTGTCATGCCCCACTCAGGCGCCGGAGCGTCGGTCAGTTCCGGCGGCAGGGGTAGCCACGGCGCGCTAATACCACTTGCGTGAGCGGCACGTAACGCATCGGCGTAGCCGGCAAAAATGTCACCATGACCTGCCGAGGCATCGGTGATGATCTGAATCAGTCTGTTCAGAAACTGATTTTCGATACCGTCCTTAAAGGTGACCCCTTGACTAAAACAGGTGGTTAGCGCCTGCTGCAGGCGTGACCATTCCTCTTCCATCAGACGATTTCCTCCAGTAGATTTCTGCTGCACACCACCACGGCTTTGACGGCCATTAACTGGAGTCTGGCTTGTTCGCCGAAGGTTGCCTGTTGTTGTTCCCGGTCACTGGCATAGACTCGTTCCACCATCTCTTTCCAGGTGTCCGGTGAGACAAGCTCTTCAATTTCTTGCCAGAGATTAGGGCGCAGATTCATATCTGCATAGAATTTCTGCGATGTTTCATGTTTGGCGTACTCGCTATTGAGCAGTTCCAGCAACTGCGGATTCGTCACCGGTGTACCCTTAGAGGACAGCCAGTGTTGCACAATACGCGGCGGGTACAACTCGTCTGCGATACGGCGTTGGGCGTAGGTGTCCTGCGTCTGGCGATGGGTGACAAGCCAGGTAGACTGGAAGAAGTAATTGGGCTCATTCAATGGCTTTGGGAGCACCCGCAGTACCGCCATGGAACTGCCCCGGGCATCTTGGTTTAACAGTTGCCAGATCGTATCGACAAATGGCTGCCCATAACGCAGCGGATAAACGGTTGTTCCGTCGATCGCCGGAATGCGTTCAGCGCTCATCAGATGCGTTGACGGTGGGTTACCCCCTTCTTTATCGAAGCTGAGCATGCAGGTGGTGAGAAAGGTTTTAAAATCGACCAACGTCCCTGTGCTGCGGTCAGAGAGTTCGAACTGAAACTTGATACCTTTTTCTGCGGTGCCGGTGGCGCGAAAACGCAGTGCACGCGTGATCCAACTTGTCAGCGCATTACACTGCGCTACTGCAAGATGATCGTCAGCGCTTATCTGTTGCGCAAAAATCGCCGCCTCTGCAATCTCGTCATCCATCGCCAGCAGCTTTTCCTGCATGTTAATTTTATGCGTTTCGTTGGCCAGAATGCCCTGTTCGCCAGGGAATTCGCTGGCAATACGTTCAAGGGCCACCGGACCTTCTTGGTAGACATTTTGCCACGCATTTTCCAGATAATCGTCGAGGACGAACTGGAGGCTGGCAATGGTGTTATTAAATACGCCAATGCTGTCTTTCAGAATACTGGCCCACACGTTGCGTAATCCGCGGTCGGCGTGATTTTTCAGGATCAGACTCTGGACGGGTTTTACGCCTTTCAGGTTTGCACTGTACCTGTTCAGACGACCAAGGCGCTGTTCAATACGGCTACAAGAGCGCGGTAAACCGTAGTGAACGGCCAGTCGCAGACCCCCATGGAGATTCAGACCATCTTCGCCGCTTTTATCGCAGATCAGGATCCGAATGGGGCTGCCGGGTTTCAGGTACATCAGGGGTTGATCCGGCTGATAGCGCTCCAGGGGGTACTCCAGCAGCAGTTCGAGCTTTATTGCCAAGTGCTGGGCAAGATCCGGACGATCGCAAAAGACGATGGCTTTTCCTGTTGAATTCTTTTGCAGCCACTCATTCAGGGTGATGGCAAGCTTGTTATCAATGGCCTGAAGTTCATTTTTTGCAGTTGAAACAATGTGTTCTAACAGATCTCGTTCTTCCTGAGTGCGTTCCGCTTCACCCAAATGTACTTTAGCGCGTTGCATGACACAGAGTGGGCTGGATAGGAGATCGTCAATCCAGAAGAGGTACGTGTCTTCACTCATTGCCCACTGCGTATTCTGCGGTAGTAAAGATAATGAACGATACTCATCAATCAGTTCGTCTAACGCTAACCCATCGCAATACCAGCGGCACTCCGCTGCTCCATTTAGCCCTGGAAACAGAAGGTTTAGGTTGAGGTTTTTCGTTTCATCGAAGCTGAGTGAAACCTGACGGCGGTTACGCAACAGTCGATGATGAATGCGATAGTTTTCCCCTAGGTGCCGACGAATATCCCGGATCCTTTCTTCACGCTCCTGGGTATTGGGGGAGAACGTCCCAATAAGCGGGATGAGTTGCTGGCAGAGTGTCATCAGAACAGTATCTTCTGGGAACTGCTGCTGCAGTGTTTCCAGATTACGGCGTAAGCTGACGTTTGAGACGGAAGGTACTAACCCCGAGAAGATCCCGCCGAGGTTTTCACGATTTTTGACCAGTTCGGTAAAGTCTTGCAGATGGGTCTCATCCACTTGGTAGGCTTCGGGATTAATACAGTGCAGCATCGACAAGAAGTTCCTTTCATGCCCATGCAGAGGGGTCCCCGTGAGTAACAGAACGTAGTGGGCTTTCCGGCAACCCTTAGCGATCAGGTTGAAGTCATAACGTTCATCTTTATCTCCTGACCACGGCCAGGAGGCAATCTGGTGGACCTCATCGACCGCGATAAGTGAAGGGGTGAATCCCCGTTCAATCAGGGTACAGGCATCGCAATGGGTGCAAATCACGATGCCTTCTGTGACCTCATTTTGTCGCAAACCTGCGAGGGCCGTAGAGGCATCAATAATAAGTTGTTTCAGTTGAAAGCGTTCACCCAGTTCTTCCCGCCACTGGTTAACGAGCGGTGCCGGAACCGCAATAAGCATGCTGACGTGGCCAGTTGCTTCTAACGCGTGTTCACGGACGACCATTCCGGCTTCGATGGTTTTCCCCAGACCAACCTCATCGGCCAGAATATACTTGGGGTTTTTATCCTGAAGCACACGGCGTACCACAGCCAATTGGTGGGGTTCGAGTTCAACGGCACTACTGGAAATGGACGCCATCGCGCGGCATGCAGCGCGTTGCTGGATGTAGGTTTCAATAAAGGACTGTCGAAGAGGAAAAAAAAACGGCGCGTCATTTGCTTGTAAGGCAAGAAAGTCAGCAGGGTTTACTGGAGTATCATAGGCTTTGTTGAGAACAAAGATTTTATCAATCGGGAGCGTTGCATATTCTTCTTCACGAAAAATGACCAGGAAATCACCATTAGGTCTAGATCCTCCAAAGCGTGCGCGTGCCCAGCGCTGACTTTGAGGTTCAAGGCAATAAATTACAGCCTCTTCGGGCGGTATTGTTAGTGATAATTTATCCCGGTTTACTTCAATTTGACGTGCATAAGGTTGCGCAGGAGACTCAAAAAAAGCAACTGTTGCGAAATTTGAATCGATATTGACGCTGACGATTTTGCCAGTACCCTCAAAATGCTCAGAGACCACCAGTGACCCGATTGGTAGTATGTTCATCCTCTTAGTCCTTAATAGAAGATTGCATTCTTTATCTAGAAAAAACAGTATGTTATTTTTTTTGGGTTGAAATTCACCCAAATCTGAATGATGTTATGTGCGGTTGCTATAAATACATGAATATGAATAGGATACTAAGATAAAATTCATACTCAAGTGAAAAAAGGTAAAAATGAGATAGCACCACATTCAAGTGAAAAATGTATGTGAGTCAAATGATTATGGATCTTCAGGGGGGATTAAATTCGTATTTTCAACTACCAAAGTTGGTGTGAATATATTGTTGATTTTGTTAAAGATTAAACTTTTTTCATTTTCAGCTTTTATACATCAATACGAGATAGCAGGGCTGGCGGAGTTGCAACCAGCCATCTAAACGTGTGCTTATTCGCCGCGATAAATACAACCAGCTGTACAAGTTTCTTTCACTACCACTGCGCTAAGGATAGGCAGTTGTGGCTTAACCTGATTCCAAATCCATTCTGCTAGTACTTCACTGGTTGGGTTTTCTAAGCCGGAGATGTCGTTGAGATAATAGTGGTCCAACTTATCTAGCGTGGGTTTAAAAATTGCTTTCAGTTCGGCGAAATCGATAATCCACCCGGTGTGATTATCTACTTCGCCTGTGATTTCAAGGCGAACCACAAAAGAGTGTCCGTGTAAGCGTCCGCACTTATGGCCATCAGGCACGTTGGGCAGTCGATGTGCGGCTTCAAAGGTGAAATCTTTGTATAGCGTAGTTTTCATGGTGACCTCATTTTTTTGTTATACAGTAACAATAAGAAGCACGATTTCCTAGCTTTTCTGAGTTAGCTATTAACACTCTATTGGATAGGCAAAATTATTTCGGTCGTATCCAAATCAGGTTGTTTTTGGCATTGGCCCCATGATACTCCTCCTGTTGGCTGATTTAAGTCTCTGAATCGCCACGGGTTTAACAGACACCTCAGAGTCATTTAAGATGACTTAAAGAGAGGTGCCCATGAGCGGTAAACGTTATCCCGAAGAGTTTAAAATTGAAGCAGTCAAACAGGTTATTGATCGCGGTCATTCTGTTTCCAGCGTTGCAACACGTCTCGATATCACCACCCACAGCCTTTACGCCTGGATAAAGAAGTTCGGTCCGGACTCATCCACTAATAAAGAACAGTCAGATACTCAGGCCGAGATCCGCCGACTCCAGAAGGAGTTGAAGCGGGTTACTGACGAACGGGACATATTAAAAAAGCCGCGGCGTACTTCGCAAAGCTGTCCGACTGAGGTACGCCTTTATTCGTGACAACTCCCGTTGCTGGCCTGTTCGTCTGCTCTGCAGGGTGCTGGATGTTCATCCCAGTGGCTTTTACGCCTGGTTTAAGCAACCGTATTCTCAGCGCCACCAGGTAGATCTGAGACTGACGGGACAGATCAAACAGTTCTGGCTGGAGTCCGGTTGCGTTTATGGTTATCGCAAGATCCATCTGGACTTGCGGGATAGCGGGCAACAGTGCGGAGTGAACAGAGTCTGGCGACTGATGAATCGTGCCGGGATAAAGGCTCAGGTCGGGTACCGGAGCCCGCAAAGGCGAGGCCAGTATCGTATCGCCCAACAGGCTCCAGCGACAGTTCAATCCGGATGCTCCGGATAAGCGTTG
>NZ_JBXUNG010000009.1:0-158952 GCF_057196925.1 Klebsiella sp. SYXHC3 | reverse complement strand
TTGGAGCGGGAAACGAGACTCGAACTCGCGACCCCGACCTTGGCAAGGTCGTGCTCTACCAACTGAGCTATTCCCGCGTTACTGCTTTTTTGCCATATTTCGATGGCGTCGTAATTTGCATTTCTGCGTCGTTACGGGAGGCGCATTATACGAGAATTCGATTCACCTGCAACCCCCTGGCGAGCACTTTTTTTCGTTTTTTGTTTGAATGGACATTTTCTCGCCACACAGCCCACTGAATTGTATAAATAACCGCCATAATTAGCAAAATATCTTTTTACCCCCGCGCGAATGGCGCAAAATCGCCCGCATTACACCGCGGAGGTTATCCGCGATAAGGTCCACCATGACGACAATCAGGGATTCAGAATGAAAAAAGCGCTTACCGTCCTGCTGCTGACCACATCCTTCATCGGAACGGCTTCTGCCGAGACGCTCCATTTTGGCACCACAACCGCCAATCCGCCGTTTGAGACCGTCAAAGGCAAAGGCCAGGCAACGGGTTTCGACATTGATTTGGCCAATGCGCTGTGTAAGCAGATGCAAGCGGAATGCAAATTCACGCCGCAGCGCTTTGATACCCTCATTCCGGCGCTGCGCTTTAAAAAGTTCGACGCCATTATCGCCGGCATTGAAGTGTTGCCGATGCGTGAAAAGCAGGTCGCCTTCAGCCAACCTTATCGCCAGGAGCTCTCCGGCGTGGTAGTCACGGCAAAAGACGCCGCCCACGGGTTTGCCGACCTGCAGGGTAAAAAGCTCGCCGTCGTCAAAGGTAGCGTCCACCAGCGTTATCTACGCGATAAACAAAAAGGCATTCAAACCGTCGCCTTTGGCAGCGATAGCGACGCGCTGGCGGCGTTGAAAAGCGGCGAAGTCGACGGCGCGATCGGCGATTTAGCGACGATGGACCAGTGGCTGGCGGAGAATCCTGATTACGCAGAGATGAAAGAGCGCGCCACCGACCCGGCCTACTACGGCAAACAATATGCCATCGCGGTACGCAAAGACGACCCGGAGTTGCTTAAGCAGATTAATGACGCGCTGGAGGTCGTGAAGGCGTCGCCGGAGTTCCAGCAGATGGAACAGAAATGGTTTAAGTAAGGCAGCAAAAAGAACGGGGCCATGAAGGCCCCGTTTACGCTTCAGAGCTTAATAAAATGCTCGCGATAATAGGCTAACTCGGCGACGGATTCGCGGATATCGTCCATAGCCTGGTGAGTGCCCTGCTTTTTAAACCCATCAAGGATTTCCGGCTTCCAGCGGCGCGCCAGCTCTTTTAGGGTGCTGACGTCGAGATAGCGATAATGGAAGTAAGCTTCCAGTTCCGGCATATATTTGAACAGGAAGCGGCGGTCCTGACCGATGCTGTTGCCACAAATTGGCGATTTCCCTGCCGGCACCCACTGCTTGAGAAACTCAATAGTGGCCAGTTCCGCTTCGCGGTCGCCCACCGTACTGGCCTTCACGCGATCGACCAGCCCGCTGCCGGTATGAGTACGCACGTTCCATTCGTCCATTAGCGCCAGCTGAGCATCAGACTGGTGCACGGCAATGGTCGGGCCTTCTGCCAGAATATTCAGATTCGCGTCGGTGACCAGGGTGGCAATTTCGATAATGCGATCGCGCTCGGGATCCAGCCCCGTCATCTCAAGATCGATCCAAATCAGGTTGTTTTCATCTGCACTCATGCTATTTTCCACCCTTCTTGCGTGACTATATTCATCTAAAATAGCGTGTATCATAGAGGTTTTGCCCCATCAGGGCGACCAGGAGCCAGTTCGATTGAGTAAAAATAAGCTCTCCAAAGGCCAGCAGCGCCGCGTCAAGGCCAACCACCAGCGCCGCCTGAAAACGACTTCGGAGAAGGCCGACTACGATGACAACCTGTTTGGCGAGCCTTCAGAAGGCATCGTCATCAGCCGTTTTGGTATGCATGCCGATGTCGAATCCGCGGAAGGCACGACCCACCGCTGCAACATTCGCCGGACCATTCGTTCCCTGGTGACCGGCGACCGCGTGGTCTGGCGGCCAGGTAAAGACGCAGCCGACGGGGTCAACGTCAAAGGTATCGTCGAAGCGGTACATGAACGCGCCTCGGTGCTGACGCGCCCGGATTTTTACGACGGCGTAAAGCCTATCGCGGCAAATATCGACCAAATCGTGGTGGTTTCGGCCATTTTACCCGAACTGTCGCTCAATATTATCGACCGCTATCTGGTGGCCTGCGAAGCGCAGAATATCGAACCTCTGTTGGTACTGAATAAGATAGACCTGCTGGACGATGACGGCATGGCCTTCGTCAACGAGCAGATGGATATCTATCGCCAGATCGGTTATCCGGTATTGATGGTGTCCAGCCATACTCAGGACGGCCTGAAGCCGCTTGAAGAGGCGCTGACCGGGCGCATCAGTATTTTTGCCGGCCAGTCCGGGGTGGGTAAATCCAGCCTGCTGAACACGCTGCTGGGACTGCGGGATGAGCAAATCCTGACGAACGACGTCTCCGATGTGTCAGGGCTCGGCCAGCACACCACCACCGCCGCGCGTCTTTATCACTTCCCGCACGGCGGCGATGTGATCGACTCCCCGGGCGTCCGCGAGTTTGGCCTGTGGCATCTTGATGCGGAACAAATCACCAACGGCTTTGTCGAATTCCATGATTATTTAGGCCATTGCAAGTATCGCGACTGCAAGCACGACACCGATCCGGGCTGCGCCATTCGCGAAGCGGTAGAAAAAGGCGCCATCGCCGAAAGCCGTTTCGCCAACTATCACCGCATCCTGGAAAGTATGGAACAGGTGCAGGTAAAAACGCGTAAAAGCTTTTCATCAACCGACGACTGACATTTAAGCTGTCGTCGCTATACGTACTCGCTTTGCCAGCACAACGGCGCGGATACAATTCGCTGAAGTTTACGTATAGAATCGTCCCCCTTTTCAGTACCCCGCGCCAAAGCGGGGTCAGGAACGACAATTAACGGCCTGGAGGCTACCTTGTTAAACTCGTTTAAACTCTCGCTACAATATATTCTGCCTAAACTGTGGCTCACCCGCCTCGCAGGCTGGGGGGCAAGTAAACGAGCAGGCTGGCTGACTAAACTGGTTATCGATCTGTTCGTCAAATACTACAAGGTCGATATGAAAGAGGCGCAGAAGCCAGATACCGCCGCTTACCGCACCTTTAACGACTTCTTCGTTCGCCCGCTGCGTGACGATGTTCGCCCGCTCAACACCGATCCTAACGTGCTGGTGATGCCGGCTGACGGCGTTATCAGCCAGCTTGGCGCTATCGAAGATGACAAAATTCTGCAGGCCAAAGGCCACAATTACACCCTGGAAGCCCTGCTGGCGGGTAACTACCAGATGGCTGACCTGTTCCGTAACGGTAGCTTCGCCACCACTTACCTGTCGCCGCGCGACTATCACCGCGTGCATATGCCGTGCAACGGTATCCTGCGTGAGATGATCTATGTCCCGGGCGATCTGTTCTCGGTAAACCACCTGACCGCGCAAAACGTACCGAACCTGTTTGCCCGCAACGAGCGCGTCATCTGCCTGTTCGATACTGAATTCGGCCCGATGGCGCAGATTCTGGTCGGCGCAACGATTGTTGGCAGCATCGAGACCGTCTGGTCCGGCACCGTGACGCCGCCGCGCGAAGGCATTATCAAGCGCTGGACCTGGCCTGCAGGCGAAAGCGAAGGCTCCGTTGCGCTGCTGAAGGGCCAGGAGATGGGTCGCTTTAAACTGGGCTCAACGGTGATTAACCTGTTTGCGCCGGGCCAGGTGAAGCTGGTTGAACAACTGCAAAGCCTGTCAGTCACCAAAATCGGCGAACCGCTGGCCACGGCCGTAGAAACTGATATCTCCGTGGAACCTGCGCCGTTGCCGGAAGAAGAGATCCGCGCCGAACACCGCGCCAGCCCGCTGGTTGACGATAAACAAGACGAAGGTTAATTCCTGACGACAAAGGGTTACGCCGTGCGCCTGATATACACTTTTCTGTTGGCCTTGAGCCTCAGCTTCGGGGCGTACGCAGCGACAGCTCCGGACGTCAAGCAAATTACCCAGGAACTGGAACAGGCGAAGGCGGCGAAACCCGCCCAGCCTGAAACCGTCGAAGTCCTGCAAGCCGCGCTGAATGCGCTTGAGGAGCGCAATGCCTCCGTTGAGCGCGCTCGCCAGTACCAGGACGTCATCGATAATTTCCCCAAACTGTTTCAAACTCTCCGCGCCCAGTTAGCGAATGTCGGCGATACGCCGCACCAGGTGCCTACCGCCCTCACCGCCGACGCGCTGAATCAGGAGATCCTGCAGGTCAGCAGCCAACTGCTGGAAGCCAGCCGCCAGGCGCAGCAGGAACAGGATCGGGCGCGGGAAATTGCCGACTCTCTCAACCAATTGCCTCAACAGCAAACCGACGCCCGCCGCAAGCTTAATGAGATTGAACGCCGCGTCGGCGCGCAGCCCGGCAATACGCCGTTGGCGCAGGCGCAAAATCTCGGTCTGCAGGCGGAATCCGCGCGTCTGAAAGCGCTGGTCGACGAGCTGGATCTGGCCCAACTCTCCGCCAACAACCGCCAGGAGCTGTCGCGCATCCGCTCTGAGCTGGCGCAGAAACAGAGCGAACAACTCGACGCCTACCTGCAGGCGCTGCGTAATCAGCAAAACAGCCAGCGCCAACGCGAAGCGGAAAAGGCGCTGGAAAGCACCGAGCTGCTGGCGGAAAACAGCGAAAACCTGCCGCCGGGGATCATCGACCAGTTCAAAATCAACCGCGAGCTGTCGCAGGCGCTCAATCAGCAGGTCCAGCGCCTGGATCTGGTAGCCTCGCAGCAGCGACAAGCCACTAATCAAACGCTCCAGGTGCGCCAGGCGCTGAACACCCTGCGCGAACAGTCGCAGTGGCTGGGATCATCGAATCTACTGGGCGAAGCGCTGCGCGCTCAGGTCGCCCGTCTGCCCGAGCGCCCGCGCCCACAGCAGTTAGATACTGAAACGGCCCAGTTGCGCGTGCAGCGCTTGCATTACGAAGACCTGCTCAGCAAGCAGGCGCAGCTACGGCTGATTCGCCAGGCCGACGGCGAACCGCTCACCGCGGAACAAAACCGCATCCTGCAGGCGCAACTGCGCACCCAGAGCGAGCTGCTTAACTCGCTGCTGCGCGGCGGCGATACCTTGCTGCTCGAACTGACGAAACTGAAAGTCGCCAACGGCCAGTTAGAAGACGCGCTGAAAGAAATTAACGAAGCAACCCACCGCTATCTGTTCTGGACCTCGGACGTCAGCCCAATTGGCTTCTCCTGGCCGCTGGAAGTGGTGCAGGATCTGCGTCGTCTGATCTCGCTTGATACCATCAACCAGCTCGGCAAGGCCAGCGTCATGATGCTGACCAGCAAAGAGACGCTGTTCCCGCTGTTTGGCGCGCTGGTGCTGGTGGGCTTCAGTATCTATTCGCGCCGCCACTTTACCCGCTTCCTTGAGCGCTCCAGCGCGCGGATTGGCAAGGTGACTCAGGATCATTTCTGGCTGACGCTGCGTACCGTGTTCTGGTCAATTCTGGTGGCTTCGCCGCTGCCGGTATTGTGGATGACGCTCGGCTACGGATTGCAGGCGGCCTGGCCCTTCCCGCTAGCGGTCGCCATTGGCGACGGCGTGACCGCCACCGTGCCGCTGCTGTGGGTAGTGATGATTTGCGCTACCTTCGCCCGGCCGAATGGATTGTTCATCGCCCACTTCGGTTGGCCGCGTAACCGCGTCGCCAAAGCCATGCGCTACTACCTGATGAGCATTGGCCTGATTGTGCCGCTGATAATGGCGCTGATCATGTTTGATAACCTCAACGACCGCGAATTCTCCGCCTCGCTGGGCCGCTTGTGCTTCATGCTGATATGCGGCGCGCTGGCGCTGGTTACGCTGAGCCTGAAACACGCCGGGATCCCGCTGTATCTTGATAAAGCGGGCGACGGCGAGAACATGGTGAACCGCCTGCTGTGGAACCTGCTGCTCGGCGCGCCGCTAATCGCGATGCTGGCGGCGGCGGTGGGCTATCTTGCCACCTCGCAGGCGCTACTGGCGCGACTGGAAACCTCGGTCGCCATCTGGTTCCTGCTGTTGGTGGTTTACCATATTATTCGCCGTTGGATGTTGATTCAGCGTCGGCGTCTGGCCTTCGATCGCGCCAAACACCGCCGTGCGGAAATCCTCGCCCAGCGCGCCCGCGGCGAAGAAGATACCGCCCACTCCACCAGCACCGAAGGCTCGGTCGAAGCGGAAGTCAGCGAAGTCGACCTCGACGCCATCAGTACCCAGTCCCTGCGCCTGGTCCGCTCGCTGCTGATGCTGATAGCCCTGCTGTCGGTGATTATTCTGTGGTCGGAAATTCACTCGGCATTCGGCTTCCTCGAAAATATCTCGCTATGGGATGTGACCTCCACGGTACAGGGCGTCGAAAGTCTTGAGCCAATTACCCTCGGGGCCGTACTGATTGCCATTCTGGTGCTGATTATCACCACCCAGCTGGTGCGCAATCTCCCGGCGCTGCTGGAGCTGGCGATTCTGCAACATCTGGATTTGACGCCGGGTACCGGCTACGCCATCACCACCATCACCAAATATCTGTTGATGCTAATTGGCGGGCTGGTCGGCTTCTCGATGATTGGTATTGAGTGGTCGAAACTGCAGTGGCTGGTGGCGGCGCTCAGCGTCGGTCTTGGTTTTGGTCTACAGGAAATTTTCGCCAACTTTATCTCCGGCCTGATCATCCTGTTTGAGAAACCGATCCGTATCGGCGATACGGTCACTATCCGCAGCCTGACCGGTAGCGTGACGAAAATAAATACCCGCGCCACCACCATCAGCGACTGGGACCGCAAAGAGATCATTGTGCCGAACAAAGCGTTCATCACCGAACAGTTCATCAACTGGTCGCTGTCGGATTCGGTCACTCGTGTGGTACTGACTATCCCGGCGCCCGCGGAGGCCAATACGGAAGAGGTCACGCAGATTCTGTTGACCGCCGCTCATCGCTGCTCGCTAGTGATTGATACCCCGGCGCCGGAAGCGTTTCTCGTTGACCTGCAGCAGGGGATTCAGATTTTCGAGCTGCGTATTTACGCCGCCGAGATGGGACACCGTATGCCGCTGCGTCATGAGCTACATCAGCTGATTCTGGCGGGTTACCGCGCGCATGGCATCGACATGCCGTTCCCGCCGTTCCAGATGCGTCTGGAAAGCCTGGATGGCCTACGCAGCAGCCAGCCGCTGAACTCAGCGGGTAAAAGCAGCCGTACGCCAGGAAGTTTGTAAGCACTAACTAGCCCGGTGAGCGCTTCACCGGGCATTCTCTTTCTTAACCCTCCGCCAGCGCTACCTGTACCGCCGTTCTCTGACGATAGTTCTCGTAGATCCCTAACGCCAGTAGCGAGAAGAAAATCGGCCCGCCGACCATCCACAGCGTACTGTTCCAGTCGCCGGAATCCATCACCGGCTGAATAACGGTGAAGATATTGGCGAACGCTACCACCAGTACCACTATCGTCGTCGCCAGCAGCGTACTTATGCGGCTTTTGAACATCACAAATGGACGATCGAGCTCGGCTTGGGCCTTAAAGAACGGGAACGCGATCGCCAGGAACAGATACGGCAAGGTCATCGAGACGTTCGCCATCAGCGTTAGCTTGTTATAAAACGCCGAGGCGGTATCGCCGCCGAAGGAGACCAGCAGGATAAACAGACTCACCAGCAGACACTGCAGCCACATGGCGTTAGCCGGCATGCCGTTGCCGTTGACTTTGGTCATCATCGTCGGCCACAGCGCTTTCGGCGTCCCCTGAATAATCGCCTTCAGCGGCGAATAGCTCAGGGTGAAGAATGCGCCGGTATAGGCCAGGAACATCGACAGCCCGGTAATGCGTGCAAACCATACGCCGGTCAGCGCCGCCGCCTGCGGCGACAGATGCAGCGCTTGCCCAAGCGTTGCGCCAAGGCTGGTCATCAACACATAGGTGATATTGCCGAGGTTGGTACTGTGGTTGCTCAATACCTGCTGCCAGTTGGCGCTGACGCCCCACAGCACGATGGCCAGCGAGTAGCCGATCGAAATCACCAGCGCGGCGATAATAATACCTTTGGCAAAGTTCTTTTCCGGCTTCTCGGTTTTATCCACCAGCCCGCCGACCGCTTCAATTCCGCCATAGGCGAAAATGGCGAATACCACGAAAGAGAGCATCGCCAGCCCCGATTGATATCCTGGGTTCGGCGACGCCGTGAAATCCAGCGATTGTGCGAAATGGCCGCCGTTCAGCAGCAGAATCGCCCCACTCACCAGCAGAAGCACCAGGTTCAGGCACATCACCGCGATGCCGCCGACGGCGGTAATTTTGGCAATCTTATTTATCCCTTTCGCCGCCACCAGCGTCACCAGCACCATCCAGCAGGCGGCCAGCACGCCGACGGTTTGCGTCGAGGTTAAGCCGGCAAAAGCCCAGCTCTGGGTTTTATCCGCGCCGAAGAGAAAGGTCGAAAAAGGGACCCAAATTTTCGCCGCGGTGCTGACCATCCACACCACATAAGAGGAAAACCACATAAAGGTGCCGATAAACGCAAAGCGCGGCCCGACGCTGCGGTTCATCCACGAATAGATCCCGCCCTCTTCCTTACGATATGCCGAGCCCATCTCCGCCATCATTAAGGCGAAAGGAATAAAGAAAAACAGCGCCGAGAAAAGATAAAACGGCATCGCGCTATAACCCATCAGATAAAACGCCGAAGGGCTGTTGGCAAAGCCAAACACCGAAGTAAAGATCATTAATATCAGCCCAATCAGGCTCATCTTCTTGATTTGTTGAGGCATAAATCGATCCAAACGTGAGCGTCGCCGAACGGCGTCGCCAGGTAAGCAGAAATTGAACGCGGATCCTAGCAATAATCCAGTTTGAAATTGTGGTTATTAGGGCTAATGCAGCGGGGAGAACTGTAAAAATCTTTGAATGAAGGGGAAAACGCTAACGGCGGGAAACGGCTTCCCTCTCCTCATGAAAGGGAAGCGCAGTTCATCAGGCGCGATCGACGGTGAATGAGATCACTTCGCCGATGGTCTCTACACCTAACGCCAGCATCACCAGGCGATCGACGCCCAGCGCGACGCCGGAACAATCCGGCAGGCCGGCTTCCAGCGCAGCCAGCAGATTATAGTCGATGGGCTGCTCCGGCAGGCCGCGGGCCGCACGTTTGCGGTTGTCCTGCTCAAAACGCTGCTGCTGTTCGCGCGCGTCGGTCAATTCATGGAAACCGTTCGCCAGCTCCATCCCCTTATAGTAGACCTCGAAGCGCTCGGCGACGCGGTGATCTTCGGTGCTGATCTGCGCCAGCGAAGCCTGGCTTGCCGGGAAGTGATAGACGAACGTCGGACGTTCTTTACCGATGTGCGGCTCTACGCCCATGGCGAACAACAACTGCAGCAGCGTATCGCGATCTTCTTCCGTATCAGCGATATTACTGAGATCGAGCTTTGCCGCCACTTCGCGCAGCTGGGTTTTATCTGCCGAGAGCGGATCGATCTCCAGATAGCGCTGGAAGGCCTGTTGATAAGAGAGGCTTTCCGCGGGTTGGCACTCGAGCACCTGCTGCAGTAAATCGTCAACTTCGTTAATCAGACGATACATGTCGTAGCACGGACGGTACCACTCCAGCATGGTGAACTCTGGATTGTGGTGACGACCCATCTCTTCATTACGGAAGCTTCGGCACAGCTGAAATACCGGCCCACACCCGGCGGCCAGCAGCCGCTTCATGTGGTATTCCGGGCTGGTCATCAGATACAGATTCAGACCCTGAGAGTGGCCGGGGCCGACGAAACGGGTTTCAAACGGGAACATGTGGATATCGGTCACCGTTGCCTGACTCATACAAGGCGTTTCCACCTCCAGCACGCCGCGGTCGGTAAAGAAACGGCGAATTTCCGCCATTACAGCCGCACGTTTTAACAGATTTGGAATGGATGCGCTCGGCTGCCAGGTTGCCGTCTCGCTCATGGTACTTTTCTCCGATTTCATACAAGGGCACGAAGTCTACTCGCAACCGTCGAGTGAAACAAATTTTGTGCAATCCGGCGGCGATATTACATCCTGATAATTTATTGCTAACTTAATTGCATAAATAAAATTGATAAATTAGCGCACGGATTGATAAAAAAATCGAACGCGTCAATTTTCCCCACCATCCCTATGGCTATACTCATTTACCTATAAAGGAGCAGTGATACTTTTTCGCCAGCCCGGCGGCGAAATACACAAAAACTGGAGGAATGTCGTGCAAACTTTTCAAGCCGATCTTGTCGTCATTGGCGCAGGCGGAGCAGGTCTTCGCGCAGCCATCGCCGCTGCGCAGGCTAATCCAAAAGCCAAAATCGCACTGATTTCAAAAGTCTATCCAATGCGTAGCCATACCGTCGCCGCCGAAGGCGGTTCTGCGGCGGTCGCGCAGGATCACGATAGCTTTGAATACCATTTTCACGACACCGTCGCCGGCGGCGACTGGCTCTGTGAACAGGATGTTGTAGACTATTTCGTACATCACTGCCCCACGGAAATGACCCAGCTTGAGCTGTGGGGTTGCCCGTGGAGCCGCCGCCCGGATGGCAGCGTCAACGTTCGCCGCTTCGGCGGGATGAAAATCGAACGTACTTGGTTCGCCGCCGATAAAACCGGCTTCCATATGCTGCATACCCTCTTCCAGACCTCCCTCCAGTTCCCGCAAATTCAACGTTTCGACGAGCACTTCGTGCTGGATATTCTCGTCGATGACGGCCAGGCCCGCGGCCTGGTGGCAATGAATATGATGGAAGGCACGCTGGTGCAAATTCGCGCCAATGCGGTCGTCATGGCTACCGGCGGCGCTGGCCGCGTCTATCGCTATAACACCAACGGCGGCATCGTCACCGGCGATGGCATGGGCATGGCGCTGGGCCACGGCGTCCCGCTGCGCGACATGGAGTTTGTCCAGTATCACCCAACCGGCCTGCCGGGATCGGGGATCCTGATGACCGAAGGCTGCCGCGGCGAAGGCGGTATTCTGGTGAATAAAAACGGCTATCGCTACCTGCAGGATTACGGTATGGGGCCGGAAACGCCGCTCGGCGAGCCGAAAAACAAATACATGGAACTCGGCCCGCGCGATAAAGTCTCTCAGGCCTTCTGGCACGAGTGGCGCAAAGGCAACACCATTCCGACGCCGCGCGGCGATGTGGTTTATCTCGACCTGCGCCATCTTGGCGAGAAGAAACTGCTTGAACGCCTACCGTTCATCTGCGAACTGGCGAAAGCCTATGTCGGCGTCGATCCGGTGAAAGAGCCCATTCCGGTGCGCCCGACCGCCCACTACACCATGGGGGGTATCGAGACCGACCAGCAGTGCGAAACCCGCATCAAGGGCCTGTTCGCCGTGGGCGAATGTTCCTCCGTCGGCCTGCACGGCGCCAACCGTCTGGGATCCAACTCGCTCGCCGAGCTGGTGGTCTTTGGCCGCCTTGCCGGTGAGCAAGCTATGCAGCGCGCAATGGCCGCGGGCGAAGCCAACAACGCGGCGCTGGATGCGCAGGTCAACGACGTTGAAAACCGTCTGAAAGACCTCGTCAATCAACAAGGCAATGAAAACTGGGCCAAAATCCGCGATGAAATGGGTATGTCGATGGAAGAAGGCTGCGGTATTTATCGCACGCCGGAGCTGATGCAAAAAACCATCGATAAGCTGGCCGAGCTGCAGGAGCGCTTTAAGCGCGTGCGTATCACCGACACCTCCAGCGTGTTCAATACTGACCTGCTCTACACCATTGAGCTGGGTCATGGTCTCAACGTCGCCGAATGCATGGCGCACTCCGCTATCGCGCGTAAAGAGTCTCGCGGCGCCCATCAGCGTCTCGATGAAGGCTGCACTGAACGCGACGACGTCAATTTCCTCAAGCATACGCTCGCCTTCCGTGAGGCTGACGGCAGCACGCGCCTGGAGTATGGCGATGTGAAGATCACCACTCTGCCGCCGGCTAAACGCGTGTATGGCGCCGAAGCGGAAGCCGCTGAGAAGAAGGAGACGACCCATGGCTGAGATGAAAAAACTGAAAATTGAAGTGGTGCGCTACAACCCGGAAGTCGACACCGCGCCGCACAGCGCCTTCTATGAAGTCCCTTACGACGAACAAACCTCGCTGCTCGACGCGCTGGGCTATATCAAAGATAACCTCGCCCCGGACTTAAGCTACCGCTGGTCGTGCCGCATGGCGATCTGCGGCTCCTGCGGCATGATGGTCAATAAGGTGCCAAAACTTGCCTGTAAAACCTTCCTGCGCGATTACAGCAAGGGTCTGAAGGTTGAAGCGCTGGCTAATTTCCCGATTGAGCGCGATCTGGTGGTCGATATGACCCACTTTATCGAAAGTCTGGAAGCGATTAAGCCGTACATCATCGGTAATGCGCGCACGCCGGATCAGGGGCCGAATAAACAGACCCCGGCGCAGATGGCGAAATACCATCAGTTCTCCGGCTGCATCAACTGCGGTCTGTGCTATGCCGCCTGTCCGCAGTTTGGTCTGAACCCGGAGTTCATTGGCCCGGCGGCGATCACCCTCGCCCATCGCTACAACGAAGACAGCCGCGACCACGGCAAAAAGGAACGTATGGCGCAGCTCAATGCCCAGAACGGCGTGTGGAGCTGTACTTTCGTCGGCTTCTGCTCCGAAGTTTGTCCGAAGCATGTCGACCCGGCGGCCGCCATTCAGCAGGGCAAGGTAGAAAGTTCGAAAGACTTCCTGATCGCCACCCTGAAACCACGCTAAGGAGTGCACTATGACGACTAAACGCAAACCCTACGTGCGGCCCATGACCTCCACCTGGTGGAAGAAGCTGCCGTTTTATCGCTTCTATATGCTGCGTGAAGGGACAGCGGTACCAACGGTCTGGTTCAGCATCGTGCTGATTTACGGCTTGTTCGCCCTTAAGCACGGCGCCGAAAGCTGGGAGAGTTATGTGGCCTTCCTGCAAAACCCGATTGTGGTGATCCTCAACCTGATCACCCTTGCAGCGGCGCTGCTGCACACCAAAACCTGGTTTGAGCTGGCGCCGAAAGCCGCCAACATCATTATTAAAGGCGAGAAAATGGGGCCTGAGCCGCTGATTAAAGGGCTGTGGGCTGTTACGGCGCTGGTTAGCATCGTGATCCTGTTTGTCGCGCAGTTCTGGTAAGGAGGCTGATATGATTAATCCCAATCCAAAACGTTCCGATGAACCGGTGTTCTGGGGGCTGTTTGGCGCAGGCGGTATGTGGGGGGCGATTATCGCGCCGGTGATGGTGCTGCTGGTCGGCATACTGCTGCCGCTGGGGCTCGCGCCTGGCGATGCTTTCAGCTACGAACGCGTTTACGCCTTCGCCCATAGCTTCATCGGTCGCCTCTTTATCTTCCTGATGATTGTTTTGCCGCTGTGGTGCGGCCTGCACCGTATCCACCATGCGATGCACGACCTGAAAATCCACGTGCCGAACGGCAAATGGGTCTTCTATGGCCTGGCGGCGATTTTAACCGTCGTCACCCTGGTCGGCGTGTTATTTATCTGATGCAACATCTCGCCCGGTAGCAATCTGTTACCGGGCTCGCTTATCGACAAAATCGCCCTACTTTTTTCCTGCCGCTATCTACACTTAGAGAAAAAGCGGTAAGGAAGATACCTATGCGTCTGCTGCCAGTGTTAACCGTGGTTATCGCGTCATTGCTGAGCGTTGCGTGCAGCAATCCCGTTCCTCCCGCTGGCGTGACCGTCGTCAGCCCATTTGAAAGCCAACGCTTCCTCGGCACCTGGTATGAAATCGCCCGCTTCGATCATCATTTCGAAAGCGGGCTGGAAAAGGTCACCGCGACTTACAGTCTGCGCGGCGATGGCGGCATTGATGTGGTTAATAAAGGTTATAACCCCGAGCGTGGGATCTGGCAGAAAACAGACGGCGTTGCCTGGTTCACCGGCGCTCCCAACCGCGCGGCGCTGAAGATCTCTTTCTTCGGCCCCTTCTATGGCGGCTACAACGTGATTGCGCTGGATAAAGAGTACCGCCATGCGCTGGTTTGCGGTCCGGATCGCGATTACCTGTGGCTACTGGCGCGCACGCCGAAGATTTCGCCACAGGTGAAACAGCAGATGCTGGATATCGCCACCCGGCAGGGCTTCGACGTAAGCAAACTGATTTGGGTTAACCAGCGCTATTAATGCGCGCTGAGTTTCAGCCCGATAATGCCGATCACAATACAGGCGAGGCTCGCGATACGCATCGGGCTTGCGGATTCGCCCAGCAGCACGATGCCGGTTATCGCTGCGCCAACGGCGCCGATCCCGGTCCACACCGCATAGGCGGTACCCACCGGCAGTGATTTCATCGCCCACGATAACAGCGCCATACTGACGACCATAGCGGCTATGGTAATCACACTTGGCAGCAGGCGGCTAAATCCATGGGTATATTTGAGGCCGACGGCCCACACGACTTCCAGCAAACCGGCGATAAAGAGAATGATCCAGGACATAAGGCTCCAGTAATGGGGCCGTCCCCGGATGAGATACGCTCACGGGTCGTCCCGCAAGGTGGTTGAAAACGTCGGGATTATAAACAACGGCGCCGGCAATGTGAAGACCGGTACGGCGCGAGGCCGCACCGGTAATGTTTAATTCTGAGCTTTGGTCGCCGCACCAGAGATAGCGCTGCCGCCGTCAGAAATGTCTTCACCGATACCACGCGTGGTGTTACATGCAGTGAGCACAGAAGAAAGGACCAAAACAGTAAAGAACGCCGCAATCGTTTTTTTCACCATAATATCATCCTTATAAACAGTTTTTGTTTTCTTGCCCTATAAGCATAGCCAAACTGATTCAGAATGAAGGGATAGTCGCGTTTTTTAAGAGAAAAAGAGGTTCAGGCGGAACTTAGCAAGATGAATTCAGAGAATGAGAATGATCTAATGAAATGAGATTAGCTAACGGCGTGAGAAATGGCATGCCCCAACCCCTGGATATCTTCGCCAAAACCGCGAGCGGTATTGCATCCAGTAAGCAACGCGCCGCTGAGCAGCAGCAAGGCAAGAAGTTTGAGCGTCTGGTTCATGTTAGTCCCGGCGTGAAACTGAAGGCGCAGCAACCAGGCTGCGCCCACCGTCTCAAAGCATGAATTACTTCACGCGAGATACGTATTCGCCGGAGCGGGTATCTACTTTGATGACTTCGCCGATCTGAACGAACAGCGGAACTTTAACCACTGCGCCAGTGGACAGAGTCGCCGGCTTGCCGCCAGTACCTGCGGTATCGCCTTTCAGACCTGGATCGGTTTCAACGATTTCCAGTTCAACGAAGTTCGGCGGCGTGACAGCGATAGGCTGACCGTTCCACAGGGTAACGATGCACTCAGCCTGATCCAGCAGCCATTTCGCGTTGTCGCCGATAGCTTTAGCATCAGCAGACAGCTGTTCGAAGGTTTCGTTGTTCATGAAGTGCCAGAACTCACCGTCGTTGTACAGGTAAGTCAGGTTCATATCGACAACGTCCGCGCCTTCTGCAGAGTCGGTGGACTTGAAGGTTTTTTCTACACGGGTGCCGGTCAGCAGGCGGCGCAGCTTAACGCGTGCGAATGCCTGGCCTTTACCTGGTTTAACGAATTCGCTGGCTTCAACCGCATACGGTTCGCCATCCATCATGATTTTAAGACCAGCACGAAAATCGTTGCTATAGTAAGTCGCCATAAGGCCCTCTGAAATTGTTTAACTTGGTAGCTAAGCCACAAAATGGCGCATATTGTAACCCTAAATACCCCATCCAGAGAAGATTGGATCACGCAACTTGCCGATGTTGTGACCAGTCCCGATGAACTATTGCATCTTTTAGATCTGGAAACAGATGCAAACCTATTGGCGGGACGCGATGCGAAGCGTCTCTTCGCGCTGCGCGTACCGCGCGCATTTATCGCGCGTATGGAAAAAGGCAACCCAAACGATCCTCTTCTTCGTCAGGTACTTACCGCACAAGAAGAGTTTGTTGCCGCCCCAGGTTTCTCCACCGATCCGCTGGAAGAACAACACAGCGTTGTACCTGGCCTGTTGCATAAATATAGCAACCGGGCGCTATTGCTGGTGAAAGGCGGTTGTGCGGTCAACTGCCGCTACTGCTTCCGCCGCCATTTCCCCTATGCCGAGAACCAGGGCAATAAACGCAACTGGCAGGCGGCGCTCGAGTACATAGCCGCCAATCCGCAGCTTGATGAAATTATTTTTTCCGGCGGCGATCCGCTCATGGCCAAAGACCATGAGCTTGACTGGTTGCTGACGGAACTGGAAGCGATCCCGCATATTAAACGGCTACGCATCCATAGCCGCTTGCCGATTGTCATACCGGCGCGGATCACCGAAGGGCTGGCGGCTCGCTTTAACACCTCATCGCTGCAGATACTGTTGGTCAACCATATTAATCATGCCAACGAGATCGGCCCGGAGTTCCGGGCAGCGATGGCGCGGCTGCGGCAAGCGCGCGTAACACTACTCAACCAAAGTGTTCTGTTACGCGGAGTTAACGACAATGCGCAAACCCTGGCGGACCTCAGCAATGCATTGTTCGACGCCGGGGTAATGCCCTACTACCTGCACGTGCTCGATAAAGTCCAGGGCGCAGCCCACTTCATGGTAGAAGATGAGGAAGCACGGGCGATCATGCGTGAGCTATTAACGCTGGTATCTGGTTATATGGTGCCAAGACTGGCACGTGAAATCGGCGGCGAACCGAGTAAAACGCCGCTGGATTTAGGTTTGAAACAACAGCCCTAGGCCCCTCTCTGCCGGCCCTGTCCGGCAGATACTTGAAAAGCATATTTTCCAGTTAAATATACCACTAGTTTTCCAGCCTTCGCCTGAATACAGTGCATTCTTGAGCTTTATAATTATATATTAAGTACAATTTAAACGATGTAGTAATAATGCTTCTAATAAAATAACGAAAGGATATTAGTTACAGCCATAATTACGAACATAAGAATAAACCACATGGGTAATTTAAATGCTCTATCTCTTTTGTTTTCAATATAATTTTGGCGCTCATTGTTATTTATCTCTGGCACACTATCTTCTATTGTTACAACTTTTTTTATTAAGGGGGTTATCTGGCAGGTAGACACTTCTTCCTCAGCTTTGACAACCGGTACGATCAAGGAACCAGTTGCAAGAATAAACCCACGCTGCCTGACAGTAACAATGATATCCTGTGATAATCCAGCCTTCAGCAGTGATTTTCTGAGCAATGATATGTTTTGATAAAAAGTATTTTGCGCGACGACAACCCCCCTTGTTTTCCAGACAGATTCCAGAAATTCTTCTCGAGAAATGATTCGTCCATTACTTTCAATTAACAATTGTAGACAACGTGCAGTTGGACCATTCAAGTTAATGCTTTCACCATTTCCATTAACAGGTCGTAACTCACTCATATTCACATCGAATATGACTTCATTATTAATAATGAACTCGCTAAATGCCATAATGCTTTTCCTTTTATTCATTAGTCACGTGAATTAAACATGAAGTTAATGAGATTCCATTTTTGAACTTGAGCAAATAGCCCTAAACAGCCCTGCCGTTAGATAGTTTCACATCTCAATCATTGGCTCTCCATTTTCGAACGGCGCCAAGGCCAACGTGACCTTTTAACGAAAAGGAAGCCAAGTATATTGTCGAACATTCATCACGTTAACGCAACTACTATTCAAGGAGATTAAAATGTGAAACGTTCCTCCCATCATTAAAATAGGTTATTCAATTAAAATTCACATGCATTTTACCTGCTTGCCAATTAAATTCCTCACTGCTCCCGTCTTACGCTAATTGCGGGCAAGTACCTGCATATTACAAAGGACACCAAAGGAGTAAAGAACGGGATAGTGTTAAGACTCAGCGTCAATTAACGGTTATTCAGTGATCCGTTAATTAAAACTGAGGCAACATCTATTTCAGGGATTACGTATTTATACATGGACAAATAAATGAAAAAAACAATCGTAGCTGTAATGGTTGCTGCATCTGCAGTTCTGAGCGCACAGGCAATGGCCGCTAACACTGCTGAAGTGACCGTTCTTGGCGAAGTCAACGACTCCTCTTCTTCTTGCGTAGTCACCCCGACTGGTACTCTGAACAACGGCATCGTTCGTCTGACTTCTGTTACCACCAGCGAAGCGAATGCACAGACTGCTAACGTCCTGTTCAAAAGCCAGAAGTTTGGTTTTGACGTTTCTGATTGCGCCAAAGGCAGCGAAAAACCAGCAACCGGCCTGACTGTTGCAGTTACTGGTACCACCAGCGCCAACGCAACAATTCTGGACAACACCGCTGACGACGGCGCTGCCGGCATCGGTATCGGCATCGCGAAAGCCAGCGATGGTTCTCGTGTAGCCTTCGATGGTTCCCAAACCATGGCTGAAACCTACACTGACGGTTCCGTCACTTCTCTGAACTACTACGCGGGTTATGTGAAAGTAAACGAAGCTACCACCGTAACCGAAGGTCCGGTTAAAGGCGTAGCAACCTTTACTATCGACTATACCACTGGCGCTTAATTTTACCCCGAAGGGCTCGCTGTCTGGCGAGCCCTTTTTTCGTTTAGAGAAATGCTATGTTCAGGACCTTATTTAAACTTGTCTTTCCCTGTTTTTTACTGATAAGCGGCATTGCGCATGCCGGTATCGTCATTGAGTCTACCCGCTATCTTTACAAAGAAGGCTCCCGTGAAGTAACGGCACAAATAGAGAACAAAGACGGTATCCCCTATTTAATCAAGTCCTGGATTGAGACCCCAAAAGGACAAACGCCGTCATTCATGGCCACGCCGCCACTGTTTCGTCTCGAAGCAAAACAACAAAATACCGTTCGCCTGTTTTCTACAGGTAATGTCGCGGCGCCAACCGATCGCGAATCGATATTTTATTTCAACGTTATGGCTATTCCCCCCGCGGATGATACGAATGCTAAAAATAATACCATCCAGCTGGCGGTTCGCCATCGTATGCGTCTGGTATTTCGGCCAAAATCGCTGTTTGATATGACCCCGAATACCGAAGCGGCAAAACTTGAATGGCGAAAATCAGGCAATAAATTATCAATTAAGAACCCTACGCCATTTTTCTATTACTTCAATACAATAAAAATCGGTAATACCGAAATTAAAAATGAAGTGAGTTCTGTCCCGCCGATGGAGACCAAGGAAGTCACTTTAAAACAAAATGTAACCGCATCAGGTATTACATGGAAAATAGTCAACGATTATGGCGGAGCCGGAACGCTCTATTCATCATCGTTGTAATTGGAAGTTGTTTAACCTTATAGGGATGTGTCTATGCAAAATAAAAATAAAGACCTATTCAAACTATCAGCGCCAGGAATTGCATTACTGGCCGCATTTTTTTCTGGTTTGGATAACAAAGCGCAAGCACGTGATTTTTTCGATCCCTCATTCATAAACTCATTGAATGGTAGCGATCCTTCAAACGCCCCAGACTTATCTGTGTTTGAAGCCAGGAACGCGCAGGCTCCCGGTAACTACCGGGTGGACATCGTCTTTAATGGCCAATACCTGGATACCAAAACTATAAAATTTGTGATTGATAATAGCCGGGCCAGCACCGCTAGCGATGAGATCAAACTGGCGCCCTGCTTCAGTCTCAAGGACTTATCGCAATATGGTGTTAGAGTTAAAGCATTCACGAAATTGAAAGAAGATGCTAATGGTTGTACTAACCTGACGGTTATTCCAGATACCAAAGCGGGTTTTGATTTTAACGCGCAGCGTTTAAATATCTCCATCCCTCAGGCGGCATTATCTACCGTCGTGCAAGGATTTATCCCTGAGGATCAATTTGACGACGGAATTAACGCGCTACTGGTGAATTACCAGTTCAGCGGCTCGGATGATTTCGAATCCGAAGACGAATACTATAGTCTTAACCTCCAGTCCGGCTTAAACCTCGGCCCCTGGCGCATCAGGAATCTGAGCACCTGGAATAAAACAAAAGGCGACGCAGGCGACTGGGAGTCGGCGTACCTGTACATGCAGCGTAGTATACGCCCCATTAACAGTAATTTGGTGATGGGCGAAAGCTCCTCGCTTTCCGGGATCTTTGACAGCGTTCCGTTTACTGGGGTCCAACTCGCGACGGATACCTCCATGCTGCCAGAGAGCCTGCGCGGCTATGCGCCAATTATCCGAGGGATTGCAAAAACCAACGCCAGGGTGATCGTTAAGCAAAACGGCTATCAGGTCTATCAGACCTACGTTGCCCCCGGCGCCTTTGAAATCACCGATATGTATCCCAGCGGCGGTAGCGGCGACCTGTATGTAACCGTAGAAGAATCAGATGGCTCAAAGCAAGAATTCATCGTACCGTTCGCCACGCTACCGGTCATGGTGCGTGAAGGCCAGCTGCAGTATGAAATCACTTCAGGTAAATATCGCCCATATGATGACGGCGTACATGAAACGCCATTTACCCAGGCAACGGCCAGCTACGGGATGTCCAGTAGCCTGACCGCCTACGGCGGGATGCAGATGGCCTCGCATTATCAGGCGTTGTCATCCGGTCTCGGCTATAACCTCGGCGATTTCGGAGCCGCGTCAGCTGACGTCACCCAAGCCTGGTCAAAAATGCAGGATCGGGAAAAGACTTCGGGACAGTCCTGGCGAATCCGTTATGGTAAAAACATCCTTGATACCGGCACCAACATCACCATCGCTGGCTATCGATACTCTACTAAGGGATTTAACACCTTATCCGAGGTGCTGGATAGTTATGCTAATGACGGTCGCTATACCACCCGTTCATTACGCAATCGCACCAACCTGACCCTCAACCAAAGTCTGGGTAAAGGCCTGGGCAGCGTATCTATTAGCGGGCTGGTTGAAGATTATTGGGATGATAAACGCACCAACAAATCTATCAGCGTTGGCTATAACGGCGGCTTTAGAAATGTGAACTTCTATCTGGGCTATAGCTATAGCCGCTATACCTGGAGCAACAATAGCTCCGACAGCGACGCGCAGGACGATCAGCGCATTACGTTGACCGTCACGCTGCCAATCAGCAACTGGCTCCCTGGCACCTACACCAGCTATCAGCTCACCAATAGTAACCCCGGCTCGACGGATCAATCCGTCGCTATCGGCGGCGTGGGGCTGGAAAACGATAGCCTGGACTGGAGTATCCAGCAGGGATATAGCAACCGTGAGTATTACAGCGGCGACATGCGCGCTACCTATAACGGTTCCCAGGGCAGCATCAATGCCGGTTATAGCTACGATCGTGACAGTCAGCGCGTGGATTATGGCGCCAGCGGTAGCATTATCGCCCACGCCGACGGTATTACGTTAGGACAGGACATCACCGATGCCGCCGTGCTGGTTAAGGCTCCAGGCTTAGATAACGTCAAGCTGACTACCGATAGCACTATCTCAACCGACTACCGCGGCTATGCCATCGTGCCTTACGTCACCCCTTATCGCCGCACTGATATTACCCTTGATAGCACCACGCTTGGTGATGATATGGAACTGCCGGAAACGACGCAAACCGTGGTGCCAACCCGCGGCGCCATTGTACGGGCCAACTACGACGGCAAGATCGGACAACGCGCCTTTATTCACCTGAAAACGGCTAGCGGTCAAGACGTTCCTTACGGCGCTATGGTCTTACTGGCCGACGATGCGAAAAGCCAGGCGAGTATCGTCAGCGACGCCGGGATGGTCTATATGTCAGGTCTGCAGCAAACCGGGACGCTCAACGTACAGTGGGGAAAAAGTAGTTCCCAGCAATGTAAAGCCCCCTTCACGTTACCTCCGCGAGAAGGCAAAACCGCTGGCTTAAACCAGATCGAAGCGGTGTGTCGCTAGCCATTATTTAAGGACGAATATTGATGAAGAGAATGTTTATTCTATTAATGCTTTTAGTTACCTGCGGTGAGGCGACTGCAAAATGTAGTTACTCAGGCAGCATCCAGCGGCAAGCATTTACTATTAGAGCAAAAATACCAACAGACGACTCAATTCCAGTGGGAAGCATATTATATTCGGCTAAATACGGCACTGGTAACTATAAAAACTTCTCATGTAGCCAAAAAACTAACGATCAGTATATAACTACCATCAGTACACCAGAAGTAGCTGGCGTTACAGGAATACAGGGAAAGCCAGTATATGAAACCGGAATTGACGGTATTGGATTCCAGATATCCGATCTTCTGGAAAGCAAAAATGGCGCATTAGTGCCTGCTGTCGCGGGCTCAGTACTAGTACCATTTGAAAATACGTCAGATAATTACTATAAATTCATTACCGTGTGGTTTATCAAAACCAAGCAGGTCATTGATACTTCAGGTTCGGACTCAAATCCATCAATAAGTTTCTCTGTCGGCAATCCTACCACCAACCCTGGAAGTAATGACAAACTATTATATACAACCAATATCAAGCTAAAAAACACCAAATATCAGGCAACCTCATGTGACATATCACCATCCAGTTCACAAATAACGCTCGGCCGGATTAAAAAAAGCACGCTAATGTCGGTCTCCCGCGGCGGCGTCACGCCAGAGCAAAAGAATTTCTTATTAACCATTACCTGCCCTGCAGGTTCCATCGGGAATACTTTAATGTACTGGTTTAATCCGATAGGCACCGCGAGCACATCTGGCGATGGTATCATTGATAATATGATAACCGACGATTCTGGCGCCAAAAATGTTGGTATCATTTTCAAACAAACTGGCACCCCGTTAGTCTTTTATGATATGGATAGCTACAGTTTTAATAGTGCCGCAACATCGCAGGTGATCAATCTCACCGCTGATTACTATCGCAAAAGCAATAGTGTTGACGACATTACAAATGGTAGAGTTAAAGCAATGTTAGAAGTAGTTATTCAGGAACAATAAAATCCTCAAACAGACATGAATTCTACATGAATTCATGTCTGTTGAGTTGTTAAAACTACAAACCTCATTTACATTTTCTTCCGTCCTATAATTAGGCCAACTAGTAATAATATTAATTTAAAGGAATAAATATGAAGGAATTAACTGTATTTGAAATGGAAGAGATCTCCGGTGGTTACACTTGGGATTTCTCATCAGTTACCTCCACTATCACTTCACTAGCTAGCAATGCGGTAGAGGCTCTTGCTATTGGAACATTAGGTGCCATTATTGTGTCAGCCGTCGGCACGTGGATTGGTGGTGTTCAAGGCGGTCATAATGGTGGTATTTTGGGACTTGGCCTACTTGGTAATGCTGTAGGGGCTGTTGTTGGCTTTGTTCTTGGTGCTATTACCGGAGCTGCTGGAGCCGTCGCATTCGGTTGGGACAAGTCAATGGCTATTTTCCAGGAATTTATAGATAGTGCCCTTGATGGTACCTTTGCACCGGGATCTTGATAATAATTTCGCGCGTTGGAAAAAGTTCCATACAATAAACAAAGGCCTTTAGGCCTTTGTTTTATATCCAATCCAAGCCAAAGTAAATATAACTTATCAATATGAATAAAAATCTCTATCGCAAGGAAGCGATCGAATACAAAAGGCATCACTGGAAAGGGAAAGCCTTGTTGCTCGCTGGCTTACCCGCCTGGTTAATCGCCTTATTGTCGGCATTATTTCTCATTGCGCTTATCTGCGCATTGATATTTTGCAAGTTTACCCAGCGTGTAGATGTTAAAGGCGAAGTCATTACCCTGCCTCACTCAATTAACGTCTTTGCGCCACAGCAGGGGTTTATCGTCAAGCAATTCGTAAAAATTGGTGACGTCGTTAAAAAAAACCAACCGCTATACGAGATTGATGTTTCCCGCAGCACCACCAGTGGCAATGTTAGCGCGGCACAGATAGAAGTTATCAATGAAAAAATCGCCAACTCTGAAGATATTATTAAAAAACTGGAAGATAATAAAAACCAGACGTTAAATGCGCTGAATGCGCAGTTGAAAACTACCACTGCCTCCCTGAAGGAGACCAACCGTATGCTGGTCAACACCCAGGTAGGCCTGAAGAAAATGCATGATAACCTTTCCAGCTACGATAAATACCTTAGCAACGGCCTGATAACAAAAGATCAGTATAACTATCAGCACTCTTTATACTTTCAGCAGCAGAGTGCCTACCAGTCTTTAGTTAGCCAAAAAATGCAACTCGAATCGCAAATTACACAACTTAATAGCGATATAATCACTAAAGCTGCTGATTTTGACAACCAAATTTCCAGTCAATACAACCAGGCCAATGATTATAAAAATCAGTTAGTGGAATCTAATGCTAACGGTAATATTATTATCAAATCGACCAGCGATGGCAGGATTGAATCACTGTCGGCTACCCAAGGGCAAACCGTTGATAATGGAAGTAGCCTGGCCCAGATAAAACCGACCGGAAACGTTGAGTATTATCTCATTCTGTGGCTACCCAACAATACCATTCCGTATTTAAAAACGGGAGATACCATCAATATTCGCTATGATGCCTTCCCATCGGATAAATTTGGTCAATTCCCAGGAAAAATTATATCCATATCATCAATGCCAGCGTCACGGCAAGAAATGTCTGAATACACCAACGTCAGTAACGGTACCAATCAGCAACAAGAACTGGCGCTGTATAAAGCGATTGTCAAAATTAAAGATAAACAGTTCGAATATGACGGGAAAAAGCTAAGCCTCTCCAATGGGCTTAAAGCACAGGCTGTTGTCTTCCTTGAAGAACGCCCTCTCTACATGTGGATGTTTACTCCGGTTTATAAGATTACTCAAAGCGTGAGCGGCCCGATTCATGACTAATGAACTGTTTGAAAAAATTACGGCGAAAGTTAATTTTTCAATACTGAAAAAAACGCCGGTCATATTGCAATCTGAAGCCGCCGAGTGTGGCATTGCCTGTCTGGCAATGGTTTGCGGCCATTATGGTCTCGATATCGATCTGTTCAATTTCCGTCAACGCTTTGGCAGCCCCTCCCAGGGGGTAACGTTGATGTCACTGAGCAAAACGGCAGAACATGCTGGCTTAAAAAGCCGTGCGCTGTCGCTCGATCTTGATGAAATCAGACAATTAAAGCTGCCCTGCGTTATCCACTGGGGAATGAACCACTACGTCGTGCTCACCAAAGTACGCAAATCTAGCTTTGTGGTTCACGACCCGGCGCTGGGTAAACGCATTATCGGCATTCAGGAAATGTCGAACAACTTTACCGGCATCGCGTTAGAGTTATGGCCCGATCAGAACTTCCAGCAGGAAAAAGCCAAATCTCGCCTGCGTTTGTTAGATCTGATGCGTAATATTGTTGGCTTAAAATCAGCGCTGCTGAAAATTTTCGCCTTTTCCGTCGTCGTTGAAGCGATTGGACTACTGTTGCCAATAGGCACGCAGTTGGTCACTGACCACGTGATCATGGCCCACGATCAAAGCCTGCTCTCGGTTATCTGTATTGGTCTGGTCTTCTTTACCCTCTTCCGCACCTTTATCAGTATGCTGCGCGCATGGACTTCACTGACGCTCAACACGCTAACCAATATTCAGTGGAAAACCACTCTATTCGATCATTTGGCTAGCCTGCCGCTGGCATTTTTCGAAAAGCGTCATCTGGGGGATATTCAGTCCCGTTTCTCTTCGCTGGATACCATTCGCTCCACGTTCACTAATAGCATCGTCAGCGGCATTATCGACTCGATCATGACAATCGGCCTGCTGATTATGCTCACCCTGTACGGCGGTTGGCTAACATGGGTCGTCGTTGGCTTTACCTTATGTTACGCCCTTATGCGTCTGGGAACTTATCGCTTCTATCGCCGCGTTGCTGAAGAACAGGTAATCAAAGGCGCGCGCTCCAGTTCACACTTTATGGAGTCGCTATACGGTATTTCGACCATCAAAGCGCTGAACCTGAAAGAACGCCGCTCTCAGCACTGGCTGAATATCAACATCGACGCCTGTAATGCGGGGATCAAACAGACCCGTTTCGACATGATGTTTAGCGGTATCAATACCTTTATTACCGCCATCGATCAGGTTGCGGTACTGTGGCTGGGCGCCATTATGGTTATTGATAATGAAATGACCCTCGGTATGTTTATGGCTTTTAACGCCTACCGGGGCCAGTTCTCCCAGCGCGCATCCAGCCTGGTTGATCTTACCATGCAGCTGCGCATGCTCTCGCTGCATAACGAGCGTCTTTCAGAGATCGTCTTCAGCGAACCAGAGCAAGAGCTACCGTCACGTGAAGTCTTTTCGAAGGATGCCGGCGCCAGGCTTGAAGTCAGAAATCTCAGCTATCAATACGATCCCTTTTCGCAGCCGATTTTCTCAAATCTGAACATCACCGTTGAGCCGGGGGAATCCGTCGCGCTGGTCGGCCCGTCCGGCGTCGGTAAGACCACGCTATTGAAAGTGATGTGCGGGCTGCTCTCGCCCACCAGCGGCGACGTCTTCGCCGATAATCTCGATATCCAGAAGATAGGTCTAAATAACTATCGCCAGGGAACCGCCTGCGTGCTGCAGGAGGACCGCCTCTTTTCCGGGTCGCTTATCGATAATATCAGCGGTTTTGAAGATAACGCCGATGTGGATTTTGTCGTCGAATGCGCCAAACACTGCAACATTCACGACGAAATTATGAAAATGCCGATGGGCTATGAAACCATCGTTGGTGAGTTGGGCCTGGGGATTTCCGGGGGCCAAAAGCAACGTATTTTGATTGCCCGCGCGCTTTACCGTAAACCGAGCATTCTGTTTATGGATGAGGCCACCAGCCATCTTGATTTAAGAAATGAGTCGGTTATCAACCAGTCTATTTCAGGCCTCAGTATTACCCGCGTCATCGTCGCCCACCGCCCGTCAACCATCGCCTCTGCCGATCGGGTTATTGACTTATCGCAGTCAAGAATACCAATGCCAGCGTAAGGAGAAGAGTATGCAAGGAACGTTTATTGGTTTTAACACCGCCGGAATTACCTACGAAGACCATTTCATGGCGCTGCTGCTGAAAGTAAAACATCAGAATGGCATGTTTCAGACGTACTATTTGCAGGCGCCGGTGCTGGCTGACCTGCTCATGGTCCTGGCAAACCGGATGTCTATTTTCTTGCAGAGATTACAGCAGGATGGCGAGAATGAGTCTCAGAAAGTGGAGCTTCTTGCCTACAATGAAACGCTAATAGCCAACACGCCAGAGATAGATATGTTGGAGGTACAAAACCCCAACCCGGAGCTGCGAATCATGTCGATCACCCTGAAACCAGGGGAAACAGAATCGACGCTGATATTAATGCTGCAGAACGAGCAAATAGCAACTCTACGGATTGATGACCGCCAGGTCGAAGCGCTGATATTGGGGATCCAACAATCTCTCACCATGGCCGCGGACACGAAACTGAATGAATATTTAGCTTTGGCTCTGGACTTCGTACTGCTGTATACCGTCGATTTAACGACCCAACCTAATATCGAGTACCAGCAATACGCTCAGGAAGAGTGGAAGTTAAATCTGTTCAACCATCATCTTGGCGTGCTGTATAGCTACGAGCAGGAAGAGGGTAAAAAAGTACTCTCTGGCGCGGTGATTAAAACCAGCGCCGCGCATCAGTCAGATTTTGAAAAAAGTATCGCGCTACGTCTGATTGAAAAGAGCCAGAAGCTAAAACAAGTTCACAACCAACATACACCGTATCAAATCTTCAGCAAGGTGATTCCATCCGCACCGGGACAAATGCTGACTAAGGATGAATGCTTAAAGTCATTGCACGAATTCTACGTGGCTACCAAAGCAGCGCTTGAGGCATAAATTGTTAAGCACTCTCTGCGCAGGCAGAGAGTGCTTAACGCATCAGTTCGGGCACTTATAAACCTGGCCGTTCATCTGGCTATCGGTCGGGACAAAGCTCGACAGCAGATTTTGCGTCGGGCTGCTCACGCCATAAATGACGTTACCGCCCATGGCCGCCGCCTGGTTACGCAGCGCATTCGCCGCGCCGCGCATCGAGCCGCCTTCATCGCCATTCTGCCCGGACAGCCAGTTGCTTTGCGTGCCGGTTGCCGTCCCTAACAGCTGGCATTCCGTTCCCGGTTTATCTTCAACAAAACGCACGCTCTGGCCGCCTGCGGTTAATTCGTTGCTGGAACTGCAACCCGCTAACAATAAAGCTGCGCCGACAATCCCTGCTAAATATTTTACCTGCATGTTATTCCCCAATGAGCTGGACGCACTGGCCCGGATGTAAACCTTATACTAAAAAGCCAGCAAAAAGAAAAACCCCCAGCCATTTCTGACCGGGGGTTTCTGCATTTTTATGCCGTATAGCGCACGATTACATCATGCCGCCCATACCGCCCATGCCGCCCATACCGCCAGCAGCACCTAAGTCAGGCGCGTCGCCTTTCGGCAGGTCGGTCACCATGCACTCGGTGGTGATCATCAGACCAGCAACGGATGCCGCGTACTGCAGCGCAGAACGGGTGACTTTAGTCGGATCCAGGATACCGAAGTCGATCATGTTGCCGTACTCTTCGGTAGCCGCGTTGTAACCGTAGTTACCGTCGCCTGCTTTCACGTTGTTGGCAACAACAGACGGCTCTTCGCCGGCGTTGGAAACGATCTGACGCAGCGGCGCTTCCATTGCGCGCAGCGCAACTTTGATACCGACGTTCTGATCTTCGTTCTGACCGGTCAGGCCAGCGATTTTCGCCGCCACGCGGACCAGCGCTACGCCGCCGCCAGCTACCACGCCTTCTTCAACCGCAGCACGGGTCGCGTGCAGGGCATCGTCAACGCGCGCTTTTTTCTCTTTCATTTCAACTTCGGTAGCAGCACCGACTTTGATTACCGCAACACCGCCGGCCAGTTTAGCCACGCGCTCCTGCAGTTTTTCACGGTCGTAATCAGAGGTCGCTTCTTCGATCTGCTTACGGATCTGAGCAACGCGGCCCTGAATTGCGGCTTCTTCGCCAACGCCATCGATGATGGTGGTGGTGTCTTTATTGATAACAACGCGTTTCGCCTGACCCAGGTCTTCCAGAGTCGCTTTTTCCAGCTCCATACCGATCTCTTCAGAGATAACGGTACCGCCAGTCAGGGTCGCGATGTCCTGCAGCATAGCTTTACGACGGTCGCCGAAGCCCGGCGCTTTAACCGCTGCAACTTTCACGATGCCGCGCATGGTGTTAACAACCAGGGTCGCCAGCGCTTCGCCTTCAACGTCTTCAGCGATGATAACCAGCGGTTTGCCAGCTTTCGCTACGGCTTCCAGAACCGGCAGCATTTCGCGGATGTTGGAGATTTTTTTGTCAGCCAGCAGGATGAACGGGCTTTCCAGTTCAACAGCGCCGGTGTCCGGCTTGTTGATGAAGTAAGGAGACAGGTAGCCGCGGTCGAACTGCATACCTTCAACCACGTCCAGTTCGTCTTCCAGACCGGTACCGTCTTCAACGGTGATAACGCCTTCTTTACCGACTTTATCCATCGCTTCAGCGATCAGTTTACCTACGGTTTCGTCGGAGTTAGCGGAGATAGTACCAACCTGAGCAATGGCTTTAGAGTCAGAGCACGGTACGGACAGCGCTTTCAGTTCTTCCACAGCGGCAACGACAGCTTTGTCGATACCACGTTTCAGATCCATCGGGTTCATGCCCGCAGCAACGGCTTTCAGACCTTCGTTAACGATAGCCTGAGCCAGTACGGTTGCGGTGGTGGTACCGTCGCCTGCAGCGTCGTTCGCTTTAGAGGCAACTTCTTTCACCATCTGCGCGCCCATGTTTTCGAATTTGTCTTCCAGTTCGATTTCACGAGCAACGGAAACGCCATCTTTAGTGATGGTCGGCGCGCCGAAGGATTTGTCCAGAACAACGTTACGGCCTTTCGGGCCCAGGGTGACTTTAACTGCATCTGCCAGTACGTTTACGCCGCGCAGCATTTTTACACGAGCGTCGTTACCGAATTTTACGTCTTTTGCTGCCATTTCTTTTATTCCTCAAATTCGTTCAGGGTCGTGCGAATTACGCTTCAACAATTGCCAGGATGTCGCTTTCGGACATGATCAGCACTTCTTCGTTGTCGATCTTCTCAGACTTCACGCCGTAACCATCGTTGAAAATCACGATGTCACCAACTTTAACGTCCAGCGGCTGCACAGTTCCGTTTTCCAGGATGCGGCCTTTACCGACAGCGATGATTTCGCCACGAGTTGATTTAGCTGCCGCAGAACCGGTCAGAACGATGCCGCCTGCAGATTTGGTTTCAACTTCTTTACGTTTGACGATCACACGATCATGTAACGGACGAATACTCATTGATAGCTCTCCTTCGAGAAAGTCATTATCAGTTATGGATGGCGCCGGGCCGTAAACGGTTTCCGACTAGTGCAGAGAGAGATGGGGATGGCCATTTACGGCTTCAAGGGGAAAATTAAAAAAAAATTTCCGCCTGTGCGCTGACGCGCAAAAATATTCCCGCGGCGGCTGCGCTATCTGGCGCAAAGGGTTGTGATAACATCGTTTTTTTGCCGCGCGCAGGGTTGAGTCATGAGTGGGTTAAAACAGGAGCTGGGGTTAGGTCAGGGAGTCGGGTTGCTTTCAACATCACTACTGGGAACCGGCGTGTTCGCCGTACCGGCGCTGGCGGCGCTGGTCGCAGGCGATAATAGCCTGTGGGCGTGGCCGGCGCTGATTCTCCTGGTCTTTCCCATCGCTATCGTGTTTGCCGTGCTTGGGCGCCACTTTCCCAGCGCTGGCGGCGTGGCTCATTTTGTAGATATGGCGTTCGGCTCGCGTCTGGCGCGGGTAACCGGTTGGCTGTTTTTGTCGGTGATCCCGGTGGGCTTACCCGCCGCCCTGCATATCGCCACCGGTTTTGGCCAGGCGCTGTTCGGCTGGCACGATACTCAGCTGTTGCTTGCCGAGCTCGGCACGCTGGCGATCGTCTGGTGGGTGGGCTCGCGCGGCGCCAGTTCCAGCGCTAATCTACAGACGCTGGTCGCGGTAATGATTGTCGCGCTGATCGTCGCCATCTGGTGGCGCGGCGGCATAAACCCGGCGCAGATCCCTTTCCCGCAGCCTAAAGACGTCGACACATCGCAGCTGTTTGCTGCGCTATCGGTAATGTTCTGGTGCTTCGTCGGCCTTGAAGCCTTTGCTCATCTGGCATCAGAGTTTAAACGTCCGGAGCGCGACTTCCCCCGGGCGCTGATGATTGGCTTATTGCTGGCAGGAACCGTTTATTGGGGCTGTACCGTGGTGGTACTGCATTTTCGCGCCTTCGGTGCGGAAATGGCGGCAGCGGCCTCGCTGCCAAACATCGTGGTACGGCTGTTCGGCGTGCAGGCGCTGTGGGTCGCCTGCGTGATCGGCTATCTCGCCTGCTTCGCCAGCCTCAATATCTATATCCAAAGTTTTGCCCGCCTGGTCTGGTCGCAGGCGCAGTTCAAGCCGGAAGGTTATCTGGCCCGCCTGTCGCCGCGTCAGGTACCGCGCAATGCGCTGAATGCGGTCTTAGGCTGCTGCGTACTCAGTACGCTGTGCATTTACGGGCTGAACATTAATCTCGATGCGCTGATCGTCTATGCCAACGGCATTTTCATCATGATTTATCTGCTGTGCATGCTGGCGGGATGCCGACTCCTGCACGGTAAATACCGCGTGCTGGCCATTGTGGGCAGCGTGCTCTGCGTTTTGCTATTGGCAATGGTCGGCTGGAAGAGCTTGTACGCCATTATTATGCTGGCGGTGCTGTGGTTCGCCTTACCTGCACGGTCATCCTCAGCAAGCCGATAACAAAAAACCGGCGCAGGCCGGTTTTGTCGTTTTAGCGGTCGTCTTTGTGATCCAGACGGTCGCGTTCGTCGTCTTTGCGCTGGAACTCCCCTTCGAAGGTGTCTCCGTTGCCGGCGCCAGCGCTAAAACCGCCGCCCGGCATCCGGCTAAAGCGCAGATACGGCATCAGTTTTAAAGTCATCAGCTTTTGCACCGGCGGCAACAGCAGCAGCAGGCCGAGGAAGTCGGTAAAGAAGCCCGGGATCAACAGCAGCAGCCCGGCGATAATCAGCGACACGCTTTTGATCATTTCTGCGGCAGGGCTTTCGCCAGCCGCCATTTTCTGCTGCATCAGCATCAGGTTTTTGAAGCCCTGGTTGCGCACCAGCGACATCCCCACCACCGAGCTAAAGATAACCAGAATCAGCGTCAGCAACACGCCAAGCACGTGTGCGACCTGGATAAAGATCGAGATCTCGACGTAAACGTATAAGAAAAAGGCAATAAATGGGATCCAACGCACCGGCGTCTCCTTCATTCGGCCGTCGTCGCAGACGCCCGTAGTGATAAATTTGCTATTCGCGTCATAGGAATGTGGGGTTGGCGCGCCATTTTTCAATCAACGGTAACGGCATTTTTTTCAAAAATAGTAAAGCGGTGACTCATTTCACAGATTAATAATTCTTATCCGCCGCGCTATATAATAAGTGATCAAGGTTACTGAACTTCGCTATCATCAGCATATGATCGTGGGCACCGGGCCGGTTAAGGAAATAATCTTCGGTCTGAAAATACGCTAAATCCTATAAATTCTGTGTATTTGGTGAATTCATTGGCAGCTTGAAAAAGAAGGTTCACATGTTAAACAACATTCGTATCGAAGAAGATCTGTTGGGCACCAGGGAAGTTCCAGCTGACGCATACTATGGCGTTCATACTCTGAGAGCGATTGAAAACTTCTACATCAGCAACAACAAGATTAGCGACATCCCTGAGTTTGTTCGGGGCATGGTGATGGTGAAGAAGGCCGCCGCGCTGGCTAACAAGGAACTGCAAACCATTCCTAAAAGCGTAGCGAACACCATTGTCGCCGCATGCGATGAGGTGCTGAACAACGGTAAATGCATGGACCAGTTCCCGGTTGATGTGTTCCAGGGCGGCGCGGGCACCTCCGTCAATATGAACACCAACGAAGTGCTGGCGAATATCGGTCTGGAACTGATGGGCCACCAGAAAGGTGAATACCAGTTCCTCAACCCTAATGACCACGTCAACAAATGCCAGTCCACCAACGACGCCTACCCAACCGGTTTCCGCATCGCGGTCTATGCTTCGATTCTCAAATTAATCGATGCCATCAAACAGTTGGGCGAAGGTTTCCAGGCGAAAGCCGTCGAGTTCCAGGACATCCTGAAAATGGGCCGCACGCAGTTACAGGATGCGGTGCCGATGACCCTCGGCCAGGAATTCCACGCTTTTAACGTTCTGCTGAACGAAGAAACCAAAAGCATTCTGCGTACCGCAGAACTGCTGCTGGAAGTGAACCTCGGCGCGACCGCTATCGGGACTCGCCTGAACACCCCTGACGGCTACCAGCAGCTGGCGGTACAGAAACTGGCGGAAGTCAGCAACCTGCCGGTCGTTCCGGCGGAAGACCTGATTGAAGCGACTTCTGACTGCGGCGCGTATGTGATGGTTCACAGTTCGCTGAAACGCCTGGCGGTCAAACTGTCCAAGATTTGTAACGACCTGCGCCTGCTCTCTTCCGGGCCGCGCGCTGGCCTCAACGAAATCAACCTGCCAGAGCTGCAGGCCGGTTCCTCTATCATGCCGGCAAAAGTTAACCCGGTGGTGCCGGAAGTGGTTAACCAGGTGTGCTTCAAAGTTATCGGCAACGATACTACCGTAACCATGGCCTCTGAAGCCGGTCAGCTGCAGTTGAACGTTATGGAGCCGGTGATTGGCCAGGCGATGTTTGAATCTATCCATATCCTGACTAACGCCTGCTACAACCTGCTGGAAAAATGCGTGAACGGCATTACCGCCAACAAAGCGGTATGCGAAAGCTACGTCTACAACTCCATCGGTATCGTGACCTACCTCAATCCGTTCATCGGCCACCACAATGGCGATATCGTCGGCAAGATTTGCGCCGAAACCGGTAAGAGCGTACGTGAAGTGGTACTGGAACGCGGGCTGCTGACCGAAGCCGAACTGGATGACATTTTCTCCCCGCAAAACCTGATGCATCCGGCTTATAAAGCAAAACGGTATACCGATGAAAGCGAACAGTAAGCTTTCAGGGTAAACTAACCAAAGGCATGTCAGTGATGACATGCCTTTTTGCTTTTTTGGGTTTACGAAACGACAACAATTCAATATCAACTTGTTAAAAAACAAGGAAGGCATATATGTTTGGTGCAGAGCTCGTGGTTGTCCTGCTGGCAATCTATTTGGGGGCCCGACTCGGGGGCATTGGTATCGGCTTTGCCGGTGGCCTCGGCGTCCTCGTCTTAACCTTAATTTTTCAAATTCCACCCGGCGCAATCCCCTTTGACGTCATTGAAATCATCATGGCGGTTATCGCCGCAATCGCCGCGATGCAGGTCGCCGGAGGGATGGATTATCTGGTCAGCCTCGCCGAACGTATGCTACGCCGCCATCCCAAGTACATTACCTTCCTTGCGCCGCTGGTCACCTGGTTTATGACCGTGCTGGCAGGCACCGGTCATACCGCGTTCTCTACCCTGCCAGTGATTACCGAAGTGGCGAAAGAACAGGGTATTCGCCCTTCCCGCCCGCTCTCCATCGCCGTTGTCGCTTCGCAGATTGCGATTACCGCCTCGCCGATCTCCGCGGCAGTGGTCTTCTTTGCCGGTATTCTCGAACCGCTTGGCGTCAGCTACCTGACGCTGCTGGCGATCTGCCTGCCGGTTACCCTGATTGCCGTCATGCTGACCGCCGTGGTCTGTAACTTCCTCGGCTGCGAGCTGAAAGACGACCCGGTCTACCAGGAACGGCTGGCAAAAGGGGAAGTGAGCCTGCGCGGCAGTCAGGTCTTCGAACTGAAGCCGCATGCTAAACGCTCCGTCCTGCTGTTCCTCGTCGGCATCGTCGCGGTCATGTTCTACGCTACTGCCATCAGCGACACCGTCGGCCTGATCCAGAACCCGGTACTGCCGCGTAACGAAGCGATCGTAGTCTTCATGCTGACCATCGCCACGCTGATTAGCATCACCTGTAAGATCGACACTGGCGAAGTGCTGAACGCCAGCACCTTTAAGTCCGGGATGAGCGCCTGCGTCTGCGTGCTCGGCGTCGCCTGGCTTGGAGATACCTTCGTCAAAGCGCACATTGCCGATATCCAGACGGTAGCGGGCGATCTGCTGCACAACTATCCGTGGCTGCTGGCGGTAGTGCTGTTCTTCGCCGCTACGCTGCTCTATTCACAGGCCGCCACGACCAAGGCGTTGATGCCCGCCGCGCTGCTGCTCGGCGTCACCCCGCTGACGGCAATTGCCTCATTCGCCGCGGTCTCAGCGCTGTTCGTGCTGCCAACCTATCCGACCCTGCTGGCCGCGGTTGAAATGGACGACACCGGCTCCACGCGTATCGGCAAATATGTCTTTAACCACGCCTTCCTGATCCCGGGCGTCATCGCCATTACGCTTTGCGTGATCCTCGGATTCATCTTCGGCGGCCTCATGCTGTAAGATCGTTAAAAAGGGGCCAGTAAAGTAACTGGCCCCTTTGGTTAATCTCCCCGCATCATGCATGCTATAGTGCCTCTTTTCGCTGATACGAGGTTCACGATGACTACGCCTGATGCTGTTGTTGTACTCTGTACCGCGCCGGATGAAGCGACCGCCCAGGATCTGGCGGCCAAAGTGCTCGGGGAAAAACTCGCCGCCTGCGCCACCATCCTGCCGGGAGCGACGTCGCTCTACTACTGGGAAGGAAAGCTTGAGCAGGAGTATGAAGTCCAGATGCTGCTCAAAACCAACCTGGCCCATCAGCAGGCGTTACTGGACTGTCTGAAGTCCCATCACCCGTATCAAACCCCCGAACTACTGGTCCTGCCGGTTACTCACGGAGACAACGATTACCTCTCATGGCTCAACGCATCATTACGCTGATCCTGCTACTGTGCAGCGCATCCGCCAGCGCCGGGTTGTTTGACGCCCCCGGGCGCTCAAACTTCGTGCCTGCCGATCGGGCTTTCGCCTTTGACTTTCAGCAGAATCAACACGACCTCAACCTGAGCTGGCACATCAAGGATGGCTACTACCTCTACCGTAAGCAGATTACGCTGACGACAAAGGACGCGGCGATCGTCGACCCTTCTCTACCGCCTGGCGAATGGCATGAAGACGAGTTTTATGGCAAAAGCGAAATTTATCGTCAGCGCCTGATGTTGCCGATTACCCTCACGCAAGCCGGCAAAGCAGCCACGCTGACCGTCACCTATCAGGGCTGTGCCGACGCCGGGTTCTGCTATCCGCCGGAGACCAAAGTCGTGCCGCTCAGCGCGGTGCTCGCCGATTCCGACAAGGCGCAAGCGGACCAACCTTCTTCAGCCACGCTCCCCGCCAGCGGCAGCCAGACCGGCGCGGAACCCGCGTCGCTGCCATTTTCGGCGCTATGGGCGCTGCTGATTGGTATCGGCATCGCCTTTACGCCTTGTGTTTTACCGATGTATCCGCTGATTTCCGGGATTGTCCTCGGCGGTAAACAGCGCTTATCGACGGCGCGCGCCCTGCTGCTGGCATTTATTTATGTCCAGGGGATGGCGGTAACCTATACCGCGCTGGGTCTGGTCGTGGCCGCCGCCGGTCTGCAATTCCAGGCCGCGCTGCAGCACCCTTACGTATTAATTGGGCTGTCAGTGGTATTTATCGCGCTGGCGCTGTCGATGTTCGGCCTGTTTACGCTACAGCTGCCTTCATCGCTGCAAACCCGACTGACGCTAATGAGCAACAAGCGCCAGGGGGGCTCGCCGGGCGGCGTGTTTGCAATGGGCGCTATCGCCGGGCTTATCTGTTCCCCTTGCACTACGGCCCCGCTTAGCGCCATTCTGTTGTATATCGCCCAAAGCGGTAACCTGTGGCTCGGCGGCGGCACGCTGTATCTGTACGCGCTGGGAATGGGGCTGCCGCTGATCCTGGTGACCGTGTTCGGTAACCGTCTGCTACCGAAGAGCGGGCCGTGGATGGCTCACGTCAAGACCGCGTTTGGCTTCGTGATCCTCGCGCTGCCGGTTTTTTTACTGGAGCGCGTTATTGGCGAAGCCTGGGGTTTACGCCTGTGGTCGCTGCTTGGCGTCGCCTTCTTTAGCTGGGCGTTTATTACCTCGCTTGGCGCGAGCAAACCGTGGCTACGGCTGGTGCAAATCGTCATGCTGGGCGCTGCGCTGGTTTGCGCGCGTCCGCTGCAGGATTGGGCCTTTGGCGCGCCGGCCGTCCAGCAGCAGGCGCATCTGGAATTTACCCGCGTCAGCACCGTTGATGAACTCAACCAGGCGCTGGCGCAGGCCAAAGGGAAACCGGTCATGCTCGATCTGTATGCCGACTGGTGCGTGGCCTGTAAAGAGTTCGAAAAATATACCTTTAGCGCTCCTGAAGTGCGACAGGCCCTAAAAGAGACCGTTCTGCTGCAAGTGGATGTCACCAAGAACAGCGCGCAAGACGCGGCCCTGCTGAAGCATTTACAGGTGCTCGGCTTGCCGACGATTCTGTTCTTCAACGCGCAGGGAGAAGAACAGCCCGCGCAGCGCGTCACCGGGTTTATGGATGCCGCGGCATTCATCGCCCATTTGCGCGATTGGCAACCGTGAACGACACTTGAGGAGGATAAATGGAGGAGACTACCGTGCAACGTGAAGATGTCCTGGGTGAAGCCATACAAATTCTCGAAATCGAGGGTATCGCCAACACCACGCTGGAAATGGTCGCCGACCGCGTCGCATATCCGCTTGATGACCTCAAGCGTTTTTGGCCTGACCGCGAAGCGTTGCTCTATGACGCCCTGCGTTATTTAAGCCAGCAGGTAGACGCCTGGCGTCGCCAGCTATTGCTGGATGAGACGCTGAGCGCAGAACAAAAGCTGCTGGCGCGCTATAGCGCACTGACCAAATGCGTCAGCAACCACCGTTATCCCGGCTGCCTGTTTATCGCTGCCTGTACCTTTTACCCGGATGCCCAGCACCCAATTCACCAGTTAGCGGAACAGCAGAAGCAGGCTTCGCTGGCCTACACGCACGAGCTGCTCACTCAGCTTGAGGTGGATGATCCGGAAATGGTCGCCAAGCAGATGGAATTAATCGTCGAAGGCTGCCTGAGCCGCATGCTGATCAAACGTAGCCAGGCCGACGTCGATACCGCCCATCGTCTGGCGGAAGATATCCTGCGCTTTGCCCGCTGCCGGATGGGCGGCGCGCTTACGTAATTCGGATTTCCGAACCCCCTCAAGGCGCATATAATTCCCTGACACTTTCTGTGGTAGGGATTTCTATGCGTCCACTTCTCTGGGCCGCCATACTGGGGCTCTGTTCGACCTCGCTGATGGCCGCCCCTCCTCGCGGTTTCTCTTTCGCCTACAAAGATTGGGAAGTCGCCTGCGATAATACCGGCACCTGCCGGGCGGCGGGCTATGGCGCGACAATGGGCGAAGTCAGCGTTCTGCTGACCCGTAGCGCCGGCCCCGGGCGGCAGGCAACCGCGCAGGTCACGTTTGCGCAGACCGAGCACGATATTCCGCCAGATGCCAGCGTAAATCTGTTTATCAACGATAACGATCGCGGAGCGCTTGAGGCTATCGACGACAGCCATTTTCATTTTGACAGTACGCAAACCAGCGCGCTTATTACCGCCCTGGAGCAAAACGCTAAAATCGAGCTGGCGCTCAATGGCCAGCGCAAACGGCTGTCTAACGCGGGCAGCAGCGCGGTGTTCCTCAAGATCGATGAATTCCAGCAGCGGATCGGTACCGCCGATGCGCTATTACGTAAAGGCGGCGGTGACGGCAGCACCGTCCTGCGCGCCATTCCCGCACCGGAGATCCTGAGCGCGTCGTTTATTCACAACGCCCAGCCCGTTGCGCTCAATGCGAAACAACAGCAGAAATGGCTGCCGCAATTGGAAAGCACGCTCAACAGCCAGTGTGATGACTGGCAAAACGCCGATATTCCGGCCAACGAACGGCAGATCACCGTCGCCCCGCTGGATAAAAATCACTCGCTGCTGCAGACTCTATGCTGGCGCGCCGCCTATAACGACGGCTACGCGATGTGGGTTGTCGATAACACACAGGCCGCCAGGCCACAGCTGATAACCTCTGATGCCTCCAGCTATAACGATGGCGTAATGACCTTCTTCAACAAAGGACGCGGCGTCGCCGACTGTGTTAACGGGGAAGAACGTGTGTGGGATGGCAAAACCTTTGTGCAAAGCCTCAAGTACAGTACCGGCATGTGCCGGGAAATCACCCCAGGCGGAACCTGGCAGCTTCCCACCTTTGTTAGCAAAGTTATCCCCCGTCAGCAACGAGAGGCCGACATACTCGCGCTGAAGACGTTGCACGATGCGGTACTAAAAGAGCAAAAACGCAACCCGGAACTCGCGCTAGAGAACATTGCGGAACAGTTCCCGCTCACAGGCCACGTCACTCACTTTACCCTCACCTATGCCGACGACGCGCCGGTCTCGACGACCAAGCCATCGGCGGATATCAGCGACGATGAATGGCAAGCGTTTTTGAATTCCGATATCAGCGCCGATTCGGAAAACGGCAAAGTCAGCTTCACGCTTATCGACCTCGACGGCGACGGCAAACGCGATCTCATCATCGATAGCTATGTTGGCGGCACCGGCCTGTTCAGCTATACCGGTGTGCTGAAACGCGGTGATAGCGCCTTTGAGTCGGTGAACAATGCCGACAGCAATGACGACGATAACTTCGATGCCGGCGTGCCCGGCGCCCTTTACTCTATTAACGATCGCGGAGCGAACCAGTGGGGCCGCTGGATCAGAATCAACGGCCAGGTTTACGCCCTGTGGTTTAACGGCGTGTTTGGGGAAGATAATCTCTATCTGCTGCGTCCGTTCAACCAGAGCGACCTGACGCCGGCCATCACCATCCGCTACCGTTATAACCTCAATATCATTAGCGCTGCGGAAAACGAGCAGACCCCCACCCCCGCCTTAAACGATAAAGATAGAGCTGGCTTATTGAAGTCATTGGACGTCATGCAAGGTAGCCTGCTAAAGGATAAATCTTCTGACGATAGCGATGAGCCGATTTGCCCGATCCCGCCTGGCACTGCGAAAGACGATGCGGACAGCTACTATGGCGGCGCTGCAGGACACTATACTGTCGAAACGGTGGCGTGGATCCCGGTATGGCTCAACGATAAATGCTTTATCGGCACGATTTTCAGCCATCATGGCGCTTACCGCCATGGAGTGGATGCGATCTTAACCATCAGTTCGCCACGGGATGACGAAGAGCTCGTTGGCGATTACGATATCTCCGGAAAACGCCATGCCATCGCCATCACCAGCGGCTGGAAAGTTCGCGAAGGCGATAACGGAGTGATGTGATTTTAAGCAAAACGCCCCTTTTGGCGCGAAATTGCCGCAAAGATAAGCAATCAAACAATAAATAGAGAAATTTCATTGACGCAGTGGGCGGATTACGGTTTAATGCGCCCCGTTGCCCGGATAGCTCAGTCGGTAGAGCAGGGGATTGAAAATCCCCGTGTCCTTGGTTCGATTCCGAGTCCGGGCACCACTATTTAAAGAACCCGCCCAAAAGGCGGGTTTTTGCTTTTCTGCGACCGGACTCTCCATCGAACTGCGTTCGATTATTCGCCGCAATGCGGCTCACCCCTTCGGGGCCAGCGCGACAAGCGCGCTGTTCAACGCCTGCGGCGTTAGTCCGAGTCCGGGCACCACTATTTAAAGAACCCGCCCAAAAGGCGGGTTTTTGCTTTTCTGCGGCCGGACTCTTCATCGAACTGCGTTCGATTATTCGCCGCAACGCGGCTCACCCCTTCGGGGCCAGCGCGACAAGCGCGCTGTTCAACGTCGACTGCATACCGTAGGCCTGATAAGCGCAGCGCCATCAGGCATTCAATGTCCATCGCTTATGGTATTCTCCAATTATCTCACTTCATCCGACGATATTGACAGCCTTTCCTCTACCCTGAACACGGTTTGTACATGACAAAAATGAACCTGAATGAACTTAACAGCTTTATCACGGTTTACTTCGGGCAGGATTATGACCTTATCGATGATAGTGATGAGATCGACCCCAAAATTGACGCATTTATCGCCGATAGTCATCTCGCCATGAAGCATGGTCTTATCACAGACATTGACCTTCTGCTGAAGGAAGCAGATAACTCGGAAGAGGAATTCAGGATGCGCTATGGTTCAGACTTTGATCCTCACCTGTGGGAAACAGATGCCCTTAGCTTCCTGAAACGGGTAAGAGATAGAATTAGTCATTCCCTGAATGAGGCGGAGCCGACAGGCCGTCAGTAACCCGCGGCTTCCTTACCACACTATCGGTTTGATCTGATTCAGCAAGATGTCGCTGAAAACGCTAGCGCCGCGTCGTTTTCTTTTTAGCGGGAAGGCGGAACACTTCGCCATTCGGCTTAGCAATTCCCATACGGTACTGCGTCTCTCTGGCAGCCTTGTGGATGTCAGCAAACTCTTCTTTACGCGCCGGCGGCAGCTTCGCTTTTTTCAGGCATTTATTGCGGTGCATCCTAATCCATTCACGGTCGTTATCATCGACGCACGTCTGCATCACATCCACCCAGCGCGAAGCGGCCCGACGGTACAATCCACGGGCTTCCAGAGACTCGGCGATACTGTCCTTGATCATTCGATAATTTCTCTCACATATGCTAGCTAATTTGCGTATATAAATATAACCACGCCATCCGAAGAAATAATGAAAGAAAACCCCGATAATTTGATCCACGATAAATCTATGCCAGCTCAATATTGAGGGCATTTATAATATTAATTGCTGTGTGCATTAAAACTGCCGAAGCAGTAAGTACTTCCAAAGAGCATTTTTATCATATACCGCGGATTATCATCTGAGTTATTCCTGAACTACGGTTATACCTATCAATGATTGATTAAATTAACATAATACCGTTGTTGAGTAGCTTGTCGTAGATACCTTACTCTGTATTCATTTCCCTTTTTATCGCTTCTGTGCGGGACACTCCAGCAGTCTATTTTTAAAGATAAACAAACAGGCCTCATTAAAGTTGGCCAGCCCCAGACGTTCATAAAGCTCAATGCGTTTACGATACAGGCTTTTCACTGAAGTATTAAGCACCCCAGCAATTTGATCCATGGTCATTCCGGCCCTGAGCAAAGTCAACGTCATATGTTCCTGTGGTTTCAGACTGAAATTCTTGAGCCATTCTCGGGTCAGCCGCTTACTCTTCACATCAAGAAACAGGCTAAATAAATTAGCCATATCCGTCGGCGTCAAAGACATGTTGAGAAACCACTTTAAGCTCAGCAAATGCTCTTCCCGATGGCGCATATCAAGCATAATACAGCAGATACGTTTACCCGCCTCCGCTGCGCCAGGAATAAGATAATCATAAAAACAAAGCGGCGCCCGACTATCCACCAGCACCGAAAACTCCTCGGCATCACTCTCAAAAAGCTTATGCTCAATCGAATGTAACTGGATGATATCTGGAAAGAAAATCCTTACCCCTTCAAAGAGATAGTGATCCTGAGTAACTAAAAACATTGTCGTTGCCACAAATCATCCCTTTAACAATAAAGCAACAAAACCCCTCCAGGGAGAATATGCACAGCGCCTGGTGGCGTGCTGACTATGGCGAGCAAAATAAAGCATGTGTTTGTCGTTTTAGTAAACCTCCAACCTCTCCATCTATAGTGAACGCTCCACTCCACGACTCTTACGTCATTTCCTAATTATCTGCCCTTCGGCTAATTATAAATAAAAAACTCGCACAAAAAAGAAGCTTTTCTACTATTGAGATTTTTTGTCAAAAATCGTCTTAAATATCTACAACAACAGCCTAACATTATGCGTGGAAAAGCGAACCAAAAACATTAAAACAGAATTTCGGACAGACCTTAACTTTTTCCAATTCAGTTAGTTATGCGTAACATCAGAAAATTAATTATTCTATAAAAAGACAATTTCCAGATTTATCTTAAAACCACAGGTCTATTATTTGACATATTTTCAGGCAAACATATCAGGTGTACATTAATCGCCACCCCGTTATCGCGAGGAGATATTTTATTACCTTAAATAAGTAATCGCAGTCGCGTACCGTCAGGTAAAAACTCATTACCCATCCTTTTGCATTCAGCTAAAAGGCCGACGTGTTGTGCAATGGATTCTTGATGGACATATGGTAAATAGTTATGGGAAGATCAACGCGTTTCAATAAGTTATTCTTTTATCGCCGCACGACATTCTCGTTTTCAATTAGTTTATTGTTGTTAACGCCTATTCTGGCTCAGGGGGCTGAGTCGATATATGATCAGCATGTGCTACAGGCGCGTGAAGGTAATTACTCCCCTTTTCTCGATTATCTTCAGCAGTATCAACAACAACATGCCTTGACGCCCGAGCAAGTCGCCGACTGGCTACAAGTTGCCTCCTGGGCTGGACGTGATGAAGAAGTTATCCAGGTCTGGCAGCGCTATCAGGTTTATATGGCGCTACCGGCACGTGGTACGGCAGCAGCGGCGCAGGCTTACCGTAATCAAAAACGGTGGTCTTCGGCGCTGGCGCTTTGGGATCAAGCGCTCAGCCAACAGCCGATGAACGACGATTATCTTATTGGCCGGATTAAAACGCTTGCCGATGCGCGTCATGACGGGCAGGCGCTAAGTGAAGCCCGGCGCTTAGCCGCCACCACACCCAGCACCGCTCACCTGCAGACGCTCTCCTACGTCTATTTACGTCAGGGAAAAAGCTGGGACCAGCTGCTCACCGATATGCGCGCGCAGGAGCTTGCGCCGCAAAACAGAGAAACGCTCAATAGCTTGCTTGAGAGCCTGAGCAGCAATCGCATCAGTACTCCCGCGCTGCAATGGTCAACCAAAACCACCTTAACGCCTGCGCAGCAGCGAAAGCTGGAAATGGACGCGGCGGCGGAGTGGGTACGGCTGGCGGACACCCCTACCCGCGGTGAACAGGAGCGCTTTCGCCTGGCGCAAGCGGCGCTCAACCGCTACGACGCGCTGTTCGCCCGTTGGCGTCAGGATCCGCAGGCCGCAGAGGATCTTGCCCGCGCGCGTATTGACCGCCTCGGTGCGCTATACACCCGCGGCGATTACCCCCAGGTCATCAAAGAATATCAGTCGCTGACCGCCGCTCAGCAGCCCGTTCCTGACTGGGCCATCGGCTGGGTCATCTCCTCTTACCTTGCGCAACAGAACGTCGAGGCCGCGCTGGCGATCGCCCGCCAATATCCCCTTTATCGCCCCGATCCGCAAGATGATCGGCATGAGTTATTTTACGCGCTGCTGGACAGCGGCCAGTATCAGGCCGCCCGCGACTATCTCGCCATAGTGACTAACGGTGTCCCCTACACCCGCCGCCTCTACGGCTCGCCGACGCCGCAGCCAAACGATCCGTGGCTGAACGCCCAATCGCTGAAGGTACAGTATCTACTGAGTACTAATGCGCTGCCGGAAGCCGAGCGTCTCTCCCGCCGGCTGGCCGCCACCGCGCCCGGTAATCAGGGGCTGCGCATTGACTACGCGGCGATACTGCAGGCGCGCGGTCTACCCCGCGCCGCCGAACGGGAACTGAAAGCGGCGGAAGCGTTGGAGCCTTCGAATATCCCCCTCGAACGCCAGCAGGCCTACGTAGCGATGGATCTTCAGGAGTGGCGGCAGATGGAGCTATTAACCGATGACTTGCTGGCGCGCAGCCCTGAAGACCTGAGCACGCAAAAATTAGTCCGCGCTCGTGAGGTGCACCATATGTCGGAATTGCGTCTCAACAGTACTCAGGGGATCCACTCGGATAACCCGGTCAGCGGTAGCCACGATTTTAGCTGGGATGCGGCGATTTACGGCCCGCCAATCGCTGATAACTGGCGGCTTTTCGCCGGTAATCGCTTCGCCAAAGGAAATTTTGATGAAGGAAAAGGCTCCAGCCGCCAGCTCTTTGGCGGTATCGAATGGCGCCCGCGTGATGCCTGGGCTGAACTGGAAATCTCCAACAACAATTTCGCCGGCGACAACAAACCCGGCGCCCGGCTTTCCGCCTGGCAAAGTTTCAACGACCAATGGCAGATTGGCGGCGAGGTCGAACGTCTGTCACGGCAGACGCCGCTGCGCGCGCTGCGCAATGGTATCAGCGCCAACCGCGGCGAGGGCTGGGTTCGCTGGTATCAAAACGAACGACGCGAATATCGCTTCAGCGCCGCCGCCAGCCGCTTCTCCGACCACAACCGTCGTCAGGAATACACCTTCTCCGGCAAAGAGCGGCTCTGGCAATCGCCAACCATCACGCTCGATCTGGAACCTGGGCTCTCCGCCAGCGCCAACAGCCGGACGGATACCCTCTACTACAACCCGAAACGCGACTTCGCCGCCACCTCGGCGCTGGTCGCCGATCACGTCATGTATCAGCACTACGATACCGTCTGGAGCCAGCAGCTTGCGGCAGGCGGCGGCGCCTACTGGCAAAAAGCATATTCGGCCGGGGCTATCGCCATGCTTGGCTACGGCCAGCGTATTCGCTGGAACAACGTGATCGACACCGGCGTGATGCTGAACTGGGACAAGCGCCCTTACGACGGCAAACGCGAAAGTAATCTCTCCATTGCCCTTGATGCGAATTTACGGTTTTAAGGATAAACATGGTCAACAAAAGTATCCGCATCAGCCTGATGGTTATCGGCTGGCTCCTGATGACCTGCGCGCTTCGCGCAGAGACGATTCCTTTTCTGCCGCCGGACGCGCGGCCGCAGCCGGAGGCGAATAAGCCCTGGCCGCAGAATAAGTTTCTGGTACTGGCCTATCACGATGTGGAAGACGATGCCGCCGATCAGCGCTATCTGGCGGTGCGTACCAGCGCGCTCAACGATCAAATCGGCTGGCTGCTGCACAATGGTTATAAGGCCGTCAGCGTGCAAAATATTCTCGACGCCAACGCGGGGTTAATCACCCTGCCGCCGAAGGCATTTCTGCTGAGTTTCGATGATGGCTACAGCAGTTTTTACACCCGGGTCTGGCCGCTGTTAAAAGCCTGGAATGTACCGGCTCTATGGGCGCCGGTAGGCAGCTGGGTCGATACGCCGGGACAGAAAAAAGTCGATTTCGGCGGTCTGATGACTCCGCGCGAGCGTTTCGCCACCTGGGAGATGGTGCGCGAGCTCGCGCAATCGCCGCTGGTTGAAATCGGTGCGCATACCTGGGCTTCACACTACGGTATTCAGGCCAATCCACAGGGCAGCCGCGAACCGGCGGTTGCCAACCGCTTTTATGATAAAGCCAGCGGACGCTACGAAAGCGACCAGCAGTTTCACCAACGCATCGATACCGACGTGCGCAAAGTGAGCGACAAAATCGCCGATGTCACCGGCAAAGCGCCGCGCGCCTGGGTATGGCCCTACGGCGCCGCCAACGGCACATCGCTGGCTATCGCCAAAAATCGCGGCTATCAACTGGCATTTACCCTCGGCGATGGTCTGGGCGATGTGCGCGATCTGGATAATATTCCCCGTCTGCTTATCTCCGGTAATCCGTCGATCAAGGCTTTCGCCAGCCAGGTGACGCAAATCCAGGAGCGTGAACCAGTTCGGGTGATGCACGTCGATCTTGATTATGTCTACGATAAAGACCCGGCTCAGCAGCGCAAAAATATCGATAAGCTGATCCAGCGCGTCTACGACATGAAAATCACTCACGTTTTCCTGCAGGCCTTTTCCGATCCGCTCGGCGACGGCACGGTGAAAGCGCTCTACTTCCCCAACCGCCGCCTGCCGATGCGCGCCGATCTGTTTAATTTCGTCGCCTGGCAATTGCAGACGCGCGGCGGCGCCAAAGTGTATGCGTGGATGCCGGTGCTGGCGTTCGATCTGGACAGTGCGCTGCCGCGCGTACAGCGCTGGGATGAGCAGAGCAACACGCTGCGCCAGGCCACTCGCCCCTATGTACGTCTGTCGCCATGGAACAGCCAGGTGCGCGATGAGATCCGCGATATTTATCAGGACCTTGCCCGCTACGCGACCTTTGACGGCGTGCTGTTCCACGACGACGCGGTGCTAACGGATTATGAGGATGCCGGCGCCGGGGCGATGGCCGCCTGGCGGGCGGCGGGCCATCGGGAGGATATCGCGCAGATCCGCCAAAACCCCGCCGCGCTGCACGCCTGGACGCGGTTTAAAAGCCAGACGCTTATCGACTTCACCCGCACGCTCAGCCAGAGCGTGAAAGCGATTCGCGGCCCACAGGTGAGAACCGCGCGCAATATCTTCGCCCTGCCGATCCTGCAGCCGGAAAGCGAGGCCTGGTTCGCGCAGAATCTGGATGATTTTCTGGCGGCCTACGACTGGACGGTGCCGATGGCGATGCCGCTGATGGAATCCGTTCCGGTCGCGGAAAGCGATGCGTGGCTGGCTCGCCTGGTGCGCGCCGTCAGCGCCAGGCCGGGCGCATTGAAGAAAACCATTTTTGAGCTGCAGGCTAAAGACTGGAATCTCCCTCAGCAGAACGCCATCCCTGACCAACAGCTGGTCGACTGGATGCGGACGTTACAGCTCAACGGCGTCAACAATTACGGCTACTACCCCGACGATTTCCTTAATAATCAGCCTGATATCTCGAAAATCAGGCCCCTGTTTTCATCGTACTGGTATCCCAACAATGACTGATCGCATTATCGCATTTTCGATTTTATGCCTGGTTTTCGGGCTGCCTCTGGGCGTGGCCGCCGTTTTCACCGGCGAGTTGATACTGGATTTCGTCTTTTTTTGGCCGCTGTTTATGTCGGTGCTGTGGATAACCGGCGGGCTCTACTTTTGGTTTCAACTGGAGCGCCACTGGCCGTGGGGTAAAGATACCCCGCCGCCGGAGCTGGCGGGTAATCCGTTGATCTCCATTTTGATTCCCTGCTTTAACGAGGAGAAAAATGCCCGCGAGACCATCGAAGCCGCGCTGGCGCAGCGCTATCGCAACATTGAGGTAATCGCCATCAACGACGGATCCTCCGACGATACCGCCAGGGTGCTGAATCAACTGGCGGAAGAGTACGCTCTGCTGCGGGTGATTCATCTGGCCGAAAATCAGGGGAAAGCGGTAGCGCTGAAAGCCGGCGCCGCCGCCGCGCGCGGGGACTTGCTGGTGTGCATCGACGGCGATGCCCTGCTCGATCGCGATACCGCCGCCTACCTTGTGGCGCCGCTGATTCAGTATCCCCACGTCGGCGCGGTGACCGGCAACCCGCGTATTCGTACCCGATCGACGCTGATTGGCCGCATTCAGGTCGGCGAGTTCTCTTCGATAATCGGGCTGATTAAGCGTACCCAGCGTATTTACGGCCGGGTGTTTACCGTCTCCGGGGTGATTGCCGCTTTTCGTCGCCAGGCGCTGGCGGACGTCGGTTACTGGAGCCCGGATATGATCACCGAAGATATCGATATCAGCTGGAAGCTGCAGCTACGCCATTGGGCGATTTTCTTCGAGCCGCGGGCGCTGTGCTGGATCCTGATGCCGGAGACGCTGAAGGGGCTGTGGAAACAGCGGTTACGCTGGGCGCAGGGCGGCGCCGAGGTTTTCCTGGTCAATCTTCGCCGCCTGTTTCGCTGGGAGCATCACCGGATGTGGCCGCTGTTCCTCGAATATGCCCTCTCCACGCTGTGGGCCTTCGCCTATGCGGTCACCATTTTGCTGTTCATCGCCAGCCATTTTGCCCCGCTGCCGGAGAATCTGACCGTCCGCAGCCTTTTTCCGCCGGAATTTACCGGGCTACTGCTGGGGGTGATGTGTCTGCTGCAGTTTATCGCCAGCCTGTACATCGAACGGCGCTATGAACGCGGCGTCGCCGGCTCGCTGTTCTGGGTGATCTGGTTTCCGATGGTGTACTGGATGATCGGCCTGTTAACCACCATCGTCGCCTTCCCCAAAGTCATGTTGAAACGTAAACGCGCCAGGGCTCGCTGGGTCAGCCCCGATAGAGGTAAAGGAAGAATGTCATGAACGAACAAACCCTGATATTAACCGAGCATCGTATGCTGCCGCGGATCTTTGACGGCGTGTTAACCGCTATCGCGTGGGCCGGCTTCGCCTTTTTTCTGTATGCCAACCTGCTGATGCAGTTTACCGAGCGCGGTAACGACAGCTGGGACGCGATTATGGCGTCGTTTAATACCGTGCTGGTCTATTTACTGGTGGCGGCAATTAACGGCTGGCTGCTGATTTTGTGGTATCAGTACAATCTACGCCGTTATAACGCCCGGCGGCACGGCAGCATGGCCTCGCTGCGCCATGAAGAGCTGGCAGAGAGCTTTAATATCGCGCCGCAGATCATTTCCGAGATGAGCCAATATAATCTGCTGACGGTATACCACGACCAGATTGGCAGAATCATTGATTTAAAAATCAATCAGAACGAGGAAGACGAACGCTAACGGAACCACCAAAAAGGCCGCATCACGTGCGGCCTTTCCTCTTTCAGCCCGGTGAGATTACTGACCGCCGGCTTTCTTAATCGCCGCATCCAGCGAGGCTTTGTCAGCCAGTCCCGGGAAGACGGTAATGGTCGCTTCGGTCGCGCCGGTTGTCGGCATGACAATCACGCCAGGCGTACCGCTTAAGCCAATCTCCTGCGCCAGCTGGTTAATGTTTTCCAGCGCCGGTTCGACGTCCGCCGCTTTTTTGGCGTCAAAGTTCTCCTTCTTCGCCTGCTGCTGGATGTCCGCCGCCGTCAGTTTACCTTCGTTATGCCCGGTGGCGTAAACGCCGTTGTGGTAAGTCAGGTAGGCCTCGGCCCCTTTCTGCTGATAAATCTGCAGGCCGGTTTTCGCCGCGTCCAGCGAGGTTGCCCAGCGGCTGCCGAAAATCGGCCACTCTTTGAAAGCAAAGCGGGTTTGCGGATGGTCTTTAATTACCTGCTCCATAACCGGCGCGAGGCGGCTACAGTAGATGCATTGATAATCGAAGAACTCGATAACGGTAACTTTACCGTTAGCCGGGCCGTAGGTTGGCGTGGCCTTATCCTGCGTCAGCTTGTCGGCATTCTTGATTACCGCCTGGGTAGCGGCGCTGGCCTGCTGTTCCGCCTGAATTTGCTGCAGCTTTTGGCTGGCCTGCAATAGCACTTCCGGATGAGCGACCAGGTAGTCAGCGGCGATTTTGCCAATACGCGCTTCCTGCTCCGCGGTGAAAGTCGCGGCCGGCGCGTCAGCGGCGCTGGCCAGCGCCGGCAGCAGGGAAGCGCCCGCCAGGGCGAGAATAAGTAGATTCTTGATGCCAGACATATTGAAAAGTCCTTACGAAAAAGTAGACGGCAGGTGAGCCTAATCGGACAAAATATCATCCTTTGGCGGCGAATCATTGTCAGTCTATGCATTGATTCGTAACTTTATTTGTCAGACGCCCCGATTCCCCCTACGGCTTGAAGGGTGGTCAGGGGCGAAGAACGGGAGTACCCTGCGCCCATCTTTTTTGATCGACATTATTTGCAATACGAGCCAGGCATGAACGAAATATTGAGTCAGTGGGACTTCGCCGTCATTTTGCTACAAATCATCGCCATCGATTTGTTATTAGGCGGCGATAACGCGGTGGTCATCGCCATGGCCTGCCGCAAGCTGCCGGCGCATCTGCGCACCAAAGCCATTGTTATCGGTACTCTCGGCGCGATTATCGCCAGGGTCGCGCTGCTGGCGGTGGCACTCTATTTACTGTCGTTGCCGTGGCTTAAAATCGTCGGCGCGCTACTGCTACTGTGGATTGGCATTAAGCTGGTCGCCAACGAGGAAGAAGAGAACGATATCAGCAGCTCAAGCAGCCTATGGCGCACCGCCGTCACCATCACCGTCGCCGATGTCATCATGTCGCTGGATAACGTACTGGCCGTGGCCGCCGCCGGTAAAGGCCATCTGTTACTGGTGGCGCTAGGGGTATTAATCAGCATTCCGATTATTGTCGCCGGTAGTAAGCTGGTGTTGGCAATCCTGACTCGCTTTCCCTCGGTCGTATTACTGGGCGGCGCGCTGATTGGCTGGATTGCCGGTTCAATGATGGTAACCGACCCGACCTTTGTTCAGTTGTTCCCCCATTCCCCGAATTATCTACATTTTGTTGCCGGGGCCATTGGCGCGGCGTTGGTGCTGCTGGAAGGATGGCGGCGCAACTACCGCTCCGGTACCCCAGAATAATCACTGAACGCCGTCACCCCCGACGGCGTCAAGTTTTCGCCACTTTTCTCCGCCACCCTTTCTCATTTGCCCTACGCTTAATAGAGCCGCCTGATCCAGGGATTCTGTGACCAGATTTTTGAGCATAAATGAGATAACACCATGGAATTAAAGGATTATTATACCATTCTGGGGGTTAAGCCAACGGACGATCTGAAAACCATCAAGACCGCCTATCGCCGTTTGGCTCGTAAATATCACCCCGACGTCAGCAAAGAACCCGATGCCGAAGCAAAATTCAAAGATCTCGCCGAAGCATGGGAAGTTCTCAAAGACGATCAGCGTCGCGCCGAATATGATCAACTTTGGCAGCACCGCAACGATCCGCAGTTCAACCGCCAGCAGCACGCCCACGAACAAAGCTACAGCCAGCAGGACTTCGACGATATCTTCTCCTCGATGTTCGGCCAGCAGGCGCATCACGCCCGCCGCCAGCGCGCCGAGCGCGGCCACGATGTCGAAATCGAAGTGGCGGTGTTCCTCGAAGAAACCCTCACCGAACAGACTCGTACCATCAGCTACAAGCTGCCGGTCTATAACGTCTTCGGCATGGTTGAGAGTGAAACACCGAAAACCCTGAATGTGAAAATTCCGGCGGGGGTCAGCGATGGCCAGCGTATTCGCCTGAAAGGCCAGGGGACACCGGGCGAAAACGGCGGCCCGAATGGCGATCTGTGGCTGGTGATTCATATCGCGCCGCATCCGCTGTTCGACATCAACGGTCATAACCTGGAGATCGTACTGCCGCTGGCGCCGTGGGAAGCCGCGCTGGGGGCGAAAGTCACCGTACCGACGTTAAAAGAGAGCATTCTGCTGACAATTCCAGCGGGTAGTCAGGCGGGACAACGGCTGCGTATCAAGGGCAAAGGGTTGGTGAGCAAAACCCACACCGGCGATTTGTTCGCCGTCATCAAAATCGTTATGCCGCCAAAACCAGATGAAAAAGCGCGTGAGCTCTGGCAGCAGCTCGCCGAAAGCGAAGCCAGCTTCGATCCGCGTAAGACATGGGGGAAAGCCTGATGGCTAAAGTAACAGTGACGTTTACCATCACCGAGTTGTGCCTGCGCACCGGGGTGTCGGAAGAGGAGCTGACGGAAATCGTCGGCTTAGGGATGATTGAGCCGCACCAGCCGCAGGCTGAAACCTGGCTGTTTGACGACAGCGCGGTGACGATTGTGCATCGCGCTGTGCGCCTGCGTAACGAGCTGGAGCTGGACTGGCCGGGGATTGCGGTGGCGTTGACGCTGCTGGATGAAAATGCGCGACTCACCCGCGAAAATCGACTACTGCAGCAGCGTCTGGCCCGCTTTTTGACCCATAGCTAAGCGGAATTCCCGGGTCGCGGCGTTCCGCCTTACCCGGCCTACAGGTCGCTCACAGCGCAAACCGTAGCCCGGCTGAGCGTAGCGAAAGCCGGGATAAGCGCTTAATCCGGCAGCGAGCCGGCGAGATTACGCGCGGAGACGCTCTCGCTCACCGGTGCAGGCGGCTCGGGTGCCTTAACCGGCGCGGCCGCTGGCGCGGATGCCGGAGCGGAAGAGGCTGGCTGAATCTCAAGAAACGAGGCCAGCATTCTGCGCAGCGTCTCCGGTGGCGTATCTTCCGCCAGCAGCGCCGCCAGCATTGACGGCAGCCGGCTATCAACTTCACCCAACGCTAACCCCGCCAACAGCGCCGTACGCGACATATCCCCGCGATCGCCGCGATGATGGGCCTCAATTTTCGCGTCCGCAAAGCGCTCGCTGGCGCTGATATCCGGGCGCAGGTATATCAGAACCTTTCTGCGATCCAGAGTCATAGACGCTCCTTAACCAATAATTTTCAGACCACGCACGAGGGCGAACTGCGGCTCGTCGGCCACCACAAAGCGATCTTCGCGCAGACCCATACGTTCGCGAATCGCATCGGCAACCAGCGGCGCGCCGCCGCCAATCACGATGGCGTGCGAATAGCCTTTAAAACTATCAATCGCCGTCAGAACGCGAGTCGTCAGCCGTTCGATGCTATTGGAGATAACCTTTTTCACCTCAGATACCGCATCCGGATCGTTGATGTTATCGGTCAAATACTCTTCGTCGTGGCGGTTGATGATTATCTGATCAACGTTATAACTGGAGGTATCGGTATTCGCCCGCGCCAGCGCCAGCTTAACGGCGTCGGTCACCAGCGACACGCCCAGCTTCGGGTCGCCGTAAATGCGCGAAACCGAGGTCATTTGCCCGGCCACCATCGAAATATCCAGCGTGGTGCCGCCGAGGTCGACAATCAGCACCGAATGCGACGGTTTCAGCTCATCACACAGGCTGATACCCGCCGGAATGGATTCCGGACGCACGGTGACTTTGGTGATATTGAACACCACGCCTTTATTCAGTTTAACTTCGCGAAGCAGGCTCTTTTTCTTACGCTCAATGTTATCAAGACGATATTGCGCATCTTCATCATAAAATTCGGTCAGCGGCAGGGTGACCACAATCTCGACATCCTGCGGTTCCAGACCGCTGGTCAGCAGCGCATGGTGGACAGCGATGGAGTTCAATGGGCTGTATTGCCAATCAATATTGTTGGTGGGTAACGCATCGGGGGTGATCAGGTCGAAAGAGTACTTTTCATCATCCACGGTGTAGTTAAATGGCTTCCCGGCGCCGAAAGTGGCAGACCAGCCTCGTTTAAAACTATTGGGGCTGATATGGGTGAAAGTTTCGCCATCTTGCTCCCACAGCATTTTGATATTGGTTGAACCATCATCGATAAAAATGCGCATCGCATTGCTCCATCACTGAGACAAAGAAGAGAAAATGTAAGACCCAAAAAGAGTAGCAAGAGTTAAAAAGCAGCGCAAGAGCACGAAAAAGAGACAATTCCGAGTTTTATTTGAGAAACAATGGAGATTTCGATTAACCCATTGAGTTCAAATAGAGAATTTATAGAGACAAAACAGAGAACTAAAAATTTTCATTTCTGTCTATTTTAAACGCTATTTTTGTGCAAAAAGAGAGCATCCCTCCCCTCTTTCGCCAGCGGTTTGCGCACGCTTTTTACACCTGATTGGGTACCACAATCGGCCGTTCCGGCTCGACGACATTTTCCGGTACCCGACGATATTTATCCAGCAGGTGAATCTGAATACGTCGCAACATATCGCCATTCAGCTTGTAATAACGGAAATAGAGAAACAGCGTCAGGGCAAAAAAGAGCGTCGGCAGCGCAATCATAATCGCCTGCATCCCCAGCAGCGTGTGGGACGACTGCACAACATTCGGCACGTAGCCAATGATACCCAGCACGATGGCGATAAACCAGGCCGCAAACGCCGAACCAGCTTTGACCACCAGCGTCTGCACCGAGTAGGCGATGCTTTCGCAGCGGATATTCATCGTATATTCGCCGTAGTCGACGGTATCGGCCACCATAATGACCTGCAGCACCCAGAACAGCGCAGTGCCGATATTCAACAGCACCCCGGCCAGCGAAATCAGTGCGATGTTGTAAACGCCGCTCAGCGCCATCATCAACAGCACGCCACAGCCTAGCACCGGCATGATCGATGCCCCCGCCCACAGAATGCGCCGCGACAGCCCTTTTACCAGTCGAGGGAACAAGATCAGCGTCAGTAAATTCGCCGCCCCCGCGTAGGACATGTAATACGGGAACATCTCCGCGCTGCCAATGACGTAGGTAAAGTAATAAATCGCGAAGCCGGCAATGATATTCGCCGCCGTGTTATAGGCCAGCGCCATGCCCAACAGGCAGGCCAGCTGATCGTTTTTATAGATGAGCGCCACCATCTGACGCAGTGAAAGATGGCTGGAATCCTCGCTCATGCCGCTATCCGACGAGTAAACCTCATGGACGTTGCGCAAGGTAACGAGGGTGGAAATTACGAAAAAGGCAATCAGCACCAGGGTAAACATCTGGAAACCGAAGCCGCGATCGGCGCCGCCGACGGCGCTGACAAACGGCAGTGTGACCCCGGCCGTCACAAACCCGGCAAGGCTGGCGAAAAAGCGCGGGTAAGGCACCAGCTGTTCACGTTCGCGTTTATCAAGGGTAATGGTCGGCACCAGCGACCAGAACGGCACATCCATGATGGTATAGGTGAAGCCCCACAGCAGATAGGTCAGCCACACCCACGCCAGTAGCGCTCCGCCGCTGAAGTGATGGGCGCTGAACAGCATATACAACACCACCGAGTTGGTGATAGTTCCGATCAGGATCCACGGCTTGAATTTCCCCCATCGCGATCGCGTGCAGTTGACGATCCATCCCATGATCGGATCGGCTATCGCATCAAGGATCCTCGCCACCAGAAACAAGGTGCCAACCACCCCAACCGATAGGCCAACAATATCGGTGTAGTAATACATCAGATACATGTAAACGATACCGATAGCGAAATCTTTACCAAAAGCACCAAATCCGTAGCTGAGCTTTGTTGTCATTGAAATACTCATAGGGTACAGGTCGCTGTCGCCAGCGCCTCCTTTAGCGTTTGATAGAGCATGGCAGGCGCCGCCGGGCCAGATCCCCCGGCGGCATGAGAAGATTAGCGGTGCAGCCAGGCCGGCAGCCAGTCGCCGTGGCTGGCGATCAGATCATCCACCAGCGCGTAGATCTCTTCGATCCCCAGCACCGCAGCGGTGTGCGGATCCATCATCGTGGCGTAATAAACGTAATCCCGGTCTTCGTTGAGGATCGCCTGCGTCAGCAGCGTCTGCACGTTGATGTTGGTCTGCATCAGCGCCGCCAGATGCGCCGGCAGCGCGCCCACTTTCGTCGGCTGGATGCCGTTGGCATCCACCAGGCAGGCAACTTCCACGCAGCAGCCTTGAGGCAGGTTGTCGATAAGATTATCGTTGCGCACGTTGCCGTACACCACGCTTGGCTCGCCGGTCCAGATAGCGTTCATGATGGTGCTGGCATACTCGCGCGAAGGTTTAACCTCGATCCGCTCGCCGCTTTTATAGCTCTCCAGCTCTTTATGCCAGTTGGCCAGCTGCTCGACGCAGCGTTTAGGGTACTCATCCAGCGGTACTTTATAGCGGGCGATAAGATCGTCGCGTCCCGGCTTGATAAACCATGGCGTGTATTCGGCGAAATGCTCCGACGATTCGGTGACAAAGTAGCCCAGCTTTTTGAACATCTCATAGCGGACGATGTTTTCGCAGCGCGGATTGCCATGCAGGTTCGGTTTCGGCGCCCGCCCTTCGGCGTAGGCCTGCAGCAGGTCGGGATAGATACTGACGTAGCTGCCGTCCGCGAGCTTTTTCTCCAGCGACAGATAGAACGCCATATGGTTAATCCCCGCGCAGCGGTAGCGTAAATCCGCCGGGTCGAGGTTAAGATCGCGCGCCAGCTCTTCTGCTGTGCCTTGCACCGAGTGGCACAGACCCACCTGCTTGATATGCGGATAGCGGGCGTACATCGCCCAGGTGTTCATCGCCATCGGATTAACGTAGTTAAGCATGGTGGCGTTTGGGCAAACCTCGGTCATGTCGTCGCAGATAGCCCACAGGTGCGGGATAGTGCGCAGCGCGCGCATAATGCCTCCCGGTCCCAGCGTATCGGCAATGGTCTGCTCAAGGCCGTGGCGTTTACAGACTTCGAAATCGGTGACAGTACAGGGTTCATAGCCGCCAATCTGGAAGGCGACGACGACAAAATCGGCGTCGCGCAAGGCGGTTTTACGATCGCGATGGCAGCTAATTTCGCCATTCGCACCGACGGAATCCATCAGCTTTCGCACCACGGTATGCGACTCTTCCAGCCGGGTTTCGTCGATATCCATCAGCGCGATATGCGCCGATTTCAACGCCGGGCGCTGGAAAACATCACCGAGAATATTTTTAACAAACACCGTCGAACCGGCGCCGATAAAGGTAATTTTTGGGGCGGACATCGCGCTCTCTCCATCAGGTCATTGAACACTTTCAGAGTGGCATGCCGCTCGTCGCTGCGCTGCCCCGTTCCCACCGGAGCATTCCCGGAAACTCAGATCGGCCATTGAACGCCACAAAATCTGAGTTTTTGGGAATAGATCGGCTTAAAAGGAGAGAAAACGGGCCGATGATTCCGCTAAGCTGTAATCAGTTCAGGCTAAAAACGCAGCCACTCTGACGATCCAGGAATCCGCCCATGATGGAACACCGCTTCACTTCCCTGCCCCCCGACCCGCACATGTGCAGCAGCGATGAAAAGCAGAGCCGCAGCCCGCTGGCGCTCTATTCCGAGTATCAGCGCATGGATATCGAACTGCGCCCCCCGCACGCCATGGCCACCAGCCACTGGCACGGCCAGGTAGAGGTCAACGTGCCGTTCGACGGCGACGTGGAGTATTTGATTAACAATGAAGTGGTGCGCATTGAGAAAGGCTATATCACCCTGTTTTGGGCCTGTACGCCGCATCAGTTGACCCGCCCCGGCGACTGCCAGCAGATGGCGATATTCAACCTGCCGATGCATCTGTTTCTGTCGTGGCCGCTGGATCGCGAACTGATAAACCACGTCACCCACGGGATGGTGATTAAATCTCTCGCCGCCCAGCAGTTAAGCGCTTTTGAAGTGCGCCGTTGGCAGCAGGAGTTGAATCACGAGAATGAACAGATTCGCCAGTTGGCGATCGATGAAATCGCCCTGATGCTCAAGCGGCTGAGCCTCGCCGGCTGGCAGCCGATTCTGGTCAATAAGACCTCGCGCACGCACAAGAACAGCGTCTCGCGCCACGCACAATTTTACGTTAGCCAGATGCTGGAATTTATCGCCGCCCATTATGACCAGGCGCTGACCGTCGATGCCGTCGCCGAGCACGTTAAACTCAACCCGAACTACGCGATGGGCGTTTTTCAGCGGGTGATGCAGCAGACCATGAAGCAGTACATTACCGCCATGCGCATCAATCACGTGCGCGCGCTGCTGAGCGATACCGATAAGACCATTCTTGATATCGCCCTCACCGCCGGGTTCCGCTCCAGCAGCCGCTTCTACAGTACCTTTACCCGCTATGTCGGCATGCCGCCGCAGCAGTACCGTAAATTGAGCCAGCAGCGCCGCCACAGCCTCGCGTCGCCGCAGCCATAAAAAATGCCGCCGGGGTCTCCCACGGCGGCATTTTTCACAGCTTAAAACGGTTAGTCGTTGATACGTGGATGCTGCTGTACCAGACGGGCGCGTTTTTCCTGCAGGTCGGCGATTTCCTGATCGATATCTTCGATTTTATGTTCGATGTTATCGTAGTGCTCGCCCAGAATTTCTTTCGCTTCCTGGATATCGGACGCCGCCGGTGTCGCCCCTTTCAGCGGACGGTTAGCGGTCTCTTTCATCGACAGGCCGGTAATCAGGCCAATCACCGCAATCACCATCAGATAGTAAGCCGGCATCATCAGGTTCTGGGTGGTTTCCACCAGCCATGCCGCCAGCGTCGGCGTCAGACCGGCGATCAGCACCGAGATGTTAAAGGCGCTGGCCAGGGCGCTGAAGCGGATGTGGGTCGGGAACATCGCCGGCAGCGATGAGGCCATCACGCCGATAAAGCAGTTCAGCACCACCGCCAGCAGCAGCAGACCGGCGAAGATCAGGCCAATCACGTTACTGTTAATCATGATAAAGGCCGGGATAGACAGCGTGAACAGCGCGACGCTACCCACCAGGATAAACGGACGGCGGCCAAAACGGTCGCTCAGCATGCCGATAACCGGCTGGACAAACAGCATGCCGACCATGATGGCGATAATAATCAGTACGCCGTGATCTTCCGAGTAGTGCAGGTTATGCGACAGGTAGCTCGGCATGTAGGTCAACAGCATGTAATAGGTCACGTTGGTGGAAATCACCAGACCAATACAGGTCAGCAGGCTGCGCCAGTGCTTGGTGGCAATCTCTTTAAAGGAGACCTTCGGACCTTCCTGCAGACCTTCGCGGTCGCCCTGTTCAAGGGTATCCACGTGCTGCTGGAACGCCGGCGTCTCTTCCAGCGCGTGACGCAGGTACAAGCCGATAATCCCTAGCGGCAGCGCCAGGAAGAACGGGATACGCCAGCCCCAGTCGAGGAAGTTCTCTTCACCCACGACGCTGGAAATCAGTACCACCACACCTGCGCCCATTACGAAGCCGGCAATCGAACCGAAGTCCAGCCAGCTGCCCATAAACCCGCGTTTACGGTCAGGCGAGTATTCGGCTACGAAGATCGACGCCCCGGTATATTCGCCGCCCACCGAGAAGCCCTGCGCCATTTTACACAGCAGCAGCAGAATCGGCGCCCAGATACCAATGGTGGCATACGACGGAATAAGACCGATACAGAATGTACTTATCGACATGATAACGATGGTGATCGCTAAGATTTTTTGTCGACCGTATTTATCGCCGAGCATCCCGAAGAACAGGCCGCCGAGCGGACGAATCAAGAAAGGAACCGAGAAAGTACCGAGCGCGGCAATCATCTGCACGCTGGGATCGGCATCGGGGAAGAAGACTTTACCAAGGGCATAAGCCACAAAACCATACACACCGAAATCGAACCACTCCATCGCATTACCGAGCGAGGCCGCGGTGATGGCTTTTCGCAACTTACCATCATCGATGATGGTGACATCCCTAAGCGTAATCGGCTTTATTTTTTTCCTTTTAAGCATACTTTTCCTCTGTGCTATCGCCTTGAGCGCACGACTCCTCGCCAAATGACGAGGTCATTCGCGACGTACGTTGGGAGCGGCGAAGTGCTGTGCTCCACATTTCAAGCGTAGCAGGTTTGCCTGCACTGTCTTTCTGACAGAGTGTACAACCGAACCTGTTGACGCCTGCTCTGGCCTTAAATTAATAATTCACTTACCAAATAAGCAGTGACGAATTTACTTACATCCCTTTTTACCCTACCAGCGTTTAAATTTGGGATCAACTTCACGAAAAATTCGCCCAGCTTAATTACAGAGCCAAATAAAATGAATAAGTTCAATCTCTGTTTCGCCGCCGATGTTTATTTATGGACTTTATTAACGCCTGTTTTTCAGCATATTCTCCGTAAAGCCAAAATAATTACCCTGCGTTATTTCCTGGAAAAAATACCCGACAAAAGTGCGGGATTGCGCTATAATCAGCCGCACTTTCGGCTCACAGCCGCTATTTAACGGACCAACGTCCTGTTTTTCCCAGTAATCACGAGGAACGCCATGCAACTTCCACACTGCCCAAAATGCCATTCTGAATACACATATGAAGATAACGGCATGTACATCTGCCCGGAATGCGCCCACGAGTGGAACAATGCCGAGCCGGCCGATGACGCCGACGCGCTGATCGTAAAAGACGCTAACGGCAACTTACTTGCCGATGGCGACAGCGTGACCGTGGTGAAAGATCTGAAGGTAAAAGGCAGCTCTTCCATGCTGAAAATCGGCACCAAAGTGAAGAATATCCGTCTGGTCGAAGGCGATCACAACATCGACTGCAAAATTGACGGTTTTGGCCCGATGAAGCTGAAATCTGAATTCGTCAAAAAGAACTAATTAATTTTTTTTGCGCCAGCGTCATTATTTTTCCGGCGCTGGCGGCAACCTCGCCGGCACGTCCGAATATCAGCGGCGGATCGCGGCGAAATTATTTTGCTAATTTCGCGAAAATTATTCCCGAAATCTCCAGGCCGAACCGCGCGATCAATTCTCATTTCGTCTCTGCCTTCCCGCCACGCGGCGACGCATTTTCAGAAAAATTCACCCCGTTTTGCCGCCTGGCTTCTTTTGCCCGTCACCAACTACGCTTTAGGGGTCATTGGTTATCTGAGGTCATGGTTATGTCCCTGAGTCCTTACATTGCTTTTAGCGGCAACTGCGCTGCCGCCATCGCCTTCTATCAGCAGGCGCTGGCGGCGCAGCTTATCCACCAAATCACCTACGGCGAAATGCCGCAGAGCGCCCAAGATGCCGAAGATGGTTGCGCCTCCGGGCAACATCTTGCCGCCGACTGCATCGCCCACGCCAGCCTGCAGGTCGCCGACAGTATTTTGATGTTGAGCGATAGCCCCAGTAGCGACATGGAACATTACGCGGGATTCGTCCTCGTGCTGGAGCCGAAAGATATTGCTGAAGGCAAACACTGGTTTGAGGCGCTGGCCGATGGCGGGCGCATCGAAATGGCATGGCAGGAGACCTTCTGGGCCCACGGTTTCGGCAAAGTGGTCGATCGTTTCGGCGTGCCGTGGATGGTTAACGTCGTCAAACAACCCTAATCTTCTCTCCAGGGCGGCTTCTCCGCCCTGTCATCTCACCGGCATTAACTCTTCATCCTGCGGTCATCGTGACTTAACAGGAATGTAACAAAAACGCGTCAGTATCGGCCCACGCTCAACGGGGAACCCCAAGGTACTTAGTGAGGCTCGATAACCATGTACTTATCCAGACATCCGACCAGTTACCCCACCCGGTATCAGGAAATTGCCGCCAGGCTTGAACAGGAGCTGCGCCATCACTATCGCTGCGGCGACTATTTGCCTGCGGAACAACAGCTGGCGGCGCGCTTTGAAGTTAACCGCCACACCCTACGCCGCGCCATCGATCAGCTGGTGGAACGCGGATGGGTCCAGCGCCGCCAGGGCGTCGGCGTACTGGTATTGATGCGCCCCATCGACTACCCGCTCAACGCCCAGGCGCGTTTTAGCCAGAATCTGCTGGAACAAGGCAGCCACCCGACCAGCGAGAAACTGCTGTCGGTGCTGCGCCCGGCCAGCAGCCACGTTGCCGAAGCCTTTGGCATCGCCGAAGGCGAAACCGTCATTCATCTGCGCACCCTGCGCCGGGTTAACGGCGTGGCGCTGTGTTTGATTGACCACTACTTCGCCGACCTGCGCTTCTGGCCGGTGCTGCAAACCTTCACCCATGGCTCGCTACACGACCTGCTGCACGACCAACTCGCCATCGAACTGACCCGTGTACGCACCAAAATCAGCGCCCGCCGCGCGCAGGCGAAAGAGAGCAAGCTGCTGGAAATCCCCAATATGGCGCCACTGCTGTGCGTACGCACGCTCAATAGCCGCGAGGGCGAGACAGTCACGACGGAGTACTCCGTCAGCCTGACCCGCGCCGACATGATTGAATTCACCATGGAGCACTGAATGCACTTCGATACCGCCACCCGCCAGCGTTGGATGTCCGTGCTGGCCCACAGTGAACCGCAGGACCTTCTGGCGCGCATGCAATCGCTGCGGCTGGCGCCGGAGTATGAATTAATTCGTGCCCCGGAAACCGGGCTGGTACAGCTCCAGGCGCGTATGGGCGGCATCGGCGATCGTTTCTTTGCCGGTGACGCCACTCTGACCCGCGCCGCCGTACGCCTGGCCGATGGCACCCTCGGCTACAGCTGGATTCTGGGCCGCGACCGCCCCCACGCCGAACGCTGCGCGGCGATCGATGGCCTGCTGCAATCGCCTCACTATTTTCACACCTTAATGGAAACCCTCATTACCCCGCTGGAAGCACAACGCAGCACGCGCCTCGACGCCCGCCGTGCCGAAGTCAACGCCAGCCGGGTCGACTTCTTTACTCTGGTTCGCGGAGATAACGCATGACATTACAAACCGCCTTTACCCTACCGGTGCAGGATGCCCAACACAGTTTCCGCCGCCTGCTGAAAGCAATGAGCGAGCCGGGAGTGATTGTCTCTCTGCAGCAGCTTCAGCACGGCTGGCAGCCATTGAATATCGCCTCCACCAGCTTGCTGCTGACCCTGGCCGATCACGACACCCCGGTATGGATGGCCGCCGCGCTGCATAACGATCTGGTCAGCCAAAATCTGCGCTTCCATACCGGCGCGACGCTGGTGGAACAGCCGCAGCAGGCGGTATTTGCCGTCGCCTGCGACACCATCAGCGCCGAACAGCTTAATGTACTTTCCGCCGGTACCGTGGCGGCGCCGGAAACCGGCGTCACGCTGATTGTTCAACTAGCCAGCCTGAGCGGCGGACGCATGCTGCGCCTGACCGGCGCGGGCATTGCCGAGGAGCGAATGATCGCCCCACAGCTGCCGGACTGCATCATCGACGAATTAACCGAACGCCCGCACCCGTTCCCGCTGGGCATTGACCTGATCCTGACCTGCGGCGAGCGCCTGCTGGCTATCCCGCGTACCACCCACGTGGAGGTGTGCTAAATGTATGTTGCCGTCAAAGGCGGCGAGAAGGCGATTAGCGCCGCTCACGCCTTGCAAGAGCAGAAACGACGGGGCGATGGACGGCTTCCCGAACTGAGCGTTGACCAGATAAGCGAACAGCTCAGCCTGGCGGTGGACCGGGTGATGACCGAAGGCGGTATTGCCGACCGCGAACTGGCGGCGCTGGCGCTGAAGCAGGCCAGCGGCGATAACGTCGAAGCCATTTTCCTGCTGCGCGCCTACCGCACCACCCTGCCGCGGCTGGCGGTCAGCGAACCGGTTGATACCGCTGGAATGCGCCTCGAGCGCCGCATCTCCGCGGTGTACAAAGATATCCCAGGCGGCCAGCTGCTGGGCCCCACTTACGACTATACCCACCGCCTGCTCGATTTTACCCTGCTGGCCAACGGCGAACCGCCGTCGGTGCAGAAAGCCGGTAGCGAAACGCCGCCGACGCCGCACGTCTTCAACCTGCTGGCGCAGCAGGGGCTGGCCAAAGCGGAAGCGGACTGCGGCGCGCCGCCTGACGATATCACCCGCACCCCGCCGGTCTATCCCTGCTCGCGCTCCTCGCGGCTGCAGCAGCTGGTACGCGGCGATGAAGGCTATCTGCTGGCGCTGGCCTACTCGACCCAGCGCGGCTATGGCCGCAATCACCCGTTTGCCGGCGAGATCCGCAGCGGCTACGTGCAGGTGGAAATCGTGCCGGAAGAGTTGGGTTTTAGCGTCAATATTGGCGAGCTGCTGCTGACCGAATGCGAAATGGTCAACGGCTTTGTCGATCCAGAGGATGAGCCGCCGCACTTCACCCGCGGCTACGGCCTGACGTTTGGCATGAGCGAGCGTAAAGCGATGGCCATGGCGCTGGTCGACCGTGCCCTTCAGGCGCCGGAATACGGCGAAGAGATAAGCGGACCGGCCCAGGACGAAGAGTTCGTGCTGGCGCACGCCGATAACGTTGAAGCCGCCGGTTTCGTCTCGCATCTGAAACTGCCGCACTATGTCGATTTCCAGGCCGAACTGGCGCTGTTGAAACGCCTGCAACGGGAGAACGAACGTGGCTAACCCACTGACTGGCTATAACTTTGCTTATCTTGATGAGCAAACCAAGCGCATGATCCGCCGGGCGATACTGAAAGCGGTGGCCATTCCCGGCTATCAGGTGCCCTTCGGCGGCCGCGAAATGCCGATGCCCTACGGTTGGGGTACCGGCGGGATCCAACTGACCGCCAGCGTTATCGGCGAGAACGACGTACTGAAGGTCATCGATCAGGGCGCCGATGACACCACCAACGCGGTGTCGATCCGCCAGTTCTTTAAACGCGTAACCGGTGTCGCCACCACCGAACGCACCGAAGACGCCACCCTGATCCAGACCCGCCATCGGATCCCGGAAACGCCGCTGGTGGAAGATCAGATCCTGATCTATCAGGTGCCGATCCCGGAGCCGCTGCGTTTTATCGAACCGCGTGAAACCGAAACCCGCACCATGCACGCGCTGGAAGAGTACGGCGTAATGCAGGTGAAGCTGTATGAGGATATCGCCCGCTTCGGCCACATCGCCACCACCTACGCCTATCCGGTGAAGGTGAACGGCCGCTACGTGATGGACCCTTCGCCGATCCCGAAATTCGATAACCCCAAAATGCACATGATGCCGGCGCTGCAGCTGTTCGGCGCCGGGCGCGAAAAGCGTATCTACGCGGTGCCGCCCTATACCGCAGTCGAAAGCCTCGATTTCGACGATCATCCGTTTAGCGTGCAGGAGTGGGATGAACCCTGCGCCATTTGCGGTTCGCATCACAGCTATCTTGACGAAGTGGTGCTGGATGACAGCGGCCAGCGGATATTTGTCTGCTCCGATACCGATTATTGCCGCCAACAGAGCGAGGCGCAGAAAAAATGAGCCAGCCGTTACTTGCAGTCAATCACCTGACCCATCTCTATGCGCCGGGCAAAGGTTTTAGCGATGTCTCTTTCGAGCTGTGGCCGGGCGAAGTGCTCGGTATCGTCGGCGAATCCGGCTCCGGTAAAACCACGCTGCTGAAAGCGATTTCCGCTCGTCTGGTGCCGCAACAGGGTGAAGTGCGGTATCAACAGCGCTCGCTGTACGCCATGAGCGAAGCCGAACGCCGCCGCCTGCTACGCACCGAATGGGGCGTTGTGCATCAGCACCCGATGGACGGCCTGCGTCGCCAGGTCTCGGCGGGCGGCAACATCGGCGAACGGCTGATGGCGACCGGCGCCCGCCACTACGGCGACATTCGCGCCACCGCCGAACGCTGGCTGCAGGAGGTGGAGATCCCGCCTTCCCGCATCGACGACCTGCCGACCACCTTTTCCGGCGGTATGCAGCAGCGCTTGCAAATCGCCCGCAATCTCGTGACGCAGCCGAAACTGGTGTTTATGGATGAACCCACCGGCGGGCTGGACGTCTCGGTACAGGCGCGCCTGCTCGATCTCCTGCGCGGGCTGGTGGTGGAGCTGGGTCTGGCGGTGGTGATCGTCACCCACGATCTCGGCGTCGCTCGCCTGCTGGCGAACCGTCTGCTGGTGATGAAACAAGGACAGGTGGTGGAAAGTGGCTTAACCGACCGGGTGCTCGACGATCCGCACCATCCTTACACCCAACTGCTGGTGTCGTCGGTGTTGCAGAATTGATGCTGTCTTGCCGGATGGCGGCTGCGCCTTAATCCGGCCTACAGGTGCGTTATTCGTAGGCCGGGTAAGCGAAGCGCCACCCGGCACTCCAACCCCGAGAGGGCTAAAATGATCCGCGTTGAAAACATCCATAAAACCTTTGTTCTGCACCAACAGCACGGCGTGCGTCTGCCGGTGCTCGCCGACGCTTCGCTCTCCGTTAACGCCGGGGAGTGCGTGGTGCTGCACGGCCATTCCGGCAGCGGCAAATCGACGCTGCTGCGTTCGCTGTACGCTAACTATCTGCCGGACAGCGGTCATATTCATATCCGCCACGGCGACGAATGGGTGGATCTGGTGACCGCCACGCCGCGCAAGGTGCTGGAAGTGCGTAAAACCACCATCGGTTGGGTCAGCCAGTTTCTGCGGGTGATCCCGCGGATATCCGCGCTGGAAGTCGTCATGCAGCCGCTGCTTGAGCTCGGGACGCCGCGCGAAGAGAGCGCCGCTAAAGCCGCCCGTCTGCTGAGCCATCTCAACGTGCCGGAGCGTTTGTGGCATCTGGCGCCATCCACCTTTTCCGGCGGCGAACAGCAGCGGGTCAACATCGCCCGCGGTTTTGCGGTCGACTATCCGATTTTACTCCTTGATGAACCCACCGCCTCGCTGGATGCCAACAACAGCGCCGCGGTGGTGGCGCTGATCCAGCAGGCTAAAGCCCGCGGCGCGGCCATCGTCGGTATTTTCCATGATGAAACGGTACGCGGTCAGGTCGCCGACCGCCTGCACCCAATGGGTATCACAGTATGATAATCAATAACGTAAAGCTGGTACTGGAAGACGAAACCATCGACGGTTCGCTGGAAGTGCAGGAGGGGCGGATTTACGCCTTTGCCGAAAGCCAGAGCCGGCAGCCCGGCGCCCTCGATGGCGAAGGCGGCTGGCTGCTGCCGGGGCTTATCGAACTCCATACCGATAACCTGGATAAATTCTTCACCCCGCGGCCAAAGGTTGATTGGCCAGCACACTCGGCGATGAGCAGCCACGATGCTTTAATGGTCGCCAGCGGCATCACCACCGTACTCGACGCCGTGGCGATTGGCGACGTGCGCGACGGCGGCGACCGCCTTGAGAATCTGGAAAAGATGATCAACGCGGTGGAAGAAACGCAAAAACGCGGGCTTAACCGCGCCGAGCACCGCCTGCATCTGCGCTGTGAACTGCCGCACCACACCACTCTGCCGCTGTTTGAAAAGCTGGTCGACCGCGAGCCGGTCACTCTGGTGTCGCTGATGGACCATTCGCCGGGTCAACGCCAGTTCGCCAACCGCGAAAAATATCGCGAATATTATCAGGGCAAATATCAGCTCAGCGGCGAGCAGATGCAACGCTTCGAAGAGGAGCAAATGGCGCTGGCGGCGGCCTGGTCGCAGCCTAATCGCCAGGCTATCGCCGCGATGTGCCGGGAACGCCAAATCGCTCTCGCCAGCCACGACGACGCCACTCATGAACATGTCGCCGAATCCCACCAGCTTGGCAGCGTGATCGCCGAATTTCCTACCACGTTGGCCGCCGCGCAGGCTTCGCGCCAGCATGGAATGAATGTGTTGATGGGGGCGCCGAATATCGTGCGCGGCGGCTCGCATTCCGGCAATGTCGCCGCGCATCAACTAGCCGCCAGCGGCCTGTTAGATATTCTCTCTTCCGACTACTACCCCGCCAGCCTGCTTGATGCCGCTTTCCGTATCGCCGATAGCGACGACAACGCTTTCACGCTGGCGCAGGCTATCCGTCTGGTCAGCAAACATCCGGCGCAGGCGCTGGGTCTGCATGACCGCGGCGTCATCGCCGAAGGCAAACGCGCCGATCTGGTACTGGCGCACCGCCGCGGCGAGCACGTCCATATCGATCACGTCTGGCGTCAGGGAAAGAGGGTCTTTTAATGCCTGGAAAACTGATTTGGCTGGTCGGCCCTTCCGGGTCGGGAAAAGATAGTCTGCTGGCCGCGCTGCGCCAGCGTGAGCATCCGCAACTGCTGGTCGCGCATCGCTACATCACCCGCCCGCACCAGGCGGGCTGCGAGAACCATATTGCGCTGAGCGAGCATGAGTTTTTCACCCGCGCCGAGCGTAATCTTTTCGCGCTAAGCTGGCATGCCAACAATAATTACTATGGCGTCGGCATAGAGATCGACCTCTGGCTGCATGCCGGTTTTGATGTGGTCGCCAACGGCTCGCGCGCGCATCTGGCGCAGGCGCGGGAACGTTACGATGACGTGCTGGTACCGATTTGTCTCGAAGTCTCGCCATCGGTGTTGCGCCAGCGGCTTGAACAGCGCGGCCGGGAAAATGCCGTGGAAATCACCCAACGCCTGCAACGCGCCGCGCGCTATAAACCGGCCGATTGCCTGACGTTGAATAACGACGGCAGCCTTGGGCAATCGGTAGAGCGTTTCTTCCAGCTGTTGCGCCAGCACGCCGGACGTGAAGAGAATCAGCATGCCTGAGGGTAAGGTAATACGATGAGCCTGACGATCCGCCTGACCGGCACCGGCGGCGCCCAGCAGGTGCCGGTCTTCGGCTGCGACTGCGCCGCCTGCCAGCGCGCCCGCGTCGATGCACGCTATCGCCGCCGCCCCTGCAGCGCGGTGGTGCGCTTTAACCATGCGGTCACGCTGCTCGACGCCGGGCTGGCGGATCTGGCGGAACGCCAGCCCGCTGGCAGCTTCCAGCAGATTTTATTGACGCATTACCATATGGATCACGTGCAGGGGCTGTTCCCCCTGCGCTGGGGGGTGGGCGATCCGATTGCGGTGTACGGCCCGCCGGATGACATCGGCTGCGACGATCTGTTTAAACACCCCGGCATCCTCGATTTTAGCCACACCGTTATCCCCTTCACGATATTTGAATTACAGGGTCTACAGGTCACGCCGCTGCCGTTAATCCACTCGAAGCTGACCTACGGCTATCTGCTGGAGTCGGCGCACAGCCGGGTGGCCTGGCTTGCGGATACCGCCGGGCTACCGGAGAAGACGCTGAAGTTTTTACTTAATAATCAGCCGCAGGTGATTGTCATCGATTGCAGCCACGAGCCCAGAACAGAGACGCCGCGCAACCACAGCGACTTGAATACCGTGCGCGCGCTGAACCAGGTACTTGGCTGCCCGCGGGTGATCCTCACCCATATCAGCCATCAGTTCGACCGCTGGATGATGGATAACCCGCTGCCAAAAGGTTTCGAGGCGGGATACGACGGCATGGAGATCGTGCTGGAATAACCGGCGTCATGGCAATGGAAAATCAGTAATCGTCGTCGAGACGGCGCTGGTCGCTCTCCAGCTGGCGACGATCGCTATCAAGCTGGCGCTGGCGTTCATCCAGCTGGCGACGGCGGTCGTCAAGCTGGCGCTGGCGATCGTTATATTGCTGCTGGTTATCCCTACGCTGCTGGCGGCTGCCCTGATAGCTGCCGTCATCGTAGCGTCCGTCGTCATAGCGCCCGTCGTCGTCGTCGGAACGGCTGCTGCCCGGATTGTAGGCATCGTTGATGGCTTGCTGAATATTACCAATAGCGTCGTCAATAATATCGGCATGGGCCAGTTGGCTGCTCAGCGCCAGCGTGCAAAAAAACAGAGCGGTTGCGTAACGTTTCATCGTGGCCAGTCTCATCAGGGTACTGGTGGTACCTTAATCAACCCTATTTGCCACGTGTAGCGGAGGAATCTCAAATCCGCGCCATCGCCGCACGCAACGCCTGCGCCAGCTGCGTGCGGGTGAAAGGCTTGCGCAGTCGTTCAACCTCAGGCAACGCCGGATTATGCGCCGGGCGCAAATCCTGGCCGCTAATCAATAGCAGTGCCACCGCCAGGAAGCGGCGTTGCGCTTCGTGAATGACCTCGGCGCCGCTCAGCCCCCCAGGGAGCATTAAATCGCTAATCAACAACGCGATATCCCCGGAGGCCGCCAGCATCTGCAGCGCCTGCTCGCCGCTTTGCGCCTCCAACGTCAGCCAACCCAGCTGATGCAGCTGCTCGCATAGCGTCTGGCGCACATCGGCTTCATCCTCCAGCACCAGCGCCAGCTGCTCGCCGCTCACCATCGGTTCACTAACCAACGGCGTTCGTTCATCCTCCGCCGCTGCCGTGGCTCGCGGTAGCTGCAAACGAACGGTGGTGCCCTGCCCCGGCGCGCTTTCAATTGCCACACGCCCGCCCGACTGGCGCACAAAACCGTACACCATCGACAGCCCAAGACCGCTGCCGCTACCGGTCTGTTTGGTGGTAAAGAAGGGCTCGAAAACCTGCGCTTTTATCTCCTGCGACATGCCGCAGCCGTGGTCAATCACCTCCAGCGCCACCATATCCTGACGCCGTCCATCGCTACGGGTGACCCGCTGGTTCCAGGTTCGTAGCGCGATAACGCCTGACAGCCCCTCCATAGCGTCGCGGGCGTTCATCACCAGGTTGATAATCGCGTTTTCCAGTTGCCCGACATCGATCCACGCCGGCCAGGCAGGCGACTGCGCTTCTATTTCGAGACGCAACGATGCGGGGAGCGAATGACGCATCAGTTCGCAGACATTCTCCAGCAACGGCTGCAGCGCCACCGCCTGCGGGTTCAGCGCCTGTTTACGCGAAAAGGCCAGCAACCGCTGAGTAAGCAAGGCGCCGCGTTCGGCAGCCTTCAGCGCCCGCGATATCCGCGGCGCATCGCGCTCATCCGGCTGTACCAGTTCGAGGCTGCCGATAATCACCGCCAGCAGGTTGTTAAAATCGTGGGCCAGGCCGCCGGTAAGCTGGCCGACGGCTTTCATTTTTTGGCTATGCAGCAGCGCCTCCTCCAGCCCCTGTCGCTCAAGGCGGTCGATCTCCATCTGGGTGGTTTTCTCCCGCAGCAGGCGGGTGGTGTGTTCAAGGGAAGCGGTATTACGGGCGAAAACGTTAAAGGCGCGCGCCAGTTCGCCAAGCTCATCACGCCGTTGCAGGGCCGGAACCGTCACGTTCTGCTCGCCGTGCGCCAGCCGCGACATCGCGCCGGATATCGCGTTCAGATTGAGGCCAAGATTACGATAGATATACCAGCCAGCGCACCCGGTGATCGCCAGCGCCAGCAGCGCGGCCAGCAGGATAAACGTGCTGATGGAGCGCAACTGCTGGTGGCTTTGCGCCGCTCGCGCCTCCGAAGCTTGAGCGACTCTGGCAACATATTGATTAATATCGCCATTAAGCAGCGCAACCAGCGCTTTGATATGAAACATATACCAACCGATCGCCAGATCGCTCTCTTCAAGCTGCGCCGATAGCGGCGCCAGCCGCGCCAGTTCGGCGTTGAAATCCGGCAGGATAAACGCCAGCGCAGAATCGCTATCGTTGCGCGGTAAAAAGCGTCTGATGTCATCGAGCTGCAGGACGATCGAGCGCGGCGTCGCAGTGTGTATCGCGGCGACGATCAACCGGTCCATCTCGTTTAAACGCTGAGGATCGATCGCCGGTTTACCATCGCGATCGTTGAGATCCTGCAAATGGCGCAAATAGCTCTGGTTTTGATACAGCGCGCTCAGCAGTTCATTGCGCTGCAGATGGCGGCGTTGCCCGCGTTCCAGCATGCCGGCGACGCTCTGCTGCAGCTCGTTGCTACGGCGAATAATGCTCGCTACCAGCGCCAGTTCCTGCCGGGCTAACGGCGCCGAGGCCAACTGGCCCAACGAATGCTTCAGCGCCTGTTGGGTTTCCAGCAGCCGTTGCGCTTCGCTTTTATACTCCAGCGCGCCAACCACCTGCGACAACCGCACCGCCGCGGTGGCGACGTTAGCGGTATCACGCGCCAGATTCATACTGCCGTTCATGTCGCTAAGCGTTTGCAGCTGCACCTGCTCCTGCAACTGACTGGCATGGCGAAAACCGAAAATCGCCACTCCGGCGACCATTAATGTCACCGCCACCATCAACAAGTTAAATGACAGCAGGCGACCGCGGGCGCTAACGAAAAAGTACGGATGGCGAGAAGGCATGGCGACTCCGGTCAGGCGTTTTCTCCCATCATTCCCGGACTGTCGCCGAAGGTGAAGAAAATTTCTTGGCGTAATTGTGATCTGCATTAACTATTCAAAAATATGACAATTATGAATGGCCGATGACATCACTCATTTACGTTGCGGTGATGAAGTGCCGACATCGACAACGCAGCCAGGAGAGCAGGCATGCAGGGAACACCGGTGCTATCCATGCGCAACATCGCCAAAGTTTTCGGCAAATTTTATGCGCTGAAAGGGGTGGATCTGACGGTCTGGCCCGGCGAGATCCACGCGCTGATGGGCGAAAACGGCGCGGGAAAAAGTACGTTGATGAAGATCCTCGCCGGCGCCTATACCGCCTCCAGCGGCGAGATCCTGATCGACGGACAACCACAGACGATCAGAGGCCCGAAGGATGCGCTGGCGGCAGGGATTACGCTTATCTATCAGGAGATGCAGCTGGCGCCGAATCTCACCGTCGCGGAAAACATTTTCCTCGGCAGCGAGCTTTCCCGCGGCGGTCTGGTACAGCGTAAAGAGATGGAGTCCCAGGCGCAGGCGGTTATCGACCGGCTCGGCGCGCAGTTCAAAGCCAGCGACCGAGTGATGAAGCTGACTATCGCCGAACAGCAGCAGGTGGAAATCGCCCGCGCGCTGCATCGCAACAGCCGCATTCTGGTGATGGATGAACCTACCGCCGCCCTCTCCTCGCGAGAAACGCAGCGCCTGTTTGAGCTGATTTTACGCCTGCGCGATGAAGGGATGGCAATCATCTATATCAGCCACCGCATGGCCGAAGTGTATGAACTCTCCGACCGGGTCAGCGTGCTGCGCGATGGCCAGTATGTCGGCAGCCTCACCCGCGACCACCTTAGCGCCCCCGAATTAGTGCGCATGATGGTTGGCCGTCCGCTTAGCGATCTGTTCAATAAAGAGCGCGATATCCCGCGCGGCCAGCCGCGCCTGTGGGTGCAGGATCTCAGCGACGGCGGCAAAGTGCATCCCAGCAGCCTGGTGGTGCACGCCGGGGAAATCGTTGGCCTCGCCGGGCTGGTCGGCGCCGGGCGTTCCGAGCTGGCGCAACTGATTTTCGGCGTCCGCAAAGCGACGGGCGGCGTCATTGAAATCGACGGCGAACCGGTGGTTATTCACTCGCCGCGCGAAGCGATTGACCTCGGGATCGGCTTTCTGACCGAAAACCGTAAAGAACAGGGGCTGTTTCTCGAACTGGCGGCGCAGGAGAACATCACCATGGCGACGCTTGAGCGCGACGCCAACTGGGGAATGCTCGACCGGAAGAAGGCGCAAGCCATCTCCGATGACGCCATCCAGCTGCTGAACATCCGCGTCCCGCATGCTCAGGTACGCGCCGGCGGGCTTTCCGGCGGCAATCAGCAAAAGCTGCTGATTTCACGCTGGGTGGCGATCGGCCCGCGCATTCTCATCCTGGATGAACCGACCCGCGGCGTTGACGTCGGCGCCAAAAGCGAGATTTACCGCATCATGAATCAGATGGCCCGCCAGGGCGTCGCCATTTTAATGATCTCCAGCGAATTGCCGGAAATCGTAGGCATGAGCGACCGGGTATACGTGATGCGCGAAGGCGCTATCGCCGGCGAGTTGCAGGTTGGCGAGATCAGTCAGGAAAGCATTATGACGCTGGCGACCGGCGTGAACGATTCTCACCTAAAGGCAGGACAAGCATGAGCATACCGAAAGAGACCTCCGCGCCGGCGGCGAAATCCGCCTCGGCAAAAAAAATGCTGATGGGCGACCTGATGCAAACCGTCGGCATCCTGCCGATTTTAATCCTGATCGTCGCGGTGTTCGGCTTCGTCGCGCCGAACTTCTTTACCGAAAGCAACCTGCTGAATATTACCCGCCAGTCCTCCATCAACATCGTGCTGGCGGCGGGGATGACCTTTATTATTCTTACCGGCGGTATCGATCTGTCGGTGGGGTCAATACTCGGCACCACCGCGGTTGCGGCGATGGTGGTATCGCTCATCCCGCCATTCGCGATGCTGTCGATTCCGGCGGCGCTGATGCTCGGCCTGCTGCTCGGGCTGTTCAACGGCGCGCTGGTGGCCTTCGCCGGACTACCGCCGTTTATTGTCACCCTTGGCACCTACACCGCGCTGCGCGGCGCCGCCTATCTGCTGGCCGACGGCACCACGGTGATTAACTCCGATATTAGTTTTGAATGGATCGGCAATAACTATCTCGGCCCGGTGCCGTGGCTGGTGGTGATAGCGCTGGCGGTCGTGGCGGTGTGCTGGTTTATCCTGCGCCGCACCACCCTCGGTATTCATATTTACGCCGTTGGCGGCAACATGCAGGCGGCGCGGCTGACGGGGATTAAAGTCTGGCTGGTGCTGCTGTTCGTCTACGGCATGAGCGGGCTGCTTTCCGGGCTCGGCGGGGTGATGAGCGCCTCGCGGCTGTACAGCGCCAACGGCAACCTCGGCGTCGGCTATGAGCTGGACGCCATTGCCGCGGTGATCCTCGGCGGCACCAGTTTCGTCGGCGGTATAGGCACCATCACCGGTACGCTGGTGGGGGCGCTGATTATCGCCACCCTCAACAACGGCATGACGCTGATGGGCGTCTCCTACTTCTGGCAATTGGTGATCAAAGGGGCGGTGATCATCATAGCGGTGCTGATCGACAAATACCGTACCCGACACCATCAAAGTGCATAACAACAACATCTTACCTGCGAGGAAAAGCGAATGCGTTTAAAACCGATAGTGACCGCGCTGTGTGCCGGCGCGCTGCTGGCCGCCTCCCCTTTTGCGTCGGCCAAAGATCTACAAGCGATAGGCGTGACGGTGGGCGACCTCGCCAACCCGTTCTTCGTGCAAATCACCAAGGGGGCCGAGCTGGAAGCGCGCAAGCTGGCGGGGGATAAAGTGAAGGTCACGCTGGTGTCGAGCGGCTACGACCTGGGGCAGCAGGTGGCGCAGATCGATAACTTTATCGCCGCCAAAGTCGATATGATCATCCTCAACGCCGCTGATTCAAAAGGTATCGGCCCGGCGGTGAAGCGGGCGAAAGAGGCCGGGATCGTGGTTGTGGCGGTTGACGTCGCCGCCGAAGGCGCCGATGCCACCATCACCTCCGATAATACCCAGGCCGGCGCGATGGCCTGTAAATACATTAGCGATCGCCTGAACAACAAAGGCAACGTGGTGATTATCAACGGGCCGCCGGTTTCCGCGGTGCAGAACCGCGTCGAAGGCTGCGAAACCGAATTCAAAAAACATCCGGATATCAAAATCCTCTCTGCCAACCAGAACGCGAAAGGCAGCCGCGAAGGCGGGCTGGAGGTGATGACGTCGCTGCTGGCGGCGAATCCGAAGATTGACGGCGTGTTCGCGATTAACGATCCGACGGCGATTGGCGCCGATCTGGCGGCGAAACAGGCGCAACGTAATGAGTTCTTTATCGTGGGCGTCGATGGCAGCCCGGACGGCGAAGAGGCGCTGAAGCGTAAGAATTCCCTGTTCGTCGCCACGCCAGCGCAGGACCCGCAGGTCATGGCGGCGAAGGCGGTAGAAATTGGTTATGACATTCTGCAGGGCAAGCCCGCGCCAGCCGCGCCGGTGCTGATCCCGGTGAAAATGATCGATAAAAATAACGTCAGCAGCTACAAGGGCTGGACGGTGAAATAACGCGGCAAAGCGGCGCCGGGTCTCTTTTCGCCCTACGCCGCTTTGTCGTTATGGATAACGTCAGCGGCGAAAACGTAGCCCAGCCCGCGCAGGGTTTTAATCAAGGTGGGCTGATGCGGATTGACCTCAACTTTACGCCGCAGGCGCATGATCAGCACATCGATCGTGCGGTCGAATACCTCCATGCTCTCATTATGGGTCAGCGCCAGCAGCTGTTCACGGTTCAGAACCCGGCGGGCGTTTTGCGCCAGCGCCAGCAACAATCCATACTCCCCCTGGGTTAACGCCACGCTCTGCTGTTGGGGATTAAACAGCTCACAGCGGCGGGTATCCAGCCGCCAGCCGTTAAACAACAGCCCATGCTCCCCGCCCGGCACGAGGCTTTCCGCGCCGATCGCCCCGCTGCGCCGCAGCACCGCCTTTACGCGCGCCACCACTACCCGGGCATTAAACGGTTTGGCGATGTAATCGTCGGCGCCCATTTCCAGCCCGACCACCACATCCGATTCGCTTCCCAGCCCGGAAAGCATTATCACCGGTAGCTCAGGCCGCGTGCGCTGCAGCTGTTGTAACACCAGCAATCCATTGGTATCCGGCAAGATCATATCCAGCAGCACCAGCGCGATATCTGCGCGCCGGGCGACCGTCGCCAGCGCTTCGCCGCCGTTCTGGCAGGCCACCACCTCAAACGCGTGGGCGCCGAGCACGTCGCTCAGCAGCTCGCAGATCGCGACGTCATCATCAATCACTAAAATGACCGGTTTCATGGTTTACCTCTGCCTGGCGGGAATAGTGTCAGTCTGGTCGATTGTGCAAGCGGGCGACGACAAATCCATTTTTCGCTGCCGTTTTTATAATCGGCGTCACATCTCCGGGCTTTTCGTCACGTCAAAACTGACGATGACCTGTTTTTCGTCAGCATTTCGCCCAAAAAAGCCGCGTACTATCCGTTAATACCCACAATGAAAACATGGCATAGAAGATGCATAGTGACGGTCGATTGCGCGTCAGCGCTAATTGATTAACTGGAGCAAAACCGATGAAAAAAGTCGTCACGGTTTGCCCGTATTGCGCATCAGGTTGCAAAATCAACCTGGTGGTCGATAACGGCAAAATCGTCCGGGCTGAGGCGGCGCAGGGGAAAACCAATCAGGGAACCCTGTGTCTGAAAGGCTATTATGGCTGGGACTTCATTAACGATACCCAGATCCTGACCCCGCGTCTCAAAACCCCCATGATCCGTCGCCAGCGTGGCGGCAAACTGGAAGCCGTCTCCTGGGATGAGGCGCTCGATTACGTCGCCACCCGCCTTGGCGCCATTAAAGAAAAATATGGCCCGGACGCGATCCAGACCACCGGCTCCTCCCGCGGGACCGGTAATGAAACCAACTACGTGATGCAAAAATTCGCGCGCGCCGTTATTGGCACCAATAACGTCGACTGCTGCGCTCGCGTCTGACACGGCCCTTCGGTTGCAGGTCTGCACCAGTCGGTCGGTAACGGCGCCATGAGTAACGCCATCACGGAGATTGATAACACCGACCTGGTGTTTATCTTCGGTTACAACCCGGCGGATTCCCACCCTATCGTGGCGAATCACGTCATTAACGCCAAACGCAACGGGGCGAAAATCATCGTCTGCGACCCGCGCAAAATTGAGACCGCGCGCATCGCCGACATGCACATTGCACTGAAGAACGGCTCGAATATCGCGCTGCTCAACGCCATTGGCCACGTCATTATTGAAGAGGATCTGTACGATAAATCCTTCGTCGCCAGCCGTTCCGAAGGCTTCGAGGAGTATCGCAAAATCGTCGAAGGTTATACGCCGGAGTCGGTGGAAGAGATAACCGGCGTCAGCGCTCAGGAGATCCGCGCCTGCGCCCGGATGTACGCCAGCGCCAAATCCGCCGCCATCCTGTGGGGCATGGGCGTCACCCAGTTCTACCAGGGCGTGGAGACCGTGCGCTCGCTGACCAGCCTCGCGATCCTTACCGGCAACCTCGGCAAGCCGAGCGTCGGCGTCAACCCGGTGCGCGGGCAGAACAACGTCCAGGGCGCCTGCGACATGGGCGCACTGCCGGATACCTATCCGGGCTACCAGTACGTTAAGTTCCCGGAAAACCGCGAGAAGTTTGCCAGAGCCTGGGGCGTCGACAGCCTGCCGGAACATACCGGTTATCGCATCAGCGAGCTGCCGCACCGCACCGAACACGGTGAAGTCCGCGCCGCCTACATTATGGGCGAGGATCCGCTGCAGACCGATGCCGAGCTTTCCGCGGTGCGCAAGGCGTTTGAACAGCTGGAACTGGTTATCGTCCAGGATATTTTCATGACCAAAACCGCCGCCGCGGCCGACGTCATCCTGCCGTCCACCTCGTGGGGCGAGCACGAAGGCGTGTATACCGCAGCGGACCGCGGCTTCCAGCGTTTCTTTAAAGCGGTGGAGCCGAAGTGGGACCTGAAAACCGACTGGCAGATTATCAGCGAAATCGCCACCCGGATGGGCTATCCGATGCACTACAACAACACCCAGGAGATCTGGGATGAGTTGCGGCATCTGTGCCCGGACTTCTACGGCGCCACCTATGAGAAAATGGGCGAGTTCGGCTATGTCATGTGGCCATGCCGCGATGAGTCCGACGCCGACCAGGGGACGTCGTATCTGTTTAAAGAGAAGTTCGATACTCCGAACGGGCTGGCGCAGTTCTTCACCTGCGACTGGGTCGCGCCGATCGATAAGCTCACCGACGAGTATCCGATGGTGCTCTCAACGGTGCGCGAGGTCGGCCACTACTCCTGCCGTTCGATGACCGGCAACTGCGCAGCGCTGGCAGCGCTGGCGGATGAACCAGGCTATGCGCAAATCAACACCGCCGACGCCGAACGGTTAGGCATCGAAGATGAAGCGCTGGTGTGGGTCAATTCGCGTAAGGGCCGCATCATCACCCGCGCGCAGGTCAGCGATCGACCGAATAAAGGCGCGGTGTACATGACCTACCAGTGGTGGATCGGCGCCTGTAACGAGCTGGTGTCGGAGAACCTGAGCCCGATAACCAAAACGCCGGAGTACAAGTACTGCGCAGTTAACGTTGAGCGGATTGCCGATCAGCGCGCGGCGGAACAGTACGTGATCGAGGAGTACAACAAGCTGAAAGCCCGCCTGCGCGAAAGCGCGATGGGTTAAGGTTCGGCGGCCTTATCCGATATCCGGGATCCTTCCCCGGTGGCGCTTACGCTTACCGGGGCTACCAACCGAATACCGAATCGTAGCCCGGATAAGGCGCTATGCGCCGCTATCCGGGAATCCTCCCCCGGTGGCGCTTACGCTTACCGGGGCTACCAACCGACTACCGAACCGTAGCCCGGATAAGGCGCCATGCGCCGCCATCCGGGAACCCTCCCCGGTGGCGCTTACGCTTACCGGGGCTACCAACCGACTACCGAACCGTAGCCCGGATAAGGAGCTATGCTCCGCTATCCGGGAACCTCCCCGGTGGCGCTTACGCTTACCGGGGCTACCAACCGAATACCGAACCGTAGCCCGGATAAGGCGCTATGCGCCGCTATCCGGGAACCCTTCCCCGGTGGCGCTTACGCTTACCGAGGCTACCAACCGAATACCGAACCGTAGCCCGGATAAGGCGCTATGCGCCGCTATCCGGGTATTCACCCCGCTAATTCCCGCCATTTTCTTCTTTTCCGCCGCCCTTTATACTGCGGGGGTCTCCCTTACTGATAATAAAAAAATGAAATACCTCTATTTACTGCTGGCGCTGGCAAGCTTCGCCGCAGACGCTGCGGATCCGGGCAGCCAATACCAACAGCAGGCCGAAGCTGGCGACCCACGCGCGCAGTTTTATCTGGCGGACACCTGGGTTAGCTCCGGCAACTATCAACAGGCTGAATACTGGGCGCAGAAAGCGGCGGCGCAGGGCGATGGCGACGCGATGGCGCTGCTGGCTCAGCTTAAAATCCGTAACCCGCAGCAGGCCGACTATCAACAGGCCCGACAGCTAGCGGAAAAATCCGTGCAGGCCGGCAGCAAGGCTGGCGAGATTATCCTCGCCCGCGTGCTGGTCAATCAGCAGGCTGGCCCAACCGATTATGCGCACGCCATCAGGCTGCTGCAGGATGCGGCCAAAGATGAAGAGAGCGACTCAGCCGTCGATGCGCAGATGCTGCTGGGGCTTATCTACGCCAGCGGCGTGCTGCCGCCGGAAGATGACCTCAAGGCCGCGCAATACTTCAAAGGCAGCTCGGCGCTTTCACGCACCGGCTATGCCGAATACTGGGCAGGGATGATGTTCCAGCAGGGAGAGAAAGGTTTTATCGAACCAAACCCGCAAAAAGCGCTGCACTGGCTTAACGTCAGCTGTCAGGAGGGGTTTGATACCGGATGTGAAGAGTTCGACAGGATAACCAAAGGCTAAAAAAAGCCCGGCGCGAATGGCCGGGCTCTGACATCTTATTGGGCGGTTTTATCAAACTTGCCCAGCACTTCGCGTTCATACGCCAGCGCTTTCTTGCGATCAAACTTATGTTCCCACTTGGCGATAACCAGCACCGCCAGCGCGTTGCCGACCACGTTCAGCGCGGTACGCGCCATATCGAGGATACGGTCGACGCCGGCAATAAACGCCAGCCCTTCCAGCGGGATCCCCACGCTACCCAGGGTCGCCAGCAGCACCACGAAGGAGACGCCCGGTACACCCGCGATGCCTTTCGAGGTCACCATCAGCGTCAGCACGAGAGTGATTTCCTGCCACAGGGAGAGGTCGATACCGTACAGTTGGGCGATGAAGATCGCCGCGATGCTCTGATATAGCGTCGAACCATCGAGGTTAAAGGAGTAGCCGGTCGGCACCACGAAGCTGGTGATTGAGGCCGGCGCGCCGTAGGCTTCCATTTTCTCAATGATACGCGGCAGCACGCTCTCGGAGCTCGCCGTGGAATAAGCCAGAATCAGCTCATCTTTAAGGATACGAATCAGGATCCAGATGCTCAGCCCACATACCCGCGCCACGATACCCAGCACCACCAGCGCGAAGAACAGAATCGCGAAGTAAACCAGGATAACCAGCTTAGCCAGCGGCCACAGCGAAGCGAAGCCGAAGGTGGCGACGGTCACCGAGATCAGGGCAAAGACCCCGACCGGCGCATAGCGCATTACCATGTGCGTCACTTTGAACATGGTTTCAGAGATAGAACGGAAAACGGTGACCAGCGGTTCGCGATGGGTCGCCGGCAATGAAGAGAGGCCCAGACCGAACAGCACCGAGAAGAAGATAATCGGCAGCATATCGCCTTTCGCCATCGAGGCGACGATATTGGTCGGCACCAGCGACAGGATAGTCCCCATCAGGCCATGAGCGTGGCTCTGCACCTCTGCGGTGGTGTTCTGATATTTCGAGATATCGACCGCCGCCAGCTGCGACATATCAATGCCGCTGCCCGGTTGGAAGACGTTCGCCAGGGTGATCCCCAGCACAATCGCCACCGTGGTGATCACTTCAAAATAGATGATGGTCTTAGCGCCGATGCGGCCCAGTTGCTTGGCGTCGCCTACACCCGCAATGCCCACCACCAGCGTCGAGATGACAATCGGGACGACAATCATTTTGATCAGGTGGATAAAGATATCGCCTGCCGGGGTCAGGAGGTTAGAGATTAACCAATCACGGCTTTCGGCGTGGTAATGCAGGTAGCTGCCCAGAAGTATGCCAAGCACCAGGGCTAGCAAAATCTGCCAGGCCAGGCTGACTTTTGTTTTTTTCATCACTACTGACTTCCTCAATGAAAGGCGCCATTCCGGGAGGTAATGGCACCCACTGAAAGGGGTATGAATTGTGTTGCGTTGCTTTATGGGGTTATTTAACGCGCAATATCAGTATCATTTGCACGGCATGCTGCGCAAGCCTTTAAGAACAGCGCTTTCCTCTGGTTTTCTGCATAAATCCGCTCATTTCAGCGCATTACATTGCATAAGTATTTGTTATAAAAAATATTTAACACATTCAGTTTCTATAAATACAGCAAATGAATTATTTCACTTCAAAGTTTCATTTGGTTGAATTTCATTCAGTTTAATCAATGCGTGATCTGCCCCCCAAATAGTAAACAAAGCTCATAAAGCCCCTATTCTTAACGGTTATTTGACATATATTTAACAAGTTAAAGGAGAAAAAAAGCCATGAGCCAAATACATAAACACCCTATTCCCGCAGAGATTGCGGAACATTGCCTGATGAATCCGCAACAGTACCAGGTGAACTACCAACAATCCATCACCAACCCCGATGCCTTCTGGGGCGAGCAGGGTAAAATCCTCGATTGGATCAAACCTTACACACAGGTGAAAAATACCTCTTTCGCGCCGGGAAACATCTCCATCAAATGGTATGAAGATGGCACCCTGAACCTCGCGGCCAACTGTCTCGACCGTCATCTGCACGAGCGCGGCGACCAGACCGCTATCATCTGGGAAGGCGACGACGCCAGCCAGAGCAAAAATATCACTTATCGCCAGCTTCATCGCGATGTTTGCCGTTTTGCCAACGTATTGCTCGATCTGGGCATTAAAAAAGGCGATGTCGTTGCAATCTATATGCCGATGGTGCCGGAAGCCGCCGTGGCCATGCTGGCCTGCGCGCGCATCGGCGCTATCCATTCGGTTATCTTCGGCGGCTTTTCGCCGGAAGCGGTTGCCGGACGCATTATCGACTCCAGCGCTCGCCTGGTGATCACCTCTGACGAGGGGTTACGCGCCGGTCGCGCCATCCCGCTGAAGAAAAACGTCGACGATGCGCTGAAAAATCCGCACGTCACCAGCATCGAGCATGTGGTGGTCCTCAAACGCACCGGCGGCAAAATCGACTGGCAGGAAGGTCGCGACCTGTGGTGGAGCGATCTGATTGAAAAAGCGGATGACCAACATGAAGCGGTGGAAATGAACGCCGAAGACCCGCTGTTCATCCTCTATACCTCCGGCTCGACCGGCAAGCCGAAAGGCGTGCTGCACACTACCGGCGGCTACCTGGTGTATGCGGCGACTACCTTCAAATACGTCTTTGATTATCATCCGGGCGATATCTACTGGTGCACCGCCGATGTGGGCTGGGTCACCGGTCACAGCTACCTGCTGTACGGCCCGCTGGCCTGCGGCGCCACCACGCTGATGTTTGAAGGCGTGCCAAACTGGCCGACCCCGGCGCGCATGTGCCAGGTAGTGGATAAACATCAGGTCAATATTCTGTACACCGCGCCGACGGCGATCCGCGCGCTGATGGCGGAGGGCGACAAAGCTATCGAAGGTACCGATCGTTCCTCACTGCGCATCCTCGGCTCGGTCGGCGAGCCGATTAACCCGGAAGCCTGGGAGTGGTACTGGAAGAAGATCGGCAACGAAAAATGCCCGGTGATGGACACCTGGTGGCAGACTGAAACCGGCGGCTTCATGATCACCCCGCTGCCGGGCGCCACCGAACTGAAGGCCGGTTCCGCCACGCGTCCATTCTTCGGCGTCCAGCCGGTACTGGTGGACAACGAAGGGACGCCGCTGGAAGGCGCGACCGAGGGCAACCTGGCGATCGCCGACTCCTGGCCTGGCCAGGCGCGTACCCTGTTTGGCGATCATGAACGCTTCGAGCAGACTTACTTCTCAACCTTTAAAAATATGTACTTTAGCGGCGACGGCGCACGTCGCGACGAAGATGGTTACTACTGGATCACCGGTCGCGTCGATGACGTACTGAACGTCTCCGGCCACCGTCTGGGCACCGCGGAAATTGAATCCGCGCTGGTCTCGCATCCGAAAATCGCCGAAGCGGCGGTGGTCGGTATTCCGCATAACATCAAAGGCCAGGCCATCTACGCTTACGTGACGCTGAATCACGGCGAAGAGCCGACGCCGGAGCTGTATGCCGAAGTACGTAACTGGGTACGCAAAGAGATTGGCCCGCTGGCGACGCCGGATGTACTGCACTGGACTGACTCGTTGCCGAAAACCCGCTCCGGCAAAATCATGCGCCGTATTCTGCGTAAGATTGCCGCTGGCGATACCAGTAATCTCGGGGATACCTCGACGCTGGCCGATCCGGGCGTAGTGGACAAACTGCTCGAAGAGAAGCAGGCCATTGCGATGCCGTCATAACCTTAACCTATTCCCTACCCCCTCTCCCTCTTAGGAGGGAGAGGTTAAAAACATAAACTCCCCCCAAGGATTCTATTCAGCAGGAAAGCGGTAAATCAGCGACGACTCGACGCAATAGCGTCGGGCGAGTCACTGTTGCCGACGGATAGCCGATGGATGACATAAGGGTTACCTCTGGAGACGCGAAGATGAATGAACAAATTTGTCAGCGGATAGAAAATAGTGCGCATTTCAGGGAGTTAGTTGCATCACGGCAACGGTTTGCCGCCATTCTGTCAGTTATTATGTTGGTCATTTACGTAGGCTTTATTTTGCTTATCGCCTTCGCGCCCGGCTGGCTGGGGACGCCTCTGCATGAAGGCACCAGCGTGACCCGCGGCATCCCTATTGGTATCGGCGTCATTATTGTGTCCTTCGTCCTGACCGGGATTTACGTCTGGCGGGCAAACGGCGAATACGACAAGTTGACCAAAAGCGTGATCAGCGAGGTGCAAGCATCATGAAAAAAGTCCTGACGGCGCTTGCCGCCACGCTCCCTTTCGCCGCTAACGCCGCCGATGCCATTACCGGCGCGGTGCAGCGTCAGCCGACCAACTGGCAGGCGATTATCATGTTCGTGATTTTCGTCGCCCTGACGCTGTACATCACTTACTGGGCGTCAAAACGCGTCCGTTCGCGCAGCGATTACTACACCGCTGGCGGCAATATTACCGGCTTCCAGAACGGGCTGGCGATTTCCGGCGACTTTATGTCCGCGGCCTCGTTCCTCGGCATTTCGGCGCTGGTCTACACCTCCGGCTACGATGGACTGATCTATTCGCTCGGCTTCCTTGTCGGCTGGCCGATTATTCTGTTTCTGATCGCCGAACGCCTGCGTAACCTCGGCCGTTACACCTTTGCCGACGTAGCGTCTTACCGCCTGAAGCAGGGGCCGATCCGCACCCTCTCCGCCTGCGGTTCGCTGGTGGTGGTGGCGCTGTATCTGATTGCGCAGATGGTTGGCGCCGGTAAGCTCATCCAGTTGCTGTTCGGCCTCAACTATCACGTGGCGGTGGTGCTGGTCGGCGTGCTGATGGTGTTGTACGTGCTGTTCGGCGGCATGCTCGCCACCACCTGGGTACAGATTATCAAAGCGGTCCTGCTGCTGTTCGGCGCCAGCTTTATGGCCTTTATGGTGATGAAGCACGTCGGCTTCAGCTTCAATAATCTGTTCGCCGAAGCGATGGCGGTGCACCCGAAAGGGGCGGCAATCATGAGCCCCGGCGGGCTGGTGAAAGACCCGATATCGGCGCTGTCGCTGGGTCTTGGCTTGATGTTCGGTACCGCGGGTCTGCCGCATATTCTGATGCGTTTCTTCACCGTGAGCGACGCCAAAGAAGCGCGTAAGAGCGTGTTCTACGCCACCGGTTTCATGGGCTACTTTTATATTCTTACCTTTATCATCGGCTTTGGCGCCATCATGCTGGTGGGAGCGAATCCGGCGTTTAAAGACGCCGCTGGACAGCTTATCGGCGGCAATAATATGGCGGCGGTGCATCTGGCGGATGCCGTCGGCGGTAATCTGTTCCTTGGTTTTATCTCGGCGGTGGCTTTCGCCACGATACTGGCAGTGGTCGCCGGGCTGACGCTGGCGGGAGCATCGGCGGTCTCTCATGACCTGTATGCCAACGTCTTTAAGAAAGGGGCAACCGAACGTGAAGAACTGAAAGTGTCGAAAATTACCGTGCTGATCCTGGGCGTGGTGGCGATTCTGCTGGGTATTTTGTTCGAAAACCAGAATATCGCCTTCATGGTCGGCCTGGCGTTCTCTATCGCCGCCAGCTGTAACTTCCCGATTATCCTGCTGTCGATGTACTGGTCGAAGCTGACCACCCGCGGCGCGATGATCGGTGGCTGGCTCGGCCTGCTGACCGCGGTGATTTTAATGATCCTCGGCCCAACCATTTGGGTGCAGATCCTCGGACACGAGAAAGCGGTCTTCCCGTATGAATACCCGGCGCTGTTCTCCATCGCCATCGCGTTCATCGGCATCTGGCTGTTCTCGATTACCGATAACTCCGCCGAAGGGATGCGCGAGCGCGAGCAGTTCCGCGCTCAGTTCATCCGTTCGCAAACCGGTATCGGTATCGAACGCGGACAGGCGCACTAAGCATATCAGCCTCTTCCTCGCCTTGAGGAAGGGGCTGTGTTTTAGTTATAGGTAAAGGTTATCACCCCGCTCGCATTTGCCGGCCCCGCCGTCACCTCAGCCCCCGTCTTATAATAGTTGGCGGAAAACGATAATGTCTGCATAGCGGTAGCACCGCCGGGGCTATCAGGATGAGTAAAGACGGTATAACCGGCATCCGCGTCGCTATTGGTCACCGTCGTGCGGCTTGAAGAATACAAACTGATATCCGTATTCAACGGTAGCGCCTCGTCATTCAGATTGAGCTGGACGCCAACGCCGGTGGCGACATTGCTATCTGCCGTCAGCGCCATCACCGTGTTATCCGGATTATCACCGCCCGCTTGTGCCGCCGTCACCCGCATCGATACGTTAGTCCCGGGTTCGCAGGAGAGCGTGACCGACTGCCGAGCTGAGCCCACTTTCGTCGCGGTATTAAACGCCGAGGCGCTGACCGTACCCATCTCGAAGTTCAGCCCCGAGCTATTGGTTACACAGCCCATCGGGGTCAGTTGAATCGTGGTGGTGCCGCTAATATGCAGTTGCGAAATCACGATAGTGCCTGTGCTATCTTTCGCAGAAACCGTAGCGATCGGATCGGTCAAAGACAGTTTACTATTTGTCGCTATTGGACCGCCTGTCGCCACTAACTGCAGCTGATAAGCGGGTGAATAACTGGTTGAAGCATAATAATCCAGTACCCCGGAAGGTTTACCAAGATAGTAATTAGCATCACCAATAAAATGCGTCTGATAGTCACTACTGAAATCACCACTATCGCCGTCATATTCCCCGGTAATGTTTAGCCAGACTTTGACTCTCAATCCAACGCCTTGTAACGAGGTGGTATAGATATTATCACCGAGTAAACTACCTGCATTATTTGAGGCCCACTGAAAGAGAGCGTAGATATCTCCTTTACAATTAGTTAGAGCGGTTGACGAATGAGTTATTTTTCCTGAGTCATATAATACTGTTCCGGCTGAGTAATTCCCGGCACTAACTAAAATCTTCTCAGGTAAATTAGTCATGGATATATCACCGTAATTTTCCCCGCCACACCCCCAGCTAAACTCAGTAAACAGGAACAGAGCTAGCCAGATAAATTTTTTCATGCATCCTCCTGCATGTAATAGTTATTTATAGGTGACATCAAAGGTCGCGGTAAATCCCACAATGCCAGCACTAATTTTTCCGTAGGGTGAATACATTCTGGCGATCATGTTAAATGTATGAGCGCCAGCACTATCATCAAACGTATAAACATACCGATCGTTCGGCCCTAATGGCTGGTTATCCGCCTGGCTTAGCAGTTGCATTCCGACACCGCTGGCCCCATCACTACCGGTTTGATAGTTTTTATAAATTGAAGCATGGGCATCATCAAAATAGGAGCCACTGAAGGATAAGGTGACCGTAGAGATTCCCGCGGAGCAGTTACTAAACTCAAGCTTAACCGGCGTGCTTTCCCCACTAGAACCCGCTTTACCGGTAAGCGTTTGATACGACACCGTGCCTAGATCAATGGTGGTAGAGGGTTTTATTTCAACGTTACAGGATGGCTCCTCAATGTTTCCGGAAACATTAAAATTGAGCGTACTTGAATCCTCATAGGCGAAAACTGGTGGCGAAATAACAAACAACCCACAAATTAAATAACCTAATAAACAGATCAAGATACCGCCAATATTTTTAACATCACCCATTATAAAACCCCATTGCTTTGAGCAATTGCATAAATTAATGACACAGTGTTTGATAAAAAATAATCTCCTGGCTTTTTTCTCTACCCGTCAAATCATAGTTTGCGCGGCATTGTTCATTGTCTCCCTCACCCCATTTCACCAGCATGGTTCCTTTTTGCTGAAGCCCTGTCATATAAACCTGCCCGTCATCACCAACAATATTGCTGCGAATATCCTGGCGCCGTTGCGGCTGTTTTTCTAAAGTCACAATGGCGCCGAACGGCGCGACGCCGGTCCGCGTCTTTAAAGTGACTATCGCTTTCGCTCCAATATAAGTATCGTATTGCACTCTCACTATCGCGTTGCGCGTCGGTACCACGTTTTTCACCACATTATCGATCTCCGCACCTGCAATCTGCTGTTCATCCAATGACAGGTTATTAATATGGTACGGCCGAATATATGGCACGATTGCGTAACCTGTGGAATCGGTAGTGACATTGGTTTGTCCGCGTACCGCCACATCACCCACACCGGGCGTGGCAATCAGGGCGGAACTCTCGCCGAGGAATCGGGAAAGCGTGAGTCCACCGGCGTGGGCGATCATGCCCCCGCGTAATGAATAGTTATAATGGTTGCTATAATGGTCATAGCCGTAACCGCCGGAAATATCCCCTCTGGAACTCTGATAATCCACGCCAATATTTCCGGAAGTGCTTTTATTACTGGCGTTATAACCTTGCTGAATATTCCAGTTAAGCGATCGATCCGCCAGCATCATACCGTTCAGTCCTACGCTGTGGGTAGTGTCGCTGGTACGGCCAGAGCTCATGCTGTAGTTAGATGAGAGACTCTCGCCGAGCGGCAGAGACAGCGTTAAAGACACAAGGGTATCGCTGTCAGGTTTAGTCTCGGTACTATTTTCGCTACTTTGCACGTTTCGGTTATATGAGTAATTAATAAAATACGAGACTTTTCCCACAGACCCGCTATAGCCAATACCCAGAGACTCCATTCGCGAACTATCCCAGTAGGTTTCATTGACTAAAGACAGCGACAGAGAACCGTGTCCAAATAGTGATTGCGATATTGAGGCATCAAAGCGCCCTTTTTTCCGACCATTTAAGGTACAACAATCGCGGTCATTTGAGGCATTATCGATAAAATCCTGAAAGGAGTAATATCCCGCAGTAGAATAGCGATAACCCGCAACCGAAAAATTAGTTCCCGTCCGTATAAAGCTCTTACTAAAGCGCAGACGTAAGGATTGTCCTTTTTTTTGCGATAACGTAGAACGGGTTTCGTTTTGTTTAATATCTGCCAATGACTGAGAAGCGTCAAACGACAACGCGCCAATACTGCCTAAGTTAAAACCAGAACCCATTAATATATTAGTATATTTATCTTCAGCCTGTTGCAATCCAGCATATAACGTAATATTGCTTGAAACGCCGTATGCCGCTGTCGACTGGATAAAATTATATTCTTTATCGCCAGAACTGGTCGCGCGCGTTTTTCCGCTACTAAAGACATAGTCCAACTGCCCCTCTCGCTGCAAAATGGCAAGCGACGCATAAGGCACGATAAAATTTTGCTCACTACCATCGGACTCTTTAATATTAACGTTGAGATCGCCTGCGCTCCCCGTTGAATAAAGATCCTTAATCTCGAAGGCCCCGGGGGCAACCGTTGTTTTATAGATACTGTAACCATTCTGATAAACGGTGACCTCAGCGGTAGTACGCGCGATACCTTTAATCGTTGGCGCGAAACCATGCAGACTGTCCGGCAGCATTTCCTTATCAGAGCTTAGTTGCAGACCAGTAAAATTCATACTGTCATATATACCTGATGAGGTATACGTATTACCCAGAACGAATTGGCTTCTCAAGGTATGAATATCGCGAGCAAGATAGCTATACACCGATTGCCAGTGGCTGCCGCCATCGCCATGATCAAACGTGCTATAGTTGCGAAGACGCCACGGCCCCAGATTTATGCCAGGCTGCAAACTCGCAAACTGACTTTCGGTGGCGCTACCGCCGTGCCGCGGTGTATTCCATTGCCCCGACAAACTGTAGTTAAGCAAACCCGCGTTTATTCCTTGCTGCCACTGTTCTTCCGGAACATAGTCTCCAGGGCGATTAAGCAAAGCCGCCTGCGGCACGGAAAGTGCGAGGCGCTGCTGCGATAACGATACGGAGTATTCAAGACCAGGAATAACAGACAGACGGGCACAATGCGTTGCCATATCCGCTAACTGCGGATAACGCTCGGTATTAATCAACCATGATCTTAACAGCTCAACGCCAATGCAGGGTTGAACCTTTATCTGCTGGTTATCCGTGTTTTTTTTAAATTCAACAACCTCGGAAGATATATATTTATCATTAATATAAATATCCATATTATAACTACCGGGAGGAATCGCATCCTGAGATAACCAGGATAAATCCACAGCGGTAGCACTACTTTCAGTCACTTCCAGTAAATGAGGGTTGAAGTATTCTCCGGCTTGCGCGCCAGAACTTAGGGTAGTAACGTATAGCAGAAATGCTACTCCGATATACCCTGGAGTCTGAAACAGAGCAATGCTACTGTATGATTGCGGAATATTTTTTCCCTGCCATGCCATAATCATTAATCACGCTCCATGTGATTTCTTTACTTCCCGCAGAGGATAAAACAGCTTTTGCCGGTATCTTTAACGTAGAAAATGGTGCAACGAACCATATTCCAGATATATTCTGACCGCTAATCTTTATTTGTGAGAAGTTCATATACAATGGTGAATAATTTATAACACTATAAAAATTGCTATCGCGGCGCCATTGTAATTTATCCGCATAGTTTTCTGGTATTTGGCCCTGTAGTTCTTTTGGACGATAAATAAGTTTAATTTTAGAGTTAATGGCAAACTGCACCGTATTTTTATCTGGCACATTGTCCATCGCGGGTATGCCTTTAACATTTAACCAGAGCATAGACTCGCGATCTGTTGGCAATGGTTTCCCTGAGCGCACGATCCGGACAAATCCTTTCTCTCCCGAATTTAATCGAAATAGCGGTGGTGTAATAATAAAAGCGTCTTTTACTGGCGATGACGTATCAACGACAGAAAGCCAGGACTGAACAATATTAGTAGTATTATCTTTATTATCAACACCAACCACCGTACTCTCTTTGGCGCCATCAAATATCACACGAGTCGCACCCACCACCACGCTCGCTTGTGCATTCGAAAAAGTTAGCAATAAGCTAATAAAGAATAAACAATTTCTCATATACCCCTAATAAAGGGGAATCTACACCCAGCTCCCCTTTCTCCGTATAAAATAAATTAATAGTAAGTCACGTTATAGGTCACTGTCGTATTTACCGTACCTTTCGTAGGATCAGAAGCGCCTGACTTGACCATTTTCACAGTAAAGGGAATAGTTGCTGCCCCGGATGAAATATCGACATCGGCACCTTCTTCGTTATTTTTCAGCAGATTACCCGCGTTATCAAAAATGGCGACCGCAACGCCGGAAGCAGCAGAACTCGTGGCCTGGTTTTTGAAGTAATCACTGTTCGCAGCATCTGCCTCGCCACCGAAGGTGATGCGGGCGACAGCGTTGCCCCCTTCTTCAGTAGCAGGACAGTTAGCGAGTGAAAATGAAAAATTCTTCGCCGCACCAAAGGTATTCGCTTTCAAGTCCGCCACTGAAGTGGTACCCATTTCGATAGATGTCACTCCACCATCAATTGTTGCGGTACAGGTGGTATCAGAAACGGTACCGTTGAAAGTGATAGTATTCGATGCAGCTTGTGTAAAAGTCGACAGCATGCAGGAGGCAGAAATTACCAGCGCGCTTAACGCATATTTCTTACTAATTTTCATATGAATTCCCATATCCATTGTAAATGACAATCAATCCGTCAATTGCTTCATGCAGGTTTATTAGAGAATGGAATTCAATATTCGCATTACAAATTTGCTATGCCAATAATGATAAGAGCAATTTATTTGATCACGTGGTCACTCATTGAATCCATTCAATAATAATAGCCCACGTAAAAAGAATATCGTGCAGAAAATATTTTTCAATAAGAAGAGCTAACATCACTTATTAGCTGAGATTCATCATCTGTCATCACACAATATAAAACCATAAACATCAACCAATTAGATACACCTTCAGCCATAAAGAAAGTTAATGTATTTTGATGGATTCGGAATAAAGCCTAAACACTTTAAATATCAATTAAGCCAAACGTATTATATATACGTAGTTTCTTAAATCATTCTAATATCAGCAGCCTTACCTGCTGCACTTTGAGGTAAAACTGCTGAATATTAAAATATTGCCCAGCGTACTAGCGGCGCCGCCAGAACCATTACCACGCCGGAGAGCATCATTACCAGGCTGGCGACCACACCCTCCTGCTGGCCGAGTTCGTAGGAGCGGGCAGTCCCGGCGCCGTGCGACGCCGCGCCGAACCCTGCCCCTTTCGCCATTCCGGCGCTGATCGACAGGCGTAAGAACAGCACGTCGCCAATCGCCATGCCAAAGACTCCGGTAACCACCACAAACAACGCCACCAGATCCGGCTGGCCGCCGAGCGGTTTTGCTGCCGCCAGCGCAAACGGCGTGGTCACCGAGCGTACCGCCAGGCTACGCTGAATTTCATCAGACAGGGTGAACAGACGCGCCAGCCAGACGGAAGTGGTCACCGCCACCACCGAAGCCGTCACGACACCGGCGGTCAACGACATCCAGTGACGCTTAATAATCGCCATGTTGTCATAGACCGGTACGGCGAAGGCGATGGTGGCCGGCCCCAATAACCACAATAGCCAGTGCGACTCGCCCATATAGCTCTGGTAGGAAATATGACCAAAGACGAGGATCAGCACCAACAGTACCGGTGTGAGCACCAGCGGCATCAACGGCAGTTTGTGGAAGCGGCGATAGAGGCGTTTATTGGCGAAATAGAGCCCGAGGGTGACCGCCAGGCACAACACGCTCAGGGTAAAATCACTCATCTTTCAACCTGCTCACTTCGTAGCGATAGACCTTATCCACTACCCAGGCCGTGGCGCCCAGTACCATGGTGGTACTTAGCCCGATGACGAGGAAGATGCGCCAGCCGTCTATCATCAGCAGTTGCGCATAGTTAACGACGGCAACCACCGCCGGGACGAAAAACAGCAGCATCTCCGCCAGTAGCCAGCGCGCGCCTGCACGCACCCAGTTTAGCGGTATCACCCGGCAGACGATAAGCATCAGCAGCATCAACATGCCGACAAGATTGGCTGGAAGCGGGAGATGTAGCCAATTAACCAGATATTCAGCGCAGACAAACAACCCGGCATAGAGCAGTACCTGAACCGGTACCTGAAGACGTTGCATCACGAAAGGCGCAACACGTACTGGCGCGAAGGCCATGAGCGGAATTCCCTAAAAATAAGTCAGGGGTGCAGTATAGAGAGCCGCCCTTGCGGACAGAAATGAATTAAAATCATCACAGGTATAGTCTCAGGGAATAATCATGGATATACGTACGTTGCGGTATTTTGTCGAAGTCGTCCGCCAGCAAAGCTTTACCCGCGCGGCGGAGAAGCTCTTCGTCACGCAGCCCACCATCAGCAAGATGCTCAAAAATCTGGAAGATGAGCTCAATTGCACCCTGCTTATCCGTGATGGCCGTAAGCTGTTATTAACCGATACCGGCCGGGTAGTGTTCGAACGCGGCCAGGCTATCCTCGGCGAATTCAGCCAGTTAAAAGCCGAGCTCAGCGACATCAACCATCTGAATAAAGGCGTGCTGCGCCTGGGGATCCCGCCGATGGTCGGCATGTTGATGGCCGAGCCCATCAGCCGCTTTCGCCTGCGTTATCCCGGCGTGGAGCTGAAAATTTCCGAGTTCGGCGGGTTGACGGTGCAGCAGGCGGTTAGCAACGGCGAACTCGATCTGGCGATGACCGCGCTACCGGTCGATGAGGCCAGCGGTCTGACCACGCTGTCGCTCTTTAGCCATCCGCTCTGCGTTCTCGTTCCGAAGACGGCGCCGTGGCAGGGTATCACCTCGATCTCGCCGCAAAAGCTGGCGCAGCATCCGTTGGTTATCTACAACGAAGATTTCGCCCTCAGCCAGCAACTGATGCGACTGTTTGCCGAGCATGACGTGAAGCCGCGTATCGCCGTGCGCAGCGGCCAGTGGGATTTTCTGGCGGCGATGGTGCAGGCAGGCATTGGCGTGGCGATTTTGCCGGAGCCGATTTGCCAGCGGCTGGATGCCGAGGATTTTTACTGGATCCCGCTGGAGAGCGAATTACGTTGGGAATTAGGGATGATCTGGCGGGAAGGGGTGTATATGTCGCGCAGCGCCCAGGCGTGGCTGGAGTGCAGTAAAACGTTCTGGCTGGAGTAATTCCCCGGTTGCGCTAACGCTTACCGGGGCTATATATAGACTGTCGATACTGTTATCGGTTGGCAACTTTTTAAGGAGTTTTCCCGGAGGCGGCGCGTCGCGCCTTCTCCGGGCTACCAAATCGCATCGTGCTGTAGCCCCGGTAAGCGGCAGCGCCACCGGGGGATTTTGAGGCCATTGGTACCGGCAGTTTCAGCCAGCATAGTGAATAAATTAAAGGCAGGCCGCACGGACCGTAGGACCGAAGGTCGGGTAAGGCGTTAGCCGCCACCCGACAAAAACGGCACCGCGAGTAGCCCGGATAAGCGTAACGCTATCCGGGCTAAGGTTACTGATCTTCGATTAACAGCGCTTCTAACAGGTCGAGATCGTGCAGCAGTTTCTGCAACGTCTCGTTGCTGATTTGCCGCGTCGCGCGCAGGTGGTACAGCTCGCCACGTTCCGAACGCAGCGCCGCCAGACGGAAACGGCGCTCAAGGCTCTCTTCCAGCATCGAGGTTTCGACATCGTTACGCCCATCTACGCGGCGACGCAAATTACCGATGACACGCGAACTCACCTCGGTCAGCAGCTGATTGTCGATATTCTCTTTGGTATCCGCCGCCAGGCGTTCTTCCATTTTCTGAATCGCGACAATCGCCACATCCGCCGTCGCGGCGCGCGCCAGACGCTCTTCTTTGCGCTGCTGTACGTGGTCGGTGGACTCAATACGCCGCAGCAGAATCGGCAACGCGATCACCCCGACAAACAGGGAGAAAAGAATCACCCCGGCGGCAAGGAAAATAAGCTCGTAACGCGCCGGGAAGACGTTGCCGTCCGGCAACAGTAGCGGAATCGATAGCACACCGGCGAGGGTAATCGCCCCGCGCACCCCGGCGACGGAGGAGATCAGCAGCTCGCGGGTGGTCCAGGAGCCAAACTCCATCGGTTTCTTCTTCAGGAAGCGCTGGCTAAGCTTACGCATCGTCCACAGCCAGCCGAAACGCACCAGCATCAGCGCGGCGTAAATCAGCACGATATCGGTGAACAGCATCCAGGTTTCAACGTTCGGATCGGCTTCCGCCGCCACCAGCGAGCTCGACAGGATATCCGGCAGCTGCAGGCCCAACAGCAGGAACACCATGCCGTTAAACACGAACTCCAGCATGGCCCAGGTACTGTTGGCGCGCAGGCGCATAGCCAGCGGCGCGGTACGCATCACCCCGGAACGGGTGATGGTCATACCCGCGGCCACCGCCGCCAGGATTCCGGAGAAACCGATATGTTCGGCAATCAGGTAGGAAGCGAACGGCAGCAGGAACAGCAGCACAATTTGCGTTGCCGGTTCATCGCCGCCCCAGCGGCTGAGGAAACGCATTGAGCGGCCATACAACCAGCTGACCACAAAACCGGCCAGGATGCCGCCAATCGCCACCTTCAGGAACTCAACGGTTGCGCCGCCAATGGTGAACACCATCGTCCCCATCGCCACGGCAACGGCAAATTTTAACGACACCAGGCCAGAGGCGTCGTTCATCAGCGCTTCGCCCTGCAGGATGCCCATGATTTTCTTCGGTATCCGCCCTTCGCCAACAATACCGGACAGCGCCACGGCATCGGTCGGCGACAGCACCGCCGCCAGGGCGAACGCCGGAACCAGCGGGATCCCCGGCACAATCCAGTAAATCAGGAAGCCGATACCAACCACGGTAACCACCACCAGCGCCAGCGCCAGGCCGAAGATTTCCCGCCCGTGCTCGATAAATTCGCGGGTCGGCGTTTTCCAGCCATCGGCAAATAGCAGCGGCGGAATAAACAGAACGAGGAAGAGTTCAGGGTCGAACTCGACGTGCAAACCAAAGGTCGGCCAGGCTAACAGCGCGCCGATGGCGATTTGCATTAACGGTAGTGGAACCTGAAAGGGCAGTACGCGTGTAACCACCCCGGAGAGTGAGACCACAAGGGTCATAATGAGTATGGTGAAGAATATTTCCATGTGTTCCCTGTTTGCTGCGTTTTCTTTTTTTACATCTGAGGCGTCATGTCTCGAAATGATACGCTACTCAGATTAACGCAAAAGGAAACAGGATGTGGCTTAAAAATTAAACGGGCGGCCAAAGCCGCCCGTCGTTAGCAGGAAAAGTTAAATCGCCCAGCCGCCGGCATAGAAGATAACCAGCGCCGCCGCGATGATCACGGTGCCCGCATTGAGTTTACGCCACTCGCCGGATACCACGCGGCCAATCACCAACGATGCGAAACCGATCATGATGCCGGTCACGATGTTGCAGGTCAGCACGATGAACACCGCGGTAATCAGCCCCGCCATCGCATCAACGAAATCATTGAAGTCGATTTTCGCTACGTTGCTCAACATCAGCAAGCCAACGTACATTAGCGCTGGCGCGGTCGCGTAGGCCGGTACCAGATAGGAGAGCGGAGAAAGGAACAGGATCAGCAGGAACAGCACGCCAACGGTGACGGCCGTCAGGCCGGTTTTACCGCCCGCCGCCGTACCAGCTGCCGATTCGATATACACCGCCGCAGGAGCCGCGCCCACCACGCCGGAGAACACGCTGCTCAGGGAGTCGGTAGTCAGCGCTTTACCGCCGTTGATGATCTGCCCGTCTTTATCCAGCAGATTAGCCTGGCCGGCAACCGCGCGAATGGTGCCGGTGGCATCGAATACTGCAGTCATGACCAGCGCCAGCACGCTTGGTAACACCACCGGGTTCAGCGCGCCGATGATATCAAGGCTGCCAATAAGCGAATTGCCTTTGTCATCGCTCAGCGACGGCATGGCGAAAATCCCGGAGAAATGGACGTTCGGATCGAAAATCAGGCCGATAATGGAAATACCGATGATGGTCAGCAGAATGCCGCCCGGCACTTTCAGTTTTTCCAGACCGATAATGACCGCCAGGCCAATCAGCGACATCATCACCGGGAAGCTATCGAAATTGCCCAGCGCAACCGGCAGGCCGTCCAGCGGGTTTTTAATTACCAGACCGACGCCGTTGGCGGCGATCAGCAGCAGGAACAGGCCGATACCAATGCCGGTGCCGTGCGCCACACCCTGCGGCAGGTTGCGCAGGATCCAGCTACGAATACCGGTAGCGGAGATAATGGTGAACAATACCCCCATCAGGAAAACGGCGCCTAATGCTACTGGAATGCTGATGTGCTGCCCCAGCACCAGGCTAAAAGCGGTAAACGCGGTCAGCGAAATCGCGCAACCAATAGCCAGCGGCAGGTTGGCCCACAGACCCATGACTAATGAACCGACGCCCGCTACCAGGCAGGTCGATACGAACACCGCTGCCGGCGGAAAACCCGCTTTCCCCAGCATTCCCGGCACCACAATGACCGAGTACACCATCGCCAGGAAGGTCGTTAACCCGGCAACAATTTCCTGACGTACGGAACTGCCGCGAGCTGAAATTTTAAACCAGGCGTCTAAAGAACCGCCGGTACGCGCTGAAGGCGTAGACATAGAAAACTTCCCCTGAAAATTTTGATCGTTCGCTTGCATGCGTGATGGACCGTCCACTGCCAGTTAAACGCCATCTCCTTGTGCTGTTTCCCGGCGCCAGGAGGGAGGCTGAGAAAAAGCAAACGTTTAACTCCGCGCATACAATGCGGTATATGGAATGTCTTTGCTCCCCCTGTCGGCAGGGGAAAAAACGAGCAAAGTAAAAAGGCAAACGATTATCCTGTCTTTAGCTGGCCCTTTTCAACTGAAGTTTGTCGTATTTTGCCAAATTTCGCCGCCAAAGCTCAGGAAATAGTCAAACGATGCGCAAACGTTATCGTCAATGCGCAAAGCATTAACATTTTTATATGTTTTAATCCGCTTTCAGGCGCATTAACCGCCAGGTAGGGTAAACGGCCCGCCGCGCTCAATAGCGCTAATCCATGCCGGACGTGACTCAACCTGCTGCTGCCAGCGCCGGGTATGCGGCAAGTCTCCAACACCGCCGCGCGCCAGTAACGCCATCACCGGGAAGCTCATCTGGATATCCGCCATACTCAACGCACTGCCGGCAAACCACGGCTGACGGGCCAGATGCTGTTCTATATACGCCGCGTGGGTCGCCAGCTGTCTGTCCAGCCACGCTTTTTGCACCCCTTTGCCCAACGCCCCGCCCAACGTGCGCATGCCAAGCGGCACCGGCGGCTTGCCGAGGCTGGCGAAGATAAGCTTCATCAACAACAAAGGCATTAACGATCCCTCGGCATAATGGAGCCAGAAGCGATATTGCAGTTTCTCTTCCCGCCCCAGCGGTCTGAGCTGCTGAGCGCTATCGTAGGTCTCCTGCAGATATTCCAGAATCGCGCCGGACTCCGCCAGCACCACGCCCTGATCCTCAAGCACCGGCGATTTACCCAACGGGTGAATTTTTTTCAGTTCCGCTGGCGCCTGCATGTTTTTTTCACGCTGGTAGCAGACTACCTGATAGGACAATTGCAGTTCTTCCAACGCCCACAGCACGCGCTGCGAGCGGGATTGGTTGAGGTGATGGACCGTCAACATGGCGCTCTCCTGTTGTTCGTTCAAATTAACTATAGAAACAGGCGGCCAATGACGGAAAAATTTCGGCAACGTCAACAGGCAAAATCAGCAGGCTGTGCCACAATTACATTGTCGACGCAATCCGGAACCTCCTTCAACACATTGCGCAATACCTGAGGGGAGTCGACGTCGGGGGAAACCCTCCCGTGAGCCAGCGGGATAATGCGAAAGACAAAGACCGGAAAACAACTAAAGCGCCCTGTTGTGGCGCTTTAGTTTTTTGCAGGTATCACCATTAATCCTCTTCCAGCAGGCGTGCGCCGGTCCCCTCTTCACCCAACTTATCTCCAGGGTTGCGTAACGGACAATCGCGGCGCGATAAACAGCCGCAACCGATGCAGCCGTCGAGCTGGTCGCGCAACGCGGTCAGGGTGTGAATACGCCGGTCCAGCTCCTCCCGCCATTGCGACGACAGCTGTTTCCACTCTTTGGCGCTCAGATTATGCCCTTCCGGCAGGACGCCGAATGCCTCGCCGATGGTCGCCAGCGGAATACCAATACGTTGCGCAATCTTGATGATAGCGACCGCACGCAGCACATCGCGGCGATATCGCCGCTGATTGCCCGCGTTGCGCTGGCTGCGGATAAGCCCTTTGCTTTCATAAAAGTGCAGCGCCGAGACGGCGACGCCGGTTCGTTTCGCCACTTCCCCAGGGGAGAGCAGCATTTTGATACGGGTTGGTTTCTTTTCCATAAAAGCGCTTTACCTCAAGTTAACTTGAGGAATTATACTCGCCAGCAGACAAAACGACGAATCGAGAATTGAGAGAGGCCGCTTTATGTCCCATCAGGATATTATCCAAACGCTTATTGAATGGATTGATGAACATATCGATCAACCACTTAACATTGATGTAGTCGCTAAAAAATCGGGATACTCGAAATGGTATCTACAGCGGATGTTCCGTACCGTCACCCACCAAACGCTGGGTGATTACATTCGCCAGCGCCGGCTACTGCTCGCCGCTGAGGCGCTAAGGACCACGCAACGCCCTATTTTTGATATTGCGATGGATTTGGGATACGTCTCGCAACAGACGTTCTCACGGGTGTTCCGCCGGGAGTTCGATCGCACTCCCAGCGACTACCGTCATCAGATTTCCGCCTGACGACCGTCGTGCGGCGGACGCAGTAAGATCGGGGATTTCGCCAGCCACTGGATAAACTCCTGTGGCGGCATTGCCCTGGCAAAATGCCAACCCTGACAAAACTGCACGCCGCGCTTAAGCAACCAATCCACCTGATCCAGCGTTTCTACCCCTTCAGCGATGGTTTTTAAACGCAGGCTACGCGCCATGTCGATGATATGCTCGGCAATCAGGTGGCTGGTGCTATTAGTCGTCAGCGTATCGATAAAAGATTTATCAATCTTCAGAATATCGACGTTGAGCGAATAGAGATTGTGCAGGTTGGAATAACCGGTACCGAAATCATCAATAGCTATCTCATAGCCCGCTTCGCGGAAAGCCTGGATCACCGGCGTGGTTTTCGGCACATCGATAAACCCCCTTTCGGTGACTTCAATTTTGATTTGCTTCACGCAAACTGCATAGCTGCGCGCTTTCTCAGTGATCTGTGCAATCAACCTCGCGGAGTGGAAATCCGAGGCCGAAAGATTAATCGCGATATAGAGCTGCGGGTGTCGGGACAAATATTCGCCAAGATCGTTGAACAACTCGTCAACTACGTAATCTGTGACCTGAGCAATCATGCCTGAGTTTTCCGCCAATGGAATAAACTCCGCCGGACTCATGACCGGACCATCAAATCCCGGCCAGCGTAGCAGCGCCTCGGCGCCGACGCAGCGATTATTCTTAATGTCGATAATGGGTTGATAATGCAGACATAGCTGGCGGTGGCTTAACGCCCGCAAGAGCTTATTACGCGGTGAATGATACTGCTGACGGCTGCGCGACCATACCATCAGAATCAATATGCTGCAGATGATCCCTAACGGCAGGGTCAAGGTGACCTGATCGTACAGGCTGGCATAATAGCTGGCGCGCGAGGTGGACATGATGACCGCAATCGGCCGAATCGAGGAATGAGCGACGGTATAAACCCGGCCATCCTGATTAAAAAAAGCGTCTTCGTGGCGGATAAGGCGGTGTAGTTCCCTGGCATCAACGTTTTTACTCACCGAGAAAAACATGTTCGTTTTGGTATCGAAGACGCCGTAGGCTAAGTCTCTATCACTGGAAATAACCGAGCTATAAGAGAGAGGATTAACCACCACGGCATAATGGCCGCGCTGCATATAATTCATATCATAGCCCGGATAAAACGGCGTATCGCGGTAGTAGTAAATAGAGACGTCGGGCTGGCGGGTGTAATTCGCCGCGGCTATTCTCCACCCCTCTTCGGGATGAACTGCAGTAGAACAGATGAATTTGTTACCGTTCGCGTAAATCAAGTCATCGACATACAGCAATCCGCGGACAATATTCAACATGTAATGCTGATGCTGCGGGGAACACAATTCCCCTGTAAACTGCATGGCCTTTTCGCGCGCCTGCTCGGATTCATGAATGACCATTTCCGTTTTTTGCAACGCCAGCTGCGAAAACGACTGCAATCTATCGGAGATTTCTTCCCGGGCTCTAATTTGCGCGAACCACAACGCCAACACCACCGGCAGCACAACCACCAGTATGGTGAAGAATATTTTGAACGCCTTATGCGGCGCGCTACGACTCATTTCCGCTTTTTATCCATGCGATACGCCTCAATCACGGTATAAGGGCAAAAACCAGGCATTACCGACTGTTATAAAAAACAGCGAATTTCAGCAACGAACACGTTTATGTAAAAACCTCACACCTAATAATGATGAATCATACTTACTTATAGATGGATCGAGAAACATTCTCGTAATAATTAAGACACTAGCCACTTACTAATTCGGTTTCTCCGTACAATTACTCGTAATAAGTAACAAAACCCGTAGAACAATTATCGGCAGTCTACGCCCAGCCCTTAGCAGCGTCGAAAAACAGACGCCAGACAAGCTGGCGTACATCCCCTCGGCATTAACCACAGTTATTTTATGGTTTTAAAATGTCAAAAAAGGTCATTTTTTGTCTGGCGAATAAATCAGCAAATGTGATATAGTTCACACAAGTTGATGAAACAAAACTTTCGTTTCATCACTCCCTGAAGTGCCCCCAGATAGCCAGAGCGTCTCATTAATTGATAATCGCGCCAGGTTGTCTAAGGCCCCCGACTTTCATTGAGAGATAGGATAAGTTAATGGCTTCCATTACTACCAGTGTCGTTCTTTTGCGCTGGCCCCTGGTGAGCGCAGTATTGATGTTCCTGGCCAGCTCGCTGAATATTCAATTACGTAAAAGCGACTATGCCGGTTTAGCGATTATTTGTAGCTGTCTGGGCCTCGCTGCCGCCTGTTGGTTTGCTACCGGCTTGTTAGGCATCACCATGGTGGATGTCGCCAAAATCTGGGGCAACATTAAAGACGTCATGGTTGAAGTCATGAGTCAGACGCCACCAGAATGGCCAATGATGATGACCTGATAAAAAAGCTTCCTACGGGAAGCTTTTTTATTTTCAGCAACAGTGAGGGCCTTCCCCGCGCCCCCGGCTAATATTGTTCGCATAACTGCGGCCGTAGACGCTCGTTTGGGCAGCGCTTAACTGCACAATATGATTGATAAAGACAAGATTCTGGTTCCGCGGCTTCAAAATTGTACGGGCAGATTGGCCGCTCTCTTAACGTTTCCCACTGTTTATCGTCATAACGCGTAATGTTATAAATTTTTAATGAATGATATTGATCATTAATTAAAACTTTAGAGGAAAAAAGTTTCATTGTTTCACCGGGAAGCAATAAAAGATCGGCTTCATACCAGATAATAAACTTCAGAAACCGCAGCCCCGATATTGACGAGAACGCAACGCCGGTATGCGGGCAGATAAGGGTGTTAAGAATAGTCCATTTCATCTTCCATCCTTGTAAGTAAAATCTGTGACGGGGAATTTAGTGATAGCACTCCTGGTCGTTATCCGCAAGGTAGCTTATTAATAGTGTGATATAGAACGAGGCTGGTACACATCGGTCATACCACTCATGAAGTAAGCTAATCCGGGCTTTCTACGAATTATGTATTAATACTAAAAAAACATAACCATGCAGAGTCTATAAATAACCTTACAATAGATTTTAAATAACAGACAAAAATATCATTTTGATAGTCCATCAGGTTAAATAAGTGATTAGCGATCACAAATAAAAAATATTCTACAGGGAGGGAGGCAGCTCCTTCTTTTGTATTATAGCGGAAACGGTAATACCTCTTCCGCCGTACCGACGCAATGGAGGTAAGCAGAAAAAGACGCGGGAGAGCGTATGCATTGTCTAAAATATAATCATCTCCCTGCAGAGTGTCGCATCATGAACATCTTCGGTTTTCAGCGTCGCCTGGCGACGCTTTCCGCCTGCCTTCTCGCCTTACTGTTTGCCGTCTCAGCCCCGGTATCTTCGACGGAAAAACCGCCGCCGTTGCAAAATGATAAAGCTGAACTGGCTATCAATATGGATCACATCATGCAGCCGCAAAAAGGCGATCTTCCCGACATGATCAACCGACGGGCGATCCGAGTGCTAACGACTTACAGCAAGACATTCTTTTTTATCGACAAAGGTACCCAACGCGGCGCTACCCACGATCTTTTCATCGCTTTAGAAAAAGATCTCAATAATCAGCTCGCAAAAGAGAAGAAGCTGAAGCAGAAACACCTCAAAGTGCGGATCGTTTTCATCCCGGTCACGCGGGATAACCTGTTCAAAGCGCTAAATGAAGGCAAGGGGGATATCGCCGCCGCCAATCTCACGATTACCTCGTCGCGTCAGGAGCAGGTCGCCTTTACCACCCCGCTCTATAGCGATGTCAAAGAACTGTTGGTATCGGGGCCATCATCGCCCGACGTGAAAAACCTGGAGCAGCTTTCCGGTAAAACCGTGTTTGTCCGCCGCTCCTCCAGCTATTACGAAAGTTTGCAGAGACTTAACGCCCGCTTCGCTAAAGCGTCGCTGCCGCCGGTTATTCTGCAGGAAGCGCCAGAGGCGCTCGAAGATGAGGATCTTCTCGAAATGCTCAATGCCGGCCTGATTCCCCTGATCGTAGTGGATCGCCATAAGGCGCTTTTCTGGAAACAGGTGTTTCCAAAAATTCAGGTGCATGACGACATTGTATTACGGGATGGCGGTAGCATCGCCTGGGCGGTCCGCAAAGATAACCCACAGCTTCTCGCGGTACTGAATAATTTCGTGAAAAATAATCGTCAAGGCAGCACCCTGGGAAACATGATTCTGCTGCGCTACCTGAAAAGCACGACCTACGTTAAAAACGCCGCAGCCAACAGAGAGCGCGCTAAGTTTTTGCAGATGGTGGAAATTTTTAGAAAATATGGCGAACGCTATGATGTCGACTGGCTGCTGATGGCCGCCCAGGGATATCAGGAATCGCGGCTCAATCAATCGGTACGCAGCCACGTCGGCGCAATCGGCGTGATGCAGGTCATGCCCGCGACCGGCAAGGAATTGAAGGTTGGCGATATCAAAAAAATCGACCCCAACATTCATGCCGGCGTTAAGTATATGCGCTGGATGATCGATCATTACTATGGTGACCAACCGATGACGCCGCTTGATAAGGCGCTGTTTTCGTTTGCTTCTTACAATGCCGGCCCGGCACGCATCGCGCGTCTACGTACGGAAACCCAAAAACGCGGTTTTGACCCAAATATCTGGTTTGGCAACGTCGAGAATCTCGCAGCAGAGAAGATCGGCGCTGAGACGGTGACCTACGTCAGCAATATCTATAAATACTACATTGCCTATCGGCTGATTATGGATGATATCGCCCGTAAACAAAAAGCTACCGCCGCGCCGCTACCCGAGCCTGGAACGGGTAAGCCGCAGCCAGACACAGTTCCGCCAACCGCTCCTGAAGCTTCGGCCCCGGCAACCTGAGGGCCTGAAACGAAAAAGCCCCGAACACTCGGGGCTTTTTGTTGGTTTACTGCATTGGCAGTGCGTTATAAGGAAAGCCTTAGAACGGAATATCGTCGTCGAAGTCCATCGGCGGTTCGTTAGATGGCGCTGCCGGGGCCTGCTGCTGCGGACGAGACTGCGCGCCGCCGCTGAACTGGTTGCCGCCCTGCGGCTGCTGAGGCTGACCCCAACCGCCCTGCTGCTGGCCGCCGCCTGCCGGTGCGCCGCCGCCCTGACGGCCGCCCAGCATCTGCATGGTGCCGCCGACGTTTACCACGATTTCAGTGGTGTATTTGTCCTGACCGGACTGATCGGTCCATTTACGGGTGCGCAGCTGGCCTTCGATATAAACCTGAGAACCTTTACGCAGGTATTCGCCAGCGACTTCCGCCAGTTTGCCGAACAGCACAACGCGGTGCCATTCAGTCTGCTCTTTCATTTCGCCGGTTTGCTTATCGCGCCAGGATTCGGAAGTTGCCAGCGTGAAGTTGGCGACAGCGCCGCCACTTGGCATGTAGCGTACTTCCGGGTCCTGCCCCAGATTACCGACGAGAATCACCTTGTTTACGCCTCTGCTGGCCATGATCGAATCTCCTGAATAATACGTTTTGTATAAGTGTAAACCGGGAATTCTAACACCACAAAGGGGCAATTTGATAGCTGCGAAGCCAATTCCAGAAAACATCCCGCCGCTATGCAATTTTTCACCCTCTTACTGCAGTGCCATTCCAATACTGTATATCCAGACAGGTTAAATTGTGTCATAATTAGCCGTTTCTGCCGTTTGTCCTTTAAGCAAACCAGGCAATCCGTGTATCTACCTACCGGGAAAGGTGAATGGATAAGATCGAAGTTCGGGGCGCCCGCACCCATAATCTCAAAAACATCAACCTCGTCATCCCGCGCGACAAACTCATTGTCGTCACCGGGCTTTCTGGGTCTGGCAAATCCTCACTCGCTTTCGACACCCTGTACGCCGAAGGCCAGCGTCGCTACGTCGAATCGCTCTCCGCCTATGCGCGACAGTTCCTGTCTCTGATGGAGAAACCGGACGTCGATCATATCGAAGGGCTGTCGCCGGCGATTTCTATCGAACAGAAATCGACCTCCCACAACCCGCGTTCGACGGTAGGCACCATTACTGAAATCCACGACTATCTGCGACTGCTGTACGCCCGCGTCGGCGAACCGCGTTGCCCGGACCACGACGTCCCGCTGGCCGCGCAAACCGTCAGCCAGATGGTCGATAACGTGCTCTCACAGCCGGAAGGTCAGCGCCTGATGCTGCTGGCGCCCATTATTAAAGAGCGTAAGGGCGAGCACACCAAAACGCTGGAAAACCTTGCCAGCCAGGGCTACATTCGCGCGCGGATCGATGGCGAAGTCTGCGATCTTTCGGATCCGCCGAAGTTAGAGCTGCAAAAGAAACACACGATCGAAGTGGTTATCGATCGCTTCAAAGTACGTGACGATCTGGCGCAGCGTCTGGCGGAGTCTTTCGAAACCGCGCTGGAGCTCTCAGGCGGCACCGCCATTGTTTCCAACATGGATGACAGTAAAGCGGAAGAACTGCTGTTCTCGGCGAACTTCGCTTGCCCGATTTGCGGCTATAGCATGCGCGAACTGGAGCCGCGTCTGTTCTCCTTCAACAACCCGGCAGGGGCCTGCCCGACCTGCGACGGCCTTGGTGTTCAACAGTATTTCGATCCCGATCGGGTGATTCAGAATCCGGAGCTATCGCTGGCTGGCGGCGCCATCCGCGGCTGGGATCGCCGCAACTTCTACTATTTCCAGATGCTGAAGTCGCTGGCGGATCACTATAAGTTTGATGTCGAAGCGCCCTGGGGCACCCTCAGCGCTAATGTTCAGAAAGTCGTGCTGTACGGTTCAGGTAAAGAGAATATTGAATTCAAATACATGAACGACCGCGGCGACACGTCAGTACGCCGCCATCCGTTTGAAGGCGTGCTGCACAACATGGAGCGCCGTTACAAAGAGACGGAATCCAGCGCGGTGCGCGAAGAGCTGGCGAAATTCATCAGCAACCGTCCGTGCGCCAGCTGCGAAGGCACGCGTCTGCGCCGCGAAGCGCGCCACGTGTTTGTGGAGAACACACCGCTGCCGACCATTTCCGATATGAGCATCGGCCACGCGATGGACTTCTTCAACAACCTGAAGCTGTCCGGGCAGCGGGCGCAAATCGCTGAGAAAGTGCTGAAAGAGATTGGCGATCGTCTGAAATTCCTCGTCAACGTCGGTCTGAACTACCTGACGCTCTCTCGTTCGGCGGAGACGCTTTCCGGCGGTGAAGCGCAGCGTATTCGTCTGGCGAGCCAGATTGGCGCGGGGCTGGTTGGCGTGATGTACGTGCTGGATGAGCCCTCCATCGGCCTGCACCAGCGTGATAACGAACGTCTGCTCGGTACGCTTATCCACCTGCGTAATCTGGGCAACACGGTCATTGTCGTTGAACATGACGAAGACGCCATTCGCGCCGCCGACCACGTCATCGACATCGGCCCCGGCGCTGGGGTTCACGGCGGCCAGGTGGTGGCCGAAGGGCCGCTGGACGCCATTATGGCGGTACCAGAATCGCTCACCGGGCAGTACATGAGCGGTAAACGCAAAATCGAAGTGCCGAAACAGCGCGTCGCCGCCGATCCGGAAAAAGTGCTGAAGCTCACCGGCGCACGGGGCAACAACCTCAAGGATGTGACGCTGACGCTGCCGGTCGGCCTGTTTACCTGTATCACCGGCGTTTCCGGTTCCGGTAAATCAACGCTGATTAACGATACCCTGTTCCCCATCGCCCAGCGCCAGCTGAACGGCGCGACGATTGCCGAGCCTGCGCCGTATCGCGATGTCCAGGGGCTGGAGCACTTCGATAAAGTCATCGATATCGACCAGAGCCCGATTGGCCGTACGCCACGTTCAAACCCGGCAACCTACACCGGCGTGTTCACGCCGGTGCGCGAACTGTTTGCCGGTGTACCGGAATCACGTTCACGCGGCTATACGCCGGGCCGCTTCAGTTTTAACGTCCGCGGCGGCCGCTGCGAAGCCTGCCAGGGCGACGGAGTGATCAAGGTTGAGATGCACTTCCTGCCGGATATCTATGTGCCGTGCGACCAGTGCAAAGGCAAACGCTATAACCGCGAAACGCTGGAAATTAAGTACAAAGGCAAAACTATCCACGAAGTGCTGGATATGACCATCGAAGAAGCGCGCGAATTCTTTGATGCCGTGCCGGCGCTGGCGCGTAAGCTGCAAACCCTGATGGATGTTGGTCTGACCTATATTCGTCTCGGCCAGTCGGCAACCACGCTCTCCGGCGGTGAAGCCCAGCGCGTGAAGCTGGCGCGCGAACTCTCCAAGCGCGGTACCGGCCAGACGCTGTATATCCTTGATGAACCGACCACCGGTCTGCATTTCGCCGATATTCAGCAGCTGCTGGATGTGCTGCATCAGCTACGCGATCAGGGCAATACCATCGTGGTCATTGAGCACAACCTCGACGTGATTAAAACCGCCGACTGGATTGTCGACCTCGGCCCGGAAGGCGGTAGCGGCGGTGGGGAAATTCTCGTTTCCGGCACGCCGGAAACCGTTGCCGAATGTGAAGCCTCACACACGGCGCGCTTCCTGAAGCCCTTGCTGAAGTAACCTCTCAGGCCTCTTCCTTCACGGAAGAGGCCTCATTTCATCTCATTTCATCTCATTTTTTCACGCTGAGACTTCGTGATTTGCCCGAAGCGCTCACTCTGGCGTCTGATAGTCGCTATCGCCCACCGAATGCCGGGAAAACTATGCGAGTACCACGCCTCATTCCGTTATTTATCATCGCCGCCGCGCTATGTACGTTAAGCGCCTGCTCATGGGTTGGCCGCTACAGCGATACGGCCTATCAGCAATTGCTCACACTCAAGCAGTTGCATTTGCAGTTCATCGCCACCGCAGCGACGCAGGACGATCAACAATTGAACAAGGAAGATGAACAGATTCGCCAGCAGTTCACGCAGGCGATCGCCCAAGGCGACGCGCTGCGCCAGGAAAATTTCAGGATACTTGAAGGTAACTATTTACGCGTGTACGCCCATCGCCAGATGCTGGGCGCGCCCTTTACCCCTGCCGAAGCGCAATATTTAACGCGGCAGACCATTTATCTCTATCAACAGGCTATCGCTGGCGAATGTCAGCGTACAGGGAGGGAATAATGCCGACAACCATGGAGATTCGCGCGCTGTTGTCCGCTTGCGCGATTGATAGCGCCGAATGGATGCCATTACTGAATAGAGTACTTGGCGATGAGCAGCGCGAAGTACGCGATAGCGCCATCTTTTTGCTACAGGCATTGCAGCAAAAAGCTCAGGGCTGGCTGACCGAAGACGATCTACGGCTACTGCTGGAAGGTCAGCGCGATATTGCCCGCATTCGCGCCAACAACCAGAGCATCGCGCGCCAGGCGCAGCTGCAGGCGACGTTGTTACGGCTGCTCGATATCACGCTGCTGGCGCTGGCTGGCAGGCTATAAGCTAGGCCAACTGCCTCCGCTTATCCTCCGACAGCAGGTCGACCGCCTGTTGATAGGAAGCATCCACCAGGTAGTAAATCTGCGAGTCTGGCAGAGAGCCATCGAGGAAAACCGTGCTCCAGTGAGCTTTATTCAGATGCCTGCTGGGGCGAACATCGCGATGTTGTTCGCGCAGCAGCTCGGCAAGCTCCGGGCTGGTCTTTAACGCAACGGCCGGCCGCTTATCCTCCACCTCTTTCACCATGGCGAATAACACATCCGCGACCTTGATTTGCGTCGCTTTCCAGTCGCTATGAACACTTTGCTCCGCGCCCGGCTTCGCCATGCAGTACTGCAGTAGATCCGATATGGTCATTTTTTATTCTCCCATGAGCGTTGCGACAATATGCCGCGAACCGCCGTGAATACGATGCTCCCCCAGCCAGATCCCCTGCCAGGTCCCTAACATGACGTTGCCGTTCTGCACCGGCAACATCAGGGAAACGCCCAGCAGCGATGATTTAATGTGCGAGGGCATATCATCAGGACCTTCATAATCGTGTTCATACGGCGCGTTGTCTGGTACGGCATTGAGGAAATGCTGTTCCATATCAAAACGGACCGTAGGATCGCAGTTCTCATTCAACGTCAGGGAAGCGGAAGTATGCTGGAGTAACAGATGCAGCAGGCCAACCTTGATATGCGAGAGCTCGCGGATTTGACCAATAATTTCGTTGGTCACCAGATGGAAACCACGAGATTTCGGGCCTAATGTCAGGGTTTGCTGATGCCACATAAACGACTCCTGTAATGTGTGAATCCTTCTAAGTTTGCAGCAAGAAACGAAAAGGTAAAACCTCAAAGGCTGAAATTCGTACAAAAAAAAGACAGCCTGCGGCTGCCTTTTCGTATTCAGATGCGTTGCGTTTCACACGCCTTAATATTCTGAATTCACAATCACCTCTTCCCCCTGCGACCCGGCCATCGGCAAAGGTTTATAGGAGGAGTTTGCCGCACGCAGCACGCGAATTCCTCGCGCATCGGCATCGCGGGCCGCCGAGATATCGTTGTCAGAGTCACCGTAGAAGACTTTGATATTCTTCTCGCGTAACCACTGAGTTTTCGTGTTCTGGCCGGGCTTATCGCCGGCAAAAATCACCGGGTTCATGTTAGCACCGGGGATCAGGAAATCATCCTGCAGGGTTTTGGAGACGGTCTCAGTTTTGGTCTGGCTGCGGCCGGTGACGAAGTAGATGCTGTCGCCGCGCTTAATATGCATCGCGATCAGCTGGCGGCCCACTTCTTTCGGCATACTGAACTCGTCCCAGCCGTTATTCATCTTTTCCCAGAACTCCGGGTTCTTCAGATAGGCTTCGCTGCCGGGAGAATAGGTTTTTTGCCCGCGCCAGAAACCGGGGCTGGAAAATAACACGGTATCATCGATATCGAAACCCACCGCCATCGGCGCGCGGCCCAGCAGGCTATTTTCGATTTGCGCCACCGATACCCAATGGATCGGCGCCTGTTCGGCGAGTTTCGCAACATTCGTCCCTTCCCAAATGGGCTGTGGAGTGGACGCGCGAGCGACAACGGAGCTATTCAGAGCGAACAACAGACAAGTGGCGCTAATGGCCAAAGTTAACTTACGCATATTTATCCCTATGCCCCTCATGCGCCAGGCCGCTTAGCGGCAACCTGAGTTATTTTGGGTCTAAATAATCGATTCGTTATTATTTTTAATAATGAGTGAGCGCATTAATGCCCCAAGACCTTAACGCCTGCCCACATAGATAGAAAGGATTTTCTGCTCAAATGTCATATAAAAAGAGCATGATCACACTTCAGAGGTAATACTACCCTCGCCTTAACGCTGGCGAGGGCAAATTAGTAAGTAAGCACTTACATTACAGCAGCAAACGCCTGGGCGACACGCTGGACGTTACGCGAGTTAAGTCCCGCCACGCACATCCGGCCGCTGGCAATCAGGTAAACGCCAAACTCTTCGCGTAGACGATCCACCTGTGCCGCGCTCAATCCGGTGTAGCTAAACATGCCGCGCTGCTTCAGCAGGTAGTCAAAGTTTTTGCCGGGAACGGCCTCTTTCAGCGCATCCACCAGCGTCTGACGCATCGCCAGGATGCGGGTACGCATCGCTTCCACTTCCGCCAGCCATGAAGCTTTCAGCGCCGGGTCGTTCAATACTGCCGCCACCACCTGCGCGCCAAAATTAGGCGGGCTGGAGTAGTTACGACGCACCGTCGCTTTCAACTGACCCAGCACGCGGCCAGCGGTTTCAGCATCATCGCAGACGATTGACAGGCCGCCGACGCGTTCGCCGTACAACGAGAAGATTTTGGAGAATGAGTTGCTGACCAGCATCGGTAGGCCGGCGCTGGCAATCGCGCGGATAGCGTAGGCATCGTCTTCCATACCGGCGCCAAAGCCCTGATAGGCAATATCGAGGAAAGGAATTAAATTACGTGCTTTCAACACCTTAACAACTTCATCCCACTGTGCGTTACTCAGATCGGCGCCCGTTGGGTTGTGGCAACATGGATGCAGCAGCACGATATCGCGCTCAGGGAGCGTCTGTAGTTTGGCGAGGAAGGCTTCAAAACGTACGCCGTTGGTCTCATCATCGAACCATGGGTAAGTACTTACTTCGAACCCAGCCCCTTCAAATATGGCGATGTGGTTTTCCCAGGTCGGGTCGCTAACCCATACGCGAGACTGTGGGAAGTAGCGTTTAAGGAAATCGGCGCCAACCTTCAGCGCGCCGGAGCCACCCAGGGTTTGAATTGACGCTACGCGGTTTTGTTTCAGCACCGGATGGTCGGCACCAAATAACAGCGGCGCAATGGCGTGGCGGTAGCTATTGAGACCTTCCATCGGCAGATACAGCGAGGCGCCGTGCGGCTGGGCATTGAGTCGTGCTTCGGCATCCGCCACGGCCTGTAGTTGCGGAATAATGCCGTCTTCGTTGTAGTAAAGACCGATGCTGAGGTTCACTTTGTCACTACGCGGATCTTCTTTGAAACGCTCCATCAAGGAGAGAATGGGGTCGCCGGCGTAGGCGTCAACTTTTTGAAACACGAGATGTATCTCCAGGTTTACGAAAGCAGGTATTTACACAATAAACCGGAAGTTGGGGAAGGTCGAGGGGATGTTGGTAAGTTATCGACAAAGATCGCTGCAAACATGGGCGACGCCGCGCGCCGCCCCTGCTCATTACCCCGATAAGCGTAGCGTAATCGGGGAAATATGCCACTGACCGTACTCAGTCGAGGTAACGGATAGCCAGCCTGGAGGTCAGGCGAGTGATAAGTTCGTAAGCACTCACTTTCGTTATTTCCGCGATGCGCTCAACGGGGAGCCCTTCTCCCCATAACACAACCGGATCGCCGGCTTGATCCTGCGCCTGAGGGCCGAGGTCAACGCAAATCATATCCATCGCCACGCGGCCGACTATCGGCACTTCGCGGCCGTTGACCAGCACCGGCGTGCCGGAGGGCGCGGCGCGTGGATAGCCATCGCCATAGCCCATCGCCACGACGCCGAGGCGGGTATCGCGCTCGCTAATCCAGGTGCCGCCGTAGCCCACCGGCTCCCCGGCTTTATGCTCGCGCACCGCAATCAGGCTTGAGGTCAGCGACATGACCGGCAGGCAGCCGAAATCCTCACCGGTAGAGTGGTTCTCCAGCGGCGAAACGCCATAGAGAATGATGCCCGGCCGCGCCCAGTCGAAATGCGACTGCGGCCACAGCAGGATCCCGCCCGAGGCGGCAATAGAACGCAGCCCCGGCTTACCTTCGGTAAAGGTGGTGAAAATATCCAGCTGACGCTCGGTCGCGCCGCATTCAGGCTCATCGGCGCGAGCGAAATGGCTGACGATATTCACCGGCTGGCGGACATTTTTGCACCGGCTTAGCCGCTGATAAAACGCTTCGGCCTGTTCCGGCAGTACGCCAAGGCGATGCATACCGGTATCCAGCTTCATCCAGACGGTAACCGGTTCGGCCAGTTCCGCTTGTTCGAGCGCCGCCAGCTGTTCTGGGCTATGTACCACGGTATGCAGGCGCTGCGCGGAAATCAGCGCCAGATCCGCCGCTTCAAAGAAACCTTCCAGCAGCAATATCGGTTGGGTAATACCCCCTTCACGCAGGCGCAGCGCCTCCTCCAGGCGGGCGACGCCGAAGGCATCGGCGTCGGTCAGCGTTCGCGCGGTCTCAAGAAGGCCGTGTCCGTAGGCGTTCGCTTTCACCACCGCAACCAGTTTGCTGGCAGGAGCCAGTTCACGCAGGCGTTGCAGGTTGTGTCGCAGAGCGCGGCGGTTGATAACTACAGTTGCCGCTTGCATTTGAATTCCTTAAAAAAAGACTGACAGAGGTCTACTCATCGTCATACTGAGGGCCGGCATAATTATCGAAACGCGACCACTGGCCGTTAAAGGTCAGTCGTACTGTACCGATCGGGCCGTTACGTTGTTTACCAATGATAATTTCAGCAATACCTTTTAAATCGCTGTTCTCGTGATAAACCTCATCACGGTAGATGAACATGATTAAGTCGGCATCCTGTTCAATAGAGCCGGATTCACGCAGGTCGGAGTTGACCGGGCGTTTATCGGCGCGCTGTTCCAGAGAGCGGTTCAGCTGCGACAGCGCCACCACCGGCACCTGCAACTCTTTTGCCAGCGCCTTCAGCGAGCGGGAGATTTCGGCGATCTCCAGAGTACGGTTGTCGGAGAGCGACGGTACGCGCATCAGCTGCAGGTAGTCGATCATAATAAGGCCGATACCGCCGTGCTCGCGGGCGATACGTCGGGCGCGTGAACGCACTTCCGTCGGCGTCAGGCCGGAGGAGTCATCGATATAGATGTTCCGTTTTTCCAGCAAGATACCCATAGTGCCGGAGATACGCGCCCAGTCTTCATCGTCCAGTTGGCCGGTACGGATACGAGTCTGATCGACGCGCGATAGCGAGGCCAGAGAACGCATCATGATCTGCTCGGATGGCATCTCCAGACTGAAGATCAATACCGGTTTATCCTGCAGCATCGCCGCATTTTCCACGAGGTTCATCGCAAATGTCGTCTTACCCATCGAAGGACGCGCGGCGACGATAATCAGATCCGAAGGTTGTAGCCCGGCGGTCTTTTTGTTGAGGTCGTCATAGCCGGTATTCACCCCGGTGACGCCATCGTGCGGCTGTTGGAACAGCTGCTCAATACGGGCGACGGTGGCATCGAGCACATCGGCGATGTTCTTCGGCCCTTCATCTTTATTGGCGCGGCTTTCGGCAATTTTAAATACCCGCGATTCCGCCAGATCCAGCAGGTCCTCGCTGGTGCGCCCTTGGGGGTCGAAACCGGCTTCGGCGATTTCGTTGGCCACCGAAATCATTTCACGCACCACTGCGCGTTCGCGCACGATGTCGGCATACGCGCTGATGTTCGCCGCGCTTGGCGTATTTTTGGAGAGCTCGGCCAGATAGGCGAAGCCGCCAACGCTATCCAGTTGCCCCTGACGCTCAAGCGATTCGGCGAGGGTGATCAGGTCAATCGGGCTACCTGACTCTTGCAGGCGCGCCATCTCGGTAAAGATATGACGATGCGGACGGGTATAGAAATCTTCCGACACCACCCTTTCGGCGACGTCGTCCCAGCGCTCGTTATCCAGCATTAAACCGCCCAACACCGACTGTTCCGCTTCAATCGAGTGCGGCGGGACTTTCAACCCGGCGAGCTGCGGATCGCGTTCGCGAGGTTCTGTCTGTGGTTTGTTGAAGGGTTTATTTCCTGCCATAGTGAATGGAGTTACCTGTAAATGAGAGACACAAAATTATAAAGGAGTTCACATGGCAACACGAATTGAATTTCCCGCGCATGGAGGCCCCGAGGTGCTGCATGCGGTCGAGTTTACCCCCAACGATCCTGCCGAGCACGAAATCCAGGTAGAAAATAAAGCTATCGGTATCAACTACATCGACACCTACATCCGCAGCGGCCTGTATCCGCCGCCCTCACTGCCGAGCGGTTTGGGCACCGAAGCCGCCGGTATCGTCAGTAAAATCGGCAGCGGCGTTAAACATATCAAGGTTGGCGATCGGGTGGTGTACGCCCAGGCCGCGCTTGGCGCTTATAGCTCGGTGCATAACGTGCATGCCGACAAAGCGGCGATTTTACCCAATGCGATTTCCTTTGAGCAGGCCGCCGCCTCGTTTCTTAAAGGATTGACCGTCTGGTATCTGCTGCGCAAAACCTACGAGATTAAAGCCAACGAGACCTTCCTGTTCCATGCGGCTGCGGGCGGCGTGGGGCTGATTGCCTGCCAGTGGGCGAAAGCGCTGGGGGCGAAACTTATCGGCACCGTCGGCAGCGAGCAAAAAGCGCAGCGCGCCCGGCAGGCCGGCGCCTGGGAAACCATTAACTACCGCGAAGAGAATATTGCCGAGCGCGTCAAGGCGCTGACCGGCGGCAAAAAAGTCGCCGTGGTTTACGATTCCGTAGGTAAAGATACCTGGGAGGCCTCGCTCGATTGTCTTCAGCGGCGTGGGCTGATGGTCAGCTTCGGCAATTCATCTGGCCCGGTAACCGGCGTAAATTTGGGTATCCTCAATCAGAAAGGCTCACTCTATGTGACCCGCCCTTCTCTGCAAGGCTACATCACCAACCGGGAAGAGCTAACGGAAGCCAGCAATGAACTGTTTTCGCTGATCGCCAGCGGCGTGATCAAGGTCGATGTCACGGATAATCAGAAATACGCCCTGCGTGACGCCCGGCGCGCGCATGAGATTCTGGAAAGCCGGGTGACCGAGGGGTCGAGCCTGCTGCTGCCGTAACGGGGTGAGATCGCCAGAAAAGTTTAGGGCCTCCTGACGGAGGCCCTGACTTTTTTTGTTCGGCTGTATGTAGGGTACAGCGCGATGAATTCGTTATCGCGCTAATAGTGACAGATTTAATACGCAATGCCTACGCTGTTTTATGCAAAATTACTCAGGTTGTGACATACCGCTCAATACCCAAAATGTTGGCTTAATAGCGCCAGCGATCTTCACGACGATAGCGGGTGGTCGTCGGCGATTTCATCGCCCGAATGACCCATACGACAGCCACCGCCAGCAGCAGCCAGGGTAGCAGTTTAAACATTAATGCGAACAGGCCGCCGAAGAACATCAGCGCCGTGGCGACAACCAGCGCGGCAATAATGCCAAGCAGCGAGATGCCGGTGACCAGCAACATGACAAAAAAGCCAATAACAAATAAGAGTTCCAGCATGGTCTTCTCCCGAAAAAATAACCAGATAGCTGATTAGCTATTTCAAGAGTCATTTTCAAGAATCATGCCAGGTATAACTCATTGAATTAAAACAAAACGCCCTGCAGCAATAGCGCAGGGCGTGGCGAAAAAGACCAGGTTTTAGCGAAAAAATTAACGCTTATCGGCAACCAGCTTCAGCGCGTGCTCCAGCACGTTGATATCGGCGCCCGCTTTGTGGGCGTTTTCGCTGAGATAGCGGCGCCACTGACGCGCGCCGGGGATCCCCTGGAACAATCCCAGCATATGGCGGGTGATATGACCCAGGTAGGTACCGTTGCTGAGCTCACGCTCGATATAGGGATACATTGCGCGCACCACCGCCACCGGATCGGCATCCGCACCGTCGACGCCGAAAATCTCACGATCCACCGAAGCCAGAATGCCCGGATTTTGATAGGCTTCACGCCCCACCATCACGCCATCCATGTGCTCAAGCTGCAGTTTGGCCTCTGCCAGAGATTTAATTCCGCCGTTAATCGCCATCGTCAGATGCGGGAAATCACGTTTTAGTTGCCAGACGCGCGGATAATCCAGCGGCGGGATTTCACGGTTCTCTTTCGGGCTCAGGCCGGAAAGCCAGGCTTTACGGGCGTGAATGATGAACATTTCACATTCCCCTTTGCCGGAGACGGTCTCAATGAAATCACACAGGAATTCATAGCTATCCCGATCGTCAATGCCAATACGGGTTTTTACCGTTACCGGGATCGACACCACGTCGCGCATCGCTTTGATGCAGTCCGACACCAGCGCGGCATTGCCCATCAGACAAGCGCCAAACATCCCGTTCTGCACGCGGTCAGAGGGGCAGCCGACGTTGAGGTTAATCTCGTCATAGCCGCGCGCCTCGGCGAGCTTCGCGCATTGCGCCAACGCCGCAGGATCGCTACCGCCCAACTGCAGCGCCACCGGATGTTCTTCTTCGCTATAGGCCAGATAGTCGCCTTTACCGTGAATAATCGCGCCGGTAGTGACCATTTCGGTGTACAGCAGAGTATGGCGCGACAGCAGACGCAGGAAGTAGCGGCAATGTCTGTCGGTCCAATCGAGCATGGGCGCGATAGAAAAACGGTGGGCGGCAAAAGCGGTAGACGTGGATTCTGGCATCATGGCGAATAAATAAGCATCCGGGTAAAAAGGGGCGCTACTATAGCACAAACACAAACCACGGCGCATAGCGTCGAACGCCACGCGCCATGGTCAAAATGTTACCTATATTTTACGCGGTTTGCCGTCGTGCGGGCCAAAGAACTGCGGAGGGTGATCCACCCAACGGTCCTGGCGAGTCGCGGCATAGCCCGGGTTCAGCGGATAGTAAATACGGTTGTGCTTTTTATTCGCCTCGCCAACGACCAGCAGTCGCACCTCCTGCTCGGTATTATTCAGGAAGGTATGACATACGCCAGTTCCCGCCGGAAAGCCGACGCTATCGCCCGGCTCCAGCTTCCATAGATAGCCATTGATCCAGACTTCCGGAAAGCCTTCCAGCACGTAGATGAATTCTTCTTCATCGCTTTCCGCGTGCGGATAAGAGGTTCTGCGTCCCGGCGGTAAACGTTCATGATGGATGCCCAGCCGATTTAGCCCTAGGCCGCGGGCAAGAGGCGCGCCAATTGAAAACAGCTCGTGACTATCGGGGTAGGTGGAATCATCCGCACCTTCCAGTTCGCGCCAATGTCGAATGCAATCAGGTCGTTTCATCGTTTTCTCCCGAAAATGAGATACATCAGGTATAGCAAAGCTTGCAGGTTCTCGGCGTTTTACCTGGTTCGTGATAAAGTAACAGTTTCAACATCACGCAACCAGAGGATGCTCATGGATAACACCACTTCGCAAGAAATGTTAGCGCAGGCTGAAAAGCTTTGCGTGCAACGTGGCGTACGCCTGACCCCGCAGCGTCTGGAAGTGTTGCGTCTGATGAGCCTGCAGCAAGGGGCGATTAGCGCCTACGATCTGCTGGATCTGCTGCGTGAAAAAGAGCCGCAGGCGAAGCCGCCGACGGTCTATCGCGCGCTGGAGTTTCTGCTGGAGCAAGGTTTTGTGCACAAAGTGGAATCGACCAACAGCTATGTGCTGTGCCACCTTTTCGATCAGCCAACCCACAGTTCGGCGATGTTTATCTGCGATCGCTGCGGCGTGGTCAAAGAAGAGTGTGCGGAAGGCGTAGAGGATATTATGCATACGCTGGCGGCCAGAATGGGCTTCGCTCTACGGCATAATGTGATTGAAGCGCATGGCCTGTGCGCGGCCTGCGTGGAAGTCGAAGCCTGCAGTACTCGCGAACACTGCCATCACGATCATACCATCCAGATTAAAAAGAAAGCCCGCTGAGTCGGGCGACATCAGCGGGAAGCTACGGCATATCACTATGCCGTTAGACAGGCATAAACAGGGGGTCAAAACCGCGTTCGCTACCAGCGCGTATCGTTCTTACGCTCCCAGTCAGACACCTCTTTTTCGGCCTGATCTTTGGCATAGCCGTAGCGTTCCTGAATTTTACCGACCAACTGGTCGCGCTTCCCTTCGATGACCGTCATATCGTCATCGGTCAGCTTACCCCACTGTTCCTTGGCTTTACCTTTCAACTGTTTCCAGTTACCGCTGATTTCGTCTTTATTCATCATTACGTCCTCATCATTCGGTGGGTTAACAGCCCGTTTTGTTCCGGACATGGTAATAACTATAGATGACAATGCTGGCACCGATTCGTTATTCGGAATTTTTAACCATCAGGTCGATTGAAAACGCTGGGGGGATTTTCCCGGCTCGCGCTACGCTGAGCCGGGCTTTTTACATTCAGGAGGGTGAGTTAAACCAGGTGCCACGCTGCCAGTGGCGGCGCCAGATGAGCGCCAGCGAAAGCCCACGCAAAGCCAGGAACACGGCCAGCGCCAGCCACAGGCCGTGATTGCCGAGCATAGGCACAGAGAGCAACGTCACCGCAAACCCCGCAGCGGCTACCGCCATGCTATTACGCATCTCCGCGCCGCGCGTCGCGCCGATAAACATGCCATCCAGCAGATAACACCAAACGCCAATCACCGGTAGGATCATCTGCCAGAACAGATAGCGGTCTGCCAGCTGCTGCAATGATGGGATAGAGGTCAATAGCGCGATGATATGCTCACCGGCCACGCTGTAGATTAACGCGAACGACAGCGCTACCATTCCCGACTGCCGACAGGCAGCGCGCCAGACTTCCAGCAGTTGGCTACCGTCACGCGCGCCGTAGGCTTGCCCGGAATGCGCTTCGACGGCATAGGCAAAACCGTCCAGCGCGTATGCGGTAAAGGTCAGCATGGTCATCAGTACCGCATTGACCGCCACCACGTCGCTGCCAAGACGGGCGCCGAAGACGGTGATGGCGCCAAAGCAGAGCTGCAGCAGCAGCGAGCGCAGCATGATGTCGCGGTTAAGCGCCAGCAGGCGCCGCATATTGCCGCGCCACGCCTCCTTCAACATGGCAAACGTCACGCCACGCAGCGCCAGCACCCGTTTCGCCATCAGCAGGCCGATGATAAAGGTGGCGTATTCCGACAGCGCCGTCGCCAGCGCCGCCCCCTGCACGTTCATATGCAACCCCATCACCAGCCACAGATCGAGCACGATATTCAGCAAGTTGCCGACCACCAGCAGGATGACCGGGGCGCGAGCGTACTGCACGCCAAGCAGCCACCCTAACAGCACCAGGTTGGCCAACGACGCCGGGGCGCTGAGCCAGCGGATTTCCAGGAACCGCCTGGCCTGTTCCAGTACCGCCTCGCTCCCGCCGACGATATGCAGCGCGAGGTCAATAAGCGGCATGCGGAACAGAACGATGAGCAGCCCGGCGGCCAGCGCCAGGATCAGCGGTTGCACCAGCGCGCGCGCCAGGCGCTGCGGATCTTTGGCGCCATAGGCCTGAGCGGTTAAGCCAGTGGTGCTCATTCGCAGGAACAGCAGCAGCATAAAGAGGAAACTGGTCGCCGTCGCGCCGACGGCGACGCCGCCAAGATAGACGGGACTATCGAGATGGCCGACAACGGCGGTATCGACCAACCCAAGCAGCGGAACGGTGATATTGGAGAAAATCATTGGTAGCGCGAGGCGCCACAGTGCTTTATCGGCGGCGTTGAGCAGCATGAAGAGGGACCAGACAGAGGAGGAACATCGCAGCGTCATGCATCATGATGACGCTGCGTTAAGACGGGAGTTACAGCCACTCACCGTTACGGATCACGCCGACGGCCAGACCTTCAATGGTGAAGCTCTGCTGGCGCAGATCGACGACGATTGGAGAAAACTCACTGTTTTCCGGCAGCAGTTCAACGATGTTGCCCTGCTTTTTCAGACGCTTAACGGTCACTTCTTCATCGATACGCGCGACAACCACCTGGCCGTTACGCACGTCCTGAGTTTTATGCACCGCCAGCAGATCGCCGTCGAGGATACCGATGTCTTTCATCGACATCCCGCTTACGCGCAGCAGGAAGTCGGCATTCGGTTTAAACATCGCCGGATCAACCTGGTAGTGACCTTCAATATGCTGCTGCGCCAGCAGCGGCTCGCCGGCGGCAACGCGGCCAATCAGCGGCAGACCATGTTCTTCTTCCGTCAGCAGACGAATGCCGCGGGAAGCGCCGGAGACGATTTCAATCGCGCCTTTACGCGCCAGCGCTTTCAGGTGTTCTTCCGCCGCATTTGGGGAACGGAACCCCAAGCGCTGAGCAATTTCCGCACGCGTCGGCGGCATGCCCGTTTGGCTGATGTGATCCCGGATGAGATCAAACACCTCTTGCTGCCTGGTCGTTAACGCTTTCATTCCGCCCCCTGGGTGTATATACAGTTATGCTGTGAGTATATACAGCTAATGGTGATTTTGGAACCACATATCATATAAAAATCAGGAGATTCTTTCCGTTTTGCGAGCGTTGCCGACAAGACTTAGCGGTAATGCGACCACAGCAGCATGGCCCAGGTGATCAGCGCGATGATTATCGCCAGCAGCACCGCTGCCGACCCCATATCCTTTGCGCGCCCGGAAAGCTCATGATGCTCAGGCCCGATACGATCAACCACCGCTTCAATCGCGCTGTTAAGAATTTCGACTATCATCACTAACAGGACCGAGCCAATGAGCAGGACTCGCGTAATGACATCGACATCCAGCCAGCAGGCTATCGCCACGGCCACAATAGCGGCGACGCCTTCCTGACGGAAAGCGGCTTCATTAACCCATGCCGCGCGGAAACCTTTCCAGGAATAACCTGCTGCTTTAATGATTCTGGTTAACCCAGTGGTATTATTGGCCATCAAAAAGAACCTTTTAATGTAAATGACGTCGCTGAGTGTACGTGTTTGCCGTGTGACAACGGAAATTTTGTACGCTTTCTGTTATTCTTGCCGCGCATTTGCATGATTAACCAGAGGCTTCACATCGTTTATGTCCGGCTGGCAACGAATTTACTATAAATTACTGAATTTACCATTACGGGTGCTGGTAAAAAGCAAGTCTATTCCGGCAGAACCTGCTCAGGAATTAGGGCTCGATACCTCGCGTCCGATAATGTACGTCTTGCCTTATAACTCCAAGGCGGACCTGCTGACCCTGCGCGCCCAGTGCCTGGCGCATGATTTACCCGACCCTTTTGAACCGCTGGAAATCGACGGCACACTGCTGCCGCGCTACGTTTTCATCCACGGCGGCCCGCGCGTGTTTACCTACTACACGCCGAAAGAAGAGTCCATCAAGCTGTTCCACGACTACCTGGATCTGCACCGTAACCATCCCGACCTCGACGTGCAAATGGTACCGGTGTCGGTCATGTTCGGCCGCGCGCCGGGTCGTGAAAAAGGCGAAGAGAATCCGCCGCTGCGGATGCTTAACGGTATTCAGAAATTCTTCGCCGTCTCCTGGCTTGGCCGCGATAGCTTCGTGCGTTTCTCGCCGTCGGTCTCTCTGCGCCGCATGGCGGATGAGCACGGTACCGATAAAATCATCGCCCAGAAGCTGGCCCGCGTGGCGCGTATGCACTTCGCCCGTCAACGTCTGGCCGCCGTCGGCCCGCGCCTCCCTGCCCGCCAGGATCTCTTCAACAAGCTGCTGGCGTCGAAAGCTATCGCCCGCGCGGTAGAAGATGAAGCGCGCAGCAAGAAGATTTCTCACGAGAAGGCCCAGCAGAACGCCATCGCGCTGATGGAAGAGATTGCCGCTAACTTCTCTTATGAAATGATCCGCCTGACTGACCGTATTCTGGGCTTTACCTGGAACCGTCTGTACCAGGGGATTAACGTGCACAATGCCGAGCGCGTACGCCAGCTGGCGCATGACGGCCATGAGATTGTCTATGTGCCTTGTCACCGTAGTCACATGGACTACCTGCTGCTCTCCTATGTGCTCTATCATCAGGGTCTGGTGCCGCCGCATATCGCTGCAGGCATAAACCTCAACTTCTGGCCGGCTGGGCCGATTTTCCGCCGCCTGGGCGCTTTCTTTATTCGTCGTACTTTTAAGGGCAACAAGCTCTACTCCACGGTATTCCGCGAATATCTTGGCGAGCTGTTCAGCCGTGGTTATTCGGTGGAATACTTTGTCGAAGGCGGGCGTTCCCGTACCGGCCGTCTGCTGGATCCGAAAACCGGCACCCTGTCGATGACTATCCAGGCGATGCTGCGCGGCGGTAGCCGCCCCATCACGCTGGTGCCGATTTATATCGGCTACGAGCACGTGATGGAAGTGGGTACCTACGCCAAAGAGCTGCGCGGCGCGACAAAAGAAAAAGAGAGCCTGCCGCAGATGATGCGCGGTCTCAGTAAGCTGCGTAATCTTGGCCAGGGCTACGTTAACTTCGGTGAACCGCTGCCGCTGATGACCTATCTCAATCAGCACGTGCCGGAATGGCGCGAAGCCATCGATCCTATCGAAGCCGTCCGCCCTTCCTGGCTGACGCCGACGGTGAATAATATCGCCGCCGACCTGATGGTGCGCATCAACAATGCCGGGGCAGCTAACGCCATGAACCTGTGCTGTACGGCGCTTCTGGCGTCACGTCAGCGTTCTTTGACCCGTGAGCAACTAACCCAACAGTTGGATTGCTACCTCGACCTGCTGCGTAACGTGCCGTACTCCACCGATTCGACCGCGCCGACGGCTTCCGCCAGCGAGCTTATCGACCACGCGCTGCAGATGAACAAGTTCGAAGTCGAGAAAGACACCATCGGCGATATCATCATCCTGCCGCGCGAGCAGGCGGTGCTGATGACCTACTATCGCAACAACATCGCCCATATGCTGGTGATGCCATCGCTGCTGGCCGCTATCGTGACCCAGCATCGCCGCATCTCCCGTAGCGAAGTGCTGCGTCATGTCGAGATGTTCTATCCGTTCCTGAAAGCCGAACTGTTCCTGCGCTGGGAAAAAGAAGAACTGGCGGGCGTTATCGATGCGCTGATGGCAGAGATGCAGCGTCAGGGGCTGGTGGTGCTGAATGGCGATGAGATGAGCGTCAATCCGGCTCACTCTCGTTCCCTGCAGCTGCTGGCCGCCGGCGCGCGTGAGACGTTACAGCGCTACGCGATTACCTTCTGGCTGCTGAGCGCCAACCCGTCCATCAACCGCAGTACGCTGGAGAAAGAAAGCCGCACCATGGCGCAGCGTCTGTCGGTACTGCATGGTATCAATGCGCCGGAGTTCTTCGATAAGGCGGTGTTCAGTACCCTCGTGCTGACCCTGCGTGACGAAGGCTACATCAGCGATACTGGCGATGCCGAGCCGGCAGAGACCCTGAAGGTCTACCAGATGCTGGCGGATTTGATTACGTCGGATGTACGTTTGACGATTGAAAGCGCCGCTCAGGACGACGCATAACGTTGCGGCTTCTGTTCCCCGGCTCGCGGCGCGAGTCGGGGAACAGAAGGATTTACTGCAGGTAACTCATCGCCAGACCGAGAAACAGCACCAGCCCAACGTAGTTATTATTCATAAACGCTTTGAAGCAGTTATCGCGTTCGCGCTTGAAGATAAGTTTCTGCTGCCAGACAAACAGTCCTGCCGCGATAAACAGCGACCAGTAAAACGCCCAGTTCAGCCCATTCAGCCAGCCTACAGCCCCCATCAATACCAGCACGGCAACCTGCAGAATACCGATAATCAAACGATCGTTTTCGCCGAACAGAATCGCCGTCGACTTAATGCCGATTTTGACATCATCGTCGCGATCGACCATCGCGTACTGGGTGTCGTAGGCTACCGCCCACAGAATATTGGCGAGGAACATCAGCCAGCAGCTGAGCGGCAGCGCTTCACTTACCGCCGAGAACGCCATCGGGATCGACCAACCAAAGGCCGCGCCCAGCACCACCTGCGGCAGATGGGTGTAGCGCTTCATAAAGGGGTAGACCCAGGCCAGCGCCAGCGCCGCGACCGACAGCAGGATGGTCATGGTATTGAGCGTCAGCACCAACAGGAAGGAGAGCCCCACCAGCACCGCGAATAATATGCGCGCTTCTTTTTCCGTGACCTCGCCGCTTGGTAACGGCCGGCGAGCCGTACGCTTAACGTGACCATCAAATTTACGGTCGGCATAGTCATTCACGACGCAGCCGGCGGCGCGCATCAACCAGACGCCAGCGACAAATACCGCCAGAATCCACAGCGGCGGTACCCCGGGTGAAGCCACCCATAACGCCCACAGCGTCGGCCACAGCAGCAATAGCGCGCCGATTGGTTTGTCAGTACGCATCAGGCGGTGAAACGCCAACAGCTTATTCTGCGTCAGACTCCACTCCATTTTCTCTTCCTCTTAATACAATGGCGATGCAGGCAGAAAAAGCTCTGTCAGCAGCAGCGGTTTGCCGCTCAGCCGGAGACGGGAACGTCGCCCCCACAGCTGTGCACTACGGCCAATCTCAATAAAATCACGGGTTAACGTCGACGACGTAAACAGATACCGACCCAGCGGCGTCTGCCCCAACTGCTGCAGGGCTAATTCCGGGCCGCATAGCGTCGATTCCGGCACGAGAGTACGACCGGCAAGCCAGGGTTCGCCATCGGCGCAAAGAATGATCTCCCGCAGCCAATACCGCGCCTCTTCCGGCAGCAGGGCTTCTTCGCCCGCCAGCGCGTCGCGCCCGACGAAACCTTCGTTAATCATGGTCACGGTGACCTTTTTCCCTTGTTGCTCAAAGCGTTTGGTCATTGAGTCTTCCAGCAACAGCCAGTCGCGCAGCGGCGCGTCCAGCTCGGGTATGGCGGCAAAATAGCGCAGCGCACGCAGTTGCGTAAGCGCAGGATGTGGCATGCCTGATTCTCCGGTACAAAACGTGCAGGCATTGTATCGCAGAATAGCGTTTTGAGGGCGGGCAAACGTCAATATACGATCATCCGCGCAACAGGCATGCAACAGTTGCCGCTGCGCGAGAAAAAAAAGTGCGTCCAGGCGGACGCACCTAAAGGCTGTGCCTAAACATCAGCATTGTGGGGAGACGGTCACCCCTTGCCTTTTACACTGCTGATAAAGGTGGAACGAGCAGATTTCGAGCCGAGGCGTTCAGCTTCGTTCATCAATTTCAGGGCTTTGTCGATATCGCCTTGCTTCACCGCCTGCTTAATACCGTTGTTGAAGTAGGTTTCGGTATCGTCAAGCATCGGTTCGCTTTTGGCTGCTGGGGCGGCAGCGACCGGTGCGACAACAGGCGCGGCGGCCGGGGCGTTATAGACCGGCGCGGCGGTATTGCCAACGGTGACCGGGCCCGGGCCAGAGGAGCCAAACAGCGGGCCCACCAGCACGCTGGAACTCGAAGACGTTTTCACCTTCAGGCTCAAGGTGCCGTCAGTGGTATGTTTAGCGATCGGATCCGGAATGTCCGGCACCGCGTTACCGGTGCCTTTCGCGTAGGCTTTCGCCGGGTCGATTAATTTGGTGGTCTGCTGCAGATCCTGCGGAGTGGTAAACACCAGCACATAAATTTTCTGCTGTCCCAGCGCCGGCGTCAGGCGCATTACCCCTTCCAGGCGGTCGGCGCTCATCACGCCCGGCTCCAGATAAGTGAAATAGCTGCTCGGGAAGAAGGCGGACGGCGTCATGCTCTGATCGAGGATCAGGACATTTGGCGCGTAGACGCTAGTCTGTTTGTCGACTTCACTGGTCAGCGTCAGGGTTAACTCGCCGATATTGGCCGGTACGCTATAGGCCACCACCGGCCCGGCGATACCGGGGACATTCAGCGTTTGACCGGCGATCGCCACTTTAGAGGTTTGGGTTTTCGATTGATCGACCGGCGTCCAGGTCAACTGCTGCAGCGAGGAAGCCGGGATTGACGGCGCGGCAGAGGTATTCTGCGGCACGAAATTGACATCAGCAAAACTGACTGCGGGTACGCTGGCCAGCAGGCCGGCGGACAGGCAGAGGGCAACGAGACTTTTCTTCATATTCATTGTTATCACCTCAATTCCTATGGCCGAGCGTTAGCCAGGCAATAGCGCGCTGGGCCGAAAACAGAGGGGCTGATGCCCCTCTTTTACTCATCATGATGCGGATAGCATTACCACCAGATTTCCATCTGGGCGCCGAAGGTCCACTCATCGTCGTCGCCGCGGCTGGAAGTGTTGATACCGGTACCAGAGGTATCGCGCATGGCGACGCCGCTATCGGTGTAACCCCACTTCTCATCCCACTTCGCGTAGGTGGCGAACAGACGAATTGCCGGACGGGACCAGATGCTGTCGCCCGCCTGCCACTGTTGCGCCAGGGTGATTTTGTACTGGTTGTTGCTGTCGCCGGTTTTCTGCGATTTGACGTTGTCGTAGCCGACTTCCAGCAGGGTGCTCATGATCGGCGTCCATTTGTACATAGGACGTACGCCGACGGTCCACCATTTGGTACCGTTGTTGTTGTCCAGGTTGACGTCCTGGTACATGGCGACGTACATCATGTCCCAATCGTCCGCCAGAGAGACCGCGCCGTGGTCAAGCACACGCCACATGGAACCATCGTTATTAATGCTGCCGCCCTGCGGTACGCCTTTGCCGTTGGAGGTCATGGCGTCGGTCGCGTACTGCAGAACAAATTTGTTGTAGCCTTTCAGGATGCTCTGGGTATGTTCAGCGGTGAACATCCAGCCATCTTTTGATGCATCCGGCTGCAGGTAGTAGTCATCCGGCACGTTGGTGTGACCATAGTCCACGCCCAGCTCCAGCGTACCGCCTGGGTTGGTTTCCATCTGAGCTAAACGCACATCGAAGACGTCGTTCGGTACCAGATGATCATAAACGCGTTCGCCAGTCAGCGGATCGCGGTCAGCATAGGTTGCCGAGCCGCCGGATTCAGAAGAACGAGTGGCGGCCAGAGAGAGTTTACCGAAGCCCAGATCGATGTTTTCGATACCGGCGCCAGGACCGGATATATCCCAGTAGTAGAAGTCGATCATGTGAACGTCATGACGCTGATAGAAGCGCTTACCGGCCCACAGGGTTGAACCCGGCAGCCAGTCGATCAGGTTTTTACCCTGCACGTTAACTTCACGGAAGGCCGGGCTGGTAGATTCCCAGTCGTTCTGCTGCGATACCGAGTAGGCAACGTTGGTATCGAAGTAGAAGCTCTTATCGCCCTCTTTCCACACTTCCTGGCCCAGTTTCAGTTCAGCGTAAGTTTCACATTCGTTACCGAGACGGTATTTACTTTGAGCGCCAGTGGCCTGGAAGCACTGCTGTTCGCCGCCGCTGCCGGTCCAGCCAATACCGGAACGCGCGTAGCCGTGGAAATCGACAGCCAGCGCCTGGGCAGACATCACGCCCGCCGCAACGGCTACCGCCAGTGGAAGTTTGCGCAGAGTAATCATCATTCTATCTCCTGAGATCATTGCTTTTCTTTGAACACTTCCCCGTCGGCCGCCGCATGGTTGGCTGCGCGCTGGGTTCGCGTCTTCTTTTAATGGGGAACCTTATACGCCTGGCTCTTTATGCAACCGACGACAAGCGGTGCCATCCTCACGGAATAAATGGCAGCGCTCCGGCGGCAAACCGATGGCGAATGTGGCTCCCTCTTCTACCAACACCACGTCATTCTGGCGGTACACCAGGTTCTGACGGATGGCGGGGATCTGGATATGAATTTGCGTTTCGTGACCAAGCTGTTCGACCACCTGCACTTCGCCCTCAAGGGTGACATCGGCGATGTCGCTCGGCAGCAGGTGTTCCGGGCGGATACCCAAAGACATATTGGCGCCGACCTGAACGTGGGCGCTGTCTACCGGCAGCCAGACCTGCTGGCGGTTCGGTAGTTCGACCTGTACCTGTTCAATGGCGGTCGCGGTGACTTTGACCGGCAGGAAGTTCATCTTCGGCGAGCCAATAAAGCCCGCGACGAAGCGGTCTGCCGGATAGTGATAGAGTTCCAGCGGTTTCCCGACCTGCGCGACGCGGCCGGCATCCAGCACGACGATTTTGTCGGCCAGGGTCATGGCTTCCACCTGATCGTGGGTGACGTAAATCATCGTGCGACCAAGGCGCTTATGCAGACGGGAGATTTCGATACGCATCTGCACGCGCAGCGCGGCATCGAGGTTGGACAGGGGCTCATCAAGCAGAAAAACCCGCGGCTCGGCGACCAGGGTACGGCCGATGGCCACGCGCTGACGCTGGCCGCCGGAGAGCGCTTTCGGCTTACGCTCCAGCAGGTGCGCCAGCTGCAACACCTCTGCAACCTGAGTCACGCGCTGGTTAATCACCTCTTTTTTCGCCCCGGCCAGTTTCAGGCCAAAAGACATATTTTCGGCAACGGAAAGGTGGGGATAGAGCGCATAAGACTGGAATACCATGCCGATGCCGCGCTCGGCGGGCGGCACATCGTTCATTCGGGTATCGCCAATAAACAGATCGCCGCTGGTGACCGTTTCCAGTCCGGCAATCATACGCAGCAGGGTGGATTTGCCGCAGCCCGACGGTCCTACAAACACGACGAACTCCCCATCCTGGATCTCGAGATTGATATCTTTAGATACCACCACGTCGCCCCAGGCTTTCGTTACATTTCGTAGCTGTACGCTCGCCATGCCCTTCTCCCTTCGTTACAACCTGTCACTTAAAGACACATTCAAGATGGGCTGACTATGCGGCATTCATTACGTTGGCAAATCCTCCACCCCCCGGGTTTTTGATGGGGGAGGAGACGGGAGGATGAGAAATTGCCTCTCGCCGCCGGAAGTTCCCGGCAAAAGGTCATTTCGTGATCGAAGCGACAAAAACGGTGGCTTTTTTATGTGCTCCAGGGCCCATTACCGGCATTTCTGCAATACGGATCACATAAACGGCGGGCGGGGCGTAGACATAGGGAGGATGGAAAGAGGTTGTTAAAAAAGGAAACTCATCAGCGTTAAACCACTCAAGTGTATCCACGAGCACATCACCAAATAGGACGGGTATATGAAAATCAAAACTGGCGCTCGCATCCTCGCGCTGTCTGCATTGACGACGATGATGTTTTCCGCCTCTGCCCTCGCAAAAATTGAAGAAGGTAAGCTGGTTATCTGGATTAACGGCGATAAAGGCTATAACGGCCTCGCTGAAGTGGGTAAAAAGTTCGAGAAAGATACCGGCATTAAAGTTTCCGTAGAACATCCGGATAAGCTGGAAGAGAAGTTCCCGCAGGTTGCAGCGACCGGCGACGGCCCGGATATCATCTTCTGGGCGCATGACCGCTTTGGCGGCTACGCGCAGTCCGGTCTGCTGGCGGAAATCACCCCGGATAAAGCGTTCCAGGACAAACTCTATCCGTTCACCTGGGATGCCGTACGTTACAACGGCAAGCTGATCGCTTACCCGGTAGCGGTGGAAGCCTTGTCGCTGATTTATAACAAAGACCTGGTCCCGAACCCGCCGAAAACCTGGGAAGAGATCCCGGCGCTGGATAAAGCGCTGAAGGCGAAAGGCAAGAGCGCGCTGATGTTCAACCTGCAAGAACCGTACTTCACCTGGCCACTGATCGCCGCCGATGGTGGATACGCGTTTAAGTTTGAAAACGGCAAATACGACGTGAAAAACGTCGGCGTCGATAGCGCCGGGGCAAAAGCCGGTCTGACCTTCCTGGTCGACCTCATCAAAAATAAACACATGAACGCCGACACCGACTACTCCATCGCGGAAGCGGCGTTCAACAAAGGCGAAACCGCGATGACCATCAACGGTCCGTGGGCGTGGTCTAACATCGACAAGAGCAAGGTTAACTACGGCGTCACTCTGCTGCCGACCTTCAAAGGCAAACCGTCTAAACCGTTCGTTGGCGTACTGAGCGCCGGGATTAACGCCGCCAGTCCGAATAAAGAACTGGCGAAAGAGTTCCTCGAAAACTACCTGATGACCGATCCGGGCCTGGAAGCGGTGAACAACGATAAACCGCTGGGCGCCGTGGCGCTGAAATCCTTCCAGGAGAAGCTGGAGAAAGACCCGCGTATAGCCGCCACCATGGCTAACGCCCAGAAAGGCGAAATCATGCCGAACATCCCGCAGATGTCGGCGTTCTGGTATGCCGTCCGTACCGCGGTTATCAACGCCGCAAGCGGCCGTCAGACCGTCGATGCCGCGCTGAAGGATGCACAGGGCCGTATCACCAAGTAATACCGTCGCACACGTGCCGGATGGCGGCATAAATGCCTTATCCGGCCTACACGCTTTGTAGGCCGGATAAGCACAGCGCCATCAGGCACTCTTGTCGACAGATATTTAACGTTGTAGAGGATGATCCCCATGGATGCCGTTAAAAAGAAACACTGGTGGCAAAGCCCGCAACTCACATGGTCTGTGATTGGTTTGCTGTGCCTGCTGGTGGGTTACCTTGTTGTTTTAATGTACGCCCAGGGGGAGTACCTGTTCGCCATCATGACGCTGATTTTAAGCTCAGTTGGCCTGTATATCTTTTCCAATCGCAAGGCCTATGCCTGGCGTTACGTTTATCCGGGTCTCGCCGGGATGGGGCTGTTTGTTCTGTTCCCGCTGATCTGCACCATTGCCATCGCCTTCACCAACTACAGCAGCACCAACCAGCTCACCTTCGAACGCGCCCAACAGGTACTGATGGATCGTTCTTTCCAGGCCGGCAAAGCCTATAACTTCTCACTCTACCCGGCAGGCGATGAGTGGCAGCTGGCGCTGACGGACGGTGAAAGCGGTAAAAATTATCTCTCTGAAGCCTTTAAATTTGGCGGCGAGCAGAAGCTGGCGTTAAAAGAAGCCGATGCCCTGCCGCAAGGCGAACGCGCGAATTTACGCGTGATCACCCAAAACCGCGCCGCGCTGAACCAACTGACCGCCGTGCTGCCGGATGAAAGCAAAGTGATTATGAGTTCGCTGCGCCAGTTCTCCGGCACCCAGCCGCTGTACGCGCTGGCTAACGACGGCACGCTCACCAACAACCAAAGCGGCGTGAAATATCGCCCCAACGCCGACATCGGCTTTTATCAATCCATGAATGCCGACGGCAGCTGGGGCAATGAGAAGCTGAGCCCGGGTTATACCGTCACCATCGGCTGGGATAACTTCACCCGCGTTTTCCAGGATGAAGGGATCCAGAAGCCGTTCTTCGCCATTTTCGTCTGGACCGTGGTGTTCTCGGTGCTGACGGTGATTTTGACCGTCGCCGTGGGAATGGTGCTGGCCTGCCTGGTGCAGTGGGAAGCGTTGAAGGGCAAAGCGATTTACCGCGTGCTGTTGATTCTGCCGTATGCGGTGCCGTCATTTATCTCAATACTGATTTTCAAGGGGCTGTTTAACCAGAGCTTTGGTGAAATCAACATGATGCTGAGCGCGCTGTTCGGCATTAAACCGGCCTGGTTTAGCGACCCAACCACCGCGCGCACGATGATCATCATCGTCAACACCTGGCTGGGCTACCCGTACATGATGATCCTGTGCATGGGACTGCTGAAGGCGATTCCGGACGATCTGTACGAGGCGTCGGCGATGGATGGCGCGGGGCCGTTCCAGAACTTCTTTAAAATTACGCTACCGCTGCTGATCAAGCCGCTCACGCCGCTGATGATTGCCAGCTTCGCCTTTAACTTTAACAACTTCGTGCTGATTCAACTGTTAACCAACGGTGGCCCGGACCGTCTCGGCACCACCACGCCGGCCGGTTATACCGACCTGCTGGTGAGCTACACCTATCGCATCGCCTTTGAAGGTGGCGGCGGTCAGGACTTCGGCCTGGCGGCGGCTATCGCCACGCTTATCTTCCTGCTGGTTGGGGCGTTAGCGATTGTGAATCTGAAAGCCACGCGCATGAAGTTTGATTAAAGGAGATAACGATAATGGCTATGGTCCAACCCAAATCGCAGAAGCTACGTTTATTTACCACGCATCTCCTGCTGCTGATTTTTATCGCCGCGATTATGTTCCCGCTGCTGATGGTTATCGCTATCTCGCTGCGCGAAGGCAACTTCGCGACCGGCAGCCTGATCCCGGATACCATCTCCTGGGAGCACTGGCGTCTGGCATTAGGCTTCAGCGTCGAACACGCCGATGGCCGGGTAACGCCGCCGCCGTTCCCGGTCCTGCTGTGGCTGTGGAACTCAATTAAGGTGGCCGGGATTACTGCGATCGGCATCGTCGCCCTCTCCACCACCTGCGCTTACGCTTTCGCCCGTATGCGCTTCCCGGGTAAAGCGACGTTGCTCAAAGGGATGTTGATTTTCCAGATGTTCCCGGCGGTACTGTCGTTGGTGGCGCTGTATGCGTTGTTCGACCGCCTCGGTCAGTATCTGCCTTTCGTCGGCCTCAACACTCACGGCGGGGTGATCTTCGCCTATATGGGCGGCATCGCGCTGCACGTCTGGACGATTAAGGGCTACTTCGAAACTATCGATGGTTCACTGGAAGAAGCGGCCGCGCTGGATGGCGCCACTCCGTGGCAGGCCTTCCGCCTGGTGCTGCTGCCGCTGTCGGTGCCGATTCTGGCGGTCGTGTTTATTCTGTCGTTCATCGCCGCGATTACCGAAGTGCCGGTGGCCTCGTTGCTGCTACGCGATGTGAACAGCTATACCCTGGCGGTGGGGATGCAGCAGTATCTCAATCCGCAGAACTACCTGTGGGGCGACTTCGCCGCGGCGGCGGTACTGTCGGCGATTCCGATTACCGTCGTCTTCCTGCTGGCTCAGCGTTGGTTGGTCAACGGCCTGACGGCGGGCGGGGTGAAAGGTTAAGTTTCATCATGTTAGACCCTTGTTTTATCGCCCCAAATTTCAGAGAGGGTGGGATGTGGTACACGACCCCAACCGGGTACGGCAGCCCACCTCTCCCTGAAAAAGTAGGGCAAATGCCACTGCAATCCTCTACTGGACCCTACATAAATTTCATTTGTGATTGTCGGTCAAGCGGCCCTGGAGGCCGCTTTTTTTATTCCCGTTTCAGGCGGTTGGAATTACACAACCACAGGGTAATCACCAGGATAAGGATCGCCGCAGAGTAAATCAGCACCGCCATCGGCGACTCATGGTCGACGATAATAAGCCGAACAATCGCCGTAATGCCGATATAGACGAAATAACGCAGCGGGAAGTGAAAACCGGACTCAAAGTATTTCACAATCAACGCGATAAATTCGAAGTAGAGAAAATAAACCACCAGCCCTTCGACCAGCTTGTACTTACTCACCGGCTCCGGCGTAAACAGCACGTGCGCCAGATGCAGGGTCTCCTTTCCCAGGAACACCACCAGAATAATTCCCAGACACAGCAGCGCCAGGTTGAGCACGGCCTGCATGGCCTTCGCAACAAAATTAACCAGCGGACGATATACCGACGGCATAGTGACACCTCAAATGCATGAACGTTATTGATCTGTATAGCGCAAAAGTGTGATCCAGATCTACTTCGCTTTGCGAGCAGCATCGGTCCTTCAACGCGGTAAATGCAACTAAGAGAAAGTTTTACTTCCTACAATGCTGTGAGCAAGTTAACTAAATCATCCGTTACGCTTAGGATAAAACCAAATAACCAACTGAAATTTAAAACATTTACCATTTGAAACAGTTATATCTTAAAACCTGCCACAAGATAAAATTTTTCTCTAATCCGCATTATTTATATGGCTATTAGGGTAAGATTTTTCTCATCCTTTGTCTTAGCATTATCGCAGCTGAATAAAATTTAATTTTGGACATTAAATCATTATGAATACCGATAACGCTTCCCTGTACGTAAAATGGCTCAAACAAGAAGTTGCCCCGGCTTTAGGTTGTACTGAACCCGTCGCTATTTCCTTCACTGCCGCCTACGCCGCACAATATCTGGATCAGCCTTGCACCAGAATTAGCGGTTTTATTTCCGCCAATCTCTATAAAAACGCGATGGGCGTGACTATTCCCGGCACCACCGTTTGCGGTGTAGCGCTGGCCGCCGCAATTGGCGCATTCGGCGGCAACCCGCAAAAGGGATTAAAAACGCTGGAAGATATCACCCCGCTACACGTCGAAATGGCGCAGAAGCTGATCGCCAATAATGCCGTTGATATTGCTGTCGAAGAGACCCCGGACTTTATTCATCTCGATTTAACTCTCTCTGCTGGCGAGAATAACTGTCGCGTCGTGGTGAAAGGAACCCACACCAACGTGGTCGAACTTTATATTAATGGCCAGCAGCAGCCATTAAGCGCAAAACAGAATGCGAGCGCCCAGCACGAAACGTTGCCCACATTTTCGCTACAGCAGGCTTACGAATTTATTAATAGCGCCGACTTTAATGATATTCGCTTTATTCTCGAAGCCGCGCGCTTAAACTCCGCGCTGGCGGCAGAAGGCAAAACCAAAAAATATGGCCTGAACATTAACGGTACCTTTGCTGACGCCGTGAAAAACGGCCTGATGAGCAACGATCTGTTAAGCAAGGTGATCATCGACACCGTCGCCGCTTCAGATGCCCGCATGGGCGGCGCGCCGGTGGTAGCGATGTCTAACTTTGGTTCGGGCAATCAGGGCATTACGGCAACCATGCCGGTAGTGGTGGTTGCAGAGCATCTCGGCGCCGATGAAGAGACCCTGGCGCGCGCTTTGTCTCTATCTCATCTCACCGCCATCTCAATTCATTCTCGTTATACGCGCTTATCTGCGCTATGCGCGGCCTCAACCGCCGCCATGGGCGCCGCCGCCGGGATGGCCTGGCTATTTACTCGCGACATCAACACCATTAACACCGCGATTATTAATATGGTCAGCGATATTACCGGCATGATTTGTGATGGCGCCTCTAATAGCTGTGCGATGAAAGTCTCATCTGTGGTATCCAGCGCCTTTAAGGCAGTACTGATGGCAATGCAAAATAGCTGTGCTGGCGCCAATGACGGTATTGTCTGCGCCGATGTCGAGCAGACTATTAATAACCTGTGTCGCCTGGTGATTAAACCAATGGCCCTCACCGATAAAGAAATCATCAGCATCATGGTCGCTAAATAATAATATTTAACGGGCCTGAACATTCAGGCCCTGATTAACCTACCCTACCCACACTATTATTTATAAATTAGCAGGTATAGCAGATGAATAAAAAAGTCATCTTACGCGGCGCCAGCGCCATTATGCCGCTGTGCATCGGCGACTTTCCATTTTCATTTATTGTCGGCGCATTAAGCGTCAGCGCCGGAATGAGCGTCTGGCAGAGTACGGCGTGGTCGGCGATTGTTATTGCCGGTTCGGCGCAAATGCTGGCATTAAATATGCTTAAAACCGGCGCCACGCTCGGGGTTATTATATTCACCACATTAATAATTAACCTACGTCACGTACTGTACAGCGCCTCTATTTCCGGTACCGTCCGTGAAGCATCGTTCTTTAAAAAATGCTTTATGTCCTACGCGCTGACCGATGAAGTGTACGCCACCACCGTCAAAGAGATGGAGGGCAATAAGCAGGATAAGTATCTGTTTTATGGCTCGGCGATGATCACCTTCTGGGCGATTTGGGTACTGGCCGATTTCCTCGGCGCGCTGGTCGGCGCCTCATTCCCGAATATTGAAAAGTATGGTCTGGATTTCGCCATGGTCGCCGCCTTTATCGCCATCGTGGTGCCGCAAATAAAAAGCCAGGCCTGTACCGTCGCCGCCGTGGTGGCCGCCGTCTCCGGCGTGCTGTTGGTCATCCTGCCCTACTCCCTGGGTATTGTCGTCGCCTCAGTACTTGGCGTGCTCGCCGGGCTGTGCGTCGACCTGGCTGAAGAACGTAAACAGGCAGCGATGGCCGAATCCGACATGCCGTTCGTGGAGGCGCTGGAACATGAATAATAGCTACTTTATCGCCCTGACTTTGGGTATGGCCGCCGTGACCTTCCTGATCCGATTTTCGTTTATCGGCCTGGCCGGAAAAATCCAGATGTCCGAGCGGGTGACCAAAACGCTGCGCTTCGTCCCGGTCACCGTCCTGCCGGCCATTATCACCATTCAGATCCTTAGCGTGAATTCCAGCATGGAGTTCGACTTAAAGAATCCGAAGGTGATCGCCGCCATTATCTGCACGCTCGCCAGCTTCCGTTTAGGCCTGGTGTGGGTGGTGGTGAGCGGCGTCGGCTCGCTGGTGTTGTTGAATTACTTTATGTAACCGTTTGAAGGATAACCCGTATGATTATTACCACCGCTGACGCGCCTGCCGCTATCGGCCCGTACGTGCAGGGCGTCAATCTCGGCGCGATGACCATCACCTCCGGTCAGCTGCCGATTAATCCGCTGGACGGCACCATGCCCAGCGATATCGCCGAACAGGCGCGGCAATCGCTGGAAAATGTGAAAGCCATCGTTGAAGCAGCCGGACTCACGGTCGGGCAGATTGTTAAAACCACGGTGTTTGTCAAAGACCTGCAGGATTTTGCCGCCATCAACGCCGCCTATGAGGCCTTCTTTACCGAACATCAGGCCGCCTTTCCGGCGCGCTCCTGCGTGGAGGTCGCAAGACTGCCGAAAGACGCCGGCGTCGAAATCGAAGCCATCGCCTTCGCTCGTTAATCTCCTGGCTGGGGGAAAACCTCCAGCCTCCTTCCCACCGTTTTTCGCCGTTCCTCCTTGCTCATTTTGCAGGCACTATACGATGAGATCTGAACGAGGAACGCAGCATGTCGAATAAGCCAAATATTCCCCCTTTTACGCTTCGCGATACTGGCGTTCGCAACGTCATTTGCGGCGAAAACGTGGTCATATACCAGCCCGCCAACCTTTATGATTGCCAGCTTGACGATAACGTCTTTGTCGGGCCGTTCGTCGAGATTCAGGGGCACACGCGCATCGGTGCGGACAGCAAAATCCAGTCCCACAGTTTTATCTGCGAGTACGTCACCATCGGCCAACGCTGTTTTATCGGCCACGGCGTGATGTTCGCTAACGATATGTTCCGCGATGGCAAACCGAATGCCGACCGCGACAGTTGGGGGCGCATTGAAATCGGCAATGACGTGTCTATCGGCAGCGGCGCCACCATTCTGGCGGTGAGTATCTGCGATGGCGTGGTCATCGGCGCCGGGAGCGTGGTGACAAAATCCATCACCGAGAAAGGCGTTTGGGCGGGCAACCCGGCGAGGCTGCTGCGGCGACTATAAATAAAAATGCCGACCCGAGGGTCGGCATTAAGGTTTAATTGCGCAGCGCTTATGCGCGCCAGGCTTTATAACGGTTAATCAGGCCGTTGGTAGAGCTGTCGTGGCTGCTGACGTCCGCGCCATCTTTCAGTTCCGGCAGGATACGGTTAGCCAGCTGTTTACCCAGCTCAACGCCCCACTGATCGAAGGTGAAGATGTTGAGGATCGCGCCCTGGGTGAAGATTTTGTGCTCATACAGCGCAATCAATGCGCCCAGGCTGAACGGGGTAATTTCACGCAGCAGGATGGAGTTGGTCGGACGGTTGCCTTCGAACACTTTGAACGGCACCACGTGCTCAAGCTGAGCCGGATCTTTACCCTGATCGCGATATTCCTGCTCAACCACTTCGCGGGATTTACCAAAGGCCAGCGCTTCGGTCTGAGCGAAGAAGTTAGACAGCAGTTTCTGATGGTGGTCAGACAGCGGGTTATGGGTGATAGCCGGGGCGATGAAATCGCACGGTACCATTTTGGTGCCCTGGTGGATCAGCTGATAGAACGCGTGCTGACCGTTAGTCCCCGGCTCGCCCCAGATGATAGGGCCAGTCTGGTAATCCACGACGTTGCCGTTACGGTCAACGTACTTACCGTTGGATTCCATGTTGCCCTGCTGGAAGTAAGCGGCAAAGCGATGCATGTACTGATCGTACGGCAGAATTGCTTCGGTTTCGGCGCCGAAGAAATTGTTGTACCAGATACCAATCAGCGCCAGCAGTACCGGCAGGTTTTTCTCAGCCGGCGTGGTAGAGAAGTGTTTGTCCATGGCGTGGGCGCCGGACAGCAGCTGAACGAAGTTGTCGAAGCCGACGGACAGAATGATAGACAGACCGATGGCGGACCACAGGGAGTAACGACCGCCGACCCAGTCCCAGAACTCAAACATGTTAGCCGTATCGATACCGAACTCGCCAACCGCTTTACCGTTGGTGGAGAGCGCCGCGAAGTGTTTCGCCACGTGTTTCTCGTCGCCCGCGGTCGCCAGGAACCAGTCACGCGCGCTGTGGGCGTTGGTCATGGTTTCCTGAGTGGTGAAGGTTTTAGAAGCCACCAGGAACAGCGTGGTTTCCGGATTCACCGCTTTCAGCACTTCGGCGATATGGGTGCCATCAACGTTAGAAACGAAGTGCATGTTGAGGTGGTTTTTATACGGGCGCAGCGCTTCGGTCACCATGAACGGGCCGAGATCTGAACCACCAATACCGATGTTCACCACGTCGGTGATCGGTTTGCCGGTATAGCCTTTCCAGCTACCAGAGATAATCGCTTCTGAAAAGGCTTTCATCTTCTCCAGTACAGCGTTGACTTCCGGCATCACATCTTTGCCGTCAACCACAATTGGCGTATTGCTGCGGTTGCGCAGTGCGACGTGCAGTACCGCGCGGTCTTCGGTACGGTTAATTTTTTCACCGGAGAACATCGACTTGATAGCGCCGGCCAGATCGGTCTCTTTCGCCAGATCCTGCAGCTTAGACAGCGTCTCTTCAGTGATGCGGTTTTTGGAGAAGTCCACCAGCATCAGATCGTCAAAAGTGGCGGAGAATTTAGAGAAACGATCGCTATCTTTGGCGAAAAGCTCGCTGATAGTGACGTCTTTCATTTCATCGAAGTGTTTCTGTAATGCCTGCCATGCAGCGGTCTGCGTTGGGTTGATATTTTTCATTAGCAATACTCTTCTGATTTGAAAAATGTGACTTCGGTCGATTGTAGCCTCAGCGGCGGAAAATTGTGATGATTTTTGTGTTATGCCGTTGACGGGGGTCAGAAATAGGGTAAAGAGCTCCCATATTATAGCGATCATTAGGCTTTTTTCTGTTATCCGCCGATGCATGAAAAATCCGCATAACCCTGTCGTTGACATACCCGTCCGGAAGCCTTTATATAGCTGAACTGCCTACGGAACCGTAGGTATGTATTGCTCGCGCATTTCACGCTACAGCGAAGAGTATCGCTGGGGGGTATAATGACCAGTCTCCCCCCAGGCATAGTGAAAGACGTCAGTAATTGCCAGAAGAGGTGCGTTGCCCAGGTAACCGTATTGGAGGAACCAGTCCGGGGAAAATACGTGAGGGGGAGCAACGCCGAGGCGCACAGGCATCTGGTTAAGTCTGTCGCCGGCCACAGGGGCTGAATCCCCTGGGTTGTCACCAGAAACGTTCGCAGTCGGGCGTTTCATACTCGCGAACCGATGCGCGTCATCGGCGAACGGGTCTACAAGGTGGAGCACTTCTGGGTGACATCGTAGTTTGTTTATCGCTCTGCGCCCACCCTACTTTTCGCTCTTCCCTTGTGCCATGGCTGAGTTAATTTGGCCTGGCTTATTAAGACATTTTGTAGCGCTCCGGTTATTTCCAGCCCGAACCAGGAGCGGTTGTTCAGGAATCGTTTTAATAAGTCAGGCCCCCTGACACGAGGTTGTTATGACAGATTTAGTTGTTGCTAAGTTCGGCGGCACCAGCGTGGCCGATTTCGACGCGATGAACCGTAGCGTCGACGTCGCGCTGCTGGATGCGAATACCCGCGTAGTGGTGTTATCCGCATCGGCTGGCGTTACCAATATCTTAGTTGCTTTAGCGGCAGGGCTGGAACCCACCGAACGTTTCGCTAAGCTCGATGAAATGCGCCAAATCCAGTTCAATATTCTGGAGCGTTTACGTTATCCCAACGTTATTCGTGAAGAAATTGAACGTCTGCTGGAAAACATTACTACCCTGGCGGAAGCCGCCTCGCTGGCCAGCTCGGAAGCCTTGACCGATGAACTGGTGAGCCACGGCGAACTGATGTCCACCTTACTGTTCGTTGAGATCCTGCGCGAACGCGGTATTGCGGCGCAGTGGTTCGACGTACGTAAAGTGATGCGCACCAACGATCGTTTCGGCCGTGCCGAACCGGATATCGCCGCGCTGGCGGAGCTAACGCAACAACAACTGGCGCCGCGCCTGCAAGAAGGCCTGGTTATTACCCAGGGCTTTATCGGCAGCGAAGCCAAAGGACGCACCACTACCCTTGGTCGCGGCGGCAGCGACTATACCGCTGCGCTGCTCGGCGAGGCCTTAAACGCCAGCCGTGTGGATATCTGGACCGATGTCCCAGGGATCTACACAACCGACCCGCGCGTCGCGCCCGCGGCGAAACGCATCGATGTGATCGCTTTCGCTGAAGCCGCGGAGATGGCCACGTTCGGGGCCAAGGTATTGCATCCGGCCACCCTGCTGCCGGCCGTACGCAGCGATATTCCGGTATTCGTCGGTTCCAGTAAAGAACCTAAAGCCGGCGGCACGCTGGTCTGTCATAAAACCGAAAATCCACCGCTGTTCCGCGCGCTGGCGCTGCGTCGTCGTCAGACGCTACTGACCCTGCACAGCCTGCATATGCTGCACTCCCGCGGCTTCCTTGCTGAAGTGTTCGGTATTCTGGCGCGGCATAATATTTCCGTCGATCTGATCACCACCTCGGAAGTGAGCATTGCGCTGACCATGGACACCACCGGTTCTACCTCCGCTGGCGATACCCTGCTCACCCAGGCGCTGCTGACCGAGCTCTCTTCGCTGTGCCGCGTCGAAGTGGAAGAGAATCTGGCGCTGGTCGCCCTGATCGGCAACGAGCTGTCGAAAGCCTGCGGCGTCGGTAAAGAGGTGTTTGGCGTACTGGAACCGTTCAATATCCGCATGATCTGTTACGGCGCATCCAGCCACAATCTGTGCTTCCTGGTACCGGGCGACGATGCGGAGAAAGTGGTGCAGAAGCTGCATCATAATTTGTTTGAATAATATTCTTTTGCGCGATAAAAAATACCTATAGCCGGGCTCGAACCCGGCTTTTTTATAACAACATCAACACAACAAACACTGTCGCAAGGAATACACTATGCTCGCCACGCTTACGCGGCTGTTCCCCTTATGGGCGCTGCTGCTCTCCGTCCTGGCTTATTACACGCCAACCACTTTTACCCCTATCGGCCCGTGGGTCACCACACTGCTGATGCTGATTATGTTCGGCATGGGCGTCCATTTGAAGCTGGACGATTTTAAGCGCGTGCTGTCACGTCCGGCGCCGGTCGCTGCGGGAATTTTTCTGCATTACCTGGTGATGCCGCTCGCCGCCTGGCTACTGGCGCTGCTGTTCCACATGCCGCCAGAACTCTCCGCCGGGATGGTGCTGGTCGGCAGCGTCGCCAGCGGCACGGCATCCAACGTCATGATCTACCTGGCGAAAGGCGATGTCGCGCTGTCGGTAACCATCTCTTCCGTTTCTACGCTGGTTGGCGTGGTTGCCACGCCGCTGCTGACGCGCCTGTACGTTGATGCGCACATTCAGGTCGATGTGATGGGCATGCTGCTAAGCATCCTGCAAATCGTGGTGATCCCAATCGGCCTCGGTCTGATTGTCCATCACCTGTTGCCAAAAGTGGTAAAGGCGGTGGAACCCTTCCTTCCCGCCTTCTCCATGCTGTGCATCCTGGCGATTATCAGCGCCGTGGTCGCCGGTTCCGCATCGCATATCGCCTCGGTTGGCCTGGTAGTCATCGTGGCGGTCATTCTGCATAACGCCATCGGCCTGCTCGGCGGCTACTGGGGCGGGCGCCTGTTCGGTTTTGATGAATCCACCTGCCGCACCCTGGCGATCGAAGTGGGTATGCAAAACTCCGGCCTCGCCGCGGCCCTCGGGAAAATCTACTTCGGCCCGCTGGCCGCCCTGCCCGGCGCGCTGTTCTCGGTATGGCATAACCTTTCCGGCTCGCTGCTGGCGGGTTACTGGTCCGGTAAGCCGACGACCAAAAAAGGCAACCAGCGCTAATCGTATACGTCCGGGAAAATGCCCGGACGTGTCTTCCCTTCCTTTGCATTCTCGCAAGGGTAAGCTATCGGTAATTCACCTATTGCCGTACACTGGGTTCTCTGGTCTGATTGAGGGCACCACCATGGCACTCCCCCGCATTACACAAAAAGAGATGACCGAGCGCGAACAGCGCGAATTGAAAACGCTGTTGGACCGCGCGCGTATCGCGCACGGCCGCCCGCTGAGCAATGCGGAAACGAACAGCGTAAAAAAGGAATATATCGATAAGCTGATGGCGCTGCGCGAAGCGGAAGCGAAGAAAGCCCGCCAGGCGAAAAAACAGCAGGCTTACAAAGTAGACAAAGAGGCGACATTTTCGTGGTCGGCGAATACGCCGACCCGCGGCAGGCGTTAGCGGCCTTTCTTTTTACGTCCCGGCTGAGCGAAACGTTTACCGTTCGAGGCCGGGCGGCCTCCTTTATCGTTGGTTTTTTCCATCTTCACCACCGGGCGTTTGATCCCGGCGGTCGCCGCTTTGGCCTTCGGTTTAGCTTTTGGCTTCGCTTCGGAAGAGGAGTTTTCAATCAGCTTGAACAGGTCGATCAGCTCATCATCGGTTAAATCGCGCCACTCACCCAGGGGAATGCCCGTCAGGCTAACGTTCATAATGCGCGTCCGCTCCAGCTTCGTGACTTCATAGCCGAAATGCTCGCACATGCGGCGGATCTGACGGTTTAACCCCTGAACCAGCGTAATGCGGAACACGAACGGCGCTTCTTTCTTGACCTTACATTTCTTGGTCACGGTACCAAGAATCGGCACCCCCGCGCCCATGCCACGAATAAACTCATCGGTAACCGGCTTATCGACGGTGACCAGATACTCTTTTTCGTGGTCGTTGCCGGCGCGCAGGATTTTGTTGACCAGATCGCCATGGTTGGTCAGGAAAATTAACCCCTGGGAGTCTTTATCGAGACGGCCAATCGGGAACACACGTTTACTGTGGTTCACGAAGTCGACGATATTATCGCGCTCGCCATCTTCGGTAGTGCTGACAATACCTACTGGCTTATTCAGCGCAATCAGCACCAAATCATCGGCTTCTCGCGGCTCAATCAGCTGACCGTTGACTTTCACCACATCGCCCGGCTTCACCTGATCGCCAATGGCGGCGCGCTTACCGTTGATAAAGACGTTGCCTTGTTCAATAAAGCGGTCCGCTTCGCGACGCGAGCAAATCCCGCTTTCGCTGATGTATTTATTTAATCGAGTAGATGAGTCGGTCAGCATAGTTTCTCCTTTGACAGCGAAATATACCTCACCTTACTGGCGATAAAAAACAGGGATAGCGTTATTCATTACCCCATTGATTGAGGAAATTGGCGATATCGTCGATACGCTGTTCGGCAATGCCTGCTTCACGGGCCATCTCCTGCTGCGCTTCCTCGCTGATCTCCTCGTTATTCATTAAGCGCGTAATCAGCAGCTGGAAGTAATGCGCCAGACAATCGCGCTCGGAATCTTTTACCGCTTCTGCGCACTCCGTCGAGTACTCATCCACGATGTCATAATATTTCAGCGGTATTTCATTGTTCATAGGTCGTCTCCGGGGTGGCTAGCATCTGCGCTTTCGGCCCCGATGATAGCATTCAGCTTATCTGCACCGTGAGCCATATCAGCGCCCCGACGCCGGGCCAATGATAGAATCGGCGTCAAATGACATGTTTACACAGGATGAAAAGATGGAACTGCTGTTACTGAGTAACTCAACGCTACCGGGCAAAGCCTGGATGGAACATGCGCTGCCGCTGATTGCCGGCCAGGTCAAAGGCCGCCGTTCGGCGGTATTTATTCCCTTCGCCGGGGTGACGCAAAGCTGGGATGATTACACCGCCAAAGCTGCCGCAGTCATGGCGCCTATGGGCGTCAGCGTGACCGGTATTCACAGCGTCGCCGACCCTATCGCCGCCATTGAAAACACCGAGATAGTTATCGTCGGCGGCGGGAACACCTTCCAGCTTCTGAAAGAGTGTCGCAGCCGCGGGCTGCTGGCGCCGATTGTCGATGTCGTCAAGCGCGGAGCGTTGTATATCGGCTGGAGCGCGGGATCTAACCTCGCCTGCCCGACCATTCGCACCACCAACGATATGCCAATTGTCGATCCTCAGGGGTTTGACGCGTTAGGGCTGTTCCCGCTGCAGATTAACCCGCACTTCACCAACGCGCTGCCGACCGGGCATCAGGGTGAGACCCGCGAGCAACGTATTCGCGAATTGCTGGTCGTGGCGCCGGAATTAACGGTGATTGGCCTGCCGGAGGGGAACTGGATTCAGGTCAGCGACGGACACGCCACGCTCGGCGGCCCGAACCCGACGCTGTTGTTCAAAGCGGGAGAAGAAGCGGTAACCCTGGCCGCGGGACACCGTTTCTAGGCTGGTTTGGCGAACATTACCCGGATAGCGGCGTGTTGCGCCTTATCCGGGCTACCCTGCGTAAATCCCGCTAATAATCATCCCGCTCGTCGTCTTCATCCGGCTGCTCCATCACGCTATAGGCAACAGCGCAGAACAGCGAGTTCAGACGCTTCATATCGCCCAGCAGCGCCAGATGCAACGTACTGGTTTCAATACTCTGCACGTTTTGCTGATGCAGGCGGTCAACATGCGCGTGCGAGTAACGGCGGTTAAGAATACGAAAACGGTGCTTACTGCGGCGCAACCGACGGGCGCTCGGCACGTCGCCGGAAAAGAAGACCGACATTGCCAGCTGCAGGTTACTAAGCAGTAGCTCGTATAACGCATCCAGCTCTTTTAGCCCCTCGACGGAAAATGCGCGCCGCGCCGCCAGTGATTTATCGGCGATCTCGCTGCCCATTCGCTCGACGATGTCAGACGCCTGCTCCAGGTTGAGCGACATCTCGATAATTTCCGCCCAGCGGCGAGACTCCTCTTCCGCCAGCTCGTCCTTCGGCATCCGCGCCAGATAAAGCTTAATCGCCGTATACAGCACGTTGATATCGTCCGCCATCCGCCGCAGCTCTTTCTCTTCGCGCGGCTCGCCGTGCATCACCTTGCGCAGGCTTTCCAGCATCTGCTCCATGGCGTCGCCGATACGTAGGGTTTCACGCGCGGCATTGGCCAACGCCAATGCCGGCGTATCCAAAGCCGAGGGATCCAGATGCTTCGGCTTGAGATGGTTATCCAGCTCCGGCTCATCGCGGATCAGGCGTTTACACAGATTCGCCATCGGCCCGGCGAACGGCACCATCGCCACACAGCGAATCAGGTTGTAGAAGACGTGGAAGTAGATGACCAGCTCCGACTCTTCCAGCGGCAATTTGTGCATGACATCCGCCAGTACGTGCACAAATGGCAAAATTATCAAGCTCCCCACCAGCTTGAACAGCAGGCTGCCAAGCGCCACCCGCCGCGCCGCCGCGTTGGCGCCGCTGTTGTTAAGCATCGCCAGCAGACCTGAGCCAAGGTTAGCGCCGATGACCAGACATAGCGCCACCGGGAAAGAGATCACCCCGGTGCCGGTTAACGTTGCGGTCAGCAGCACGGCCGCCAGGCTGGAGTAACTGATAATGGCGAACACGGCGCCAATCAGCGCATCCAGCATGATATCGCCGGTCAGCGAGGCGAAAATCACCTGAACGCCGTTGGCCTGGGTAATCGGATGCACCGCCTGGACGATGAGCTCCAGCGCCAGCAGGATCAGCCCGAGGCCGATACCCACCCGCCCAAGCTGACCCGCGCGCGTCTGTTTACGCCCGAGGAAAAAAATAACGCCGATAAATATCAGCAGCGGCGATAGCCAGGAGAGGTCGAAGGTCAGTACCCTCGCCATCAGCGCCGTCCCCACATCCGCACCCAGCACCATGACCAGCGCTGGCGCCAGCGCGACCAGATCCTGGGCCACAAACGACGTCACCAGCATGGTGGTGGCGTTACTGCTCTGCACCAGCGCGGTGACGCCAATCCCCGCGCAGAAGGCGAGCGGTTTTTTCTCCACGCTACTGCTGAGCACGGTACGCAGGCGTGCGCCAAAGACGCGCATCACGCCGGTGCGCACAATATGGGTACCCCACACCAGTAGGGCTACGGCGGAAAGTAGGTGTAACAGCGTTAACACAGAATCAGCTTCTCCTTATCGTTATAAGTGTTCCTGAGGTTTAAACCTCCCTTCAGTATAAGGGGTTAACTTCAATAAAGAGACAAGGCGCTCAAAGAGCGCCTTGTTTGTTGTAACGAAACATATTTCGTTAGTCAGCATCATAGCCGAGGTTAGGGGCGAGCCAACGCTCAACTTCCGCCGCCGTCATCCCTTTACGCAGGGCGTAATCTTCCACCTGGTCGCGCTGAATCTGCGCCACGGCGAAGTACTTACTATCAGGATGGCTGAAGTACCAGCCGGAAACCGATGCGCCAGGCCACATGGCGAAGGACTCGGTGAGCTTCATGCCGGTATGCGCTTCCACATCCAACAGTTCCCAGATGGTCGCTTTCTCGGTGTGTTCCGGGCAGGCCGGATAACCGGGCGCCGGGCGGATCCCCTGGTAATTTTCGCGGATCAGCTCTTCATTGCTGAGGTTCTCATTGGCCGCATAGCCCCAGTAAACCTTACGCACTTTCTCATGCAGATACTCGGCGAAGGCTTCCGCCAGACGGTCAGCGATGGCCTTAACCATGATCTTGTTATAGTCGTCGTGCTGCGCTTCATAGGCTTCCGCCAGCGCGTCTTCTTCCAGCCCGCCGGTTACCGCGAAAGCCCCGATATAGTCCGCTTTACCGCTTAGCTTCGGCGCGACAAAATCGGCGAGGCAGTAGTTCGCGAAGCCGACTTTTTCAGTTTGCTGGCGCAGGTGATGGCTGACCGTCAGCACGTGGGTGCGGGTTTCATCACGATAGATTTCCACGTCGTCGCCAACGCGGTTGGCCGGGAACAGCCCGACCACGCCGCGCGGGTTGAGCGTTTTTTCGGCGCTGAGTTTATCCAGCAAATCGTTGGCGTCTTTAAACAGGCGTTGCGCCTCTTCACCCACCACTTCATCTTCCAGGATACGCGGATATTTACCCGCCAGCGACCAGGTCATAAAGAACGGCGTCCAGTCGATGTAGTTACGCAGCGTTTCGATGCTGGCTTCCACCTCCTGCACGCCCAGGCGATGGACTACCGGCGGCGTGTAGCTCTCCCAGTCAAACGCCAGATCGTTTTCCCGCGCCGCCTGCAGAGTCACCGGCGGCGTGCGCGGCTTTTTACGCCCGTGCTGGATTCGCACGGTTTCATACTCTTTACGGGTACGGGCGACAAAATCATCGCGCTGGGTTGCCGACAGCAGGGCTGAAACCACGCCTACGGTACGCGAGGCGTTCTGCACGTAGACCGTCGGGCCACTGTAGTTCTGTTCGATTTTCACCGCGGTATGGGCTTTCGAGGTCGTCGCTCCGCCAATCAGCAGCGGAATGGTAAAGCCCTGACGCTCCATCTCTTTCGCCACGTTGACCATTTCGTCCAGCGACGGCGTGATAAGCCCGGAGAGACCAATCAGATCGGCGTTTTCCTCGCGCGCGGTACGCAGGATTTTCTCTGCCGGCACCATCACGCCGAGATCGATAATTTCGTAGTTGTTGCACTGCAGCACTACGCCGACGATGTTTTTACCAATATCGTGTACATCGCCCTTCACGGTGGCGATCACCATCTTACCGTTGCTGGAGCCCTGTTCTTTGCTGGCTTCGATGTAAGGTTCGAGGTAGGCCACCGCCTGTTTCATCACCCGCGCGGATTTTACCACCTGCGGCAAGAACATTTTGCCTTCGCCGAACAGATCGCCGACCACGTTCATGCCGTCCATCAGCGGCCCTTCAATCACCTCAATCGGCCGTTCGGCCTGCTGGCGCGCCTCTTCCGTATCCTGCTCGATAAATTCGGTAATCCCTTTGACCAGCGAGTATTCAAGACGCTTTTTCACCTCCCAGCTGCGCCATTCCGCCTGCTGAGCGTTCGCGCTATCGTCCGCTTTGCTGCCGCGATATTTTTCCGCCAGCTCAAGCAATCTTTCGGTACTGTCATCGCGGCGGTTAAGGATTACATCTTCAACCGCGTCACGCAGCTCGCCAGGCAGATCGTCGTATATCGCCAGCTGGCCGGCATTGACGATGCCCATATCCATACCGTTGCGGATAGCGTAGTAGAGGAAGACGGCGTGGATCGCTTCACGTACCGGATCGTTACCGCGGAACGAGAACGACACGTTGGAGACGCCGCCGGAAATCAGCGCATGCGGCAGCTCGCGTTTGATGTCTTCGCAGGCGCCGATAAAGTCCTGAGCGTAGTTGTTGTGCTCTTCAATACCGGTGGCGACGGCAAAAATGTTGGGGTCGAAGATGATATCTTCCGGCGGGAAGCCGACCTCTTCGGTGAGGATTTTGTAGGCGCGACGGCAAATTTCGATTTTGCGCTCGCGGGTATCGGCCTGGCCTACTTCATCAAAGGCCATGACCACCATTGCCGCGCCATAGCGGCGAACCAGCTTAGCGTGATGAATAAAGGGTTCGACGCCCTCTTTCATCGAGATCGAGTTAACGATGCCCTTGCCCTGAATGCACTTGAGCCCTTTTTCGATGACTTCCCACTTGGAGGAGTCGATCATAATCGGCACGCGGGCAATATCCGGTTCACCCGCTATCAGGTTGAGGAAACGCACCATCGCCGCTTCGGCATCGAGCATCCCCTCATCCATATTGATATCGATAATCTGCGCGCCGCTTTCCACCTGCTGGCGCGCCACGTCCAGCGCTTCGCTGTATTTCTCTTCTTTGATTAAGCGCTTAAATTTAGCGGAGCCGGTGACGTTGGTCCGCTCACCCACGTTGACGAACAGACTATCATCGCCGATGTTCAGCGGCTCCAGGCCAGACAGACGGCAGGCGACCGGCAGTACCGGCAGCTGGCGCGGCGGCAAGCCTTCTACCGCCCGGCTCATGGCGGCGATATGTTCCGGAGTGGTGCCGCAGCAACCGCCGACGATATTAAGGAAACCAGCCTGCGCCCATTCGCGAATTTGCGCCGCCATGGTGTCGGCATCCAAATCGTATTCGCCGAAGGCGTTCGGCAGTCCGGCGTTCGGGTGCGCGGTAACGTAGCATTCGGCGATCCGCGAAAGCTCCTGCACGTACTGGCGCAGCTCATCCGGCCCCAGCGCGCAGTTCAGGCCAAAGGTCAGGGCATCGGCGTGGCGCAGCGAATTATAGAACGCTTCGGTCGTCTGCCCGGACAGTGTACGTCCGGAGGCATCGGTGATAGTGCCGGAAATCATAATCGGCAACTCGACACCGAGCGCCTCAAATTCTTCTTTGACCGCGAAAATCGCCGCTTTGGCGTTCAGGGTGTCAAAGACCGTTTCAATAAGAATGAGATCCGAGCCGCCTTCCACCAGCGCTTTGGTGGATTCACGATAGGCGGCCACCAGCTGATCGAACGTGATATTCCGAAATGCCGGATCGTTGACGTCCGGAGAAATAGAAGCGGTGCGGTTGGTCGGCCCGAGCACCCCCGCCACATAGCGCGGTTTTTCCGGCGTACGCGCGGTCCACGCGTCGGCGCTGGCGCGGGCCAGCTTTGCGGCGGCAAAGTTGATTTCCGCCGACAGGGATTCCATTTGGTAATCCGCCATCGCGATGGTTGTCGAGTTGAAGGTATTGGTCTCGATAATGTCCGCGCCGGCGGCGAAATAGGCGTCGTGGATCTCGCGAATAACCTCAGGCTTGCTGAGGACCAGCAGGTCGTTATTGCCTTTCAGGTCGCACGGCCAATCGGCAAAGCGTTCGCCGCGGAAATCCTGCTCACTCAGACGATAGCCCTGGATCATGGTGCCCATACCCCCGTCCAGAACCAGAATGCGTTCTCTTAACTGCTGATGTAATTGTTCTACTTTGTTACTCACACAGACTCCCGACAGCGCTCAACTCAGACCAAAAAGCCAACAAACCATACTGGCATAAACCAACCTGCCGGAAAAGGAAACCTGCAGCAACATGAGACAAGTTCAACTTCACTCCTCCGATCAGTCTGGTTGTGATTGCATTATCGCCAAATAAAACGAAAATCATTTCCACGATACAGAAAAAAGGAGTTCATCATGGCTACCCCGGTTCCCGCCAAACGCGGCAGAAAACCCGCCGCTGCCGCCCCTGCCGCGCAAGCTGGCGGGCAAGTGCAGTCGCTTACCCGCGGCTTAAAACTGCTTGAATGGATTTCTGAATCGCATAGCAGCGTCGCGCTCACCGAACTGGCGCAGCAGGCGGGACTGCCTAACTCCACGACCCATCGTCTGCTCACCACCATGCAGCAGCTCGGTTTTGTCCGCCAGGTCGGCGATCTGGGGCACTGGGCGATTGGCGCGCATGCGTTTGTCGTCGGCAGCAGCTTCCTGCAAAGCCGCAATCTGCTGGCCATCGTCCATCCTATTCTGCGCCAGCTGATGGAAGATTCCGGCGAAACGGTCAACCTGGCGGTGCTGGATAAAAGCGATCATCAGGCGATTATCATTGACCAGGTGCAATGTACGCAGCTGATGCGCATGTCGGCGCCGATTGGCGGCAAATTGCCGATGCACGCGTCAGGCGCCGGAAAAGCGTTTCTGTCGCAGTTGAGCGAAGAAGAGGTCACCACGCTGCTACATCGGAAAGGGCTGCACGCTTACACCCACGCCACCCTGGTTTCTCCGGTACATTTGAAAGAGGATTTGGCCCAAACGCGTAAACGCGGCTATTCATTTGATGATGAAGAACATGCGCTGGGGCTGCGCTGTATCGCCTCCTGCATTTACGACGAACACCGCGAGCCGTTCGCCGCTATCTCCATCTCCGGGCCGATTTCGCGCATGACCGATGACCGGGTGACCGAGCTTGGCGCGCTGGTTATTAAGGCTGCAAAAGAAGTCACGCTGGCATACGGCGGGGTTAAATAATAAAAATGCCCCAAAGGGGCATTTTTAGTAGGCCTGATAAGCGTAGCGCCATCAGGCAGATCGGCGCACCTTGCCGGATGGCGGCGTAAACGCCTTATCCGGCCTACTGTCGGCGCCATAGCGCACGCTAAAACGCTGCCTACGCCGGTAAGCATAAACATCTTCCACGTGTCCGTTTTTAATTCGCGTCTGTAATTCGCGCCAGTAATCGGCACGCAGCAAATCGGCGTGCATTTCCTCCAGTAATGGTCCGATCCGCGGATCGGCGCACAACCAGTGACGGAACTCTTCCGGGAAGACATCGCCAGGGGACACGCTATACCAGGGTTCACTGGCCAGCTCATCTTCCGGATAGCGTGGCGGCGGAATATCGCGGAAATTCACCTCGGTCATGTAGCAAATTTCATCGTAATCGTAGAATACTACCCGCCCGTGGCGCGTGACGCCGAAGTTTTTGAACAGCATGTCGCCGGGGAAGATATTGGCGGCCGCCAGTTGGCGAATGGCATTACCATACTCTTCTACCGCGTCGCGCAGCGCCTGGCCTTCCACCTGCTCCAGCCAGATATTGAGCGGCACCATCCGTCGTTCAATATAAAGATGGCTGATGGCAATGCGATCGCCGAGGTCGGTCAACTTATTTCCCGCTTCCGCCTGCAACAGCGTCATCAGCTCGGGCGCAATTTGCCGCTTATCGAGCACAAAGTTTTCAAATTCCTGAGTATCCGCCATTCGCCCGACGCGGTCGTGTTCTTTGACCAGCTGATAGCAGGCGCGAACGTGGGCGGCGGTCATCTCTTTTTGCGGCGCAAAGCGGTCTTTAATCACCTTAAATACCCGGTCGAATCCCGGCAGGGTAAAGACCAACATCACCATCCCACGGATGCCAGGCGCTTCGATAAACTGCTCATCGCTGCGGGTAACATAGTGCAGGTACTCGCGATAACTTTCCGTTTTAGCATGCTTCTGGCAGCCAATCGCCATATATAGCTCGGCGGTAGTTTTTCCCGGCAGAATCTCGCGCAGCCATTCAACCAGCGCCGCGGGCAGCGGCGCGTAGACCATGAAATAGGAGCGGGCGAAACCAAAGACGATACTCGCCTCGGCGTGGGTCGTCAGGCAGGTATCCACAAACAGCTGACCGTCATCGCTACGATGTATCGGCAGCAGGAACGGCAGCGTCGCCATCGGCGTAATCAGTTTACCCACCAGCCAGGCGGCTTTATTACGGTAAAACAGCTCATTCGCCACCTGCAGATGCGACTGCGACAGCAACTCGCCGCCAAGCGCTTCGCGTAAATGACTGACGATATAACCGATATCACGCCCTTTGTTTTGCCACGGCAGGCGCAGCGGCAAATCGGCAAGCAGGTTATGCATCAGGTATTCCCAGCCCCGTTCGGGATAAAAGTCCTTCGCCAGCGGTCGCGAAATCGTGCGAAAACGCCGTTCCGGCTGGGAGCTGAAAATAAAGAGCCGCTCGGGGGTCAGCGAGCGGTGGTCAAACAGTCGGCAGTAGACCGAGTTGAAAAAGCTCTCCGCAATTTCAAAGCGAGGGTAATCCGGCAAAAGTTGGGTGTACTGCTGTTTCACCCGCAGAAGAAAATCGACGTCGGTACTTTTCCCTTCGGTAATACAGCGCAGCTGTTCTACCACCAGACCCACGTGGTGATCGTAGAGGTGGATACGCTGCTTCATCGCCTGCTGCACGGCGTGCCAGTCCGCTTGTTCGAAGCGCTGCTGTGCGCCGGAAGTGACTTCCAGAAAACGCCCGTACTGGGCGTCGAATCCCTGTAAAATGGTTTGGGCAATCAGTAGTTCCAGGCCACGCGTCATCGCTTTCCCCCATCCGGCACAACATCATGCCGGATGGCGCGTTCGCTTATCCGGCCTACACCTTTGTAGGCCCGGTAAGCACAGCGCCACCGGGCATTGCTTAAAACTGCGATTCTTCGGTCGAGCCGGTCAGCGCCGTTACCGACGAGGTCCCCCCCTGGATAATGGTGGTCACTTTATCGAAGTACCCGGTACCCACCTCCTGCTGATGCGACACGAAGGTGTAGCCTTCCGGCCCGGCAGCAAACTCCGGCTGCTGAACTTTTTCGACGTAGTGACGCATGCCTTCACCCTGCGCGTAGGCGTGGGCCAGGTCGAACATGTTGAACCACATGCTGTGAATACCCGCCAGGGTAATGAACTGGAATTTATAGCCCATATCCGACAGCTGCTGCTGGAAGCTGGCGATGGTTTTATCGTCGAGATTTTTCTTCCAGTTAAAAGATGGCGAGCAGTTATAGGCCAGCAGCTTGCCCGGGAAGCGGGCGTGGATCGCCTCGGCAAAACGACGCGCCTGTTCAATGTCCGGTTTGGAGGTTTCACACCATACCAGGTCAGCGTAAGGGGCGTAGGCCAGGCCGCGGCTGATTGCCTGTTCGATTCCGGCATGGGTGCGATAAAAACCTTCGCTGGTGCGATCGCCGGAGATAAACTCGCGATCGTAAGGATCGCAATCCGAGGTAATCAGGTCAGCGGCATCGGCGTCGGTACGGGCGATAAGCAGCGTCGGCACGCCCATCACATCCGCCGCCAGGCGCGCGGCGACCAGCTTCTGAATCGCCTCTTGTGTCGGCACCAGCACCTTGCCGCCCATATGTCCGCACTTCTTCACCGACGCCAGCTGATCTTCGAAATGCACGGCCGCTGCACCGGCCGCAATCATCGATTTCATCAGCTCAAAGGCGTTCAGCACGCCGCCAAAACCGGCTTCCGCATCGGCGACGATCGGCAGGAAATAGTCGATAAAACGCGGATCGTTCGGCTCAATCCCCGCCGCCCACTGGATCTGATCGGCGCGACGGAAGGTGTTATTGATCCGATCAACCACCGACGGAACCGAGTTAGCCGGGTACAACGATTGATCCGGGTACATACTGGAGGCCAGGTTGGCGTCGGCGGCGACCTGCCAGCCAGACAAGTAGATGGCTTCAATGCCCGCCTTCGCCTGCTGCAGCGCCTGACCGCCGGTTAACGCGCCAAGGCTGTTGATATAACCCTTTTTCGCTTCACCATGCAGCAGACGCCACATTTTCGCCGCGCCAAGCTGCGCCAGCGTGCATTCCGGGTTCACCGAGCCGCGTAACTTCACCACCTCTTCCGCGCTGTATGGGCGGGTAATGCCTTCCCAGCGCGGGTTCGTCCACTCTTTGTTTAATTCTTCGATTTGTTGGGTACGGGTTTTCATGTGCAGATGCTCCATATTGTGATGGGGTGAATTACGCCAGCAGGCGGTAACCTGGCAACGTCAAGAAGTCGATCAGTTCGTCGGAAGTGGTGATTTGCTCCATCAGCCGTGCCGCATCGTCAAAGCGACCGTGGCTGAAGCGGTGTTCCCCCAACTCTTCCTGAATCACCATCAGCTCTTCAGCCAGCCACTGGCGAAACAGCGCCTTGGTAACCGGTGTGCCGTCGTTCAGGGTTTTCTGATGATGGATCCACTGCCAGATAGAGGTACGTGAAATCTCAGCCGTCGCCGCATCTTCCATCAGGCCGTAAATCGGTACGCAGCCGTTGCCGGAGATCCAGGCCTCGATGTACTGCACCGCCACGCGGATATTGGCGCGCATGCCGGCTTCAGTACGCTCGCCCTCGCAGGGAGCCAGCAACTGCTCGGCGGTAATCGGCGCGTCGTCATTGCGGGTAACAAACAGCTGGTTAGGATGTTCACCCAGTACGCGGTTAAAGACATCCATTGCCGTATCCGCCAGTCCCGGATGCGCAATCCAGGTGCCATCGTGGCCATTGTTAGCCTCCAGCTCTTTATCGGCGGTGACTTTATTCAGCACCTGACGATTGCGCTCGGCGTCTTTGCTCGGGATAAACGCCGCCATACCGCCCATCGCGAAGGCGCCGCGCTTATGGCAAGTCTTAATCAGCAGGCGTGAATAGGCACTGAGGAAGGGCTTATCCATCGTCACCACCTGGCGATCCGGCAGGACACGATCGGGGTGGTTTTTCAGCGTCTTGATATAACTGAAGATATAGTCCCAGCGCCCGCAGTTCAGGCCGACAATGTGGTCGCGCAGCGCGTGCAGGATTTCATCCATCTGGAACACTGCCGGCAGCGTTTCAATCAGCAGCGTGGCCTTAATGGTGCCGCGCGGCAGTTCAAAGCGATCCTCGGTAAAGCTGAAGACTTTGCTCCACCATGCCGCTTCCTGCCAGGCCTGGGTTTTCGGCAGATAGAAATAGGGGCCGCTCCCTTTCGCCAGCAGAGCCTGGTAGTTGTGGAAGAAATAGAGCGCAAAATCGAACAGACTGCCGGGAATCGCCTCACCACGCCAGGTAACGTGTTTTTCCGGCAGATGCAGGCCGCGAACGCGGCAGACCAGAACCGCCGGATCGGGCTGCAACTGATAAATTTTCCCCGCTTCGTTGGTGTAGCTGATGGTGCCATTGACCGCATCGCGCAGATTGATTTGGCCATCAATCACTTTGTGCCAATCCGGCGCCAGCGAGTCTTCGAAATCAGCCATAAAGACTTTAACGTTAGCATTCAGGGCGTTAATTACCATCTTGCGTTCAACCGGACCGGTAATTTCTACGCGGCGGTCCTGTAAATCGGCCGGAATACCTCGAATCTTCCAGTCACCATTACGAATGGAAGCCGTTTCCGAAATAAAATCAGGAAGATTACCCTCATCAATGGCCTGCTGTTGCTGAACGCGTGCTGCCAACAGTTGATTACGCTCAGGCGTAAAACGGCTCACCAGTTCCGCCAGGAACTCCACCGCTTCCGCAGTCAGAATTTGCTTCTCCTGCTCGCCATAAGGCTGGCTGAAGGCCAGTTCATCGGTCATTGTCGCCTGGTGCGTCATTGTGCAGCTCCTCTTGGTTGATCCTGGTAGCGCGAACGAAAGATCGTTGTCTGCTTTTCGCTCAGCACAATTAAGACTACTCAAGAATTTTCCAAAATCAAAAACAATTTCCATTTTCAATTTAAAATTTATACAACATCTTGATAACAAAGAAATTAAAGTTTAAATAGAAGGGGAAGTGATTTTCGGAAATAAAAAAGGCACCCGAAGGTGCCTGAGGCGAGATGCTGAAACGCTTTAGGATCGTACGCGCTGGTAGATTAATCCAGCGTGGGATTCATATGTCGCAGATCGTATGGCGTGATTTGGTAGACGTAATAGTTAAGCCAGTTGGCAAACAGGAGATTGCCATGACTGCGCCAGGTCGCCCGCGGTTTATTGTTTGGATCGTTATTCGGGAAGTAGTTGTCCGGAAGCTGTGGCGCTAAACCTGCCTCCAGATCGCGGAAGTATTCACTTGCCAGAGTATGCGGATCGTATTCAGGGTGACCGGTAACAAAAGCGATACGCTTGTCTTTGCTGGCGAACAGATAGGCATCGCCATCTTCGGTTTCAGCAAGAATATCGAGGTCGGTGTAGTCACGAATCAGCCCGGCCGGGAAGTCGGCATAGCGCGAATGAGGCGCAAGGAAGGTGTCATCAAACCCGCGAGTCAGCAGCGCATGCGGGTGCAAAATATGGTGTTCATAAACGCCAGAGATCTTTTCGGTACGAGTTTGCTTAGGGATGCCATACAGAATATTCAGTGCCGCCTGTACCGCCCAACAGACAAATAGCGTTGACGTGACATGATCCTTAGCCCACTCCAGTACCTGTTTAATCTGCGGCCAGTAGGCAACATCATTAAACTCGACCAGCCCCAACGGCGCACCGGTAACAATCAGACCATCGAAGTTCTGCTCGCGAATATCTTCGAAATTGCAGTAAAAGTTATTCAGGTGCTCCGTCGGCGTATTACGCGACTCACGCGCATCGATGCGTAGCAGCTGGATATCAACCTGCAGCGGCGAGTTCGACAGCAGCCGCAGGAACTGATTCTCCGTCTCGATCTTCTTGGGCATCAGATTGAGAATTAACACCTTCAGCGGGCGGATTTCCTGAGTTGTAGCACGCGATGTGGTCATCACGAAGACGTTTTCATCGCGCAAGAAATTGACGGCCGGTAGCTCGTCCTGCACCCGAATTGGCATAGCTGTATCACCTCATTACATACGTATAAACGTTTAGACATCCAGATAGCTGACAATAACCAGGAATAAACAAAATGTCGAGTCTGCAAGCGGAAGGTGAGAAAGTTTCAATATCGACAACAGCCGTCAGGACGTGGAATTAGCCAGCAACGCACGAACTTCAACATCGTTGCGTACATGGCTGCTGCAGCGAACTTCAAGCTGGCGGTAACGCATTGATACGGCGCTGGCAACCATTTCCATTATTGCGCGCTCTTCGACTTGTGATAACCCTCCTTCATTTAACTCCATGGCATCGACCAGAATGCGAAAGCGCTTCCTTTTCAGCAAACGCGCCAGCCAGTTTTCGCCTTTTTGTTGTTGGATCAGGGGATATAAGACGTCATGCGCGGCAAAAAACTGTGCCACGAGGAGACGTTGATTGCTAAATGCCCCGCTGCCACTGTATTCGCGGTTATCATCGAGGTTGCGTACGGTCATTCGGTTTTTATACAACGAGATATATAAGATGGTCACGCGTCCTTTCCTGTTTCAGCAAGATCCTGAGAGGATAATAACAGCTGACAGGAGACTTTAGACGCTCCGTATCAAGTTTCGGAATAGGGCGTGGGATTTCCCCGGAGGCGGTGCTGCGCACCTTTTCCGGGCTACGGGTCTGTAGCCCCGGTAAGCGCAGCGCCACCGGGGAAGATGGCGGCGCGTCTGGCCGCAAAACACCAAAACAAAAGGCCCGGTCTTCCGGCTGAGCCTTTCGTTTACGTTGCTATGACCGCGGCTTTCCCCGGAGGCGGTGCTGCGCACCTTTTCCGGGCTACGGGGTCTGTAGCCCCGGTAAGCGCAGCGCCACCGGGGGATGCCATCGTGTCTGGCCGCAAAACACAAAAACAAAAGGCCCAGTCTTTCGACTGGGCCTTTCGCTTTATTTGATGCCTGGCAGTTCCCTACTCTCACATGGGGAGACCCCACACTACCATCGGCGCTACGGCGTTTCACTTCTG
>NZ_JBXUNG010000008.1:0-205277 GCF_057196925.1 Klebsiella sp. SYXHC3 | reverse complement strand
AGTCAACCCTGAATTTCAGAATTTTTCTCTTCAACCGAACCGGCTGTTTGTGTGAAGTGATTCACATCTGCCGTGTCGATGGAGGCGCATTATAGGGAGCCCGCCGGGAATGACAAGCGGAAAAATACATTTTTATTTCAACCGCTCATCTTTTATACGCAACGCTTATTTTTGCCGCTTTTTAATAGCCGCAGGCAGGTCCGCCAGGCTATTTAGCACCCAATCCGCTGCGCTTTCCGCTTCTTCGGTAACCGGCTTACCGGTACGCACCAGCACTTTCGTTCCGACATTCGCCGCTGCAGCCGCCTGCATGTCTTCGAGTTTATCACCCACCATATAAGAAGCGGCCATATCAATATGCAGGAAATCGCGTGCGGAAATGAGCATCCCCGGATGCGGCTTACGGCAATCGCAGGTCTGGCGGAACTCTTCAACGCTCCCCTGCGGGTGATGCGGACAATAATAGATACCGTCGAGATCCACGCCGCGGTCTGCCAGCGACCAATCCATCCATTCGGTGAGGGTCACAAATTGCGCTTCCGTGAATTTACCGCGCGCGATGCCTGACTGGTTGGTCACCAGCACTAACGCAAATCCCATTGCCTTTAGTTCACGCATGGCATCAATGACGCCGTCGATAAACTCAAAGCTGTCGATTTCGTGGACGTAACCATGATCGATATTAATCGTGCCGTCACGGTCGAGAAAAATTGCGGGTACAGACTTTGCCACCGGTTTGCTCCTGATAAAGGCTAATGCCGTTAGTATCGCATGTTTCGGCATGCAAGAAAGTGCTCATTATAAAGAGTCAGATTGATTTAGACGTCTGGATGCCTTAACATCCATTTCATTGACAGGCATCGCCTGCACACGGCAGAAGAAAATGCCACGGCAAACGGCTAAACGATAATAAATAACTGATGATTAAACTTTCGAATATTACCAAAGTGTTCCAGCAGGGGAACCGCACCATACAGGCGCTGAACAATGTCAGCCTGCATGTCCCTGCCGGGCAAATTTACGGCGTGATCGGCGCTTCCGGCGCAGGTAAAAGTACGCTGATTCGCTGCGTTAACCTGCTGGAACGCCCAACCGAAGGCAGCGTGCAGGTAGATAACCAGGAACTCACCGCGCTGACTGAAAAAGAACTGACTCGCGCGCGCCGTCAGATTGGCATGATCTTCCAGCACTTTAATCTGCTCGCTTCACGTACCGTTTTCGGCAACGTGGCGCTGCCGCTTGAGCTGGATAACACACCGCCGGCGGAAATCAAACGCCGTGTTAATGAACTGCTTGATCTGGTTGGTCTTGGCGATAAGCATGACAGCTATCCGGCAAACCTCTCCGGCGGCCAGAAACAGCGCGTGGCGATTGCCCGCGCGCTGGCCAGCAATCCAAAGGTGCTGCTGTGCGATGAAGCCACCAGCGCGCTGGACCCGGCAACGACCCGTTCGATCCTCGAACTGCTGAAAGACATTAACCGTCGTCTGGGGCTGACCATTCTGTTGATCACCCATGAAATGGACGTAGTTAAACGTATCTGCGACTGTGTGGCGGTCATTAGCAATGGTCAACTGATCGAGCAGGACACCGTGAGCGAAGTCTTCTCCCATCCTAAGACGCCGCTCGCCCAACAGTTCATTCAATCTACCCTGCATCTGGATATTCCGGATGACTATCAGGCGCGCCTGAAGCCCACGCAGCTGCCTGACAGCGTGCCGATGCTGCGTATGGAGTTTACCGGCCATTCCGTCGATGCGCCGCTGCTGTCGGAAACCGCCCGCCGCTTTAATGTGAATAACAACATTATTAGCGCGCAGATGGATTACGCCGGCGGAGTGAAGTTCGGCATCATGCTGACCGAAATGCACGGCACACAGGAAGATACCCAGGCGGCGATCGCCTGGCTGCAAGAACATCATGTAAAAGTAGAGGTACTGGGATATGTCTGAACCAATGATCTGGCTGCTGGTTCGCGGCGTGTGGGAAACGCTGGCTATGACGTTTGTCTCCGGCTTCTTTGGCTTTGTGCTCGGCCTGCCGGTCGGCGTACTGCTGTACGTTACCCGTCCGGGACAGATTGCCGCCAGCGCCCGGCTGTATCGTACGCTATCGGCGCTGGTTAATATCTTCCGCTCGATTCCATTTATTATTCTGCTGGTGTGGATGATTCCATTTACCCGCGTGATCGTCGGTACCTCTATCGGCCTGCAGGCAGCGATTGTGCCATTAACGGTTGGCGCCGCGCCGTTTATCGCACGTATGGTGGAAAACGCGCTGTTGGAGATCCCGACCGGGCTTATCGAAGCCTCACGCGCGATGGGCGCAACGCCAATGCAGATCGTGCGTAAAGTCCTGCTCCCTGAAGCGCTGCCGGGTCTGGTGAACGCCGCCACCATTACGCTCATCACCCTGGTGGGTTATTCCGCAATGGGCGGTGCGGTCGGTGCCGGTGGTCTGGGTCAGATTGGCTATCAGTACGGCTACATCGGCTATAACGCGACGGTAATGAACACCGTACTGGTATTGCTGGTTATTCTGGTTTATTTAATTCAATTCTCTGGCGATCGTATCGTCCGGGCTGTGACTCACAAATAACGTTATTGACACACAACACTAATTCTTACAGGAAGGAAATAACATGGCCTTTAATTTCAAAACCTTTGCGGCAGTTGGCGCATTAATCGGTTCTCTGGCTCTGGTGGGTTGCGGTCAGGATGAAAAAGATCCTAACCATATTAAAGTCGGCGTGATCGTCGGTGCGGAACAGCAGGTTGCTGAAGTCGCGCAGAAAGTGGCAAAAGAGAAGTATGGCCTTGACGTTGAGCTGGTGACCTTCAACGACTACGTGTTGCCGAACGAAGCGCTGAGCAAAGGCGACATCGACGTTAACGCCTTCCAGCACAAACCATATCTCGACCAGCAGATTAAAGACCGTGGTTATAAGCTGGTTTCCGTCGGCAACACCTTCGTCTATCCGATCGCTGGCTACTCGAAGAAAATCAAATCTCTGGACGAACTGCAGCCGGGCTCACAGATTGCCGTACCGAACGATCCGACCAACCTCGGCCGTTCCCTGCTGCTGCTGCAGCAAGTGGGTCTGATTAAACTGAAAGAAGGCGTAGGTCTGCTACCGACGTCTCTGGATGTGGTTGAGAACCCGAAAAACCTGAAGATCGTTGAGCTGGAAGCACCGCAGCTGCCGCGTTCTCTGGACGACGCGCAGATCGCTCTGGCAGTCATCAACACCACCTACGCCAGCCAGATTGGCCTGACGCCGGCGAAAGACGGTATCTTTGTTGAAGACAAAAACTCGCCGTACGTAAACCTGATCGTCGCCCGCGAAGATAATAAAGACGCGGAAAATGTTAAGAAATTTGTTCAGGCTTACCAAAGCGATGAAGTTTACGAAGCCGCTAACAAAATCTTTAACGGCGGCGCAGTGAAAGGCTGGTAATCTGCTTTCAGCGTAATATCATTCAGGACGGGCTTTATGCCCGTCTTGTCATTTTTGCAAGCACCTGATTCAATAGCGCCCTGTTTTATAATTCATTGAGGAAATACTATGCGTGCTTTACCGGTCTGTTTGTTAGCACTCATGTTAAGCGGTTGTTCTATGCTAAGCAGATCCCCCGTTGAGCCTGTTAAAAGCACCGCAACCACGCCAGTCCAGACGGAAACGGCTAAACCAAAAGTCTCACGTCCCGCGCCGGTCAGAATCTATACCGATGCCGCCGCGCTGGTTGGGAAACCCTTCCGCGATCTGGGTGAAGTGAGCGGCGAATCATGCCAGGCTTCAAACCAGGACTCCCCGCCGAACATCCCGACCGCCCGTAAACGCATGCAAATCAACGCGGCCAAAATGAAGGCCAACGCCGTGCTGCTGCACAGCTGCGAAGTGACCAGCGGTACGCCAGGCTGCTACCGTCAGGCCGTTTGCCTGGGTTCAGCGCTTAACGTCTCGGCGCAATGAGTGCATTTCAGTTCGCGCAGATAGGCGTCATCCGCTCGCCGTATAAAGAGAAGTTTGCCGTTCCTCGCCAGCCTGGTCTGGTTGAACACGGCGGCGGAGAACTTCATCTGCTCGCGCCCTATAACCAGGCTGACGCCGTGCGTGGACTGGAAAACTTCAGCCATCTGTGGGTGCTGTTCGTCTTTCATCAGACCATGGCTGGCGGCTGGCGCCCGACCGTGCGCCCTCCCCGCCTTGGCGGCAACGCGCGCATGGGCGTCTTCGCGACCCGCTCGACATTTCGCCCCAACCCTATCGGCATGTCGCTGGTTGAACTGAAAGGCGTTCGCTGCCAGAAGGATCAGGTAATACTGGAACTTGGCAGCCTCGATCTCGTTGACGGCACGCCGGTGGTTGATATCAAACCTTATCTTCCCTTTGCCGAAGCCCTGCCTGATGCCAGCGCCAGCTATGCGCAACAGGCGCCGCTGGCAGGCATGAATGTCAGCTTTACGCCAGAAATAGAAGCACAGTTACTGACGCTGGAAAAACGCTACCCGCATATCAAAGCGTTTATCCGTGAAGTACTGGCGCAGGATCCGCGTCCGGCTTATCGCAAAGAGGAAGAAGCAGGGAAAACCTACGCCGTCTGGTTGCTCGATTTCAACGTGCGCTGGCGGGTAATCCCCTCCGGTTTTGAAGTCTTTTCTCTCGAACCGCGCTAATTTTATTTTCCTCTCTTTTGGCATCTTTGCCACACTGGTAAACTAAACCACTTTTTTTGTTTCAGGCTGGCTCTCCAGCCTGTTCCGATCGTCCAAATGGAACCGTAACAACATGCGTACTAGCCAATATCTGCTCTCCACTCTGAAGGAGACACCTGCCGACGCCGAAGTCATCAGCCATCAGCTGATGCTGCGCGCCGGGATGATCCGCAAGCTGGCCTCAGGGTTGTACACCTGGCTGCCGACCGGCGTGCGCGTTCTGAAAAAAGTCGAGAACATCGTGCGTGAAGAGATGAACAACGCCGGTGCTATCGAGGTGTTAATGCCGGTAGTTCAGCCTTCTGAACTGTGGCAGGAGAGCGGTCGCTGGGAGCAATATGGCCCTGAGCTGCTGCGCATTGCCGATCGTGGCGATCGCCCATTCGTCCTCGGGCCGACTCACGAAGAGGTCATTACTGACCTGATTCGCAACGAGCTGAACTCGTACAAACAGCTGCCGCTGAACTTTTATCAGATTCAGACCAAGTTCCGCGATGAAGTTCGCCCGCGTTTCGGCGTGATGCGCTCCCGTGAGTTCCTGATGAAAGATGCTTACTCTTTCCATACCTCTCAGGAATCGCTGCAGGAAACCTACGACGCTATGTATACCGCTTACAGCAAAATCTTCAGCCGTATGGGGCTGGATTTCCGCGCGGTACAGGCTGACACCGGTTCGATCGGCGGTAGCGCTTCCCATGAGTTCCAGGTACTGGCGCAGAGCGGCGAAGATGACGTGATCTTCTCTGACAGCTCCGACTACGCGGCGAACATTGAGTTTGCCGAAGCCGTCGCGCCGAAAGAGCCGCGCGCAGCCGCGACGCAAGAAATGACGCTGGTAGACACGCCGAACGCGAAAACCATCGCCGAGCTGGTTGAGCAGTTCAATCTGCCAATCGAAAAAACCGTTAAGACCCTGCTGGTGAAAGCGGTAGAAGATAGCAGCTACCCGCTGGTCGCCCTGCTGGTACGCGGCGATCACGAACTCAACGAAGTAAAAGCGGAAAAACTGCCGCAGGTCGCCAGCCCGCTGACCTTCGCCAGCGAAGAAGAGATCCGCGCTATTGTTAACGCGGGGCCAGGTTCTCTCGGCCCGGTTAATATGCCGATTCCGGTGGTTATCGACCGTACCGTCGCGGCCATGAGCGATTTCGCCGCCGGCGCCAACATCGATGGCAAACACTATTTCGGCATTAACTGGGATCGCGATGTCGCGACCCCGGAAGTTGCTGATATTCGTAACGTCGTTGCCGGCGATCCGAGCCCGGATGGTAAAGGTACTCTGCTTATCAAGCGTGGTATCGAAGTCGGCCACATCTTCCAGTTGGGCACCAAGTACTCCCAGGCGATGAATGCCGCGGTACAGGGTGAAGACGGTCGCAACCAGGTCCTGACCATGGGCTGCTACGGTATTGGGGTGACCCGCGTAGTGGCCGCAGCCATTGAGCAGAACTTTGACGATCGCGGGATTATCTGGCCGGACGCCATCGCGCCGTTCCAGGTCGCTATTTTGCCGATGAACATGCACAAGTCCTATCGCGTGCAGGAGCTGGCCGAGAAGCTGTACGCCGAGCTGCGCGCGCATGGCATCGACGTGCTGATGGACGACCGTAAAGAGCGTCCGGGCGTGATGTTCGCCGATATGGAGCTGATCGGCATCCCGCACACCATCGTGCTGGGCGACCGTAACCTCGACAACGATGATATCGAATACAAACATCGTCGCAACGGCGAGAAGCAGCTGATTAAGACCGGGGATATCGTGAACTACCTGGTGCAGCAAATTAAGGGGTAATTTCCCCTTAAAAGCTAAAAGGCCTCGCAATAGCGAGGCCTTTTTTATAGCAACTGCAAGAATTAATTACCGCAGTCTTTACCCGGAATAAATTTGCTGTCTTTATCCGTCATTAGCGTTTTCATCATCTCGCCGGTATCGGGATTCGCTTCAAGCGTGAAGTGTCCTTCAACCACCAGCAATACCGGACGAGTATCCGTCCCGCGCGCAGCGGCATAATCTCGCTCAAGCTGGGCATTATTGGCAACCGCCACCGTTTTACCTGTGACGCAATCGGTAAAGGTTGCCGCATCCGCCATATAGAAATACATCCCGCGCATCGCCATCGGCGTCGTCGGCAGGCTGGCCTTCACCGACTCCAGCGTATAGTTAAGCGCAGAGTTAATCGGGTTGCCGTCGCGATCGAGCATCTCAAGCTTATCGCCTTTCGCCCGATAGTAAGATTTCTCGCCTTTACTGTTGGTCAGCACTAGCTTATCAGCGGTACGCGCCCAGGTGCCATACGAAGCGAAAGATGACGGCTCGCGGCTAACGCCCTGATAACGTTCGTTCATTACCCAGGTGCCGTCTTTCTCAAGAAATAACGAGGTCTCAATCCCTTCGCAATCCGCGCAAGGCAAAATACCGCGCCAGCTTTGCTGCATCGGCTTCAGCTCTTCCATTGCCGTCGGCTGTACCGTCTCCACCTCAGCGCGATGGTTACAGCCAAACAGCGCAAAGAGCGAACAGGCCGCTGCGAGCGAAAATACAATTTTCTTCACTGTGAATTCCTTATAATCCATTCCACCCGTCCGCCACGCCTCTCAATGGCGAACTTTCCCACGCAGCGCTTTGACTGAGGACTTTTGCGCCTTGGAGGCAAGTCGTCGCTCTTTTGACGCCCGAGTCGGTCGCGTCTCCCGGCGGCTTTTTTGCACTGCGGTTAATTCTTTTATTAACGCAACCAGCCGCGAGATCGCCGCTTCGCGGTTCATCTCCTGGCTGCGATATTCCTGAGCCTTAATGATAACCACACCGTCAGCAGAAATTAAGTGGTGACTGGCGGCAAGCAGGCGCTCTTTATAAAACTCCGGCAGGCTCGATGCTTTAATATCAAAACGTAAGTGAATCGCCGTCGAAGCCTTATTCACGTGCTGACCGCCCGCCCCCTGTGCGCGGACCCCGGTAAGCGAAATCTCCTCATCCGGGATGGAAACGCTGCGGCTAATCATGATCATGCCGGCTGCTGCCAGGCCGTTAAATGAATTTCCAGATTATTCCGATCGTCGGATAACCAGATGCCGCCGTCCTGCAGGGTTGCCTGCAGCGTCATGGTGCGATCGGCAAAAGCGCTCAGCTGCGCCAGTTGCGCATCATCAAGATACCAGATGGTCAGCTTCGGATACGCCGCAAGCTTATTCTGATTCTGCTGCCACCAGATTTCAGCCGCCCGGCTATTATAGGCGAATAGCGCCACCTCCTGCGCCCGCGAGCAGGCTTTCTTGAGGCGCTTCTCGTCCGGCAGCCCCAGCTCAATCCACAGATCGATGCCCAAATGGTCGTTTAACTGCCATAGCTCCGGTTCATCATCCGAGGACAACCCGCGGGTGAACTGCAGGCGCTCGTTGGCATATTTTATCCACGCCAGCAGGCGCAGCATCATACGCTCCTGGGTTTCGGAAGGATGTTGCGCCAGCGTCAGGTTAGCATCCAGAAACTGGTTGCGATCCAAATCGGCAACGTTAACCACAGCTTTATAAATCGTCGCTTTCAGCGCCATGAATAAACTCCTGAAAAAAATGGCATACATTGTAGCGAAACTAGCGACAAAAGGCTGTCGTCAATCGCGGGTCCTCCTTTCATCCTGCTGATATTGCTTAGATGACTATGGTATAGTCACCTTGCTAAACAGAGTTTATCTTCGTAGGCTTAAACTTGCATCCCACGGTTAAGTCAGAACGCTGACAGGAGGGCATGTGGATCAATATTGTGAGTTAATACGCAAGCGGTATGCGGAAATAGCCAGCGGAGACTTAGGGTATATCCCGGATGCGCTGGGCTGCGTGTTGAAAGTATTAAATGAGGTTGCGGCGGATCAGGCCCTTTCGGAGTCAGTCAGGGAAAAGGCCGCTTATGCGGCAGCAAACTTATTGGTGAGCGATTATGTCAATGAATGATACTTATCAACCCATTAACTGCGATGATTATGACAACCTCGAGCTTGCCTGCCAGCATCACCTGGTGCTGGCGCTGGCCCTGAAAGATGGTGAACAGCTGCAGGCCAAAGCAAACGATCTTATCTCGCGTAAAAATGTCGAGTATCTGGTGGTAGAACTTGGCGGTAACGTCCGTGAGCTACGTCTGGATAAAATCGCCAGTTTCAGCCATCCTGAAATCGGCACCGTGGTGGTCAGCGAATCCTGAAGCCCATCGGGCGGCTTAGCCGCCCGTTTTCCGCCATACCAGCTGTAACCCCTCGCCTTCCTGTACTTGCCCCTCTCTGGTGACAAACAGCCCATCGGCCGCCGCGATCAACGTTTCGCCATAAAACAATAGTGGCGTGGTATCGCGACGCCAGGGCGCGACCGCCATTTCCTGCCAGATTTTCTTAAGCTTACGCCCGCCCGGACGCCCGACGATGTGCAGATTACCGCTGGCGCGAAAACGTATCGATACCGGTTCATCCGCCCGCGGCGCGCGTAGCGGCCCACCGGGCTGCAACGCCAGTTCTCCCAGCGTTGCCGGTAGTGTCAGCGCTTTAGTCGCATCACCCCATGGTATTTCCCGTTCCGTCAGGCTTGCCAGATGCTTTACCCAAAACAGGCGCTGCTGGTAGCGCCGGACGGCAAAACCGCCTAACCGCAGACAAGGCGCGGCGTCTTCACGCGCCAGCGCCACTTCCTGCCAGATGCGCTCCGGCATTTCGCGCGACGGCATCGGCGCCTGTTGGGATGCCAGCCAGCGGCGCAACAGCGCCGCACGACGCGGCGCGCTCATCGCGCTCAGCGGTTCTATCGCCAGCGAACCACGCTCATCAACCAGCGCGGCAAGCTCCGCCGACAGAATTTCATCAAGCAACTGTTCCTGTTCACCACATAAGCTGGCGCTACGGGCGACAGCATCGGCAAAATGCGGCCAGCGCTCGCTCAGCAGCGGTACCACCCGCAGACGCAGAAAGTTACGATCGTAGGCATCGTCCTGATTACTTTCGTCTTCAATCCACCGCAGTTGATGAGTCAGCGCCCATTGATGCAGGGATTCACGGCTCTCATTGAGCAGCGGACGTAGCAATTTTCCGCCAGCGAACTCGCTACTGGCGGCCATCGCCGACAAGCCGGTCGGGCCGCTACCGCGCTTAAGCGCCAGCAGGAAGGTCTCGCATTGGTCGTCGAGATGTTGTGCCGTCAATAACGCCTCGCCTGGCAGCAGCGCCTCACGGAAAGCCTGATAGCGCGCCTGGCGAGCATGCGCTTCAATCCCCAACCCCTCATCCGCCAGCGTCACGCGCACCACCTGTAACGGTACCTGCCACTGCAGGCAAATCTGTTCGCAATGCTCAACCCACTGGTCAGCGTTGGCGCTCAGGCCATGGTGAATGTGAATCGCGCGCAGCTGAATCGCTGGCTCGCGCTGGCGCCAGCGTACCAGCCGGTGCAGCAGGACGGTTGAGTCCAGGCCGCCGCTGAAGGCCAGCAGAAACTGACGATGTGGTCGAAGCGATGAGGCAATATCCGGCGTCATGATCGTGCTTACGCAGCTAAGAAGAGATAGCCCGGCACGTTACGCGCCAGGGCTGGTTCTGGCAAGTATTACTGTTGGTAAATCTCCAGCGGCAGGCCGTCGGGATCGTTGAAGAAGGTGAAACGCTTATCGGTAAACGGATCGATGCGGATAGCTTCGCAGGCGACGCCATGCGCCTGCAAATGTGCAACCGCGGCATCAATATCGTCGACGCTAAACGCCAGGTGGCGCAGACCACAGGCTTCCGGACGGCTTGGGCGCGCAGGAGGGAACGGGAACGAAAACAGCTCGATAACGTACTCGCCGTTCAGCGCCAGGTCGCCCTTCCACGAATCACGCTCGGCGCGGTAGAACTCGCTCTGCAGCGTAAACCCGAGGATATCGCAATAGAACGCTTTGCTCTTCGCGTAGTCTGTCGCGATGATGGCAATATGGTGAACTCGTTTTAAACCCAGCATGGTTGTTCTCCTCCTGTTGAAGCCCAACACGTTACTCGCGCCGCCCGCCGCCGCGCAAGCCCCTAATTATTTTTTAAGACTCGTACACGGTAGACGCCGTCTTCATCACGTTTGGCCCCGTGGATGTCGGTTTCAAAACCTGGATAGTGGCGACCGATCGAGCAGAGCATCAACAGAAAATCGAGCACCGCGCGGCTCTCTTCGGTGATCATCTCCCCCGGCATCAGCAGCGGCACGCCAGGCGGATACGGCAGGATCATGTTTGCCGAAATACGCCCCACCAGATTCTCCAGTTCGATGGTTTCGACTTCGCCCTTAATCTGCCGCTGCCAGGCCTGATGCGGGGTCATTTTCATCTCCGGCAGCACGTCAAAGGCCCGCAGCATCAGCTGTGAGAGCTGATGCTGACGGATCAGACGGTGGATTCCCTGCGCCAGATCCTGGATGCGCATATTGCGGTAAAAGTCCGGATCCTCGGCATAGAGATCCGGCAACATATTTTTCACCCGCAGGTTGAGATCGTAGGCGCGTTTAAACTCGGTCAGACCGCGCAGCAGGCCCATCGCCCGGGTTTTATCGATACCGATACTGAACAAGAACAGCAGATTGTAAGGCCCGGTTTTCTCCACCACCACGCCGCGCTCATCGAGGAATTTGGCCACCAGCGCGGCCGGGATCCCCTCTTCCGCCATATTGCCCTGCTCGTCCATACCCGGCGTGAGAATGGTGACTTTGACCGGGTCGAGGAACATATGGTCGGCATCGGCATCCTGGAATCCGTGCCACGCTTCTCCAGGGGAAACCGGCCAGCACTGCGCTTCTTCAACCTCTTCTGGTTGCCAGATATCAAAGAACCAGCCGTCGGCCTCCTCACGCAAGCGCTGCACCTCCTTACGGAAATGTAGCGCGCGTTCGATGGAGCGCTGAATCAGGCGTTTTCCGGAGTTGCCGCGCAGCATCGCCGCCGCAGTTTCTATCGAGGCGACGATCGGATAGCTCGGTGAGGTAGAGGTATGCATCATAAAGGCTTCATTGAAGGTATCTTCATCGTAGCTGCCTTTAATATGGATCAACGAAGCCTGCGACAACGCCGCCAGCATTTTATGCGTCGACTGGGTTTCGAAGATCACTTTCCCCGGTACGCGATCGCCGCTCATGCCGCTTTTCCCCTGATAAATCGGGTGGAAGTGGGTATAAGGCACCCAGGCGGAATCGAAGTGGATCGACGGCACGTCAAGGGTCTGTTTAATCCAGGTGGTGTTATACAACAGCCCGTCATAGGTGGAGTTGGTGATCACCGCATGCACCGGCCACTGCGCGCCACAAGTTGTCTCTACTTTGTGCTGGACGCTATCGCGGGTAAATTCCCGTTTCGGAATGCCGCCGAGGATCCCCAGCGCGTTACGCGTCGGTTTTAACCACAGCGGCACGATATCGCTCATCATCAACAGATGCGCCAGCGATTTATGGCAGTTACGGTCGATCAGCAACGTACTGCCAGCGGGCGCCGAATACATGCCGACAATTTTATTCGAAGTCGAGGTGCCGTTGGTCACCATGTAGCTCTGCTCGGCGCCAAAGGCGCGAGCGATATACTCTTCCGCTTCCAGATGCGGGCCGGTATGGTCCAGCAGCGACCCCAGTTCGGTAACAGAGATAGAAACATCGGCTTTCAGCGTATTACCGCCGAAGAAATCATAAAACAGGCAGCCGACCGGGCTTTTCTGATAGGCGGTTCCCGCCATGTGTCCGGGTGTACAAAAGGTATATTTCCCCTCCTGCACATAATTAAACAACGCTTTGGTAAAGGGCGGCGTGATGTTGTCCAGATACTCATTGGTATACTGGCGAATGCGGGTAGCGATATCTTCCGCCAGACCCAGCGCATATTCGAAGAACCACAACGCCATCCGCAGGTCCTGGCTACTAACGTCCATCGTCGAGTGCGTATTGATAAAAGCATACAGTGGGAGATATTCATTCAGGCGATTGATATCGCTGCATAAATCAACGCTGTACTCGTCCCAGTCGAAGATCACGCCGCAGATACGCGGGTTGTGCTCGATAAACTGCAGCAGGTCGGCGCTGTTTTGCGGCCAGATAGTCTGGAATCCTTGCTTCTGCAGAGCGGCTTCCAGCTCTTTGATCGGTTCGTCTTTATGGTAGACGCCGTGGGGCCCCATGATGGCGATGATATTCACGCTTTCCTCCTGGATTTACCTAAGGTAAGCATAATATCAATCGCGCCAGTGCTTAGCACTGGCGGATTTATCTTAGTCCTGAGTCATAGCAAAGCGATGATTACAGCGCTTTCCACGCATCACCCCAGGCCAGACCAGCGCCCGGTTCGTAGTAGGTTGGCGCCACGTTGCACCATGCCCCTTCCGGCAGCGGTTTACACTGGAAAAGCGCGCCGTGGTTATTGACGATGTCACCTGGTTTCCAGCTCTGGCTGGCGCTCCATGCCGGATAGCTGATAGCGCCGCTATCGCCTGCCGGCTCATCCTTCGCGTCATCCGCCGCCGCCTTCGCCTTCACATTCAGAGTATAGGTGGCCATGCTGGATAAACTGCCATCGCTAACGGTCAGGCTAACGACATACTGGGCATCTTTGTCGCTCTCTGGTGCGCTAAAATTGATCACCGCTTTATCCGCGCCGCTCAACGTCTGACCATCCTGCGACATCCAGCTATAGCTCAGCTTATCGCCGTTGGCATCGGTAGAGGCTTCCGCGCTCAGTGACACCATGCTACCGGCTTCGACTGCGCCGACCGGGCCGGCAATACGCGCCACCGGCGCGACGTTTACCTGCGGAGCAGGCGTAACATCATCCGTCTTATCAGACGCGCCATCACTACCCGCATCATCAACCACGGTTACGTTGAAGTAGTGCTGCACGCATTTGCTGTAATCCCCCTCTTTAAACGCGCTGTATGGCGTCTGATAGCTCACCAGCTGGCAGGCATTGGTTTTACCGTCCGCGGTGTTCGGATCCCATACCCAATCCTGTTCCCAGTAGATTGGCAGCGCGCCGGCTCCGCCTTCATCAAACTGCTTCATGTTCTTACAGCCCAGCACTTCATCATCGGCAATAGGTACTTTGAGGTAGTTGGCGAACTCTTTGTAATAGGCAATACGGTTAAGCGATTGGGCGTTTTCCGTTGCGCCGCCGCACTCGACGCCGCCGTTGATGATCTGGATGCTCACACCAAACCCTGGCACCAGGCCATTGCTCTTATCGCGATCGTTGGGCTGCCAGGTACCGTCGATAACGTGCAGCATGGAAGGTTTCGGCGGCTGCGGATAGACAAAGAAGAACACGGCGCTGGCGAGGTTCATCCATGAATCGGCCACCAACTGTGGTTTATCCAACAGCGGGCGAACGTCGCCATACATCGCCTCTGAGAACAGGCCGTAGTTGTAGTTATAGGAGAGCTGTTTAGCGCCGCGGCCAAAATAGCTGAGGAAATCGCCATCGGCATCTTTACCGCAAGGCCAGGTCTGCCCCTGCCAGACATCCGGGTTACATTCGCCGTTATAGCCGCCCTTTTGACCTTCGGTCCAGCCGACTTCGCGCAGATAGACCAGCGCCTGGCGCCATTCAGGAATATCGCGCCAGCTTTCGTGGCCGCCGGTTTCCTGAGCAAAGTGGGCAAACATCGTTGCCAGCGATTTACGGCAGATAGCATCGCTATCGCGACCATCGGTATAGGTACCGCATACCGCCGGGAATTTACCGATCGCCTTGAGGAAATTGCTGTAGGTATATTCCGGCGCGCGCATCGGGAACAGATAATCCCAATCCTGCTCGCTAAGCATGCCTTCAACGCGCTTAACGTTCTCTGGATTAGCAGCCCTGCCGGGTTCAATCTGCTCCACCACGGCATTATCGAGGGTGCGAATAGAGGATTTAACCGCTTCCATCAGCGGAAAGTCGGTTAGCGCTTTTTCTTTTGCCGCCAGTTCGCTGGCGGTCATGGTGGTTGTTTCAGTGGCGCTGAGCAACGGCGCCGCCTGTGCGGCCCCCAGACTTAACATGATCCCTGCGGCCACGGCGCTTAAGGCGACGGTTTTATGAATTGCCATAATATTATTCTCCTTTTCCTTATGAACGGTCTGCCCAGGCGTTGTCCCCGGCAGTGAGCGCAGTGTCACGGGAAAAAGACATCATCGGCTAATCACATCACCTCATTGACGTATCATCTTACCTCAGTGAAAAAATGATAAAAAAAGGGCCGGAAATCCGGCCCCTTAGAGAATTGTGATGCGCTGATAAATCAGGCGTAGCCGTAGCTCATCAGACGCTGATAGCGGCGATTACGCAGCTCTTCTTCGCTGAGAGTATCCAGGTCAGCCAGGTCGGCCAACAGCTGTGCCTTCAGGCTCGCCGCCATCGCTTCAGGGTTACGATGAGCGCCGCCCAGCGGTTCTGGAACGATGGAATCAATCAGCTTCAGCTCTTTGAGGCGTGGCGCGATGATACCCATCGCTTCCGCGGCCAGCGGCGCTTTATCCGCGCTTTTCCACAGAATGGACGCACAGCCTTCCGGCGAGATAACTGAATAGGTGCTGTACTGCAGCATGTTGACTTTATCACCTACGCCGATCGCCAGCGCGCCGCCGGAGCCGCCTTCGCCAATCACAGTGCAGATAACCGGCACGCTCAGACGCGACATTTCACGCAGGTTGCGGGCAATCGCTTCCGACTGGCCGCGCTCTTCCGCGCCAACGCCCGGATAGGCGCCAGGGGTGTCGATGAAGGTAATGATCGGCATTTTGAAACGCTCAGCCATTTCCATCAGGCGCAGCGCTTTGCGGTAGCCTTCCGGCGCCGGCATACCAAAGTTACGACGGATCTTCTCTTTGGTTTCACGGCCTTTCTGATGACCGATGATCATCACCGGGCGACCATCAAGACGCGCAATACCGCCGACGATAGCTTTATCGTCAGCGTAGGCGCGATCGCCTGCCAGCTCGTCAAATTCGTCGAAAGCCAGGCGGACATAATCCAGGGTATAGGGACGACGTGGATGACGCGCCAGCTGGGCTACCTGCCATGCGCCAAGATCGGCGAAGATTTTGCGCGTCAGCTCTACGCTTTTTTCGCGCAGACGATGCACTTCTTCATCGATGTTAATATCCAGTTTCTCATCCTGACGGCTTACAGCAGTCAGGGAATCGATTTTCGCTTCCAGCTCTGCGATAGGCTGTTCAAAATCTAGGAAATTCAGACTCATAGTATTCCTGTATTAGTCAAACTCCAGTTCCACCTGCTCCGAGCCGATAAGGCCACGCAGATCGTTGAGTAAACGATCGCTCGGAGAGACGCGCCATGTTGCGCCAAAACGCAACCGCGCGCGCGCATCCGCCCTCTGATAATAGAGGTGTACTGGAATGGTTCCCGAACGGTGGGGTTCCAGAGACTGACGGAGTCGGTTTAAAAGCTGGTCATCAATTTGCCTGTCCGTCAGCGAGATAGCAAGCCCGCGAGCATATTTTTCCCGGGCTTCGTCAATATCCATGACTTCACGGGCGGTCATTTTAAGGCCCCCGCTGAAGTCATCAAAGCTGACCTGTCCGCTGACGATAAGTATGCGGTCTTTTTCCAGCAACTGCTGGTATTTATCCAGCGCGTCGGTGAATAACATCACCTCCAGACGCCCGGAACGGTCATCCAGCGTACAGATGCCGATACGATTGCCGCGCTTGGTGACCATTACCCGCGCAGCAATAACCAGCCCCGCCGCCGTGGTCACTTTACCACGATCGGTTGGGTGCATGTCTTTGAGTCTCACGCCGCCAACGTAGCGTTCGATCTCTTTTAGATATTGGTTAATCGGGTGGCCGGTCAGATACAGCCCCAGCGTTTCCCTTTCACCATCCAGCACCACCTGCTCTGGCCACGGCTGGCAGCTGGCGTAGGATTGCTCGATTTGTTCCGGCTCTTCCGCCAGCACGCCGAACATATCCGCCTGACCGATGGCTTCGGCTTTGGCGTGCTGATCGGCGGCTTTCAGCGCATCGTTGAGCGAGTTCATCAGCGCCGCGCGATGCGGGCCGAGGCGGTCGAACGCCCCGGACATAATCAGTTTTTCCAGCACCCGGCGATTGAGTTTTTTAATATCGGTACGGGCGCACAGGTCAAACAGCTCGCGGAAGTAACCGCCATTGTTACGCGCTTCAATGATGGCTTCAATCGGGCCTTCGCCGACGCCTTTAATGGCGCCGATACCATACACGATTTCCCCATCATCATTGACGTGGAAATGATACAGGCCGGAGTTAATGTCCGGCGGCAGGATTTTCAGCCCCATGCGCCAGCACTCATCGACCAGGCCCACCACCTTCTCGGTGTTGTCCATATCGGCAGTCATTACCGCTGCCATAAACTCTGCCGGATAGTGGGCTTTCAGCCACAGCGTCTGGTAGGAAACCAGCGCATAGGCGGCGGAGTGGGATTTGTTAAATCCATAACCGGCGAATTTCTCCACCAGGTCAAAGATTTTCATCGCCAGTTCGCCGTCAACGCCATTTTTCTTCGCACCTTCTTCGAAGACAGAACGCTGCTTGGCCATCTCTTCCGGCTTTTTCTTACCCATCGCACGACGCAGCATATCCGCGCCGCCGAGGGTATACCCAGAGAGCTCCTGGGCTATCTGCATGACCTGTTCCTGGTACAGGATAATGCCGTATGTCGGCTCCAGTACAGGTTTCAGACATTCGTGCTGCCACTGCACGTCCGGGTAGGAAATCTCTTCACGGCCGTGCTTACGGTCGATAAAGTTATCTACCATCCCCGACTGCAGCGGGCCCGGGCGGAACAGGGCCACTAGTGCGATCATGTCTTCGAAGCAGTCAGGCTGCAGGCGCTTAATCAGATCTTTCATGCCGCGCGATTCAAGCTGGAATACCGCGGTGGTTTCCGAGCGCTGCAGCATGTCGAAGCTTTTCTTGTCATCCAGCGGAATCGCGGCGATATCCAGCGGCCCTTCGCCGTTCTTCGCCCGGCGCTTGTTGATCATCTCCAGCGCCCAGTTGATGATGGTCAGCGTACGCAGCCCGAGGAAGTCGAATTTTACCAGCCCGGCGTATTCGACGTCGTTCTTATCAAACTGGGTAACCGGGTGCAGCCCCTGCTCATCGCAGTACAGCGGCGCGAAATCGGTGATTTTGGTCGGCGCGATAACCACGCCGCCCGCGTGCTTACCGGCGTTACGCGTTACGCCTTCAAGCTTACGCGCCATATCAATCAGCGCTTTAACTTCTTCGTCCGCTTCGTAGATTTCCGGCAGCTGCGGTTCCGCTTCAAAAGCTTTCGCCAGCGTCATGCCAGGATCCGGCGGCACCAGCTTAGAGATTCGGTCAACAAAGCCGTAAGGGTGGCCCAGCACGCGGCCCACGTCGCGAATAACCGCCTTCGCCGCCATGGTACCGAAGGTGATGATCTGCGATACCGCGTCGCGGCCATACATATCCGCCACGTGCTCAATCACCTGGTCGCGTTTCTCCATGCAGAAATCGACGTCGAAGTCGGGCATCGAAACACGTTCCGGGTTGAGGAAACGTTCGAACAGCAGGTCGAACTCCAGCGGGTCAAGGTCGGTGATTTTCAACGCGTAGGCCACCAGCGAGCCGGCGCCGGAACCTCGCCCCGGCCCTACCGGCACGCCGTTATCCTTGGACCACTGGATAAATTCCATGACGATCAGGAAGTAGCCAGGGAACCCCATCTGGTTGATAACCTGCAGTTCCACATCCAGACGTTGGTCATATTCCGGGCGACGCTTAGCGCGCTCTTCGGGATCCGGGAACAGGAATTCGAGACGCTCTTCCAGCCCCTCTTTCGACTTCATCACCAGAAAATCTTCGGTAGTCATGTCGCCGGTCGGGAACTGCGGCAGGAAGTATTCGCCAAGGCGCACGGTGACGTTGCAGCGTTTGGCGATCTCAACGGTGTTTTCCAGCGCTTCCGGGATGTCAGCAAATAGCTCGCACATCTCCTCCTCGCTGCGCATATATTGCTGCGGCGAGTAGTTACGCGGACGCTTCGGATCGTCGAGGGTGAAGCCATCGTGAATGGCGACGCGGATTTCATGAGCGTCGAAGTCGCCGGTTTCCAGGAAGCGCACATCGTTGGTCGCCACTACCGGCAAACCATGCTCTTCTGCCAGTTGAACCGCGGCGTGAAGATAGTTTTCTTCGTCCTGACGACCGGTACGGATCAGCTCCAGATAGTAGCGATCCGGAAAATGTTGTTGATAGAAGGCGAGACACTGCTCTACCAGCGGCATGTTTCCGCGGATCAGGCTGACGCCAACGTCGCCTTTACGCCCGCCGGACAGCAGAATCAGCCCTTCCTGATGCTCAACCAGCCAGTCGCGATCGATCCATGGCCCCAGCGCGCCATAGCCGCGCTGATAGGCACGAGAAATGAGCAGAGTCAGGTTCTGATAGCCGGTATTGTTGGCCGCTAAAACCGTCAGCTCGGTGAATTCATCGCCAAGCAGATCGCACTGAACATGGAAGTCAGCGCCGACAATTGGTTTAATCCCGGCGCCATGGCCCGTTCCGTAGAACTTAACCAGACCGCAGAGGTTGGTGAAATCGGTGATCGCCAGCGCAGGCATGCCCAAAGCGGCCGCCTTTTTCACCAGCGGCCCGGTTTTCGCCAGCCCATCGATCATGGAATAGTCGCTGTGCACCCGCAGGTGTACGAAACGTGGTTCAGACATCTTTAGATCCCAGTGACTTAGTTGGACGCCAGGCCCAGCGCGCGTTTCACCGGGCCGAAACTACGCCGGTGGTGCTCTGTTGCGCCGTGTTCCTGCAGTTTTTGCAGATGTACAACGGTAGGATAGCCTTTGTGCTGGGCAAAACCGTATTGCGGAAATGCAATATCCAGCGTAGCCATTTCGGCATCGCGAGTGACTTTAGCCAGAATAGACGCTGCGCTGATTTCCGCCACCCGGCTATCGCCTTTCACTACCGCCTGCGACGGCATCGGTAGCGATGGACAGCGGTTGCCGTCGATAAGCACGAACTCAGGGGTAATACTCAGACCAGCGACGGCGCGCTGCATCGCCAGCATCGTGGCGTGCAGGATGTTCAGCTCGTCGATTTCATGCGGCTCGGCGCGTCCCAGGCTCCAGCACAGCGCTTTGTCTTTGATTTCATCAAACAGCGCCAGGCGGCGCTTTTCGCTTAATTTTTTAGAGTCGTTGAGGCCTACGATCGGCTTACGCGGATCAAGGATTACCGCGGCAGTGACCACCGCGCCGACCAGCGGCCCGCGGCCTACCTCATCGACACCGGCGACCAGATGGGTATGTGGATAAACGAACTCCATCATTTTGCTAACTCCAGTACTGCGTCCGCCGCCTGCTCGTCCGCGTTGCAGCGGATCTGCTGATGCAGCGCGCGGAAAGTATCATGCATATCGTGGCTGGTTTTGCCGTCGGCCAGCAGCGGTTTCAGAGCGGCGGCCAGCGCCTGCGGCTCGCATTCATCCTGCAGCAGCTCTTTCACCAGCTCGCGCCCGGCCAGCAAATTTGGCAAGGAGACATAATCGGTTTTCACCAACCGCTTCGCCAGCCAGAAGGTAAACGGCTTCATGCGGTAGCCAACGACCATCGGGCATTTCGCCAGCATGCACTCCAGCGCCGCCGTCCCCGAGGCCAGCAGCGCGGCATCACTGGCGATCATCGCATCGCGCGCCTGACCATCCAGCATATGTACCGTCATATCCGGCGCCGTCTCAGCTTTGATTCGCTCAAACTGTTCCCGCCGTTTGGCATTGACCAGCGGCACCACAACCTGCAGGTCGGGATAAGCATTACGCAGAAGCTGCGCGGTTTTCAGGAAGTCGGCGCTGAGCATTTCGACCTCCGCGCCGCGGCTACCGGGCAGCAACGCCAGGCAGTGAACATCATGCGGGATACCCAGACGGTCACGTGCCGCGCCCTTGTCAGGATCCAGCGGCATGGCATCCGCCATGGTGTGGCCGATGAAACGGCAGGGAACGTTAAATCTGTCGTAAAACGCTTTTTCGAAAGGCAGGAATGCCAGGACCAGATCGGTGGATCTGCCAATTTTGAAAACGCGTTTTTGTCGCCATGCCCAAACGGACGGGCTGACGTAATGAATGGTTTTGATGCCCTGCTTTTTCAGGTTACCTTCGAGGGTAATATTGAAATCAGGGGCGTCGATGCCAACGAAGACATCGGGACGCAGTTCACCGAAGCGGCGCGTTAAATCGGCGCGAATATGCAGTAAGCGGCGCAGTCGACCAAGCACTTCAACAATGCCCATCACGGCCAGCTCTTCCATTTCGTACCAGGCTTCGCATCCTTCCGCCTGCATCAGCGGCCCCGCCACGCCGACAAAGCGCGCATCAGGGACGCGAGCTTTGAGGGCGCGGATGAGACCGGCGCCAAGAATATCGCCGGAGGTTTCTCCGGCGACCAGGGCAATCGTCAGGGGACGCTGTTCGGCCATTAACGAATCAAGCCGCGAGTTGAACGGGCAAAGAAATCGACAAATGGCTGAACTTCAGGATGCTGAGCTGCCAGTTCGGCGATTTCCGGCTTGGCTTCGTCCAGCGTTTTGCCACTGCGGTACAGCAGTTTATAGGCGTTACGAATCGCGGTAATCGCTTCACGGCTAAAGCCGCGGCGTTTCAGACCTTCGATGTTGACGCCAAACGGCGTGGCATGGTTGCCCTGGGCAATCACGAACGGCGGAACGTCCTGAGCGACGCCGGAGCAGCCGCCTACCATAACGTGCGCGCCGATGATGCAGAACTGATGTACTGCAGTCATGCCGCCGATGATGACGAAATCATCCAGAGACACGTGACCGGCCAGCGTCGCGTTGTTGGCCAGGATGCAGCGGTCGCCAAGCGTACAATCGTGCGCCACGTGGGCGTTGATCATCAGCAGGTTATCGCTGCCCACCTTCGTTAATCCACCGCCCTGTACTGTGCCGCGATGAATGGTGACGCTTTCGCGAATGCGGTTGCGATCGCCAATTTCCACTCGAGTCGGCTCGCCAGCATATTTCAGATCCTGGTTAACTTCACCGATCGAAGCGAACTGGTAGATCTCATTGTCGCGGCCAATTTTAGTGTGGCCATTCACAACGACATGAGACTTCAGTACGGTGCCCTCGCCAATTTCGACGTTGGCGCCCACAATACAAAACGGACCAATGTGGACGTTAGCGCCAATGACGGCGCCTTCTTCTACAATGGCGGTAGGATGAATAAAGGCGGTTTTATCAATCACGTATCAGGCCTCCCGGCTACGCGCACACATCATCGTCGCTTCGCAAACCACTTTACCGTCAACCAGCGCAACGCCTTTGAAACGGGTCAGGCCGCGGCGGGTTTTCTCGAAAGTGACTTCCATAATCATCTGGTCGCCTGGCACTACCGGACGTTTGAAACGCGCTTCATCGATACCCGCGAAGTAGTACAGTTCGCCCGGCTCAAGTTTTCCAACGCTTTTGAAAGCCAGAATGCCGGTGGCCTGCGCCATCGCTTCCAGAATCAGCACGCCAGGTAAAATCGGCTTACCAGGGAAATGCCCCTGGAAAAACGGCTCGTTTACGGAAACATTTTTTACTGCGCGCAGAAAACGACCTTCTTCAAAATCCAGCACGCGGTCTACCAGCAGGAACGGGTAACGGTGAGGCAGAAGTTCCAGAATCTCTTCAATGTGCAGAGTATGAGTGTCAGTAGTCAAAATACTCTTCCTGTCTAAATATACTAAAAGGCAATAATAACACGGCCTGCGGCAATCTAATTAACGAATGCAACAGGCCGGGAATGTAACGTGACCGAATGATGAATTTAGTCTTGTTGATTAACCTTGCGCTCAACCGCTTTAAGGCGCTTGCTCATCTCGTCAATATTCATCACCAGCGCCGCAGTTTTACGCCACGCCTTGTTCGGCTGCAGCGGAATACCTGAGGAATAGACGCCAGGTTCAGAGATAGGACGCATAACCATCCCCATCCCGGTTACGGTGACTTTATCGCAGATTTCCATATGGCCGTTAATCACGCTGGCGCCGCCAATCATGCAGTAACGCCCAATTTTCAGGCTGCCGGCCATAATCACGCCGCCAGCGACGGCGGTATTGTCGCCAATCACCACGTTGTGCGCAATCTGGCACTGGTTATCAATGATTACGCCATTGCCGATCACGGTATCGTCCAGCGCGCCGCGATCGATGGTGGTACAGGCGCCGATCTCCACACGATCGCCAATAATAACGCGACCAAGCTGCGGGATCTTCACCCAGTTACCGCGATCGTTAGCGTAACCGAAACCGTCCGCGCCGATCACCGTACTGGACTGGATCAGACAATTTTCACCGATCTCAATCTCGTGGTAAATGGTAACGTTGGCCCATAAACGCGAGCTGGCGCCGATTTTGCTATTTTTACCAACGAAACAGCCAGCGCCGATAACCACGTTATCGCCCAGCACCACGCCGGATTCGATAACGGCATTCGCGCCGACGGAGACGTTGTTACCCAGCTTCGCCGTTGGGTCGATCGCCGCGCTTGCGGCGATGTCTTGCGCCGGCTGCGGCGTGGTATCTAAAATTTGAGCCATGCGCGCGTAGGTCAGGTAGGGATTACGCACTACCAGCGCGGCGCTATGGGCAAACGGTAAATCGTCCGGCGTCATGACAACGGCGGAGGCCTGGCAAGCGGCCAGGTGTTCACGGTATTTAGGATTTACCATGAAAGTAATTTGGCCTGCTTTAGCGCTCTGCATGGACGCAACGCCGGTGATGACGATATCGCCATCACCGTGTAATTCTGCATCCAACTGCTGTGCTAAGTCAGCCAGTCGAATTGAAGGCATTACTTATTTAACCTGTTTCAGTACATCAGCGGTGATGTCTTTAACATCGCTGCTGTTGTATGCCACGGCATTAGAGTCAACAACCAGATCGATGCTCTGATCTTTCGCTACGCTCTGAACGGCAGTCTGGATACGGGTAACCAGTTTGCCACGTTCTTCATTGGAACGACGTGCGCGATCCTGCTCAAAAGCCTGTGCTTTCTGAGAGAAGGTCTGACGCTGAGACATCACGTCTTTTTCCAGTTTGGTACGATCTGCGCCCGGTTTCATGGACTGCAGACGCTGCATTTTAGACTGCAGATCGCCTTCCATACGCTGCAGTTCGCTAGCGCGGCCTTTGAACTCGTTCTCCAGCGTTTTGGAAACGCCAGTTTTCTGAGCAACCTGCTGGAACAGGTTATTCATGTTAACCAGAGCAATTTTATCTGCCGCCTGAGCGGAAGTTACCATTGCTAAACCCAGACCTGCAGCTAATAACCACTTTTTCACAATTGACTCCTTACCATCCCATGAGTACCCAGGGGTACCGTTATTTGCGTGGCCAGGCGATAGCATCCGCCATCGCCTACAGTCAGCGCTATACTGCACTTACATTCCGTTGTCGCCGACAATTACCAGGTTTTACCAATGTTAAACTGGAACTGCTCGGCTTTGTCTCCATCGTACTTTTTAAACGGTTGGGCGTAGGAGAAGACCAACGGCCCCAACGGCGACATCCACTGTACCGCGATACCCGCAGACATACGAATGTTGCTTGGATCGCTGTAATCAGGGTAGCCACCGTACTTCGTGGAATCCCAGTTAGTATCCCAGACGGTCCCCATATCCATAAACACGGAAGTACGCACCGAGTTAGCGTATTTATCGCTGATAAACGGCGTTGGGGTAATCAGCTCAAGGCTGGCGACCGCCATGGCGTTACCGCCCACCGCATCGTCCGATTTACAAGGCGCGCTTTCAGTGCTCGCACATTCCGTATCATAGTCATCACGACTGGTAGTTGAAGGGAGATAAACCGCTTTCGGACCAATCGTATTCGACTGGAAGCCGCGAACGGTACTTGAACCACCGGCATAGAAGTTCTCATAGAACGGCATCTCTTTGCCGCCGAGTCCATCACCGTAACCGAAGCGCGTACGACCAAGCACGACCCACTGATGATCGTCATCGATCGGTACATAGGTCGCAGTATCCAGCGTCACTTTGTAGTATTCGTTATCAGAGCCCGGAATAGTGACTTTACCGTTCAGGTTGACACGCGAACCTTCAGTCGGGAAGTAGCCGCGGTCGAGGCGGTTGTACGTCCAACCATAGTTGAAGGTGAAGTCGTCGGCGCTAAACGAGTTATTGTCGTTGGTGGTATCCGGGTACTGCCCCATCGAATTCAGGTAACGCCACATCGCCACCTGCGGCTGCATATTGGACAGGGAGTTATGAACGTAACCTAAACCTGCGCGCAGCGAGTTGTATTCGTTGATCGGGAAGCCGAGGGTGACGTCTGTACCATAGCTTTTGTTGGTATAGTCAGACAGATCCGCGTCGTTCGCATCGAAGTCGTTATAGAAGATGCGGCCGCCGAGGCTCACGCCATCTACGGTGAAATACGGGTTGGTGACCGACAGTTCAGCATAGGTCTGGTAATCGTTCTTGGTCCCGTTAATGCCAACAGAGTAGCCGGTGCCTAACCAGTTATCCTGCTGAACGCCTGCCTGGAAGCTGACGCCGCTTTCGGTACCGTAACCGATACCGAAGTTCAGGCTACCGGTGTTACGCTCTTTCACCTTGTAAACGACATCGACCTGATCCGGGCTACCCGGCACGCGCTGGGTATCGGTATCGACGGTTTCGAAATAACCTAAACGGTTAAGACGGTCTTTACCCTGATCGACCAGGTCACTGCCCAGCCACGCCCCTTCCATCTGGCGCATTTCGCGGCGCAGGACGGAATCTTTGGAGGTGTCGTTACCTTCGAAGCGAATTTTACGCACGTAGTAACGGTTACCGGCATCAACGTTGATATGCAGCTTCACGGTTTTATCCGTGTCGTTGATTTCCGGCTGCGACTGGACGCGCGGATAGGCGTAGCCATAGCGACCGAGGAGTTTCTTAATATCATTCTCCATTTTGGTCACTTTGGTGCCGTTATACAGCTCGCCCGGCTCAATTTTGGTCAGCGATTCGATTTCCGCGGAATGGCCCGCCAGATCGCCCGTAATCTGCACGCCGGAGAGCTTGTACTGCTCGCCTTCGGTGATGTTTACGGTGATATAGATGCCTTTCTTGTCCGGCGTCAGGCTAACCTGCGTCGAATCGATGTTGAAACGCGCGTAGCCGCGATCCAGATAGTAACTGCGCAGGGTTTCAAGGTCGCCCGCCAGTTTCTGTTTCTGGTATTTACGATCGCCGACGACGTTCCACCACGGCACTTCATCGCGCAGTTGGAAGTGAGAAATCAGTTCGTCAGTGGTGAAAGCGTGGTTACCGACAATGTTAATCTGCTGGATTTTCGCCGAGACGCCTTCCTGGAAAACCAGTTTCAGGTCGACGCGGTTACGCGGCAGCGGCGTCACGACAGCTTTAACGCTGGCGCTATATTTACCGACGCTGTAGTAGAAATCTTCCAGCCCTTTTTCGATATCGGCAAGCTTGGTGCGATCGAGAGATTCCCCAACGCGAACGCCGGATGCCTCAAGGTTTTGCTTGAGCATGTCATCCTTCACCGACTTGTTGCCGGAGAAGGTAATGCTCGCAATTGTTGGGCGCTCTTTCACCTGCACCAGCAGGGTATCACCATCGCGCAGGACGCGGACGTCCTCAAAGTTGCCAGTGGCAAACAGAGCGCGAATGGTGTTACTGATATCATCATCGGTCACCGTATCGCCAGGACGCACTGGCATGCTGAGGAGGGCCGCACCAACAGCGACACGCTGCAAGCCTTCGAAATGAATGTCCTTCACCACGAACCCTTCAGCACCGTATACAGTCGCGCTGCTAAACAGCAGCGACGCTATGAGCAACTTTTTCATCGCCATCGTTATTATGCGTTCTTCCTAACAAACTCTCTTACAACCGAGAGAAATCATTGAAAAGTGCAAGCCCCATTAACAGCACCAGCAGTATTGAGCCAATGCGATAACTAAAGTCTTGAACTCGCTCGGATACCGGTCCGCCCTTCAGCTTTTCAATCGCCAAAAACAGCAGATGCCCCCCGTCGAGGACGGGTAGCGGGAACAAGTTGATTATTCCAAGGTTCACGCTAATCAGCGCAAGGAACATCAGATAGTAAATCAACCCAAATTCCGCTGACATTCCAGCCCCCTGAGCGATAGAAATCGGCCCACTGAGGTTGTTCAGTTTGACATCACCGGTTATCAATTTGCCCAGCATCCTGACCGTTAACGACATCAGTTGCCAGGTTTTATCCGTGGCTTCGGCGATGGCGGCAAACGGCCCGTACTGACGCACTGTCTTGTATTCATCAGGCAGCGGGATAACCTTTGGTACTACCCCTGCAAACCCTTCAGCCTTGCCTTTCACCGACTTCGTATCCGGAGTCAAAGTCAACGACAGCGGCGTACCTTGTCTGTCGACCTCCAGAGCCAGCGCCTTGCCCGGATTATCGCGCACCAGATTAACAAACGTCATCCACTGCGTTAACGGTTGACCATCGACTTTAACGATCCTGTCTCCCGCTTGCAAACCTGCTTTCTGCGCGGCCGACTGAGGTTGTACCTCAGCCAGGGCGGTATCAATCTGCGCGCTATGCGGCTTGATACCCAGCGAGGCCACCGGATCTTGTTTATCCGGCTCAAACGCCCAGTGACGCAGATCGAGGATTTTATCCTGACGTTGGTTCGTCCCGAAAGGGGCGACGGTAAGTATTGTTTGTTGGTCGCCGATCTTCGCGACTAACGCCATACGAACTGCATCCCAATCAGGCGTTTCGATGCCATCTATCGCTTTAAGTTCCATTCCTTTTGCAATTTGTGCTTGCGCAGCGATGGAATTGGGCGATATTTCATCAACAACCGGACGTACGCCAGGGACGCCGATGATAAACACCAGCCAGTAAGCAAAGATGGCAAAAATGAAGTTGGCGATAGGGCCTGCGGCAATGATGGCCGCACGCTGACCGACGGTTTTATTGTTGAACGCGTAATGGCGTATTTCCGGCGCCACTGGCTCAACGCGTTCGTCGAGCATCTTCACATAGCCGCCGAGTGGGATCAGCGCGATAACGAACTCGGTACCCTGCTTATCCACACGGCGCCACAACGCTTTACCAAAACCAATGGAAAAACGTTCAACACGCACGCCGCAGCGACGAGCCACCCAGAAATGGCCGAACTCGTGCACGGTGATCAGTACGCCAAGCGCAATAATAAAAGCGGCCAAATTCCAGAGAACGCTCAGCATAAAACCTTCCGTCAAATCGTCCTGAAGACTAACAACAGCAGACAAGCGAACACCGGCACCGCAGCCGTCAGGCTATCAATGCGATCTAAAATACCGCCATGTCCAGGGATCAGATGCCCGCTATCCTTGATGCCGGCTTCACGCTTAAACATACTTTCCGTCAAATCGCCCAGCACTGAAGCCAGCGCCGCCACCACCGAGCAAATCAGCAACACAGTTGGGGTGACATCCAGATGAGCCCACATGCCGTACGCCCAGGAGATAACCGCGGCCGTCAGCAGGCCACCGAAGAAACCCTGCCAGGTTTTCCCCGGGGAAACCTTTGGCGCCAGCTTATGCTTGCCGAACATTTTACCGAACATGTAGGCGCCGGAATCCGCGCCCCACACCAGAATCATGACGTACAGCAGCCACACCGCGCCGCTATAGTGGTTATCGGCATAATGCCAGGCCCGCAGCGCCAGCATGCCCCAGAAAAACGGGACAATAGTCAGCACGCCGAAGATAAGACGCAGCGCTTTCGAATGACGCCACAACGCCGCCGAAGCCGGATAAGAGAGTACCAGCACCAACGCGACAATCCACCAGCCAAACGAAGCCCATAACGATCCCTCAACCATCGGTTGATGAGCGTCATAGTGATATTCGGGCAACATAAAGAGCATTAGCGCCAGCAGCAGGCCACAAAGCACCGCCAGCCACACGCGCTGCGTCGTTGAGGTGAAACCGCTTAATTGCCCCCACTCCCACGCGGCGAGCATACAAACGACCAGTGTGACAATAGCAAAGCCCGCGGGCGGCAATAGAAAAAGCGCCGCAATAACGACGGGAATTAAAACGAAAGCGGAAATCAGGCGATACTTCAGCAAAAGTGACCCCCATCAGGCATGACTGCCACCCGGCTCTTCTGTGCCGCCAAAACGACGCTCTCGACTAACGAATGCATGGAGTGCACCTTCAAAGTCCTGTTCAGCAAAATCGGGCCAAAGAACATCCGTAAAGTAAAGTTCGGCATAGGCAATTTGCCAAATCAAAAAGTTACTTATTCGGTGCTCTCCCCCGGTCCTAATAACTAAATCGACGGGAGCCAGTTCATGCATACACACTTGCTGGCTCAGCAACTCTTCCGTGATCTCTTCAGGTTTTAACAACCCGTTTTGTACCTGTTCTGCCAGTTGACGCGCCCCCTGGACAATATCCCAGCGGCCGCCGTAATTAGCGGCGATATTCAGCGTTAACCCCGTATTGTTTGCCGTTAACGCTTCCGCCTTACGAATGCGCTCCTGCAGTCGGGCATTAAAGCGTGTCGTCTCGCCGATAATCCGCAGGCGGACATTGTGACGATGCAGGCTTTTTACTTCGCTATCCAGGGCCCAGACAAACAGTTCCATCAGCGCGCTCACTTCCTGCGCCGGACGGTTCCAGTTTTCACTACTGAATGCGTAAAGCGTTAATGCTTCAATACCATTATTCGCCGCGAAGGAGACCGCGCGACGAACAGATTTCGCTCCAGCTTTATGGCCAAAGGCGCGAATTTTACCTTGTTGTTTCGCCCAACGACCGTTGCCGTCCATGATAATGGCGACATGGCGACAACCATGCGCAGGCGACATTTTGCTGACAGTTTGATTAGCAGACAACATAACGCGTTTTAAGTCCATAATAAGGATTAGCTAAGCCACAACACACACGCCGCCGGGCAGCGCTGAATACGCATTTTTATCCGGCGCCGGAGCTACAGCCAATCGCAGAGAACAACCAAAAGCTTTACGCAAAAAAGCCGTGTCTTGCCACGGCCACCGTAATCTTTCACAACAAAATGCAACGATCGGGTGGCGCAGACTATATCACCGAAGCCCAGCGCCCACAAATATCACAACGCGTTACAGGGGCTCCCCTACGCCATGTGTTATCGGAGTTGTCGCTGTGCGGCGACGCGCGCTTCGGCATCAATCGCAACCACTTCATCAATACTTTGCGGTTCATTGAGCGCCATACTATCCAGCACCGCCTGGTTAACCGCCGCAATATCGGTAAAGCGGATTTCGCTATTCAGAAACGCCGCCACCGAAACTTCGTTAGCGGCATTCAACGCCGTCGTCGCGGCCTGGCCGACATCAAAAGCGTCCATTGCCAGCTTCAGGCACGGATAGCGATCGTAATCCGGCGCTGAGAAACTCAGGTTGCTCAATTGACAGAAGTCCAACGGTTTAACGCCGGAGTTCAGGCGCTGAGGCCAACCCATGGTATGGGCGATCGGCGTGCGCATATCCGGCTCGCCTAATTGCGCCAGCACGCTGCCGTCCTGATAGCGAACCATGGAGTGAATCACCGATTGCGGATGAATAATGACTTCCATCTGCTGAGCAGAGGCATTAAACAGCCAGCGGGCTTCGATGTACTCCAGCCCTTTATTCATCATCGTGGCGGAATCAACGGAAATTTTGCGTCCCATTGACCAGTTCGGATGGCGGCAAGCCTGATCCGGCGTCATTGCCGCCAGCTCAGAAATCGCCGTTTCCCGGAAAGGTCCACCGGAACCGGTCAGCAGAATCGACGAGACGCCGTTCTGCGTCAGGTCAGCGTATCCCAGATGGTTTTGAATTGTTTCCGGCAAACTCTGAAAAATCGCGTTATGTTCGCTATCAACCGGCAACAGGCGAGCGCCATACTGCTGAACCGCGTCCATAAACAGGCGGCCGCAGGTCACCAGCGACTCTTTATTCGCTAACAACACCGTTTTGCCAGCGCGAATGGCCGCCAGCGTCGGCGCCAGACCGGCCGCGCCAACGATGGCCGCCATCACCTGATCGACTTCATCCAGCGCCGCGACGTCGGCCGCCGCCTGCTTACCGCTCAGCACTTCCGTGCGGCAGCCCTGTTCACGTAGCAGCGTACGCAAACGCTCAGCGCTTTGCGCATCATCCATCACCGCAAAGCGGGGGGAAAATTCCAGACATTGTTCAACCATACGGTCGACATTTTTCCCCGCGACCAGCGCGGCGACGGAAAAGCTTTCGGGATTATGGCGCACCACGTCCAGCGTGCTGCAGCCGATTGAACCGGTCGAACCGAGAACGGTTAATTGCTTCATGAGACGTCCAGAAGAATTGTGACAGGATAAAAAGCAAAACGCCGCCAGCAAGCCCTTTATGCATCAATCCTCGGGGCTAAAACGGCGGCGAATGACCTTCGGTATAGAACGGAAGGCTACAAGGCCAGCTATTTTAACGCAATCCCAAATATTGAGCGTACGGTCTTCTGTACGGCGTTTCAGACTTTACGCAGCCCCGAATATCCCGGGCCCGCGTAACGGCAGAAAATCAGAACTGCATCAGTTCCGCTTCTTTCTCTGCCAGCGCCGCATCAACTTTCTTAATGGCGGCGTCAGTCATTTTCTGCACGTCGTCCTGAGAACGGCGATCGTCATCTTCGCTGATCTCTTTCTCTTTGAGCAGAGCTTTAACTTTGTCGTTCGCGTCACGGCGAACGTTACGCACGGCGACACGCGCCTGCTCAGCTTCGCCACGCACGATCTTGGTCAGATCTTTACGACGTTCTTCTGTCAGCGGCGGCAGCGGAACGCGGATATCGCTACCCGCAGAGCTTGGGTTCAGACCCAGATCAGACGCCATAATCGCTTTTTCAACGGCCGGGCTCATAGAGCGGTCGAAGACGTTGATTTTCAGCGTACGGGAATCTTCTACCGTAACGCTTGCCAGCTGACGCAGCGGAGTCGGCGTGCCGTAGTATTCTACAATGATGCCATCCAGCAGGCTTGGAGAAGCACGACCCGTGCGAATTTTGCTGATTTGGTTTTTGAATGCTTCAACGCATTTTTCCATGCGTACTTCAGCATCTTTTCTGATATCGCTAATCACGTTACGAATCCTTGAAAACTTGTCTCAGACAGACCACACGGTCGCTCACCGCAAAAGTGAGCTAAGTATAGTCCGGATTAATTCAATTAACCGGGCAACTTCCCCGCTAAAGTAAAGCGGAATATTACCCGGAATTAGCGCCGACGGGAATTATTCCGTAATCAATGTGCCTTCTTTTTCGCCCATCACCACACGACGCAGCGCGCCAGGCTTGTTCATGTTAAATACGCGAATCGGCAGTTTGTGGTCGCGCGCCAGGGTGAAGGCGGCAAGATCCATTACTTTCAGCTCTTTATCCAGCACTTCGCTGTAGGTCAGCTGATCATACATGGTGGCGGAAGGATCTTTCGCCGGGTCAGCGGTAAACACGCCGTCAACCTTGGTCGCTTTCAGTACCACGTCGGCTTCGATTTCAATACCGCGCAGGCAGGCTGCGGAGTCGGTAGTAAAGAATGGGTTGCCGGTACCTGCGGAGAGGATCACCACGCGATTGTTACGCAGCAGGCTAATCGCTTCCGCCCAGCTGTAGTTGTCACACACGCCATTCAGCGGGATTGCGGACATCAGGCGAGCGTTCACATAGGCGCGATGGAGCGCATCACGCATTGCCAGGCCGTTCATGACCGTTGCCAGCATGCCCATGTGGTCGCCCACAACGCGGTTCATACCCGCTTTCGCCAGACCAGCACCACGGAACAGGTTACCGCCACCAATCACTACGCCAACCTGAATACCCAGTTCAACCAGTTCTTTGATTTCCTGAGCCATACGGTCAAGTATGCTTGCATCAATACCGAAGCCTTCTGAACCCTGCAGAGCTTCGCCACTTAACTTCAGCAGAATACGTTTGTAGACGGGTTTTGCATTGGTAGCCATGTTTCTTTCCTGAGACTGTCAACGATTGAGATGAGTTAATTCTGACGACATTGTATGTCATCGTTCAGCGCAGTCACTATAAGCGATTGGCTGATTTTACAAGAGAGGCGCAAAAAGAAGCCGCCCTCAGGCGGCTCCTTTTTTAAAAAATTAAGACTGCTTGGACATCGCAGCAACTTCTGCTGCAAAGTCAGTCTCAACTTTCTCGATGCCTTCGCCCACTTCAAAGCGGATGAAGCCAGTAACGTCGGCGTTGTGCTCTTTCAGCAGCTGACCAACAGATTTGCTCGGTTCCATAACGAAAGGCTGACCAGTCAGAGAAACTTCGCCGGTGAATTTCTTCATACGGCCTTCAACCATTTTCTCTGCGATTTCTTTCGGCTTACCGGACTGCATCGCGATGTCCAGCTGAACCTGGTACTCTTTTTCTACTACTTCAGCAGAAACGTCTTCCGGCTTAACGAATTCCGGCTTGCTTGCAGCAACGTGCATTGCCAGCTGCTTAACCAGCTCTTCGTCAGCGCCTTTAGCGGCAACCAGAACGCCGATGCGCGCACCGTGCTGGTAGCTGCCCAGAACGTCGCCTTCCAGGATAGCGATACGACGGATGTTGATGTTCTCACCGATTTTAGCAACCAGGGCAACACGTTCTTCTTCGAACTGCGCTTTCAGAACTTCAACGTCGGAGATTTTACCAGCAACAGCGGCGTCCAGTACTTTGTCAGCAAATGCCTGGAAACCACCATCTTTAGCAACGAAGTCAGTCTGGCAGTTAACTTCCAGAATGTAACCGTAGTTGCCGTCGATTTTGGTTTTGATCACGCCGTCAGCAGCAACGTTGCCTGCTTTTTTCGCCGCTTTGATCGCGCCGGATTTACGCATGTTTTCGATTGCCAGCTCGATGTCGCCATTAGCTTCAGTCAGTGCTTTTTTGCAATCCATCATGCCTGCGCCAGTACGTTCGCGCAGCTCTTTTACCAGGGAAGCGGTAATTTCAGCCATTCTAAAATCCTCGGGAGATGTGGAAACTGCCCGGCCTGCGGCCAAACAGCATAAATTGAAAAAAGGGGCCTAAAATTGGCCCCTATTCATACACGGTACTAATAAGGGCTTAAACCTTATTATTCAGCTTCTACGAAGCTTTCTTCCGCCTGAGAAGCCAGGTCCTGAGAGCGACCTTCACGAACGGTAGCTGCAACAGCGCCCAGGTACAGGCTAACTGCGCGGATTGCATCGTCGTTACCCGGGATAACGAAGTCTACGCCGTCCGGATCAGAGTTGGTATCAACGATAGCAAATACCGGGATACCCAGGTTGTTTGCTTCTTTGATAGCGATGTGCTCGTGGTCAGCGTCGATAACGAACAGTGCGTCCGGCAGGCCGCCCATGTCTTTGATACCGCCCAGGCTGTTTTCCAGCTTGTCCAGCTCACGAGTGCGCATCAGCGCTTCTTTCTTGGTCAGCTTCTCGAAAGTACCGTCCTGGGACTGAGTTTCCAGGTCTTTCAGACGTTTGATGGACTGACGAACGGTTTTCCAGTTAGTCAGCATACCGCCCAGCCAGCGATGGTTCACGAAGAACTGGTCGCAGCTGTTAGCAGCTTCTTTTACCGCTTCGCTTGCAGCGCGCTTAGTACCAACGAACAGGATCTTGCCTTTACGGGCAGAGATTTTGTTCAGCTCAGCCAGAGCTTCGTTGAACATCGGTACAGTTTTCTCAAGGTTGATGATGTGAACTTTGTTACGCGCGCCGAAGATGAAAGGCTTCATTTTCGGGTTCCAGTAACGGGTCTGGTGACCGAAGTGAACACCAGCCTTGAGCATGTCGCGCATGGAAACAGTTGCCATGTTTAAAACCTCTATAGATTAAATTGGGGTTATGCCTCCACGTATCCCATATTACCGACCCCAAAGGGCACCCCGGAATATGTGCCGATACGTGTGTGTTATTTACACAATATGAGTATGTCGCTTACGTCCATCCTTGTGTATCTGAGATGGAACGGAAGTCCGGCGCGCTTTATACCACAAAACCTGGCCAGACACCAACTCTTGTTGACGTCTCGTGCTGTTAATGATTCTCAATTTGGCACCAGCGTACCCGGACTGTTACCATTGACAGGACTTAATCTATTATTGTCGAAAAAATCGACACTGCTGGACATATTCCATGGCTATCTCTATCAAGACATCTGAAGACATCGAAAAAATGCGCGTTGCCGGCCGCCTGGCCGCCGAAGTGCTGGAAATGATCGAACCCTACGTCAAACCGGGCGTCAGCACCGGCGAGCTGGATCGCATCTGCAACGACTACATTGTTAATGAACAGAAAGCGGTCTCCGCCTGCCTCGGCTATCACGGCTTCCCGAAATCGGTCTGTATCTCTATTAATGAAGTGGTGTGCCACGGCATCCCGGATGACGGCAAACTGCTGAAAGACGGCGACATCGTTAATATCGACGTGACCGTGATTAAAGATGAGTTCCACGGCGATACCTCAAAAATGTTCATCGTCGGTAAACCGACTATCCTCGGCGAGCGCCTGTGCCGCATCACCCAGGAAAGCCTCTATCTGGCGCTGAAGATGGTTAAACCGGGGATCAACCTGCGCACGATCGGCGCGGCGATCCAGAAATTCGTTGAAGCGGAAGGTTTCTCCGTGGTGCGCGAGTACTGCGGGCACGGTATCGGCCGCGGCTTCCACGAAGAACCGCAGGTACTGCACTATGATTCGCCGGAAACCGACGTGGTGCTCAAGCCGGGTATGACCTTCACCATCGAACCGATGGTCAACGCCGGTAAGAAAGAGATCCGTAGCATGAAGGACGGCTGGACGGTGAAAACCAAAGACCGTAGCTTGTCTGCGCAGTACGAGCATACTATTGTGGTAACCGATAACGGCTGCGAAATTCTGACGCTACGCAAGGATGACACCATCCCGGCGATAATCTCGCACGACGAATAATGAAAAGCCGGCGCCCGCCGGCTTTTTTATTAGATAGTTTTTTCTTATGGTGACGCGATGAGCAACTCTTTACCTGACACAGCCTCCCCTCTTCTGCCCATCCCGCCGGAACATCCGGTGAACTGGCCGCAGGGCGATCTGAACTGTGCCGCAATCAAGGCGCACATCGATACCTTCCAGCACTGGCTCGGAGAGGCATTTGATAACGGCATCGCCGCAGAGCAGCTCATCGCGGCGCGCACCGAGTTTATCGACCAGCTGCTGCAGCGGCTGTGGGTCGACTATGGTTTTGAATCCGTCTGCGACCTGGCGCTAGTGGCCGTTGGCGGCTATGGCCGCGGCGAGCTGCACCCGCTCTCCGACGTCGACCTGCTGATTCTGAGCCGTAAAAAGCTGCCGGACGAGCAGGCGCAAAAGGTCGGCGAGCTCCTGACCCTGCTGTGGGACGTTAAGCTCGAAGTCGGCCACAGCGTGCGTACCCTCGAAGAGTGTTTGCTCGAAGGGCTTTCAGATCTTACCGTCGCCACCAACTTAATTGAATCCCGCCTACTCATCGGCGACGTCGCGCTGTTCCTTGAACTGCAAAAACATATTTTTAGCGACGGCTTCTGGCCGTCGGAAAAGTTCTTCGCCGCCAAGGTTGAAGAGCAGAATGTTCGCCACCAGCGCTACCATGGCACCAGTTACAACTTGGAGCCGGACGTCAAAAGCAGCCCCGGCGGCCTGCGCGATATACATACCCTGCAGTGGGTGGCCCGCCGCCACTTCGGCGCCACCTCGCTTGATGAAATGGTCGGCTTCGGCTTCCTCACCGAAGCCGAACGCAACGAGCTTAACGAGTGCCTGCACCAGCTCTGGCGCATCCGTTTTGCTTTGCACCTTGAAGTGAATCGCTACGATAACCGCCTGCTTTTCGATCGTCAGTTGAATGTCGCCCACCGCCTCGGCTATGAAGGCGAAGGCAATCAGCCGATCGAACACATGATGAAAGATTTCTTCCGCGTCACGCGTCGGGTGAGTGAACTCAATAACATGCTACTGCAGCTGTTTGACGAGGCGATCCTCGCGCTAACCGAGAACGAAAAACCGCGGCCTATTGATGATGATTTCCAACTGCGCGGCACCCTGATAGACCTGCGTGACGACACCCTGTTTATGCGCGAGCCGCAGGCGATTCTGCGGATGTTCTTTATTATGGTGCGCAACAGCAGCATCACCGGTATTTACTCCACGACCCTGCGTCATCTGCGCCACGCGCGCCGCCACCTGACGCAGCCGCTGTGCTATATCCCGGAGGCGCGAACTCTCTTCCTCAGCATGCTGCGCCATCAGGGCGCGGTGAGTCGCGGCCTGCTGCCGATGCATCGCCACAGCGTGCTGTGGGCCTATATGCCGCAGTGGTCGCATATTGTCGGTCAGATGCAGTTCGACCTGTTTCACGCCTATACCGTCGACGAACACACCATACGAGTCTTGTTAAAACTGGAAAGCTTCGCGAAAGAAGAGACCCGCAGCCGCCATCCGCTGTGCGTTGAGCTGTGGCCGCGGCTGGCCCATCCTGAACTTATCCTCATCGCCGCTCTGTTTCACGATATCGCTAAAGGCCGCGGCGGCGATCACTCGATTCTCGGCGCCGAAGACGTGCTGAAATTTGCCGAGCTCCACGGGCTCAATTCGCGGGAGACGCAGCTGGTCGCCTGGCTGGTACGCCAGCATCTATTGATGTCGGTAACCGCCCAGCGCCGCGACATTCAGGACCCGGAGGTGATTAAACAGTTCGCCGAAGAGGTACAGACGGAAAATCGCCTGCGCTATCTGGTATGCCTGACCGTCGCCGATATCTGCGCCACCAACGAAACGCTGTGGAACAGCTGGAAGCAAAGCCTGCTACGCGAGCTCTATTTCGCCACCGAAAAACAGCTGCGTCGCGGTATGCAGAGCACGCCGGATATGCGTGAACGGGTACGCCACCATCAGCTGCAGGCGCTGGCGCTGTTGCGCATGGACAATATCAATGAAGAGGCGCTGCACCAGATTTGGAACCGCTGCCGGGCGAACTACTTTGTGCGGCATACGCCGAACCAGCTCGCCTGGCACGCCCGCAACCTGCTGAAGCACGATCTCAGTAAACCGATGATCCTGCTGAGTTCGCGGGCCACCCGCGGCGGCACCGAGATCTTCATCTGGAGCCCGGACCGCCCTTACCTGTTCGCCGCCGTCTGCGGCGAACTGGATCGGCGCAACCTCAGCGTTCACGATGCGCAGATCTTCACCACCCGCGACGGCATGGCGATGGATACCTTTATCGTCCTTGAACCCGACGGCAGCCCGCTTTCCGCCGATCGCCACGAGGCGATTCGCCACGGTCTTGAGCAGACAATAACTCAACGCAGTTGGGAGCCGCCGGCCCCGCGTCGCCAGGCGGCTAAACTACGTCATTTTTCCGTCGCCACTGAGGTGAATTTTCTGCCGACCCATACCGACCGGAAATCATTTCTTGAGCTCATTGCGCTCGATCAGCCAGGGCTGCTCGCCCGCGTCGGTCAGGTGTTCGCCGACCTCGGAATATCGCTTCACGGAGCCCGAATTACGACAATTGGCGAGCGAGTAGAAGATTTATTTATAATCGCCACCGCCGACCGGCGTGCCCTTAATAATGAGCTGCAACAAGAAGTGCAACAACGGTTGACAGAGGCCCTCAATCCAAACGATAAAGGGTAACGTATTTTTTTTAAGTGAATGGAAAGAAACAATGCAGCAGTTACAGAACGTTATTGAGTCCGCCTTTGAGCGTCGCGCCGACATCACGCCGGCAAATGTGGATACCGTCACCCGCGAAGCGGTGAACCAGGTTATTGCCCTGCTGGATTCCGGTGCGCTGCGCGTCGCTGAGAAGATCGACGGTCAGTGGGTGACGCATCAATGGCTGAAGAAAGCGGTACTGCTCTCTTTCCGTATTAACGATAACCAGGTTATCGATGGTGCGGAAAGCCGCTACTTCGATAAAGTTCCAATGAAATTCGCCGACTACGATGAAGCACGCTTCCAGAAAGAAGGCTTCCGCGTAGTGCCGCCGGCGGCAGTCCGCCAGGGCGCGTTCATCGCGCGCAATACCGTGCTGATGCCGTCCTACGTCAACATCGGCGCTTATGTTGATGAAGGCACCATGGTTGATACCTGGGCCACCGTCGGCTCTTGCGCGCAGATCGGTAAAAACGTTCACCTGTCCGGTGGCGTAGGCATCGGCGGCGTTCTCGAGCCGCTGCAGGCTAACCCGACCATCATCGAAGATAACTGCTTCATCGGCGCGCGCTCTGAAATCGTTGAAGGCGTTATCGTTGAAGAAGGCGCGGTGATCTCCATGGGCGTGTACATCGGCCAGAGCACCAAAATCTACGATCGCGAAACCGGCGAAGTCCATTACGGCCGCGTGCCGGCGGGCTCGGTTGTCGTTTCCGGCAACCTGCCGTCGAAAGATGGTAAATACAGCCTGTACTGTGCGGTGATCGTGAAAAAGGTTGATGCGAAGACCCGCGGTAAGGTCGGTATCAACGAACTGCTGCGTACCATCGACTAAGCAGAACAAAAAGCGGGAGATATCCCGCTTTTTTTATATCTGACGCTGGCGAAGATGAATTTTTTCGTTAATTATTCAATGGTTATGATGATATCAAAGGTACCGTTATGTACGATAATCTGAAAAGTCTTGGCATTACCAATCCTGATGAAATCGATCGCTATAGCCTGCGCCAGGAAGCTAACAACGACATCCTGAAGATCTATTTCCAGAAAGATAAAGGCGAATTCTTCGCTAAAAGCGTGAAGTTTAAATACCCACGCCAGCGTAAAACTGTGGTCGCCGACGGCGTCGGTCAGGGCTACAAAGAAGTGCAGGAGATTAGTCCGAACCTGCGTTATGTCATCGACGAACTGGATCAGCTCTGCCAGCGCGATCGTACTGAAATCGACCTCAAGCGTAAGATCCTTGACGATTTACGCCATCTGGAAAGCGTCGTCACCAATAAGATCAGTGAAATTGAAGCCGATCTGGAAAAACTGACGCGCAAATAAATCCGCCTGCTACGGGCCAGCTACTGGCCCTCTTCCCCGACTCCATCCTCAATTTTGTCACCCGTAGATCATCTTCGCTAACAGCAAAACTCAGTTATACCTCACTAACATCATTTCCCATCATCAACGTATCTATATGAATTACTTATTTTTTTAAATTCATTTATGTTCAATTTCCACCTAAAAGGAGGTCAAGCTATGACACAGGAAATTGAACAAAAATGTTACACCCTACAATCCGCCACCTGGCTGGATAAGGCGGGTTTTGAGAAAGGACGAAAACACGATCGTCAGGCGCTGGGCTTTATTCTGCCCGCCAATACGGTGCTGAAAATTCGGCAAACCGATCTCAGCAACGGCATCTCGACCCTGCGCCTGATGTGTGATGATAGCGCAGTGGAAAAATCCAGCACTCTGACCACCAACTGGACAACGATTAGCACCACCGTCGATTCTGTGCCGTTTGTCGATACGTTGTTTACCGACAGCCCCTGCGAGTTCTCCGTGATTTACCAACAACCCGCGGCGACGAAACCGCTCCCCAGCTGGAAATCAGGACAGTCTGAAGAGACGTTTTTCCTGGACTGGGAGAATAATAAATCGTCTTTCGCGCTGGTGGAGCTGGATGTTATCAATCTGCTGTTGCCCTACGCCGACCGCGACAACGCGATGAAAGCGGGATTAGCGTCGTTACACCGTTTTTATAACCACCTTTTCACCAGCTATAACGATTGGGCCGGACTAAGCGAAAATCCCGATTCGCAATGGAATCAGAACGTTGCCAACCGCTACTTTTTGCGGGCGGATAAACATGGCGTCGGTTCGGCTTATTATAATACCAACTGGTGCGCGCAGACCGCCGCCACGGTTGGCGAAGGCTGGCTGGATAACGTCGCCACGCAGTGGGTTATCCTGCATGAAATCGGCCACGGCTATCAGGGTAAATTTATGCAGGATCCCACGCTTTCCGTCAGCGAAGTGTGGAACAATATTTACGCTTCCTTCTATCAACAGCTCACGCTGAGTCAGGATAATCATCTATATACCGATGGCTGGCTATACAACTACGGTAAGCTGGCCGCGCAGGAAGCACAGTTGGTTAACTATATTACCGACAAGACGCCGGTCACCAGTTGGGGTTTGCGTTCTCGCCTGCAATTCCTGATGCTGATGTTATTCAAAGCAGGTATCGCATCCTTCCGCACCTTTAATCAGAACTATCGCCAACTTGCCAATAGCGAGAGCTTCCAGCCGTCGGATCATCAGCTTGCCGATATGCTGGCAACCGCCATCGCTACCTCCGCGGGATATGATGTGACGCCGTTTATCGAGCTCTGCGGTTTAACGCTGAAAAACGCCACCCGGGAAAATATCGTCTCGCTGGCGACAAAACCGCTCTATCCGCTGTATCGTTTTCTGCCGCAAAGCGAATGGGATAGCGCGCGCCAACAGTTAGGGTTGGATTCCTTCTTCTGGCTGGTGGATAACAGCGAACTGGCAATATTAGGCAAAACGGGGGCGCTGACCCTGACGCTGAATATCGATCGCCCGGAGCAAATTTACGGTCAGACGCTGGCTATCAAGGATAATTGCGGCAACCATTATTCACTGGTGATTAATAGTGACGTCCTGACCCTGAAGGACATGCCAATCGGCGTGTATCAGGTCGAACTGCCTAAAGGCCGCTCGCAAAAATATCGCCCGGATATCAGCTATATCACCGTAAAAGAAGGCGCCAATACGGTCACCGTCAACTACGTTCAGCAAAACGATACCAGCGAACGTAACGTGACGATCTCCTTTTTAGGTTATAGCGATGCGCCTTTTGCCCACCTGGATGTTGATTACGAAAACCAGCAGCTTATTCTCAATGTGACCAGCGCCAACCCGCACAGCTACTACCCCGGGACATTGTATGCCGCAGTCAGTGTACTCTCCGCCAACGGTGAAAAAGTGTTTGAGCGTAAGATGACCGGCACCAACTGCGCGACGGGTAAAGTGATTATTCCATTCAGCCCTCACTATCACTTATATATCACCCACATGGAGCCGGGACGGCTGAAAACCTCACCGGGATATTTAACCCTGGTTGCGCGTGAGAAATACCAACTGATACGCATTGATGATAATGGTCTGTATAACTTTATTCTCGGCAATAGTCCGGCGGATGACTTAGAGGCGATTTTCGAGCATAACGCTCAGGCTATCCGTACTCAGCCCTCGCTGGTAGCGCAGGAAGAGTGCGTCTGTAAAAACGATCTTTGGCTGATGCTCCCCCATATTGAAGAACCCCGGCGCAGTGAACTGCTTAAAGCGTATGCCGATGTCCTGCCTCAGGATAATAACGATCCGGGCGAGCTAACGGGCAAAAGCGTGACGCTCGATCTCCGCGGTCAGGGCAATAACGAGTTTTGCCAGATCGTTATCGATAATAAACAACGCGCAATGACGGTCGCGACACGGGCCGGCACACCGCACTCGTATTACACCACCCATACCTATGCCAGCATTACGGTTACTGCCGAGGACGATACGGTTGTTTATCAACGCAGCTACGCCGGTGCTACCAACAATCTGGCAAACAGCGAAACGATTACCCTCGCGGAAGGGATGATCATCGAGATTTTCCATGATGAACCATACCGCTCCAGCGCCACTAATGGCACGACCCAAAACGCCGTCACGCTGAAACAGCATAACCGCTGGCGCGTGGTGAAAACGGGCCTCCAAGTCTATGCGCTCGCGCCTGATGAACCGGATGAGGAAGCCACTGATACAGAAGAGGAAACCGCACTGTATGGCGATAGCTTCAGTTGGCAACTGCTTGGCGATGATGATGTTTGCTTTGCCGGGATGGAGATGGATATTGGCAGCGGCGCGTTGACCTTTAGCGCCAATGCGGTGGTACCGAATAAGCACTTTACGACCACTTACGCCACGGTCAATGTCTACAATACGCGTGGTTCGGTGGTGTATCGCCAGTCGATTAAAGGATCGTCGCAGCTTGGCGACTATGTTGATACCGCCATCCTGGATGAGGGCTATACCATTGAAGTCTTCCATGCCGAAGCGGGAAATCGTTCCGTTATTATTAATCCGCTCAATGGCAATAGCTGGCAACAACCCAATACCGTCACCTGGCAAGTGACAACCCGCGGGCTGCAGCGCCTGTAATCCGTCATTTCCACTCCCGCCTGAGGCGGGAGTGTGTCAGCGTTGCTCATCCAGCTGCAATGCAATGTACAGCAGCAGACGGTCGTCAAAACTTCCCAGGTCCAATCCGGTTAGTTCCGAAATCCGATTGAGCCGGTACTCCAGGGTATTACGATGAATAAACAGCGCCTTTGAGGTGGCCAGCGGCTGCACGTTATGACGAAACCATGCCTGCAAGGTGCGGCGCAACAGGCCGTTGTTATCCATCGCCTTCAGCCGCGTCAGCGGGCGCGCCAGCTCATTGGCCTGCCAGCCGCCGCGCAGGCTATCCAGCAGCACCGGCAGCATCAGATCCTGATAAAAGTAACTGCGGCTTTCCGGCATCCGCTGCTTCCCTACCATCATCGTCGTACGCGCGGTCCGATAAGAACGTGCGATACTGCCCGGACCAGTAAAGAAATTACCTAACGCAACGCGGAACTGTAGCTGGCCGTTCTCTTTCATACGGGCAATCAGTTGCTCAACGCGCTTGCAGTGGTCGTCGGCGTCCCAGCGGCCAAAGGCATTTAACGCGGGTTTCAATACCACCATCTCGGTCAACGAGACAATCGCCACCAGGTTGTTGCGATCCGGCGTGGTCAGCGCTGTCTGCAACTGCTGTAGTTCCGCCATCGCGCTATCGACGCCAAGCTGGCCGCTATCAACTTCAATCATCGCCACCACCCGTGGTTGATTGAGGTCGATGCCCAGTCTCTGCGCCCATTCGTTGAGCGCCGGGGTATTTTCTTCCGCCTGAATCAGGTTCATGACCAGTTCTTCACGCAGGCGGCTGTCCTGCGCCAGCAGATGCATCAGCCGCGACTGTTCGAGCATCATCTCCGCGGTCATACACACCAGCTCACCATACTTACGCAGCGATTCGGGCTCGCCGGTTAATCCGATAACGCCGACGATTTCCCCTTCAAGACGCAGCGGCAGGTTAATCCCCTGACGCACGCCGTGCAGATGGCGAGCGACCGCATCATCGATATCAACCACCCGCCCCTGCGACAACACCAGCAGCGCGCCTTCGTGCAATTCACCAATACGCTCACGATCGCCGCTGCCAATAATGCGCCCGCGGGCATCCATTACGTTAATATTGGTATCAATGATGCGCATCGTTCGCGCCACGATATCCTGCGCCATTTTGGTATCAAGATGCCAGCCAGCCATGTAACCCTCCCCTGAGCAGGGCATCAGCATAAAAGAGTGTCTGAAACTACGCACTGTGCATATGCACAAAGCGTGACAGAGAAGTATGGAGTTGTGGGGGGAATCACAGAACTTGCGGGCAGAATAAAAAAAGCCCCTTTCCCGGCACGGGAAAGGGGCTTATGCGCGCTGATAGATTATTGCATCAGCAGGTAGATAGAGGTATCACCACGCTGAATATTCAGCGCCAGTACTGACGGTTTTGCATCGAAGATTTTGCGCAGGTCAGCGATGTTTTTCACCGGCTGCTGGTTAGCGCCGACAATGATGTCGCCTTTCTTCAGACCAATCTGCGCCGCCGGCGTGCCCGCTTTCACGTTGCTCACCACCACACCTTTGTCCTGGCCCTTGTTGCTCATTTCCGCGCCTTGAATGCCGTTAAAGATGCTGCTGGAGTCAACCTGGTTCTGATTGCTCTGCTGCAGTTCAACGGTAACGTTGACCGGCTTGCCGTCGCGCAGCAGGCCCAGCTCGACTTTGCTGCCGATAGGCATCGTACCGACCTGCGCACGCAGCGCCGCGAAACTGCTGATCGGCTTGCCGTTCAGGGTGGTAATCACGTCACCAGCTTTAATACCCGCTTTCGCCGCCGCAGAGCCCGGCATCACCTGGCTTACAAACGCGCCGCGCTGGGCATCAACTTTCATTGCCTTCGCCAGCTCGGAGTTCAGCTCGGTACCCATGATCCCCAGTTCGCCGCGTTTCACCTGGCCAAACTTGACCATCTGCTCGGTCAGGTTTTTCACCATGTTGCTCGGAATAGCAAAGCCGATACCGATGTTGCCGCCGTCCGGAGCAAGGATTGCGGTGTTGATACCGATCAGTTCACCGTTGAGATTCACCAGCGCGCCGCCGGAGTTACCGCGGTTAATAGCCGCATCGGTCTGGATAAAGTTTTCATAGTTTTCCACGTTCAGGCCGCTGCGGCCCAATGCGGAGACGATACCGGAAGTCACGGTTTCGCCGAGGCCGAACGGGTTACCGATCGCCACGGTGTAGTCGCCGACGCGCAGCGCGTCAGAGTCGGCAAGCTTAATCGCCGTCAGGTTTTTCGGATCCTGAATTTGAATCAGCGCGATGTCGGAGCGCGGATCTTTACCGACGACTTTCGCATCGAACTTACGGCCATCGCTCAGCTGAACTTTAATCGTGGTGGCATTATCGACCACGTGGTTATTGGTCACCACGTAGCCTTTGGCCGCATCAATAATTACCCCGGAACCGAGCGCCATAAATTTCTGCTGCTGCGCGTTATCGCCAGGCGCGCCCTGACCGCCGCCCTGGCAGAATGGAGAGCTCTGGAATGGCGAACCATCCTGGCAAAACGGCGAGTTGTCACCGAAGAATTGCTGGAAGTTACGCGTCATCCGCGGCGTGTTAACAGTCGTGCTGCCCTCGACGTTGATGCTCACCACAGACGGCATCACTTTTTCCAGCATCGGCGCCAGGCTCGGCATCTGCTGCGCAGTGGTCGCCGAGGAAGCCGTTTCAGCCGCGCTCGCAGAGAGCGGGGACAACGCCAGACCTAAACTCAGAGCCAGAGCACTCATTGCTAACGTGGTTTTTTTCATAGGTTTCAATCTCAATTTCAAATTTCGGATAACGAAAAAGTTGCTGTGTACGCACTCTCAGAGTCATTTTATAGCGCGAAGTTCCAGAGTTAAGTTTCGGTAAAAGTAAAAATTTATTGTCCGTCTTTACAAAACTCAGACTTATTCCACCGCCATCAGACGGCGATATTCATCCCACGCATACAAATCCGTCATTCCGCTGATATAGTCCTGAATCAATCGACAGCGGTAATAATACTCCAGCACGGGATATTCTTCGGCATCACGCGAAAGCTTATTTACCGCCTCCACATAAGCCAACCGATGTCGGGTCGAAAGTTTCTGGAACAACCTCGAAGCAATAGGCAAACTGCGTACCCGATCTTGTTCCACCAATTGGCTGAACTCCTCCAGCGATAATTTCAGTAGCGGCTCGTAGATATCCAGCAGACCGCTGATAACCCGATAGCCCTGTAATTCCAGCTGTTCAACATCAGGATGACTAAACACCTGTTTTATGGCGACGTTTTTATAAAGTTCAAGTAGCTGACTACAATCGCTGTCGTCCTCTAACAGCGCATGATTAAAATCGCCGTTAAAAATAGCCGGTAAGTTTTCGATAAACCGATGCGCCGCATAAGGCACCAGTTTATTCAACGTATTAACCCGTAAATACATAAAGAACTGATCTTCAGTGCTGCGGCTCAGTGAATTTGCGCGCGATTTCTCCCACGCGTTTTCTACAACCTGGGCGAACAACGATCCTTTTTCATGAGTGCCCCACGCGTCATACAGATGCTGATACAATTGCTCCGCGCTGAATATTCGTTTTTCTACCGCATCTTCGAGGTCAGCAACGCAATATGAGATATCATCGGCAGCTTCCATAATCCACGTTAATGGAAAACGATTGTAAGGCGCCAGATCCAATTCTTTACGCAGCCGCGCGATATACTCTTCTTCGGCTAAATAATAACCAGGCTTTTTCATTAAGTAGCTATGGCTGGCAAGCGTCTCTCCCCGCCACCACGCCGGCCGCGTATATTTCAGAATGCAGCCGACCTGGGTCCAGGTCAGGTTCATACGCATCAGCGTATGCACCAGACGGATGCCCTGAGCATTGCCTTCAAAGCAGCACAAATCCTGACGCACTTTACGCCGCAGTTCGTTGAGCACCCCTTCGCCGTCGTGCAGACGCAGCGCGTCAACCTGGCAGCGATCCTGGCTTAACGGCTGGCTGGCGGCATCTTTCGGCGCCAGCCGTTTGCTGAACCAATCGTTAATTGCCGCCTCGCCAAAATGGCCAAATGGCGGATTGCCGATATCGTGCATCAGACAGGCCATCTCCACCACGCTTTCAAACGGGCCGCTCAGTTCATCCAGACCGTAGCATTCCAGCAGCTTTTGCTCTTTCAGGCGGCTTAGCACCTCTTTGGCGATGTAGCGCCCGACCTGCTGGACTTCGAGCGAATGGGTGAGTCGGGTGCGGACCGCCGCGTTACGCTCAAGTGGAAAGACCTGGGTTTTTTGCTGCAGGCGGCGGATGGCCGGTGAATTGATAATGCGCCCGCGATCGCTTTCAAACACCCGCAGGATCTCGCGTTCCGTCTCTACACCCTGCGGCGAACGGTAGCGCCGACGCCAGTGAATCTTGTTGCGAAAATCAATATTTGCCATAGCCTCTCCCGCGCGAGCAATACGCTTCCCCTTAAGCGCATGATAGACTATGCAGCTAATCCTGACACATCGCGAGTAAATCTATGAAAATTGGCATTATTGGCGCCATGGAAGAAGAAGTTACCCTTCTGCGCGACAAAATCGAGAACCGCCAGACTATCTCTATCGGCGGTAGCGAAATCTATACCGGCCAACTTCACGGTACCGAGGTTGCTCTGCTGAAATCCGGCATTGGTAAAGTAGCAGCTGCCATGGGCGCCACCCTGTTGCTGGAGCGCTGCAAGCCGGATGTGATTATCAATACCGGTTCCGCGGGCGGTCTGGCGCCGACGCTGAAAGTCGGCGACATCGTGGTCTCTGACGAAGCGCGTTATCATGATGCCGACGTCACCGCGTTCGGCTACGAATACGGCCAACTACCTGGCTGTCCGGCGGGTTTCAAAGCTGATGACAAACTGATTGCCGCCGCGGAAACCTGCATTAAGGCGCTGAATCTCAACGCCGTTCGTGGGCTGATCGTCAGCGGCGACGCATTCATCAACGGCTCGGTAGGGCTGGCGAAAATCCGCCACAACTTCCCGCAGGCCGTTGCCGTAGAAATGGAAGCAACCGCCATCGCCCATGTCTGCCATAACTTCAGCATTCCTTTTGTGGTGGTGCGCGCAATCTCTGACGTCGCTGACCAGCAGTCGCATCTTAGCTTCGACGAGTTCCTCGCCGTCGCCGCCAAACAGTCCACCCTGATGGTGGAAAACCTGGTACAGAACCTGGCGCGTGGCTAAGTCGCTACAGAAGGCGTTAACCGCCCTGCTGTTACTCGCCCCGGCGTGGCTTTTCGCCGCGCCGCGGGTGGTGACGCTCTCCCCGGCCAACACCGAATTGGCCTTTGCTGCCGGCATTACGCCGGTCGGCGTCAGCAGTTATTCCGACTACCCTCCCGCCGCGGCGAAAATCGAAGAAGTCGCCAGTTGGCAGGGAATGAACCTTGAACGTATTGTCGCTCTGAAGCCCGATCTGGTGCTGGCGTGGCGCGGCGGCAATGCCGAACGCCAGGTGAATCAGCTCAGTTCGCTGGGAATCAAAGTTATCTGGGTTGAAACCGGTTCGATTGAGCAAATCATCAGCGCTCTGCAGATGCTAGCGCCGTGGAGCCCACAGCCGGAAACAGCTCGTCAGGCTGCCCAGAAGATGCAAGACGCTTACCTTGCGCTAAAAGCCCGCTATGCCAACGCGCCGAAAAAACGCGTATTTCTGCAGTTTGGCGCCAACCCGCTGTTCACCAGCAACAGCGCCTCGATCCAGAATCAAGTATTGAGCCTGTGCGGTGGGGAAAATATTTTTGCCGCCAGCCGCGTTCCCTGGCCGCAGGTCAGCCGCGAACAGGTGCTGTCACGGCATCCGCAGGCGATCGTCATCACCGGCGACGCCCGTAAAATTCCCGCCGTGGACCGCTATTGGCAAAATCAGCTCACAATTTCGCTCATCGCCTTACATAGCGACTGGTTTGAACGCGCGGGCCCACGTATTATCCTTGCCGCAAAACAACTCTGTACTGCGCTTGAGCAGGTAAAATAACCGCCTGGCAGCAGGCTTTTAGCGGGAACTGACGATGCTTGTCTATTGGCTGGATATTATTGGCACAGCCGTATTTGCTATCTCCGGCGTATTGCTGGCAGGAAAATTACGCATGGACCCTTTCGGTGTGCTGGTATTAGGCGTGGTTACCGCCGTGGGCGGCGGAACCATCCGCGATATGGCGCTGGCCAATGGCCCGGTGTTCTGGGTTAAGGATCCGACCGATCTGGTGGTAGCGATGGTCACCAGTATGTTAACGATTCTACTGGTCCGCCAGCCGCGGCGCATGCCGAAATGGGTACTGCCGGTGCTGGATGCCGTCGGCCTGGCGGTGTTTGTCGGCATCGGCGTGAATAAAGCCTTTATTGCCCATACCGGCCCGCTGGTAGCGATCTGCATGGGCGTGGTCACCGGCGTCGGCGGCGGGATTATCCGCGACGTGCTGGCGCGAGAAGTTCCGATGATTCTGCGCACCGAAATCTACGCCACCGCCTGCATTGTCGGCGGTATCGTGCACGCGACGGCGCACTATACCTTTCAGCTGTCGCTGGAAAACTCGGCGATGTTAGGCATGATGGTGACGCTGGTAATACGCCTGGCGGCGATTCGCTGGCACCTGAAGCTACCGACCTTTGCGTTGGATGATAACGGACGTTCATAAAAGCAAAACGGTAACCTTGAGGTTACCGTTTTTCGTGTTTGCCGCTCTCTTTGTGGGAGAGAGCTGGATTCGCTTGCGTTAAACGCTGAACGAGGAGCCGCAGCCGCAGGTGCTTTTCGCGTTCGGGTTAGTCACGATGAAACGTGAACCTTCCAGGCCTTCGGTATAGTCGACGGCGCCGCCAACCAGATACTGCAGGCTCATCGGGTCAACCACCAGGCCGACGCCCTGTTTCTCGATGGTCATATCGCCTTCGTTGATCTGATCGTCAAAGGTGAAGCCATACTGGAAACCGCTGCAACCGCCGCCGGTGATGTACACGCGCAGTTTCAGGTTCGGATTATCTTCATCCGCAATCAGATGTTTTACTTTGTTCGCTGCGGCTTCGGTGAACTCCAGCGGCAACGCTACGTCATCACTCATTTTTTGCTCCCATTGATACTTCCGGCCGATTAAAGAATAACCGGGCCTTTTGAGCCATTATCTAATACCCTGGTAAATCGTTCAAGTATTCTCCCGGGGTACCTGCTGCGCTTTCGCCGCCTCTTCGGCCTTCTGTTTCGCCAGGGTACGCTGCAGAATGGTCGAATACAAAGGCTTACCTCCGAGGAACTGCGCCAATAGTGTTGCCCCAAGGCAGGTAATAATCATTGGCAAAATGAGCTGATAGTTATCGGTCATCTCCAGCACCAGCACAATTCCGGTGAGCGGCGCGCGTACCGAAGCCGCCAGCAACGCCCCCATCCCGGCGATAGCGAAGGTACCGGCATCCAGATGATAGGAGGGAAACAGCGGGATGGCAGCCATGCCGAATGCCGTTCCCAGCAGCGTCCCCAGCGCCAGCATCGGGGCGAAAATCCCTCCCGGCGCGCCGGAAGAGAAGCACAGCAGCGTGGTAATGACGCGAGCAATAAAGATGAACAGCAGCAGCCCAACCGAGAAGTTACCGGCAGCAGCGATCGGGATAAGGTTAAAACCGCCGCCTACCGCCGTTGGCTGCATCAGGCCCAACAGACCGCAAAGGCCGCCGATAAGCCCGCCAATCAACACCCATTTTTTGATATTGCCGCCGTGGAAGCGCTGGAACATATCCTGCGTCCGCAGCACCAGAGCATTAAACAATGGCCCGAAACAGCCAAAGATCATGCCCAGCACCAGATACAGCCACAGGGTATTCACCGGCGCATTGCTTAACTTGCCGACTTCGATAATCGCCCCTTCGCCGTTAAAAATACGAAACACGATGCTCGACATGATCACGCCGGTAAACACGGCTTTAATCGAAATCAGATTGTAGCGGAACTGCGGGCGCATCTCTTCGATGATAAAAAGGATGCCCGCCAGCGGCGCGTTGAAGGCCGCGGAGAGGCCTGATGCCGCGCCGGTGGCCAACAGCGTGTGCCGCGCTTCCGGGCTGCGCAGACGAAACACATCCACCACCATGCGCCCGATATTGCCGCCAAGCTGCACCATCGGCCCTTCGCGCCCCAGCACCATCCCGGCGCCCAGCGTCCCCATACCACCGATGAATTTTACCGGTAGCACGCGCCACCAGCGTACCGGGCGCAACTCTTCCAGCGCGCCTTCGATTTCCGGGATCCCGGAACCGCCGGCCTCCGGCGCAAAGCGGCGCACCAGAAAATAGCCAACCATCGCCAGCAGCCCCGACAGAATGAAGGCCAGCGGCCAGACGAGGTACCAGTGGTCCGCCACCTGCACCAGGGCGCCAATTCGCTGGTTCTGCACCCAGTTCACGCTCTTTTCAAACGCCACGCCCACCAGCCCGGCCAGCGTGCCGACCACCGCCGCCATCAACAATACCGCCAGCGGCGTTTTGTCGCGTTGAATCAAACGGCGGACCGCATCGCTACGGCGCACGCGAACAAACTGATGTGCTTCAAAAGAGGGAGTTTCTGCTTTCATGCCATTATCATTTATTGGTAATACAAATGAGAAGAGAGGCATTCTAGCCGCCTCCGCGCCGCGCGTCGCCAAAAAATTGTTTCGTCCGCTTAATGTTTCAATTGGGCAAAACTTTCATAACCTTCATGGAATAACTTAGAATAGCCCGATAACTTTATTCACGAACCAGGATCCTGGCCATGAGCAAATCTGAAAATCTGTATAACGCCGCCCGCGAACTTATCCCCGGCGGCGTCAACTCGCCGGTCCGCGCCTTTACTGGCGTCGGCGGCACCCCGCTGTTTATTGAACGTGCGGATGGCGCCTACCTGTACGATGTCGATGGTAAAGCTTATATCGATTATGTCGGTTCCTGGGGCCCAATGGTGCTGGGTCACAACCATCCGGCCATTCGTAACGCGGTGATTGAAGCGGCAGAGCGCGGGTTAAGCTTCGGCGCGCCAACCGAAATGGAAGTCAAAATGGCGGAACTGGTTACTGAACTGGTGCCGACCATGGATATGGTGCGCATGGTAAACTCCGGCACCGAAGCCACCATGAGCGCCATTCGCCTGGCACGCGGCTTCACCGGCCGCGACAAAATCATCAAGTTCGAAGGATGCTACCACGGTCACGCCGACTGCCTGCTGGTGAAAGCCGGCTCCGGCGCACTGACTCTCGGCCAGCCGAACTCGCCGGGCGTACCGGCGGATTTTGCGAAGCATACCCTGACCTGCACCTATAACGATCTTGCCTCGGTACGCGCGGCGTTTGAGCAGTATCCGCAGGATATCGCCTGTATCATCGTCGAACCGGTGGCCGGTAATATGAACTGCATTCCGCCGCAGCCGGAGTTCCTGCCGGGCCTGCGCGCACTGTGCGACGAGTTTGGCGCGTTGCTGATTATTGACGAAGTGATGACCGGCTTCCGCGTCGCGCTGGCGGGCGCCCAGTCTTATTACGGCGTGGAGCCGGATCTGACCTGTCTGGGTAAAATCATCGGCGGCGGTATGCCGGTGGGCGCTTTCGGCGGTCGCCGCGAGGTCATGGACGCGCTGGCGCCGACCGGTCCGGTATACCAGGCCGGTACGCTGTCAGGCAACCCTATCGCCATGGCCGCAGGCTTCGCCTGCTTAAGCGAAGTGGCGCAGCCGGGCGTGCATGAAACCCTGACCGAGCTGACCAATCAACTGGCGGATGGCCTGCTGAACGCGGCGCGCGAAACCGGGATCCCGCTGGTGGTGAATAATGTCGGCGGCATGTTCGGTATCTTCTTTACCGATGCCGAAACCGTCACCTGCTATCAGGATGTGGTGAAGTGCGATGTTGAACGTTTCAAGCGTTTCTTCCACCTGATGCTGGAAGAAGGGGTTTACCTCGCCCCGTCGGCGTTTGAAGCCGGCTTTATGTCCGTCGCCCATAGCGAAGCGGATATCAACAACACTATCGATGCCGCGCGTCGGGTGTTTGCCAAACTGTAAGGTACTTGAATGCCTGGTGGCGCAGGGATTTTCCCGGAGGCGGTGCATTGCGCCTTATCCGGGCTAGCAAATCGAGCAGCGCTGTAGCCCCGGTAAGCGCTAGCGCTACCGGGGATTTTCCCCGGAGGCGGCGCCTTGTCCGGGCTACTAAATCGCACAACACTGTAGCCCCGGTAAGCGCTAGCGCCACCGGGGATGTTGAGGCTATCGGGATCGTTAGCGGCTCTGCTTTCTCAGCAAATAGATAAAATACGGCGCGCCGATAAACGTCGACAATAGACCTGCCGGGATTTGGTAGGGGAACATTATCATTCGCCCGCACCAGTCGGCGAACATCAGCAGCATCCCGCCAATCAGCCCGGAAATGACCATATGCGGCATCGTCCGGCGAAAGCCCATCATCCTCGCAATGTGCGGCGCCATCAGGCCAACAAAACTTAACGGCCCAACGGTTAGCGTCGCCGTTGCCGTCAGGCTCGCCGCCAGCAGCAGCAACCCAATACGCGATGGCGTCAATGCCATCCCTACCGCTCGCGCCGCCTCGCCGCCGAGCGGCAGGATGGTCAGCCAGCGGCGACAGAGCGGCGCCAGCGCCAATAGCGCCAGCATTACCACGCCGCTACGCAGCACCATCTCAGGCGTCGCGCTATAGGTCGAACCGGACATCCACGTCAGGATCTGCGCCATGCGCGGATCGCCGCTGGCCTGTAGCATCATCAATAGCATGGTGAAGGCGGTACTTAGCGCCATCCCCGCCAGCAGCATCCGGTGCGGCGAGAATCCGCCGCGCCCGGCGGCGACCAGGATGACCAGCAGCGTCGCCGCCGCGCCAAGACTGCCGGCTGGCAGCAGCCAGACAAAAGCGTTGCCCGGCACGAAGAACAGCATCAACACCACGCCGAACGCCGCGCCGGAGCTGATACCCAGCACTTCCGGGCTGGCCATCGGGTTACCGGTCAGGCGTTGAATAATACAACCCGCGACGGCAAGCATCACCCCGGCGAACAGCGCCGAGAACACCCGCGGCCAGCGCCAGGGCATCAATTGTTCCAGCAGATCGCCGCTGGCCCATTGCCACCCCTGCGCATCGCGGCCAAAGGTCAGCGCGGCGGTTACCGCCAACAACATCAGCGCCAGTCCGCCCAGCGCGAACCACTGCACGTTGCGGCGCTCAATCAGCGCTTTATCGCCGCCATTCATCACCGGCGCGCTGATGCTACGCAGCCGCGGCAGCAGCCACAGTAATAAAGGCGCGCCAATCAGCGCGGTGACTGACCCGGTAGACACTTCTCGCCATATCCGGCTGAGCCAGAGAATAATTTGGTCGGAAAGCCACAGGATCAGCGCGCCAAGCAGCGCCGCCAGCACCAGCCGCGATAGCAGGCGGCGGGCGCCGAGCATTTTCGCCAGTAGCGGCGCGAACAGACCGATAAAGCCGATAATACCGACCGCGTTGACCAGCAGCGCGCTTATTACTATCGCCAGGGTCAAGACGCCAAGGCGCGCCAGAGAGAGCGCCAGCCCGAGATTCCGCGCCACGCCATCATCCAGCCCCATCAACGTTAACGGGCGTAACAACAGCAGCGTCAACATCGCGCCGCCAAGCAGCTGCGGCCACAGGCGCTGCGCCACGCTCCAGTCGGTCTGCGTCAGCGTACCGGTACTCCACAGGAACATGCTTTGCAGCTGGTCGTGATGGAAAATCACCATCAGTTGATTGACCGCGCCGCAATAGAGACTCACCACCAGACCGGCCAGAATCAGCGTCACCGGCGATAGACGTTTGCCCCACGAGACGCCGAACACCAGCGCGCCGACCAGGCAAGCGCCAGCCAGCGCGGCAAACTGCGACGCCAGCACACCGGGGATCGCCCATAGCGTCGTCACCGTCATTCCGAGCTGCGCGCCGGTGGCGACGCCGAGCGTGGTCGGCTCCGCCAGCGGGTTACGCAGTACCTGCTGGAACAGTACGCCAACGAGCCCCAGTCCGGCGCCGACCAGCAGCGATACAGCCAGCCTCGGCAGCAGGCTGTAATGGAACAGCATCTGGGCGATATTATCGCTATCCGGCTGCCACAGCGCCTGACGCCACTGCGCGTAAGGTAAAGCCACCTGAAGGTTAACGATGCTCAGCGCGAAAGCGGCAACCAGCAGTACGGCCAGCAGGATCATGGCTAACGGCGAGAAACGCGCGTTCATACTGCCCTCCCCTGCGCATCGGCCAGTACGCGGGCGAAATGCATCGCCGACAGCGTCGCGCCATAGAACCACACCGCCGGAAGACGCTGGAAACGCCCGGCGCGCACGAAAGGCATCGCCTGCCACAGCGGGGTCGCCATCAGTTGGGCCATCTCCCGATCGTTGCCATGATCGAAACAGATAACATCGGCTTCTTTAAATTCCGCCAGCCGATCGATGCCTACGGTGATACTGCCCCAGAATGCCGCTTCGCCGTGCCAGGCGTTTTTGATGCCAAAGCGATCGAGCACTTCCTGGAACAGGCAGTTCTCGCCGAATACCAGTACATGGCGAGCATCAAGTAGCGAAATCATCAGCAGCGGACGATCGTCACGGTCGACAAATCGTGGACGCAGGCTTTCCATCAACGCGTCGAACTCCGCCAGATGGCGCTTCGCCTGCTGTTGCTTACCCAGCAGGTCGGCCATTTCCTGCAGCGAACGCTGGGCCATCGCCAGCGGCCGTTTGCCGTCGCTGAAGGTGAAACCGCGACCGGGCGCGATACGCGCCAGCTTTTCCGGCGACGGGCCATAGCCTGCTGACCAGACGATAAACGACGGTTTCATCTGCGTCAGTAATTCAAGATTGGGTTCAGTGCGCAGGCCGACATCAATCACCGAGGCGGGTAACGCCGGTTCATTCACCCACAGGTTATAGTTGGGAATGTCGGCCACGCCGTAGGGCGTAACGCCGAGCGCCAGCAGCAGTTCGGCCGGCAGCCACTCCAGCGCGACGACGCGCTGCGGATCAACGTTCGCCGCCTGCGCGCCGCGCATCTGCCACAGCAGCGGCGACAGCGCCATTGCCGTCAACAGGCGTCGGCGTGAGAAGAAGTTCGAATTTTCCATCAATAGACAAAACTTACCGGCGCTGCGCCCGCCGGGTGCGGCAGGATCCCCATCGGGATGCCGTAGATTTGTTCCAGCGTTTCGCTGCGCATCAGTTCCGCCGGCGTCCCCTGGGCGATCATTTCGCCGCCGCGCAGCGCCACCAGATAATCGCAATAGCGGGCGGCCATATTAATATCGTGCAGGACCGCGATCACCGTCAGGCCACGCTGCTGGCTGAGACGATGCACCAGCGCCAGCACATCGACCTGATGGGCGATATCCAGCGCCGACGTCGGTTCATCGAGCAGCAAACAGCGGCTATCCTGCGCCACCAGCATGGCGATCCACGCGCGCTGGCGTTCGCCGCCGGAAAGACTGTCCACCAGCCGATGCGCCAGCGGTTTCAGCCCCACCAGCGCAATGGCCTCTTCTACTTTTTCGCGATCCGCCGCGCCGAAGCGCCCCAGCGCGCCGTGCCACGGATAGCGACCAATCGCCACCAGTTCGCGCACCGTCATCCCTTCCGCCGCCGGCAGTTGCTGCGGCAGATAGGCCACTTTGCGGGCAAACGCCTTGCTGCTCCAGCTGTCCAGCGGCTGGCCGTCAAGCAGCACATCGCCCTCGGAAGGCGGCTGATGGCGGCCAAGCATTTTCAGTAACGTGGATTTGCCGGAACCGTTATGGCCTATCAGGCCAGTGACTTTTCCTGCCGGGAAGGTCAACGAAAGGGGATGAAGCAGCGTGCGGCCAGGCACGCGAAAGGTCACGCGATTTAACGCAAACGTCGTTTCAGAGTACGGAGTCTGTTCCTGCATAGCAACAACCTGATATTGGGCGCGGCGAACCGCGCCCGTAAGTAGTTAGAAGCGGAAGGTTGCGGTAGCAACAACCTGACGTTCTGCGCCCCAGAAACAACCATATGTTTCAAAGCAGCTGGCAACATATTCACGATCGAGCAAATTATTAACGTTCACCGCGATATTTGAACCAGCCATACCAAAGCGCGCCAGATCATATTTGACAACAGCATCCATCACCGCAGCACTTCCTACCTTAAAGGTATTTGCTGGATCTCCATAACTGGAGCCGATAAAACGACCACCAGTACCAAGGGTTAAGCCAGACAAGGGCCCATCGTAGAAGGTGTAATCCCCCCACAACGAAGCCATGTGTTTAGGTACTTGAACAACCGTATTTCCTTTCAGATTAGTATCTTTGGTATAGATAGCATCCGTGTAGGTATATGAAGCGGTCATATTGATATTGGCATTCAAAGCCGCTTTCGCCTCTAGCTCAACACCCCGAGAACGAATTTCACCTGCCGGAACCTGATTAAGTGCATTGTTAGGATCCGCCATCAATGTATCTGACTTAGTTAGCTGGTAAACGGCACCAGTAACAACAACGGGCATATCTTTCGGCACATATTTCACCCCCGCTTCGTACTGCTCACCTTTAGAAGGCTCATAGGCAACACGTGGAGTACTATACAAGCTAAAAGCATTCGGTTCGAAGGACTGGCTGTAACTAACGTACGGCGATATTCCGTTATCAAACAGATAGTTGATTCCCCCACGCCAGGTAAATTGGTGGTCATTACGCTCAATATAACCATTGTCACTACGTACGGTGGTCGCTTGTTTAGACCAATCGTAGCGCCCGCCCAACGTCAAAACCCATTTATTCCACTCGGCTTGGTCCTGAAGATAAATCCCTGTCTGCTTACTTTCATTCATTTGATAAGGAACAGCATCACCAAAATCAACGCTGCTCATAGACGGTAAATTATTAAGATCAAGTGACGGTGCATTACCAAACAGGGCACTAATATCGTTACGCATACGCATATAGTCGACACCAGTCAGCAAAATATGATCGACGTTCCCTGTTGAAAAATTGCTTTGCAGCTGGGTATCAACACTAAAATTCTGTAAACGCTCGTTATCAACGACTGTACCTCGTCCTAAATAATGAGCCTGCTGCTCTGGAGTCAGTGATTGGCAATAGGAGTTGAAGGCATTCATACTGTTGTTGCACAGCCCGGTACCATAGGCGCTTTTCTGCGCAACCTTCATTTCAGAGAAACGTAAATTCTGGCGTACTGTGAAGGTATCGTTAAAACCATGCTCGAAACTATAACCCACCATCTTTTGATTACGTGAATAGGTATTATTAGTCGCGCCTTCGTTAAAGCTGGTTGGTAGATGGCCGCCATTAGGGAGTGGCTGAACAGTACCTTCTTTCGGCAACCAACCGTAATAACCCGTTTCCGGCTCATTTTGGAAATAGGATAAGAAAGTAAAGTTCGTCTTATCGTCAGGACGCCATGAAAAAGAAGGCGCTATCGCATAGCGCTGCTGCTCCGCATTCTGTTGCTGTTCATTATTAGAGCGAGCAACCCCCGTCAAACGGTACGAAAACACACCATCCTCATCCAGTGCGTCACTAAAATCAAAACCTGTCTGGAACAGGTTATCTGTTCCCATCTTAAACTGAACTTCTTTTAGTGGCTCAGTCGTAGGCCGTTTACTAACCATACTGACAATGCCACCGGGATTACTTTTCCCATAAAGTACCGATGTTGGCCCGCGCATTACCTCAACGCGCTCCAGCATGTACGGATCAACGACAGCATCGTTGTAAAAATCGCCTTGTAACTTCAACCCGTCTAGATAGTTATTCTGGTTCAAGCCTACTGACGAGAACCCCCGGATGATAACAAAATCATAAGTGTTCGATGCACCCCGGCTGCTAACCGTCACCCCAGGCGTATATCCAAGTGCTTCCTTAACGGATTGGAATTGATGCATTTGCATCTCTTCATTTGTCACCACGGAGATAGATTGCGGCGTTTTTTCAATGGGAGTATCGGTTTTGGTCGCCGTGGCGGAACGCTTCGCCGCGATAGTCGGGGCCGGCCCCCAGGCGCTTTCCTGGCTGGCGGGCGCCGCGGTAACGACGAGGGTTTCTTCTTTCGGTTGTTCCGCAGCCTGTGCATAAACAGACATGCCGCTAACCGCCGTGGCTACTACGACTGCGATTTTACGCAGCGAGTGATTTGGCTGAGCAGTTTTAAGACGCGCCATTGGTATATCTCTGATGAAAGTGAATGATAACGTAAACGAGAATTATTATTATGACGGGTGACATAATAGGCGAAACGCGGAATCTAAGGCAAGCGCTATGCCGGGCAGGAAGCGCCAAGGGATTAATAAATAACCAGACGGTTATTAAGGAGTTATCACGGTGTTACGCAGATGCCTGCAATAAAAAAGCCCCCTAATACCTTCGTATTAAGGGGCTGTTCAGACGTTCGGCTTAAACGGTTTTAGTTGCCGCCAAACATATCTTTAATCCAACCGGCAACGCCATCGCTCTTCTCCTGCTTCGCAGGTTGCTGCTGTTGCTGCTGCGGTTGGTTAGCAGGCTGCTGCTGCCCGGACTGGTTGAACGGGTTATTGGCTTCCTGTTGTTGCTGCTGCTGTTGCTGCAGGGCTTCGCCCTGACGGCACAGCGCATCCGGCGAGGTGGTCCACACCGGCAGCGTACGCATACCGCCGCTGCACTGGAAGTAACCATTGCTGTCCACGCCCATATCCACCACGTCTTCCGGCGGCGTCAGCGCCAGCGGCGTCGGGGTCTGGTTAGCCAGGTAGCGCTGATAAATCGACATCGCGCCGCTGGCCCCGTACAGCTTGGTCGGCTGGTTGTTATCGCGGCCAACCCAGGTAATCGTCACCTGGCTGCCATCGATACCGGCAAACCAGGTATCCACGTTGTTGTTGGTGGTCCCGGTTTTACCCGCCAGATGCAGGCCAGGATATTTGGCACCAAGCTGACGGCCGGTACCGCGCTGCACCACCTGCTGCATGGTCCACAGGGTCATATAGGCCGCCTGCGCCGGAACGGCGCGTTCCGCCTGCGGGTAGCTCTGGTACAGCACCGTACCATCTTCAGCAATCACGGAACGCAGCGCCGACAGCGTCGCGCGGTTACCGCCGCTGGCGATGGTCTGGAATGCCTGCGCCACTTCGATTGGCGTCAGGTTAAGGGCGCCGAGGATCATCGCCGGTACCGCATTCAACTGGTCTTTCGGCACGCCCAGCTTCTGCCAGGTATCGGTGATCGCCGGCAGCCCCAGCGACATCCCGAGGTTAACCGTCGGCACGTTCATCGAACGGGTCAGGGCATCCACCAGCATCACCTGACCGCTAAAGCGGCGATCGTCGTTCTGCGGCGACCAGGTCTGGCCGTTCGACAAGCGAATCGTCACCGGCGCATCGGCAATCCACGTATTCAGGCGATACTGGTTCGGCTGGCTCAGCGCGGTCAGATAAGTGGCCGGTTTTGCCAACGAACCAATCGAACGACGCGCCTGCATCGCGCGGTTGTAGCCGGCAAATTGCGGCTCCGCGCCGCCGACCATCGCCCGGACTTCACCGGTAAAGCGATCGACCACCACCATGGCGGTTTCCAGATCCGGCAGCTTACGCTGTTTCTTCAGCACCGGGATCCCTTCAATGGCCGCTTTTTCCGCCGCATCCTGAGCCACCGGGTCAAAGGTGGTAAAGATCTTCACGCCGGAGAGATCTTTCACTTTATCGCCCAGTTTCGCCTGCAGCTCCTGGCGCACCATCTGCATGAACGCCGGCTGCGGTGAAATCACTCCGCCGCGCGGCTGCACGCCCAGCGGACGCGCGCTCAGCATATCGTACAGCTCCTGGTCGATAATATTCTGCTGCTGCAGCAGACGCAGCACCAGGTTACGCCGCTCCAGCGCCAGTTTCGGGTTACGCCACGGGTTATAGATTGACGCCCCTTTGACCATCCCGACCAGCAGCGCCTGCTGATCGAGGCTCAGCTCTTCTACCGGACGGCCAAAGTAGTACAGGCTCGCCAGCGGGAAGCCGCGGATTTCATTATCGCCGCTCTGACCGAGGTACACCTCGTTCATATACAGCTCAAGGATACGATCCTTGCTGTAACGGGCGTCAACAATGAGCGCCATATAGGCTTCGTTGGCCTTACGCCAGTAGGAGCGCTCGCTGGACAGGAACAGGTTCTTCACCAGCTGCTGGGTCAGGGTACTCGCCCCCTGCACCGTACGCCCCGCCGTCAGGTTCGCCAGCACCGCGCGGCCCATTGAGTACAGGCTGATGCCGTCATGCTCATAGAAGTGGCGGTCTTCGGTCGCCAGCAGCGTATCCACCAGCAGATCCGGGAAACCGCTGCGCTTCACGAACAGGCGCTGCTCGCCGTTCGCCGACTGCAGCATGGTGATCAGGCGCGGGTCGAGACGGAAGAAACCGAACTGACGGTTGTTATCCATATTCTCGATGGTATCCAGATGATCGCCATCGAAGGTCAGACGCGCGCGCACCTGCCCCTCTTTGCTATCCGGGAAATCGAACGGACGGCGGATCATTTCGATGCTGTTAGCCTGTACGGTGTATTCGCCAGGACGCGTCATTGCGCTGACCTGACGGTACTGGGTCGCATTAAGCAGGCGCACCATCTCGTTTTTGCTGATCTGCATATCCGGCTCAAGGTTGACCATCCGGCCATACACTGCCGCCGGCAGTTCCCAGACTTTACCGTCAATACGGCTGCGAATTTTCTGGTCGAGGTAGACGCCATAGGCGGCAATAATTACCGCAAAGACAATCCCCAGCTTAACCAGCAGCCACAGCCAGCTGCGCTTACGACGAGGCTTGTTGCCTTTGCCCTTTCCTTTCTTCGGCATTGGTCGTTCATCCTCATAATCGTCATCGTAATCATCGTCGTAGTCCTCTTCCCGGACCCGGCGACGGGTGACTTTTTGTTTTGCCGGGCGTGAAGGTCTCCCTTTACGTCCGATAGGCTCGCGGTCATCTCCCGCCATGCTTTTTCTCCGCAACTTTCAGGCGTAAAGGCCTGATTCTCAATACTTCCCCCTGCAGGAGGAAGAAGATATCTCTCAATTTCACACCCGCCGCGCTGCCGCGGCCGACGTCTTTCATATCATCTTCGAAGAATAATTCATTAAACAAATCATATAATTATCTGTTTAAGCTGAAGAATATCTCCGGACATAGCACGAATTGTCCAGGCCACAGAGAATAGCACTAATCCGCGCCATTCTTAACCAGCATTTTACAACCGTAAAACGCGATAAACGGTAAAATATGATGTTTTTTAATAACATAAATGTTGCGTCGCGTGACTGCGGCCAGCGATTTTCGGAACCACGCCCACAGCAAGGGCGCGGTGCCTCAGGAGTATTTTTTCGTCCGCCGGGTGGGGGCGGTGTTCGCCGGGTCATCCGGCCAGACATGTTTCGGATAGCGCCCTTTCATCTCTTTTTGCACCTCGCGGTATGCCCCCTGCCAGAAGGCGCTTAAATCCCGGGTAATTTGTAATGGTCGCTGCGCCGGCGAGAGTAACTCCAGCACCAGAGGAACCCGCCCTTCGGCAATGCGCGGCGTCGTCGCCTCGCCAAACATCTCCTGCATCCGTACCGCCAGCGCCGGCGGGTTATCTTCATGATAGCGAATAGCGATACGGCTGCCGGTCGGCACCGTGTAATGGGTCGGCAGCTCGCTATCCAGCTTCTGGCGTAACGTCCACGGCAGCCAGTTTTGCAGCGCCTGCCGCAGGTCTACCGCCTTGAGCGACCGAAGCGAATGCACCCCGGTCATCTGCGGCAACAGCCACGCCTCCAGCGAAGCTAACAGCGATGCGTCATCAACGGCGGGCCAGTCCGCTTCCGGCAGCCACTGCGCGGCGCAGTGCAGCCGCAGGCGCAGTTGTTCAGCCTCCGGCGTCCAGTTCAATACCCCGAGCCCCTTATCGCGAATACCGTTGAGCATTGCCTGATGCAGCTCCGCTTCCGACGGTTTCGCCAACGGCTGAGTTTTTATCACCAGCTGGCCAATGCAGCTACGCCGCCAGGCTTTTAGCGTCCCCTGCGCTTCATCCCACTCCACGGTATCGGAGCGTTGTATCAGCTCAGGACGCTGCGCCACCAGTTGATCAATATCCAGCGGCAGCGCCAGCAAAATTCGCGCATCGGGTGCCGAACTGCCCTGTAGTAGCAGCGGCGCAATTAGCCATTCGTGACGCCCGAGCGCGTCATCGGCATCCAGCATCGCCCCCATGCCGTTAGCCAACTGATAGCGCCCTTCCTGGCCGCGTCGACGGGCAATCCGGTCGGCAAACGCTGGGGCCAGCAACGCCGCCATCCGCTCAGCATCAGGCTGACCGCCGCGGCTGGCCAGTCGCTTCAATAACTGCTGCGTCCGCTGCTGCCAGTTGCCCTGCTGGCGCGCAAACGCGGCGCCTAAATCGCTGCTGCCGCCGCGCGGCGGCTCCTCAAGAATAGCGGCGAGTTTCGCCGCCGTCGCCGCGTCATCCGCGGAATCGGCCGCTGTCAGCATGGCCGCCAGACGAGGGTCGTTACCCAGCGTCGCCATTTTGCGCCCGTGAGCCGAAAGGCGTTCGCCCTCCAACGCCGATAACGCCGTCAACAGACGCCGCGCCGCCGCCAGATTGATCGCCGGCGGTAGATCCAGCCAGCGAAGCTCGGCCGGATCGCGGCAGCCCCACTGCAGCAACTCCAGCAGCAGCCCCGACAGATCGCTTTGCAGAATTTCCGGCTCGCTCTGCGCCGCCGCGCGCTCCGCCTGCTCTTTCGCCAGCAGATGCAGGCAGATCCCCGGCTCCAGACGCCCGGCTCGACCGGCGCGCTGGGTCATTGACGCCTGGCTTATCCGCTGGGTGATTAGCCGGGTCAGGCCGGTGCGCGGATCGAAGCGCGCGACCCGTTCCTGAGCGCTGTCGACCACCAGGCGAATGCCTTCGATCGTCAAACTGGTTTCAGCGATATTAGTCGCCAGCACCACTTTGCGCATCCCGGCAGGCGCCGGGAGAATCGCTTTGCGCTGTTCGCTCAGCGGCAGCGCACCGTATAACGGACATAACAGCACATCGCTGGCTACACGCTCGCTCAATTGTTCCTGTACGCGCTGAATTTCGCCAACGCCGGGCAGGAATAACAGCATCGAGCCCTGCTCCTCACGCAGCAGATCCGCGGCGGCGATCGCTACCGCTTCGGCAAAACGCTGATGGCTCGCCAGCGGCGCAAAGCGACGTTCAACCGGGAACGCGCGCCCTTCGGAAACCACCACCGGCGCCTCCGGCAACAGACGCTGCAGACAATCGTTATCCAACGTCGCCGACATGATCAGCAACTTGAGATCGTCACGCAGCCCCTGCTGGACGTCCAGCAACAACGCCAGCGCCAAATCAGCCTGCAGGCTACGTTCATGAAATTCATCGAGGATCACTAGCCCCACGCCGGAAAGTTCCGGATCGTGCTGCAAAGTGCGGGTTAAGATCCCTTCGGTGACCACTTCCAGGCGGGTATTTGGCCCTACGCAGCTTTCAGCGCGCATCCGGTAGCCTATCGTTTCTCCCGGTTTTTCTCCCAGTAGCTCCGCCAGACGCTGAGCGACGTTACGTGCCGCCAGCCGCCGCGGCTCCAGCAGTATAATCCGGCCATCAATGTTGCCGTCGGCGAGGATCTGTAACGGCAGCCAGGTTGATTTACCCGCGCCGGTAGGCGCATTAAGCAACACCTGCGGCGCCTGCTGCAGGGCGGAAAGAAGTTCGGGAAGAATTGCGGCAACCGGCAATGAGGACACGAAGGGCTCCGGAGGTTAACATTCGAGGGCAAGCATTGTAGCATCCCCGTAGTTCATTACCGAGTCTCTATCATGTCCGAGCCGAAACGGCTGTTTTTCGCTCTTGAACTGCCGAAAGCGATACAGAAACAGATTATTCATTGGCGCGCCGCCCATTTTGCCGACGATGCCGGAAGGCCGGTCGCCGCCGATAACCTGCATCTGACGCTGGCGTTTCTCGGCGACGTCAGCGCTGAAAAACAGCGCGCGCTGTCGGCGATGGCCGGACGCATTCAGCAACCGCCCTTTACCCTGACGCTCGACGACGCCGGCCAGTGGCTGCGTTCGCGCGTAGTCTGGCTCGGTACCCGCCAGCCGCCGCGCGGCATGCTGCAACTGGCAAATATGTTGCGCGCCCAGGCGGCGCGGAGCGGCTGCTATCAAAGCCCGCAGCCGTTTCATCCGCATATCACCCTCCTGCGCGACGCCCGCCACGCGGTGCCGATCCCGCCGCCGGGTTTTTGCTGGCAGGTGCCGGTCAACGAATTCGTGCTTTATGAGTCCAGCTTTATCCGCGGGCGCACCCGCTACAACGCGCTGGAACGTTATCCATTTACCAGGGAACTCTGATGCTGTTCACTCCGCCTTTGCAGTCCGCCACTTTAATTAAACGTTACAAACGGTTTCTGGCCGATGTCATCACGCCGGAGGGCCAGGCGCTGACGCTGCACTGCCCGAATACCGGCGCCATGACCGGTTGCGCCGCGCCGGGAGATACCGTCTGGTATTCCACTTCCGATAATCCTAAACGTAAATATGCGCATACCTGGGAATTAACTGAAACCCGGCAGGGGGCCGTCATATGCGTTAACACCTTGCGGGCAAATACCCTGGCGAAGGAAGCGGTACTCGCCGGAAATATCCCTGAGCTTGCCGGGTATAACATTATGAAAAGCGAAGTAAAATATGGTGAAGAAAATAGCCGAATCGACCTTATGTTACAGGCAGAAGACCGCCGTAACTGCTATATTGAAGTGAAATCGGTTACGTTGGCGGAAAAAGAGTACGGTTATTTTCCCGATGCCGTTACCGCACGCGGTCAGAAGCACCTGCGGGAACTCATGAGCGTCGCTGCCGCGGGCCATCGGGCCGTGATTTTATTCGCCGTGCTGCATTCGGCGATAGACCGTTTCTCACCCGCGCATCATATTGATGCCAAATACGCACAGCTGTTGATAGAGGCGCAGGAAAAGGGGGTAGAAATTCTCGCCTGGAAAGCGGAACTTTCTACCAAAATGATGACTCTGAATAAGCCGATCGCCGTGGCGTTAACCCCCGGTAATTAAAAGGCTAAATTGTGTCCGGTTCGCGAGCGCAAATACGCTTTTCTTCACAGCGTTGTCAAGTGTAACGTTTAGATAATTGCTATCCGGAAAAGCATCTGCTATTTATAGCGGCCTGATTTTTCCCCCACATGGGGATCGATAGTGCGTGTTAAGGAGAAGCAACATGCAAGAAGGGCAAAACCGTAAAACATCGTCCCTGAGTATTCTCGCCATCGCTGGGGTGGAGCCGTACCAAGAGAAGCCGGGCGAAGAGTATATGAACGAAGCCCAGCTGGCGCACTTCAAGCGCATTCTTGAAGCATGGCGTAATCAACTCAGGGATGAAGTGGATCGCACCGTAACGCATATGCAGGATGAAGCTGCTAACTTCCCGGACCCGGTCGACCGTGCCGCGCAGGAAGAAGAGTTCAGCCTGGAGCTGCGTAACCGCGACCGCGAACGTAAACTCATCAAGAAGATTGAGAAAACACTGAAAAAAGTCGAAGACGAAGACTTCGGCTTCTGCGAATCCTGTGGCGTGGAGATTGGCATTCGCCGTCTGGAAGCGCGTCCAACAGCTGACCTGTGCATCGATTGCAAGACGCTGGCGGAAATTCGCGAAAAACAGATGGCGGGTTAATTCCCAGCTACCTCACTCTCTGGCGGGAGTTTCTCCCGCCTGATTCCCCTTGTGTTTAACATGACCGATTCAGACTATATAGGGCGCTTTGCTCCCTCACCTTCCGGCGAACTCCACTTCGGCTCATTAATCGCCGCCCTTGGCAGCTATCTACAGGCGCGGGCGAAAGGCGGTATCTGGCGCGTACGCATTGAAGATATCGACCCGCCGCGGGAAGTTCCCGGCGCCGCCGACACCATTTTGCGCCAGCTCGATCGCTACGGTCTACACTGGGACGGCGAGGTACTGTGGCAGTCCCAGCGGCACGATGCCTATCGCGAGCGCCTCGCCTGGCTGCGCGATCGGGATCTCTGCTACTACTGCACCTGCACCCGCGCGCGCATTCACAGCGTCGGCGGGATCTACGACGGTCACTGTCGCGATTTGCGCCTTGGCGCCGAAAACGCCGCGTTGCGCCTGCGCCAGACCCGTCCGGTACTGGAATTTTATGACCAGTTGCGCGGGACCCTCGTCGCCGACGAACCGCTGGCGCGGGAAGATTTCATCATCCATCGTCGCGATGGGTTGTTCGCCTATAACCTGGCGGTAGTGGTTGACGACCATTTTCAGGGGGTCAGCGAAATCGTCCGCGGCGCCGATCTCATCGAGCCAACGGTACGACAAATTTCGCTGTATCAACACTTTGGCTGGCCTGTACCAGATTACGTACACCTGCCGCTGGCGCTGAATGCCGAAGGTAATAAGCTCTCAAAACAGAACCACGCCCCGGCCCTGCCGGAGGGCGATCCGCGCCCGGAAATTGTGCGGGCATTAACATTTTTGAATCAGGATGTCGTTGAGGATTGGCAAGCCCTGAGTATTGACGATTTACTCAAACAAGCGATAGCCAACTGGCAGCCAGCAAAAATCCAGCATTCTCAAATGGCTCCCGCTGAGCTATGATTAGCCGCTATTTTTGCTCGTCGCCCTTCAGGTTGCCCCTGAATTTGCCGTTTAAATGCAACCTGAAGCCCATAGAGTAATGTTTTATCCGAAGTTCGTCTGACACTACGAGGTGCACCATTTTTACCCGAGTCGCTAATTTTTGCCGCAAGGTGCTAAGCCGTGAAGAGCGCGAGGCAGAGGCTGCCGCCGTCGAACAAACGCATATGACGGTGATCCCGCGTGAACAGCATGCAATTTCCCGCAAAGATATCAGTGAAAACGCGCTCAAGGTGCTCTATCGACTGAACAAGGCGGGCTACGAAGCTTACCTGGTCGGCGGCGGCGTTCGCGACCTGCTGCTGGGCAAGAAACCAAAAGATTTTGACGTCACCACCAGCGCGACCCCGGACCAGGTACGTAAACTGTTCCGCAACTGCCGCCTGGTTGGCCGTCGCTTCCGCCTGGCGCACGTGATGTTCGGGCCGGAAATCATTGAGGTCGCCACCTTCCGCGGCCATCACGAAGGCCACACCAACGACCGCGTCACCTCCCAGCGCGGCCAGAACGGCATGCTGCTGCGCGATAACATCTTCGGCTCTATCGAAGAGGATGCCCAGCGCCGCGACTTCACCATCAATAGCCTTTATTACAGCGTGGCGGATTTCACCGTACGCGACTACGTTGGTGGAATGCGCGATCTGCAGGAAGGGGTGATACGCCTGATTGGCGACCCGGAAACCCGTTACCGTGAGGATCCGGTGCGCATGCTGCGCGCGGTTCGTTTCGCCGCCAAACTGCATATGCGCATCAGCGCCGAAAGCGCCGAGCCAATCCCACGTCTGGCTACCCTGCTGCACGACGTACCGCCGGCGCGTCTGTTTGAAGAAGTGCTGAAACTGCTGCAGGCGGGTTATGGTTATGAAACCTACCAGCTGCTGCGCGAATACAGCCTGTTCCAGCCGCTGTTCCCGACGATCACCCGCTACTTCACCGAGCGCGGCGATAGCCCGATGGAACGCATCATCATTCAGGTGCTGAAGAACACCGATAACCGCCTGCATAACGATATGCGCGTTAACCCGGCATTCCTGTTCGCGGTCATGTTCTGGTATCCGCTGCTGGAAATGGCGCAGAAAATCGCACAGGAGAGCGGGCTGGCCTATTACGACGCCTTCGCGCTGGCAATGAATGACGTGCTGGATGAAGCCTGCCGGACGCTGGCGATCCCTAAACGCATCACCACCCTGGTGCGCGACATCTGGCAGTTGCAGCTTCGTATGTCCCGCCGTCAGGGCAAACGCGCGTGGAAACTCATGGAGCATCCGAAGTTCCGCGCCGCCTATGACCTGCTTGAACTGCGCGCAGGCGCCGAGAACAACCACGAACTGCAGCGTCTGGCCAAATGGTGGGGCGAGTTCCAGGTGGCCGCGCCGCCGGAACAGAAAGATATGCTCAACGACCTCGGCGACGATCCGGCTCCGCGCCGCCGCCATCGCCGCCCGCGTAAACGCGCGCCGCGCCAGGGTAACGCATGACCCTGGTCTATATCGCCATTGGCAGTAATCTCGCCTCGCCGCTCGAACAAGTGAATGCGGCTATCCGCGCGCTGGCCGACATTCCGGACAGCCGCGTGGTGAGCGTATCTTCACTGTACCGTACGCCACCGCTGGGGCCGCAGGATCAGCCTGACTATCTCAATGCCGCCGTCGCGCTTGAAACCTCGCTCGCGCCAGAAGCGCTGCTCGATCACACTCAGCGCATCGAACTGCAGCAGGGGCGGGTGCGCAAAGCCGAACGCTGGGGGCCGCGTACGCTGGACCTCGACATCATGTTGTTTGGCGACGCAATCATTAACAGCGAGCGCCTGACGGTGCCGCACTACGATATGAAAAATCGCGGTTTTATGCTCTGGCCACTGTTTGAAATCGCCCCGCTGCTCCACTTCCCCGATGGCCTCGCCCTTCGCACCGCGCTGGAAAATCTGGGCGCCGAAAAGCCTGCCATCTGGTAACCCCTACTCCCTTTTTTAGCATTTACGGCGATAGTGGTAATCGGTTGCCCAAAATCATTGCCCCCCTGAATGCTGCTGTTAGAATGCCGGTTAATATGACTTTCATCATCAGGAAACGTTATGAAACCGACCACCATTGCCCTGCTGCAGAAATGCAAACAGGAGAAAAAGCGCTTCGCCACTATCACCGCCTACGACTACAGTTTCGCTAAGCTTTTTGCCGACGAAGGCATTAACGTCCTGCTGGTGGGCGATTCGCTGGGGATGACGGTACAGGGACACGATTCCACGCTGCCGGTGACCGTTGACGATATCGCTTACCATACCCGTGCTGTGCGCCGCGGCGCGCCGAACAGCCTGCTGCTCGCCGACCTGCCGTTCATGGCCTACGCCACGCCGGAGCAAACCTTCGAAAATGCCGCCGTCGTGATGCGTGCCGGCGCCAATATGGTCAAACTTGAAGGCGGCGCCTGGCTGGCTGATACCGTCAGGATGCTGGCGGAGCGCGCGGTACCGGTTTGCGGCCACCTCGGCCTGACGCCGCAGTCGGTCAACGTGTTCGGCGGCTATAAAGTTCAGGGCCGCGGCGATGCGGCGCAGGCGCTGTTTGATGACGCATTAGCCCTGGAAGCGGCCGGCGCGCAGCTGCTGGTGCTGGAGTGCGTGCCGGTAGAGCTGGCAAAACGCATCACCGAAGCGCTGACGATCCCGGTTATCGGCATCGGCGCAGGCAACGTGACCGACGGGCAAATTCTGGTGATGCATGACGCTTTCGGGATCACCGGCGGCCATATTCCTAAATTCGCCAAGAATTTCCTCGCAGAAGCGGGCGACATCCGCGCCGCGGTACGGCAGTATATTGCCGAAGTTGAATCCGAGGCCTATCCGGGCGAAGAACATAGTTTCCATTAAGGAGTCTTGTTGTGCTGATAATTGAAACCCTGCCGCTGCTGCGCCAGCATATCCGTCGTTTACGCCAGGAAGGCAAGCGCATTGCGCTGGTTCCCACCATGGGCAACCTGCACGATGGCCATATGAAGCTGGTCGATGAAGCCAAAGCCTGCGCGGATGTCGTGGTGGTCAGTATCTTCGTGAATCCGATGCAATTTGACCGCCCGGACGATCTGGCGCGCTATCCGCGCACCCTGCAGGAGGATTGCGAAAAGCTGAACAAGCGCAAGGTCGACTTTGTCTTTGCTCCGGCGCCGGCGGAAATTTATCCGCAGGGTACTGAAGGACAGACTTTCGTTGACGTTCCTGGCCTGTCTACCATGCTGGAAGGCGCCAGCCGCCCTGGCCACTTCCGCGGCGTCTCGACCATTGTCAGCAAACTATTCAACCTGGTGCAGCCGGATGTCGCCTGCTTCGGCGAGAAAGATTTCCAGCAGCTGGCGCTGATCCGCAAAATGGTCGCCGATATGGGCTACGACATTGAGATCGTCGGCGTGCCGATCATCCGCGCTAAAGACGGCCTGGCGCTGAGCTCACGTAACGGTTATCTGACCGCCGAGCAGCGTAAAATCGCCCCCGGTCTGTACAAAGTGCTGAGTACGGTAGCGGGCAAACTTGCCGCAGGCGAGCGTAACCTTGAGGAAATCATTGCCATCGCCGAGCAGGAGCTCAATGAATCAGGTTTTCGTGCCGACGATATCCAGATCCGCGATGCCGACACTCTGCTGGAGCTAACGGAAGCCAGCAAACGCGCGGTGATCCTGATGGCGGCATGGCTGGGCCAGGCGCGCCTGATTGATAACAAAATCGTCGAGCTGGGCCAGTAGCCTGGAACGAAAAATCGGGTTATTTTCTCAAAGCGGATGCCGTGTCCGCTTTGCTACATAAAGGTTGGAAGGTAGAAGTTATGATGCGTAATATGCTGCAGGGCAAGCTCCATCGCGTTAAAGTCACGCAGGCTGACCTGCATTACGAAGGTTCCTGCGCCATTGACCAGGATTTCCTCGAAGCGGCCGGTATTCTGGAAAATGAAGCCATTCATCTGTGGAACGTGACCAACGGTAACCGTTTCTCGACTTATGCGATCGCCGCCGAGCGTGGTTCGAAGATTATCTCCGTCAACGGCGCTGCGGCGCACTGCGCAAGCGTCGGCGATATCCTCATTATCGCCAGCTTCGTGACCATGTCTGACGAAGAAGCCCGCACCTGGCAGCCGAAAGTCGCCTATTTCGAAGGCGATAACGAAATGAAGCGCCAGGCGAAAGCTATTCCGGTGCAGGTCGCCTGATTCTTACGGCGCTGCGCTCAGCCGCAGCGCCGGTTTACCCTTGCGGCTGATTGCTGATAAGCCGCGACATCGTCTCCAGCGAATCGGTACGTAAGATATACAACCGCTTCAGCAGGAACGGATTATCCCCCGGTTTCACCTTCCCTCTCACCGTCGTTACCGCCAGATGAAAACCGGCATCGTTCGCCGCCTTGACCGCCGTGGCGTTATAGCCGCCAAACGGATACGAAAGATACAGCACGTGCGGATTAAACTGACTCAGCGCCCGCCGGGAACGCTCGAAATCAAAGAGAATGTTGTGATAATTCCGGCTGAGCAATATCGGGTGACGGGCGGCATCGACCCGGTGCAGAAAATGGGTATGCGACTGCACATCAAACACGTCCTGAATCTGCCTGAGCTCAGAGATACTCATAAACTGCAGCGATTTCGGATCCCACTTTTGCGGATGACGTTTGATCCGCGATGAGATAATAAACGCCGTAGCGTGGAAGCCGTACTGCTTGAGGATCGGATAAGCGTAGCGATTCACCGACTTGAGGCCGTCATCAAAGGTAATCACCACCGAGCGCGCAGGCAGATTCACCTTGTTACGCAGATACCCTTCCAGTTGATACATCGTCAGGGTGGTATAACCCTGGTCACGCAACCAGGTCATCTGGTTACTGAAAGCGCGCACCGAAGTGGTGGTGGAGGTATGGCGAAAACGGCTATTTTCTTCATCACGCAGAATATGGTGATAAGTCAGTAGCGGAATGCCGTTATCCTCCTGCGCATCCAGACTACTCACCCACGCCAGCCGGTTGCCGATTCGAATCTGATACCAGGTCTGATTAAGGCGATCTTTCAGCTTGCTGATAATGGGATAGCGCAGGTTATTCGCTAATGTACCAAACGGCGGACTGCCCACTGATGGCGCATCGTATACCGGCGTATCTTTCCAGGTCAGCAGGTTCTGGTTGCTCAATGGCTGGCGTAAATCGCCCAGGCTATCCTCAACCCGTTTTGCGCCTTGCACCGCCCCCAGATGTCCTTTATCAATAAAGCCGGTACCGAAGCCGAAATTGAATTCATAATAGTCTGCCGTGGTCGGCACCACGGCAAGGATCTGCCCGGCGCGAACGTTGCCGACGCTCACCACATGGTTGCCGACCTGCGCCCAGATATCGGCATCTTCCGTGACTTGCATATAGCGTGCGGGAACGCCCTGCTGGCTGAGCAGGCTGGCGGAAACGCTGGCTGATGCCAGAAAAAGGAACAATGTAATGACTCGGGCAAACATGCGCATCGAACCGGTAAACCTGAATGCCGCCATTGTAACAAAAGCGGCATCAATGCTAATGCCTAATTTCCGAACGTATCATGCAGGAGACGAAAAGGCGGATTTTTTTGCTGCTGATGCCACAGGCTGCTCACCGTGGGGCCTCCGGCGCTAACGATAGCATTACGGAAGGCATCACTGCTGAGGGTATAGCGCTGTAAATACATTTCTTCCAGCAATGGATAGCGAATGCCGGAAATCACTTCACAGTGGGTGTGTTTGTGACTCATCAGCGCGGCGGCGCGATACGGCGCGGCACCGGTTTTATCGGTGAGAAAAATCACCCCATCGCCGCAGTCGGTGGCATGCAGCGCGTCGCACATCATGCGGCTCAGCATATTGACGCTCAGATTACGCCAGTAATTCACCGCCCGGCATTGCGCCAGCGGGCCAAACTTTTTCTCCAGACGATCCAGCATCTCCTGCGCCAGTTCATCATGGCAGGTAATTACCCAACCTAACATCGCCTACCTCCTTAGCAGGCAAACAATTTAGCAGGGCAAGCGTTGAGATGGGGTGATGGGTATCAAAAATTACCGCTTAGCGCCCCGCCACAGTGAAATTAGCGGGGGCGCTAACAGAGAGGATTAGCTACGCAGGCCGCGCCCGCGCTGGATCAGATACCAGCACAGAATATAGAAGGCCACGATAAACACCACCAGCACGCCAAAGGTGGTCGCCAGCGGGACGTCATGAATGCCGAGGAAGCCAAAACGGAAGCCGCTAATCATGTAGACGATCGGGTTCAAATGCGACAGCGCCTGCCAGAACGGCGGCAACAGCGTCAGCGAATAGAACACCCCGCCAAGATAGGTCAGCGGCGTCAGCACGAAAGTCGGGATCAGGCTGATGTCGTCGAAGGTTTTCGCAAATACCGCATTGAGCAGGCCCGCCAGCGAGAACAGGATTGCCGTCAAAATCAGCGTCAGGGCGACGAACAGCCAGGAATGAACCTGGAACGGGACGAAGAACAGCGAGATAGCCGTAACCAGAATCCCGACGCACAGCCCGCGCGCCACCCCGCCGCCGACGTAACCGGCGATCACCACGTGGGTTGGCACCGGCGCCACCAGCAGTTCCTCAATGTTGCGCTGAAACTTGGCGCTGAAGAACGACGAGGCGACGTTGGCGTAGGCGTTGGTGATCACCGCCATCATAATCAGCCCCGGCACGATAAACTGCATGTAGGTAAAACCGTGCATCTCGCCGATCCGTGAGCCGATCAAATTGCCAAAGATGACGAAATAGAGGGTCATGGTGATCACCGGCGGCACCAGCGTCTGAACCCAGATACGCATAAACCGGTGGATCTCTTTGGTCCAGATGCTTTTCAGCGCGACCCAGTAAAGCTGCATCATGCTGATTCTCCTTTTTTGTCGTGCACCAGCGTGACAAACAGCTCTTCCAGACGGTTGGCCTTGTTACGCATACTTAATACCTGCACGCCCTGGGCGCTTAGCTGGGCGAAAACGCTGTTAATCCCCTGCTCGCGCAGGACTTCAACTTCCAGCGTCGAGGTATCAACCAGCCGGTATTGATATCCATCGAGGGTCGGCAGCGGGCTTTTCGGCGCCAGATCGAGGATAAAGGTTTCCGATTTCAGCTTTGCCAGCAGCGCCTTCATTGAGGTGTTTTCCACCAGCTCGCCGCTCTGGATAATGCCGATATTGCGGCACAACATTTCCGCTTCTTCCAGATAGTGGGTCGTGAGGATAATGGTGGTGCCTTTATCGTTGAGATCTTTGAGGAACCCCCACATCGAGCGACGTAGTTCGATATCAACGCCAGCGGTGGGTTCATCAAGAATGAGCAGCTTCGGCTCATGCATCAGCGCGCGGGCAATCATCAGGCGGCGCTTCATCCCGCCGGAGAGCATACGCGCGCGTTCATTGCGCTTTTCCCACAGATCGAGCTGTTTCAGATACTTTTCGCTACGCAAGATAGCTTCTTTACGCTCAACGCCATAGTAACCCGCCTGGTTAACCACGATCTGCTGTACGGTTTCGAACGGGTTGAAGTTGAACTCCTGCGGCACCAGCCCGAGCTGGCGTTTGGCGTTCACCACATCTTTTTCCAGGTCGTAACCAAATACGTTAACCTGACCGGAGGTTTTATTAACCAGCGAACTAATGATGCCGATAGTCGTGGATTTCCCCGCGCCGTTCGGGCCCAGCAGCGCATAAAAGTCGCCGGCTTCAACCTGCAGGTCAATGCCTTTCAGCGCCTGAACCCCGCCGGGATAGGTTTTCTTGAGCTGTTTTAATTCCAGAGCAATGGTCATTAAATATCTCTTCTCGTGTCTTCACATCTAATTTACCCAAATAATTCATGTTGCAGGAAGGCGGCAAATGAGCGAATCCCCAGGAGCTTACATAAGTAAGTGACTGGGGTGAACGAGTGCAGCCAACGCACCTGCAGCATGAAGTATGACGGGTAAAGATTGTTTTCAAAAAGGTGAGCTTACCCTATATTAGCGCAACGCACTTACTTGGTTACAGGCCGTAAACGTCCATGAATGATATAGATACACTCATCAGCAATAATGCACTATGGTCAAAAATGCTGGTGGAAGAGGACCCCGGCTTCTTTGCGAAATTGTCGCAGGCGCAGAAACCGCGTTTTCTGTGGATTGGCTGTTCCGATAGCCGCGTCCCCGCAGAGCGCTTAACCGGCCTGGAACCCGGTGAGTTGTTCGTGCACCGTAACGTCGCCAATCTGGTGATCCACACCGACCTGAACTGTCTGTCGGTGGTGCAATACGCCGTTGACGTGCTGGAAGTCGAACACATTATTATCTGCGGCCACTACGGCTGCGGCGGTGTACAGGCGGCGGTCGAAAACCCGGAATTGGGGCTTATTGATAACTGGCTGCTACACATTCGCGATATCTGGTTTAAACACAGTTCGCTGCTCGGTGAAATGCCGGAAGAGCGGCGTCTGGATACACTTTGCGAACTGAACGTGATGGAGCAGGTATACAACCTGGGACACTCGACGATCATGCAGTCGGCGTGGAAACGTGGACAAAAAGTGACGATCCACGGTTGGGCTTATGGTATTCACGACGGACTACTGCGCGATCTTGATGTCACCGCCGTCAGCCGGGAAACCCTCGAGCAGCGCTATCGCCACGGGATTTCCAATCTCAAGAGCAAGCACGCCAACCATAAATAGCCGCCGCCCTCACCGCCCCGGATAAGGCGCTCGCCCTATCCGGGACCGCAACAATAATTACTCGTCCAGCAGGATCACTTTGCCGACATACGGCAGATGACGATAGCGCTGAGCGTAGTCGATACCGTAGCCCACCACGAACTCATCCGGAATCGCAAAACCGACAAACTCAACCGGGACGTTCACTTCACGACGGCTTGGTTTATCCAGCAGCGTACAGATAGCCAGTGATTTCGGCTCGCGCAGGCTGAGGATTTCGCGCACTTTAGACAGGGTGTTGCCGGAATCGATGATGTCTTCGACGATCAATACGTCTTTACCGCGAATATCTTCATCCAGGTCTTTAAGGATTTTGACATCGCGGGTGGTGGACATGCCGCTGCCATAGCTGGAGGCGGTCATAAAGTCGACTTCATGCGGCACCTGAACCTCACGGCACAGGTCAGCCATAAACATAAATGAACCGCGCAGCAGACCCACCAGCACCATTTCACTGCCGCTGTCTTTGTAGCGTTCATTAATTTGACGACCCAGTTCGGCGATACGCGCTTTGATCTCGGCTTCCGGGATCATCACTTCTACAGTATGTTTCATTAAACTAACCATTTGATTCTTAGGATAAATCTTCAAAGCCGTTGCTTTCACATCGACGTTGACCGGCAAGCGATACAGTATACCAGCAAAACGAAATCTTCGGTGCAGTGAATAATAAAGCCATATTTGTGATTCCGATCACAGTTGTTAAATCCTATAATTAATTGCAGTTAAAAAATTAACAACTGAAGAGTGTCTTTCTATGGCAGAAACAAAATCTCAACAATCACGGTTACTTGTCACGCTGACGGCGCTGTTTGCCGCCTTCTGTGGCCTGTATCTGTTAATCGGTGGGGTATGGCTGGCCGCTATCGGCGGTTCCTGGTACTACCCTATCGCAGGCCTGGTGATGCTGGCCGTCACCGTTATGCTGTTCCGCGGCAAGCGCGCTGCGCTGTGGCTGTACGCCGCCCTGCTGCTGGCAACCATGATTTGGGGGGTATGGGAAGTCGGTTTCGACTTCTGGGCGCTGACGCCGCGTAGCGACATCCTGGTCTTCTTCGGCATCTGGCTGATTCTGCCATTTGTCTGGCGTCGTCTGCCGGTCCCTTCCGCCGGCGCCGTTGGCGGTCTGGTTATCGCCCTGCTGATTAGCGGCGGGATCCTGACCTGGGCCGGTTTCAACGATCCGCAGGAAGTGAACGGTACGCTGAGTGCTGACGCGACGCCGGCCGCGCCGATTTCTACCGTCGCCGATAGCGACTGGCCGGCTTATGGCCGCAACCAGGAAGGCCAGCGTTATTCACCGCTGAAGCAAATTAATACCGATAACGTGAAGAACCTGAAGGAAGCCTGGGTATTCCGCACCGGCGACCTGAAGCAGCCGAACGATCCGGGTGAAATCACTAACGAAGTGACGCCGATTAAAGTTGGCGACATGCTGTATCTGTGTACCGCGCACCAGCGTCTGTTCGCGCTTGACGCGGCCACCGGTAAAGAGAAGTGGCATTTTGACCCGCAGCTGAACGCCGATCCGTCGTTCCAGCACGTGACCTGCCGTGGCGTTTCCTATCATGAAGCCAAAGCAGATAACGCGCCTGCCGACGTCGTCGCCGACTGCCCGCGCCGTATTATTCTGCCGGTCAACGATGGCCGTCTGTTCGCGGTGAACGCCGACAACGGTAAGCTGTGCGAAACCTTTGCCAACAAAGGCATTCTCAACCTGCAAACCAATATGCCGGTAACCACGCCGGGTATGTATGAACCGACGTCGCCGCCGATTATCACCGATAAGACTATCGTCATTGCCGGCGCGGTAACCGATAACTTCTCAACCCGCGAGCCATCAGGCGTAATCCGCGGCTTTGATGTGAATACCGGTAAACTGCTGTGGGCCTTCGACCCGGGTGCGAAAGACCCTAATGCGATCCCGAGCGATGAGCATCACTTCACACTCAATTCACCTAACTCCTGGGCGCCTGCCGCCTATGACGCGAAGCTGGATTTAGTCTATCTGCCGATGGGCGTTACCACGCCGGATATCTGGGGCGGCAATCGCACGCCGGAACAGGAACGTTACGCCAGCTCTATCGTAGCGCTGAACGCAACCACCGGGAAACTGGCATGGAGCTACCAAACCGTACACCACGATCTGTGGGATATGGATATGCCGTCGCAGCCGACGCTGGCCGACATTGATGTGAACGGTAAAACCGTACCGGTGATTTACGCTCCGGCCAAAACCGGCAACATCTTCGTGCTGGATCGCCGTAATGGCGAGCTGGTGGTCCCGGCGCCGGAAAAACCGGTTCCGCAAGGTGCGGCGAAAGGCGATTATGTTGCTAAAACCCAGCCGTTCTCCGAGCTGAGCTTCCGTCCGAAGAAAGACCTGACCGGCGCAGATATGTGGGGCGCCACCATGTTTGACCAACTGGTGTGCCGCGTTATCTTCCATCAGATGCGCTATGAAGGTATCTTCACTCCGCCGTCTGAACAGGGCACGCTGGTCTTCCCGGGGAACCTGGGGATGTTTGAATGGGGCGGTATCTCCGTCGATCCAAACCGTCAGGTGGCTATCGCCAACCCGATGGCGCTGCCGTTCGTCTCTAAACTGATCCCACGCGGCCCGGGCAACCCGATGGAACCGCCAAAAGACGCGAAAGGCTCTGGTACCGAGTCCGGCGTTCAGCCGCAGTATGGCGTACCGTTCGGCGTCACGCTGAACCCGTTCCTGTCGCCGTTTGGCCTGCCGTGTAAACAACCGGCATGGGGTTATATCTCGGCGCTGGATCTGAAGACCAACGAAGTAGTGTGGAAAAAACGCATCGGTACGCCGCAGGATAGTCTGCCGTTCCCGCTGCCTGTCCCGCTGCCATTCAATATGGGTATGCCGATGCTGGGCGGACCGATCTCAACCGCCGGTAACGTGCTGTTTATCGCCGCCACCGCCGATAACTACCTGCGCGCTTACAACATGAGTAATGGTGAAAAACTGTGGCAGGCGCGTCTGCCTGCAGGTGGCCAGGCGACGCCGATGACCTATGAAGTGAATGGCAAGCAGTACGTTGTCATCTCTGCCGGCGGTCATGGCTCGTTCGGTACTAAAATGGGCGACTACATCGTTGCCTATGCGTTACCGGATGACGCGAAATAAAACGCAAAACGGCAACGAAAGTTGCCGTTTTTTTGTTTGCCCCCTCCCCTATGGGAGAGGGCGGCAGGCCGCACACTCCTAAACGGTGAACCCCAACATCATCCCGGTGTCTTCATGTTCCAGTAGATGACAGTGCGCCATATAAGCAAACTCCCTGGGCGCCTGATGATCGAACTTCACCAGCACTTCACTCACCCCGCCCTCCACTCTTACCGTATCCTTCCAGCCGCGACGATGCGCCGCTGGCGCCTGGCCATTTTCACTCAGAATGCGGAATTGCGTGCCATGAATATGGAAAGGATGCAGCATCATGTCGCCCTTGCCGGAGATCAGCCAGCGCTCGTACTGCCCCCTGGCCGCGGCGAACATCGGCACATTCATATCAAAGGCTTTACCGTTGATACGGTTGGCGTTATGGAAATCGAAGCCCTTATCAGATGAAGCGCCATGTCCCATTCCGCCACCATGGTTCATATTCTTCATCTGACCGTGATTCATATTGCCCATGTCGCCATGATCCATCATCATCCCATGGTTCATACCGGACATCGCCTGGTCGCCATATTTCTTCATCAGCGCCTGCATTCCCATCATATCGAGCATCGGATCCATCGACAGCTGCAGCGTGCGCTGCGTCAGTCCCTCCAGTGACGGCAGCGCGGGCATCGCCGCCAAAGTATCGGGTAGCTTACCGGATGCCGGGATCAATAGCGGCTGTATACGGAGCACCGGCTGCGGCTTATCAAATGGCGCAATCGCCATCCCCATCTGGCTCACCGGCAGCGTCAGGAGATCAAATGCCTTTCCGTCGCGGGTATCAATCAATACCTCAAAGCGCTCACCCATCAGTACCGGCAGTTCGCTCACTTTGACCGGTTCCGCCAACAGGCCGCCGTCGCTTGCTACTACATACATTGGGCGGCGATCGCTGGTAGCGAAATTCAGCGAGCGGGCATTACAACCATTAAGCAGACGCAGGCGCAGCCAACCGCGCGGTGGAGCGTGTTCGGGATACAGCGCGCCGTTAGTCAACAGGGTATCGCCAAACCAGCCAACGGCGGCGCTCATGATATCGAGCTGATAATCTATTTCTCCATTGGCATTGAATCTTTTGTCCTGCACGATCACCGGAATATCATCAATTCCCCACTGCTTCGGCAGCAGTAATTGCCCGCTCTCGACATCTTCAATCAGCACCAAACCCGCCAGCCCCATCGCGACCTGACGGCCGGTTTTACCATGCTGATGGGGATGGAACCAGCAGGTCGCCGCTCGCTGCGTCGGCGTAAAACTCACCGTCCTTGAGGCTCCTGCGGCGATGACGCCCTGCGGGCCGCCATCGACTTCGCCAGGCACTTCCAGCCCATGCCAGTGGACCGTGGTCTCCTCCGCCAGGCGGTTATGAATATCTACCGTCACCGCTTCACCTTGCTTCAGCTTCAACGCAGGCCCGAGGAGGTTGCCGTTATAACCCCAGGTCGTCGCAAGATGCGGGCCAAACTGCGTCTTTCCGGCTTGAATCGTCAGCGTAATGCGATTGCGCGCGTCGGCGGTCAATAAATCCGGGACCGGCAAAGCCGGACGGCCAGCAGCGAATACCGAACGGCTCCAGAGCGGTAAGGCGCTGACCGCGCCAAGCGCGGCGCTTAATTTGATAAACTCACGACGTTGCATTTTCACATCCTTTTATTCTGCTGGTGAATATTTAAGCTTAAACCCTCCCGCAACGGGAAGGTCAAGCAGAAGCTTGTGAATAAAGCTCTGCGTGGTGTAAAGAAGTATGCTAACTTTGATTGTCCGTGTTTCAATGGTAGAAAAAATGAAGACGTTTTTCAGAACAATGCTGTTTGGCAGCCTGCTCGCCCTCTCCGCCAATAGCTATGCATTAAGTGAATCCGAAGCGGAAGATATGGCTGATTTAACGGCGGTATTTGTATTCCTGAAAAACGATTGCGGCTATCAAAATTTGCCAAATACGCAAATTCGCCGCGCGTTGGTCTTTTTTGCCCAGCAAAACCAATGGGACCTCAGCAACTACGACAGCTTTAATATGAAAGCATTAGGTGAGGACAGCTATCGCGATCTCAGCGGTATCAAAATCCCAACAGCCAAAAAATGCAAAGCTCTGGCCCGAGACTCCCTCAGCCTGCTGGCCTATGTGAAGTAAGCCTATCTGCAGCCGCGGCGATGCGGCTGCATCTGTGTATTCACGCCTCCCCCTCTCCACCAACATTGACGAAATATGAATTCATTAACCAGTATTTATATTTGACGCCCCCTGATACTATTTAGTTTTATTAATTAACCGTTAGCTTAATTTATCAGTAAAAATCACATTCAAGAGCAAACAATTCAACTCGTCATTTATTGCAAAGGCCATCAAGCGAATTAAAATCGCCAGTAACCTCTCTTATTGCAATGGAATGACATTTTGAATATCTCACCTTTTTTTCGCTTACTTCCGTTCGCGTTTATCATGCTAGCTGGCTGCCAGGCACATCGTCAGGCTAACACATCCATAACGCCACCAATCGCCATCGCCACCGATGCGCAACAGAATGAAAAGCTGCGGCTGGCCGCTGAACAGGAGCGGCTTAATGCCTGTCGCCAGGCTTTAGATTCGTTAAAAGAGGTTAATCCGAAAGAAGCCTCAAGACTGGGTAGTGAATTCACCGCGCTGATAGGTGCGGCGTCGCAATATAATTCAGTGCGTACGAAAGTCGCCGATCCCACCCGTCAGGGCATCGATTCCATGTATCAATTTAAATCCATCAAGCTTTGCGCCGATATTGAAAAGTCGCTGATCGATAGTCTGGTCATGCGCGGCGATAATGCGGTGAAGTGACAGGCGCTATGATAATTCGCCTTAATATAATGACGCTGGCCTTCCTTTTGCTGGCGTCCCTTTTTATTGGTCATGCGCAAGCGGATGACGGCGCGCCTGCGTTTCTCAACTATGTCCAGCAGCAGGAGAAAAAAGAGAAGAAAGAAATACCTCCGGCGCCGGAGGCCAGTAAACCCGTCAGGGCCCGCGACAACAACACGGCAGCGCTGCAAAAAAAACTGGCCGCGCAAAAAAGTCTCATTGCCGACAAAGATAAGACCATCCGCCAGCTGCAGGCACAGCTAAAATCACAATCTCCCGCCGTCACGCCAGCGCCGGTAGATAATTCAGCGTTGAATAAAACCATCGCACAGCTTCAGGGCCGGATAACCGCGCTGGATACGGAAAACAAGCGGCTTGTTCAGCAAGCCCGCACCTTCCAGCAGGAAAAAACCGAGGGCGCAGATAATCTCAAACACTCTGCCGCCGCTCTGCAGGCGCAAACGGTAAAGCTCAACGCGCTGGAGACAGACAAGCAGGCCCTGAGCGATAAGCTGGCTGCGGCAATAGCGGAGAAGCAGAAGCTGAGCGCCGAACTCGCCGCAGTAAAAACCACCACCGCGGCAACCAAATCACCCGCGCTAAACCTCAGTAATGCCCCACAGCAGCAGGCATACTCCGTCGGTGTATCAATAGGGCAAGATGCGCTTAAAACGCTGTCCAGCCAGGCAGCGAAAGGGTTAAATCTGCAACAGGAGACCGTTATTAAGGGCATTAACGATGTTTTTGCCGGTAAGCTGGCGCTGGATGAACAAGCGCGCAATAAGGCGCTTTTCGACGTGTCGCAGCGGTTATACAAAAACATTGATAAAATTGAGCAGCAAACCCTCCGCGAAGGTAAAGAGTATCAGCAGCAATTTGCCGCGCAGAAAGGCGTTCTACTCAAAGGCGGGATCTATAGCCGCATTGACTACCCCGGCAAAGGTGAAATTGATGATAACGATATCGTCACCGTCGTTATCAAAGAAAGCTTGATCGACGGTACCGTGATAAACGATATGGAAGCCGAAGATAAGGTCTGGTCACAGGCGCTAAGTCAGTATCCCGTGACCTTCCGTGAACCGCTTAAACGCCTGAATAACCATGGCGCCATCACTATCGTGGTTCCATCGGAGCGCGCCTACGGCAGCAAAGGGATCCCTGGAAAAATTCCGCCGGGCGCGACGATGGTGTATACCGTGCGAATTGTTGACGTCAGGCCCAACAGCGATCAACAACCCAAAACACCTGCGCCGAAAACCTCACGCTAGCGAGAGTTCAGCCAAACAGTAGAAGGTTCACTATTCGCCATATCAATCTCTATCTATAGTTGGCTATGATGGGGTGCCCGCTTTGTGGGCACCACAGAAGTTAACAAAGGAGGAGTAAGCCATGGCCGAGAGTAATCAGTGGCATGAGACGCTGCACGACCATTTTGGTCAATATTTTACCGTTGATAACGTGCTGTACCATGAGAAGACCGATCATCAGGATTTAATCATCTTCGAAAATGCGGCATTTGGCCGCGTGATGGCGCTTGATGGCGTGGTGCAAACCACCGAGCACGATGAGTTTATTTACCATGAAATGATGACCCACGTTCCGCTGCTGGCCCATGGTCACGCAAAGCACGTGCTGATCATCGGCGGCGGCGATGGCGCGATGCTGCGTGAAGTCTCCCGCCACCAACATATCGAAACCATTACCATGGTGGAAATCGACGCCGGAGTGGTATCGTTCTGCCGCCAGTACCTCCCAAACCATAACGCCGGCGCCTATGACGACCCGCGCTTTACGCTGGTGATTGATGACGGCGTGAACTTCGTCAACCAAACGTCACAAACTTTTGATGTCATTATCTCCGACTGTACTGACCCGATCGGCCCCGGTGAGAGCCTGTTTACCTCGGCGTTTTATGCTGGCTGTAAACGTTGCCTGAACCCCGGCGGAATTTTCGTTGCCCAGAACGGCGTAAGCTTCCTGCAGCAGGATGAAGCGGTAGGCAGCCATCGCAAACTCAGCCACTATTTCACCGATGTCAGCTTCTACCAGGCGGCGATCCCGACCTACTATGGCGGCATCATGACCTTTGCCTGGGCGACCGATAATGAAGCCCTGCGTCATTTGTCGACGGAAATTATTCAGGCCCGCTTCCATAGCGCCGGGCTGAAATGCCGTTATTACAACCCGGCAATTCATACCGCGGCTTTCGCGCTACCGCAATACTTGCTGGATGCGCTGACCGCCAGCTAACCTGAAACGAGGAGGTGAACCAAATTGAAAAAGCTTAAGCTGCACGGCTTCAACAACCTGACTAAAAGCCTGAGTTTTTGTATTTACGATATCTGCTACGCTAAAACCGCCGAAGAGCGCGATGGCTATATCGCCTATATCGATGAACTCTATAATGCCAACCGCCTGACGGAAATCCTCTCCGAGACCTGTTCAATCATTGGCGCCAACATACTCAACATCGCACGCCAGGATTATGAACCGCAGGGCGCAAGCGTCACCATTTTGGTTAGCGAAGAGCCTATCGATCCGCAGCTTATCGATCAGAGCGAGCATCCGGGCCCGCTGCCTGAGACCGTGGTCGCACATCTCGATAAAAGCCACATCTGCGTGCATACCTATCCGGAAAGCCATCCGGAAGGCGGTCTGTGCACCTTCCGCGCCGATATTGAAGTCTCCACCTGTGGAGTGATTTCACCGCTGAAGGCGTTGAACTACCTGATTCACCAGCTGGAATCCGATATCGTAACCATTGATTATCGCGTGCGTGGTTTCACCCGTGATATCAACGGTATGAAGCATTTTATCGATCATGAAATCAACTCTATTCAGAACTTCATGTCAGAAGATATGAAGTCGCTCTATGACATGGTGGACGTGAACGTCTATCAGGAAAATATGTTCCATACCAAAATGATGCTGAAAGAGTTCGATCTGAAACACTACATGTTCCACACCAAACCGGAAGAGTTAAGCGAACAAGAGCGCAAGGTGATTACCGACCTGCTGTGGAAAGAGATGCGGGAAATTTATTACGCCCGCAATATCCCTGCGGTGTAATGACTGAAATGCCCGGCGGCGCTTTTGCTTGCCGGGCCTACGGGGTTCCGCGCCGCCCGGCACCGAACGAATGATTAACGCTGCTGCATAAATTCACGGTATGCGGCAACCACCTGCAGGAAATCTTCCACGCCGCAAAGAGAGAAGCTCTCTTCGTCGTAGTAATTCATCCCCTCTTCCATTTCATCGCCGGAAAATTCCAGTTGGTTGGCGCGGATCATCACTTCTTCGCCATCCAGCCACAACGTATATTCATGGCCGGCCCGCTGCCAGGAACGTTCACTGCCTTTCACGGTGCGCGCTGCCTGTTCCACTTCATCCAGAAGGGCCAGGTTATCTTTCACCTCTTCGTTGAACCAGTGACCAATCGCCTCGTGGTCCATCGACATTCGCACCTTTACCACACCGGTAATATCGCGCAGAAATTCGTAATCCATAATCTTTTCCTCTGCAAGGGCAATGCGTCACCGCTGCACTGTACCCATAACCTAATTATCGCAGCAGACAGGAAGAAAAAAAGCGCAACGGGTGGGAGGTTTAAAAATAAAAATGCCCGCTGATGCAATGTTCAGCGGGCATTGGAGAGTTTGTAGCCAAACGGTCAGCCGGGCTGACCGAACGGATTACACGGCGGTCTGGAAGATCACGCCGTCAGCTTTTTCAGTGTACTGATCCAGCTGGTTAAAGTTCAGGTAGCGATAGGTATCTTCCGCCGTCTTATCAACCTGAGCGACGAAGGTCTGATACTCTTCCGGCGTCGGCAGTTTGCCCAGCAGAGAAGCGACCGCCGCCAGTTCGGCAGAGGCCAGATAGACGTTGGCGCCGGTACCTAAACGGTTCGGGAAGTTACGGGTAGAGGTCGACACGACCGTCGCGCCGTCAGCCACGCGCGCCTGGTTGCCCATACACAGGGAACAGCCAGGGATTTCGATACGCGCGCCGCTCTTACCAAACACGCTGTAGTAGCCTTCTTCTGTCAACTGCGCGGCATCCATACGGGTTGGCGGCGCCACCCACAGGCGAGTCGGCAGTTGGCCTTTGTGGCTGTCCAGCAGTTTACCGGCAGCACGGAAGTGGCCAATGTTGGTCATGCAGGAACCGATAAACACTTCGTCGATCTTCTCGCCCTGCACATCTGACAGCAGACGCGCATCGTCCGGATCGTTCGGTGCGCACAGGATTGGCTCTTTGATATCCGCCAGATCGATGTCGATCACTGCCGCGTATTCCGCATCAGCGTCGGCTTCCAGCAGCTGCGGATCCGCCAGCCATTTTTCCATGCCCTGGATACGGCGCTCCAGCGTACGACGATCGCCGTAACCTTCCGCGATCATCCACTTCAGCAGGACGATGTTGGAGTTCAGATACTCGACGATCGGCTCTTTGTTCAGCTTAATGGTACAACCAGCAGCAGAACGCTCGGCAGAAGCATCGGTCAGTTCAAATGCCTGCTCGACTTTCAGATCCGGCAGACCTTCGATTTCAAGGATGCGGCCAGAGAAGATGTTTTTCTTCCCTTTCTTCTCAACGGTCAGCAGGCCCTGCTTGATAGCATACAGCGGGATGGCGTGAACCAGGTCGCGCAGGGTAATGCCCGGCTGCATTTTACCTTTGAAGCGCACCAGTACTGATTCCGGCATATCCAGCGGCATCACGCCGGTCGCGGCGGCGAAGGCCACCAGACCTGAGCCCGCCGGGAAGGAGATACCAATCGGGAAACGGGTATGGGAGTCGCCGCCGGTACCTACGGTATCAGGCAGCAGCATACGGTTCAGCCAGGAGTGGATAACGCCATCGCCCGGACGCAGTGAAACACCGCCGCGGTTCATGATGAAGTCCGGCAGAGTGTGGTGCGTGGTGACGTCAACCGGCTTCGGATAGGCTGCAGTGTGACAGAAGGACTGCATCACCAGGTCAGCGGAGAAGCCCAGGCACGCCAGGTCTTTCAGCTCATCGCGGGTCATTGGACCGGTGGTGTCCTGAGAACCGACGGAGGTCATTTTCGGCTCGCAATAAGCGCCCGGACGGATACCGGCAACGCCGCAGGCGCGGCCAACCATTTTCTGCGCCAGAGAGAAGCCGCGGTTGCTTTCCGCCACATCTTTCGCATGACGGAAGACGTCGCTATGCGGCAGACCCAGCGCTTCGCGCGCTTTGGTCGTCAGGCCGCGACCAATGATCAGCGGAATACGGCCACCGGCGCGCACTTCGTCGATCAGTACATCGGTTTTCAGTTCGAAGCTTGCCAACAGCTCGTTGGTTTCGTGGTTACGCACTTCGCCTTTGAACGGGTAAACGTCAATGACGTCGCCCATGTTCAGGTTGCTCACGTCCACTTCAATAGGCAGCGCTCCCGCATCTTCCATGGTATTGAAGAAGATAGGCGCAATTTTGCCGCCCAGGCACAGGCCGCCGCCGCGCTTGTTCGGTACGTTCGGGATATCGTCGCCCATGAACCACAGCACCGAGTTGGTGGCGGATTTACGCGAAGAACCGGTACCGACAACGTCGCCAACGTAGGCCAGCGGGAAGCCTTTCTGCTGCAGCGCTTCAATTTGTTTAATCGGACCGACTGCGCCCGGCTGATCCGGCTCAATACCTTCACGAGCGTTTTTCAGCATCGCCAGAGCGTGCAGTGGGATATCCGGACGGGACCAGGCATCAGGCGCCGGAGACAAGTCATCAGTATTGGTTTCGCCGGTAACTTTGAAGACGGTAACGGTAATTTTTTCCGCCAGTTGCGGACGGTTCAGGAACCACTCGGCGTCAGCCCAGGATTGCATAACCTGTTTAGCGTATTCATTACCCGCTTTGGCTTTCTCTTCTACGTCATAGAAGTTATCGAACATCAGCAGGGTATGGGACAGCGCTTTCGCCGCAATCGGCGCCAGTTTGGCATCTTCCAGCGCTTCAATCAGGGGATGAATATTGTAACCGCCCTGCATGGTGCCCAGCAGTTCAACGGCTTTTTCAGGGGTAACCAGTGGGGAGGTCGCTTCGCCTTTAGCGATAGCGGCAAGGAATCCGGCTTTAACATAGGCGGCTTCATCGACGCCCGGCGGTACACGGTTGGTAAGCAGATCTAACAGGAATTCATCTTCACCCGCTGGCGGGTTTTTCAGCAGTTCTACCAGCGCGGCCATTTGGGTTGCGTCTAAGGGTTTGGCAACAATCCCCATGGCGGCACGCTCAGCTACGTGCTTACGGTATTCTTCTAGCACGACGGTTCTCCTCGCTCTCATTGTAAAATGCGGTAGGCGATTTTCTTCACGCTCCTGTGAGACAGCAGTTTGTAGGGTAAATGCCCGATACCGCGAGGGCAGCATAGCAGGATTTTTGAAGGGTGTTAATCTGTTTACAAAAAAGCAACATTAAAATTTAGCTGAATCGTTAAGGGCAGGATATTGCAGGCTTTCTGTTCAAATGCTGGTAGATAAATTTATTTCTGTTACAGATTTAATGTCAGGATCCCAACAAAAATCAAAAAAAACAATATCGTCTTCATATACTCCCGTAACGTACCGTTTTCGCCGATACTTGAGCGAGATGGGTAACATTTCTGTGTCAGGAGCTTCCATGTCACTACCGTTCAAACCCCATATTATCGCCCTGCTCTGCAGCGCCGGCTTACTCGCGGCGGCGGGAACGCTATATGTTAAAAGCCGTACCCCAGAGACTATCGCTGAAGCGCCGGTGACGGCGCAGCCTGTGCCAACGTCAGCACCAGCGACTGCGCCAGCGCAACCTGTCGCCGCCACCTATACCCAGGCGCAAATCGACCAATGGGTCGCGCCAATCGCGCTCTACCCGGACAGTTTACTCTCGCAGGTACTGATGGCCTCCACCTATCCGGACAACGTCATGCAGGCGGTGCAGTGGTCGCAGGATAACCCGTCGATGAAAGGCGACGCGGCCGTGCAGGCCGTTGCCAACCAGCCGTGGGATCCGAGCGTCAAATCCCTCGTCGCTTTTCCCGCCCTGCTGGCAATGATGGGCGAAAACCCGCCGTGGGTAGAAAACCTTGGCGATGCATTTTTAGCCCAGCCGCACGACGTGATGGATTCCGTACAGCGCCTGCGCGCTATTGCCCAACAAACCGGAACATTAAAATCCACACCGCAACAAAAGGTGACCGTCACGGCCGCCGCGCCGGCCTCTTCGAGGTCATCGAATAGCAGCACGGTATCAACCTCGACAACCTCAACGCCATCGCCAGCGCCTTCGCAGATCATCAAAATTGAACCGACCAATCCGCAGGTGGTATACGTTCCAAGCTATAACCCTTCGACCGTCTACGGCAGTTGGCCGAATAGCGCCTATCCCCCGGTCTATCTGCCGCCACCTCCAGGAGAGCAGTTCACCGATAGCTTCGTCAAAGGTTTTGGTTACAGCCTTGGCGTCGCCACCACCTGGGCGCTCTTCAGCAGCATCGACTGGGATGATGACGATGATTACCATCATCATGATGACGATTACCATCACGGCGGTTACCAGCACAATGGCGATAACATCAATATTAATGTGAATAATTTCAACCGCATTACCGGGCAGAATCTGCCGGGTAACCATGTTAACTGGCAGCACAACCCCGCCTATCGCGGCAACGTGCCTTATCCGAATAATAATGTCGCCCAGCGCTATCATCAGACCAATGTGCCCGGCGGACTCAGCGCAACCCAGCATGCGCCGGTCGATCGCAATGCTCAACGGCAAGCGGCGATGACGCAGCTCCAGCATCCCAACGCCCCTGCCGCCAGCGCAGGCAAACTGGCGGCCACTAGCGCCTCGCGCGATGCGCAGCGTCAGGCAGCCTCTCAGCAATTGAAGCAGGCCACCCAGCGCAGCAGCTACCGTGGCTACGACAGCACGCCGACGCCTGCCAAACAGCAGCGTCGCGAAGCGGCGAAAACGCAGCTGCAACACCCAACGCCACAGCAGCAACAGCATCGCGAGGCCGTGAAGAGCCACGTGCAGAATCCAACGCCTCAGCAACAACAGCGCCGTCAGCAGATTCACTCCGCGACGCCGGCCCAACGTCAGCAAGCGGTGAGCACAGTACGCGCCAATGCCTTAAGCGGCAACGAAAGTCGCTCCCCCTCCTGGCAATCACAGCAGGCGCGCGGGCTGCAAAGCCGTAATATTTCTGGCTTGAGCAGCGAACAGCGCGGCGCCGCCAGAGAGCGTCTTTCCGAACATCATGAATTGCGTCGTCGCTGAGGATGAGCAGATGAGAAAACCATTACAGATCGCCCTATTAACGCTAATGCTGTCGCCGCTCGCCGCCTTCGCCCAGCAACCGTTCCCCACGCCGGAGAAAGCCGCAAGCGCGCTGGCCGATGCGCTCAATCATCGTGATAAAGCCGCGCTCAATAATCTGCTCGGCGATAACTGGCAGCAGTTTTTACCCACCGATGGTATTGATCCCAATGCCGTCGACCGCTTTCAGCGCGACTGGCAGGTGAAACACGTCATTGTCCAGCAGGGTAATAGCGCCTGGCTTGATGTCGGTAGTGAAGCGTGGCGGTTGCCGATTCCCATTGTCAAAGATGAACAGGGTTGGCGTTTTGATATGGCGGCCGGAGAAGATGAAATTCTCACACGCGCCATCGGCCGCAATGAATTGTCGGCAATTGCCGCCATGCACGCCTACGTTGATGCCCAGCAGGATTACTATCAAATGAATCATCGCTGGGCGCAAAAAATCATCAGCAGCGAAGGCAAAAAAGATGGCCTGTACTGGCCAACCTCACCGGGCGAAACGCCCAGCCCGCTGGGGCCGGCCTTTAGCCCGACGGAGCCCGGCGCCGGTTATCATGGCTACCGCTTCCGCATTATCGCCGATAACGATAACCAAGGCGTCGCCTTACTGGCCTGGCCGGTGGAATGGGGAGAAACCGGGGTGATGAGCTTCATGATCGATCAGAATGATCGAGTCTGGCAGGCGAACCTGGGCGAAGAGAGCGCGACGAAAGCGCAGGCAATTACGCATTTTGCCCCCGATTCAGCAGCGGGATGGCAGCCGATCAATCAATAAAAAATGCCCGGTTGCGCGATAGCAACCGGGCACTCTCTTATGCTTAGCCCTGGTGCGGCATCAGCTCCGGATAACCGGCAAAAGCAGGTTTCTGACTGGTCAGCGCCGCTTCATCCGAGCTGATGCTCCCGGAATTCGCCGCCCACACCCCTTCATTCGTCTTCGTCACCAACTGATGCTGCGCATTCAGATCCTGGCCCATCGCCGCAATATGGGTACTTTCGGTACCGCCGCTGTTCGCCGCCCATGGAATGGTTGCATCAGCCGCGCAGGCCATACCGGATACGAACATCGTGGCTAACAGCGCCGTGGTCAATAAGCGTTTCATCTCACACCTCAGACATATAATTAACTACCTATTAGTTTACTGAGTTACTATTTTCAAAGTATGTATGAGGTGTAGCGGTTTGTGAACAGGGACATAGTTCTAAACATTAGCGATAAAAAAAGCGGCTCTGAGAGCCGCTTATGCATTTTAGCTGAAAGAAAAAGTTACTTTTTCTTCGCTTTCGCGTTTGGCAGGTCGGTAATGCTACCTTCGAAGACTTCTGCCGCCAGGCCAACGGACTCATGCAGAGTCGGGTGAGCGTGGATAGTCAGCGCGATGTCTTCAGCGTCGCAGCCCATTTCGATAGCCAGACCTATTTCACCCAGCAGCTCGCCGCCGTTGGTGCCGACAATCGCGCCGCCGATAACACGGTGGGTCTCTTTGTCGAAGATCAGTTTGGTCATACCGTCTGCGCAGTCGGAAGCGATAGCACGGCCGGAAGCAGCCCACGGGAAGGTGGCGGTTTCGTAGCTGATGCCTTTCTCTTTCGCTTCTTTCTCAGTCAGGCCAACCCATGCCACTTCTGGCTCGGTGTAGGCGATGGACGGGATCACTTTCGGATCGAAGTAGTGTTTCAGGCCGGAGATAACTTCTGCGGCAACGTGACCTTCGTGTACGCCTTTGTGCGCCAGCATCGGCTGACCGACGATATCGCCGATAGCAAAGATGTGCGGCACGTTAGTGCGCATTTGTTTGTCAACGCGAATGAAGCCGCGATCGTCAACTTCCACGCCGGCTTTGCCTGCGTCGAGGTTTTTACCGTTCGGCACGCGGCCGATAGCTACCAGCACCGCGTCGTAACGCTGCGCTTCCGCCGGGGCTTTTTTGCCTTCCATGGAAACGTAAATACCGTCTTCTTTTGCTTCAACGGCAGTCACTTTGGTTTCCAGCATCAGGTTGAATTTCTTGCTGATACGCTTGGTGAAAACTTTAACCACGTCTTTGTCGGCAGCCGGGATAACCTGGTCGAACATTTCAACCACGTCAATCTCTGAACCCAGCGCATGGTATACGGTACCCATTTCCAGACCGATGATACCGCCGCCCATAACCAGCATGCGTTTCGGTACAGATTTCAGTTCCAGAGCGTCGGTGGAATCCCAAACGCGCGGATCTTCATGCGGGATAAACGGCAGTTGAATCGGACGGGAGCCCGCCGCGATGATCGCGTTGTCGAAGTTAATCACGGTTTTGCCGTTTTCGCCTTCAACTTCCAGGGTGTTAGCGCCGGTGAATTTACCCAGACCGTTAACCACCTTCACTTTACGACCTTTGGCCATGCCAGCCAGACCACCGGTCAGCTGAGTGATAACTTTTTCTTTCCAGGTGCGGATCTTGTCAATGTCGGTTTTCGGTTCGCCGAAAACGATGCCGTGTTCGGCCAGCGCTTTCGCTTCTTCGATAACTTTAGCAACGTGAAGCAGTGCTTTAGAAGGGATACAACCCACGTTCAGGCAAACACCACCCAGAGAGCTGTAACGTTCTACGATGACGGTTTCCAGACCTAAATCAGCGCAACGGAAGGCTGCAGAGTAGCCTGCAGGGCCTGCCCCAAGTACCACGACCTGAGTTTTGATTTCAGTACTCATCATGACCTCTGTAATTTATATCCGGCGGGTCTGACGCTTTTATTATTACGCCCAAGTCCACCGGGACGTTCTATCCGCGTGTATTTTACAAAATTGTTAACAATTTTTAAACAACAAACGGCAAACGATTTTGTCCTTTGTTGCTGATAATCCTCAACAGCCTGAGGTTATCAGAAAAAAGCCGGCCGTCAGGCCGGCTTTTTCGCTTACATCACCAGGCGGCGAATGTCGCTCAAGGTGTTGTTAATGATGGTAATGAAGCGGGCACCATCAGCACCGTCGATGACGCGGTGGTCGAAGGACAGAGAGATCGGCAGCATCAGACGCGGAACGAACTCTTTACCATTCCATACCGGCTCCATCGCGGACTTAGACACGCCCAGGATGGCCACTTCCGGCGCGTTAACAATCGGCGCGAAGTGGGTAGTACCCAGGCCGCCGATGCTGGAGATGGTGAAGCAACCGCCCTGCATTTCGCCAGCAGTCAGCTTGCCATCGCGCGCTTTCTTCGAGATGGTGGTCAGCTCGCGAGACAGCTCGGTGATGCTCTTCTTGTTCACGTCTTTAAAGACCGGAACCACCAGACCGTTCGGAGTATCAACCGCCACACCGATGTTGATGTATTTCTTCAGCGTCAGGCGCTGACCGTCTTCGGACAGCGAGCTGTTGAAGCGCGGCATCTGCTCAAGCGCAGCGGCAACGGCTTTCATGATGAAGACCACTGGGGTGAATTTCACGTCCAGTTTGCGCTTCTCAGCTTCGGCATTCTGCTGCTTACGGAACGCTTCCAGATCGGTGATATCGGTTTTGTCGAAGTGCGTAACGTGCGGGATCATCACCCAGTTACGGCTCAGGTTCGCACCAGAGATTTTCTGGATACGACCCAGTTCCACTTCTTCGATTTCGCCAAACTTGCTGAAGTCAACTTTCGGCCATGGCAGCATGCCCGGCAGACCGCCGCCTGCGGCAGCAGCCGGTGCGGATTCAGCGCGTTTAACCGCTTCTTTCACGTAAGCCTGAACGTCTTCGCGCAGGATACGACCTTTACGGCCGGTCCCTTTCACTTTCGCCAGGTTTACGCCGAACTCGCGCGCCAGGCGACGAATCAGCGGAGTCGCGTGAACGTAAGCTTCGTTTTCAGCGAATTCGGTTTTACCTTCTGCTTTCGCAGCCGGCGCGGCAGCTTTCTGAGCCGGTGCAGGTGCAGCAGCCGGTGCCGGTGCCGCGGCCTGAGCCGGAGCAGCAGCAGGCGCGGCGCCTTCCACTTCGAAGACCATGATCAGAGAGCCGGTGGATACTTTGTCGCCGGTGCTGATTTTGATCTCTTTAACGGTACCCGCAAACGGCGCCGGAACTTCCATAGAAGCTTTGTCGCCTTCGACGGTGATCAGTGACTGCTCAGCAGCCACTTTATCGCCGACTTTTACCATCACTTCGGTAACTTCAACTTCGTCGCCGCCGATATCCGGTACGTTAACGTCTTTCACGCCAGCCGGTGCCGCGGCAGCCGGAGCGGCAGCCTGTGCCGGAGCGGCTGCAGGCGCAGCGCCCGCCACTTCGAAGATCATGATCAGGGAGCCGGTGGACACTTTGTCGCCAGTGTTGATTTTGATCTCTTTAACGGTACCCGCGAACGGCGCCGGAACTTCCATAGAAGCTTTGTCGCCTTCGACGGTGATCAGGGATTGCTCAGCAGCGATGGTGTCGCCCACTTTAACCATGATCTCGGTGACTTCAACTTCATCGCCGCCGATATCCGGTACGTGAACTTCTTTCGCTGCGCTTGCCGCCGGCGCTGCTGCCGGTGCCGGTGCCGGAGCAGCCGCTTTCTCTTCCTGCGCAGGTGCAGCGGCTGCTGCACCCTCGGCGGAATCGAAAATCATGATCAGTTTGCCAGTCTCGGTTTTGTCGCCGACGGAGACTTTAATCTCTTTCACGACGCCAGCCTGCGGAGACGGAACTTCCATAGAGGCCTTGTCGCCTTCTACGGTGATCAGCGACTGTTCAGCTTCAACTTTGTCGCCAACTTTGACCAGGATCTCGGTGATTTCAACTTCATCAGCCCCGATGTCCGGTACTTTGATTTCGATAGCCATTATTCTCTTACCTCTTACGCCAGACGCGGGTTAACTTTTTCTGCATCGATGTCGAATTTAGCAATGGCGTCAGCCACAACTTTCTTATCGATTTCACCACGTTTAGCCAGTTCGCCCAGCGCCGCAACGACCACGTAGGAAGCATCGACTTCGAAGTGGTGACGCAGGTTTTCACGGCTGTCGGAACGACCGAAGCCATCGGTACCCAGTACGCGGTAATCATCAGCCGGTACGTAAGTACGAACCTGCTCGGCGAACAGTTTCATATAGTCAGTGGATGCTACAGCCGGAGCGTCGTTCATCACCTGAGCGATGTACGGTATGCGCGGAGTTTCCAGCGGGTGCAGCATGTTCCAGCGTTCGCAATCCTGGCCATCACGCGCCAGTTCGGTGAAGGAGGTGACGCTATACACGTCAGAACCTACGCCGTAATCTTTCGCCAGGATCTGCGCTGCTTCACGAACGTGACGCAGGATAGAACCGGAGCCCAGCAGCTGAACTTTACCTTTGCTACCTTCGAGGGTTTCGAGTTTGTAGATACCTTTACGGATACCTTCCTCGGCGCCTTCCGGCATGGCCGGCATGTGGTAGTTTTCGTTCAGTGTAGTGATGTAGTAGTAAACGTTCTCTTGCGCTTCGCCGTACATACGTACCAGACCGTCATGCATGATGACAGCGACTTCGTACGCGTAAGACGGGTCGTAGGAGATACAGTTCGGGATAGTCAGCGACTGAATGTGGCTGTGACCATCTTCGTGCTGCAGACCTTCGCCGTTCAGCGTAGTACGACCGGAAGTACCGCCAATCAGGAAGCCGCGAGCCTGCTGATCGCCAGCCGCCCAGCACAGATCGCCGATACGCTGGAAGCCGAACATCGAGTAGTAGATGTAGAACGGAATCATCGGCAGGTCGTTGGTGCTGTAGGAGGTCGCAGCAGCCAGCCAGGATGCGCCTGCGCCCAGCTCGTTAATACCTTCCTGCAGAATCTGGCCTTTCTCGTCTTCTTTGTAGTATGCAACCTGCTCACGGTCCTGCGGGGTGTACTGCTGGCCGTTCGGGCTGTAGATACCGATCTGACGGAACAGACCTTCCATACCGAAAGTACGCGCTTCATCGGCGATGATCGGCACCAGACGATCTTTGATCGACTTGTTCTTCAGCATCACGTTCAGGGCACGAACGAAAGCGATAGTGGTAGAGATTTCTTTGTTTTGCTCTTCCAGCAGCGCGCTGAAGTCGGCCAGAGTCGGCAACTCCAGTTTCTCAGTGAATTTCGGCTGACGAGTCGGCAGGTAGCCGTTCAGCTTTTCACGTTGAGCGTGCAGGTAAGTGTGCTCTTCGGAACCTTCCGGGAAGGTCACGTACGGCAGTTTTTCGATATCGGCATCAGCCACCGGCACGTTGAAACGATCGCGGACGTAGCGAACGCCGTCCATGTTCATTTTCTTAACCTGGTGCGCGATGTTTTTACCTTCCGCGGTGTCGCCCATACCATAACCTTTAATGGTATGCGCCAGAATCACGGTCGGCTGGCCTTTGGTTTCCTGCGCTTTTTTCAGTGCAGCGTAGACTTTCTTCGGATCGTGACCGCCACGGTTCAGGGCCCAGATCTGCTCGTCAGTCCAGTCGGCAACCAGCGCGGCGGTTTCCGGATATTTACCGAAGAAGTGCTCACGAACGTAGGCGCCGTCTTTGGATTTGAAGGTCTGGTAGTCGCCGTCAACGGTTTCGTTCATCAGCTGAATCAGCTTACCGCTGGTGTCTTTACGCAGCAGCTCATCCCAACGACCGCCCCAGATAACCTTGATAACGTTCCAGCCAGCACCACCGAAGATGCCTTCCAGTTCGTTAATGATTTTACCGTTACCGGTGACCGGGCCGTCCAGACGCTGCAGGTTGCAGTTGATGACGAAGACCAGGTTATCCAGTTTTTCACGGGTCGCGATGGTGATAGCGCCTTTAGATTCCGGCTCATCCATCTCGCCATCGCCCAGGAAGGCGTAAACGGTTTGCGCAGAGGTGTCTTTCAGACCACGGTGTTCCAGATATTTCAGGAATTTAGCCTGATAGATTGCGCCCAACGGCCCCAGACCCATTGATACGGTCGGGAACTGCCAGAATTCCGGCATCAGTTTCGGGTGCGGATAAGAGGACAGACCATTACCGTGAACTTCCTGACGGAAGTTGTTCATCTGCTCTTCAGTCAGACGACCTTCCAGGAAGGCACGTGCATATACGCCCGGAGAGATGTGGCCCTGGAAGTAAACCAGATCGCCGCCGTCTTTCTCAGTGCGCGCACGGAAGAAGTGGTTGAAGCAGACTTCGTAGAAGGTAGCGGAAGACTGGTAGGATGCCATGTGGCCACCCAGCTCCAGATCTTTCTTCGATGCGCGCAGAACGGTCATGATGGCGTTCCAACGGATCGCTGAACGAATACGGCGTTCCAGCTCCAGATTGCCCGGGTATTCCGGTTCATCTTCAACGGCAATAGTGTTGACGTAATTATGCGCTGCCGCACCGGCCGCTACTTTCACGCCGCCTTTGCGGGCCTCAGAAAGAAGCTGGTCGATCAGATACTGAGCACGCTCAACACCTTCTTCACGGATGACCGATTCGATCGCCTGTTGCCAGTCGCGAGTTTCGATCGGATCCACGTCATTCTGGAAACGTTCTGACATGGGGGTATTCCTTATCTATCTAATCGTTGATTTAACTGGAACCTGTCCCATTGAACTCTTTAGCGTTTCACTCTGATGAACAACCAAGAATTCAATAAGACAGGTTCTGCGTTTAGTTGCCGCGCTCTAAAAAATGGCGCTTAAGAACCGGAGTTCTCGTCCTTTCGTTGCTGTAAACGACGCAGTGAACGTTCTCTACGACTCTGTTCACGGCTACGATCCAGCAAAATTTCCTCAATGAACGCCAGGTGACGGTGCGACGCCTCACGCGCCTGCTCCGGCTCCCCGGCCATTATCGCCTCGAAAATGCGAGTACGATGGTTGCTGACCAACGGGAGCATTTCCCGGCGGGCATACAGCAATTCAAAGTTCTGACGAACGTTTTGTGCCAGCATCGGCTCCATACACCTTAGCAGATGGAGCAACACCACATTGTGCGCCGCTTCGGTGACGGCGATTTGGTACTGGACGACAGCGCCGGATTCGGCGTCGAGATCGCCGGACTGTTGGGCCCGCTCAATGGCTTGATGCAGCTCGCGAATACGGTCGCGATCTTCATCATTGCTGCGCAGCGCCGCGTAATAAGCCGCGATGCCTTCCAGCGCGTGACGGGTTTCCAGCAAATCGAATTGGGATTCAGGGTGGTCGGACAGGAGCTCGACCAACGGGTCGCTAAAGCTCTGCCACAGGCTGCTTTGTACAAAGGTTCCACCGCCCTGGCGACGAAGCAACAGGCCCTTGGCTTCGAGGCGTTGAATCGCCTCACGGAGCGAGGGACGGGAAACGTCGAACTGTTTTGCCAGTTCGCGTTCAGGCGGGAGTTTTTCACCGGGGCGCAACGTCCCCTCAAGAATCAGAAACTCCAGCTGCTGCTCTATCACATCAGAAAGTTTTGGTTGGCGGATCTTGCTGTAGGCCATATTCCCTGTCTCTGCCATTCGCCCGGAGTCAATTGGTCTTACCAATTTAAAGTTCGTAGCGCTAAAGTAACAAAGTATTCACCTCCTGTCCATACAGGTTTTGATTGAAATCAGTAAACCTGGCCTTTTTTAACAACCTTACAGAAATAACGTTTCAGAAATGTAACCTTGCACAAAACTTACATTTACCCAGCAAGGGGTAGCATTAACTTTATATAAACGAAAAATTACGCTTTCTGAACCGATTCAAGAAGCGAAAAAGTGCATTTATAAACCAATAAAGTGAATAGATAACCAATAAAGAGTAGCGGTGGCGGTGGTAAGAAAAAATGACAAACGGTGTCTTTTTGTTCGTTCCGTCATCATCCCTTCATAAAGCAGGTGCATTCGCACGCCCTTACCATTATTCTTCATCAGGCGAAAGGTCTTTGAGGGAATTTCCGCTTTGCTTTCCGTAAAGAAATCAATACAAAAATGGAATTTCATAATTACACAAACACAACAATGTGTGCGTTGCGTCACTCGGGTAAAAACTGGCCTCAAACGCCTTGAAATTAGCTAACTATGCTATTTGGCAGAGACGGACAGCAAAGCAGCAACCTGAAGGATGAAGCGTATAAACATAATAACCACACACGAGGTTTCATGATGGAAGGTCAACAGCATGGCGATCGACTCAAGCGCGGCTTGAAGAACCGCCATATACAGCTCATTGCGCTAGGAGGCGCTATTGGTACGGGCTTATTCCTGGGTAGTGCGTCAGTGATTCAATCTGCAGGTCCTGGTATTATTCTCGGCTACGCTATCGCCGGGTTTATCGCCTTCCTGATCATGCGTCAACTCGGCGAAATGGTCGTCGAAGAACCGGTAGCCGGTTCATTCAGCCATTTTGCTTATAAATACTGGGGCGGATTTGCCGGCTTTGCCTCCGGCTGGAACTATTGGGTGCTGTATGTCCTTGTCGCCATGGCGGAACTGACCGCCGTGGGCAAATATATCCAGTTCTGGTGGCCGGAAATCCCTACCTGGGCCTCCGCGGCGGTCTTCTTCATCGCCATTAACGCCATTAACCTGACCAACGTAAAAGTGTTCGGCGAAATGGAGTTCTGGTTCGCGATTATTAAAGTCGTCGCGGTAGTGGCCATGATTCTGTTCGGCGCCTGGCTGTTGTTCAGCGGCAACGGCGGCCCGCAGGCGACGGTCAGTAACCTGTGGGATCAGGGCGGTTTCCTGCCGCACGGCTTCACCGGGCTGGTGATGATGATGGCGATCATTATGTTCTCCTTCGGCGGTCTGGAACTGGTGGGCATCACCGCGGCAGAAGCGGACAACCCGGAAAAGAGCATCCCGAAAGCCACCAATCAGGTTATCTACCGTATCCTTATTTTCTATGTAGGCTCCCTGGCCGTGCTGCTCTCCCTGCTGCCGTGGACGCGCGTCACCGCCGATACCAGCCCGTTCGTGCTGATCTTCCACGAACTCGGCGATACGCTGGTGGCAAACGCCCTCAACATCGTGGTGCTCACCGCCGCGCTCTCGGTTTACAACAGCTGCGTGTACTGTAACAGCCGTATGCTGTTCGGCCTGGCGCAGCAGGGTAATGCGCCGAAAGCGCTGCTGACTCTCGATAAACGCGGCGTACCGGTCAACACCATTCTGGTATCCGCCGTAGTCACCGCGCTGTGCGTGCTGATCAACTACCTGGCGCCGGAATCGGCGTTCGGACTGCTGATGGCGCTGGTGGTCTCCGCGCTGGTAATTAACTGGGCGATGATTAGCCTCGCGCACATCAAATTCCGTCGCGCTAAGCAGCAGGAAGGCGTGAAAACACGTTTCCCGGCGCTGTTCTACCCGCTGGGTAACTGGGTATGCCTGCTATTTATGGTCGCGGTACTGGCCATCATGCTGATGACCCCGGGAATGGCGATTTCGGTGTGGCTGATACCGGTATGGATTGCCGTTCTCGGCGTTGGCTATCTGTTTAAGCAGAAAAGCGCCGGCGTCGTAAAAGCACAATAATACATCTCGTCACGCCGTGTCCGTCCTCGAGCGACGGGCACGGCGCATTGTTATCTGCTTCACACTTTCCTTCCTGTAACAGTTTTATCCATATCGATGACGGATTACTGCAACGTAATTCCCGACGCTAAGACCAATAATTCTCTCCAGACTGCAATGGAGAGTTCCAGGATGACAGGCAATACACTTTCGCTGAAAGAAAAGATTGGCTACGGGATGGGCGATGCCGGATGTAACATTATCTTTGGCGCCATCATGTTGTTCGTTAACTATTTTTATACGGATATTTTTGGTCTTGCGCCGGCGCTGGTTGGGGTGCTGCTGCTTTCGGTGCGCGTCATCGATGCCGTCACCGACCCGATCATGGGGGCGATGGCCGACCGCACCCGCAGTAAATATGGCCGCTTTCGCCCATGGCTGCTGTGGATGGCCTTCCCCTACGCCCTGTTCAGCGTGCTGATGTTCACCACCCCGGAATGGACCTACAACAGCAAGGTTATCTATGCCTTCGTCACCTACTTCCTGCTGTCGATAACCTATACCGCGATTAACATCCCCTACTGCTCTTTGGGGACGGTGATGACATCCGACCCGCAAGAACGTGTCGCCTGCCAGTCATACCGCTTTGTGCTGGTCGGTATCGCGACGCTTCTGCTCTCGCTGACTCTGCTGCCTATGGCGGAGTGGTTCGGCGGCGCCGATAAAGCGAAAGGTTATCAAATGGCGATGACCGTATTGGCGTTCATCGGCATGTGTATGTTTTTGTTCTGCTTCGCCACCGTACGCGAGCGCATACGTCCTGCGGTACAAACCAACGACGAGCTGAAAAAAGACCTCAAAGACGTGTGGAAAAACGACCAGTGGGTTCGCATTTTGCTCTTAACCCTATGTAACGTTTGCCCCGGCTTTATCCGCATGGCCGCCACCATGTACTACGTCACCTGGGTGATGGGGCAAAGCACCCACTTCGCCACTCTGTTTATCAGCCTTGGCGTGGTCGGCATGATGATCGGCAGCATGCTGGCGAAAGTGCTGACCGACCGCTGGTGTAAACTGCAGGTCTTTTTCTGGACCAACATTGTACTGGCAGTCTTCTCCTGCGCGTTCTACTTCTTTAATCCGCATGCCACAACGCTGATTCTGGTGCTCTACTTCCTGCTCAATATCCTGCATCAAATCCCGTCGCCGCTGCACTGGTCGCTGATGTCCGACGTTGATGACTACGGCGAGTGGAAAACCGGTAAACGGATCACCGGCATCAGCTTCTCCGGTAACCTGTTCTTCCTGAAAGTGGGGCTGGCGGTCGCCGGGGCCATGGTGGGTTTCCTGCTGTCGTGGTACGGCTACGATGCCGGCGCGAAGCAGCAAAGCGCCTCGGCGCTAAACGGTATCGTACTGCTGTTCTCAGTGATCCCCGGCGTTGGCTACCTGATTACCGCAGGCGTCGTACGCCTGTTGAAAGTTGACCGTGATCTGATGCGCCAAATCCAGAGCGATCTGGAAAAACGCCGCAGTAACTACAGCGAACTGAATGAACTCCAGGAATTGAAAACCAGTGAACACGTAAGGAAAGCCTGATGAACAACTGGCCGAATCCCTTTATTGAACAACGCGCGGACCCTTTTATCCTGCGCCATCACGACAGCTACTATTTTATTGCCTCCGTGCCGGAATACGATCGGCTGGAGATTCGCCGCGCCGCCACGCTGGAAGGCCTGCGTGAAGCCGAGCCGGTGACCGTCTGGCGCAAGCCGCAAAGCGGTCCGATGAGCCAGCTGATTTGGGCGCCTGAGCTCCACCACATCGACGGCAAGTGGTATATCTATTTCGCCGCCGCCCCGACCCATGACCTCGACGCCCAGGGGATGTTCCAGCACCGGATGTTCGCCCTTGAGTGTACCGACAGCGATCCGCTCAGCGGCCGCTGGCAGGAAAAAGGGCAAATTATCACCCCGTTCGATACCTTCGCCCTCGATGCCACCACTTTCTGCCATCAAGGGAAACGCTGGTATTTATGGGCGCAGAAAGACCCGCAGATCGCCGGCAATACCAATCTCTATCTGGCGGAGCTGGAAAACCCGTGGACGCTAAAAGGCGCGCCGATCATGCTGAGTAAGCCGGAGTTTGCCTGGGAATGCCGGGGATTTATGGTCAATGAGGGGCCTGCGGTGCTGGTACACGGCGATAAGCTGTTTATCAGCTATTCCGCCAGCGCGACCGATGAAAACTACTGCATGGGATTATTATGGATAGATATTCAGGCCGATCCGCTACAGCCGGCTAACTGGCACAAATCCCCGCAGCCGGTATTTCGCACCAGCTACGAAAACCGCCAGTATGGTCCCGGCCACAATAGCTTTACGCAAACGCCGGAGGGGGAAGATGTGCTGGTGTACCACGCGCGCAACTACACCGAAATCGAAGGCGACCCGCTGTACGATCCTAACCGTCACACCCGGCTGAAGTTAGTGCGCTGGCAAGAAAACGGGATGCCCGACTTCGGCATCCCGCCCGCTGATACGCTGTAGCGAGTGAACAGCGAGCCGTCCGGGATCCAACGCCACCACTGGGATTTTCCCTGCTTGCGCTGCGCTTAGCAGGGCTACCGCTTCTGCGCTTACCGGGCCGCGGAGCGTAGGCCGGATAAGCGCAGCGCCATCCGGCGACATGAGGGCGCCAAGCCCAGCAGCGCCTGGCTTCGGGCTGTTAAATCAACGTTCCGTAGATGGTCAGCAGCGCCATAATCACCACCACCACCAGCGAGGTTTTCTTCGCCATGGAAACCGCCGCTTTTGGCGTCTCAACCGCATCGACGTGCGGCTCGCGGGCCAATGAGAACTGGGCCAGACGAGTTAATACCTGATACTGTGAAGAGTGACGATCGCCTAGCGAGGCAAACCACGCAGGCAGCGCTTTTTCGCCGTGCCCCAGCAGCGCGTATACCACGCCAACCAGGCGCACCGGCACCCAATCGACAATATGCAGAATACCGTCAATGCCGGACTGTAAACGATGGCGCGGCGTCTGATAGCGCGCAAGCCAGGTCTGCCAGGCGCGCAGGACGCTATAAGCGGTTAGCGTCAACAGCCCCCACGGGCCGCCGACCACCAGCCAGAACAGAGGCGCGAGATAGTAGCGATAGTTGATCCATAGCAGTGCGTTTTGCAGCTCGCGAAGATACTCCTGACGATCGCAGCCCGGCGGCACGCCGTGAATAAGCGTTAGTTCGCTGGCCATAGAATCGCAGGCGTGGCTATCGTTGTTCGCCGCCGCCTTCAGATAGGCATGATAATGCAGGCGCACCTTGCCCGCGCCAATACACAGCAGGCCAAGCAAAATCCAGAACACCAGCAGCGGTACGTTAAATAGCTGCCCCTGTAGCAGGCGTTGAATAACATATACCACCGCCACCGCGACGACGGTCATCAGCACGGTGCCGAACAGCGAGAAATGCCTCACGCGGCGGAACAGTACCTCCAGGCGATGATCGAGCTGCCAGTGCTCGCCAAGTTTGAACAGACGCTCGGCGATGAGAACCAGCAGCGTAGTAAACAACGTCATGGTATCTCCTTATGTGACGATGCGGCCAACATACCGCGGTATTTTGCCCAATCAAAGGCCGGGCCGGGATCCGTTTTACGTATCGGCGCGATATCGCAATGGCCGGTAATATTATCAGCAATACCAGGATAACGCTGGATGAGCGCCTGGGTAATCACCACTAACTGCTGGTACTGCGCCTCGGTGTAGGCCTGAGTATCCGTCCCTTCCAGCTCAATGCCGATCGAAAAATCATTGCAGCGCTCGCGGCCGTGATAGCTGGAGACGCCCGCATGCCATGCGCGCTTATCAAAGGGTACATACTGGACTATCTCGCCATCGCGACGAATCAGACAATGCGCCGAAACGCGCAGATGAGCAATCCCGGCGAAGTAAGGATGCGCGTCGGCATCCAATGTTCCGGTAAATAGCGCGTCAATCCACGGGCCGCCAAACTCCCCCGGCGGCAGGCTGATATTATGTACCACCAGTAAAGAAGGGTTTTCATCGTCCGGGCGGCAATCGTGATGCGGCGAAGGCACCCGACGCGCGCCCACCAGCCATCCGCCATTCAACTGCATGGGGAATCTCCTTTCGCAAACGTGGATCCCGGCGGCCCCACAGGCGACGCGAAATCCATTGGGTATGTGTGGTACAGAAACGTGGTTCAGGTTAGCATGTTTCCCACTTCTGAATCTTATCTATCTGGAGCTTTATCATGACGCCTCGTCGCTACAGCCCCGACCGCCGCCGTGACGCGCTGCTGGAACGTATTAATCTCGATATTACCGACGCCGTCGCGCAATCATTACGCGAAGATCTGGGCGGCGAAGTTGACGCTAACAACGATATCAGCGCGCAATTATTGCCATCGGACGCGCGCTCTCACGCCGTCGTTATCACCCGCGAAGATGGGGTATTCTGCGGTAAGCGTTGGGTAGAAGAAGTTTTCATTCAGCTTGCCGGCGACGATGTCCGCATCACCTGGCACGTGGCTGACGGCGATACGGTAAAAGCCGATCAGCCGCTGTTCGAACTGGACGGGCCGTCGCGGGTGCTGCTGACCGGCGAACGCACCGCGCTGAATTTCGTGCAGACCCTCTCCGGGGTAGCAAGCGAAGTACGCCGCTACGTCGACCTGCTCAAAGGCACCAAAACGCAACTGCTTGATACGCGTAAAACGTTACCAGGCCTGCGCACCGCGTTGAAGTATGCGGTGCTGTGCGGCGGCGGCGCGAACCACCGTCTGGGCCTCTTCGACGCTTTCCTGATCAAAGAAAACCATATCATCGCCTCTGGTTCGGTACGTCAGGCGGTGGAAAAAGCCTTCTGGCTGCACCCGGACGTACCGGTGGAAGTCGAAGTCGAAACGCTGGATGAGCTGGATGAAGCGTTAAAAGCCGGCGCTGATATCATCATGCTCGACAATTTCACCACCGACCTGATGCGTGAGGCGGTGAAACGTACCAACGGCCAGGCGGCGCTGGAAGTCTCCGGCAATGTAACCTTCGATACCATTCGCGAATTCGCGGAAACCGGCGTTGACTATATTTCCGTCGGCGCACTCACCAAGCACGTACGGGCCCTCGACCTGTCCATGCGTTTTCGTTAATTCTCTCCCCGATATCCGCCGGGTATCGGGGTTATTTTTGCGAGACGCCTCGCACGCTTCCCGTGCATCTTTGAAAATGCTACCGAAAAGCTGGATGCCTGCATCCTAAGCGTATTTTTCCTCCTCGCCGCCGCGACGTAATCGCGCCAAAGTCACCCCACAACCAACAAGGAGTGACTTATGGATAAGCAACGTGGTTTTACCCTGATCGAATTAATGGTGGTTATCGGCATTATCGCCATCCTCAGCGCCATCGGCATCCCTGCCTACCAAAACTACCTACGCAAAGCCGCCCTCACCGATATGCTGCAAACCTTTGTGCCCTACCGCACGGCAATAGAGCTGTGCGCCTTGGACCACGGCGGACTAACCAGCTGCGATGGCGGCAGTAACGGAATCCCTTCACCGTCGACTACCCGCTATGTATCAGCGATGAGCGTCGCCCAGGGGGTGGTCACGCTGACCGGGCAGGAGAGTCTGAACGGCCTGGCCGTCACCCTGACCCCTTCCTGGGATAACGCCAACGGTATCACCGGTTGGCAGCGCGTCTGCGCCATCGGCGATGACAGCGCGTTAAAGCAGGCCTGCGAAGATGTCTTCCGCTTTAACTGAGGTGACAGCCATGAAAACCGAACAGCTACTCTCACTCTGTCAGCGCCATCACGCACTGTTGTTGAAGAGCGACGAGCAGACCATTGTTATCGCCGTTGTGGATACGCCGTCTCCAGAACTGATGGAAGCGCTGCGCTTCGCTACCCAAAAGCGCATCGATATTGAATGCTGGAGCCAGGAGCGGATGGATAAGCATCAGCATGAGGCACAGCGGTCAGCAGCAGACTCCGCCACGGGTACCCCCCAGGGCGTAACCGATCTGCTGAATCAAATTCTGGAGCAGGCGCTGCGCCAGCGAGCCTCTGATATCCATATTGAGCCGGCGGAAAATCAGCTGCGGATACGTCTGCGTGTCGATGGCGTGTTGCATGCCCTACCGTTACTTGAGGCCGCGCTGGCTGCGCCAATAGCCGCACGGCTTAAGGTGCTGGGCAACCTCGATATTGCCGAGCATCGTCTACCGCAGGATGGACAGTTCACTCTGACGCTGGCCGGGCGCACGGTCTCCTTTCGCATCGCAACCCTCCCTTGCCGCGGCGGGGAGAAAATCGTCCTGCGTTTATTACACCAGGTGGAGCAGGCGCTGGATCTGGAAGCTCTGGGGCTCTCCTCTCGTCAGCTGGCTTTTTTCCGCGCCGCATTGAACCAGCCGCAGGGGTTGCTACTGGTTACCGGGCCTACGGGGAGTGGCAAAACTGTCACCCTGTACAGCGCGCTGCAGGCGCGAAACCGCGAAGAGGTCAATATCTGCAGCGTGGAAGATCCGCTGGAGATCCCGCTTACCGGGCTCAACCAAACGCAGATCAACCCGCGATCCGGGCTTACCTTCCAGAGCGTCCTGCGGGCGCTGCTGCGTCAGGATCCGGATATCGTCATGGTCGGAGAAATTCGCGATGCCGAAACCGCGGAAATCGCCATTAAAGCCGCACAAACCGGGCATCTGGTGCTCTCTACATTGCATACTAACTCCACCAGCGAAACGTTAATTCGCCTGCAACAAATGGGCGTAGCGCGCTGGATGATCTCCTCGGCGCTATCGCTGGTAGTCGCCCAGCGGCTGGTGCGAAAACTGTGTCCCCACTGCCGGCGCGATGGCGGCCGCCCTACCGAGGTGCCGCACAGTCTTTGGCCACGCCCATTACCCGGCTGGCTGGCGGTTGGCTGCCCACAGTGCTACCACGGTTACTACGGCCGCCTGGCCTTATTCGAACTGCTGCCGGTGGATAGCGCGCTGCGTCAGGCCATTAATCGCGATCTCAGCGCGGCGGAAATCGAAACGCTGGCCCGCGAAGCCGGCATGATGACACTGTTTGAAAGCGGCTGTGAAGCGGTGGAGCGCGGGTTGACCAGCCTGGAAGAAGTCGTGCGCGTTCTGGGGATCCCACATGGCGACTAAGCAGCTTTGGCAGTGGCGGGGGATGAATAAGCAAGGAATGATGTGCGAGGGCGCCCTGTGGCAAGAAACGCGTGGGCAGGCGCTGGCATCACTGGAACAGCAGCGGATCCTGCCGCTGGCGCTACGGCGTAAAACGGTACAGAATTCGCTGTGGCGCCCGCGCTACAGCGGTGAGGTTATCCGCCAGCTTGCCACGCTGCTGCAGGCTGGTTTACCGCTGGCTGAAGGGCTGGAGCTGCTGGCCCAACAACAGCCGCACAAACAGTGGCAGGCGTTGCTACGAGTGCTGGCGCAGGAACTGGCAAATGGCGTTTCTCTCTCCAGCGGCCTGGCGCAATGGCCGCAGGTCTTCCCTCCGCTCTATCTGGCGATGATCCGCACCGGCGAGCTCACCGGTAAGCTGGAACGCTGCTGCTTTCAACTCGCGCAACAGCAGCAGGAACAACAGCGTCTGACAGAAAAGGTAAAGAAGGCGCTGCGCTATCCGATCGTTATCCTGACATTAGCGCTGGCGCTGGTCGTGGCGATGCTGTTTTTCGTTCTGCCGGAATTTACCGCCATCTATCGGACCTTCAACACGCCGCTCCCCTTGCTGACGCAAATGGTCATTCACCTTGGCGACGCGTTAGCCCGCTACTGGCCGTTGCTGCCGCCTTTTTTTGCTATTCCACTATTTCTCAACCGGCTGGCCCGGCGGCGGCCACGCTGGCTGCTGTTAAGGCAAAGATTATTTCACGCGATTCCAATAGCGGGTCGGCTGCTCAACGGTCAGCAACTGAGCCAGGTATTTACCATTCTTTCACTGACCCAAAGCGCGGGTATAAGCTTTGTCCAGGGGCTGGAGAGCGTCGAGGAAACCGTGGGCTGCCCGCTGTGGCGGCAGCGGATTGCACAGGCGCGCGCAGAGATTATCCATGGCCAACCAATCTGGCAGGCGCTAACGAATTGTGGCGGATTTACCTCGCTGTGCCTGCAGCTCATTCGTACCGGCGAGGCATCAGGAGCGCTGGATACGATGCTCGATAACCTGGCGCGCCATCATAGCGAGCAAACTCATCAACAGGCGGATAATCTGGCGACGCTGCTGGAGCCAATACTGCTGGTGGTGACCGGAACGATCGTCGGTGTGCTGGTGGTAGCGATGTACCTACCTGTTTTTCATCTGGGGGACGCGCTGGGCACAATGGGGAGTTAATGGCTGGCGCCAGAGCGCCAGCCATCGTCATTACAGACTGTTGAACACGCGGTTCTCTTGTTCCTGTACGCGGATAAAGGTTGTACGTTTGGTCAGCTCTTTCAGGCGGGAAGCGCCAACATAGGTGCATGCTGAACGCAGGCCACCGAGGATATCACGCGCGGTATTATCAACCGGGCCGCGCAGCGGCAACTTAACGGTTTTACCTTCCGCGGCACGATATTTCGCGACGCCGCCGACGTGGCGAGTCATCGCCGATTCAGAGCTCATACCGTAAAACAGCATGAATTTTTCACCGTTCTCTTCCACCACGGTACCGCCGCTCTCTTCGTGACCCGCCAGCATCCCGCCGAGCATGACAAAATCGGCACCGCCGCCAAAAGCTTTCGCAACATCACCCGGCATGGTGCAGCCGCCGTCGCTGATGATCTGGCCGCCGAGACCGTGCGCGGCATCGGCACATTCAATCACCGCAGACAGCTGCGGGTAGCCAACGCCGGTTTTCACGCGGGTAGTACAGACGGAGCCAGGGCCAATGCCCACTTTAACGATATCAGCGCCGGAGAGAATCAGTTCTTCACACATTTCACCGGTCACCACGTTGCCGGCGATAATGGTTTTTTGTGGCCAGGCGGCGCGCGCTTTCGCCACAAACTGAACGAAGTGTTCAGAGTAGCCGTTAGCCACGTCTATGCAGACGAAGTTCAGCTGTGGATTCTGGGTCAGGATCTGCTGAGTTTTTTCAAAGTCCGCGTCAGAGGTACCGGTGGAAACCATCACATGCTGCAGCACTTCTGCGGACTCGCTCTGCACAAACGCCTGCCATTCTTCAACGCTGTAGTGTTTGTGCACGGCGGTCAGAATTCCAAAAGCGGACAAGGCTTTCGCCATGCTGAAGGTACCGACGGTATCCATGTTAGCAGCGATAATCGGTACGCCGGACCAGGTCTGGCCTGAATGCTTAAAGGTGAATTCACGTTCCAGTTGAACATCAGAACGGCTTTTGAGGGTAGAGCGTTTCGGGCGGATAAGAACGTCTTTAAAACCTAGCTTCAGATCTTCTTCAATACGCATGTGCGAATTCCTGGGGTTAATTGCATTAATGTGAGAGCACAACTCCAGTGACGCTATCATACGCACGAATCATAGCCGCGCAAGACTGCGATTTTCACTTTTTTTACGCTACAATCGTTAAAATTTACCTGGTGAATAGCGAAAAACACGTTCGTGTGCTTTCCTTACCATTGCGTCATTTTTAACCAATTGTTTTTTATATATAAAGTGAATCACAATTCACATTATGGATACTTTTTCGATTTAACAAAATCTTGATTAAGCTATCCTCTGGGTCTGAATGGCGCGGTGAATCGCCAGGGTTTTGAACAATAATGTGACATCGGGATTGAAGTGTATGGGGTATACGGTAGCGTTAACAGGCGGCATCGGTAGCGGTAAAAGTACCGTCGCCGACGAATTTGCTCACCTGGGCGTAACCGTCATCGACGCCGATATTATTGCGCGTCAGGTTGTAGAGCCCGGCACTCCCGCCCTGCTTGCTATCGCTGAAAGGTTTGGTCCACAGATGATCAACGACGATGGCAGTCTGAATCGCCGCCGCTTACGCGAACGCATTTTTGCTCATAGCGAGGACAAGGCCTGGCTTAACGCGCTGCTGCATCCGCTGATTCAGCAAGAAACGCGCCGTCAGATGCAGGCCTCAACCTCACCTTATCTCCTCTGGGTCGTACCCTTGCTGGTCGAAAACCGCCTGACCGATAAAGCCGATCGCATACTGGTTGTCGATGTGCCAAAAGAGACGCAAATCGAGCGCACCATACGCCGCGATGGGGTCAGTCGTGAACACGCTGAACATATTCTTGCCGCCCAGGCGACGCGCGAACAGCGTCTTGCCGCAGCGGATGATGTTATTGAAAACATGGGCTCCGCGGATGCCGTCGCATCCCACGTCGCCCGCCTGCACGATAAGTATTTAATGCTGGCATCGCAGGCCGCCTCACAGGAAAAACCGTAATGCATACCCCTGTTCTCTTCGAACATCCGCTCAATGAGAAAATGCGCACCTGGCTGCGCATTGAATTTTTATTTCAGCAGCTCTCTTCCCGCCCGGCCATTGCCAGCTACGCGGACGCTCTCCATTTTTTCCGCAATACCGGCGATCTACTGGACGTGCTGGAACGTGGCGAAGTGCGTACCGATTTGCTGAAAGAGCTGGAGCGACAACAGCGGAAATTACAAACCTGGGCCGAAGTGCCCGGCGTCGATCAGCAGCGTATTGAAGCCCTACGTCAGCAGCTCAAACTGTCCGGCAGCACCTTGATCTCCGCTCCGCGTATTGGCCAGTTTCTTCGTGAAGATCGGCTGATTGGCCTGGTGCGCCAGCGTCTGAGCATCCCTGGCGGCTGTTGCGGCTTTGATTTGCCAACGCTACATATCTGGCTGCATATGCCGCAAGAGTATCGCGATGAGCAGGTGGCAAAATGGTTAGCGAGCCTGACGCCGCTGATGCAGTCGCTGGAGCTGATCCTTGATTTGATTCGTAACTCCGCGCCTTTCCGTAAGCAGACCAGCCTCAATGGCTTTTATCAGGATAATGGCGACGATGCCGATCTGCTGCGCCTGCGCCTGGATCTCGCAAGCCAGCTATACCCGCAAATTTCCGGCCATAAAAGCCGCTTTGCCATCCGCTTCCTGCCGCTGGACAGCGAGCATGGTATCGTGCCGGAACGCTTTGATTTTGAACTGGCTTGTTGCTAAGGAGACACTATGTCAGAAGAGACTATCGTTAACTGCCCAACCTGCGGTAAAAACGTCGTCTGGAGCGAGCAAAGCCCGTTTCGCCCGTTTTGCTCGAAGCGCTGCCAGCTGATCGATCTTGGCGAGTGGGCGGCGGAAGAGAAACGTATCCCCAGTTCCGGCGACTTATCCGACAGCGATGACTGGAGCGAGCCGCAGCAGTAACCTTTCCTATCGCTAATCCGGGACGTTCCGGATTAGCGTTTCAGGCCTGCGCCGGGTTGCCCGGCGCTCAGGCAAGCGTAATAAGTTTATTAATTATCGGCTCGTTCGCCGGCGGAAATGCCTGCGGATCCAACGCCTGCTGCGCCATCCACTGCCCCGGTTGTCCTTCTTTGCCCCACGGCTCACCTTGCCAGTTTTCCACCAGGAAGAACCATAGCGTGATATGGCGATCCGGGAATTGATACTCCAGTTTGTCGAACAACGTGGACGTCGTCACCGTAATCCCGACCTCTTCCTGCAGTTCACGTACCAGCGCCTGTTCCGGCGTCTCACCTGATTCTATTTTTCCGCCGGGGAATTCCAGTTTATTGGCCATATGCGCGTCTGCAGCACGCTGGGTAATAAAAATTTCGCCTTGCGGATTGCGAATTATCCCGACGGCGATTTGCAGTTTTTTCATTGAAACAGCTCCATAAAAAAGGCGCAGAAATCTGCGCCCTGGTTTTCTTTTTATCAGCCCTTAGCTCAGACGGCCGTGGCACTGTTTGTATTTTTTACCGGAACCGCACGGGCACGGATCGTTACGCCCGACTTTACGGTCGCCGGTCTGTTCAGCCAGCGAGGCGGCAGCCAGTGTATCGTCATCCTGATGGCTCAGCTGCTGCATCTGCGCGAGACGCTCTGCCTCTTCGCGACGTTGCTGTTCCATCTCTTCGACTTCTTCCGGCATCCGCACCTGTACCTTGCTCAGCGTGCTGATAACTTCATACTTCAGCGATTCGAGCATAGCGGCAAACATCGAGAAGGATTCGCGCTTGTACTCCTGCTTCGGATCTTTCTGCGCGTAGCCGCGCAGATGGATACCCTGGCGCAGGTAGTCCATCGCCGCCAGGTGCTCTTTCCACAAGGAATCCAGCGTTTGCAGCATGACGCCTTTCTCGAAGTGACGCATCATTTCGGCGCCGACCACTTCTTCTTTACGCTGGTAGGTTTCTACCGCGCTCTGCAGAATACGTTCACGCAGGGTCTCTTCGTGCAGCTCCGGCTCTTTATCCAGCCACTCTTTGATTGGCAGCTCAAGGTCGAAGTCGTTTTTCAGACGTTCCTGCAGGCCTTCAATATCCCACATCTCTTCCAGCGACTGCGGCGGGATATGCGCATCAATAGTGGCTTTGAAGACGTCTTCGCGGATGCTGTTGATGGTTTCGCTCACGTCGGAGATATCCAACAGCTCGTTACGCTGGGTATAGATAGCGCGACGCTGATCGTTGGCGACGTCATCATATTCCAGCAGCTGTTTACGAATGTCGAAGTTGCGGCTTTCCACTTTACGCTGGGCGTTGGCAATCGCTTTGGTCACCCACGGGTGCTCGATAGCTTCGCCCGGCTTCATCCCCAGTTTACGCATCATGCCGGATACGCGATCGGAGGCGAAGATACGCATCAGAGCATCTTCCATCGACAGATAGAAGCGGGAAGAACCGGCATCACCCTGACGGCCAGCACGGCCACGCAGCTGGTTATCGATACGACGGGATTCATGACGCTCGGTACCGATGATGTGCAGACCGCCTGCGGCCAGGACCGCATCGTGGCGCACCTGCCAGTCAGCTTTGATTTTTTCAATCTGCTCCGGCGTTGGATTTTCCAGCGCGGCGACTTCTGCCTGCCAGCTACCGCCGAGCATAATATCGGTACCACGGCCCGCCATGTTGGTGGCGATGGTAACCGCAGCCGGATAACCCGCCTGGGCGACGATATCCGCTTCGCTGGCGTGGAACTTGGCGTTCAGGACGTTGTGCTTGATGCCGGCTTTCGTCAGTTCACGGGAAACCACTTCAGATTTTTCGATTGAGATAGTACCGACCAGCACCGGCTGACCGGCAGCGGTACGATCTTTAATATCCTCGATAATCGCCTGGATTTTTTCCGCTTCGGTCATGTAGACCAGATCCGCCATATCCTTACGGATCATCGGACGGTTAGTCGGGACGACAACGGTATCCAGTTTATAGATGGAGCTGAATTCAAAGGCTTCGGTATCCGCGGTACCGGTCATCCCCGCCAGTTTCTCGTACAGGCGGAAGTAGTTCTGGAAGGTGATGGATGCCAGAGTCTGGTTCTCATTCTGGATCTCCACCCCTTCTTTGGCTTCTACCGCCTGGTGGAGGCCATCGGACCAGCGACGCCCCTGCATCGTACGGCCGGTGTGTTCATCGACGATGATGACTTCGCCATCTTTCACGATGTAGTCAACGTCGCGGGTAAACAGCGCGTGGGCGCGCAGCGCGGCGGTAACATGGTGCATCAGCATGATGTTGGTCGGAGAATACAGTGATTCGCCTTCCTCCATGATGCCTTCCTGCACCAACAGCTCTTCAATAAGTACCAGACCGCGTTCGGTCAGGTTAACCTGGCGAGCTTTCTCATCTACGGAGAAGTGGCCTTCACCGGTAAAGGTGTCGGAGTCTTCCTTTTCCTGGCGGATCAGGTGCGGAATAATTTTGTTTACCTTGCGATACATTTCGGAGCTGTCTTCAGCCGGGCCGGAAATGATCAGCGGCGTACGCGCTTCGTCGATCAGGATGGAGTCCACCTCATCCACCAGCGCATAGTGCAGTTTACGCTGTACGCGCTCTTCCGGGCTGAACGCCATGTTATCGCGCAGGTAGTCGAAGCCGTATTCGTTGTTGGTGCCGTAAGTGATGTCGGCCGCGTAGGCTTCACGCTTCGCCGGCGCAGGCAGGCCGGACATATTGATGCCCACGCTCATACCAAGGAATTCAAACAGCGGACGGTTGTTTTCGGCGTCACGCTGCGCCAGATAGTCGTTGACGGTAACGACGTGAACGCCTTTACCGGTCAGCGCGTTAAGGTACGCCGGTAACGTCGCGGTCAGGGTTTTACCTTCACCGGTACGCATTTCCGCGATGCAGCGGTCGTTCAGTACCATACCGCCCAGCAGCTGCACGTCGAAGTGGCGCATGCCGAAGACGCGTTTACTCGCTTCACGCACCACGGCAAACGCTTCCGGGATCAGGCTTTCCAGGCTTTCACCTTTCTCCAGACGCGCGCGGAATTCTCCGGTTTTGGCTTTCAGCTCGTCATCAGAGAGCTTTTCCATCGCCGGTTCCATACCGTTGATGATGTTGACGACTTTGCGCATACGACGCAGCGTACGGTCGTTACGGCTACCGAACACTTTAGTTAACATTTTAATTAGCATAATAAAATCTCAAACGCCCCGCGGTGCGGAGTCAAAAAAATAGGATGGTCCGTGTTTATTTTCAGCTGAGACGTTGAGGCCCTGCGCGGATCCCCGCTACCTGGCTTATCCAGGCGCTGACGCGGAAGGCAGAGTAAGAAGAAGGGATATAAGCCGCCTGGCGGATAACCACCGGCGGTTTGCTGTCCTGGGTCAGCAGCGCGCTGAGCGTATCGAGCAGGGCCAGATGCTGGGCCTGCAGCGGCGATGATTCTTCCGCCACCGGCAAAGCCTGCGGCGCCATCGCAAACGACAGATGGCGAATGACGGTGCGAATCGCATGCTGATGCCAGTAGTCGACGGTAAAGTTCGGCCGACGATTGGCCTCCAGCAGCGCCAGCTGGGAGAAGTTAACTTTATTCGGATTATGGTTGCTGGCCGTGGCTTTCGCCGGCGTAGTGGTTTCGTGGCTGTTGTTAAGCGCAGGCAGGCCGAGGCTAGCCGCGACCATCCCCAACAGGAGATGCGGCCAAAAATACCGTCTGCCAAACTGTCGCCAACGCGTCAGCAATCCACTCACTTTCTTTACCTTTAGTTGGTATTCCTGCGTCCTTTCAGGCGGTCCATTTTATTGGCGGTCTTCGCAGTACAGCCTGAAATCGACAGGATAAAGCAACCCAGAGAAAAATTTTGCGCCCAAATACTAACATTAATACCGCGCCGAGACAGCAGGAATGAACGCTAATGCTGCGGGAAAACGCTTAATAAAGCAGCGAACGCGCACATATTATTGCCGGCGAAACACAGTGAAAAGCGGTTTAGGGAGGCTAAAAAGAAAAACGACTGGTTCCCTGGACGGAGAGAGTACCAGGTTACCAGTCGAATTTACTGAATGGTCAGGCTTACGCCAGAACCATTGACGGTGCGCGGAATGCCAGCGGCAGTTTTGCGTCGTCTTCGAAGGTCACATACTCCCAGGCTTCCTGTTTTGCCAGAACAGCCTGTAGCAGTTTGTTATTTAACGCGTGACCGGATTTGAACGCCGTGAATGCGCCGATAATGTTGTGACCACACATAAACAGGTCACCGATCGCATCCAGCATTTTGTGGCGAACAAATTCATCTTCAAAGCGCAGACCGTCTTCGTTCAGTACGCGATAATCGTCAACAACGATGGCACAATCGAAGCTGCCGCCCAGGCACAGGCCACGGGACTGCAGATATTCGATATCACGCATGAAACCGAAAGTACGAGCACGGCTAATCTGACGCATGAACGCATCGGCCGAGAAGTTCAGCGCATAGCGTTGGGTGCTGGAGTCGATCGCCGGATGGTTAAAGTCGATGGTAAAGTCCAACGAAAAACCATTATACGGCTTAAACTCAGCCCATTTGTCGCCATCTTCAACGCGAACCGTCTCTTTGATACGCACAAATTTCTTGGCGCTGTTCAGTTCATCGATGCCGGCATCCAGCAACAGATAAACGAACGGAGCGGCGCTACCGTCCATAATCGGGATTTCCGGCGCATCGACTTCAACAATAATGTTGTCGATGCCCAGGCCAGCCAGTGCGGCATTTAAGTGCTCGACTGTAGAAATCCGCACGTCATGCTCGTTCACCAGGCAAGTACAGAGCATGGTATCACGCACAGATTTGGCATCAGCCGGAAAATCAACCGGTGGATTCAAGTCGGTGCGACGATAGATGACCCCGGTATTTGCCGGCGCAGGGCGTAAAGTCAGCGTGACTTTCTTGCCGGTATGCAAACCGACACCAGTCGCCTGAACAATACGTTTAAGAGTCCTTTGTTTGATCATCGTATAATCTCGCCAAGTTACCTATCCAACCGAAGTGTACTATACATTCGGCAGGGCAGTTTAGCACAAAGAGCGCAGATGCCCAACTTCCAGCCAATTCTTAATCAGCTTGCTTACGCAGGAAAGCTGGAATATCCAGATAATCCGGCTCTTTCGCGGTTTGCGGCGTATTGTCGTTCACCACTTTCGCCACCGGTTTCTGCTCTTGAGTTAATGGAGCCATACCGTGCTGCTGGTAGCGATCCATTACCGGCTGCTGTACCTGTTTGTTGGTCACCAGGGTAATTTCCGGACGCTTGTCCATACCGATACCGGTAGCAACAACGGTTACGCGCAGCTCGTCGTTCATATCCGGGTCCAGAGAGGTACCGATAACCACGGTCGCGTTATCCGAAGCAAAGGCGCGGATAGTGTTACCAACGGTTTCGAACTCATCCAGACGCAGGTCGAAGCCAGCCGTGATGTTGACCAGAACGCCGCGCGCGCCGGACAGATCGATATCTTCCAGCAGCGGAGAAGAGATAGCCATTTCAGCCGCTTCTTCCGCACGGTCTTCACCGCTCGCCACACCGGAGCCCATCATCGCGTAGCCCATTTCCGACATCACGGTACGGACGTCCGCGAAGTCGACGTTCATCAGACCCGGACGGGTAATCAGTTCGGCAATACCCTGCACCGCACCTTTCAGTACGTCGTTTGCCGCGCCGAAAGCGTCGAGCAGAGAGATACCGCGGCCCAGTACTTTCAGCAGCTTGTCGTTCGGGATGGTGATCAGTGAGTCAACGTGCTTGGACAGCTCGGTGATCCCCTGCTCAGCAAACGCCATGCGCTTCTTGCCTTCGAAATTAAATGGCTTAGTGACGACCGCAACGGTCAGGATACCCAGATCCTTCGCCACTTCCGCGACCACTGGCGCCGCGCCGGTACCGGTACCGCCGCCCATACCCGCCGCGATAAAGACCATGTCCGCGCCATCAAGCGCAGCGCGCAGCGCTTCACGGTCTTCGTCAGCCGCATTACGGCCCACTTCCGGGTTCGCGCCTGCACCCAGACCTTTGGTAATACCGCTACCGATCTGGATAGTCTGGCCAACAGCCGTTTTACGCAGCGCCTGCGCATCGGTGTTCACCGCGAAGAATTCAACACCCTCAATGCGCTCGCGCACCATGTGTTCAACGGCATTACCGCCGCCGCCACCGACGCCGATGACTTTAATCACCGCGTCGTTGGTCAGTTCCATAGGTTCAAACATAGTTTCTCTCCGTCTTGTGCCTGTCGCCTGAGAACGCTAATTGTCTGCGTTCTCTTAAAAAATTAAAACTCTTTTCGCAGCCAGCTGTTGAGTCGCTTAATCCACGAGCCCACTGACGCCGTCACGCGTTTTTCTACTTCTGCTTCACCACTGAGATGTGACTCTTTTCCGTAGTGCAGCAGCCCAACCGCCGTCGAATAGTACGGCTCCTGAGCGTAATCCGTTAAACCGGTGATGTTCAGCGGCGCGCCAATGCGCACCTGCGTATGGAACACGCGCTGCGCGCAGGCCGCCAGGCCTTCAATTTGCGCGGCGCCGCCGGTTAATACAATCCCCGCCGCCAGATGGTGTTTGACCCCTTGCTGACGGAGCTGTTCCTGCAGCTGCAGGATTTCTTCGTTAACCAGATTGAGCAGTTCGGTATAACGCGGTTCAATCACCTCTGCCAGCGTCTGACGCTGCAGGCTGCGCGGCGGACGTCCGCCCACGCTCGGTACTTCCACGTTCTCGTCTTTACCGACGATTGAACCTAATGCGCAACCGTGACGAACCTTAATGGCTTCGGCGTCGCTCGGCGGCGTACCGAAGGCATAGGCGATATCGCTGGTCACCACGTTGCCCGCGTAAGGGATCACTTTGGTGTGACGCAGCGCGCCGCCGGTATACACGGCGATATCCATTGTACCACCGCCGATGTCCACGACGCAGACACCCAGCTCACGTTCGTCTTCCGTTAATACGGAATAACTGGCCGCTAAACCGGCGAAAATAAGTTGGTCAACTTTCAAACCACAACGTTCAACCGCTTTAACAATGTTTTTCGCCATATCGTTATGGCAGGTAATCAGATGTACCTTCGCCTGCATACGCACGCCGGATAACCCTACCGGGTTTTTAATACCTTCCTGGTAGTCGATGGCGTATTCCTGCGGGATGACGTGCAGTACGCGATGTTCGTCGCGTACGCGTACCGATTTCGCGGTATGAACGACGTTTTCCACGTCATCCTGCGTCACCTCTTCTTCGGAGATAGGCACCATGCCAATCTCATTTTGACAGCTAATATGCTTACCTGAAAGCGCCAGATACACTGATGAGATCTGGCAATCGGCCATTAGTTCAGCCTGGTCGATAGCGCGCTGTACACATTTCACTACCGACTCGAGGTCATTCACCCCGCCTTTATCCATGCCGCGCGATGGGCAACTGCCCACGCCAATGATATTAATCATACCGTCGGGCAGAACTTCCCCTACTAAAGCGGCAACCTTCGCGGTGCCAATCTCCAGTCCAACTACCAGTTTTCTGTCCGTCGCCTTGATCATCGTTGTTCTGCCTGTGCCTGATTCTGTTGTTGATTATTTTCCTCTACGGGAGCAGGTACCCAACCTACCGCCGCACCCGAGTCATAGCGCAAATCAACGTAGCTTATCCGTTTGCCGTCGGTCTGTGCCTGCTGCTGAAGAACCGGGTAGAGTTCCATAAAGCGCTGAAGCCGTTTCATGGTGTCGCCGCGGCCAAGGTTGAGCTTAATATCGTTATTAAGCGTCAACTGCCAGGAGCGACGCGCGGTCATTGCCGCCACTTTCAACGTGAACTTATTCTTTGCCAGCACCTGTCCCATGTCGCGGTATCCCTGCAGCACTTCATTTTCGCTGCCTTCCGGGCCGTATAACATCGGTAAGTTCTGTTTGCTGGTACGATCCGCCGGCACGCTGAAAGAATTTCCTTCGACGTCTACCATATGTTGATCATTCCAGCGCGCAATCGGCACATATTCAACCAGATGAATCTTCAATTCATCGGGCCATTGTTTTCTTACGCTCGCCTGTTTAATCCACGGCAGGCGCTCAATTTGGCTCTGGATGATGTTGACATCCTGAGTCATAAAGGTGCCCGGCGAGCCCAACGCCAGAATAGCCTGACGGATATCATCGTTACGCGTGTAGTGACGTTCGCCGGTGACGACCATTTTCGACAACGGCAGACGTTGCGCATCTTCCATCCAACCAAGAACCATCCATCCGCTGACCAATACGGTACACAACACCGCCAGCAGGAAAACGATCCCTGCCAGCCGGGTTCCATTATTCCGACGCGAAGAAGCAATCGATTCTTCTTCCTGGTTCCGCGTATTCAGCGCCGCCTGCGACATATCACCCCGCCAGGTCCAGAATTCGTACAACAAGCTGCGAGAAGCTCATCCCCGCCTGACGGGCCGCCATCGGCACCAGACTATGGCTGGTCATCCCCGGTGAGGTGTTCGCTTCCAGCAGATAAAACTGGCCATCGCTGTCCAGCATCACATCAATACGTCCCCATCCTTTGCAACCCAGAACATTCCAGGCTTTAAGCACCAGGCTCTGGATTTCTGACTCGCGGGCGGGTTCCTCAAAACCAGGGCAGAAATATTGCGTCTCATCAGAGAGATACTTCGCCTCATAATCATAGAAGGTTCCAGCCGTCTGGATACGAATTGACGGTAAAATTTCTTCACCGACGATAGCGACGGTAAATTCCGGGCCACTGAGCCATTTCTCAATCAGAACTTCATCATCATGCTGAAAAGCCAGCGCCAATGCATCCTGCATTGCACAACTTTCGCTAACTTTCGACATGCCGACGCTGGACCCTTCGCGGCTCGGCTTGATAATAACCGGCAGCCCCAGCGCCGCAATCTGCTCAGAAACGCCAGCAGAAAGTCCTGCGTTGAACTGCGCGCGGGTCAATGCAACCCACGGCGCGACCGGTAATCCCGCACCCTGCCACAGTAATTTACTGCGCAGCTTATCCATAGAAATAGCGGAAGCCATTACGCCGCTGCCGGTGTACGGCAGTTGAATGAGCTCAAGAAGGCCTTGCAGCGTGCCATCTTCGCCGCCGCGCCCGTGCAGGGCAATAAACGCTTTCTTAAAGCCCATGTTCTTCAACTGGGTGATATCAACGTCGCGCGGATCGACCGGGTGAGCATCCACCCCGCCTTCACGCAGCCCGGCCAACACCGCAGCGCCTGAATTCAGCGAGACTTCACGTTCAGCGGAGGTTCCGCCGAAGAGAACCGCGATTTTATCAGCCATGTCGGTCCTCCTCCGTTTTTTGCGGTACCAGTTTGATTTCAGCCAGGTGACGTGCGATTTTTCCTATGTTGCCGGCGCCCTGCACCAGCACCAGATCGTCGCCGGTCAATACCGATGCCAGCATCTCCGCGGCCTGCGCCGGATCGGAAACCAGAATCGGGTCAACTTTGCCGCGACCGCGGATCGTGCGGCACAGCGAGCGGCTATCGGCGCCTGGGATCGGCGCTTCGCCCGCCGGATATACATCCAGCATCAGCAGCGCATCAACCTGGGTCAGCACGTTGGCGAAATCATCGTACAGATCGCGAGTACGGGTATAACGGTGCGGCTGGAATACCATCACCAGATTTTTATCCGGCCAGCCGGCACGCGCCGCTTTGATAGTGGCGTCAACTTCCGTCGGATGATGGCCGTAATCGTCAATTAGCATCGCGCTACCGCTCTTGCCGTTGACTTCCGCCAGCGGATATTCGCCAAGGAAGTCGAAACGGCGGCCGGTGCCCTGGAAACTTTCCAGCGCGCGCAGAATCGCCTCGTCTTCAATGCCCTCTTCCGTCGCGACGGCAACGGCCGCGGCAGCGTTGAGCGCGTTGTGGCGGCCCGGCGCGTTCAGCGTCACCTGCATGACCTCTTTATCCTGGCGTACCAGGCGGAAATGGCCCTGCGCGCCCAGCTGACGATACTCTTCAATGCGTACGTCGGCGTCATCGCTAAAACCATAGGTGGTGATTTGGCGGCCGACGCGCGGCAGCAGTTCACGAATCACCGGGTCATCCACGCACATCACCGCGCGCCCGTAGAACGGCAGATTGTGCAGGAAGTTAATAAAGGTCTGCTTCAGGTTCTCGAAGTCTCCATGATAGGTATCCATATGGTCAGCTTCGATGTTGGTCACAATGGCGACCATCGGCTGCAGATGCAGGAACGACGCATCGCTCTCATCCGCTTCCGCAATCAGGTAGCGGCTATGGCCAAGACGGGCATGTACGCCCGCCGCCTTCACCAGCCCGCCGTTGACGAAGGTCGGATCGAGGCCGGCTTCGGCGTAAATGCTGGATACCATCGCGGTGGTCGTGGTTTTGCCGTGCGTACCGGCAATCGCAATCCCGTGACGGAAACGCATGAGTTCCGCCAGCATTTCCGCGCGGCGGATCACCGGAATGCGCGCTTCGTGCGCGGCGACGATTTCCGGGTTATCCGCGGAGATCGCGCTGGACACCACGACAACGCTGGCATCGCGCACGTTTTCCGGGCGATGGTTGAAATAAATGGTGGCGCCAAGCTGCGACAATTGCTGAGTCACCGGATTCGGCGCGAGATCGGAGCCGCTAATCTGGTAGCCTTCATTCGCCAACACTTCGGCAATACCGCCCATACCGGCACCGCCGATGCCGACAAAGTGAATGTGCCGGACGCGACGCATCTCGGGCACTATGGAACGCAGTTTTGCCAAATCTTGTGTATTCATTCTTTACGCCATCAACTTCTTTATTCGGGCGGTGAAAATCACCGCGATTAGCGCGCCAAAGCTACGGCGCTGACCTCTTCCGCTACCCGCTCGGTAGCATCCGGAATCGAAGCGCCACGCGCTCGTTCCGCCATATCCATCAGGGTTTCCCGATCCCAACCGGCCAGGGTGGCCGCCACAGCATCCGCCGTGAACTCGGGTTGTTCGAGAATTTTCGCCGCGCCGGCTTTTTCCAGCGGCAGCGCATTCCAGTACTGCTGACGATCTTTGTGCTGGAACGGGACGAACAATGCCGGTAAACCTGCGGCAGCGATTTCGCTGACCGTCAGCGCGCCGGAACGACAAACAACCACATCGGCCCAGGCATAGGCTGCCGCCATATCATCAATAAACTCAGTCACTTTATGCTGCGGCTGACCGGCGGCGGCATACGCCTGGCGCACGGTATCCATGCCGCCTTTTCCGCTCTGATGCCAGATAGTCACCGCATCGCCAAGCTTCGCGGCCACCTGCGGCATAGTCTGGTTCAGTACGCGCGCGCCTTGGGAGCCGCCAACCACCAGCACGCGAATCGGCCCCTGCCGGCCCACCAGACGCTGCCCTGGCAGCGGTAGCGCGAGAACATCGGTACGTACCGGATTCCCGACGACATCTGCATGCGGGAAGGCGCCGGGAAACGCCTGCATCACTTTCTTCGCAATCTTTGCCAGCCATTTATTAGTCAGGCCGGCAATCCCGTTTTGTTCATGCAGCACCACAGGGATCCCGAGCGACCATGCCGCCAGGCCGCCAGGCCCGGAAACATAACCGCCCATGCCCAGCACCACATCCGGCTGGAAACGTTTCATGATCGCCCGCGCCTGCCGCCAGGCGTTGAAGATCCGCACCGGCGCTAACAGTTGCGCTTTTAGCCCTTTGCCACGCAGGCCGGAGATGCGGATAAAATCGATATCAATGCCGTGTTTCGGCACTAAATCCGCTTCCATACGATCGGCGGTGCCCAGCCAGCGAACCTGCCAGCCCTGGTCCATTAAATGGTGCGCGACCGCCAGCCCCGGGAACACGTGTCCGCCAGTGCCGCCCGCCATCACCATTAACCGCTTTTCCTGACCGCTCATCGAACACCCCGTGTAAACGCCTGCGCTTTCTCGAGGCGCGTTTCATAATCAATTCGCAATAAAAACATAATGGCCGTCGACATAATCAGCAGACTGGAACCACCATAACTAATCAATGGCAGGGTCAGACCTTTGGTCGGCAGCATCCCCGCCGCCGCCCCGACGTTAACCAACGCCTGGAAGCTAAACCACACGCCGATTGCACAGGCCAGGAAGCCGGAGAAGCGGTGGTCAATCTCCAGCGCTTTGCGACCAATCGACATGGCGCGAAAGGCGACGAAGAATACCATTAAAAGCGCGAGTACCACACCGATATAACCGAGTTCTTCGCCGATAATGGCGAAGATGAAGTCGGTGTGCGCTTCCGGTAAATACTCCAGTTTCTGCACCGAGTTGCCGAGGCCCTGTCCCCACATCTCGCCGCGACCAAAGGCCATCAGCGATTGGGTCAGCTGATAGCCGCTGCCAAACGGGTCTTCCCACGGGTTCCAGAAGGAAGTGACGCGGCGAATACGATACGGTTCGGCGAGGATCAGCAGCACCACCGCCGAGATCCCCATGCCGATAATGGCGATAAACTGCCAGAGCTTCGCGCCGGCCAGGAACAACATCGCCAGCGTGGTCACGAACAGTACGACAACCGTACCGAGGTCAGGCTGCGCCAGCAGCAGAATCGCCAGTACGAAAATCACGCCCATCGGTTTTAAGAAGCCGCGCAGGTTGTTACGCACCTCATCCGCTTTACGCACCAGATAGTTGGCGATGTAGCAAAACAGCGATAGCTTGGTAAACTCCGCCGGCTGAATACGCAGCGGCCCGAGCGCGATCCAACGCGAGGCGCCGTTAACCGAACTCCCCACCACCAGTACGATCAGCAGCATCACAATCGAGGCGATCAGCATCGCGGTACTGTGGCGCTGCCAGAACTCCATCGGCAGACGGAGCGTAATCATCGCCAGCGCGAAGGCCAGCACAATGTACAGACCATCACGCTTAGCAAACAGGAACGGATCGTTCGCCAGACGCTGTCCGACCGGCATTGATGCCGAGGTCACCATGATAAAACCGATCGCCGCCAGGCCGAAGGTCAGCCACAGCAGCATCCGGTCATACATGACCAGGCTATCGTTATCTTTCGGGCGCGAGCCCATCACCCAACCTTTCAGCGCGGCGAACAGCCAGGCAAAAATAAACATTCCCGGCAGTCGCGGCAGCTTCAACCGGGGCAGGCCCAGCTGTGGCATTTTCAGGCGTGGGAGAGAGAAACGCATCAACCTAACTCCTTCGCCAGACGGGTAAAGACATCGCCCCGTTGTTCAAAGTTTTTAAACTGGTCCAGGCTCGCGCAGGCTGGCGACAGTAAGACCATATCGCCTGATTTGACCTGCGAAGCGATCTGCCGCATCGCCTGTTCCATGGTTTCGGTTTGCACCGCGATTTCCGGACGCAGCGCCGCCAGTTGAGCGCCGTCGCGGCCGAAGCAGTACAGACGAACGTTATCGCCGCCAAGATAGCGTTTCAGCGGCGTGAAGTCGGCGGATTTACCGTCGCCGCCCAACAGCAGATACAGCGTGCCGTCAAGATGCAGGCCGTTCAGCGCCGCCTCGGTACTGCCGACGTTGGTCGCCTTGGAGTCATTGATCCAACGCACGCCGTTATGCTCCAGCGCCAGCTGGAAACGGTGCGCCAGGCCGGTGAAGGTAGTCAGCGCCTTCAGGCTACTGGCGCGCGGCAAGCCCGCGGCATCCGCCAGCGCCAGCGCCGCCAGGGCATTGCTGTAGTTGTGCTGGCCGCTGATGGTCATTTCTTTCACGTTCAGCACTTTCTCACCCTTCACCCGCAGCCAGGTTTCGCCCTGCTGGCGGTTAAGGTGATAGTCGCCGACATCGACGCCGAAGCTGACGCAGCGTTCGTCAGCGCCGCGTACCGGCATGGTCAGCGCGTCATCGGCATTCACCACGCAGGTTTTAGCATTTTCATAGACCCGCAGTTTCGCCGCGCGGTACTGCTGCAGCCCCAGCGGATAGCGGTCCATATGATCCTCAGTCACGTTGAGGATGGTTGCCGCGACGGCTTTCAGGCTGGAGGTCGTCTCCAGCTGGAAGCTGGAAAGTTCAAGCACGTACAGTTCGCGCGCCGGATCCAGCAACATCAGCGCCGGCAGGCCGATATTGCCGCCAACGCCGACGTTCACGCCCGCCGCCTTCGCCATCTCGCCCACCAGGGTAGTGACGGTGCTTTTTCCGTTAGAGCCGGTAATGGCGATAATCGGCGCCTGCGCCTCGCGGCAAAACAGCTCGATATCGCCGACGATTTCCACGCCAGCGTCGGCCGCAGCGCTCAGTGAAGGGTGCGCAAGGGCAATCCCGGGGCTTGCGACAATCAGATCCGCCGCCAGCAGCCAATCGTCGTTAAGACCGCCCACGTGGCGCTCAACGGCTTCCGGCAGCTTATCAAGCCCGGCTGGGGCGACGCGGGTATCCATCACGCGCGGGGTTACGCCGCGCGCCATGAAAAAGTCCACGCATGACAGGCCGGTCATACCCAGCCCAATAATGACGACTTTTTTACCCTGATAATCTGCCATGATTAACGTACCTTCAGCGTCGCCAGGCCAATCAGCACCAGCATCAGCGAAATAATCCAGAAGCGCACGATAACGCGCGGTTCCGGCCAGCCTTTCAGTTCATAGTGGTGGTGAATCGGCGCCATACGGAAGATGCGCTGGCCGCGCAGCTTGAACGAGCCGACCTGCAGGATAACCGACAGGGTTTCCACGACGAAAACGCCGCCCATAATCACCAGCAGGAATTCCTGGCGCAGCAGTACGGCGATAATGCCCAGCGCGCCGCCGAGCGCCAGCGAACCGACGTCACCCATAAAGACCTGCGCCGGGTAGGTGTTGAACCACAGGAAACCCAGGCCCGCGCCGACAATCGCCGTGCAGACGATAACCAGCTCGCCGGCGTGACGCAGATAAGGAATATGCAGGTAGTTGGCGAAGTTCATGTTCCCGGTGGCCCACGCCACCAGCGCAAAGCCGGCAGCGACGAAGACGGTCGGCATAATCGCCAGGCCGTCGAGGCCGTCGGTCAGGTTGACCGCATTGCCGGTGCCGACGATGACGAAGTAAGCCAGCAGGATGTAAAACAGTCCCAGCTGCGGCATCACGTCTTTAAAGAACGGCACTACCAGCTCGGTCGCCGGGGTGTCTTTCCCCGCCAGATACAGCGCGAACGCTACGCCCAGCGCAATCACCGACATCCAGAAATACTTCCAGCGGGCAATCAGGCCCTTGGTGTCTTTGCGCACGACTTTACGGTAATCATCGACAAACCCGATGATGCCGTAGCCGATTAATACCGTCAGCACGCACCAGACGTATGGATTGGACGGATAAGCCCACAGCAGGACGGAAACGGTAATCGCGGTGAGGATCATGATCCCGCCCATGGTTGGGGTACCGCGTTTGCTGAAGTGGGACTCCGGGCCGTCGTTACGAACGACCTGACCAAAGGACAGTTTTTGCAGACGGGCGATCATGCGCGGGCCCATCCACAGAGAGATAAACAGCGCGGTCAGCAGGCTGACGATGGCGCGAAACGTCAGATAGGAAAAGACGTTAAAGCCGGAATAATATTTGACCAGATGTTCGGCCAGCCATACTAACATGTCGCAATCTCCTGTAATGCGCGTACTACCTCTTCCATAGCGGCACTACGTGAACCCTTCACTAAAATGGTCATGATTTTATGCTCTGCCAGCAGCTCGCGCAGGCGAGCTACCACGGCGGCTTTATCGTTAAAATGTTCGCCCACGCCGCTGGCGCTGCTGATATCCGCGCTCAGGGAACCGACGCTGAGGACGCAATCCAGCCCCGCCGCTTTCGCCGCTTCGCCCACTTCGCGATGACAGGCCGCGCTTTCCGCGCCGAGCTCCGCCATATCGCCGACCACCATCGCCCGGAAGCCCGGCATTTCCGCCAGCACCTGTACCGCGGCGGTCATCGAACCGACGTTGGCGTTGTAGGAGTCATCCAGCAACAGCTGGTTTTCCGCCAGTTGAATCGGGAACAGACGTCCCGGCACCGCTTGCAGCTGCGCCAGCCCGGTTTTCACCGCGGCCATATCGGCGCCGACCGCCATCGCCAGCGATGTTGCCGCCAGCGCGTTAGCGATGTTATGGCGCCCCGGCAGCGGCAGCAGTACGTCGATGTTGCCGAACGGGGTCTGCAGCGTAAATTCGGTACCATGACTGGTGATATGCACGTTGGTCGCCGTGAAGTCGCTGTTCGCCGCGTTCGGCGAGAAGCGCCACACTTTGCGATCGCCAATCACGCTCTGCCAGTTCAGCCAGTCATTGTTGTCGGCATTCAAAATCGCGATGCCGTTTTGCGGCAGACCGGTAAAGATTTCGCCCTTCGCCTTAGCCACGCCCGCCAGCGAGCCGAACCCTTCGAGGTGCGCGGCGGCGAGGTTGTTGACCAGCGCTGCTTCCGGACGCGTCAGGCTGACGGTCCAGGCGATTTCGCCCTGATGGTTGGCGCCGAGTTCAATCACCGCATACTGGTGATCTTTATTCAGACGCAGCAACGTCATCGGAACCCCGATATCGTTGTTCAGATTACCGGCGGTATACAGCGTGTTGCCGCACTGACTGAGGATCGCCGCGGTCATCTCTTTCACCGAGGTCTTACCGGACGAACCGGTGAGCGCAACGACGCGGGTCGGCACCTGCTGACGCACCCAGGCCGCTAACTCGCCGAAAGCCAGACGGGTATCTTTCACCACCACCTGCGGTAAATCGCAGGCCAGCGGGCGGCTAACCAGCAGCGCGCCTGCGCCCGCCGCTTTCGCTTGTTCGGCAAAATCATGCGCGTCGAATCGCTCGCCCTTCAGCGCCACAAACAGGCAACCTGCCGTGACTTTGCGGGTATCGGACGTCACGTCATCGATAGCGATATCGCTACCCTGCAGTTCGCCGCGGGTGATCTCGGCGAGCTGGCTTAATGTAAAGCGAATCATGCTACCGCTCCCAGCAGACGCGCAACGGTAACGCGGTCGGAATAATCCAGACGGCGGTTACCGACGATCTGATAGTCTTCGTGGCCTTTGCCCGCTACCAGCACAACGTCGTTCGCTTTCGCCTGCATCACCGCGCCGGTCACCGCTTCCGCGCGGCCTTCCATCACCTTCACCTGCCCGGCATCAAGCATGCCAGTCAGAATGTCATTGATAATCGCCCGCGGTTCTTCGGTACGTGGGTTATCGTCAGTCACGACCACGATATCGGCAAACTCTTCCGCGATAGCGCCCATCAGCGGGCGTTTACCTTTGTCGCGGTCGCCGCCGCAGCCGAAGACGCACCACAGCTTGCCGCTGCAGTGCAGACGCGCGGCCTGCAGCGCTTTTTCCAGCGCGTCAGGCGTATGGGCGTAATCAACCACCACGGTCGGTTTGCCCGGCGCGCTGAACACTTCCATACGGCCGCACACCGGCTGTAAACGCGAAGAGGTTTTCAGCAGATCCGCCAGCGGATAGCCCAGCGCCAGCAGCGTCGCCAGCGCCAGCAGCAGGTTGCTGACGTTAAAGGCGCCCATCAGGCGGCTTTCGATTTCGCCCTTGCCCCAGCTCGAGTCAAACTGAATGGTCGCGCCGCTGTCGTGATAGTTGACCGCGGTCGCCTTCAGCCAGCGGCCGTGGCAGTTCGGATTGATATGATCTTCCATCGACACCGCCACCGCATCCGGCAGTTTCGCCAGCCAGCGACGCCCGACTTCATCGTCAGCGTTAACAATGGCCTGGCCGCAATGGTGGGTGGAATAGAGCAGCCATTTCGCCGCTTCGTAATGTTCCATGTCGCCATGGTAGTCGAGGTGGTCACGGCTCAGGTTGGTAAACACCGAGGCGGCAAACTGCAGCGCCGCCACGCGATGCTGAACCAGCCCGTGAGAAGAGACTTCCATCGCGCCGAAAGTCGCCCCCTGCCCTACCAGGCCGGAAAGCACGTGCTGAACATCGACCGCAGAGCCGGTGGTGTTTTCGGTCGGCACCACTTTATCCAGCAGGCCATTACCGACGGTACCCATCACCGCGCTGGTTTCGCCGAGCAGCTTTGCCCACTGCGCCAACAGCTGCGTAGTCGTGGTTTTACCGTTAGTACCGGTGACGCCCACCAGACGCATCTGCTGCGAAGGTTGTTGGTAAAAACGCCCGGCCAGCGCGGATAACCGCTCGTTCAGTTGGCTCAGGTAGATGACCGGCACGCCGTGCATCTCGCGAACTTCGCCGTCTGCGGCCTCGCCCTGCGCCTCAGCAATAATGGCAGCAACACCTTGCGCTATCGCCTGCGGGATATAACGACGCCCGTCCGCCTGATGACCCTGTACCGCGACAAAGAGGTCGCCGGACGCCGCCACGCGGCTGTCCAGCGTCATCTCTCGCAGAATTCGCTCCGGCGCATTTGGCACCCACGGAGCGAGAAGGTCGCGCAAATTACGATCTGCCACCTGTTCCCTCGCCTTGATTAATCACAAATTCACTTTTTTCGCCCGTTGCCAGCGCATCCGGTTCGACGTTCATGGTGCGCAATACGCCGCCCATGATGGCACCGAATACCGGCGCGGAAACGGCGCCACCGTAGTATTTACCTGCCTGCGGGTCGTTGATCACCACCACCAGCGCGAAACGCGGGTGGCTGGCGGGCGCAACGCCTGCGGTGTAAGCAATATATTTGTTGATGTAGCGGCCATCCGGCCCCACTTTTTTCGCCGTACCGGTTTTAATCGCGATGCGATACCCTTTGATCGCCGCTTTCACGCCGCCGCCGCCGGGCAGCGCCACGCTTTCCATCATATGAACGACGGTACGAACCAGTGATTCCGGGAACACGCGCTCGCCCGGAACCGGTGGATCAACTTTGGTAATCGACAGCGGGCGATAGATGCCGTAGCTGCCAATCGTTGCGTAGACTCGCGCTAACTGTAACGGAGTTACCATTAGCCCGTAGCCGAAAGAAAAGGTGGCCCTCTCTATGTCAGACCACCGTTGTTTTTGAGGATATAAGCCACTGCGTTCTCCGACCAACCCCAAATTGGTCGCCTTTCCAAGCCCAAAACGTGAGTAAGTATCTACTAACGCTGAGGACGGCATCGCTAACGCCAGCTTAGAAACGCCGACGTTACTCGACTTCTGTAGCACCCCGGTCAGGGTTAATTCGCTATAGCGCGCCACGTCTTTGATTTCGTGGCCGTTAATTCGATATGGAATGGTGTTCAGCACGGTATTTTCATTGACGATGCCGCGCTGCAGCGCCGTCATCACCACCATCGGTTTGACCGTTGAACCCGGTTCGAATACGTCGGTGATGGCGCGGTTACGCATGGTATCTTTGGACGTACCCGCGAAATTATTCGGGTTGTACGACGGGCTATTCGCCATCGCCAGCACTTCACCAGTGTTGACGTCAACCAAAACGGCGGTGCCTGATTCCGCTTTGTTGAACGCCACCGCATTATTCAGTTCGCGATAAACCAGCGCCTGCAGGCGCTCGTCGATGCTCAACGCGAGGTTATGCGCCGCCTGGCTGTCGGTGGAAGAAATGTCTTCAATCACGCGACCATAGCGGTCTTTACGCACGATACGCTCGCCTGGCTGGCCGGTCAGCCACTTATCAAAGCTTTTCTCAACCCCTTCAATCCCCTGGCTATCGACGTTGGTGAAGCCAATGAGGTGAGCGGTTACTTCGCCTGACGGATAGTAACGGCGAGACTCCTCACGCAGATGAATCCCCGGCAGCTTCAGTTTTTTGATGTAGTCAGCCATGTCAGGGTTCACCTGACGCGCCAGATAGATAAAACGCATCCGCGGGTTGCTGTTGATGCGCGATGCCAGCTGGTCCAGCGGCATGTTCAGCGCATCGGCTAACGCTTTCCAGCGGTTATCGAGCGTCACGCCTCCGGCATCATGCAGCTCTTTCGGGTCGGCCCAGATGGCTTTGACCGGCACGCTGACCGCCAGCGGGCGGCCGGAGCGGTCGGTAATCATGCCGCGCGCGGTTGACACTTCCTGCACACGCAGGGAACGCATATCTCCCTGACGCACCAGCATATCCGGGCTCACCACCTGCAGCCACGCGACGCGGCCAAGCAGGAAGGCGAGAGCGATTAAAATACATCCGCACAGCAACGCAAAACGCCAACTAATAAAGTTGGCCTGTTCTTCCTGACGTTTTGCTTTTGGCGTTTTCGGCGCTGCTTTCATGCGTCGCAATAATCCTTATTTCTGTACCACTATATTTTCTTGTGATGGATCAACGTGTTGCATCTGCAACTTCTCTGTCGCGATCCGCTCAACCCGACTGTGATCGCCAAGGGCGTTCTCTTCGAGGATCAGGTTGCGCCATTCAATATCCAGAGCGTCACGCTCCAGAACCAATTGTTCACGCTGCGCGGTTAACAGACGGGTATGGTGCGCCGTCGTCACCACGGTCACTGCCGTTATGATGATGCAAATGAACAGGCAGAGTGGCAGCTTCCCAAACCGCAGAAGATCGTCCCCGATAACGCCAGGCAAGGCATGGCGCTCGTTGCTTCCTAACGATCCTTTAACTTTGCTTAAGGCTACTGTCACTCTGCCGATCATGCGTTCGTCCTCTCTGCGATACGCAGCACTGAACTACGGGCGCGTGGATTCTCTGCCACCTCTTCTTCGCCCGGCATCAACTTGCCTAGTGCTCGCAACTGACGGCCGCCCAGTTTCCTGAGCTGCTCTTCAGTCATCGGGATCCCTGCTGGAACCTGCGGACCGCGGCTTTGCTCACGCATAAAGCGCTTCACAATGCGGTCTTCCAGCGAATGGAAACTGATAATCGACAGCCGACCACCGGGGGCCAGCACGCCGAGCGAGCTTTTTAGCGCCTGCTCTATCTCCTCCAGTTCACTGTTCACCCAAATGCGCACCGCCTGGAAGGTACGGGTCGCGGGATGTTTGTGCTTATCTTTCACCGGCGTTGCCGCCGCGATAACTTCCGCCAGCTCTTTGGTACGGGTCATCGGCTCAATGCGGTTACGCTCAACGATCGCGCGCGCGATACGTTTACCGAAACGCTCCTCGCCAAAGGTTTTGATTACCCAGGCGATGTCGGCTTCTTCGGCGGTCTGTAACCATTCGGCGGCGGACTGACCGCGAGTCGGATCCATGCGCATGTCCAGCGGACCATCGCGCATAAAGGAGAATCCGCGTTCCGCGTCGTCCAGCTGCGGTGAAGAAACGCCAAGATCGAGAAGAATACCGTCGATCTTGCCGGTAAGATTGCGCTCGGCGACGTAGTCAGCCAGCTGCGAGAAAGGACCATGTACGATGGAAAAGCGTGGGTCATCGATGGTTTGCGCAACGGCAATAGCCGTCGGGTCGCGATCGATTGCCAGCAGGCGCCCTTCCGCCCCCAGTTGGGAGAGGATCAGACGCGAGTGACCACCGCGGCCAAAGGTTCCATCAATGTAGATACCATTTGGACGAATATTCAGGCCGTTAACGGCTTCATCCAGAAGTACCGTAGTATGTTTAAAATTTTCCATCATTTTATAAAGACAAATCCTGCAGGCGCTCCGACAGTTCACCGGTAGCGGACTGCTCAGCGTCGATATCTTCCTTGACCCGTTGATACCAGGTCGTTTCATCCCACAGTTCAAATTTATTAAACTGTCCGACCAGCATCACTTCTTTTGTCAGCCCGGCATGTTGCCGCAGCACCGGCGCGATTAGCAATCGTCCGGCGCTATCCATCTGACATTCGCTGGCATGCCCCAAAAGCAGGCGCTGTACGCGCCGCTCAACGGGATTCATGCTCGACAAACGCGACAATTTTTGCTCGATGATTTCCCATTCAGGCAAAGGATAAAGCAGCAGGCACGGGTGATGAATGTCAATGGTGCATACCATTTGACCAGAAGCATCCTCGATCAGCCCGTCGCGGTAGCGCGTCGGTACGGCCAAACGGCCTTTACTGTCGAGATTGACTAACGTTGCTCCACGGAACATGCCAGCCTCACCCCTTTTCGCCACTTTACCCCACAAATTCCCACCTAAAGGAGTTTACGGAGCGGAGGAAAAGCTTGTCAAGCCAGCACTAATGCCAACGGAGCGCAAAAACCCATTATTTACAGCCGATATTAGCCCTGATGAATAAATCACCAACAAACGAGGCAAATTAACGTTATGAATACGTGTAAGAAAATAACCAACAAACCCGTAACAGTTAAAAACGACAAAATATCTTCAGCGGGAAAATATAAAGTGTCAGTTTGCGACGCGAGCGGCATTTTAGGTCATTCTGATGTCCGTTAACAGTGCCTGTTGTGGACGGAGAAGCACTTGTGCCGCGGCCTGACGCTCTCAGCGGCGGTGAAGGTGGGATAAAGCGATTGTTAATTCAGCAATTATTACGAAGAATGTAACAAAACAATTCAAATTAATGCCGCTGCGCTTTTTCTTGCACCATTTGGATACAAAAAAAGCCTGCTCCAGAATAAAACAAAATAAGGCGTAAAGAAGTTTAGGGATTTGTCTGAAAGCGAATAGATTTACGAATCTCTACGTAAATTGTATGGAATATCGCCAGATGCTGATCCATCTGGCGAATAACCTACGAAGAATCTTAACCTTTTTTCGCAAATGAATCAGCGACGATTCAAACTTCCGCGATGATAGAGATTACGACGTATACGACTTAAGCCCGGTTTCGGCTTACGTGGTTCATCCAGGCTTGCCAGTACAATCTCTAAAACGCGCTCGGCAACGTCGCGATGACGCTGCGCGACCGCCAGCACCGGGCACTGCAGGAAGTCGAGCAGTTCGTTATCACCGAAGGTGGCGATGGCCAGCTCAGATGGCAGTTTGCCCTCACGGCGCAGCGTGACGTCCATCACCCCCTGCAGCAGCGGGAAAGAGGTGGTGAACAGCAGTTGCGGCATCGGATGCGTTTCCAGCCACCGTTCAAACAGCTGGGCCGCGGCTTCGCGTTCATAGCTGTTGGCATAGAGGAAGTTCACCTCGCGCGGGTCGTCTTTCCAGGCTGAACGGAAACCCTGCTCACGCAGGAAGCTCACCGACAGCTCCGGCAGCGCTCCCAGATAGAGCACTCGGTCACCGGGGAATTTGCGCAGCTCGGCGGCAAGCATCTCGGCGTCGTCCTGATCGGCGCCGACGACGCTGGTAAAGTGTTCACGATCGAGCGCGCGGTCGAGCGCGACAATCGGGAAAGGATCGTTCGCCCAGCGCTGATAGAACGGGTGCTCCGGCGGCAGCGAAGTCGAAACGATAATTGCATCCACCTGACGCTGCAGCAGATGCTCAATACAGCGCATTTCGTTATCCGGCTGATCTTCCGAGCAGGCGATCAGCAACTGGTAGCCGCGCTGACGCGCCTGGCGCTCCAGATAGTTCGCAATACGGGTATAACTGGTATTTTCGAGATCCGGGATCACCAGACCGATTGAACGCGTGCGTCCTGCGCGCAGGCCAGCAGCGACCGCATTCGGGTGGTAGTTGTGCTCGCGCACCACCGCCATCACCTTCTCGACCGTTTTATCGCTGACGCGATACTGCTTCGCTTTGCCATTAATCACATAGCTCGCGGTGGTTCTTGAAACACCGGCCAGCCGGGCGATTTCATCCAGTTTCACAATTGCCCCTTGGGTAAGAAGTACAAAAAACAACCATTAAATAGACATACTCATTAGAGTATAGAGTTCCATTTTTATAACATCTAAACGCAGAATAGATAGCGCGGCAACCGCTTTCGTCCACAGTTCCTACGGAATTCGCAAAAAAATAACCCGACAGTTCGTGTCGGGCTGTTTTTACGTCAGTTTGTCAGGGGTTAGCGCATGATTTTATCGCCGCGCGACAGGCCGACTACTCCGGATCGCGCCACTTCAACAATGCGCGCGACATCGCGTAAAGAAGCCAGGAACGCATCCAGCTTATCGCTGGTTCCGGCCAACTGCACGGTATAAATAGATGGCGTGACGTCAATGATCTGCCCGCGGAAGATCTCGGTGTTGCGTTTCACCTCTTCGCGGCCATAACCGCTGGCTTGCACTTTCACCAGCATGATTTCACGTTCGACGTGGGAGCCCTGACCCAGTTCGCTGACCCGCAGCACGTCCACCAGCTTATGTAATTGCTTTTCAATCTGCTCAATGGCTTTTTCGTCGCCCACCGTCTGGATGGTCATGCGGGACAACGTCGGATCGTCGGTTGGCGCTACCGTCAGGCTTTCAATATTGTAGCCGCGCTGCGAAAAGAGGCCGATCACCCGGGATAACGCTCCCGATTCGTTCTCCAGTAATACAGATAATATCCGGCGCATAATCAGGTTCTCTCCGTTTTGCTCAACCACATTTCGTCCATGCCGCCGCCGCGGATCTGCATGGGATAAACATGCTCGCTACCATCAACCGTAACATCAACGAACACCAGACGATTATTACGCACCTGCTCCAGGGCTTCCGCCAGCTTCGCTTCAAGCTCTTGCGGCTCGCTGATACGAATACCAACGTGGCCATAAGCCTCGGCGACGCGAACGAAGTCCGGCAGCGATTCCATATAGGACTGCGAATGGCGGCCAGAATAGAGCATATCCTGCCACTGCTTTACCATTCCGAGGTAGCGGTTATTCAGGTTCAGCACCAGCACCGGCAGTTCATACTGCAGGGCGGTGGAAAGCTCCTGAATGTTCATCTGGATGCTGCCATCGCCGGTCACGCAGATAACGGTTTCTTGCGGTAGCGCCATCTTCACGCCCAGTGCCGCTGGCAGGCCAAAGCCCATCGTGCCGAGGCCGCCGGAGTTAATCCAACGCCGTGGTTTATCGAATGGATAATAGAGCGCGGCGAACATCTGATGCTGTCCAACGTCGGAAGTCACGTAAGCATCACCGTTGGTCAGGCGCCAGATAGCCTCGATTACCGCCTGTGGTTTGATCTTGCCGCTTTGCGTGTCGTATTGCAGACAGTGACGGGAACGCCACTGTTCGATCTGCTGCCACCAGTCGCGGATCTCATCCAGCGGCTGCTGGCTCTCTTCCTGCTCAAGCAGATCAAACATCTGGTCAAGCACCTGGCGCGCGTCGCCGACGATCGGCACATCCGCCGGGACGGTCTTGGAGATCGACGTGGGATCGATATCAATATGCAGCACCGTGGCGTTCGGGCAGTACTTAGCCAAATTGTTGGTGGTACGATCGTCAAAGCGGACGCCGACTGCAAAAATAACGTCGGAATGATGCATGGTCATGTTGGCTTCATAGGTACCGTGCATCCCCAACATCCCCAGCGCCTGCTGATGAGTCGCCGGAAAAGCGCCTAAACCCATTAATGAAGAGACCACCGGTAGCTTCAGCTTTTCGACCAGCGTACGCAGCTGTGCTTCACACTGCGAATTGATTGCCCCACCGCCAACGTATACGACCGGTTTTTTCGCCGCCACCAGCGTTTGCAACGCACGTTTGATCTGCCCTTTATGACCGCTGGTTGTCGGGTTATAGGAACGCATGCTGACCGCATCCGGCCAAACATAAGGCAGCTTTTTCGCCGGATTGAGAATATCCTTCGGCAAATCGACCACTACCGGCCCCGGTCGGCCGCTGGCCGCCAGCCAGAAGGCTTTCTTTAAAATCCCGGGGATATCTTCAGTCTGTTTCACGAGGAAACTGTGTTTGACCACCGGGCGCGAGATACCGACCATATCGCACTCCTGGAAGGCATCGTAGCCAATCAGCGAGGTGGCGACCTGCCCGGAAAGAATGACCAGTGGAATAGAATCCATGTAAGCCGTTGCGATACCGGTAATAGCGTTTGTCGCTCCCGGACCGGAGGTCACCAGCACCACCCCGACTTCGCCGGTTGCGCGCGCCAGCCCGTCGGCCATATGCACCGCCGCCTGCTCATGGCGGACCAGCACATGGTCAATGCCGCCGAGGGTATGTAATGCATCATAGATATCGAGGACCGCGCCTCCGGGATAGCCGAATACTTGCTTGACGCCCTGATCGACAAGCGATTGGACGACCATCTCGGCTCCTGACAACATCTCCATGGTTTGCCTCCAGGCTTATTGTTTTCACGACGGCGGAAGTCATTTTCCGCGCGCGTCGTATGATGCGCCGTCAAGACAGCGCATTGAGGTGAACGACTTGCTGTGCATTAACATAACTGCTCGCCAACAGGCAGGCAATTCGCCTGAGAGCGTATAGCGCGCCTCTTAAAAGCAGAAAAGAAAGCATCTGGAGAAATATATGGAGGATTGCTTCAGGAATAACAAAATGAGATAGCCAATACTCGGGAGAAACGGCTTACGGCAGAAAATCATCCATTTTTCACCGTCGGGTTGCGAGAACCCGCGGTGATAAACAGAATAATATTCTGCTTTTTTAAAGTTTACTCAGATAAGCTGGCGCTTTCGCCGCCGTTGGTCGATAACGTCGATTAGCGCTGACAGATATTCGCCAATAACTCTTCCATCCATTGATGGCCTTTATCACGACCGGCCGCTTCGTGCCAGGAGAGGAAGCAGGTACGGCTGTTGACCTTCAGCGGCAACGGTAAGATCTGCAAATCTAATTTATCAGCGAATTCATTGGCCAACCAACGTGGCGCTATTGCCACCATGTGGGTTTGCGACACCACGTTTAATACGCTAACCATGGCATTACCCTGATAAGCAATACAGGATTGTTTATCCACGGAGTCATACCACGGCTGGCTAAATGACGCATAACGATCCAATGCGACGACCGCGTGCTCTTCCTGATAAATATCCGCTTCCGTTAGCGGCCCGGAAATACGCGGATGTTTACGGTTGGCCACCAGAACCATTTCATCTTTGAATAAAGGTATGCAGGCAAACTCCGGGCGACGGAACTCTTCATAACCGATAACGAATTCAATTTCCTGATAACGCAGCTGATGTTCGGTGTTTTGATGTAGCGCTGATTTAAAGACCAGATGAATATTTGGCGCGATTTCACCAACTTTATTAAATATTAGCGAGGTTAAGTAATTATCCAATGGGCTACAAACGCAGAGGTTAAATACGCGCTCACTGCTCAGCGGTTCAAAACCGGAACCCGGCAACTCATTTTGCACCAGTTGCAATGCCTGGCGTACTGAGCCGAACAGCTGGTAGGCCCGCGCCGTTGGCTGAATGCCGCGCCCATAGCGAACGAACAGTTCATCATTAAACATTACCTTGAGACGAGATACCGCGTTACTCACCGCCGGTTGGGACATGCCGAGAGTGTGGGCCGCACGGGTAATATTTTGTTCCTGCATCACCGCATCAAAGACGGTCAGCAGGTTAAGATCCACCATCCGCAGTTGTGGTTTGACGACTTCCTGTCCCGGGGCTGATTTATATTCAGTATTTTCAATTAACATATCTAACTCCACCGTCACGCTAAATTCCTTTTACCAAAGTGCAGTAATTAATTAAGACAATATCATTTATCATGCATATTAAATCTGCAAAAGGGCAAAATGGAATTTTAGGAATATATCAAGGTTATGAGTAGCGACGAAAAACCTCACTGGATATCACCGGAACCCGCCTAAAACATATCATTTACTTGATGATATAAAGTGTACCCATAGATCACAGGAATAAACAACACCACCAATAGTTAATTGCAATTTAAGTATTAATTAACTATCTATTTTTTACCTGATAAAAATTAACACTTCGTTATCCTTTCGAACGACTAAATGCGGCAGCGCATAAAGGTAAAAGGCATATAACACTTTATGTTTCATTACCTTATCAACCAGGCATCCCCCATTGACATTGAGTCCTTGAATGAAAATTATTTTTTCTAATTGTTTTATTTTTCCAGCAGTCGATGAATGTCTCAAAAAGGATCGTCGGCGAAATGAGGGATAATCCAGCACAATTAGCTAATTCATCTGACGGGTTAAAAACAGTTTTTATCTTGCCTGGGGTTGACATCAAAACCGCTATCCAGTAACTCTAAAAGCATATCGATTTCAACTGGAGTATGACGCATGATTCGCACCACTCGCTTCACCAGCCTACTACTACTAAACGCATCCATTGTGCGCGGTAGGCTGTTGGGCGACGTTCAGCGTTAAGTCATCTTCCAGCAAGACACTAAACCCGCGCCATTGCGCGGGTTTTTTTATGCTCGAAGCAAGGCGCCAGGCAACAGATTAAGGATCTCAACCATGAGCCAGCAAGTCATTATTTTCGATACGACCTTACGTGATGGGGAACAAGCGTTACAGGCCAGCCTGAGCGTGAAAGAGAAGCTGCAGATCGCCATGGCCCTCGAACGTATGGGCGTCGATGTAATGGAAGTCGGTTTCCCGGTTTCTTCCCCGGGCGATTTTGAATCGGTACAGACCATCGCTCGCACCATCAAAAATAGCCGCGTTTGCGCGCTGGCGCGCTGCGTTGAGAAAGATATCGACGTGGCGGCGGAATCCTTAAAAGTGGCGGAAGCGTTCCGCATCCACACCTTCATCGCCACGTCTCCGATGCATATCGCCACCAAGCTGCGCAGCACGCTGGATGAAGTCATCGAACGCGCTATTTATATGGTGAAACGTGCGCGTAACTATACCGACGACGTGGAATTCTCCTGTGAAGACGCAGGCCGTACGCCGATCGACGATCTGGCTCGCGTCGTTGAAGCGGCTATCCGCGCCGGCGCCACGACCATTAATATCCCGGATACCGTCGGCTACACCATGCCATTCGAATACGCCAACATCATCAGCGGCCTGTATGAACGCGTACCAAACATTGATAAAGCAATTATTTCAGTCCACACCCATGATGATTTAGGTATCGCCGTCGGCAACGCCCTCGCCGCCGTCCACGCAGGCGCTCGTCAGGTAGAAGGCGCGATGAACGGTATCGGCGAACGCGCCGGTAACTGCGCGCTGGAAGAAGTCATCATGGCGATCAAGGTGCGCAAAGACATCATGAACGTGCACACCAATATCAATCACCATGAAATCTGGCGTACCAGCCAGACCGTCAGCCAAATCTGCAATATGCCGATCCCGGCTAACAAAGCTATCGTCGGTACCGGCGCCTTCGCCCACTCTTCCGGTATTCATCAGGATGGCGTGCTGAAGAACCGCGAAAACTACGAAATCATGACCCCGGAATCCATCGGCCTGAACCAGGTACAGCTGAACCTGACTTCACGCTCCGGTCGCGCGGCGGTGAAACACCGTATGGAAGAGATGGGCTACAAAGAGAGCGACTACAACCTGGATCATCTGTATGACGCGTTCCTGAAGCTGGCGGATAAAAAAGGCCAGGTCTTCGACTACGACCTGGAAGCGCTGGCATTTATCAATAAACAGCAGGAAGAGCCAGAGCATTTCCGTCTGGACTACTTCAGCGTCCAGTCTGGCTCCAGCGATATCGCTACCGCCTCTATCAAGCTGGCCTGCGGTGATGACATCAAAACCGAAGCCGCCAACGGCAACGGCCCGGTTGACGCTATCTACCAGGCAATCAACCGTGTGACAGACTACAACATCGACTTAGTGAAGTATGGCTTAAGCGCCAAAGGCCACGGCAAAGATGCGCTGGGTCAGGTGGATATTGTCGTGGAATACAACGGTCGCCGCTTCCACGGCGTCGGCCTGGCGACCGATATCGTCGAATCTTCAGCAAAAGCGATGGTACATGTGCTTAACAACATCTGGCGCGCCGCCGAAGTCGAAAAAGAATTGCAACGCCAGGCTCATAATAAAGAGAACAACAAGGAAACCGTGTAATGTCGAAGAATTATCATATTGCCGTTTTGCCGGGTGATGGAATTGGCCCGGAAGTGATGAACCAGGCGATGAAAGTACTGGAAGCCGTTCGTAACCGTTTTTCAATGCGTATCACCACCAGCCAGTACGACGTGGGCGGCATCGCCATCGACCGTCAGGGCATGCCGCTGCCGCAAGCCACCGTTGATGGCTGCGAGCAGGCTGACGCGATTCTGTTCGGATCCGTCGGCGGCCCGAAGTGGGAACATCTGCCGCCGGCCGAACAGCCGGAGCGCGGCGCGCTGCTGCCGCTGCGTAAGCACTTCAAATTATTCAGCAACCTGCGCCCGGCTAAACTGTATCAGGGGCTGGAAGCATTCTGCCCGCTGCGCGCCGATATCGCCGCCAATGGCTTCGACATTCTGTGCGTGCGCGAACTGACCGGCGGCATCTACTTCGGTCAGCCGAAAGGTCGTGAAGGCAGCGGCCAGCACGAAAAAGCCTTCGATACCGAGGTATACCATCGCTTTGAAATTGAGCGCATCGCGCGTATTGCCTTTGAATCGGCGCGCAAGCGTCGCCATAAAGTGACGTCAATCGATAAAGCCAACGTCCTGCAGTCTTCTATCCTGTGGCGCGAAATCGTCAACGAGATTGGCAAAGAGTATCCGGACGTCGAACTGGCGCATATGTATATCGATAATGCCACCATGCAGCTTATTAAAGATCCGTCGCAGTTCGACGTACTGCTGTGCTCCAACCTGTTTGGCGACATCCTGTCCGACGAGTGCGCGATGATCACCGGCTCTATGGGCATGTTGCCGTCCGCCAGCCTCAACGAGCAAGGTTTTGGACTGTATGAACCAGCGGGCGGCTCGGCGCCGGACATCGCGGGCAAAAATATCGCCAACCCGATTGCGCAAATCCTGTCGCTGGCGCTGCTGCTGCGCTACAGCCTGGATGCGGGCGACGCGGCGAGCGCCATTGAACGCGCTATCAACCGCGCATTAGAAGAAGGCATTCGTACCGGCGACTTAGCGCGCGGTACGGCGGCGGTCAGTACAGATGAAATGGGCGATATCATTGCCCGCTATGTCGCGGAAGGGGTGTAATCATGGCAAAGACGTTATACGAAAAATTGTTTGATGCGCACGTGGTGTACGAAGCGCAGAACGAAACCCCGCTGCTGTATATCGACCGCCATCTGGTGCACGAAGTCACCTCTCCGCAGGCGTTTGACGGGCTGCGCGCCCATGGCCGCCAGGTGCGTCAGCCGGGTAAAACATTCGCCACTATGGATCACAACGTCTCGACGCAGACCAAAGATATCAACGCCTCCGGCGAAATGGCCCGCATCCAGATGCAGGAACTGATTAAGAACTGCAAAGAATTTGGCGTTGAGCTGTATGACTTAAATCACCCGTTCCAGGGCATCGTACACGTGATGGGCCCGGAACAGGGCGTCACCCTGCCGGGGATGACCATCGTGTGCGGCGATTCCCATACCGCGACCCATGGCGCATTCGGCGCGCTGGCGTTCGGTATCGGCACATCCGAAGTGGAACACGTATTGGCAACCCAGACCCTGAAACAGGGTCGCGCGAAGACCATGAAAATCGAGGTTCGTGGCAAAGCGGCGCCGGGCATTACCGCGAAAGACATTGTGCTGGCGATCATCGGCAAAACCGGTAGCGCCGGCGGTACCGGTCACGTGGTCGAATTCTGCGGCGAAGCCATTCGCGACCTGAGCATGGAAGGCCGTATGACCCTGTGCAATATGGCAATCGAAATGGGCGCCAAAGCGGGTCTGGTCGCGCCGGACGAGACGACCTTCAATTACGTGCAGGGCCGCCTGCACGCGCCGAAGGGCCAGGATTTCGCCGACGCGGTGGAATACTGGAAAACGCTGAAAACCGATGATGACGCCACCTTCGATACCGTGGTGACGCTGCAGGCGGAAGAGATTGCGCCGCAGGTCACCTGGGGCACCAATCCAGGCCAGGTCATCTCGGTTACCGATATTATCCCGGATCCGGCGTCGTTCAGCGATCCGGTCGAGCGCGCCAGTGCCGAAAAAGCGCTGGCCTATATGGGCCTGAAATCCGGCGTGCCGTTGACCGAGGTCGCGATCGATAAAGTCTTTATCGGTTCCTGTACTAACTCGCGAATCGAAGATTTACGTGCGGCGGCGGAAATTGCCAAAGGGCGTAAAGTGGCGCCGGGCGTACAGGCGCTGGTCGTTCCCGGCTCCGGACCGGTGAAAGCGCAGGCGGAAGCCGAAGGTCTGGATAAGATTTTCATCGACGCCGGTTTTGAGTGGCGTTTACCGGGCTGCTCCATGTGTCTGGCGATGAACAACGACCGCCTGAATCCCGGCGAACGTTGCGCCTCTACCAGCAACCGTAACTTTGAAGGCCGTCAGGGCCGCGGCGGACGCACCCATTTAGTCAGCCCGGCGATGGCCGCGGCGGCAGCGGTAACCGGCCATTTCGCCGATATCCGTAACTTGAAATAAGGAGACCATCATGGCAGAGAAATTTACCCAACATACTGGCCTGGTGGTTCCGCTGGATGCCGCAAACGTCGATACCGATGCGATCATTCCTAAGCAGTTCCTGCAGAAAGTGACACGTACCGGCTTTGGCGCGCACCTGTTTAACGACTGGCGTTTCCTCGACGACCAGGGGCAGCAACCGAACCCGGAGTTCGTGCTGAACTTCCCGCAATATAAGGGAGCGTCTATTCTGCTGGCGCGTGAAAACTTCGGCTGCGGCTCCTCGCGCGAGCACGCGCCGTGGGCGTTAACCGATTACGGTTTCAAAGTGGTGATTGCGCCAAGCTTTGCCGATATCTTTTACGGCAACAGCTTTAATAACCAGCTGCTGCCGGTGACGCTCAGCGATGAGCAGGTGGACGAGCTGTTTAAGCTGGTACAGGCTAACCCGGGCATCAGCTTTGAAGTAGACCTTGAAGAGCAGGTGGTTAAAGCCGGGGATAAAACCTACAGCTTTAAAATCGACGACTTCCGCCGCCACTGCATGCTCAACGGCCTGGATAGCATCGGCCTGACGCTGCAGCATGAAGAGGCGATTTCCGCCTACGAACGCCAACAGCCCGCCTTTATGAACTAATCTTCAAGCCCGGTGAACAAGCCGGGCTTTCTCTTTTTGCCCCTCTCAGGCGCATATTAATACGTATAATTAATAGATAATTTTATCCTTCCCATCCCTCATCGTGCATTTATACCGGCATTAGCAGGCTATTTTTGTATATATCCACAATGACAAGTAAATAATCAACGGAACTATTTAAAACAAACCGAGCAATATGTGAATTAACGGTTAACTCCATAGAAAACCCCTATAGCTCAGCGCAAAAAAAAGCATTATTTTTCCCCTCCCCGGCTCGTTATCTTTCCAGACAGAGAAATATTAACTTTAGATACGCCACGCCGCCTACATCACCTCGTGGGCCGCCGGGCGTTCTTGTGGAGAGCCTAAATGAGCCACTATCCTCACCTATTCAGCCCGCTGACCATCAACGGGATGACCATAAAAAACCGTATTATTATGCCGCCGATGGGCACCAATATGGCTACCCTCAACGGCGAGGTCTCGCAGGAACAGCTTGAATACTACGAACTGCGGGCGAAAGGCGGCACCGGGCTCATTACCGTGGAAAATATCTGCATCGATTTTCCCTTCGCCTCCAATGGTACAACGCAGTTACGCATCGATAACGATCAATATATCCCACGCCTGTTTAAATTAACCGAAACCCTTCATAAACACGGCGCTTGCGTAGCGATTCAGCTGAACCACGCGGGAGCTTCGGCTTATGCTTATCGCCTGAATGGGCAGACGCCGTTATCGGCTTCCAGCACGCCGTCGAAAAAGCACGGTAATATTCCGCGGCCAATGACCCATGAGGAAATTTATCACGCGGTGGACAAATTCGGCGACGCCGCGGAGCGCGTGCGCCGCGCCGGATTTGACTGTGTAGAAATTCATGGCGGCCATTCCTATTTAATTAGCCAGTTTTTGTCACCGTTATTTAATAAACGTACCGACGAATTTGGCGGCAGTATCGAAAACCGCACCCGCATATTAAGCCTGATTATCGATAAGGTTCGCGCCTGCGTCGGGCCGCGTTTCCCAATCAGCCTGCGCATCAGCGCCGACGATTTCTTAAAGGGCGGCAACACGCTGGAAGATTCGCTGCGCATCCTCGAACTGTGCCAGGACAAAGTCGACATCATTAACGTCTCTGCCGCGCAGAACGATAACCTGAACCTGCAAATCGACCAGATGTCGCTGGAAGACGGCTGGAAGCGCTACCTCTCCCGCGCGGTACGCGACAAATTCCATAAGCCGACGGTGATCGCCGGCAACATTCGTTCGCCAAAAATCGCCGAAGATATCCTCGCTACCGGCGATGCCGATCTGATCGCCATTGGTCGTGGGTTGATTGCCGAGCCAGAATGGGTGCAGAAAGTACAAAGCGGCAATGAGCGTCTGATGCGCAAATGCATCTCCTGCAATATCGGCTGTGCGGATCACCGTATCGCCCGCTCTCGCCCGCTGCGCTGCTCGATCAATCCGGACATTATCCACGGCGACGCTTACAAGCAGCAGCGAGTCTCACGAGAAACCAACGTCGTGGTGATCGGCGCCGGCACGGCCGGAATGGAAGCCGCCTGTACCGCCGCGGAAGTCGGCTGCAACACCTGGCTGCTGGAAGAGAAAAGCCACGTCGGCGGCCTGGCCAGCACCATTGCGCTGCTGCCGGAGAAAAAACGGATCGCTGATTTCCCGCAATTTATGAAAAACCGCCTTTCCGGGCTAAGCAATCTGATGCTGCAGGTCGGTAAACGCGCCGATGTCGCTTCAGTCGCCGCGCTGCATCCACAGCTCATCGTCAATGCCACCGGCTCGGTTCCTCTGCTGCCGCCTATCGACGGCCTGCGCGAGAACATTGACGCCGAAGGTGGTCGCCTGTTCTCGATAACCGGAATGATTAACCATCTGGACACCTTTGCCGATGCCGCAGGTAAACGCATCGTGGTGGTTGGCGGCGGCGCCGTCGGCCTGGACGTCATTGAATACTTCTCCACGCGCGGCGCTGAGACGGTGCTGATCGAGATGCAGGACGCGCCTGGGCAGGACCTCGACATTATTACCAAAAACGCGATGTTGACCATGCTGGAAGAACACCAGGTGGAACAACACATGCAGACCCGATTAACCGCCGTCGCTCCAGACCATTTCACCGTGAGTACCGCCAGTGGCACGTTCGATATTCCCTTCGACTACGGCTTTGTCTGCCTGGGGATGCGCGCCAACCGTGCTGGTCTCGACGACATCGCCCAGTGGGCCGCCGCCAACAACGTAAAAATCATGAATATCGGCGACAGCCTGTCGGCCCGGCGAATTATCGACGGCGTGCGCGAAGGCCGCAACGTGCTGGAGATACTCGAAGACATGGGCGTACTCGGCAATCGCGAAGCGCAACAGATTCCATTTTTAACATATTGAGGATATTTATCATGGCAGAACGTCTTACCGGTCATACCGAACTGATTGGCTTAATCGCTACCCCGATTCGTCATAGCATGTCGCCGACTATGCACAACGAAGCCTTTGCGCATCTTGGCCTGGATTACGCCTACCTGGCGTTCGAAGTCGATAACCAGGAGCTAAAAGATGTCGTACAGGGTTTCCGCGCGCTGAAGCTGCGCGGTTACAACGTCTCAATGCCGAATAAAACCGAAATTTGCCAGTATCTCGATAAGCTCTCGCCGGCGGCGCAGCTGGTCGGTGCGGTCAATACCGTGGTCAACGATAATGGCGTGTTAACCGGCCACATTACCGACGGCACCGGCTATATGCGCGCGCTGTCGGAGGCTGGTATCGATATCATCGGCAAAAAGATGACCATCCTCGGCGCAGGCGGCGCGGCTACCGCCATCAGCGTACAGGCCGCGCTCGACGGCGTGAAGGCCATCTCGATCTTCAACCGCAAAGACAAGTTCTTCGCCAATGCCGAGCAGACCGTGGCCAAGATCCGCGATAACACCGACTGCGAGATCCACCTTTTCGATCTCGACGATCATGACAAGCTGCGCGCCGAAATCGACAGCAGCGTGATCCTCACCAACGCCACCGGCGTCGGTATGAAGCCTTTCGAAGGCCAAATGCTGCTGCCAAACGACAGCTTCCTGCGCCCGGACCTGATTGTCTCCGACGTCGTCTATAACCCGCGTAAAACCTATCTGCTGGAAGTGGCGGAGAAAAAAGGCTGCCGGACCCTCAACGGCCTGGGAATGATGCTGTGGCAAGGCGCGCGCGCGTTCGAAATCTGGACGGGCAAAGAAATGCCGGTTGAATACGTCAAGAGCATTCTGTTCTAAGAGGCCAGAGATGAAAAATAAATACATCCCTACTGCGGCAGGGCTGTATCTCAACTACCTGATCCATGGCATGGGGGTGCTGTTAATCACCCTCAACATGGCCCATCTTCAGGAACAGTGGGGAACAGACGCTGCCGGCGTATCGATCGTTATCTCCTCATTAGGTATCGGTAAGCTGGCGACGATCGTGACCGGCTTTTTGTCGGATCGCTTTGGTCGTAAGCCTTTTATCTATCTAGGGATCCTGAGTTATCTGATCTTCTTCGTCGGCATTCTGCTGACCAAAAATATCTATCTGGCCTACGTGTTCGGCATCATGGCTGGTCTGGCGAACAGCTTCCTCGACTCCGCAACCTATCCGGCGCTGATGGAGTCTTTCCCGCACTCCGCCAGCCGCGCTAACGTGCTCATCAAAGCCTTCGTTTCCGCAGGGCAGTTCCTGCTGCCGTTCATTATCAGCCTGCTGATATGGGCAAATCTGTGGTTTGGCTGGTCGTTTGTGATTGCGGCGGCTCTGTTTATCTTGAGCGCAATCTATCTGCTCAAGATGCCGTTCCCCGATAGCCAGGCGGCCAAAAAAGAAGAGATCCCAGCGGCGCAGGCAGCGGCTTCCGCTAAACCGCAAGCCAACAAACTGGACATGGTAATCTTTACCCTGTACGGCTATATCGGCATGGCGACCTTTTACCTGGTAAGCCAGTGGCTGGCGCAATATGGCCAGTTCGTGGTCGGTATGCCTTATGCCTCGGCGATCAAGCTGCTGAGTATCTATACCGTCGGTTCACTGGTCTGCGTCTTCGTGACCGCCGCCTTCGTCAAAGAGGTGTTCAGTTCCGCGGTAGCCATGATCATCTACACCTGTCTGTCGATGGTCTCACTGCTGTTAGTGTGCTTATTCCCGACACCGATGATGGTTACCGGTTTCGCTTTCGTCATCGGCTTTGCCGCCGCGGGCGGGGTACTGCAGCTGGGGGCAACCATCATGGCAATGAGCTTTCCGAACGGCAAAGGCAAGGCAACAGGGATTTTCTACACCGCAGGCAGCATCGCGAGCTTCACGATCCCGCTTATCACCGCAAAGCTTTCGCAGATTAGCATTGCCAGCATTATGTGGTTTGATTTCCTGATCGCCGTCATCGGCTTTGTGATCGCCCTGTACATCGGCTATCGTCAACTTCAGGCTCGCGCGGCGCAAAGAGTGTCTCGCACCACCGTCACCGCCTGAGGTTCAACGACAACAATAATGGATACCTACATGACAACTGCAGTAACCGTAAAGAACATCACCTTCAAGGAAGGCGAAACCTTAATTTGCGTACCGCTGATCGGAAAAACGCTGGATGAACTGCTGACTAATGCTCAGGGCCTGGTTGACGCGGGCGCTGATATTATCGAATGGCGCGTTGACCATTTTACTCACGTCCGGGAAATCCCCCAGGTGCTGGCCGCACTGGCGGAAATCCGTCATACCCTGAAAGCACTCCCGCTGCTGTTCACCTTCCGTAGTAAGAAAGAAGGCGGCGAAACGGAAATCAGCGACGAAGCGTATTTTGAACTTAACCGCCAGGCGGCGCTAAGCGGATTAGTCGATGTTATCGACATCGAGTTGTTTAACGATGAAGCGCAAATTCGCGCGCTGGTGAACGACGCCCATCAGGCCGGCGTAAAAGTGATCATGAGCAATCATGATTTCCATAAAACGCCGGCGCAGGAAGATATCATCTATCGACTGCGTCGAATGCAGGATCTGGGTGCCGATCTGCCGAAGATCGCGGTGATGCCACTGACGCCTCAGGACGTTCTCACTCTGCTTTCCGCCACGCTGACCATGAAAGAGAAGTATGCGACGCGCCCGCTGATCACCATGTCGATGGGCAAATCCGGCGGCGTGAGCCGGGTAACCGGTCGCTTGTTCGGTTCAGCGATGACCTTTGGCACCGTCGGCCAGGCCTCCGCGCCGGGCCAAATAGCCATCGCTAAGCTGCGCGAACTAATGGACATTTTGTCCTGATAAACAGGCTGCCCGGAGCCAGTCTCCGGGCGCTTGCTCAGTTGATTCTCTGGCTATCGTTAATGATGACGTTTTTAAACGATTGAATCGCTGAGGAAAGTACCCTTTCCTTCATTGTTGCGAGGTAAATATAACGAGGTGGGATCGCATTTTTAATCTTCAGAATGCGCACGTTATAATTTGCCAGTGCGGAGATCCTCGGCATAATCGCAATGCCATAGTCGATGCTAACCAGCCCCGCCATCGCAGTATCTTCATCGACGTAGCAGGCGATATCCGGTACCAGTTTTTGTTGCATAAAGACATTATCAATAAAAGGCCGCAGACCGCTGTTCTCTGAAAAATAGATATAGGGATAGTGAATCGTCTCTACCAAATCGACCTCATTATCATACAGCCGGGCAAGCGGATGATCTTTCGCGGTCACCACCACCAACTCCTGCTGAATAATAGGAATAAAGTCGATTTCGGGTTCATCGGCAATATATGAACAAATCGCCAGATCGGTTTTTCCTGCCTTTAACGCCTGTAATAACGAAAGCGAAGTGCCTTGCGTAAAGGAAAAAGTCACCTTGTGACTGGAAGGTGAATTAGTGTATTTATTAATTAACTGCGGAACAACAGATTCACCCATCGTATAAATAAAGGCGATACGAATATTCTCTTTCTTTTCACTATCATTGTTTTGCAGCGTCAGACGCCCGTTCTCCAGAGAAGCGAGCGCATCCTCCACATAGGGCAAAAAACGTTTACCGTTTTGCGTAATTTTGACGTTGCGTCCTTTTCTGGCGAACAGCGCCACGCCAAGTTCCTTCTCAAGCTCAGATATGGCGTGGCTTAGCGAGGGTTGAGTAATGAACAGACTGGATGCTGCCTCGGTGTAATGCTCCGTCTCGCTCAATCGCTTAAAATAATAAAGTTGCTTCAGGTTCATTATTTTTGTCCGTATAATATAAGAATAAGACCACTGCGTTTAATATACCATGCGGCAGGTTGATAATACGCTACAACGAGTCAATATCAGATTCACATCAAATATTATTTGATATTTCTTTTTGTGCGTAACAAAGCGTTGCCATTCATAGACCCAGTCTATGAATCCTTAGAGTATTTCTGCATGCATAAATACATGCAAAAATATTTTAAACTTTAAAGGAAATCTTTATGTGCATACCTGACGCTCAAGGGAGCCTGGCATCATCGCCCGGCACGCTAAAAAGAAGCAGAACGCGTATTTTTATTTTATCGCTGTTATCGCTGGGTACGATGATTAATTATCTCGATCGTACCATTCTTGGAATCGTTGCTCCAAAATTAACCACTGAAATCCATATTGATCCGGCGATGATGGGCATTGTTTTTTCCGCTTTTGCCTGGACTTATGCGCTGGCGCAAATTCCTGGCGGCATGTTTTTAGACCGATTCGGTAATAAATTGACCTACGCCCTCTCCATCTTCTTTTGGTCTCTGTTTACGCTGCTGCAAAGCTTCTCTCTGGGGCTGAAATCTTTGCTCCTTTTGCGTCTGGGCCTGGGCGTCAGTGAAGCCCCCTGCTTTCCGGCCAATAGCCGCATCGTCAGCAAATGGTTTCCCCAGCATGAACGGGCCAGGGCTACCGCAACTTATACGGTTGGTGAATACATTGGGTTAGCCGCCTTCTCGCCATTGTTATTTTTAATCCTCGAACACCACGGCTGGCGCACCTTATTTTTTCTGACCGGCGGGCTGGGAATTTTATTCACTTTCGTATGGTGGCGTTTTTATCATGAGCCACATGAATCGAAAACAGCAAATAAAGCAGAACTGGATTATATTGGCGCCAACCAGATTGCCAATAAGAGTGAAAACATTCCATTTAACTGGCGTGATGCCAGGCGGCTACTGTGCTGCCGACAAATTATCGGCGCCAGCCTGGGGCAGTTTGCCGGTAACACCACGCTGGTCTTTTTCCTCACCTGGTTTCCAACCTATCTCGCCAACGAACGCCATCTGCCGTGGCTTCATGTAGGTTTTTTCGCCACCTGGCCCTTCCTGGCCGCCGCGGTTGGCATCATCTTCGGCGGCTGGCTTTCCGACAGGCTACTTAAGCGTACCGGCTCGGCAAACATAAGCCGAAAACTTCCAATAATTTCCGGATTACTCCTTTCCAGCTGCATTATCGCCGCCAATTGGGTCAGCGCGAATTCGACGGTGATTATTATTATGTCGATCGCTTTCTTTGGTCAGGGAATGGTCGGTCTGGGCTGGACGTTAATATCTGATATTGCCCCGGATAATATGGCTGGATTGACCGGCGGTATATTTAACTTCTGCGCCAACCTGGCATCAATTATCGCGCCACTCATCATTGGCGTGATTATATCAGCCACCGGTAACTTCTTTTACGCTCTCATTTACGTTGGCGTGACCGCCCTGATCGGGGTGATTGCCTACATCTTTATTATCGGCGACATCAAGCGAATCGTACTGAAGTAACGCTATCCCGCGCCGGGCCAGCATGGCCGGCGCGGGAGATTGACTTAAATATCTTTAACCCGGCTGGTCAAAAACAGCGTCAGCAGAGAAATCGCCGCGATTGTCCAGTACACGCTACCGTGACCATAGCTTTGCGACAGCGCTCCCTGAATCACTCCGGCCAGAATAACCCCGGTGGAGATACTATTGGTAAACAGCGTGGTCGCCGCCCCGGCGCGCCCCGGCATCAGATCCTGGAACCACAACATGCCGATCCCGGCGATAATACCGATGAAAATAGCATTGAATAGCTGCAGCGCCAGCAGCGCCGTGCGGCCATGGAACATAATCAGCCCCACATAGAACAGCACGCCGGCGGCGACTGCCGCCACCATCATTTTGCGTTTACCCCAACGCTTAACGTAGTAGCCGGCCAGGATCATCGCCGGAATTTCAAGACCGGCAGCCGTGCCCATCAGTATCCCTGCCAGGCTATCCGGCAGGCCAAGATCGCTACTGATCCACAACGGCATATCGATGATATACATCGTGTTGCAGGTCCACATCAGCGTAGAAGCGATAAACAGCATGCGCACGTTTTTATCGCGCCAGCCGCCTTCCAGCTCCGGCAGGCTGCTGCCTTCCTGCAGTTGCGTCACTCGCGCCACCGAAGGCAGCTTAAAGGCAATCAGCGCCAGGCTGATGACAAAAATCCCGGCGGCAATGGAGAACATGGTCGTAAAGCCATAATTCAACGCCAGCATAAAAGCCAGCGGTGGACCAATGACCCACGCCAGCGACAGCTGGGCGCGCATCACCGAGCTGAACATCACCACTTCGCGGGCAGAGCTATCGGCGTATTCGCGGGCGAGGGCAAACAGCTGCGGCATCGCCGCATTAGCGACCGAAGCCAGCATGACGCCGCAGGTAATAAGCGTCAGATAATGGCGGTTGAAAGCGAACAGCAGCGCGTTACCCACCGCCATCAGGCAGCAGAACATAATTAACCGCCGACGATCGCCGCGGCTATCGGATCGTTTGGCCAGCGCCAGGCTCACCAGGATACCGGCAATCGCATTCACCGTATAAAACAGGCCAACCCAGAACGGCTGCGCGCCGACTTCACGGCTGAGAAACAGGCTAAGCGTCGGCGCCTGCAGCGCCCCGGCCACCCCCATCATAAAAGCCACCAGCATAAAGGCGGCGTAGACGCCGTTTAGCCGTCGCCCCATCGTCATCAACCACAGCATGAAATATCCTTAACACACGCGAAGTAAACGAAAAAAGCCAGCAGAAGCAATCTGCTGGCGGGTGATTCAATACTCTGGATTTCGAGTTGCAGCCAATGCGCTTGCAGCCTGAAGATGGCGAGTATAACACCAATACTCAGTCACACATGATGTCGGCAAGTCAACGATCGGAGGTCGGCGACGTAACTCCCCACTGCATCAATTCCTCCAGCATTTTCTGCTGCCTACCTGCTAACTGGCGGGCCAGCCAGGACGCTCCCTGCGTCGCAGAAAAGTACCGTTGATAGAACTGCTTAGTGGTTGACCTCGTCATATTCATCTCCTTACTTCATCGAGGTCCATTATTGGCTTAATATAGGAACTGATAAATTGCTGAGTTTTCGTCAGGAGTTCCCCTTTTATGCCTTCCAGTCGTCTGCAACAACAGTTCATCCGCCTGTGGCAATGCTGCGACGGTAGGTCGCAGCAGACCACCCTCAACGAACTGGCGGAAATGCTCAGTTGTTCGCGCCGCCATATGCGCACCTTACTTAATCTGATGGAAGCGCGCGGCTGGCTTGCCTGGGAATCCGAAGCCGGGCGCGGCAAGCGTTCACGACTGACCTTCCTTTATACCGGTCTGGCGCTACAGCAGCAGCGCGCCGAGGATCTACTGGAGCAGGATCGCATCGATCAGCTGGTGCAACTGGTTGGCGATAAAACCGCGGTCAGACAGATGTTGATCTCCCATCTTGGCCGCAGCTTCCGCCAGGGGCGCCACATCCTGCGCGTGCTCTACTATCGGCCGATGAAGAATCTGCTGCCTGGCAGCGCGTTGCGCCGTTCGGAGACCCACATCGCACGGCAAATTTTTAGCGCGCTGACGCGGGTAAATGAGGAAAATGGGGAACTGGAGGCCGATATCGCCCACCACTGGCAGCAAATTTCGCCTAACCACTGGCGCTTTTTTCTGCGTCCCGGCATTCATTTCCATCATGGCCGGGAGCTGGAGATGGCCGACGTTATCTCCTCGCTACAGCGCAGCAGCGAACTGCCGCTATTTTCCCATATCGAGCGCATCGTCTCGCCGACCGCCTGGACGCTGGATATTCACCTCAGCCAGCCGGATCGTTGGCTGCCCTGGCTGTTAGGCCAGGTCCCGGCGATGGCGCTGCCGCAGGAATGGCGGACGATGGAGAACTTTTCCAGTATGCCTATCGGTACCGGCCCTTACGCGGTCGCGCGCAATAATCAAAACCAGTTAAAAATCCATGCCTTCGAAGAGTACTTCGGCTATCGGGCGCTGATCGATGAGGTTAACGTCTGGGTGCTGCCGGAAATTAGCGAAGAACCCAACGGCGGCTTAACCCTGCAGGGCAATACCGAGAGCGAAAAAGCCGTAGAGAGCCGCCTGGAAGAAGGGTGCTATTACCTGCTCTTTGATAGTCGCAGTCCGCTGGGCGGTAATGATGATGTGCGCCGCTGGTTAAGTTATCTGTTCCAGCCCGCCAACCTGCTGTATCACGCCGGCGAGCACTATCAAGGCAACTGGTTCCCGGCCTACGGCTTGCTGCCGCGCTGGCACCACGCCCGCAGTCACGCCTGCGAAAAACCAGCCGGCCTGGAGTCAGTTACCCTCACCTACTATCGCGATCATGTGGAACATCGGGTCATTGGCGGGATCATGCGGGCGCTGCTGGCGGAACATCAGGTGAGGCTGAACATTCAGGAGCTGGAGTACGATGACTGGCATCGCGGCGAAACGGTGAGCGATATCTGGCTCAACAGCGTCAATTTCACGTTGCCGATCGATTTTTCCCTGTTCGCCTATTTATATGAAGTGCCGCTGATGCATCACTGCATTCCCATCGACTGGGAGGCTGACGCCAACCGCTGGCGCGCAGGCGAGTTCAACCCGGCGACCTGGAGCCAGCAACTGCTGGAGAAGCAGCATATTGTACCGCTGATCCACCACTGGCTAATGATTCAGGGCCAGCGCAGTATGCGCGGCGTGCGCATGAACACCCTCGGCTGGTTCGACTTTAAATCGGCGTGGTTCGCCCCGCCGGAGCCCTGAATGCTTTGCGTCATCTAACAAAATCATTACACTATCGCCGTTCTCAACGGGGTGCTAATAAACATACGCAATATCATTCAAGTTGCATCAAGGCAGCAAGCGGGTGAATCCCCTGGAGCATAGATAACTATGTGACTGGGGTGAACGCGCGAAGCTAACGCAGATGCGGCTTGAAGGATGAAGCGTATGGGCTGAGAAAATACCCGTCGAACCTGATCCGGATAACGCCGGCGAAGGGATTTGAGGCCTACTCAAAATCCTTTGCCTCCCCATATACTGAGGTGCAAAGTGTTGAAAAAACTGCTTCCCCTGCTGGCGCTGGTCGCCGCCCCGGTCTTTGCTAAACCGGTCCTGACCGTTTACACCTACGATTCATTCTCTGCCGACTGGGGCCCTGGCCCGGCGGTGAAAAAGGCATTTGAGGCCGATTGCGGCTGCGAGCTGAAATATGTCGCCCTCGAAGATGGCGTATCGCTGCTTAACCGGCTGCGAATGGAAGGCAAAAACAGCAAAGCCGATGTCGTGCTCGGCCTTGATAACAATCTGCTGGCAGCGGCGGCGCAGAGCAAACTGTTTGCCAAAAGCGGCGTGCCGGCCAGCGCAGTCAGCGTACCGGGCGGCTGGGATAATGACACTTTTGTACCTTACGACTACGGCTACTTCGCCTTCGTGTATGACAAAAACAAGCTGAAAAACCCGCCGAAAAGCCTGAAAGAGCTGGTCGAGAGCCCGCAGAAATGGCGCGTGATTTACGAAGACCCGCGCACCAGTACGCCGGGGCTCGGCCTGCTGCTGTGGATGCAAAAGGTGTATGGCGATAAGGCGCCGGAAGCCTGGCAGAAGCTGGCGGCCAAAACCGTCACCGTCACCAAGGGCTGGAGCGAAGCCTACGGCCTGTTCCTGAAAGGCGAAAGCGACCTGGTGTTGAGCTACACCACCTCGCCGGCTTATCACCTCATCGAAGAGAAAAAAGATAATTATGCCGCGGCGGACTTTACCGAAGGCCACTATCTGCAGGTTGAAGTCGCCGCGCGTACCGCCGCCAGCAAGCAGCCGGAACTGGCGGAAAAGTTCCTGAAATTTATGGTCTCTCCAGGCTTCCAGAACGCCATCCCCACCGGCAACTGGATGTACCCGGTGACCCAGGTGGCGCTGCCGGCCGGCTTCAATACGCTAACCAAACCGCAAACCACGCTGCAGTTCACCCCGCAGCAGGTCGCCGCTGAACGTCAAAACTGGATCGGTTCATGGCAACGCGCCGTCAGCCGCTAAGTTTCGGCTGGCTGATCCCCGGCGGCGCCGCGGCCTGCTTACTGGTCATCGTAGCGCTGGCGGCGTTTCTGGCGCTGTGGTTGGAGGCGCCGCAGGCGCCCTGGCAGACGATCCTCAGCGATAGCTATCTCTGGCACGTCGTACGCTTCTCTTTCTGGCAGGCGTTTTTGTCGGCGCTATTTTCGGTAGTGCCGGCGATATTCCTCGCCCGCGCCCTGTATCGCCGCCGCTTTCCGGGGCGCACGCTGCTGCTGCGCCTGTGCGCGATGACGTTGATCCTGCCGGTTCTGGTGGCGGTGTTCGGCATCCTCAGCGTCTATGGCCGCCAGGGTTGGCTCGCCGCTCTATTCCACGCGCTCGGCTGGCAGTGGGATTTCTCGCCATATGGCTTACAGGGCATCCTGCTGGCCCATGTGTTCTTTAATATGCCGATGGCGACCCGCCTGCTGCTGCAGGCGCTGGAAAACATCCCCGGCGAACAGCGGCAAATCGCCGCTCAGCTCGGCATGCGCGGTTTCGTCTTCTTCCGTCTTGTGGAATGGCCGTGGCTGCGTCGGCAGATCCCGCCGGTGGCCGCGCTGATTTTTATGCTGTGCTTCGCAAGTTTTGCCACCGTGCTGTCACTAGGCGGCGGGCCACGGGCCACCACCATTGAGCTGGCTATCTATCAGGCGCTGAGCTTTGATTACGACCCGGCACGGGCGGCGCTGTTAGCGATTATTCAAATGATCTTCTGCCTTGGGCTGGTGCTGCTGAGCCAGCGCCTGAGCAAAGCCGTGGCGATCGGCGCCAGTCAGGTACAAGGCTGGCGCGACCCCGACGACCGTCTGCATAGTCGCCTGTGTGATTACGCGCTAATCGCGCTCGCTCTGCTGTTGCTGCTTCCGCCGCTACTGGCGGTGATCGTCGATGGTCTCAACGTCAATCTGCCGAAGGTGCTGGGCCAAGCCGCACTATGGCAGGCGCTGTGGACCTCGCTGCGTATCGCCCTCGCCGCCGGTGTGCTCAGCGTTATCCTGACCATGATGCTGCTGTGGAGCAGTCGCGAACTGCGCGCCCGCAACCTGCCGCTGGCCGGGCAGACGCTGGAGCTCAGCGGTATGCTCATCCTCGCCATGCCGGGGATTGTGCTGGCGACCGGTTTCTTCCTGCTGCTCAATAACAGCGTCGGCCTGCCGGAATCCGCCGACGGGATTGTCATCTTTACCAACGCGCTGATGGCTATCCCCTATGCTCTGAAAGTGCTGGAAAATCCAATGCGCGATATTGCCGCCCGCTATGGCGCTTTGTGTCAGTCGTTGGGGCTACAAGGTTTTAACCGGCTGCGGGTAGTGGAGCTGCGTGCGCTGAAACGGCCGCTGGCGCAGGCCCTGGCTTTCGCCTGCGTGCTGTCAATCGGCGACTTCGGCGTGGTGGCGCTATTCGGCAATGAATCTTTCCGCACGCTGCCGTTCTATCTGTATCAGCAGATCGGCTCCTACCGCAGCCAGGACGGCGCGGTCACCGCCCTCCTGCTCCTGTTGCTGTGCTTTATCCTTTTTACTTTGATCGAGAAACTACCGGGACGCGATGCTAAAACTCAATGATGTCACCTGGCTGTATCAGCACTTGCCGATGCGCTTTACGCTCAGCGTCGAGCGCGGAGAGCGCATCGCCGTGCTCGGTCCCAGCGGCGCCGGAAAGAGCACGCTGCTGAATCTGATTGCCGGGTTTCTGCCCCCCGCCAGCGGTAGCCTGCTGATCGATGGCGAGAAGCATAACACCACGCCGCCGGCACAGCGTCCGGTTTCTATGCTGTTTCAGGAGAACAACCTGTTTAACCATCTCACCGTCCGGCAGAATATTGGCCTCGGCATTCACCCCGGCCTGAAGCTGAACCGCGAGCAGCGCGCGCAGGTCACGGCGATAGCCGGACAGATGGGAATGGATACGCTGCTGGATCGCCTGCCTGGCGAGCTATCCGGCGGCCAGCGGCAGCGGGCGGCGCTGGCCCGCTGTCTGGTGCGCCAACAGCCGGTGCTGCTGCTTGATGAACCCTTCTCGGCGCTTGATCCGGCACTGCGCCAGGAGATGCTAACGCTGGTCGCCGATGTCTGTCAGCGGCAGCAGTTGACGCTGTTGATGGTATCGCACAGCGTGGAGGATGCGGCGCGCATTGCGCCTCGCTCCATCGTGGTCGCCGAAGGGCGCATTGCCTGGGACGGCGCCACTGACGACCTGTTAAGCGGCAACAGCAGCGCCTCGGCGCTGTTGGGAATTAGCGCGAAATGACCTTATGCAGTATCTCAAGGTAGACCGGCATCAGGGGGTGGCGGAAGACAAACGTTAGCGCCGCTACCGCCAGCGTCACCATCAACGGCGTCAGCCACAGCAGGCGTCCACGCGGTAACCAACGGGTCAGACGATCGCCGGAAGTTTTCGCGCTCCGCCACAGCCGCCAGCACAGCCAGCCCGCCAGCCACGCCAGCAGCGCCGCGCCCAGCAGCAGCCACTTGAAGCTGGCGCTGTTTTCATCGGCAGGAATATCTATCGCCGCCCCCGCCAGAATGCCGGGGAGGAAATAGAGCGGCGGCCAGAGCAGGCAGCCAATAATATTCGGCAGCACGAACTTCGCTACCGGCAGGTCGAGCATCCCGGCGACCATCGGCACCAATGGCCGCGTCGGCCCGACAAAGCGGCCAATCAGAATCGTCACCATGCTGTGCTGGTGCAGCGCGTGTTCGGTTTTCTCCAGCAGCGCGCGATTTTTTTTCATAAACGACCAGCGGTGTAACGGCTTTTTAAAGCGCCAGCCGAGCCAGAATGAGATCCAGTCTCCCAACAGGCAGCCGACAATCCCCGCCAGCCACGCCTGCCAGAAGTTAACTTCGCCGCTGCCGATAAGCGCCCCCAGACCAGCCATCATGACCGTGCCGGGTAAGATAAGCCCCACCAGCGCCAGCGACTCAAGAAATGCCACCAGCATCACGGCTATCAACGAGTAGACCGTGGATTGGGTGATAAAGTGTTCCAGCAATGCCTGCATAATGTACCCGGTTAAAAAACGAAGCCCGGATTCTCCGGAGCCGTCACGTCGTCGTCAAGCCACCAATTGTCTTAATAGTTTACTGGCTGTGACATTTAAGCGGGTCATCATTTCACTTTCTTTACTTTTTATTCACATCCTGCGCGGAATTCACTGGGGCTGGCGCCGGTGCATTTTTTAAAGACTCGCGAAAAATAGAGCTGATCTTCGAAGCCAACGTTGCGGCCGACGCTGGCAATCGGCATCCGGGTGGTACTCAACAGCAGTTTGGCCTGGCTAATTCGCTGGTCTTCCCGCCAGCCAAGTACGCTTATCCCCAACTGCTGGCGAAACAGATGCGACAAACGAGAAGGCGACAAACAGACGTGCTGGGCGACGCTGGCGATATCGAAATGGCTGTCCGCCAGATGGTCGCTGATGTACTGACAGGCGTCGCGCACCCGGTTATCCAGCGGCGGATGCAGCGATTCGTTAATCGCCTCCATGCGCCGCAGTAGCAACTGTTCCAGCAGGTTAATCGCCAGCAGTTCGGAATAGCGCCCCGCCCCCTGCCCGGCGTCAACGATCTGCCCGAACAGTTCGCCAAACCGCGCCTGCCATTGCTCATCCGGGCGGAAGAAACCGGTATGGGCGAAGATCGTCGGCCAGTTGAGCCATTCATGCCAGTAGGCACGTGGGCGGAAATAGACCCACTGGTGATACCACTCGCTGGCGTCGGGATGGCGGCCATAGTGGTGAATCTCCCCCGGCGGAAACAGCAGCATATCGCCGGGGCGACAGACGAACTGTTCGCCGTGGTTGTTGATCACCCCCTCGCCGCGGATCGTCAGGTTGAGAATATAGCCTTTCATGCCCAGCGGGCGGTCGATAAAGAAATCGAGATATCCCTGCGCCTCAATCGGCGTCAGGCCGGTGACCAGATGGGCATTAAAGGAGTAGCCCGGCAGCAGCGGATCGTTTTGCGTTTCGGCCATAAGCGTCGTTCTCCACGAGTTTTTTGACACCAATTGTCCATATTCATCATTTTATCGCCATCCACGCCGTTTCGACTGCGATACCGGTGGGAATTTAGACAAAAACCCGCACGGCTAGCGAAAAAAGCGCTACCAGCACGCATTCCGCGTTGATCCAGCGCATAACAAAAGTGTCTATAAATACGGCAGGAAAGTCCACATCGAATATTTGCACGGCGTCACACTTTGCAAGGTGACAGCAATATAATCCATAAGATTAGCGAATACAGCCTGACGGATTTGGCCGGGGATATCTACTGTTGCTGCATGAATGATTTCAGCATGGAGTAACAAGATGGCAATTGCGATTGGCCTCGATTTTGGTAGTGACTCAGTACGCGCGCTGGCGGTGGAATGCGCTACCGGCGCGGAGCTGGCCGCGAGCGTTGAGTGGTATCCACGCTGGCAGGAAGGGCTGTTCTGCGATGGGCCGAATAACCGCTTCCGCCATCACCCGCGTGATTACATTGAATCCATGGAATCAGCGCTGAAAAGCGTACTGGCGGCATTAAGCGCTGAACAACGGGCGACGGTGGTCGGTATCGGCGTCGACAGCACCGGCTCAACCCCGGCGCCGATTGATGCAGACGGAAACGTGCTGGCGCTGCGCGAAGAATTCGCTGACAACCCGAACGCCATGTTCGTGCTGTGGAAAGATCACACCGCGGTGGAAGAGGCGGAGGCCATCACCCGCCTGTGCCACGCGCCGGGTAAAGAAGACTACTCGCGCTATATCGGCGGCATCTACTCCAGCGAATGGTTCTGGGCCAAGATCCTTCACGTCACTCGCGAAGATAGCGCCGTCGCGCAGGCCGCGGCGTCGTGGATTGAGCTTTGTGACTGGGTACCCGCCCTGCTTTCCGGCACCACCCGTCCGCAGGATATCCGTCGCGGTCGCTGTAGCGCCGGGCACAAATCGTTGTGGCACGAAAGCTGGGGTGGACTGCCGCCCGCCAGTTTCTTCGACGAACTCGACCCGATTATTAACCGCCACCTTACCTGGCCACTATTCCGCGACACCTGGACCGCGGATCTCCCCGTCGGCAACCTGACCGCCGAATGGGCGCAGCGCCTCGGTCTGCCGGAAACGGTGGTCATTTCCGGCGGCGCCTTCGATTGCCATATGGGCGCGGTCGGCGCCGGCGCGCAGCCTAACGCGTTGGTTAAAGTGATCGGCACCTCCACCTGCGACATTCTGATCGCCGATAAACAGAGCGTGGGCAACCGCACGGTGAAAGGTATCTGCGGCCAGGTGGACGGCAGCGTGGTGCCGGATTTCATCGGTATGGAGGCCGGTCAGTCGGCATTCGGCGATATCTATGCCTGGTTTGGCCGCATTCTCGGCTGGCCGCTGGAACAGCTGGCCCAACAGCACCCTGAATTGCGCGAGCCAATCAAAGCCAGTCAAAAACAGCTGCTGCCTGCGCTCACCGAAGCCTGGGCCAATAATCCCTCCCTCGATCACCTGCCGGTGGTGCTGGACTGGTTCAACGGCCGCCGCACGCCGAACGCCAACCAGCGGCTGAAAGGCGTTATTACCGATTTAAATCTGGCCACCGACGCCCCGGCATTGTTCGGCGGATTGATTGCCGCCACCGCCTTCGGCGCCCGCGCCATTATGGAGTGCTTCACCGGGCAGGGCATTCCGGTGAATAACGTGATGGCGCTCGGCGGCATCGCGCGCAAGAACCAGGTCATCATGCAGGCCTGCTGCGACGTCCTGAACCGCCCGCTGCAAATCGTCGCCTCCGATCAATGCTGCGCGTTGGGCGCCGCCATCTTCGCCGCCGTCGCCGCGGGCGTCTATCCGGATATCCCTGCCGCGCAGCGCAACATGGCAAGCGAGGTGGAAAACACCCTGCAGCCGCGCGCGCAACAGGCGCAACGTTTCGAACAACTGTATCAGCGCTACCAGCAGTGGTCGGCTAGCGCGGAACAACACTATCTCCCTTCGGCTGCAAAGGCGGAAAACGCCCCGCAATCTCCGGCAGCGCTCACCCATTAAGGATACGAAAATGACGATTTTTGATAACTATGAAGTATGGTTCGTAATTGGCAGCCAGCACCTGTATGGCCAGGAGACCCTACGCCAGGTGACGAAACATGCCGAACATGTGGTGAATAGCCTGAATGCGGAAGCAAAACTGCCGTGCAAGCTGGTGCTGAAACCACTCGGCACCACGCCGGATGAAATCACGCATATTTGCCGCGACGCCAACTACGATGATAAATGCGCCGGATTAGTGGTCTGGCTGCACACCTTCTCACCGGCGAAAATGTGGATTAACGGCCTGACGCTCCTCAACAAACCGCTGCTGCAATTCCATACCCAATTCAACGCCTCCCTGCCATGGGACAGCATTGATATGGACTTTATGAACCTCAACCAGACCGCGCACGGCGGCCGCGAATTCGGCTTTATCGGCGCGCGCATGCGCCAGCAGCACAGCGTCGTCACCGGCCACTGGCAGGATAAAGAAGCGCACCAGCGCATCGGCGCGTGGATGCGTCAGGCGGTTTCTAAGCAGGATACCCGCCATCTGAAAGTGTGCCGCTTCGGCGATAACATGCGAGAAGTGGCGGTAACCGACGGTGATAAAGTGGCGGCGCAGATTAAGTTCGGCTTCTCGGTCAACACCTGGGCGGTCGGCGATCTGGTGCAGGTGGTGAATAGCATCAGCGACGGCGATATCAACGCGCTGGTCGATGAATACGAAAGCAGCTACCGCCTGACGCCAGCAGCGCAGGTGCACGGCGATAAGCGCCAGAATGTGCTGGACGCCGCGCGCATCGAACTGGGGATGAAACGCTTCCTTGAGCAAGGCGGTTTCCACGCCTTTACCACCACCTTTGAAGACCTTCACGGCCTGAAACAGCTGCCGGGTCTCGCCGTACAGCGCCTGATGCAGCAGGGCTACGGCTTTGCCGGCGAAGGCGACTGGAAAACCGCCGCTCTGCTACGCATCATGAAAGTGATGTCGACCGGTCTGCAGGGCGGCACCTCCTTTATGGAGGATTACACCTATCACTTCGACAACGGCAACGATCTGGTGCTGGGCTCGCACATGCTGGAAGTGTGCCCGACTATCGCTACCGCCGAGAAGCCGATCCTCGACGTCCAGCCGCTGGGAATTGGCGGTAAGGCCGATCCGGCCCGTCTGATCTTCAACACCCAAACCGGCCCGGCGATCGTCGCCAGCCTGATTGATTTAGGCGATCGCTTCCGCCTGCTGGTCAACACCATCGAAACCGTCGCGACGCCGCACGATCTGCCGAAGCTGCCGGTGGCCAACGCGTTGTGGCAGGCGCAACCGGATCTACGTACCGCCTCGGAAGCCTGGATCATCGCCGGCGGCGCGCACCATACCGTCTTCAGCCATGCGCTAACCCTCGACGATATGCGCCAGTTTGCCGAGCTGCAGGATATTGAGCTGACCGTCATCGACAACGACACCCGCCTGCCGTCGTTCAAAGACGCGCTGCGCTGGAATGAAGTCTATTACGGTAGCAAACGCTAAGCGCACAAGCATAATGCCCGATGACAATCCGCTCATCGGGCAGGGAGAACAAGATGTTAGAAGATCTCAAACGCCAGGTGCTGGAGGCCAACTTAGCGCTACCGCAGCATAATCTGGTGACCTTAACCTGGGGTAACGTCAGCGCCGTCGATCGTGACAAAGGGGTATTGGTTATTAAACCCTCCGGCGTAGATTACGGCCTGATGACCGCTGACGACATGGTCGTCGTCAGCCTGGAAACCGGTGAAGTGGTGGAAGGCAACAAAAAGCCCTCTTCCGATACGCCGACCCATCGCCTGCTGTATCAGGCGTTTCCGACGCTTGGCGGGATTGTGCATACCCATTCGCGCCACGCCACCATCTGGGCGCAGGCCGGACAATCTATTCCGGCGACCGGCACCACCCACGCAGACTATTTTTATGGCCCGGTCCCCTGCACCCGGTTGATGACCGATGCGGAGATCAACGGCGAATATGAGTGGGAAACCGGCAATGTGATTGTCGAAACCTTCCGTCAGCAGGGAATCGATCCGGCGCAAATGCCCGGCGTGCTGGTGCATTCCCACGGCCCATTTGCCTGGGGTAAAAACGCCGAAGACGCGGTACACAATGCCATCGTGCTGGAGGAGATCGCCTATATGGGGATCTTCTGCCGCCAGCTGGCGCCGCAGTTGCCGGATATGCAGCAGACGCTGCTCGATAAGCACTATCTGCGTAAGCACGGGGCCAAAGCCTACTACGGCCAGTAATCACCCCTGTATAAAACCCCAGCACCCATCGTGAAACCAGGCTATAATCAGGCCTGGTTTTTTATCGTTGAGAGCACGCGTGACGCAGCCGCAAGCAGGATTTTTACTCACCCGTCACTGGCGGGATACCCCGCAGGGAACGGAACTGGCCTTCTGGCTGGCGACCGATAACGGCCCGCTGCAGGTCACGCTGCCGCCGCAGGAATCCGTGGCGTTTATCCCCGAAACGCAGCGGCGGCAGGCTGAAAGCCTGTTGCAGGGTGAAAACGGCTACCGTCTGGCCCCGCTTGCGCTAAAAGATTTCCACCGCCAGCCGGTTTTCGGCCTGTACTGCCGCGCGCATCGCCAGCTGATGCGGCTGGAAAAAAAGCTGCGTGAAAACGGCGTCACCGTTTACGAAGGCGATATCCGCCCGCCGGAGCGCTACCTGATGGAGCGCTTTATCACCGCCCCGGTGTGGGTAGAAGGCGAAACGCGCGGTTCGCAGCTGGTTAACGCGCGCATGAAACCTAATCCGGATTACCGCCCGCCGCTGAAATGGGTCTCGCTGGATATCGAAACCAGCCGCCACGGCGAGCTCTACTGCATCGGCCTGGAAGGCTGCGGCCAGCGGGTGGTCTACATGTTAGGCCCCGAGCCCGCCACGCCGCCGGATGTGGGCTTCAGCCTGGTCTATGTCGCCAGCCGCCCACTGCTGCTGGAAAAGCTCAACGCCTGGTTTGCCGAACACGATCCCGACGTGCTGATCGGCTGGAATGTGGTGCAGTTCGATCTGCGGGTCCTGCAAAAACACGCCGAGCGCTACCGCATCCCGCTGCTGCTCGGCCGCGGCAATAGCGAGCTGGAGTGGCGCGAGCACGGTTTTAAGAACGGCGTCTTTTTCGCCCAAGCCAACGGCCGGCTGATTATCGACGGCATCGAAGCGCTAAAATCGGCGTTCTGGAACTTCTCCTCATTTTCACTCGAGGCCGTCGCCCGCGAGCTGCTGGGCGAAGGTAAAGCTATCGACAACCCGTGGGATCGGATGGACGAAATCGATCGCCGCTTTCATGAAGATAAACCGGCACTGGCCACCTATAACCTACAGGATTGCGAGCTGGTGACACGGATCTTTCACAAGACGGAGATCATGCCGTTTCTGCTCGAACGGGCGACGGTTAACGGTCTGCCCGCCGATCGCCACGGCGGATCGGTCGCCGCCTTCAGCCATCTCTATTTCCCGCGCATGCACCGGCTGGGCTACGTGGCGCCGAATCTCGGCGAAATTCCCCCGCAGGCCAGTCCCGGCGGCTATGTCATGGATTCCCGCCCCGGCCTGTATGACTCGGTACTGGTGCTGGACTACAAAAGCCTGTATCCGTCGATCATCCGCACCTTTTTAATCGATCCGGTCGGCCTGGTTGAAGGGCTGGCGCAGCCCGATGACCGCCACAGCACCGAAGGATTTCTCGGCGCCCGCTTCTCGCGCGAAAAGCACTGCCTGCCCGGCATCGTCGGGCAGATCTGGCACGGCCGCGATGAAGCCAAGCGTCAGCATAATAAGCCGCTGTCGCAGGCGCTGAAGATCATCATGAACGCCTTTTACGGCGTGCTGGGGACCAGCGCCTGCCGCTTTTTCGATCCACGGCTGGCGTCGTCGATCACCATGCGCGGCCACGCGATCATGCGCCAGACCAAAGCGCTGATTGAAGCCCAGGGCTATGACGTTATCTACGGCGATACCGACTCCACCTTCGTCTGGCTCAAGCGCCCGCATAGCGAAGCGCAGGCGGCAGAAATCGGCCGCAAGCTGGTTGCCTATGTCAACGACTGGTGGGCGCAGGAATTGGCTAAAAGCCAACTGACCAGCGCGCTGGAGCTGGAGTATGAAACCCACTTTTGCCGCTTTTTAATGCCGACGATCCGCGGCGCCGATACCGGCAGTAAAAAACGTTATGCCGGGATGATTCAGGAAGGCGATGCCCAGCGCATGGTGTTCAAGGGGCTGGAGACGGTACGCACCGACTGGACGCCGCTGGCCCAGCAGTTTCAACAGGAGCTGTATCTACGCATCTTCCGCCATCAGCCGTATCAGGATTATGTACGGGAGACTATCGCCAGGCTGATGAACGGCGAGCTCGATGAGCAACTGGTTTATCGCAAGCGCCTGCGCCGACCGCTGGCAGAGTATCAACGTAACGTGCCGCCGCACGTGCGCGCCGCGAGGCTGGCGGATGAACACAACGTGAAGCTTGGGCGGGCGCAGCAGTATCAGCAGCGCGGCACCATTAAATACGTCTGGACTACCGGCGGCCCGGAGCCGGTGGATTACCAGCAGTCGCCGCTCGATTACGATCACTATCTGTCAAAGCAATTGCAGCCGGTGGCGGAAGGAATCCTTCCCTTCGTCAACGACGACTTTGCTACAATAGTGACAGGGCAACTGGGGCTATTTTGACAGGTGACTAACACCGCGGCATCCAGTACCATAGCGCCCTTTCCATTCCTGGACCCAATTTTGATTCCTCAGCGTAACTATGCTGAGGATGCACTATTGCCTGCAATTAAAGAACAAAGAGCCGAACACATATGCCTTTTACACTTGGTCAACGCTGGATTAGCGATACAGAGAGCGAACTAGGACTAGGGACAGTGGTAGCGCTGGATGCGCGCATGGTCACTCTCCTTTTCCCCGCCATCGGCGAAAACCGTCTGTACTCTCGCAACGATTCCCCGATTACCCGCGTGATGTTTAACCCGGGTGATACCATTACCAGCCACGAAGGCTGGCAGCTCCACGTTGACGAAGTAAATGAAGAAAATGGGCTCCTGTCCTACACCGGCACCCGCCTGGATACGCAAGAAGAACATGTTACCCTGCGCGAAGTCCTGCTCGACAGTAAGCTCGCCTTCAGCAAGCCGCAGGACCGCCTGTTCGCCGGGCAAATCGACCGGATGGACCGCTTTGCCCTGCGCTACCGCGCGCGTAAGTTCCAGAGCGAACAGTACCGCATGCCGTGGAGCGGCCTGCGCGGCCAGCGCACCAGCCTGATCCCGCATCAGTTGAACATCGCCCACGACGTAGGCCGTCGTCACGCGCCGCGCGTTCTGCTGGCCGATGAAGTGGGCTTAGGTAAAACCATCGAAGCCGGGATGATCCTGCACCAGCAGCTGCTCTCCGGCGCCGCCGAGCGCGTGCTGATCGTGGTCCCGGAAACCCTCCAGCACCAGTGGCTGGTGGAAATGCTGCGCCGCTTCAACCTGCGCTTCTCGCTGTTTGACGACGAACGCTATGCCGAAGCGCAGCACGACGCCTACAACCCGTTCGAAACCGAACAGCTGGTGATCTGTTCCTTAGACTTCGTACGCCGCAGCAAGCAGCGCCTGGAGCACCTGTGCGACGCCGAGTGGGACCTGATGGTGGTCGATGAAGCGCACCACCTGGTATGGAGCGAAGAGGCGCCGAGCCGTGAATATCAGGCCATTGAACAGCTGGCCGAACACGTACCGGGCATCCTGTTGCTGACCGCGACGCCGGAACAGCTGGGCATGGAGAGCCACTTTGCGCGCCTGCGTCTGCTGGATCCAAACCGCTTCCACGATTTTGAACAGTTTGTTGAAGAACAGCAAAACTATCGCCCGGTCGCCGACGCCGTCGCCCTGCTGCTGGCGGGCAACAAGCTGAACGATAATGAACTCAATACCCTTGGCGATCTGATCGGCGAGCAGGACATCGAGCCGCTGCTGCAGGCTGCCAACAGCGATCGTGAAGATGCTCAGGCCGCGCGTCAGGAGCTGGTTTCAATGCTGATGGACCGCCACGGCACCAGCCGCGTGCTGTTCCGTAACACCCGTAACGGCGTGAAAGGTTTCCCGAAACGCGAGCTGCACACTATTCGCCTGCCGCTACCTACCCAATACCAGACGGCCATCAAGGTCTCCGGTATTATGGGCGCGCGCAAAACCGCGGAAGAGCGCGCGCGCGATATGCTTTATCCGGAGCAGATCTATCAGGAGTTTGAAGGCGATACCGGCACCTGGTGGAACTTCGATCCGCGCGTCGAATGGCTGATGGGTTACCTGACCAGCCACCGTTCGCAGAAAGTGCTGGTGATTTGCGCCAAGGCCGCTACCGCGCTGCAGCTGGAGCAGGTACTGCGCGAGCGTGAAGGTATCCGCGCCGCGGTATTCCATGAAGGCATGTCGATTATCGAACGCGACCGCGCCGCGGCGTGGTTTGCCGAAGAAGACACCGGCGCGCAGGTGCTGCTGTGTTCCGAAATCGGCTCCGAAGGGCGTAACTTCCAGTTCGCCAGTAACCTGGTGATGTTCGACCTGCCGTTTAACCCGGATCTGCTGGAGCAGCGTATTGGCCGTCTCGACCGTATCGGCCAGGCGCACGATATCCAGATCCACGTGCCGTATCTGGAAAAAACCGCGCAGTCGGTGCTGGTGCGCTGGTATCACGAAGGGCTCGACGCCTTCGAACATACCTGCCCGACCGGCCGTACCGTCTACGACAGCGTCCATGATGAGCTGATAAACTACCTTGCCGCGCCAGAATCCACCGATGGCTTCGACGATCTGATCAAATCCTGCCGCCAGCAGCATGAAGCGCTGAAAGCGCAGCTGGAACAGGGCCGCGACCGTCTGCTGGAGATCCACTCCAACGGCGGCGAAAAAGCGCAGGCCCTGGCGGAGAGCATCGAAGAGCAGGATGACGATACCAGCCTGATCGCCTTCTCGATGAACCTGTTCGATATCGTCGGCATCAACCAGGATGACCGCGGCGAAAACCTGATCGTCCTGACCCCGTCCGATCATATGCTGGTGCCGGATTTCCCGGGCCTGCCGGAAGATGGCTGCACCATTACCTTCGAGCGTGACGTGGCGCTGTCGCGTGAAGACGCGCAGTTCATCACCTGGGAACACCCGCTGATTCGCAACGGTCTGGATCTGATCCTCTCCGGTGATACCGGTAGCAGCACTATTTCGCTGCTGAAGAACAAGGCGCTGCCGGTTGGCACACTGCTGCTGGAGCTAATCTACGTTGTCGAAGCGCAGGCGCCGAAGCAATTACAGCTTAACCGCTTCCTGCCGGCGACCCCGGTTCGCATGCTGCTGGATAAAAACGGCAACAACCTCGCCGCGCAGGTGGAGTTCGAAAGCTTCAACCGCCAGCTGAGCGCGGTCAACCGCCATACCGGTAGCAAACTGGTCAACGCGGTGCAGCAGGACGTTCACGCGATTCTGCAGCAGGGCGAAGCGCAGATAGCCAAAGCGGCGCAGGCGCTGATCGATGCGGCGCGTAACGAAGCCGATGATAAACTGACGGCGGAACTGTCGCGTCTCGAAGCGCTGAAAGCGGTGAACCCGAACATCCGTGACGACGAACTGGCGGCTATCGAAAGCAACCGCCAGCAGGTGATGGATGCGCTGGCGCAGGCCGGATGGCGTCTGGACGCGCTGCGTCTGATCGTCGTCACTCACCAGTAACGGAACGCGAAAATGGCGATGGAAAACTACAATCCGCCGCAGGATCCCTGGCTGGTGATTCTGTATCAGGATGAGCACATTATGGTGGTCAACAAGCCGAGCGGCTTGTTGTCCGTGCCCGGCAGGCTGGAGGAGCATAAGGATAGCGTGATGACGCGTATCCAGCGCGATTTCCCGCAGGCCGAATCGGTGCATCGCTTGGATATGGCTACCAGCGGCGTGATTGTGGTGGCGCTGAATAAGGCCGCCGAGCGTGAACTAAAGCGTCAGTTCCGCGAGCGCGAGCCGAAAAAGCAGTACGTCGCCCGCGTCTGGGGTCATCCGCAGCCTGCGGAAGGTCTGGTGGATTTACCGCTAATTTGCGACTGGCCGAACCGGCCAAAGCAGAAGGTGTGTTATGAAACCGGCAAAGCGGCGCAAACCGAATATGAAGTGCTGGAGTACGCGGAGGACAACACCGCCCGCGTGCGCCTGAAGCCGATTACCGGGCGCTCGCATCAGCTTCGCGTGCATATGCTGGCGTTAGGGCATCCGATCCTCGGCGACCGCTTTTACGCCACGCCGGAGGCGCTGGCGATGGCCCCGCGCCTGCTACTGCATGCCGAAACGTTAACCATCACCCATCCCGCCTACGGCAACGCGATGACCTTCCGCGCGCCGATCGACTTTTAAGTCGTTATCCGGACGCCCCGGTCGCGCTACGCCGCCGGGGAAGTCTCTAACGCTAACGCGATTAATCGCGGGCAAACCACGCATCAATCATCTGTTCAACGCGAGCGACCACCAGCCCGGTGTCGTGACGACGGCTGCGCGCGCAGGCGTGGGCCGGTTCATCGCACAGCAGGCAGCGGCGCATCGCTTCGCCCTGCGCCTGGCGGCTAATCAGCCCCGCTTGCGGACAAATGACATCGATATCCCACAGGCGACCCAGCGGATGATTCTGTTCCAGTTCGCTGCATAGCGCTTTGATCTCTTCCGCGGAGTGCTCAACGCACCACATCGCTTCCGGGCCGGTAGGCAGCCACAACACCTGGCGGTCGAGCGTTTTCCAACGCTGCTGCCACAGAAGTTGGTCACAGGCCTGCAGCGCAACACCCATCATATTGCGATAGCGAATACTGTCTTTTACCGCCCCTGGCGTTACCAGAGTGAGAGAAATGACCGGTTGTTGATAATGGTTGAGCCAGTCTTGTTGACGGGCTGCGCGCTGCTCTTTCGCCGCCAGCAGATTTTCCATGCTGACGCCCGCCCGGGCGGGAGTATGCACTGACATTCTTTCCTCTCCTTTAATGATCAAAAAGACAGCTCGGGGCTGCCGTCGCTATCGCGGATAACGCCGCCTATTGTATCGCTAATTGCACAGAATTTAGGGCGCAGGACAAAGAAATTTTCTTCGTCCTGCGGAGGGAAATGGCAGTTTTTGCTATTAGCGCAGCACTAAATCACGATAAGAAATGACTTAAGAACAGCAGCCCTAACGACACATTAATCGCGCCGCCGATACGGGTGGCTATCTGAGCAAACGGCATCAGGTTCATACGGTTGCCGGAAGTCAGAATAGCGACGTCGCCGGTGCCGCCCTGCCCGCTCTGGCAACAGGAGACAATCGCCACGTCGACCGGATGCATCCCCATTTTCTTGCCGACGAAGAACCCGGTGGCCACCAGCGCCGACACGGTGCAGACAATGACCAGCAGGTTGGTCAGCGTGAAGGCGTTTACCAGCTCCTGCCACGGGGTAATCGCCACGCCAACGGCAAACAGAATCGGGTAAGTCACCGCGGTGCGGAAGAATTTATACACCACCTGCGAGCCCTCCTGCAGGCGCGGCGAAACCACATTCGCCAGCTTCAGTAGCACCGCGAGGAAGAGCATGCCAACCGGCGCCGGCAGGCCAATCAATTTGTGTCCCAGCATGCCCATCATATACAGCAGCACCGCCAGCAGCGCGCCAGAGGCCAGCGTCGCCACATCCGTTTTACCGCCAAATCCTTCGCTTTCGCTCAGGCTGCGGGTTTCATTACTGCGGTTCGGCATTAGCTGGCCTTCGCCGGTCAGATGCGGGAAGCGTTTACCAAGCTGGTTCAGACAGCCGGCGATGACAATCGCCGTCAGGCTGCCCAGCATCACCATCGGCAGCACGCGTCCCAGCGCAACGCCCTGATCCATATGCATCAGCGCCGCATAGCCAATCGACAGCGGGATCGCCCCCTCGCCCACGCCGCCGGCCATAATCGGCAGCACGATAAAGAAGAAGACCTGGAACGGATCCATCCCCAACAGACTGCCAACTCCCACGCCGACCAACATACCGACAACTTCGCCGCACAGCATCGGCAGGAAGATCTTCAGGAACCCCTGAATCAACGTGGTGCGGTTCATGCTCATAATGCTGCCAACGATAATGCAGCAGATGTAGAGATAAAGAATATTGGTCGATTTATAGAATTTGGTGGTGGATTCAACCACCACATCCGGCAGCAGGCCGTAATGGACCAGCGCGGAAGGAATAAAGGTGGCGCAAATCGCCGCCGCGCCAAGCTTACCAAGTACCGGCAGGCGCTTGCCGAACTCGCCGCAGGCAAAACCGAAGAAGGCCAGCGTCGCCACCATCACCACGATATCGCTCGGCAGCTTGCCGCCAAGGCAGTCCAGCGCGATAAGACCGCCGGCCAACAAAAATAGCGGCAGCGGGATAATCCCCACTTTCCAGCTATCCATCACGTGCCACCAGCGCTGCTTCAGCGAGGCCTTCGGTTTGTTAATAGGTTCAAGGGTTGCAGAGAATGCGTTGTCTGTGGTGCTCATAAATTCAGCCCTGTAGTTATTATTCCTGTTCAGGGTAGAGGGGGGAGCACGGCGTTAATGTGAGAGGGGGCAGATTAAAAAAGAAGTTTTAATGGTCGTTATGGTTTTTATGGTTTCTATTGATTCTAGTGATATATATCTAATTTCTTAGCGTGGTTTTTATGGTTTTTTTAATAACCGGATAATTACCCTTTATAAATAGGCGCCAGTAGATAAATTGTCCTTCTGGCCGCTGACGATATCGTTGCCGCATCTCAAATACTGTGCGCATAACTATGAAAGTTTCATTTCAATTTAAGCTGTTCATCTCCCTGGTGGCCTTTTTCTCCATCTTATTCGCTCTGCTTGGGGTTTATTATTATCTCGACGCCAGCCGCCAGCTGTATCAGGAAATGAGCGCCAGGGCGAAAATTCAGGCCGAAGAGATTGCGCTGATGCCCAATCTGCGCCAGCAGGTTAGCCTGCACGACCCGCAGGCTATCGGCGCCTTCATGAAGCAAATCGCCGTCCACAGCGACGCCAGCTTTATCGTCATCGGTGATGATAAAGGCGTGCACCTGTTTCATTCCGTACACCCGGAATGGGTCGGCACCCGCTTAGTGGGCGGCGATAACCAGGCGGTGCTGGAAGGCAAAACTATCACCACCATCCGTAAAGGTGGTTTAGGCGTCTCGCTACGCAGTAAAACGCCCATTGTCGATGATAACGGGAGGGTGATCGGCATTGTCTCCGTCGGCTATCTGACCAGCTATCTCGACAGCATTACCGTGCAAAAGGTGGTGAATATTTTTGTCGCCGCCATTCTGTTGCTGATCGCCCTGTTTATCTTCTCCTGGTATTTTACCCGCAGTATTAAAAAACAGATTTTTTCGCTGGAGCCGCGCGAAATTGGCCTGCTGGTACGCCAGCAAAAAGCGATGATGGAATCGATTTTCGAAGGAGTTATCGTTATCGACAGCCAGCGACGGATTGAGGTGATTAACCACGCCGCCCGCAGCCTGCTGGGGCTTAAGCAGCCCGCGCATCTGCTGCGCGGCAAATCGATTGATAGCGTGATCGCCCCGCAGCCGTTCTTCGCCAGCGGCGCAATGCTGGCGAATGATACTCACGATGAACTGTGTCGCTTTAACCAGTTGACGGTACTCGCCAGCCGGGTGCGCATCATGCTGGAAAACTCGCTACAGGGCTGGGTGATCACCTTCCGCGACCGCGATGAAATTAACGCCCTCACCGCTCAACTCAGCCAGGTAAAACGCTATGTCGATAACCTGCGCATTATGCGCCACGAACAGCTCAACCGCATGACCACGCTATCTGGCCTGCTGCATATGGGCCACTACGACGAAGCTATTCGCTATATACAGGCGCAATCGGAGCATGCCCAGGAGCTACTGGACTTCATCTCCTCGCGTTTCCGTTCGCCGACGCTATGCGGCCTACTGCTGGGTAAAGCCACCCGCGCCTATGAAAAAGGCGTTGAACTGAGCTTTGATCCGGCCTGCCGTATCGATCGCCCGCTGTCGTCGCTGATGGAGTCGGAACTTATTTCGATCATCGGCAATCTGCTGGATAACGCCATTGAAGCCACGCAACGCGCCGAACTACCGCACGAGCCGGTCGAGGTACTGATTCAACTCAACGCCCGCGAGCTGATGATTGAGGTGGCCGACCGCGGTGTCGGTATCCGCCCGGATATCCGCGAGCGTATTTTTGAACGTGGAGTGACGACGAAAACCCGTGGCGATCACGGTATTGGTCTGTATCTTATTGAACATTATGTGACTCAGGCTGGCGGCACGATTGAAGTCGCCGATAATGCGCCGCGCGGAACGATATTTACTCTGTTTATTCCCGCCGACCCGCCAGCCCATCCGCAACCGGAGACCAACGATGCATCATGATCTGGTCGATGTGCTGATCATCGAAGATGAAAACGAGCTGGCCCGCCTGCACGCCGAGCTCATTCAGAAACACCCGCGCATGCGGCTGGCGGGAACGGCCGCCTCGCTTTCCCAGGCACGGCAGATGCTGAACGCCAGACCGCCGCAGTTGGTCCTGCTGGATAATTATCTGCCGGACGGCAAAGGCGTTACGCTGATGACCGACCCGCTTCTGGCCAACGCCAATTGTTCGGTCATTTTCATCACCGCCGCCAGCGATATGGAAACCTGCAGCCAGGCGATACGCAATGGCGCCTTCGACTACATTCTCAAGCCGGTCTCATGGAAACGGCTGAGCCAGTCGCTGGAGCGCTTTATTCAGTTTTATGACCAGCAGCGGGAATGGAAAATCGTCGATCAGCAAAACGTTGATTCCCTGTATCAGCTGCAGGCTAAAAATTTTCGCGCCGATAACGGCAGCAAGGGCATCGAGGAAAAGACCCTGGCGCTGGTGCAAAATTTATTTCATGGCCGCGAAACGCACTGCTTTTCAGTGGACGAAGTGGTCAGCGAAACCGGACTGAGCAAGACCACCGCCCGTCGTTATCTCGAGCACTGCGTAGAAGTGAGTTTTCTGGAAGTGGAAATGCTGTACGGTAAGATTGGCCACCCGCGGCGGATGTATCGCCGCGCGCGGGGCGCGAACTAAGGCTTCTCCCCGCAGGAGAAGCCTCACGGTTTTCAGAAGCCGCGCTGCTCTTTGATGAGCTCCCAGGCTTTCTGGATCTCCTGCGCTTTCTGTTTCGCCATTTCCATCATCTCCGGCGGCAGCCCTTTGGCCACCAGCTTGTCCGGATGATGTTCGCTCATTAATTTACGATAGGCGCGCTTGACGGTTGTGGCATCATCGGTCGGTTTCACGCCGAGCACGTTACAAGCGTCTTCAAGGGTCGGGCCGCGCTGCGCCTGTTGCCAGCCGCCATTGCCGCCGCGCTGACCATAGGATTGCTGTTGCGAGCCGCCGCCGAACTGCGCGCCGCCCTGCATCATACGCAGGAACTGCTCGAACTGCGCGCGCGAGATACCGAGCTCGTCGGCGATAACAAACAATACTTCGCGCTCATTGGGATGTAATTCGCCGTCGGCGAAGGCCGCCTGCAGCTGAATTTCCAGAAACATCCTAATTAAATCGAAGCGACCAAAGCAGACGCTACGCAGCTGACGCATTTTCTCGCGCAGCGGATAATTATCGGCCTTACCGGCGCGAAAAGCCTGCTGCGCCGCGGTGCGCGACTCGCCGTGCAGGTTCATTCGATCCATCAGCACATTCGCCACATGAATATCGGCTTCCGTGACGCGGCCTTTCGATTTGGTCAGATGCCCCATCACTTCAAAAGTGGTGGAAAAGAACAGCGACTGCCGCTCCTGCTGGTTGGCAAATAAATTCAGGCGACGGCTACGGGCCCGGTCAAACATATGGCCGACTAAAAAGCCAAGCACCACGCCCCAGAAGCCGCCACCCATCAATAATGCAACCGCTACACCAATCACTTTACCCAAATACTGCATAGACTCCCCAATCTTTCCGCTACCAGTTAAGCTATATCTGACCGCACGTTACCAAGCGTTGACGCCACGGTCATGTGGGACATCGCCTATAATTTGCTTTATCATACTCGCCATTCTACACGGTGCCTAACGCTCAGAAACGAAACGAGCGGATTAAGACTAGCGCGATTAAGATGAGTACGTTAGGCTCTGACCGTTTGCAAGCCGCTGCCACAAGATGACGGAACAACAAATAAAACGTATGAAAAAACGTATCCCCAGCCTCCTGGCCACCATGATCGCCAGCGCCTTGTATAGCCAACAGGGCATGGCCGCCGATCTCGCCACGCAATGTATGCTTGGCGTGCCAAGCTATAATCGCCCTCTCGTTGAAGGGAAGCCTAACGATCAGCCGGTGACGATTAACGCCGATCATGCGAAAGGCAACTACCCTGATAATGCCGTATTTACCGGCAACGTTGATATTAATCAGGGGAATAGTCGCCTACAGGCCGACGAGGTGCAGTTGCATCAGCAGCAGCCGGCGGGACAACCGCAGCCGGTGCGTACCGTTGATGCGCTTGGCAACGTTCATTACGACGACAACCAGGTCATTCTGAAGGGACCAAAGGCGTGGTCGAACCTGAATACCAAGGATACCAACGTCTGGAAAGGCGACTATCAGATGGTTGGCCGTCAGGGGCGCGGTACCGCCGACCTGATGAAACAACGCGGCGAAAACCGCTATACCATTCTGGAAAACGGCAGCTTTACCTCTTGTCTGCCGGGTTCTGATACCTGGAGCGTCGTCGGCAGCGAGGTTATCCATGACCGCGAAGAGCAGGTTGCCGAAATCTGGAACGCGCGCTTCAAGCTTGGCTCCGTCCCTATTTTTTATAGCCCGTATCTGCAGCTCCCGGTCGGCGATAAGCGCCGCTCCGGCTTCCTGATCCCCAACGCCAAATACAGCACTAAAAATGGCGTTGAGTTCTCGCTGCCCTATTACTGGAATATCGCGCCGAACTTCGACGCCACCATTACGCCGCACTATATGAATAAACGCGGCGGCGTAATGTGGGAAAACGAATTCCGTTATCTGACCCAGGCGGGCGCAGGTTTATTCGAATTCGATTACCTGCCTTCCGATAAAGTGTACGAAGACGATCACTCCAACGACAGCAACAGCCGCCGCTGGATGTTCTACTGGAACCACAACGCGGTTATCGATCAGGTGTGGCGTCTGAACGCCGACTACACCAAAGTCAGCGACCCGGATTACTTTAACGACTTTAGCTCTAAGTACGGCTCCAGTACCGACGGCTACGCGACGCAGAAATTCAGCGCCGGTTACGTTAACCAGCATTTTGACGCCACCGTGTCGACTAAGCAGTTCCAGGTCTTCGACCGTAGCTCAAGCAACTCCTACGGCGCCGAACCGCAGCTGGATGTTAACGCCTATCAGAATGACGTTGGCCCGTTCGACACCCATCTGTATGCGCAGGCGGTGCACTTCGTCAACACCAACGGCGATATGCCGGAAGCAACGCGCCTGCACATGGAGCCGACGATCAACCTGCCGCTGTCTAACGGCTGGGGAAGCATCAATACCGAGGCGAAGCTGCTGGCGACCCACTATCAGCAGAACAACATTGATGAGTACCGTGCATACGCGCAGCGGCAATATAACAACAATCCATCGAGCGATAATCAGAACGCACTAAACTCCGCAAATGCTCTGAAAGATTCGGTTAACCGTGTGATGCCGCAATTCAAAATTGACGGCAAATTGGTCTTCGAGCGCGATATGCAGGAGGGTTATACCCAAACCCTGGAACCGCGCATGCAGTACCTGTATATCCCGTATCGCGACCAGAGCCATATCGGCGTCTACGACTCGACCCTGCTGCAGTCCGACTATAGCGGCCTGTTCCGCGACCGCTCCTACAGCGGTCTGGACCGTATTGCCTCGGCAAACCAGCTTACCACCGGAGTCACATCTCGCGTATATGATGACGCGGCCGTTGAACGTTTTAATATTTCCGTTGGTCAAATCTACTATTTCACCGAGTCTCGGACCGGTGCGGACAACATCAACTGGGAGAATAACGACACCACGGGTTCACTGGTGTGGGCCGGCGACACTTACTGGCGCATCTCCGATGACTGGGGTTTACGCGGGGGGATCCAGTATGATACGCGTCTGGATAACGTCGCAACCGGCAACGGAACCATTGAATACCGCCGCGACGAAAACCGCTTAGTGCAACTGAACTACCGTTATGCGAGTCCGGAATATATTCAGGCGACGCTGCCTTCGTATTCCACCGCTCAGCAGTACAAAGAGGGTATTTCTCAGGTAGGTATGACCGCCAGCTGGCCGATTGTCGATCGTTGGTCTGTGGTCGGCGCATACTACTTCGATACCAATACCAAAAAAGCGGCTAACCAGATGTTAGGGGTGCAGTACAACTCTTGCTGCTACGCTATCCGCCTTGGCTACGAACGTAAGCTCAACGGCTGGGATAACAACAGCAACGGCGGCGAGAGCAAATACGATAACACCTTCGGTATCAACATCGAACTGCGTGGTCTGAGCTCCAACTACGGTCTTGGCACCCAGCAGATGCTGCGCTCGAACATTTTGCCGTACCAGAGCTCCCTGTAAGGCGTCTGGTTTAAAACGTAATCCGCATTTGCGGTTAATTGAAATGGAAAAAGTATGAAGAACTGGAAAACGCTGCTTCTCGGTATCGCCATGATCGCGAATACCAGTTTCGCCGCCCCGCAGGTGGTCGATAAAGTAGCGGCTGTCGTCAATAATGGCGTTGTTCTGGAAAGCGACGTCGATGGTCTGATGCAGTCGGTGAAGCTCAACGCTGGTCAGGCGGGACAGCAGCTGCCGGATGACGCAACCCTGCGTCATCAGATCCTCGAAAGATTGATCATGGACCAGATCGTTCTGCAAATGGGGCAGAAAATGGGCGTAAAAGTCAGCGACGATCAGCTTGATCAGGCCATCGCTAACATCGCCAAACAGAACAACATGTCGATGGATCAGATGCGTAGCCGTCTGGCCTATGAAGGCATCAACTACAACACCTACCGTAACCAGATCCGTAAAGAGATGCTGATTTCGGAAGTGCGTAACAACGAAGTGCGCCGCCGCATCACCGTGCTGCCGCAGGAAGTTGAAGCGCTGGCCAAGCAGATTGGCGATCAGAACGATGCCAGCACCGAGCTGAACCTGAGCCACATCCTGATCGCGCTGCCGGAAAACCCGACCTCCGATCAGGTTGCGGCTGCGGAAGAACAGGCGAAGTCCGTCGTTGAACAGGCCCGTAGCGGCGCTAACTTCGGCAAACTGGCTATCACCTATTCCGCTGACCAGCAGGCGCTGAAAGGCGGCCAGATGGGTTGGGGCCGTATTCAGGAGCTGCCGGGCATCTTCGCGCAGGCGCTGAGCACCGCGAAGAAAGGCGATGTTGTCGGTCCGATTCGTTCCGGCGTCGGCTTCCACATCCTGAAAGTGAACGATATGCGCGGCGGCAGCCAGAATATCTCCGTCACCGAAGTTCATGCCCGTCACATCCTGCTGAAGCCGTCGCCGATCATGAATGACGCCCAGGCCCAGGCGAAGCTGGAGCAGATTGCGGCAGACATTAAGAGCGGTAAAACGACTTTCGATAAAGCAGCGAAAGAGTTTTCTCAGGACCCGGGCTCCGCCAACCAGGGCGGCGACTTAGGCTGGGCAACGCCGGATATCTTCGATCCTGCGTTCCGCGATGCGCTGATGCGCCTCAACAAAGGCCAGACTAGCGGTCCGGTTCACTCCTCCTTCGGCTGGCACCTGATCCAACTGATGGATACCCGCAACGTCGACAGAACCGACGCCGCGCAGAAAGACCGCGCTTACCGCATGCTGATGAACCGCAAATTCTCTGAAGAAGCGGCAACCTGGATGCAGGAACAGCGCGCCAGCGCTTACGTCAAAATTCTGAGCAACTAAAGTTCAGCCCTCTGCACCACGTTAAGACATGCCAGAGGGTAGACCGGTCGCCCCAGCAAACGCTGGGGTTGACTGCGTAGCCGGGCAATAACGAGCCCGAAGGAACGTTTCTATGCAACGTGTTGTTATCACTCCCGGCGAACCCGCAGGGATTGGTCCCGACCTTGTCGCCGAGCTTGCGCAGCGCGACTGGCCGGTTGAACTGGTTATTTGCGCCGATGGCGCCCTGTTAACTGACCGAGCCCGCCAGCTCGGTCTTCCTTTATCGCTCCTCCCCTACGATCCAACGCGCCCTCCGCAGCCGCAGCGGGCAGGAACGCTCACGCTGCTTTCCGTCCCCCTCAACGCGCCGGTGCAGCCGGGCGTGCTCAATGTCGAGAATGGCGGCTATGTGGTGGAAACGCTGGCGCGCGCCTGCGATGGCTGCCTTAATGGCGAATTCGCGGCGCTGATTACCGGGCCGGTGCACAAAGGCAACATCAACGACGCCGGCATCGCCTTTACCGGCCATACCGAGTTCTTCGAAGAGCGCGCTCACGCCAGTAAAGTGGTCATGATGCTGGCGACCGAGGAGCTGCGGGTCGCGCTGGCCACGACCCATCTTCCGCTAAAGGCAATAAGCGAGGCGATTACGCCGGAGCTGCTGCGCGAAGTGATTACCATCCTGGATGCCGATCTGCGGCATAAATTTGGCATCGCTCAACCGCACGTGCTGGTTTGCGGCCTGAATCCCCACGCCGGCGAAGGTGGCCACATGGGGACGGAAGAGATCGATACCATCATTCCGGTGCTGGAAGAGATGCGGGCGAAGGGCATGAATCTTAGCGGTCCACTGCCTGCGGATACCCTTTTTCAGCCAAAATATCTCGATAATGCCGATGCGGTACTCGCGATGTACCACGATCAGGGCCTGCCCGTGCTAAAATACCAGGGCTTTGGCCGTGGCGTGAATATTACGCTCGGTTTACCTTTTATTCGTACCTCCGTTGACCACGGTACCGCGCTGGAATTAGCCGGTCAGGGAAAAGCGGACGTCGGCAGTTTTATCACGGCGCTTAATCTCGCCATCAAAATGATTGTTAATACCCAATGAATAATCGAGTCCATCAGGGCCATTTAGCCCGTAAACGCTTCGGGCAAAACTTTCTCAACGATCAGTTCGTGATCGACAGCATTGTCTCGGCCATCAATCCACAGAAAGGCCAGGCGATGGTCGAAATCGGCCCGGGTCTCGCCGCGCTGACCGAACCGGTCGGCGAACGCCTCGATCAATTAACCGTTATCGAGCTGGACCGCGATCTGGCGGCCCGCCTGCAGACGCATCCGTTCCTCGGACCTAAGCTGACCATTTACCAGCAGGATGCGATGACCATGAACTTCGGCGAACTGTCGGAGAAAATGGGCCAGCCGCTGCGCGTCTTCGGCAACCTGCCGTACAACATCTCAACGCCGCTGATGTTCCACCTCTTCAGCTATACTGATGCCATTGCCGATATGCATTTTATGCTGCAGAAGGAAGTGGTTAATCGTCTGGTTGCCGGGCCGAACAGTAAAGCGTATGGTCGTTTAAGCGTAATGGCGCAGTACTACTGCCAGGTGATCCCGGTACTTGAAGTTCCGCCGACCGCCTTTACGCCGCCGCCAAAAGTGGATTCCGCCGTCGTGCGTCTGGTGCCGCACCGCACCATGCCGTACCCGGTGAAGGATGTCCGCGTGCTGAGCCGTATCACTACTGAAGCCTTCAACCAGCGCCGTAAGACCATTCGTAATAGTCTCGGCAATCTGTTTAGCGTTGAAGTGCTGACGGAGCTGGGCGTCGACCCGGCGGTACGTGCGGAAAATATTTCTGTAGAGCAGTACTGTAAGATGGCCAACTGGTTATCCAACAATCTGCCTTCGAAGGAGAGCTAACCATGATTAATTCGCCTCGTGTTTGCGTCCAGGTGCAAAGCGTCTATATCGAATCGCAATCTTCTCCGGAAGAAGAGCGCTACGTCTTCGCTTACACCGTCACCATTCGCAACCTGGGGCGGAGTCAGGTTCAGCTTCTCGGCCGCTACTGGCTTATCACCAATGGACACGGTCGCGAGACGGAAGTCCAGGGTGAAGGGGTGGTCGGCGAACAGCCGCACATCCCTGCCGGCGAAGAGTATCAATATACCAGCGGCGCGGTTATCGAAACGCCGCTGGGCACTATGCAGGGTCACTATGAGATGATTGATAGCAACGGCGTGCCGTTCAATATCGAGATCCCTGTCTTCCGTCTCGCAGTTCCAACGCTTATACATTAAAACAATGGCTACATACCTTATTGGCGACGTTCATGGTTGCTACGATGAACTGATCGCATTGCTGGAGCAGGTGGAGTTTAACCCTGATACGGACACACTGTGGCTCACTGGCGATCTGGTCGCACGCGGCCCCGGCTCTCTGGAAGTGCTGCGGTTTGTGAAAACGCTCGGCGATAGCGTGCGCATCGTATTGGGCAACCATGACCTGCACCTGCTGGCGGTATTTGCCGGCATCAGCCGCAACAAACCCAAAGACCGCCTGACGCCGCTGCTGGAAGCGCCCGACGCTGACGAACTCCTTAACTGGCTGCGTCGCCAGCCGTTGATGCAGGTGGACGAAGAGAAAAAGCTGGTGATGGCTCATGCCGGCATCACGCCGCAGTGGGATCTGGAAACCGCCAAACAGTGCGCGCGCGATGTCGAAGCCGTGCTGGCCAGCGACTCCTATCCGTTCTTCCTCGACGCGATGTATGGTGATATGCCGAACCACTGGAGCAATGAGCTCAGCGGCCTGGCGCGCCTGCGCTTTATCACCAACGCCTTCACCCGCATGCGCTATTGCTTCCCGAACGGCCAGTTGGATATGTACAGCAAAGAGGCGCCGGAAGACGCGCCCGCCCCGCTGAAGCCATGGTTTGCCATTCCGGGCCCTGTCGCTCGCGAGTACAGTATCGCCTTTGGCCACTGGGCGTCGTTGGAAGGCCGCGGTACGCCGGAAGGGATCTACGCGCTGGATACCGGCTGCTGCTGGGGTGGCGATCTGACCTGCCTGCGCTGGGAAGATAAAACGTATTTCACCCAGCGTTCCAACCGCCAGAAAAGCCTCGACGAGGGCGAAGCGGTCGCCTCCTGAGTCGATCCCGGATAGCGGCGCGCTGCGCCTTATCCGGGCTACCCGCGGCGCCGTTTTTTTTGTCGGGTGGCGGCTACGCCTTACCCGACCTACGGCCTGTACCGTTGTGAGCTGAAGCTCTCAACTCTACCTCTCTCCCCATGGCTACTGAAACTGCCGGTGTTGGTGGCCTCAAAATCGCTGAGACGTTCCCGGCAGGCCGGGGCAGCCCGCATGGATGCGGGCTGAGGGCCGTGATTTGCAAGGACGCTGCCTCGGCCCGACCCGAAGCCTGCAGGGATAAGTCGAAGGCACCACGAAGTGGCGATTTTGGCGGCCAGAGCCCGGGAGTACAGAGGGCGGCGGCGACTGGCCGCCCTCTGTGCGCTCCCTGCGCCATGAGAGACATAACGCAGAAGAAATATTGGGAGCGCAATATGTTCGGAAACAGCACAGAACAACCGCTTTTCCAGGAGCGAAACCATTGCAAACTGATAACAGTATCTACCCACGGCGCCGTTTGTTTACCGGGTGGCGGCTAACGCCTTACCCGGCCTACGGCCCGTACCGGACGGTAATCGGGAGATTCCTGATAAAACAAAACCCCGGCCACGCCTGACGCGACCGGGGTTTTTTAATCCATGTGATTTCGCTTAACGGCGCTCGAGGATCTCGAAGCAGTAGCTATGGGAGTTTTGCGCATCAGCATCGTGGAACTCGCTGAATACCGATTCCCATTCGTCCGGATCGTAATCCGGGAAATGGGTATCCCCTTCCACTTCCGCATCAATATGGGTCAGGTAGAGTTTGTGCGCTTTTGGCAGGAACTGCTCGTAAACGCGACCACCGCCGATCACCATAATCTCTTCCGCGTCGCCGCAGGCGGCAATCGCTTCATCAACAGACTTCACCCACTGCACGCGATCGTCGCTGCCCGGCTTGCTACTGATAACGATGTTTTTACGTCCTGGCAACGGGCGACCGATAGATTCCCAGGTCAAACGCCCCATAACCACCGGCTTGTTTAAGGTATTACGTTTAAACCAGGCGAGATCGGCAGGCAAGTCCCATGGCATAGCGTTCTCCATGCCAATTACGCGATCTACAGCTAACGCCGCAATCAGACTAATCATTGAAAATTTCCCGAATGCAAAAAATTGCCGCCACTATACGGAAAGCGTAATACTTCGTCGACTGAACGAAGAGTAAAGAACATGAAAATTTTTAGATTTGCTGGCGAGCCCACGTAACCCTTATGAGCCGCCAGATCAGGAACTAAATTGAAAACAAAATGTTAGCTGTAAAGTTAACGCAACATTTGCTTACCACCTCAGGTTGAAGGCTTATTCTCCGGCTCATCGCGAACGTCTCCGGTGTGCCGTCCTTCTTCAGTACCTTGCCAGCCGTGGCGCTGCACCAGCGACAGATGATTACGGTCCTCGTTGATAATGCCGGTAAGCATATCGCTGGTCCGTTTAAACACCGCCACCCGCGAGGCGGCATCATTTTCCGCCATCGCCACCATCTCTTCTACCATCTGTTGGTTGAAACGACGGAACAGATCGGCGCGCTCGCGGGCCTCATAAGCGCCAAGGCCCAGGGCTTCCAGCGTCATGCGGCCGCTTTTCAGCGCCGATTCGAAGGTCTCACGCTCCGGCGCTTCCACACCGGCCTGGCGCAGCTGAATGTAGTGATCGACATCGCGGGCACGCGAAATGATCTGCAGATGCGGGAAGTGCTCTTTCGCCAGCTCCACCAGTTGCAGACTGGCCTGCGGGTCGTCGATGGCGTTAATCAGCACTTCTGCCTTTGCCGCCCCTGCCGATTCCAGCAGATCCACTCGCGTGGCATCACCGTAAAACACCTTCATATCGAACTTGCGCAGGGTATCAACGTGATCCGGATCGTGATCGAGGATAACCATTTTCACGCCACTGGAAAGCAGCACGCGCCCGGCAATCTGCCCATAGCGGCCAAAACCGGCGATAATCACTCGCGGCTGCTCTTCATCAATCTCGTCCGCTTCGCGCTCCTGGCCGCTGGCGGATTTCTCCATCCGCGTCAGCAGCACCAGCAGGATGGGCGTTGCCGCCATGGATAACGCCACCGCCAGCGTCAGCGCCTTCGCCCATTCGCTATCCAGCACATCGGCCATCTGCGCGGCGCCGAAGACCACGAAAGCGAACTCACTCCCCTGCCCCAGCAGCACGGCAAACCAGCGGCGCTGCGCGCGCGGTACGCCCAGCGGTTTAGCAATCAGCCACAGCATCAGGGCTTTGATCGCCAGGAAACCCACCAGCAGGATCAGGATACGTAGCGGATGGGTGACGAGGGTACCGAAGTCAATAGACATGCCGACGCCGATAAAGAACAGCCCCAACAGCAACCCTTTAAACGGTTCGATATCGCTTTCCAGCGCATGGCGGTATTCCGAACTTGCCAGAAGCACCCCGGCAAGAAACGCGCCCATCGCCATCGACAGTCCCACTTCTTCCAGCAGCAATCCGAAGCCGAAGACCAGGAACAAGGCCACGGCGCTGAATACTTCGCGCAGGCCGGAACGGGCAACGAAGCGCAGTACCGGCCGGGTCAGATAGCGCCCTAACAGCACCACCAGCGCCAGCGCGCCGGCGACTTTCAACGCCGACAGCGCAAACGCGGCCAGGGTCGTTGAGCCGCCGCTGGCCGCCAGCAACGGGATCATCGCAACCAAAGGAATAGCGGCGATATCCTGGAACAACAGCACGGCAAAGGCGCTACGCCCCAGTTGCGTCACCGTCAGGTTACGTTCATTCATCGCCTGCATCGCAATCGCCGTCGACGACAGCGCCAGCGTCATCCCGATGAGCTCCGCAACCTGCCAGCGCAATCCAAGCAGCATGCAGAACAGCCCGATAAACGCGCCGCACACCACCATTTGCAGCGCGCCGCCGCCAAATACCGAGGCGCGCAGCTTCCATAAGCGCTGCGGATCCAGCTCAAGACCGATGACAAACAGCATCAGTACGACGCCGATTTCGGCGAAATGCAGAATCGCCTCAGCGTCAGTGACCAAGCGCAGCCCCCACGGGCCGATAACGCAGCCGGCGATCAAATACCCCAGTACCGACCCCAGCCCCAGACGCACGGCGATCGGCACGATAAGCGCAGCGGATCCGAGGTAGATCAGCGCCTGTATTAGCGTATGGCTATCCATTGTGATGCGCCTCCTGCCATTCGATTAAGCGTTGACGATAATGACGGGCCTGCGCCTGCAGCGTTTCGTCATCGCAGATAAAGGTACAGTGCATGGCAAACGGCGGCAGCCATTTCATGCCACAGTACAGCGCCGTCGCCTGCAGAGGCTGCGCCAGCACGTCAAAGCCGGGGAATGAACCAATATCGAAATGGCTTTCGCCGCCGCCGGTAGTAACCGCCCACATCAGCGATTTACCATGCAACGCAATACCATTGTGGCCGTACGCCCAGCCGTGAGACAGCACTTTATCCATCCACAGTTTTAGCAGCGGCGGTACGCTGTACCACTGCATTGGATGCTGCCAGATAACCAGATCGGCGCGCGCCAGCGCCGCCTGCTCGGCAGCGATATCGATATTGAAGTCGGGATATAGCTCATAGAGGGAGCGTATCTCTACGCCATCAAGCGTCCCTGCTTGCTCAAGCATCCGTTTATTCGCATGCGAGTGATGCGGATAAGGATGCGAGTAAATTATCAGAATCATGAATGGGCCTGTCTTTTGTATTCTTGTAGCAGTGAGTGTAGACAGTTAACTCGCTCACTGAAAGGGGGGAATAGCGAGAGAAAAGGCAATCACAGCTATTGCCAAGTTTTCCTGCCGTAGTGACATGTTGGTAAGCAAAACACGCGTTGATAGCGAAAATAATCCACTCTACGAATTAATAATTATCAATAATACAATCGTCATATATTTTAAGGGAACCTTAAAGCATTATTTAATAAATAACCCTATACACCATAGAAAGTAAATCCAATAATTTTACGCTCTTCGTTTTGAGCCCATTCTTTACACTAAATATAAACACTAATTTATAGCGATATCCCGGACCGCTATTTACTCAAATGGATGTGTACATGAGCAATAAACACTTTGAACTAAACAGAACAACCAAAATGCTGGCAAGGATATTTCCCGCCTTATTAATGTTAACGCCAATAGTTGTCGGCGCGGCAACCATTGACCAGTCAACCTCCGCGCCGCAAGACTTCTCGGCTGATAGCGAATACGTTATTAATAGAGACGTTACCGTCTCCTCCGCAGATAACACCCCAGCAGTATCCGTTGGCGGGATGAACGTAGAAAAAGTCACCAACGAAGGTAATATTGCCGGAGCGGGTATCGGTCTGGATATTAATATCGATGCACAATCAGTCGAAATTAATAATAATGAAAATGCAATTATTTCATCTGCAACTGATAATGCCGTTAACGTGCAATCAATGGCGGGTACGTTTAATAATAGCGGAATCATTACTGGCGCTAACAACGGTATTTTCGTTAGCGAAGAGTCATCGGCAATTAGTATCACCAATACCGATACCGGCGTGATTACCGGCAAAAACGGCCTGAGTTCGCAAATTGGCGTCGGGTTAGATAACAGCGGCGCCATCACCGGTACCGCTGGCGATGGTATTGCGTTAAGCGACGGCAACAGCAAAATCAACAACAGCGGCACCGTGCAGGGCAGCGAGAACGGGATCAACGTTGTTGATAGCGCGAAAGCCGATATCATCAACAGCGGTTTACTCGGCGGCGGCGGCGGTACGGCCGTCATGTTCGCCAGCAGCAAAAATAACAGCCTGGTGCTCAATACCGGTTCCTCGCTCATCGGCGATGTCATCTCCACGGGCTCAACGGGTAATACACTCTCGCTGGTCGGTTCTGGCACAGAAGACAGCAACTTCGTCGGCCTGAATGACGGCGACGGTTTTGCCTCCGTGAAAATGAACGGCGAGGCCTGGACGCTCACCGGCAACCTCGACATCATCGGCAGCGGCGATTCCCTCCAGGTTAATAGCGGCCAGTTAACGCTAGCGGGCGCTGTCGCGAATAGCGGCAATACGCTGGTCGCGGAAGCGGCTACGCTACAGTTAGGCAACGGGCAGAAAACCGCGACCCTCACCGGCAGCATGACCAACAACGGTACAGTAATCTTCAATCAGGGAAGCGACTCTACGTTTGCCACCAGCATCATCGGTAGCGGCAACGTGGAGAAAGTCGATGCCAATACCCTGACCTTAACCGGCACCAATAGCTATACCGGCAATACCCTTCTGAAAAGCGGCACCACTCTGGTCGCGGAAGGCGCCACTCTCGGTGTAGCAGACAGCGACGCCACCATCACCATCGAAAATGGCGCGCAATTTGCCAGCGCCGGCGAAGTGAATAACAACATTGATATTCTCAGCGGCGGTATCCTCGCGGCGTGGAATGCGGTTGAAGGTAACGCAACGCTAAGAACATCCGGCGTCGATACGATTAACGGCAATGTGACCAACAGCGGTACGCTGTTACTCAGCGCCGCCGATAATAGCGTTGGCAACAATTTTACGATTAACGGCGACTATACCGGTTCCGCCGGCAGCCAGATCGTAATGAACAGCACCCTCGGCGAAGACAGCGCGCCGACCGACCATCTGTCCATCACCGGCAGCAGCTACGGCCAGTCTGGCGTCAGCATCGCCAATATCGGCGGGCTGGGCGCGCAAACCGTCAATGGTATGGAGATTGTCAGCGTCAGCGGCAGCTCCGAAGCCCAGCTAACCTTATCCAAACCGGTTGTCGCCGGGGCTTATGAGTATGGTCTGTATCAACATGACAACGGCAACTGGTATCTGGAATCCAAAGCGACCCCGTCTGACGATCCGTCGGATGATACTGACGATGGTGACAGCGGCAGCGATAGCGGTAGCGGCACTGATGGCGGCAGCAATACCGATAATGGCGGTCAATCCGCGCCAGAAGTGATGGCGCCGGAAGTCGGCGCTTATCTGGGTAACTACCTTGCTGCACAGAGTATGTTCCTGCATAAACGTGACGATCGCGACCAGCTCACGTTCCGCAACGAAGACAATCTGAACACCTGGATGTACGTTAAGGGCCGCTATCATGAGAACGATGCCGGCGGCGATAAAGTCAGCTATGACACCACTACCACCGTGCTTCAGGTCGGCAGTGATTTCATGAGCAAGCCGATGGACAAAGGGATACTGCGTGCCGGCGGCATGTTTGGCGCGGGCCAGGCGAAAACAGACTCGGATGCGAAACACAACGTGCGTGACGCGCAGGGTAAAGTCGACGGTTTCAACGTTGGCCTGTACGCGACCTGGCAGGAAGATCCGAAATTACGTCTGGGCAGCTACATCGATACCTGGGCGTCCTACAGCTGGTATAACAACACGGTCACCAGCAATCGCAACAATGAAAAGTATGATAGCAAAGGCTTTGCCGCCTCTGTCGAAGTCGGCCATGCATGGGTGATCCCTTCAGACAATGCGCGTACCTGGAAGATTGAACCTCAGGCGCAGATGATCTACAGCTATCTCGATCAGGAAAATCATACCGATCCGGATGGCGTGCGGGTAACGACCGTGGATAACAATAGCCTGTTTGGCCGTCTCGGCGTGAAGAGCAGCTATTTCGAGCAACACGATGTTAAAGCGTGGCAGCCTTATGTTGCCGTGAACTGGCTGAAAGGCGCGGGTCAAAACGATCTGGCATTCAATGGCGAAAAAGTCAGCAACGATACGCCGGACGATCGCGGTCAGTTAGAGCTGGGCGTAACCGGTAATGTGAACGAGACGACCACCATCTCGCTGCGCGCCAGCGGCGAATGGGGTGAAAACAGCTACGCCGCGTATGGCGGCCACATTCTGCTGAATCACCGTTGGTAATGGCTATACACTGAAAGGTAAAAAGCAGTGGCCGAAGCCACTGCTTTTTTTTAGTTATCCAGCTCGTCCATTGACTTCACCTGGTCGCGATTAATCTGCTCCACGCGACCGGTTTCCGCATTTTTGTAGGATACCAGGCCTGTATCATCATCGACCTGCGGCTTACCGCTGGTCACAATTGTTTTGCCATCTGTCGTTTTGAGCGACTGATTTGATGAGCAACCTGCCACAAATACCAGCGCCGTTGCCGCCAGCGCGGATGCCACCAGAATTTTGTTCCGCATTGTATCCTCCTGTCTTTTCATCAATTGGTATCGTTATCGTGCTAACTATAGTTAGCCTGACCCGGCAGGCAGATAAAAGCAGAACTCTCCGAAGATGATTGCCATAAAAAAAGGGCCGACGATATCGTCAGCCCCTGTGTGTCGCTATCCGGCCCGGCCGGTACGCTTATTTAGTGATTTGCGCGTGCATTTCCTGCACCGAAATCACCTTCTCGGTCGCATCGGCATTCAGCGCCATCGCGGTGGCGAAGCCGCCGTTCAGGGTGGTGTCGTAATGCACCTTGTACTGCAGCGCGCTGCGGCGAATCAGCTTGGAGTCTTCAATCGCCTGACGTCCTGCGGTGGTGTTGATGATGTAGGTATATTCGCCATTCTTGATACGGTCCTGAATGTGCGGACGACCTTCATGCACCTTGTTCACCAGACGCGGATTGATACCGGCTTCACCCAGAACAATCGCGGTACCGTGGGTTGCATCCAGCTCGAAGCCCTGTTTCAGCAGTTTTGCCGCCAGGTCGACAACGCGCTCTTTGTCGCCTTCGCGAACGGAGAGCAGCGCGCGGCCCTGTTTCTTCATCGTGGAGTTGCTGCCCAGCTGCGCTTTGGCGAACGCTTCCGCGAAGGTGCGGCCCACGCCCATCACTTCCCCGGTAGAGCGCATTTCCGGCCCTAACAGCGGGTCAACGCCCGGGAATTTGTTGAACGGCAGCACCACCTCTTTCACCGAGTAGTACGGCGGGATGATTTCTTTGGTGACGCCCTGCTGCGCCAGCGTTTTACCGGCCATTACGCGTGCCGCCACTTTCGCCAGCGGTACGCCGGTGGCTTTCGACACGAACGGTACGGTGCGCGCCGCGCGTGGGTTGACTTCAATCAGGTACACTTCGTTGTTTTTCACCGCGAACTGTACGTTCATCAGGCCGCGAACCTGCAGTTCGAAGGCCAGTTTCTGCACCTGCTCACGCATCACATCCTGAATCTCTTTGCTCAGAGTGTAGGCTGGCAGAGAACAGGCGGAGTCGCCGGAGTGCACGCCCGCTTGTTCGATATGTTCCATGATGCCGCCAATCAGCACCATTTCGCCATCGCAGATAGCGTCGACGTCGACTTCAACCGCGTCGTCGAGGAAACGGTCCAGCAGTACCGGCGCATCGTTGGAGACGCTCACCGCGGTCAGGAAGTAACGGCGCAGGTCAGCTTCGTCATAAACAATTTCCATCGCGCGGCCGCCGAGCACGTAAGACGGGCGCACCACCAGCGGATAGCCGATCTCTTTTGCCTTCTCAACCGCTTGCTCAATCGCGGTCACGGTGGCATTCGCCGGCTGCTTCAGTTTCAGGCGGTCAACCGCATGCTGGAAGCGCTCGCGGTCTTCAGCGCGGTCGATGGCGTCCGGGCTGGTGCCGATAACCGGCACGCCTGCGGCTTCCAGTTCACGCGCCAGCTTCAGTGGGGTCTGACCGCCGTACTGCACGATGACGCCTTTCGGCTTCTCGATGCGCACGATTTCCAGTACGTCCTCCAGCGTTACCGGCTCGAAGTACAGACGGTCGGAGGTGTCGTAGTCGGTCGAAACGGTTTCCGGGTTACAGTTGACCATGATGGTCTCGTAACCGTCTTCGCGCAGCGCCAGCGAGGCGTGTACGCAGCAGTAGTCAAACTCGATACCCTGGCCGATACGGTTCGGGCCGCCGCCGAGCACCATGATTTTATCGCGGTCGACGGACGGATTAGATTCGCACTCGTCTTCATAAGTGGAGTACATGTAGGCGGTATCGGTGGCGAATTCCGCCGCGCAGGTATCCACGCGCTTGTAGACCGGGTGCAGGTTGTAGTGATCGCGCAGCTTGCGGATTTCCGCTTCGCGCACGCCTGCCAGTTTCGCCAGACGCGCATCGGCAAAGCCTTTACGCTTCAGGTGGCGCAGGAAGTCAGCGTCGAGGCCGTTGATGCCCACTGCCGCCACTTTCTCTTCCAGGCGCACCAGCTCTTCGATTTGTACCAGGAACCAGCGGTCGATATTGGTCAGGTTGAAGACGCCGTCGACGGAGAGGCCCGCACGGAAGGCATCAGCGATGTACCAGATACGCTCGGCGCCCGCGTCTTTCAGCTCGCGGCGGATTTTGGTCAGCGCTTCCGGATCGTCGAGGCTGACTTTCGGGTCGAAGCCGGTGGCGCCCACTTCCAGGCCGCGCAGCGCTTTCTGCAGAGATTCCTGCTGCGTGCGACCAATCGCCATCACTTCGCCGACGGATTTCATCTGCGTGGTCAGACGGTCGTTAGCGCCAGCGAATTTTTCAAAGTTAAAGCGTGGAATTTTGGTCACAACATAGTCGATGGACGGTTCGAAGGAAGCCGGGGTACGGCCGCCGGTGATATCGTTCATCAGCTCATCGAGGGTGTAACCTACCGCCAGTTTCGCCGCCACTTTGGCAATCGGGAAGCCGGTCGCTTTCGAGGCCAGCGCCGAAGAGCGGGAGACGCGCGGGTTCATTTCGATAACGATAAGGCGACCATCTTTCGGGTTCACCGAGAACTGTACGTTAGAACCGCCGGTTTCCACACCGATTTCACGCAGTACCGCCATCGAGGCGTTACGCATGATTTGGTATTCTTTGTCGGTCAGGGTCTGCGCCGGGGCGACGGTGATGGAGTCGCCGGTGTGAATCCCCATGGCATCGAAGTTTTCAATCGAGCAGACGATGATGCAGTTATCGTTCTTATCGCGCACCACTTCCATCTCGTACTCTTTCCAGCCGATCAGCGATTCATCAATCAGCAGTTCGTTGGTCGGAGAGAGATCCAGACCGCGTTCGCAGATTTCTTCGAACTCTTCGCGGTTATAGGCGATACCGCCGCCGGTGCCGCCCATAGTAAAGGACGGACGGATGATGCATGGGAAGCCAACTTCAGCGGCCACCGCCAGCGCTTCTTCCATGGTGTGCGCAATGCCGGAACGCGCGGTGTCGAGACCGATTTTTTTCATCGCCACGTCGAAGCGACGGCGGTCTTCCGCTTTATCGATCGCATCGGCGGTCGCACCAATCATGGTCACGCCGAACTCTGCCAGCACGCCCTGACGCTCCAGCTCCAGCGCGCAGTTCAGCGCGGTCTGGCCGCCCATGGTCGGCAGCACCGCGTCCGGACGCTCTTTTTCGATAATTTTACGCACCACTTCCCAGTGAATCGGCTCGATATAGGTCGCATCGGCCATTTCCGGGTCGGTCATGATGGTCGCCGGGTTAGAGTTCACCAGAATAACGCGGTAACCCTCTTCGCGCAGGGCTTTACAGGCCTGGGCGCCAGAGTAGTCAAACTCACACGCCTGACCGATAACAATCGGGCCCGCGCCCAGAATCAGGATACTTTTTATGTCTGTACGTTTTGGCATGGCTCTTTTACTCCTGATTATTTCGCGGACTGACGGTATTGCTCAATTAACTCGATAAAGTGGTCGAACAGCGGCGCGGCATCGTGCGGGCCCGGGCTCGCTTCAGGGTGCCCCTGGAAGCTAAACGCCGGCTTGTCGGTACGATGGATCCCCTGCAGGGTGCCGTCGAACAGTGACTTGTGGGTCACGCGCAGGTTGGCAGGCAGCGTCGCTTCATCAACGGCAAAGCCGTGGTTCTGAGCGGTAATCATCACTACATTGTTATCGATATCTTTAACCGGGTGGTTACCGCCGTGGTGGCCGAATTTCATCTTAATGGTCTTCGCGCCGCTCGCCAGCGCCAGCAGCTGATGGCCGAGACAGATGCCAAAGACCGGAATATCGGTGGTGAGGAATTTTTCAATCGCCGCGATGGCGTAATCGCACGGCGCCGGGTCGCCAGGGCCGTTGGAGAGGAAAATACCGTCCGGATTCAGCTTAAGCACGTCTTCTGCCGACGTTTGCGCCGGAACGATAGTCAGGCGGCAGCCGCGGTCAACCAGCATCCGCAGGATATTGCGCTTGGCGCCGAAGTCATAAGCCACGACGTGGAACGGCAGATCGCTTTCCGCCTTCGCTTCCGGCAGGTCGCCCGCCAGTGTCCAGCTCCCCTGGGTCCAGGCGTAAGTCTCTGCGGTCGTGACCTCTTTCGCCAGGTCCATGCCGTTCAGACCAGGGAATGCCTGGGCTTTTTCCAGCGCCAGTTGGGCATCAAGATTATCGCCGGCGATGATGCAGCCATTCTGCGCCCCTTTCTCACGCAGTAAACGCGTCAGCTTACGGGTATCGATATCGGCAATGGCCACAATGTTATGGCGCTTCAGGTAAGAAGAAAGGTCTTCGGTATTGCGGAAGTTGCTGGCAATCAGCGGCAAGTCGCGAATGACCAGACCTTGTGCATGTACCTGAGAAGATTCTTCATCGGCGGCGTTGGTGCCGACATTTCCAATATGGGGATAAGTAAGAGTGACGATTTGGCGGGAATAGGAAGGATCAGTGAGGATTTCTTGATAACCGGTCATTGAAGTATTGAAAACGACTTCCCCAACCGCCGTGCCGGTTGCCCCGATGGCCCGACCGTGAAACTGGGTTCCGTCTTCCAGAACCAAAAGCGCTGACTTAATCAAAACACCCTCCAGAGAATATTCACTCACTTTATTTGCATATTAATTCAGACATAGATCTGAATCAATGCAAATTTTTGCCCGCAGAATTTTGGCAAACGGCGGCATTCTGGAGAGATGTCGGGTAAAAGTCAACTTAAAGCAGATATTTTTAACCTTATTTTACGCCACTGGCGCGTAACGGGCGATTTTTACGGTAAAAAGATCAACTAACCTGGTTGAGAAAACGCTTGCGGGCGTGGAAAACTGTAAAATCAGTCACCGGAGGGGAAAAAAGTGGACCAGATGGTCAAAATTTACAATCCAATAACCATAAATCATGAGATAATCCAGATTTTTAAACCACTAACAAAGAAAAATAGTTCAAAAGGGAAAAATAAAAAAGGGCAATAAAATATTGCCCTTTGCAATCAATCACATATTGAATGCAATAACCACATCACGATGGGTAATAATCATTATAAAGCATTCAGATCAAGCACATCTTTCATGTCAAAGAGACCATTTTTTTTGTCTTTCAACCACAAAGCAGAACGAACGGCGCCATTGGCAAAAGTCATCCGACTGGAAGCCTTGTGGGTAATTTCGATACGTTCCCCGATATCGGCGAACATCGCCGTATGTTCGCCGACGATGTCGCCCGCGCGAACGGTAGCAAAGCCAATGGTACCAGGAACGCGTTCGCCGGTATGACCTTCACGACTGTAGACGGCGCAGTCCTTCAGATCTTTGTTCAATGCCCCGGCGATCGCCTCGCCCATCGCCAGCGCGGTACCTGATGGCGCATCCACTTTATGCCTGTGGTGCGCTTCGATAATTTCGATATCGGTATAATCGCCCATCACCTTCGCCGCCTTCTCCAGCAGCTTTAACAGCACGTTGACGCCAACGCTAAAGTTAGCGGCAAAGACGATGGCAATGTCCTGCGCGGCATCGCTAATCGCCTGCTTTCCGGCATCATCAAAACCGGTGGTGCCGATCACCATCCCTTTGCCGTGCTGACGGCAGAAAGCCAAATGGTTGAGCGTGCCTTCCGGGCGAGTAAAATCGATCAATACATCGAAATCATCGTTTACCGCCGCCAGGCTACTTTGTACCGTAACGCCTGATTTGCCTGCGCCTGCCAGCTCGCCCGCATCGCTGCCCACCAGGCTTGAACCTTCGCGCTCCAGCGCCGCGCCAAGCGCCACGCCTTCCATCTGCAGCGCAGCCTGAATTAACTGGCGTCCCATCCGGCCTCCCGCGCCGGCGATGGCCACGCGGATTTGTGCATCTTGCATAGCTATTCTCTTTTGTTAACTTCACGTGAATTGTTTTCAGAGTAACCAGCCCGTTGCATAGCCGCTACTCAAAAACGCCGATAATTAGAAATTTATGACAAACGGCGGTCGATATCAGTAAAAACTATATGATTGTGCCGCGATTCGGCGTTTAAGTAGTGGAATTCGGGTGGGGGTACGGTAGCGCCCCGCCCGCGCGGTGCGGGCTAAGGCGTTGTTGTACTAAATCAAAGAGGGAAAAGCTCACCGGCGGGAAAAGCGGACAAAAACCAGGTTACCGCCAACAAATCGGCGCTGCCGCCGGGGCTAAGGTGGCGGGCAATCAGTTCGTCATCGAATTGACGCAACGCCTCCAGCCCGCCGTCAGCCATGACGCCGCCCTGCCACAACAGCCGCTGCGCCTCCTGCTGCACAAAGTTCAGGCCGGCAAGCCCGCCGCGTGAGACCAGATTGGTGTCATCATTCCACGCCATCAGATGCAGCAAGGTTTGCAGCAACGCCAGGTTGCTATCGCCAGTCTCTTCCATCATGCGGTTGAACACCGGTAGCGCCTGGGTTCGCACGGTACGAAAGCCGCTCTCAGCCTCGCCGCGGGCGCCGGAGAGACCATAACGTAGAAAATGGGCTTCGCCTTTGCTTAACGGTTCGCCGCTGGAAGCGGAGAGTTCTTGCATAACCATGCCGCGACAGAATCGCGCCACCTGATCGCACAGCCGATGCTGTTCAATCGGCTCGCCTTTCGATACCAGCCTTCCCGCCGCCGCGCTCAGCAAACCGAAAGCGAAGATCGCCCCGCGATGGGTATTCACCCCGCCGGTGACCTCCAGCATATCGTTCTCACAGGCCATTCCCACTGGACGCAGCATCATTAACACCTGTTCCGGCACGATCGCCGCGGTATCGTGGCCCATGATGAAAAATTTCTCCATCCACGGCGCCACCACCGCGGTACTGGCCTCAAACGAGGCCAGGTCCATATCGTGATGGGCGCCAGCGTTACGAATATCCACCAACCCGGGCTTTGGGGTCAGGCGAACTTCGGTCAACAGCGCGCGCTCTACCGCGCTGACCACCTCTTCAGCGTTCAGCGGTTTCACGCGCAGCGAACGCTGCGGATTGATTAACACTTCGCTCATTGCCCTTCCCCCTCTGCATTTAGTCGCTGTTTTTCACCTGACGAATAACATCAAGCACGGAGCCATCGCGATAGCGCACCACCGCCACCACCCGATCGGTAAACTCGATCGGCTGCGGCTTGCCGGTTAGCAGTTCCGCACGCTGCTGCAGTTCCTCAATAGTCATCAGCGGAATGCCCGCGTTGCGCAAATTGTCGATCAGATCCTGGCGCGCCGGGTTTACCGCTATGCCGTGGTCGGTGACCAGCACATCTACACTGGCTCCCGGCGTGACGCGGGTCAGCACTTTTTCCACGACGCAGGGAATACGGCCGCGAACTAATGGCGCGGTAATGATGGTCAAATCCGCGCCGGCGGCGGTATCGCTATGGCCGCCGGACGCGCCGCGCAGCACGCCGTTAGAGCCGGTCATCACGTTAACGTTAAAGTCGGTATCGATTTCCAGCGCGCTGAGCATCACCACGTTTAAGCGCTCGCAGGAGGCGCCTTTAGAGCCCGGGCTGGCATACTGGTTGGTGGAGATCTCAACGTGGTTTGGGTTCTGCGCCAATGAACGCGCCGCGTCGCCATCGAACGATTGGGTATCGAGCAGCGTTTTAATCAACCCTTTTTCGTGCAGGTCAACCATCGTCCCGGTGATGCCGCCAAGGCCGAAGCTGGCGGTAATATCGTTACGGCGCATTTTATCTTCGAGGAAGCGGCTCACCGCCAGCGAGGCGCCGCCGGTACCGGTCTGCAGCGAAAAACCATCTTTAAAGTACCCGGAATGCTCAACAACTTTCGCCGCCTGGCGGGCGATCAGCAGCTCACGCGGGTTGCTGGTCAGACGGATCGCGCCAGCGGTGATTTTTTCCGGATCGCCGACTTCGTCCACCTGGACTATCAGATCGACCTGATCCTGGGCGATACTGGCCGGATAGTTAGGATAATCCACCCACTCTTCGGTCAGCAGCACTACGCATTTGGCATGTTCCGCATCAACGCGCGCGTAGCCCAGCGAACCGCAGCGTGATTTACCGCTAAAGCCGTTGGCGTTGCCAAACTCATCGCAGCAAGGAACGCCGAGAAACGCGACATCAATCGACAGCTCGCCGTTTTGAATCAGCTGTACGCGACCGCCGTGGGAGTGGATCTGTACCGGGTTTTCCATCAAACCGGCGGAGATCTCCTCGCCCAACTTGCCGCGCAGGCCGGAGGTGTAGATCTGGCGGATCACGCCATTTTTAATATGCTCGATCAGCGGCCAGTGGGCGTCGATCAGCGAACTGGATGCCAGCGTCAGATCGCGAAAACCCATTTCCGCCAGCTTCGCCACTACCATATTGACGACTTTGTCACCGCCGCGAAACGCGTGGTGGAACGAAATGGTCATGCCGTTTTGCAAACCGGAACGACGAATCGCCGTTTCCAGCGAATCGCAGATTTTACGCTGACGTTTTTCGCTTTCGCTCGCCAACCACGGGCTTTTCGCCGTCACGCCCGCATAAGGAGCTAACCCTTCCGGCATCACGTACTGCTGATTAAGCATTGTTACTGTCTCTTTCATCTTATTCCCCTTAATCACGAATACCGGAAGCCGAGAGCGCCACCACTTTGCGAGCATGGTCGATAATCGGTCCATCGATCATCTTGCCGTTCAGCGATACCACGCCAAGACCTCGCGTTTCGGCTTCTTCCGCCGCGGCAATCACTTCCAGCGCGTGATCGACCTCTTTGCGCGTCGGGGCATAGACCTGATGCAGGAGTTCAATTTGTCGTGGGTTAACCAACGATTTGCCGTTAAAACCGAGGTTTTTGGCCAGATTCGCTTCCGCCAGGAAGCCCTCTTCGTTATTGATATCCGACCACACCACGTCATAGGCGGCGATGCCGGCAACGCGCGCGGCATGCAGTACAGCGCAGCGGGCGTAGAACAGTTCAGTACCGTCGCCGCGGGAGGTGCCCATATCCATGACGTAATCGAAGGCCGCCAGCGCGATCGCCGCCAGACGCGGGCTGGCGCGGGCGATCTCCACCGCGTTCACCACGCCCAGCGCCGACTCGATCGCCGCCATTAACTTGGTGCTGCCCACTTCCCGGCCGCACTCGCGTTCAATCCGCTCAACATGCGCTTCCAGCTCATGGATATCTTCTTTGCTGTCGGTTTTCGGCAGACGCACCATATCCACGCCCGCGCGGACTACCGCTTCAAGGTCGGCGAGACCGAACGGCGTATTCAGCGGGTTAATGCGCACCACGGTTTCGATATCCTGATACAGCGGATGCTGCAGCGCCTGATGCACCAGCAGGCGGGCGGTATCTTTTTCGCGTAGCGAAACGGCATCTTCAAGGTCGAACATCACCGCATCGGCGCCGTAAACGAATGAAGTGCTTAACATGGCGGCATTAGCGCCAGGGATGAACAGCATACTGCGACGTGGTTTCATAGCTGGCTCCATTGTAATTGGGACTGTTGCGCCGCGCGCAGCGCCGCGGCCTGTACGCGGGCCCGCAGTACGCACTCCAGCGCGCCTTTATCATCGACCACCACGTTGGCCTGCTTCACGCCAAGCTGCGCCAGCGTTTCTCTGACTACCTGCTCAATTGCGGCGCCAAACTGCTGTTTCACAATGCTGTCGATTTCCAGCTGAATGCCCGGCTGCGCCGCCGGTCCAATCCTGACCATCACATCGCTGGATTCCAGCGTGCCGGCCAGGGCGTCAATCTTCATTTCCATAGGGGAAAATCCTTAGTTAGGGCATAAAAATCAGGCGGTTTGATGTTCGCTTTCCGCCAGTTGCATCAGAAAAGAGAGGGTCCCCGGCGGTACCAGCGCCGCGACCGCCTGCCAGTTGCGCTGTCGATAGAGTTCGCGCACTCGGGAGGCCGACACGGGTCCGCCATTTTTTTCGATTCGCGCCAGCTCAACCACTTCAATGGGCGGCGCGTCGCCTGGCGCTTCCAGCAGGGACTTCATGCGCTGGTTGTAATTACGGGTCAGGGGACACAGCGGCTCGGTGCCAACAAAGCGATGGGTAATCTGTAGCGCCGGGGCCAGACGCTCGCGGAAGAGCTGTAGGTCAATCTGGCTGTGGCAGTCATCAACCACCCCCTGCTCTTTCAGGAAATAGCCGGGGAACGTCGCCCGCGAGATCAGATACGCCGAACCAGGATGCAGCGTCACCTTATCGATGCCGGCAATCCCCTGTTCAATGAGTTTGAAGCGATCGTGATAGGAAAAGCAGGACGCATCTTCTTTGACCACAAACAGATGTAGCCAGTCGCACTGGCTGGCCGCCTGTTCCACCAACCAGCGGTGGCCAAAGGTGAAGGGGTTGGCGTTCATCACGATAGCGCCGATTTTTCTTCCCGGCTGACGGTACATCGCCAACTGTCGGCAGTAACGAGTCAGTCGTTCGCGGCTATTTTCCATTAGCACGGCGCGGTCGCCCGCCTGGGCTATCGGCCAGAAGCCGGCGCCGGAAAATAGCGCGGCATTGCAAGGTTTAGTGAACAAAAACAGTTCGCTGCGCCCCAGTTCATAGGCCAGCGTCAGGAGCTCGGTCAGTAATTTAAGGCTCAGCCCTTCCCCCTGCAGCGAGGGATCGATGGCAATACATTTCAGTACATTGCCGGCAATAGCACCGCAGCCGACCAGCCGCTGTTGATACTCGGCGACGATCGCCATTTCACAGTCGGCTTCTAACGACAGCTGATGCTGGCGAAGAAACCGATCGATCGCTTCTCGCCGCGGTTTATCTTTTAATAGCTGAACGCGTTTTAATATCAGAGTCATTTTTAGCGCTTCGTTATTCCAAAACGAACTGTATTTCGCCAGCGTTCGGCTGTTGATACTTGTATTTAAGTCACAGTTTTTCTCGTGGCTTAATTGGCTTTATGGTTTTTATGTTGTTAATTAATTCAGCATCATTAAACCAATTAAATTAATAAAAAACACGAGTATTCAGTGAAGGTAATCACACCTTACCACTAAAGCTATTTATTACTATGCGCCGGTATTATTACTCCATCAATAAACAGGAAAACGTTTATGACTAACATGAGTCAGGCTCCGGCGACGGAGAAAAAGGGCGTTAGCGACCTGCTGGGATTTAAAATCTTCGGTATGCCGCTCCCCCTTTACGCGTTTGCGTTAATTACGCTATTACTTTCACATTTTTATAACGCTTTACCCACCGACATCGTCGGCGGTTTTGCCATCATGTTTATCATCGGCGCTATATTCGGTGAAATTGGCAAACGCCTGCCAATATTCAACAAATATATAGGCGGTGCTCCAGTAATGATTTTCCTGGTAGCCGCCTATTTCGTTTACGCCGGTATTTTTACGCAGAAAGAAATCGATGCTATCAGCAACGTTATGGATAAGAGTAACTTCCTTAACTTATTCATCGCGGTATTAATTACCGGAGCAATTCTGTCGGTAAACCGCCGGCTGCTGCTGAAATCACTGCTCGGCTATATTCCAACCATCCTGATGGGCATTGTCGGCGCGTCTATTTTCGGTATCGCTATCGGCCTGGTGTTCGGTATTCCGGTGGATCGCATCATGATGCTGTACGTCCTGCCGATCATGGGCGGCGGCAACGGCGCGGGCGCGGTTCCGCTGTCGGAGATCTATCACTCCGTCACCGGTCGTTCTCGCGAAGAGTACTACTCAACCGCTATCGCTATTCTGACCATCGCTAACATCTTCGCCATCGTCTTTGCCGCCGTCCTCGATATCATCGGCAAAAAACACACCTGGATGAGCGGCGAAGGCGAACTGGTGCGTAAAGCCTCGTTCAAAGTCGAAGATGACGAGAAAGCGGGACAAATCACGCATCGTGAAACCGCCGTCGGTCTGGTGCTTGCCACGACCTGTTTCCTGCTGGCGTACGTCGTCGCGAAGAAAATCCTGCCAAGCATTGGCGGCGTTTCGATTCACTACTTCGCGTGGATGGTGCTGATCGTTGCAGCGCTGAACGCCTCCGGCCTGTGTTCACCGGAAATCAAAGCCGGCGCCAAGCGTCTGTCTGATTTCTTCTCTAAACAGCTGCTGTGGGTACTGATGGTCGGCGTCGGCGTTTGCTACACCGACCTGCAGGAAATCATCAACGCCATCACCTTCGCTAACGTCGTTATCGCCGCCATTATCGTTATCGGCGCAGTGATCGGCGCGGCGATCGGCGGCTGGATGATGGGCTTCTTCCCAATTGAATCAGCGATCACCGCTGGCCTGTGTATGGCTAACCGCGGCGGTTCCGGCGACCTGGAAGTTCTTTCTGCCTGTAACCGTATGAGCCTTATCTCTTATGCGCAAATCTCCTCCCGTTTGGGCGGCGGTATTGTGCTGGTCATCGCCAGCATCGTGTTCGGCATGATGATTTAACCCATACGCACGATGGCGCCGTTGAGCGGCCGAAGAAGTTGACCCAGTCAGGGACCAGCGCCGGGGGCGGCTGCGGGAAATCCACCCTGCTCCTTAGCCGGAAGCGTCGACAAGCTCGCCAACCAACGCGCCATCGTGCCCTTATTCGAGATTTTTTATGACTGATGCCGTTCTGTTAGGCGAAGGCTTCACCCTGATGTTCCTCGGCATGGGCTTTGTGCTGGCGTTTCTGCTGCTGCTCATTTTCGCCATCCGGGGAATGTCTCTCGCCGTTACCCGTCTGTTCCCTGAGCCGCCTGCCGCGCCCAAACCGGCGCCTGCGGCCGTCGCGCCCGCTGACGACTTCGCCCGTTTAAAGCCGGCGATTGTCGCCGCCATTCATCACCATCGCCGCCTTAATTCTTAATTCACGGAGGAATTCATGACCGTTGCCATTACCGATGTCGTCCTGCGCGACGCCCACCAGTCCCTGTTCGCCACCCGTCTGCGCCTCGACGATATGCTGCCCGTTGCCGCTCAGCTGGATGACGTCGGCTACCGCTCCCTCGAATGCTGGGGCGGCGCCACCTTTGACGCCTGCATCCGCTTCCTCGGCGAGGACCCGTGGGTCCGCCTGCGCGAGCTGAAAAAAGCGATGCCGAAAACTCCGCTGCAGATGCTGCTGCGCGGCCAGAACCTGCTCGGCTACCGCCACTACGCCGATGACGTGGTGGAGCGCTTTGTGGAGCGCGCCGTCAAAAACGGCATGGACGTCTTCCGCGTCTTTGATGCCATGAACGACCCGCGCAACATGCAGGCCGCCCTGCAGGCGGTCCGCCGCCACGGCGCCCATGCCCAGGGCACCCTCAGCTACACCACCAGCCCGGCGCACACCCTGCAGACCTGGCTCGACCTCACCGAACAGCTGCT